>NZ_JAZHFF010000039.1:0-1093 GCF_036541985.1 Rhodococcus sp. IEGM 1306
CCCCGCGCCCGCCCATACGAAACGCGTCCCACCCACCACCCTCGACCCACCACCACAAAACCAAGCCACCCACAACCCACCTGTGGACAACCCAGAACCTGTGGACAAACTCAACCTGCACTGGCCAGCGAGCACGGGCCTGCCTCGCGGCTACTTCAACCGAAGTGTGGTCCTCTTCGACGCAGGTTGTCGGCTCGGTTCTGTTAGACGTGGATCCACGCGTGTGGTTCTCTCAGCCTGATGCCGGCCTGTTAGGATCGCTCACCGCAAGCCGGGGACTGTTTCGTAATCGGTGTTTTGGCCCGAGACGCTGAGTGAATGCTCGGCGAGGAGGTGCCGAGATGACGACACTGGAGAATGTTACGAAGAAGAGGGCCGAGCCCTCCGCGGAAGCTGCGGCGGCCGCGGAGTTGGTGCGCCTGGCCAAGGAGCAGGGCCTGTCGCTGACCGGGCCGGACGGTTTGCTCAAGCAGTTCACTAAAACCGTTCTGGAAACCGCACTGAACGAGGAGATGACCGAGCACCTCGGGCACGACAAGAACCAAGCTCCGGCCGATCGGGAGTCTACGAATATTCGCAACGGGACTCGGTCGAAAACGGTGTTGACCGAGGCCAGTGGGCATGTCCCGATCGAGGTCCCTCGTGATCGGGAAGGGACGTTCGAGCCGCAGATCGTCAAGAAGCGCCAACGTCGATTGAACGGGGTCGATGAGATCGTGTTGTCGTTGTACGCCAAAGGATTAACGACTGGTGAAATCAGTTCGCATTTCGCTGAAATCTACGGGGCCTCGGTCTCGAAGGAGACCATCTCGCGGATCACCGACAAGGTCCTCGAGGAGATGCAGGACTGGTCTGCCCGTCCGCTCGACGAGGTGTACGCGGCAGTTTTCGTCGATGCGATCGTCGTCAAAGTTCGAGACGGGCAGGTCGCAAACCGGCCGATCTACGCGGCGATCGGCGTCAGTCTCGACGGACGGCGCGACGTGCTCGGATTGTGGGCCGGCACCGGCGGTGAGGGATATGGAACGGGCACATGTTCGTTTGATCGGATTCCTGCTGCTACCTGAGGTTTTCGGGGTTGCGCGATGATCCT
>NZ_JAZHFF010000010.1:0-197240 GCF_036541985.1 Rhodococcus sp. IEGM 1306
CGAAAAATACTCACACCACACACAAACCAACCAAACCCCAAGAGGCGGTTGATCATTCGCGGATGTGAAGTACCAAATCAATTTTGGCACTGACATTCATCGACACACTGTTGAGTTCTCAAAGAACACGCGCACACCATCACCACGACCCTATGGCCGCCGCTCCGGGGCAACTTTTCCAGCCTATCCCAACCAAGTCACCGGCGCAAACCGGAACCCCGTGAAGAAAAACTGGATTGTGTTCGCCAGGCACTTCGTACAACCTCGTGTCACTCACCCTCGCAGGTGGGAGTCGGTGTCCGTGTCGCTCTGACCTGGACAAAGTTACGCGAAGATCAACACAACACCAAATCGCCAGGTCAGAGCACTGCGGTCGGTAAACTTCACGGAACCCAGTACCTCTCGGCCAGTTCTTCGACGATCGGATCGCCTTCCTCGGCCTGTTCCAACGCTTCGAGGTCGTCGTTGATCGACACCAACCGGGGATCGTCACCCTCAGCTTCCTGGATCGGGTGCCGACCGTCCTCGGCGAGTTGCCTCAGCAGCTTTTCCTTGACGCGGGCTTTCAACGAATCAGCCATACCGTCAGCATGTGCCGCTCGTGCCCAGTTGTCGAGACCTACTCGTCGTCCTTCTTGCCGAAGACACGTCGTGCCGTCGGAATCAGGATGATCAGCGCGCCGAGCAGAACGATGAGCGAAAAAACCTGCAGTGCCATGTCGACCTCTTACCGTCACGCCGGCGCGAGCCAGCTCCCCCACGGGGTGTTTCGAACAACCGTAAATGCAACGAGAACTCCGAGCACCACGATCGTCACAGTCGGCCGAAGCACGATCATGCGATCCCGCGTGCCTTTCCAACGGCGCACTGTCCAACCGATCCACGCGATCACCAAGACCGCGATAAACGGCACGATCAAGACATTGCTGGACACTGCGGCGCCAAGATCCAGATTAGTCAGGTCGTTGACCGCACGAAGGCCACCACACGCCGGGCACCACAATCCCGTCAACGCGTACATCGGACAAACGCCGTAACTACCCGCGCTGTGGGGATCACGGAAGTGGAGTACCGCGGCGGCCGTCACCGCCACTGCAGCAACTCCGACGGGTGCGGCCAACGCGCGTCGTCGACGTGCGACCGCTTCCAACTCCATGACACCCACTGTATGAGACCTCGGCAGCGACTAGCGCGCGCGAACGACTACCGACCGGACCACCATGTCGTGCCAGCACTGGTGCTTCGAGTCCCAGAGCGGCCAGAGGTAGTTGAGGAAGCAGGCGCCACCCAGGATCGCCATCATGATCCAACGAAGCAGCGCCATCACCGGGCCGAGAGGTACACCGTCGGACTCCCGAATCACCGAAATTCCCAGCCACTTCTTGCCGAGCGTCTGTCCGGTGTTCCCTTGCCTGAAGACGAGATTCCACACCTCGATCAAGAAGATCGCCAGTATTCCGACGACCATGACGATCACGCCGACCGGATTGCCGCCTTCCGCGCTCACGCTGCCGTCGTCGTATGTGGTCACTTCGGATCCGGAGAACGCGATCACCGCCCCGATGATCGCGAGGATGACACCCGGGAGCGGAACGACAAAGCCGTCGAGGATTGACGCGAGCACGCGAGAGATCCAGGTTGCGTACGGATAGGCGGGCGTCGGCGGCTGATAACCCTGCGGCGGCATCGGCGGCATCTGCCCGTACGGTGGCTGATTCTGCGATGGTTGGCCCGGTCCCCAGTTCTGATCCGACATCGAGGTCTCCCCTGTTCAGGCACGTGTTCGCCGAACTCAGGATAAACCGCACATACGCAAGAATTGAGAACTAACGACAAGAGCCCCACATCCGGATTTCCGGGTGTGGGGCTCTTGGCCGAGCTGCCTGAGAGAATCGAACTCTCGACCTTTTCATTACGAGTGAAATGCTCTACCGACTGAGCTAAGGCAGCGTGCCTTTCGGCGGTGGCGAGTCTATCTGGTCAACCCCCGGATCGCGAAAACGGGGGTCGGAAAGCGGCTCCGATGGAGGCAACCATCGCATCGAGCGCCCACTGCAACTTGACGTTGAAGTCGACAGCTTCGCGGCATTCGAGCACTGCTTCGATGCACTTGAGCAACCCCTCCGGGGACGTTCGGGCAGCGAGCTCGGCGGCCTGACGGGCCATGTCGGGATGAGTCGCCGTCGACGTCGAACCCAGTGAGTACGAAAGTGCATCCCTGTACATGCCGGCCAGATCGATCAGCGTCCGGTCGAGAAGATCACGGCGGGCCCGGGTGTCGCGCGATTTTTGACGCGCTTCGAGGTCCTTGATCAGACCAGCAGATCCGCGCAGAGTCCCTGCCGTTCCCTTGCCGGTACCACCGCCGCCCAACGCGACCTTGAGTTCTTCGAGTTCCTGTTCCTTGAGCTCGGCGTAGAACGCCTTGGTGTCGGCCTCGATCGACTTCACCAAATTCTCTGCGGCCTTGTACGCCGTCGACGCCCCGATGGCGTCGGCAGCTAGCCGCAGCGAACGCTGACGCTCGTCCCGTGCGCTCTCGTCAGTGGCGAGACGCCGAGCCCGCCCGACATGTCCGCCGCTGATCGATGCGGCGATTCTCGCCCGCTCGGGATCCAGCCCGTCGCGGTCGATCAATACCTGAGCGATCGATTCGACGGACGGCGTCACCAACGGCATGTGCCGGCACCGCGAGCGCAAGGTGACAGACATGTCTTCGGGATCGGTCGTGGGCGCGCAGAGCAGGATGACCGTGCGGTCCGGCGGCTCCTCGACAACCTTCAGGAGGGCGTTGGCCGCGCCTTCGGTCAAACGATCGGCATCCTCGACCACGATGACCTGCCATCGCCCTGTCGTCGGCCGCCGCGAAGCGATGTTGACTATCTCGCGCATGCCCTTGACGCTGATGCTCAGGCCGTCGGGGATGATCCGTCGTACGTCACCGTGGGTGCCGCCCATCGTGGTCGTACACGCATGGCACTCGCCGCACCCTGGTGCACCGTCGGAGGTGCACTGCAGGGCCGCGGCGAAGCAGAGAGCGGCCACCGAACGACCTGAGCCGGGTGGCCCGGTGAAGAGCCACGCGTGAGTCATCTCCGAGCCGCTGGAATCGCCACGAGCCGACAGTGCGGCATCGCGCAGGCTCTGCTCGACGTCGTGCTGACCCACCAGCCGACCGAACACACCTCGTTCGGCCACTTCAGTACTCATGCAAAAACCCTAACCGTCGGCACCGACGAAGCCTTACGAGTCCTTCTTCGCCGGAGCCTTCTTGGCTGCTGCCTTCTTTGCCGGAGCCTTCTTGGCTGCAGTCTTCTTGGCAGCGGCCTTCTTTGCCGGGGCCTTCTTGGCCGCTGCCTTCTTCTTGACCGGGCCGCGAGCACGACGATCAGCCAGCAACTCCGACGCACGAGCATCGGAAATGGATTCGACGTCGTCGTCCTTACGAAGGCTGGCATTGGTCTCGCCGTCGGTGACGTACGGACCGAAACGGCCGTCCTTGATCACCATCGGCTTCTCGCTGACCGGATCGACACCCAGCTCACGCAGCGGAGGCGTTGCCGACGCCTGACGTCCACGACGCTTCGGCTCGGCGTAGATCTTGAGTGCCTCGTCGAGCGTGACGGTGAACATCTGCTCTTCGTTGGCGAGCGAGCGCGAGTCCGTGCCCTTCTTCAGGTACGGACCGTATCGGCCGTTCTGCGCCGTGATCTCTTCCTTCGATTCGGGGTCGACACCGACGACGCGAGGAAGCGAGAGCAAACGAAGCGCATCTTCCAAGGTGATCGTCGCCAAGTCCATGGACTTGAGCAGCGATCCGGTCCGCGGCTTGGGACCCGCGACCTTCTTGGCAGCCTTCTTCGCCGGCGCTTTCTTGGCGGCGGCCTTCTTCACCGCAGTCTTGGTGCTGCCCGAACTGATTTCCTCCGGCTCGGGAGCGGAGACGGGAACGATGTCCGGTTCCGGCTCGGCCGGCGGTTCGGGCAGGATTTCGGTCACGTAGGGGCCGAAGCGGCCTTCCTTCGCGACGATCTCGTGGCCCGTCAGGGGGTCGACGCCCAGCTTGCGACCCTCTTGAGGCGTCGAGAACAACTTCTCGGCGTACTCGGGAGTGAGCTCGTCCGGCGGCAGGTCGTCGGGAAGATTTGCCCGCTGCGAGATCAGATCGCCTTCGGGATCGTCCGGATTCTGAACCATGCGCTCGAGATACGGGCCGAACCGGCCGACACGCACGTGAACCTCGCGGCCCTCGGCGTCGTCGAAGAGACGGATGGAGTTGACCTCGCGAGCGTCGATCTCCTCGAGGTTGACGCCGACCATCTTCTTCAGCCCGCCCTCGCGGGCAACCGAACCTTCAGCGCCTGTCTCGCCACCGAAGTAGAAGCTGCTCAGCCAGTTGCCACGCTGCTCACGGCCGCCGGCGATCGCGTCGAGGTCGTCTTCCATTCCGGCGGTGAAGTCGAAGTCGACCAGCCGGCCGAAGTGCACCTCGAGCAGTCCGATGACGGCAAACGCCACCCAGGACGGAACCAGCGCGCTGCCACGTTTGTAGACGTATCCGCGATCGAGGATGGTCTTGATGATCGACGAGTACGTCGAAGGACGGCCGATGCCGAGTTCTTCGAGCGTCTTGATCAGGCTGGCTTCTGTGTAGCGGGCGGGCGGGTTGGTGCTGTGCCCGTCCGGATCGAGCTTGGTGGCCGTGACTTCCTGGCCCTTGACCAGTACCGGAAGCCTGGATTCGGCATCGTCGGACTGACCGCCGGCCTCTTCGTCGACACTTTCGACGTAAGCCTTGAGGAAGCCGGCGAACACGATGGTGCGACCCGAAGCGGAGAACGTGCAGTCCTCGCCGGTACCTGCCGTGCCGGAGATGCGGAGCGTCAGCGTCGTACCGCGGGCGTCGGCCATCTGCGAAGCGACGGTCCGCTGCCAGATCAGTTCGTACAGCTTGAACTCGTCGGAATCGAGCTTTGAGTGCAGCTGACCCGGGGTCTGGAACACGTCGCCGGCGGGGCGGATCGCCTCGTGCGCTTCCTGCGCGTTCTTGACCTTGCGGGTGTACTGACGCGGCGTCGGATGCACGTATTCCGGACCGTACAACTCGGTGGCCTGCGCACGAGCGGCTGCGATCGCCGACTCCGACAGCGTCGTCGAGTCGGTACGCATGTAGGTGATGTAGCCGTTTTCGTACAGACGCTGTGCGATGCGCATGGCGCGCTCGGACGTGAAACGAAGTTTGCGTCCGGCTTCCTGCTGGAGCGTCGACGTCATGAACGGCGGGTACGGCTTGCGGGTGTACGGCTTGTCCTCGGCAGAGGAAACCGTGAGGTCGACGCCCTGCAACGCCTCCGCGAGACGACGGGCGTACGCCTCGTCGAGCACGGTGACCGCGCTGCCCTTGAGCTTTCCGTCAGCTCCGAAATCACGGCCGGAGGCGACACGCGAACCGTCGACGGAGACCAGGCGAGCACCGAAACTACGCGGGCTGGCCTCTGCACCGGCGTCGAGCGTCGCGGAAATGTCCCAGTACGACGCCGACTTGAACGCCATGCGCTCGCGTTCACGCTGGACGATGACGCGAGTGGCCACCGACTGGACGCGGCCGGCCGAGAGCTTCGGCATGACCTTCTTCCAGAGAACCGGGCTGACCTCGTAACCGTAGAGACGGTCGAGGATGCGGCGGGTTTCCTGAGCGTCGACGAGGTCGGTGTCGAGTTCGCGGGTGTCTTCGGCAGCAGCACGGATTGCCGGCTCGGTGATCTCGTGGAAGACCATTCGACGAACCGGAATCTTGGGCTTGAGAGTCTCGAGGAGATGCCAGGCGATTGCCTCGCCCTCGCGGTCGGGGTCAGTTGCGAGGAAGAGCTCGTCGGCGTCCTTCAACAGAGACTTGAGTTCGGCGACCTTGCCCTTCTTTTCCGGGCTCACGACATAGAGCGGCTCGAAGTCGTGATCGACGTTGACGCCCAGACGGGCCCACGACTCGCCCTTGTACTTGGCCGGAACATCCGCTGCGCCGCGCGGCAGGTCGCGAATGTGACCGACCGATGCCTCGACGACGTAGTCCTTACCGAGGTAGGGAGCGATTTTGCGCGCCTTGGTCGGTGACTCGACGATCACGAGGCGACGAGGGTTACCGGACGCTCCCTGACCGCTGCCGTTGTCCGCTTTAGCCACCTGCTGCCCGAGCCTTCCTTTGGACGTTCACTGCCGTCGGCAGATCTTCAGAACTAGACGTGTGGAGCAAGTTATACCCCGTGTCTCTCTTTACAGAGTGACATACCCGCAAGACATTCGTGCAGATCAGTACAGTATGGGCTCCGTCGGACACGCGGCATGATCACCGTCGGACACGCGGCATGAGCACCGTCAGACGTGTGGCCAGGCGACCGAAGTGTCGACGTGTTTCGGCGCCTCACCGAGGTATTCGACGAGCTTTGTCAGTCTCTTCTTTCCCGACACACGGAGCCCCGGGCCCGGTGTCCGGTTACCCAGTTGGGTCGGCGCGATACCCACTCGCATCAAGGCCTGAGCGAGCGGTGCGTGCGTCTCCTTGGCATGGGGGTCGAGGCCGAACACGAATCGCTCGCCCCCTTCTTCGAGCCGACCGGCCGCGACGGCCCACACCCGGAGTTGGCGGGAGTTCGGTACCCAACCGACCGGCACCGCCTTCACTGCTCCCTTGGTCCACTGCACGGACAGCGGAAGGAGCGCGGGGGTCGACTGAGTTCGGACGAGTGGGCTGCCTTCTTCGCTGCGCGTCACCTCGGCCCCGAGTCCGCACTGCGCGATCAACTCCGCAACGGCCTGCGCCCTCCAGTCCCGATCCACGACGATCGAGATCCGGGCGCGGTCCTCTGAGGTCACGACCTGACCTGGTCCGGCCAGCATTCCGGCGAGGTCCGTCACGGCAGGTGGAATCGACTCGGCAGAGAAAAAGGACAGTTGGCTCACAGAGTGAAACGTAAGCCACGAAGGCAGTGACGGCATAGACGACCGGCCGACGACCGGCCGTGGTCGAACCGCTGCGTGTATTACATCGGACAGAGAAAGTACTGAATCAGCCCGAAAAGATTTGTCCCCCACCGCACGGGTGCGATGGGGGACAAATACTGTCCGAACTAATCGCTCAGCGAGTGAGCGGAAAAATCAGACCGCGCGAACGCCGGTAGCCTGGGGACCCTTGGTGCCCTGGCCGACCTCGAACTCCACACGCTGGTTCTCCTCGAGGGTACGGAAGCCGTTGCCCTGAATTTCGGAGTAGTGAACGAAGACGTCTGCGGAACCGTCTTCGGGAGCGATGAAGCCGAAGCCCTTTTCAGCGTTGAACCACTTCACAGTGCCCTGTGCCATGCTTTTCCTTCTCTTTCTAACACCGGATTCGGTGAACAGCCCTTACAGTCCACCGGGCCGGTTCCGACCGCTGTACGTCTTTATTTCCCCCTCAGGAAAGGCAGAGCACCGCGCCCGCAACAACGATCCTGCGAGCGTGCACTTTCTCAAGCCTACGAACACAGAAGCTGCGACCGATTGTCAGTCAACCATGTTCTCCGCGTGCACAACAGTCGAAAAGGGAACTAAAAACGTTAAAAGTTCGCTACGAGAAAAACAGCCCACGATCGTGGTTTCCCGCTTGCGCGCCGACCACCCGGTTCCACCAAGACCATCGGCCGTTGCGTATCATCAAAACTGCAGGTAGCGACAGTTTCCGATTGCCGCCACACCCCAACGCCGAGCCCGGAGAGTCACGTGAACGCACCTTCCCCGATCCCCGCCCCGGGAGGGAAGCCTGGCGAGACCTACGGGCAGATGCTGCTCGATCGCGTCGTCGCCGGGGTCAGTGGAAGCGAAAAACCACTGATGTTCACCGCGCAGTTACCTGCTCGCGTAGCCGAGTTCACCGAATGGCCGGATTGGGTGCACCCCAGCGTCGTCCGCGCGCTCGCCGAGCACAGCGTGCGGTCCCCGTGGATCCACCAGAGTGAGGCCGCCGACCTCGCGTACGAGGGAAAACACGTGGTCGTGGCCACCGGAACGGCGTCGGGTAAGTCACTGGCATACCAACTCCCGGTGCTGACGGCCATGGCGACCGATCCGCTCGCAACTGCCCTGTACCTCTCCCCCACCAAAGCGCTGGGCTCGGATCAACTGCGAGCAGTGCTGTCCCTCACCGACTTCGACGTCGAACTTCGCAGCACGAACGCCAGTGCGTACGACGGCGACACCTCGCAGGAACTCCGCACCTGGGCACGCGAGAACTCACGCTGGCTCTTCACCAACCCCGACATGATCCACATTTCGCTGCTCCGCACCCATCAGCGATGGGCGCACTTCTTCCGCAACCTGAAATACGTGATCATCGACGAATGCCACTCCTACAGGGGAGTCTTCGGTTCCAACGTCGCGCTCGTGATCCGGCGACTACGCAGAATTGCAGCCCGTTACGGCGCCGAACCTACCTTCATCCTGGCCAGCGCGACCACAGCAGATCCCGGCGCGGCGGCCTCGCGGCTCATAGGCGCACACTGCACCGAGGTCACGGAAGACGGATCGCCGCACGGCCCACGCACCGTCGCACTGTGGGAGCCGCCGCTACTCGAGGCATTGACCGGCGAAAACGGTAGCCCGGTACGACGTCCCGCGGGCGCGGAAGCAGCCCGGATCATGGCGGACCTCATGATCGAAGGCGCTCGTACTCTCACCTTCGTCCGCTCCCGCCGCGGCGCCGAACTGACCGCGATGGCCACGAAACGTCTACTCGCCGAGGTGGACCCGGACCTCGCCGAGCGAGTCGCGTCGTATCGCGCCGGATATCTGGCCGAGGACCGTCGCGAACTGGAAGCTGCACTCGCCGACGGCACACTGCTGGGCGCAGCCACCACCAACGCACTCGAACTCGGTGTCGACATCGCAGGCCTCGACGCCGTTGTCGTGGCGGGCTTCCCGGGCACCGTCGCCTCGTTCTGGCAGCAAGCCGGTCGCTCGGGGCGACGCGGCGAGGGTTCACTGGTCGTGTTGATCGCACGCGACGATCCACTCGACACCTACCTCGTTCACCATCCGTCGGCGGTACTGGACAAACCCGTCGAGGCGACGGTGACAGATCCCGGAAATCCGTACGTCCTGGGCCCACAACTGCTCTGTGCTGCAATGGAACTCCCACTCTCCGATGCCGAGGTGGACGCATTCGGTGCTCTCGAGGTTCTCACCAGACTGTCGGAGGAAGGCAAGATCCGGCGCCGAAAGCACGGATGGTTCGTCACCGCCGATTCGAACCCCCACGGCTCTCTGGACATTCGCGGCGGTATCGGAACTCAAGTGGCCATTGTCGACGGTGAATCCGGCCGGATGCTGGGCACTGTCGACGCGGGCCGCGCACCGGCAACAGTCCATCCCGGCGCCGTGCACATCCATCAAGGCGAGACCTACGTCGTCGACGAACTGGACCTCGACGTCGGACTCGCATTGGTACACACCGAGAATCCGGACTGGACCACCTCGGCTCGCGAGACCACCGAAATCACGATCACCGAACAACTCGAGCACAAGAACTACGGCGACATCGCCGTCGCTCTCGTTCAGGTCGAGGTGACACATCAAGTCGTCGGGTACCTACGACGGTTGACTTCGGGTGAAGTCCTCGACTCGATCGAACTCGACATGCCCGCACACACTTTGCCCACCAGGGCAGTGATGTACACGGTCACACCGGAACTACTCGAATCCATCGGGGTGCCGCCCGAGCGGTTCCCCGGATCACTGCATGCCGCCGAACATGCCGCGATCGGTCTGCTGCCGCTGGTGGCGATCTGCGACCGCGGAGACATCGGCGGAGTATCGACGGCGATGCACGCGGACACCGGACTCCCGACGGTCTTCGTCTACGACGGTCATGCCGGCGGCGCCGGGTTCGCCGACCGGGGGCACAGCGAACTGTCACGATGGCTCACCGCGACGCGCGACGCAATACTGTCCTGCGAGTGCGCTCACGGATGCCCGTCCTGCGTCTATTCACCCAAGTGCGGCAACGGAAACGATCCGCTGGACAAGGACGGCGCGGTCAAGGTTCTGACCGCCGTCATCGACACGATCAGCTGACCGGACCCGCACGGGCGTAAGCCTGCGCATCACTGATCCCGAAGCCCGACAACAACACCGGTGCGCGTATCTCGACCACTACATCCCACCCCTGCACCTCACACTCCGCGAGCACCGTACGCATACGCTCCGCGATCGCCGCGGACATCTCACACGCCGACTCGTCGCCGCCGTCCAAGGCGCCCGCACCGCCGAGAGCCGAAAGATCAGCGGCCGACTGAGCCGTGTGCCGAGCCACCACTGCGGAACCGACATGCAGCATCCCACCGGTCACCATCACGATCGCTGCCAGAACGCAGCACGCCAGAACCGTGGCAACACCTTCGTCGTCACGTAGGTTCACCCCTCCTCCACTCCCGACTCCACAGCTGCCACCGCCTCGGAAGAAATGTCGACCAACGGCAGCAACGCACTCTCGGCGCTGACAACGGCAACGGCAAAACCGTCCACGATCTCCACCGAGATCGACGCATCTTCGGGTGCGATCCGGCGGGCCGTGGCGACCGCAGACTCACGATCACCACGTGCCACCAACCGCGCGGCCTCACGAGCGGCGTCGACACACCGAACCTGCATCGACACCGCCAGGACTCCACCGACACACAGCACGACCACCGTGACGATCGAAGCCAGAGCAATCGCGGCCTCCACCGTCACGGCGCCGTCGTCGGCTTGCCGAATACCTCTCGTGGACAACATCACACAGCTGTCTTGAGCGCCTTGTCGATGATGCCTGTCAGCGCCGAGACAATGGAGTCGCCAGTGACAACCGTGTACAGGACGGCACCGAATGCGGCAGCCGCAATCGTGCCGATCGCGTACTCCGCGGTGGACATGCCGTCGTCCTCGGCAACCAACAGCGCAAATCTGGCCGACACCGTCCTGAGCGTCTTCGAAATCATTTCTCCCCCTTCAATCGAAACCTGTGGCAGCACTTCTGCCGCAGGAGCTTTCACTCGGATCCGGCTCACAGCAGGCCGTTACCGAGCACAGTCGTGGCAAGCCCGATCACCACCGGGACGATGCCCAAGGCGATGAACGCCGGCAGGAAACACAGCCCGAGTGGACCGCTGATCAGCACTCCCGCGCGTTCGGCTGCGGCAGCAGCAAGATCCTCGGCGTCACCTCGACTGCGCTCGGCGAGTTCGGCCATGGATGAGGACAGCGACGAACCCGAACGGGCGGAACGCCGAGCCATTCTGGCGAGCGCCTCGGTATCGGGATCGAGAGCGGCTTCGCTCCACGCGGCGTCGGGATCGGCACCGAGCGCCAGAAGGTCGGCGACGCGACGAAGCGAGTCGGCCATCGGTTTCGGTGCCGTCGACGCCATCGATGTGATCGCGGCGGAGACGGGAAGCCCCGCTCGTAGGCAGGCCCCGAGAAGGTCGAGACTTGCGGCAACTGCGAGTGGATCCGGCTTGTCCGGGACTGGAACCGAATTTTCTGTTGTTGTGTCCGCGAAGAGAATTTCTGCCGCCCTGGCCGAAGCACCGCGCCGAGCGGGAATGATCGCGAACGCCAACGCCATCATCGCCACGGATGCCCAACTCACGACGTGACCTTCGCAGTTATCCGGTCGGTCCAGAGCAGACCCGCTGAGACACAAGCGGTTCCGATCACCAGGAGCACGCCGCCGAGCCCACCTCCGAACAGCACGCGCAGCGGCGACGCACCCATCAATTGCCCGAGACCGATCCCCAACAGCGGGAGAAAGGCCAACACCGCCGCGGTCGCCCGAGCGCCCGCCAACCCGGCCTCGGTACGCTGACGAAAGCGTCTACGTCCCAACATGTCCGTCCGGACGGCGCCGAGTAGTTCCGCCAGTGCCAGCCCGTGTTGGTCGGCGACCCGCCAGACGGATCCGATGCGGGAGAACTCACGCTCGATGCACGAATCCGGTACCGCGAAGGCCGCTGCGGCAGAACCACCGAGACGCGCCCTGGCCCCAGCGGACCGGAATACGGCACTCACTTCTCCGGTACATTCCTCGCCTGCAACAGAACTGGCCGCTGCAGGATGCGCGCCGACGCTCAGCTCGGCGATCAGCACCTCCAGACCGGAGAGCAGCATCTTCTGTGAGAGGTCCCGGTTTTCGGCCGCCTTCGCGCGGCGCCCACGAAAGATCAAGGTTCCGGCGAGGACAACCGCTGCGCATCCTGCCGACAAGCCTCCGAGAACCCATGCAGCCGACACCGCGAAAAATGCGGCGACCAACTGCCACGGAATCTGCCGGTCGGGCTTGCGGATGCTCGGGGCGTACGCAGCGAGCCGAGCACGTGAATCCCGCACCGGCGCAATCGAGACCGCCAACGCGAGGACCAGGAAGGAAACCGTCACGTCCCGACCTCTCGATTGCGAAGCCGGAACATCCGCTCGAGCCGCTCACGACCCGAACCGCCGTCCGGCCACGCCTGCATGATTCGTACATACCCGTCCGCACCGCGGTCGATGACACCGATCTGTTCGAGACGCCTCGATCCGTCAGCCAATCTGTGCACGTGCAGGATCACTTGAACTGCCGCGGCAAGTTGACTGTGCAACGCGTGGCGATCCATACCGCCGAGCGCCGCCAACGCCTCGAGTCTGGCCGGCACCTCTTCGGGCGAATTGGCGTGAACGGTGCCGGCGCCGCCGTCGTGGCCGGTGTTCATCGCCGTGAGCAGATCAGTCACCTCTGCGCCGCGGACCTCACCGACGACGATGCGATCGGGACGCATTCGTAGTGCCTGCCGAACCAGATCGCGCACCGTCACCTCTCCGACGCCCTCGACGTTGGGAGCTCTGGCGACGAGGCGGACGACGTGTGGATGCGGCGGCGCCAGTTCGGCCGCGTCCTCGACACAGACGATTCGCTCGCGCGGGTCGACCGCGCCGAGCATGGCGGACAACAACGTGGTCTTTCCCGCACCGGTCCCGCCGATCACCAGAAAAGCCAAGCGACAAGAAATGATGCGATTGAGGAGCTCCCGCGCGTCCGGTTCCACGGCGCCGTGGGCGGACAGCGCGTCGAGACCCTGGGTCGCGGGCCGCAACACTCGCAGTGACACGCAGGTTCCACCCTGGGCCACGGGTGCGAGTACGGCATGAAGTCGTACCCCGAAGTGCCCGTCGCCGACGCCCCGCAGGCGGCCGTCGACCCACGGTTGGGCGTCGTCGAGGCGTCGACCTGCCGACAGTGCCAACCGCTGCGCCAATCGACGCACAGCTGCCTCGTCGGTGAACCGCACCCCTGACCTTTCGAGGCCGACCCCGCGGTCCACCCAGACCTGATCCGGCGCGGTCACCAGTACGTCGGCGACCCCGGGTTCGTGCAGCAGAGGTTCGAGCGGCCCCGCGCCTGTCAGTTCCGTCTGGAGCACCCTGACGACCTCCAACAGATCCGTGTCCGCCAGAACGCCCGAGGACTCAGCTCGCACGGCATCGGCAACGGTGGCCGCCGTCGGCTCGGCGACCGACGACGCCGTCAATCGCTCGCGAACTCGGTCGAGCAGTTCGGCCGTGACCAACGCACTCATGCCGCAGCCCTGCGCGGGCGTGCGCCGGATTCGACGGCGTCGAGTACCGCTGTTGCCGCCACACTCAACGGACAACCGCGGGTCAATTCGAGGCCACCACGCTCGAGCATCGGCGCCAGCGATCGGTGGCCGCGCATCACGGCCGTCAGGGGCAGGCCGAGCATGTCTGCCACATCGGCGCCGCGTAGGCCCCCCGGTGCCGGCCCACGCACGACGAGCCCGACGTTGGAGTTGTGTCGCACCACCCAGGCTCCGACCTTCTCGGCCGCGACGCATGCGGCCACGGTGGCCGGAACCACCACGAGCACCGAATCCGACATCTCCAACACGGCCTGACCTACCTCGCTGGGATGACGTGGCACGTCGCACACCACCAGCCCGCCGGAACTGCGACCTGCGTCAAGCACGGCGCGAACGGCGGTCACTGTCGGACCGTCGATCTCCCGGCGACTGCTCACCAGAACCCTCAGAAACTTTCCCTTTGCCGGCAGTGCATCGCGCAGCGCCTCCGGGGACAACCGCCCGCCCTCGACGGTCAGTGCACCCCAACGTAATCCGGGAGCAGTCTCGATACCCAACAGCACGTCGGCGCCGGAACCGAGTGCGTCGACGTCCACCAACAGCGTCGGGACGTGACGTGCCGCCGACGTCAACGCGACAGCCGCAGCAGTTGCCGAGGCTCCGCCGCCGCCACAACCACCCACCACGCTCACGACGGTGCCGTCACCACTGACGTCTACGTGATCGGCCAGAACTGCGACCAGCGCGTTCTCTTCCTCGGGCAAGGACAGAACGCTGTCGGCTCCGATCGCGGTGGCGCTCTTCCAGTCGTCGACGGTCGGTGTGCCGTCGCATACGAGGAACACTCGCGTTCGCTTGGGGGAACGAGCCAGAGCATCTCGCGCCGCCGACGCGTCCAGTACCACCGCCGAGGCCCGGTTCCACTGTTGCCGGGACACGGGATGTTCGGCCTCGTCCAGCCGGCGGTCCACCGCGGCGGCGACGCGTCGCACGCTCGCGAGGATTTTCGCGTCGTCGACGAGAACCAGAATGGGAGCCCCGGTTTCCTGAGAGCTGATCGTCGTGTTCATGACTGCAGAGCCTGAACGAGCACCGGCAGCGAAAACAGTGGGCCGAACAACCCTGTGGACAACTGGGAGGTTGGGGAGAAACAGGCCTGAGACAGAGGACGGCCCCCGCCAATGGGGGGAGGAGGCGGGGGCCGTCTGAGTTCAGCCCCGGGGGGTCGGGCTGAACTAGTTCGAACGAATCGAACAGCAACGATCTTACACCCGCCATCGGCGAGAAATGCAAGCCTGAGCTGCACTGAACTGCTGTTTTTCGCCGAAAGAGGACGCTTGCCGAAGAGCACACGAACCGCCTGTCGGACTATCCTCAATCCTGTGACCGACAAGCCTGCGAACGGACTGAATACCGGGCGGACAGCCGCTTTCTTCGATTTGGACAAAACGATCATCGCGAAGTCGAGCACCCTGGCGTTCAGCAAGCCATTCTTCGCACAGGGTCTGATCAATCGACGCTCGGTTCTCAAGAGCAGCTATGCGCAATTCCTGTTTCTACTGTCCGGCGCCGATCACGATCAGATGGAGCGCATGCGCGAGCATCTGACGGCGATGTGTGCGGGCTGGGACGTGGAACAGGTGAAGGCCGTCGTCGCGGAGACTCTGCACGACATCGTCGATCCACTCGTCTTCGCCGAGGCGGCCGATCTGATCGCAGATCACAAGCTGCGTGGACACGACGTCATCGTCGTGTCTGCTTCGGGTGAAGAGATCGTCGCACCGATCGCCCGCGCCCTCGGCGCCACCCATTCCGTCGCGACGTCGATGAGGGAGGAAGACGGCCACTACACCGGCGAGGTGGACTTCTACTGCTACGGCCCCGGCAAGGTCGAAGCCATGGAAAAACTCGCCGCGGAGTACGGTTACGACCTCGCCGCCAGTTACGCCTACTCCGACTCGGTGACGGATTTACCCATGCTCGAGGCTGTCGGACATCCGACCGCAGTCAACCCCGATCGAGCGTTGCGCAAGGAAGCGGCCGTAAACGGTTGGCCCATACTGACTTTCTCGAATCCGGTCTCACTTCGTGCCCGATTGTCGGCCCAGTCCACGACCACGGTGGCTACTACCGCTGCGGTGGGAATCGCAGCTCTGGTGGCCGGCGCCATGACCTTCGGGCTACTGCGCCGGAAACGCTGAAATCCAAGGCCCACAAACAAAAATTGGTACTTGCTGTGAGCCCGGACACAGGGTACAAAGGAGTTACGGAAGAACGGAAGGCCAGGAACGGCTCGGAAGAGAAGGACCGTTTCCCCAACCGAAATTCCTAGCACGGGCACTAGGGCACCCACGCGGAGCACAAGCCACTATAAGGGCAGAAGCGTTGTGGGCCTGCGAGATTCGTTCAATTTGAGCGAGGACCCCGCACAGGTTGCGGGGACGACCTCAGAAAGTGCGATCCCTCGCCGAGGCCACCCACACAACCCACCGAGCACGCTTGGTAACGAGTAGTCCGTGCTGACGGGCGGCGAAGTCGATTTATCGGCAGCGCCGCCCGTTCGTTATGTTCCGGCAGGGGCAATTTGCCGGACTATCCGGTAGCGGCGTCGGCAATCGAAGTCGCCTCTCGCGCACCGGCTTCGAGAGCACCACAGCACAGAATCACCCAACTGCCGACGCCCGCCGGATTTCCCGAAGCGAATCCTGCCGCGCCGTCCGTGTACGCCTGTGGTCGCCGAAGCCAACTGACCTCGGGGACCCCGAGATTGTGCGGATCCAGCCCCGACGAGACCGCAACCAGACGCGAGGCCGCGCGGGCGACGATGCCGTCAGCGGTGCCGAACGGGCTCAGCGCCAAGAGTTCTCCGTGTACGACGGCCGCCAGAACAGGTGCCGGTGCACTGGTTCCGCCTGTAACGAGTTGGGCGAGAGCGTCCAACCGCTCCCCCACTCCGCGATCCGACCGTGGCCGCCCCAGTTGATCTGCGTCCTCGACGAGATCCGCCGCGGCCAACAGGTGCAGCCGGGCCAGAGCCTGAAGTGGGGCGCGCTTCCACGTCGACTCCATGAGCGGAAGGCTGTCGCCGTCGAGAGCCTGAGCCACGCGCAGAGCACCCGCGAGAATCGGATCACCGGCCATGCCCTCGGCCGGCAATTCGGTGGTGCCACCGGCGAGCGATGCGGAAGCGCGCGCGGCACGAACCGCGGCTTCGGCGGCAGTGGTGGGCCAACCGCGACGGTTGGTCTTGTGCCGATGAACCTCACCCAGAGCATCGCGCGCATGATCGGCGGCGGCGCGTACGCCTGGAAGATCGACGAGGGGCTGCAAGGGGTCCGTCACGATCAACGACGGTACCCTTGCAGCCCCTCTGCGGACTTGCCTACCTACCTGTTGCGTCAGCTTCCCAGCGTGATGGACCCACCGGGAATCGCGTCGAGCAACTTGCGGGTGTAGTCCTGTTGCGGATTACCGAACACGTCGTCGATCGGTGCCGATTCGACGATCGAGCCACGCGACATCACCAACACGTTGTCCGCGATCTGACGAACCACGGCCAGGTCGTGCGTGATGAAGAGGTACGTCAACCCGAACTCTGCCTGCAGGTCGTTGAGCAGGGTCAAGATCTGATCCTGCACGAGCACGTCGAGAGCGGAGACCGCCTCGTCGCAGATCACGACCTCCGGTTGCAGTGCCAACGCTCGCGCAATTGCGACGCGCTGACGCTGTCCGCCGGAGAGCTCGTTCGGGAACCGTCGCATGACCGACTGGGGCAGACCGACCTTGTCGAGAAGTTCGCGGACGCGAGCCTCCCGTTCGGCTTTGGTCCCGACCTTGTGGGTACGCAGCGGCTCTTCGATCGTGCGGTAGATCGAGTACATCGGGTCGAGCGTGCCGTAAGGGTTCTGGAAGATCGGCTGCACTCGACGACGGAACGCAAATGTTTCCTTCGCACCGAGTTTCGACACGTCCTGACCGTCGAAGACCACGTTGCCTGCAGTGGGCTCGAGCAGACCGAGGACCATCTGCGCGACCGTCGACTTACCGGAACCCGATTCACCGACGATCGCCGTCGTGGTTCCGCGGCGGACCTTGAAGGACACGTCGTTCACGGCTGTGAAGTCGGTGGTCTTGCGGAAACCCTTGCGCAGCTTGAACACCTTGGTCAGATGATCGACGACAAGAACGTCGTCGGTCGCCTTGCCGAAGGACTCTGCCGCAGTTTCCTCGGCCTTGACTGCTTCGGCGACCTCTTCCGCCTGTTCTCGAATCTCGGCGCGCGCCACCGACGAGCTGAGCCGCTTCGACGCCAACGACGGCGCAGCGGCGACCAGCTTCTGCGTGTACGGATGCTGCGGGCGCTTCAGAATCTCCAGTGCCGGACCGGATTCGACGATACGACCCTTGCTCATCACGATCAGATGCTCGGCGCGCTCGGCGGCCAGGCCAAGATCGTGAGTGATGAGCAGAACGGCGGTGCCGAGTTCCGTAGTCAGACCGTCGAGGTGGTCGAGGATCTGACGCTGGACGGTGACGTCGAGCGCCGACGTCGGCTCGTCCGCGATCAGGAGTTTCGGACGAGCGGACAACCCGATCGCGATGAGTGCGCGCTGACGCATACCGCCCGAGAACTCGTGCGGGTACTGCCCCAACCGGCTCTCGGCTTCGGCGAGTCCTGCCTCCTCGAGCAGTTCGGCGGCCCGAACCTTGGCTGCCTTGCCCTTGGCGATCCCGTTGGCGGCCAGTGCTTCCTCGATCTGGAAGCCCACTTTCCACACGGGATTCAGATTCGACATCGGGTCCTGCGGAACCAAACCGATCTGGCTTCCCCGGATGTGGACGAAGTCCTTCTCCGAGACCTTCGAGATGTCCTTGCCGTCGAAGATGATCTCGCCTGCCGTCACCTTGCCGGTGCCGGGAAGCAGATTGATGATCGAGTGGGCGGTGGTGGACTTACCCGAACCCGATTCGCCGACGATCGCGACCGTCTGACCCGGGTAGACGGTCAGGCTGACGCCTCGAACTGCCGGAACCGGACCGGAATTGGACTGGAAAGACACCTCGAGATCACGAATCTCGAGCAACGGAGTTTCCTCCGAGGTGAGAGTTTCCTTGGTGGTCATCGTGCTCACCGCTTCCGCGACTTGGGATCGAGGGCGTCGCGCAGAGCGTCACCCATCATGATGAATCCGAGAACGGTGATCGCCAAAGCCGTTGCCGGGTAGAACAGAATGGTCGAACCCTGACGCAGCGTCACCTGAGCGTTGCTGATGTCGCCGCCCCACGAAACCTCGGTGGACGGAAGACCGATACCGAGGAAGGACAGCGTCGCCTCGGCAACGATGTACGTACCGAGCGAGATGGTGGCGACCACGATGATGGGCGCCAACGAGTTCGGGATGACGTGGCGGATCAGTGTCTTGAGCTTCGAGACACCCAACGCTTCCGAGGCCATGACGTAATCGTTGTTCTTCGCCGAGATCACCGCGCCTCGAGCGATTCTTGCCATCTGCGGCCAGCCGAAGAGCGCCAGCACACCGACGACGGTCCAGATGGTGCGATCGGTGAACAGCTGCATCAGGACGATGGCAGCCAGGATCAGCGGGATGCCGAAGAAGATGTCGGCGACACGGGAGAGGATCGAATCGGTCCATCCGCCGTAGAAACCGGACAGCGCACCGAAGATCACGCCGATCACCAGCACCGACGCAGTGACACCGACGCCCACGAGTACGGATGCGCGAGCACCGTAGATGGTGCGCGAGTACACGTCACAGCCCTGGCGGTCGAAACCGAACCAGTGCCCTGAGGTCGGCCCCTGCATGCTGTAGGTCAGGTCGCAGAACCGCGGATCGGTGCTCGTGAACAAGCTCGGAAACGCTGCGATGACGATGACCGCGAGGATGATGATCGTCGAGATGATGAACAGGGGGCGCTTGCGTAGGTCGCGCCACGCGTCGGTCCACATGCTCGTCGGCGCCTGATCGAGTTTGACGGCGTCCGTCTCCCCCGGTGCCGCAACTTCGGGCGGTGCCACGAAATGACTTTGCCGGACGGCGCGTCCGGTCTTCACGGTCTCAGACATAGCGGATCCTCGGATCGAGCGCGGCGTACAAGAGGTCGACGAGCAGATTTGCGATCAGGTAGATCACGATGAGAATGGTGACGAACGAAACCACCGTCGGCGCTTCACCTCTGGTCACGGCCTGGTAGATCGTGCCGCCGACGCCGTTGATGTTGAAGATGCCCTCGGTGACGATGGCGCCGCCCATCAACGTTGCGAGGTCGGCGCCCAGGAACGTGACCACGGGGATCAGCGAGTTGCGCAACACGTGCACGCGAACCACTCGTCCACGGGAAAGTCCCTTGGCGGTAGCGGTGCGGACGTAATCGGCAGTCAGATTCTCCGCCACGGACGTTCGGGTCAGTCGCAGTACGTACGCGAACGAGACCGAACCCAGAACCAGGGCAGGGAGCAGGAGATTGGTGAAGCTGGTGTTGCCACCGACCGTCGGCGGGACGATGCCCCATTTGACGCCGATGAAGAACTGAGCCAGGAAGCCGATCACGAAGATCGGGATGGCGATGAGAACGAGGCTGAACAGCAGGACGGTGCTGTCGAAGAATCCGCCCTTACGCAGGCCGGCAATGAGGCCGAAGCCGACACCGAAGACGGTCTCGACGATCAGTGCCATGAAGGCAAGTTTCATCGTGATCGGAAATGCCTGTGCCAGAACTTCACTGACAGGTCGTCCGGAGAACGACGTGCCGAAGTCCAGCGTGAAGATGCCCTTCAGGTACAGCAGGTACTGCTGATAGAAGGGGAGATCGAGGTGGTAGCGCTCCCGAAGCTGTGCTGCCACAGCCGGACTGAGCGCCTTGTCGCCCGCCAACGCGGCAATCGGATCACCGGGAAGCAGGAAGACCATGGCGTAGATCAGAAGAGTGGCCCCGAGAAAAACCGGGATCATTTGAAGCACTCGGCGACCGATGTACCAGAGCATCGGATCACCTCCTTGTCGATGATCGTGTACGTCAGCGGACAGTCCGGTGTGAACACGAGTTCGGGACGGCAGGCAGGGCGCCTGCCGCCCCGAACTCACGTTTCAGATGCGGATCGTTCTACGCGTCAGTTCTTTTCGATGTCTTCGTAGACCGGAACACCGTTCCAGCTGATGGTCACGTTGGAAACGTTCTCCGACCATCCACTGGCAGCGTTGCGGTACCACGTCGGAACTGCGGGCAGGTCCTTGAGCAGGACTTCCTGGGCCTGATCGAGCAGTTCCTGAGCCTTCGCCTGATCGGTCTGGCCGGCCGATTCGCGCAGGAGGCGGTCGAACTCGGGGTTGGAGTACTCACCGTCGTTGGAGCTGCCGCCGGTCTGGTAGTTCTGCGCCAGGAAGCCGTACTGCTGCGGGTAGTCGCCCTGCCAACCGGAGCGGAAAGAGCTCTGGATGGTGCGGTCGGTGGCTTCGGTGCGGATCTGAGCGAAGGTGGCGTACTGCTTGCCCTTTGCGTCGATACCGAGGGTGTTGCGGATGCTGTTCGCCGTGGCATCGACCCATTCCTGGTGTCCGCCGTCGGAGTTGTAGGCGATCTCGAAGCTGCCGGACCACGGTGCGATGGCGTCGGCCTTGGCCCAAGCAGCCTTGGCCGCCTCGGGATCGAACTTCACGTTGCTGTTACCGGTCAGCGAGTCGTTCCAGCCCTTGATTGCGGGGCTGGTGAAGTCGAGTGCAGGCGTCCTGGTCTTGTTGAAGATCTGCTGGGTGATCTGATCGCGGTTGATCGCCATCGAGATCGCCTGACGGCGGAGCATGCCCTCTTCGCCGCTGAAGTGCGGCAGGCGACCCGGGATCGTGAACGTCTCGATGGTTGCCGACGGCTGGTTGACGGTGCGTCCGGGCAGGTCCGACTCGAAGGTCGTGACGGCGCTCGGCGGAACCTGGTCGAGAACGTCGACGTTGTTGGCCAGGAGATCGGTGTACGCCGTGTCGAGGCTGTTGTACATGATGAAGTCGACGCCGGCGTTCTTCGGCTTACGGTTGCCGTTGTAGTCCGGGTTCACGACGGTGTCGATGCGGACGTTGTGCTGCCACGCGCCGGTTCCGTCGAGCTTGTACGGGCCGTTGCCGATCGGGTTCTCACCGAAGGCGGTCATGTCCTTGAACGCGACCTCGGGCAGCGGGTAGTACGCCGTGAAGCCGAGGCGATCGGGGAACGCCGACTCGGGCTGCTTGAGTTCGATGGTGAAGGTGGAGTCGTCCACAACCTTCAGACCCGACATGGTCTGTGCCGTCGGAACCTCGGCGGCAACTTCGTCGTAGCCCTTGATCGGATCGAAGAACGATGCCTGAAGCTGAGCGTTGGTGGAGAGGGCGCCGTAGTTCCACGCGTCGACGAACGACTTCGCGGTGACGGGGGTGCCGTCCGTGAAGGTCCAACCGTCCTTGAGCTTGACGGTGAAGTTCTGACCGTCGGTGCTCTCGATGGACTCGGCAACCTCGTTCTCCGTACCGCCGTCTGCGGTGTACGAAACGAGACCGGAGAACAGCGAGTCGAGGACGCGGCCGCCCATGTTCTCACTCGTGTTCGTGGGGATCAACGGGTTCTGAGGCTCGCCCGCCCAGGCGTTGACGACGCCACTGGACGATCCGCCCGACGAATCGCCGGACGAACATGCCGTGATCAGCACTGCCGTCATTCCGAGCGCGACCGCGCCCGTCGCTATGCGTGAGATACGCAAAGGAATTCCTTCCACATCTAAGTGACCCCGAGCATGCTCGCGGCCTGCCGACAGCCGTAACTGCCGGCGTCGTGTCGCCTACAACTGAAAGTGAACGTGACTTCGAGTTGTGGTCGAATAATGGTTTGACAATAGACACATCCGACGCGGGGCGCGCATCGCACCCATTGTCCGCAATTCCGAGGGAAATCTGTCCGCGCCCATTCACTCGTCGGCGGAAGCGACCACCCGTCGCATCAATTCGACCGATCGTCGCAGGACAACGGGTTGCAACGTGATGCAACGGTGCGTTTACGCGAGCTTGTGACTACCCTCACACGGAGTCAGAAAAGTGTCGATCAAAGTGGAAAGAAGGCCGTCAGCCATGACAAGCGCAGCCGAAACAGACGTCCCCCAGGCATATCCGCCGAGCGCAGAGTTCGCTGCGGCCGCCAACGCGGGACCGGAGTTGCAGGCTGCCGCAGATACCGACCGCCTCGCTTTCTGGGCGAATCAGGCTGAGCGCCTTCACTGGCACGAGAAATGGACCGACGTCCTCGACTGGACCGACGCCCCCGTCGCCAAGTGGTTCGTCGGCGGAAAACTCAACGTCGCCTACAACTGCGTCGACCGCCACGTCCTCGCCGGCAACGGCGACCGCGTCGCCATCCACTTCGAAGGCGAACCAGGCGATTCCCGCGACCTGACCTACAACGACCTCCTCGCCGAAGTCAGCCGCGCCGCAAACACTTTCACCGACCTCGGCCTCGTCGCCGGTGACCGCGTCGCGATCTACATGCCGATGATCCCCGAAGCGATCGTCACCATGCTCGCCTGCGCCCGCCTCGGCCTGACTCACTCGGTCGTCTTCGCCGGATTCTCCGCCACCGCCCTACGCTCACGCATCGACGACGCCCAAGCCAAACTCGTCGTCACCGTCGACGGGCAGTGGCGACGCGGCGCAGCAGCACCCATCAAAACAGCGGTCGACGAATCCGTCGCCGGAGCCGAATCCGTCCAGAACGTGTTGGTGGTCAACCGGACCGGCATCGACGTCGAGTGGACCGACGGCCGCGACCTGTGGTGGCACGAAACCGTCGCACAGGCCTCACCCGAGCACGAGGCGCAGGCCTTCGACGCCGAGCATCCCCTGTTCATTCTCTACACCTCCGGCACCACCGGAAAGCCCAAGGGCATCATCCACACCTCCGGCGGCTACCTCACCCAGGCCTCGTACACCCACCACAACGTCTTCGATCACAAAGCGGGACAAGACGTCTACTGGTGCACCGCCGACATCGGCTGGGTCACCGGACACTCCTACATCGTCTACGGACCCCTCTCGAACGGCGTCACCCAGGTCGTCTACGAAGGCACCCCCAACTCCCCGAACGAGCACCGCCACTTCGACATCATCGAGAAGTACGGCGTCTCCATCTACTACACCGCACCCACCCTCGTGCGCACGTTCATGAAGTGGGGCCGCGAGATCCCCGACGCCCACGACCTGTCCTCGATCCGCCTCCTCGGATCTGTGGGCGAGCCCATCAACCCCGAAGCGTGGCGCTGGTTCCGAGAGGTCATCGGCGGCAACAAAGCCCCCATCGTCGACACCTGGTGGCAGACCGAGACCGGCGCGATCATGATCTCCCCACTCCCCGGTATCACCGCCACCAAACCCGGATCCGCCATGGCACCACTGCCCGGCATCTCCGCCAAGATCGTCGACGACGACGCCAAGCCCCTCGGCCCCGGCGGCAACGGCTACCTCGTCCTCGACGAGCCGTGGCCGGCGATGCTGCGCGGCATCTGGGGCGACATGGACCGCTACCGCGACACCTACTGGTCCCGCTACGCCGAAGAAGGCTGGTACTTCGCCGGTGACGGCGCCAAGTACGACGACGACGGCGCACTCTGGGTCCTCGGCCGCGTCGACGACGTCATGAACGTCTCCGGTCACCGCATCTCCACCTCCGAGGTGGAATCAGCACTGGTGAACCATCACGGAGTCGCCGAAGCCGCCGTCGTCGGTGCCGCCGACGAGACCACCGGACAGGGCATCGTCGCGTTCGTCATCCTCCGTGAAGGCGTCGAGAACACCGGCGACGTCCTCATCGCCGAACTCAAGGCTCAGGTCTCCACCGACATCAGCCCCATCGCCAAACCGCGTCAGATCACGATCGTGCCGGAACTGCCGAAGACCCGATCCGGCAAGATCATGCGCCGCCTCCTGCGCGACGTCGCCGAAGGCCGCGACCTCGGAGACACCTCGACCCTGGTCGATCCCAAGGTATTCGACGCCATCCGCGGCAAGTAGGGCCTTCGGCCCCTGTGCGCCTTTTTGGTAGTCCCCACTACCGGAAAGGCACACAGGGGCGAAGCCCCTCTCGCAACTTCACTTCCTCTTTCGACGTCAGCCAGGACTCCTCGGCTACCCGGATGTCTGCGGCAACCCTCTTGTGCAAGGACTTTCCGCGCGAGGAGAGAAACACGCGTACCTTCCGACGGTCGTCCTCCCCGACTTCGCGGTAGATGAGCGCGAGCGAGACCAACTTGTCCGCGACCCGCGTCAGCGTCGGAGCCGGTGTTCCCGTTCGATCGCGCAGCTCAGCCATCGTCAGCCCCTCGGTCGACGCCAGGGCTTCGAGCGTCATCCAGTGATCGAGAGTGAGATTCTCTGCCGCCAGCGCCTTCTCCGCCGCTGCCGCGGCCATTCGGGCTGCTCGGACCAGCGCAGTCGTCAGCGACGCATCAAGAATTCCGGAGTCACTTTTTCCCACTGATCGCTCCCCCGCTGTTGCGCAGTTCACACTTCTCGGGCAATACTTTCAAATGAAATGATAGTAACCCAGGCCAGGCCGCTGACTTCCGATTCCGGCGGCGACGCATGAGCGCTACCGGCGCGCTCGAACGCGCGCGCAGCGCGGTGTGGCGCCTGGGCATGGTGGTTCCCCTTCAGGGGCCGGCCGGACTGTTCGGCCCCTCCTGCGAAGCAATCAGCGAGTTGGCCGCCCGCGACCTCAACAACTCCGGTGGCGTGCTGGGACGCGAAGTGCAGATCGAAGTGATCGACGGCGGCGCTTCGCCGAGCGTCGTCGCCGCCCGCGTGCAACAGCTACTGGACGCCGGCGACATCGACGCCGTCAGCGGTTGGCACATCTCCTCGGTCCGCCACGCACTCGCTCCAGTGGTCGCGGGCCGCATTCCGTACTCGTACACCTCGCTCTACGAGGGCGGCGAGGTCAGGTCCGGCATCTACTGTTCGGGCGAAACACCACGGCAGCAGATCGCGCCGGCGCTGAAGTGGCTGCGCGACAACGTCGGAGCGCGCAAGTGGTTCGTCGTGGGTGACGACTACATCTGGCCGCACAGCTCACTCGGGGCCGTGAGGCAATTCGCCACCGAACTCGATCTCACCCTGGTCGGCGGTTCGTTTGTCGATCTGGGGCGCGGAAACATGAAGCAGTTGGTCGAGACCGTCTCGAACTCCGGTTGCGACGGCGTGATCATGCTCCTCGTCGGGCAGGACGCCGTCGACTTCAACCGCGCCTTCGCCCGCCGCGGCCTCGACGAGTCGATGATTCGGTTCAGCCCGTTGATGGAAGAGAACATGCTGCTCGCGAGCGGGCCGAGAGCGACCCGCAACCTGTTTTCCTCCGCCGCCTACTTCCGCTCGATGATCGACGGCAACTCGATGGATCTACTCGGGCGCTACGTGGCGCTGCACGGCGCGCACGCCCCAGCATTGAACAACGCCGCCGAGTCGTGTTACGAAGGGATACACACCCTTTCGGCCCTGGTTCGACGCGCCGACAGCACACATCCACACGACCTCGACGCCGTCGTCGAAGGCGCCGCATACGACGGGCCTCGCGGAACCGTCGAGTTTCGCGATCGTGTTGCACGACAGAAGATTCAGCTCGCCGTCGCCGACGGACTCGACTTCTCGATCATCGCAACGCTCTGAAATCTCCTCTCGAGATCCACCTCTTGACTTCTGTGGCGCGCATCACTTAGTTTCATTTAGAATCATTTCATTTGAAAGTAACCCGTCCCGAAGTAACCGGAGGTGCCCGATGGGCAGTGTTGGTTTGCTTTACGTGGGAGCCGTCCTCTTCGTCAACGGACTGATGCTGCTCGGCACAGTTCCCGTTCGATCCGCCTCGGTCCTCAACCTCTTCGTCGGCGCACTTCAATGCGTCGTCCCCACCGTCATGTTGATTCAGGCTCAGGGAGATTCGAGTGCCGTCCTGGCGGCCTCAGGGCTCTATCTGTTCGGATTCACCTATCTCTATGTGGGCATCAGCAATCTCGCCGGCTTCGAGCCGGAAGGAATCGGGTGGTTCTCGCTGTTCGTCGCGTGCGCCGCGCTCGTGTACTCCTTCCTCTCTTTCACAGTGAGCAACGACCCCGTCTTCGGGGTCATCTGGCTCGCATGGGCAGCGCTGTGGACGCTGTTCTTCCTGGTACTCGGCCTCGGCCGCGAAAACCTCAGTCGCTTCACCGGCTGGGCAGCGGTCCTTCTGAGCCAGCCCACGTGCACGGTCCCCGCATTTCTGATCCTGACCGACAACTTCCACACCACACCCGCCGTCGCGGCCGGTTGGGCCGGAGCGCTTCTGGTTCTCCTGGGCCTGGCCAAGATCCTCGCTGCACCCAAAACCGCAGTACCCCAATCCCGTCCAGTCTTCAACTGATCGACACAACCAAGGAGTGAAAGACAATGCGACACGGTGACATCTCCTCGAGCAACGACACGGTCGGCGTAGCAGTGGTCAACTACAAGATGCCCCGCCTGCACGATCGCGCCGGCGTCCTCGAGAACGCGCGCAAGATCGCCGACATGATGATCGGCATGAAGACCGGCCTCCCCGGAATGGATCTGGTGGTCTTCCCCGAATACTCCACGCAGGGAATCATGTACAACGAGGAGGAGATGTACGCGACAGCAGCCACCATCCCGGGCGACGAGACCGCGATCTTCTCCGCAGCGTGCCGCGAAGCCGACACGTGGGGAATCTTCTCCATCACCGGCGAACAGCACGAAGACCACCCGAACAAGCCCCCGTACAACACGTTGATCCTCATCGACAACAAGGGCGAGATCGTTCAGAGGTACCGAAAGATCCTGCCCTGGTGCCCCATCGAAGGGTGGTACCCGGGAGACACGACGTATGTCACCGAAGGCCCGAAGGGGCTGAAGATCTCGCTCATCATCTGCGACGACGGCAACTACCCGGAGATCTGGCGCGACTGCGCGATGAAGGGTGCAGAACTGATCGTCCGTTGCCAGGGATACATGTACCCCGCCAAGGACCAGCAGGTGATGATGTCCAAGGCAATGGCCTGGGCCAACAATTGTTATGTGGCAGTTGCCAATGCGGCCGGATTCGACGGCGTCTACTCCTACTTCGGACACTCCGCGATCATCGGATTCGACGGCCGGACGCTGGGTGAAACCGGCGAAGAAGAATACGGAATCCAGTACGCGCAGCTTTCCGTCTCAGCCATTCGCGACGCACGCGAGAACGACCAGTCCCAGAACCACATCTTCAAACTCCTCCATCGCGGCTACTCCGGTGTCCACGCAGCAGGTGACGGAGACAAGGGCGTCGCGGACTGCCCGTTCGAGTTCTACAAGCTGTGGGTCACCGACGCCCAGAAGGCTCAGGAACGCGTCGAGGCCATCACCCGAGACACAGTGGGTGTAGCGGATTGTCGCGTCGGAAATCTCCCGGTCGAGAAGACAATCGAAGCGTAAGGATCTCACTGTGCCTTATATCACCGACATGCTCCATGACCGGAACAGTGCAGCAGCACCACCGCCGGCCGAGGAACGAACCGAACCCGTACCGGTCGGGGCCTTCGACGCTCGCAAGCTCTCGAAAGCCCTGAGTTCCAAGATCGTCGGACAACAGGCCGCCGTCGACGCAGTGGTTCGTGCGATTTCGATCGCGCATGTCGGTGCCACGGATCCGACGCGTCCGCTCGCCAACATCCTTCTCGTTGGCCCGACCGGCGTCGGCAAGACGGAATTGGTGCGGCGCGTGGCCGCAGAACTGCGGTCAGGACCCGATGATCTGTGCCGCATCGACATGAATGCTCTTGCGCAAGAGCATTATGCGGCGTCATTCTCCGGGGCTCCACCTGGATATGCCGGTAGCAAGGAGTCCTTCACGCTGTTCGACAAGAACACCGTCGAGGGCGATCCGTACACCCCCGGAATCGTCCTGTTCGACGAAGTGGAGAAGGCCGACCCCACCGTGCTGCGTGCGCTCCTGCAGGTCCTCGACAACGGCGAACTCCGGTTGGCGAACGGTCAGCAGAAGATCTCGTTCCGCAACAGCTACGTGTTCCTGACCTCGAATCTCGGCTCTGCTGCGGTGGCAGAACGTCGGCGATCCCACCTGCGGCAGCTCGCCGATCGCGTCCGGATCGATCGACCGCGCCATGGTCATCATCTGGTGCAACGCGCGTTGGAGAAGTTCTTCGACCCCGAATTCTTCAACCGCATCGACGAAACCGTGATCCTCGACGAGTTCGACGAACAGACCGCGGAACAAGTGACCCGTCTCGAGATCGAACTGATCACGACTCGGTTGGCCAGGAGAGGCATCGACGTCGAGGTGGAGGACAGCGCCGTCGCCCTGTTGCAACGGCGCGGGTTCGACCCGGTGTACGGAGCACGTGGCCTGCGCCGGACCATCCGGAACGTCTTGGCCGACCCAGTGGCCGCCGCCGTTCTCGACCTTCGGCCGGTCGGGACGCAACCACTCGCCTTGCAGGCGCGGGCAGTTGGTGATCAGATACAGGTAAAGAAAGTCCCATGAGTGCTCGCTCACGTTGCGGATCGAATCCGCAACGTGGGCGACACATTTCAAACATGTCCGCGTAACGCCACCTCCCTAGGTTGGGTGCCTGCACCACAAAGTGCACATGCACAGGCACCCAGGGGAAGTGACGTCATGACAGCAGTGAACGAGCAGGTGTCCGCCGGCGCACCGGACAGGGCAGATCTCGGTGAGAATGCCGCACTGAAGGAGACTCTGGAGGACTACACCCTCCGATTTGCGCCACGCAGCTACCGCAAATGGGGAACCGGCGTCGTCGCGACCTCCGCGCTCGGCGGAATCGCGTATCTCGCAGACTTCTCGATCGGCGCCAACATCGGCATCTCGTACGGCACCGGTAACGCATTGCTGGGCATCGCCGTGTTTGCCGTCGTCATCATGGCGACCGGCTTCCCACTTGCCTACTATGCCGCGCGATACAATATCGACCTCGATTTGATCACTCGCGGAAGCGGTTTCGGCTACTACGGCTCGGTGGTCACCAACGTCATCTTCGCGACGTTCACCTTCATCTTCTTCGCGCTCGAAGGTTCCATCATGGCCCAGGGTTTGAAACTGGGGCTCGGGATCCCACTCTCGATCGGCTACGCGGTCTCGACCCTGATGGTCATTCCACTGGTCATCTACGGAATGAAGGCTCTGGCAAAGCTCCAAGTGTGGACGACGCCTCTGTGGCTCGTCATGATGGTGCTGCCGTTCCTGTATCTGCTGTTCAAGCACCCTGATTCGGTGAGCGCGTTCTTCGCCTTCGGCGGTGAGGACGGCACAAACGGCAAGGGCGTCAACTTCGGATCGGTGATGCTGGCCGCGGGTGTCTGCTTGTCGCTGATCGCACAGATCGCCGAGCAGATCGACTACCTACGCTTCATGCCGCCCAAGACGCCGGAGAACACCCGTCGTTGGTGGGCTGCAGTAATTCTCGCGGGGCCCGGCTGGGTCATCTTCGGCGCGTTCAAGCAGATCGTCGGACTGTTCCTCGCCGTGTACATCATCGCGAACGTCGTCGACGGATCCTCGATCGCCAACCAGCCCGTGCACCAGTTCCTCGAGATCTACCAGGACATGATGCCTCACTGGCTGGCCATGACGCTGGCCGTGATCCTCGTGGTCATCAGCCAGATCAAGATCAACGTCACCAACGCGTACTCCGGCTCACTGGCCTGGACCAACTCGTATACCCGCGTCACCAAGACCTACCCCGGACGCATGGTCTTCGTTCTGGTCAACCTGGCGATCGCACTGATCTTGATGGAAGCCAACATGTTCGACTTCCTCAACACGATCCTCGGGTTCTACGCCAACTGCGGTATCGCCTGGGTCGTGGTCGTCGCCTCGGACATCGCGATCAACAAGTACTGGTTGAAGCTCTCCCCGAAAGTCCCCGAGTTCCGACGCGGGATGCTCTACGACGTCAACCCCGTCGGCTTCGTGTCGATGCTGCTGGCCGCGGGCATTTCGATCCTGGTGTTCTTCGGTGCTTTCGGTTCGGCGATCAAGCCGTTCTCCCCGATCGTCGCAATCGTCATCGCGCTGGTGATGCCGCCGGTCCTGGCCGTCGCCACCAAGGGAAAGTACTACCTACGACGCACCGACGACGGCATCGATCTGCCAATGTTCGACGAGTACGGGAACCCTTCCGGTGAAACGCTTCTGTGCTGCGTCAGCGGAATCGAATTCGAGCGTCCCGACATGCTCGCGTCGAACGTGCCCGGCCCGAACGGCGAGAAGCAGTACATCAGCTCCCTGGCCTTGAGCACCGACAAGACCGGTGAGCACGTCCTGCCTGCTCAGCTTCCCTGACAACTGCTGTGCGCCTTTATTAACCGCCGGGGGTTAATAAAGGCGCACAGCAGGGTTATGCCCCTACATCGTCGAGCGACTCACCCTTCGTCTCACGCATGACCAGCAGCGCGACAAAAGTCAGCGTCGCCGCTACGAGAAGATAGATGCCGACCCAGCCGACGCCGTAGTTCTTCGCTAGGTAGACGGCGATGAACGGCGCCACCGCAGCGCCCAGAATGCTGGCGGTGTTGTACGCGATTCCCGAGCCCGTGTAGCGGACGTTGGTCGGGAAGAGTTCCGGGAGAACGGCACTCATCGGTCCGAAGGTCAGGCCCATGAGCAGCATGCCCACGATGAGGAACGCCAACATACGACCGTCGTTCATTCCGTCCGGTTCGAGGAAGACACCGAAGGTCAAGCCGAACACCATGATCAGACCGGTGATGATCAGCAAGGTGATACGACGCCCGTAACGGTCGGCGAGCCAACCCGAGACCGGCACGGCAGCAGCGAAGAACACGACTGCGATCAACTGCAGGACAAGGAAATCGGTGTACTTGAAGCCCGCACCGGTTCCACCGTCGGCCGCCGTCTTGCCGGTTCCGTGGCTGAGAACCCAGGTGGTCATGATGTAGAACAGCGTGTACGTCGCGAGCATCACGAACGTACCGATGATCAGCTGACGCCAGCTGGTCTTGAATACCTCGGCGACCGGAGTCTTGACCTTCTCGCCGCGCTCGACTGCACGCGCGAACACCGGGGTTTCCTCGAGCTTGAGCCGGACGTACAGGCCGATCATCACCATGATTGCGCTGAGCAGGAACGGAATTCGCCATCCCCAACTCAGGAAGGCACCCTCGAGGTCCGGGCTGGAATTGTCGTGGTTCATGAACAACGTGATGATCAGGAACAGTCCGTTGGCCATGAAGAAGCCGATGGGCGCACCGAGTTGCGGCCACATCGCCGCCCAGGCCCGCTTGCCTTCCTTGGCGGTCTCGGTCGCGAGCAGCGCCGCACCCGACCATTCGCCGCCGAGCCCGAGACCCTGGCAGAAACGCATGAGCGCCAACAACGCCGGGGCCAGCAGTCCGATCTGGTGATAGGTCGGCAGTAGTCCGATGAGGAAGGTCGCTATGCCCATCGTCAGCAACGAGCCGACCAGAGTTGCCTTGCGTCCGACGCGGTCACCGAAGTGCCCGAAGAGAATCGAACCGAGGGGACGGGCGACGAACGCGAGTCCGAACGTCGCCAACGACGCGAGAAGCGCGGTGGTGTCGTTGCCCTTCGGGAAGAACAGGTGCGGGAACACCGATACTGCCGCTGTTGCATAGATGTAGAAGTCGTAGAACTCGATGGATGTACCCACCATGCTGGCGACCACGATTCGGCTGCGCGGCACTCCGGCGACGGTATCTGCGTCGCCGCCCTCCGGCTTGGGTGGATTCTCACTGACTGACGTGCTCAAAACATGCTCCTGCGCCGTTATACGAAAGATGCCCAATTGGTGGGATAGTGTCCCAATCAGTAGGAATTGAACACCCGCGGGGTTTTCCGACGCAAATTCGGTTCGCGAATTCGGCTCAGCGGGCAATCCGCGATAAAATTCCGTAAAGGTGAGCCGGGAAGTCTGGTCGGCACGTGCATTCGATGCGTCACAACGTCGATCACGTTCATGTCTGTTGCATCCGAATTCGGTTGCACGAACAAAGGTCGTCCCCACGCGTGATCTCCACCCTGCGTTCCGAACTGTCCCGCTACCTCCGCACCGAAACGGTGGGCGGATCGATCCTCCTGATCGCTGCCGCCCTCGCTCTGATCTGGGTGAACTCGCCTTTCGGTGAGAGCTACATCGCACTACGTGACTTCCAGATCGGTCCGTCCGCACTCCATCTCGACCTCAGCTTGGGCACGTGGGCGCAGGACGGACTGCTTGCCGTCTTCTTCTTCGTCGCCGGCCTCGAACTCAAACGTGAACTGGTGGTCGGCGAACTCGCGGACCGCAAAGCCGCGATGCTCCCGATCATCGCGGCGTGCGGCGGCGTCCTGGTTCCCGCGATCATCGCGGCGTCCATCGGTTTCGGTACGCCCGGCATGGACAAGGGCTGGGCCATTCCCGTCGCGACGGACATCGCTTTTGCCCTCGGCGTGCTCGCGCTGACCGGCTCGAAGATCCCGGCGAGCGCCCGAGTTTTCCTGCTCAGCCTGGCCGTCGTCGACGATCTGCTCGCGATCATTCTCATCGCCGTACTGTTCACCGGTTCCCTCGCGATGTTGTGGCTGCTGACCGCGGCCGCAGCCCTGGCTGCCTACGCCTACGCCCAACACAAACGCATCACGACGCCGTTCCTCTACGTCCCGCTGGCACTACTGACCTGGTACGCGATGCACGAAGCGGGGATACACGCCACACTCGCGGGCGTCGCGCTCGGCTTGCTGACCCGGGTGAGGCGCGATCCGGACGAGGAGTACGCGCCCGGTAGCCGTCTCGAGCACCGCATTCAGCCCTACTCTGCAGGCTTCTGTGTCCCCGTCTTCGCACTGTTCGCCTCCGGTGTTCCGATCAACGCGGCGGTACTCGGCGACATTTTCACCGACCCCGTCGGGCAATCGGTTGTCGTCGGTCTTCTGGTCGGCAAAACCGTCGGAATCTTCGGAATTTCCCTGCTCGCGATCAAATTGGGGATAGCAACCAAACCCAAGACACTGGAATTGAGAGACATGTTTGCCCTCTCAGTTCTCGGTGGCATCGGGTTCACCGTTAGCCTGCTTGTAGCAGACCTCGCATTGGACGGGGTCGGCGATGGCAGCGAGGCCGAGATAGCGAAGGCCGCAGTTCTCGTGACATCGTTGGTGGCATCGCTGATCGGATCAGCGCTGCTGTGGCGACGTGGACGAGTTCATGCGGCTCGAGACGACGCTTCCGCCATTGCCACGGACGCGAGAGAACTACCTGGAGAGGTCGACAAGTGAGCTTGACCAACGGAGAGAGCCAGCGCTTCACCGGAGATGGAGTACCGAACACGGTCTCTTCCATCCCTCTCACCGATGTGGACGCCCGCACGCCGGGCGAGGCCACCATCGGGGCCCTCGTCAAGGACGCGACCGCACAGGTCTCCACCCTCGTGCGCGCCGAGGTCGAACTTGCCAAGGCCGAGGTGACGGGCGAGGTCAAGAAGGGTCTGCAGGGCAGCGTCTTCTTCATCCTGGCCTTCACGGTTCTGCTGTTCAGCTCGTTCTTCTTCTTTTTCTTCCTGGCCGAGATGCTCGACACCTGGGTGCCGCGCTGGCTGGCGTTCCTCATCGTCTTCCTGATCATGGTGGTGACCACCGCGATTCTGGCGCTGCTCGGTTATCTGCGCGTGCGCAAGCTGAGGGCTCCGGAGAAGACGATCGAATCGCTCAAGCAGGCCAAGAACGTCATCCCCGGCAGCCATGACGACGCAAAGCCGTCGGTCGATTTCAACGCGCGCCGGTAGCGAGTCTGATCGAAAGTGGCAGCCCCAGATCCATCTACCGTCAGGTTCGACGGCCCCTGGATTCACCGGGACATTCACGCCAACGGCATCCGGTTTCACGTCGTCGAGGTAGGCGACGCGGAGCCGGATGCTCCGTTGGTGGTCCTGTTGCACGGATTCGCCGATTTCTGGTGGTCCTGGCGCCATCAGTTGACGGCACTGTCGGAGCAGGGATTCCGCGTCGTCGCCATGGATCTTCGTGGGTACGGCGATTCCGACAAGCCCCCTCGCGGCTACGACGGTTGGACGCTCGCCGGTGACGTAGCCGGCCTCATTCGTGCGATGGGTTACGGCAAGGCCACGCTGATCGGTCATGCCGACGGCGGGTTGGTGTGCTGGGCGACCGCGCTCCTGCATCCACGCCTGGTGCGGTCGATCGCGCTGATCTCGTCTCCACACCCGATGGCGCTCAAGAAAGCAGTCGTCCGCGACCCCTATCAGCGCCGCGCGCTTTTGCCCTCGTTCCTGGCCTATCAGGTACCGCTACGCCCGGAACGTCGGTTGACGGCCGACAACGGCGCCGAAGTGGAGCGTCTGGTTCGCTCGCGGTCGGGCCCCACCTGGCCGCAGCAACCCGAATTCGCAGACGTCATGAGCAAGATGCGGTCCGCGATCCGGATCCCGGGCGTCGCGCATTCCACCTTGGAGTACCAGCGTTGGGCCTTCCGCAGCCAGCTCCGCCCCGAGGGCCGACGTTTCATGCGCTTGATGGATCAGGTTCTTCGCATTCCGATAGTCCAGATTCACGGCGAACTCGACCCGTACGTGCTCACCCGTACCGTGCGTCGCGACAAGCACTGGGCTCCCGGCGAGAAACTGCGCACCATTGCCGGAGTTGGTCACTACGCGCATCAGGAAGCCCCCGAGCGCGTCAACCGCGAACTCGCGGACTTCCTCCTTACAGAGAAGTGACCGCTACAGAATGCAGGCGCCTGTCGGCACCGGGGTCGACGCCGAGGCAGCCGCGTTCAACTGGCGCGAGACTTCCTGGGCGGTGAGGACGAATCCGGTGTCGCTGTCGTCGACGGCAGCACCGAACACGACGCCGAGGACCCGCCCCTGATCATCGACCATCGGTCCACCCGAGTTGCCCTGCCGGATGGATCCGCGGACGGTGTAGACCTCACGCTGGGTGGTTCCGGCCTTGTAGATGTCCGGCCCGTTCAGGTTGAGGACCTCACGAACGCGGGCTGCGCTGGCCGTGTACGGACCACCGCCGGGGTAGCCGAGCACCAACGCGTTGTCACCGGTCCGAGCCTGCTCCGGAGCGAACGGCAGCACCGGCGCGTCCAATCCGGGAACCGCCAGAATCGCGATGTCCACGGCGGAGTCGAAGAGAACCACCTGCGCGGGCAGTGCGCCTTCCATGGTGTCCACGGTGATGCTCTCGGTTCCGGCAACCACGTGGGCGTTGGTCATGACGCGTTCGGGGGCGACGATGAATCCGGATCCCTCGAGCGCGCGCTGGCAACTCGGTGCTACGCCGTTGATGCGGAGAACACTCGGACGCAACTGCGCCGCCAACGGACTGGCGAGAACGCTCGCGTCGGGTGCTTCGACCTCGGTGATGGGCGTGCGCCCGAACGGGCCGATGACGTCCGGCAGGCCGGAGGTGTCGAGCAGCGCCGAGAACTCGGTCGGGATGCGGCGCAGCCACTGCGGCGCCACTTCGTCCACGCTGGCGAGAACGTCCGAACCACGAACAGCGGCGGCAATGTTCGGCTGCGACGAGGAAGTGAGCGGAATCGCGAGCAACCACGCCGCGACCACGACAGCCACCGCCTGTAGACCCGCACCGATGACGCTGTCGACGGATCGCGCCGTCGGACTGTGCATTCCGCTGCGCGCCGCGCGTCCGAGCACCATACCGGCGACCTCGCCGATGATGACCAACACGACGATCAGCGAGATGCCCGCGAGGATGCGCAGCTTGCCTTCGGTGACGTGCACGAGCAGGTGCGGCGCCAACAGAATCCCGGCGACGGCACCGAGGATCACGCCGACGAACGCCAGCGCCGACGCCACCGCGCCCTGACGCCATCCGGACGTGGCCGCGATGAGGGCGACCAGAACGATGGCGATGTCCACCCAACGAGAACCTGTCATCGCGGCACCGCCGAATCCTCGACACCTTCACCGAACTCGGACAGCGCTGTGTCCAGGTCTCTCACGTCCTCGTAGTTCCACGGAATCTCCCAGCCCGACACCGTGAACAGCGCCGCGAGGATTCCTGCTGTGAACCCCCAGACCAGCATGCCGTCGGCGCGGAACGCCGGGCCCTGGTATCCGAGGGGATGTCGAACCTGAAACCGGTTGTCTGGGTCGAGCAACGTGCGCAGCGGCACCCGGGCCACCCGTCCGACCTCGCCCTCGTCCTGAATGCCCACCGTCGTCGGCTGCTCCCAGTAGCCGAGCACCGGCGTCACGTCGAAACCCGACGGCGGGATGAAGATCTCCGGCAGCACGGTGAGCGGCTGAACTCCGCTCGGATCGAGCCCGGTCTCCTCCTGCGCTTCACGCAGCGCGGTGCCGACGGGGCCGTCGTCGCCCGGATCGGCGGCGCCGCCCGGGAATGCGACCTGTCCGCTGTGCTGACGCATCGTCGACGCCCGTTGGGTCAGCAGGACGTCTGCGCCCTCCGGCAAGCCGCCGACGGCGAGAGGGTCGGCCTCACGCGGTCCGCCGAAGAGCACGAGCACCGCGGCCGGACGCGTCACGGTGCCGCGCGGCGCGCGACGCTCGAGGACGGGGTTGATCCGATGGGGATCGGTGGGCTGGGTGCTGGCGACAGCGCGCAACCACTCGGGAACCGGTGTACTCATACGACGACTCCCAGATATTGCGCCGCAGCGGCGGCGATCTCGTCCGCACTGCGGAAGGGTTGGGGCAAGACCTTGGCGACTGTTCCATCCGCGCGCACGAGCACCGACACCGGCAGCACCGGCGGTGCGCCCACTGCGATCCGTACCTTGCCGTCACCGTCCTGGACGCCGGGCAAACGCACCGAGTAGTCGATGAGTCGCGTCAAAGCGTTCTCCTGATTCGGATCCGAATGCACGGTCAGCACGTTGATGCTGCCGTCGGCGCGCTCCGCGAATTCCTGAAGGTACGGAAGCTCTTCGGCGCATGGCGCGCACCAGTACGCCCACAGATTGAGCAGAGTCGGCTTTCCGCCCACCGCTGCGGCAAGGTCGACGGGCGCTCCGTCGGCGACGCAGTCGAGGGTGATTCCGGCGAGAGCCGAGCCGGCAGGCGCTTCGCCGGTCGGAGTCGGGCAGGAGGCCAGAGCCGCCTGGCTACGGAGTTGATCGAGCGATTCCGACGACGGAGTGAACGTCGGCGGCTGATACGCGGACGAGGACGGGCCCGTCGACGTGGGCGTCGTGTCGTCTCCTCCGCGCGGCCAGATCGCCACGACGAGAGCCGCGACGACCACGAGCGCAGCGAGAGACCATCTTCCGGCACTTGTCATCGGCGATCACAACCCTGCCAGGGCGAGCAGATGATCGGTCTCGGGGCCTTTCACCAGGGCCGCGGCCTCGGTTTTGTCGGTCGGGCCGAGACCGTACGACGGGCAGTCCTTGGCCAGAACACACACACCGCATGCGGGCTTGCGCGCGTGGCAGACCCGTCGGCCGTGAAAGATCACGCGATGCGAGAGCAGAGTCCATTCCTTACGTTCGATCAGTGCCCCGACGGCGTGTTCCACCTTGACGGCATCTTCTTCCTCGGTCCACTTCCACCGACGCACGAGCCGACCGAAGTGGGTGTCGACGGTGATTCCCGGAATGTCGAAGGCATTGCCCAGCACGACGTTCGCGGTCTTGCGTCCGATGCCTGGGAGTTTCACCAGATCTTCGAGCTTGTTCGGGACCTGCCCGTCGTGGCGTTCGAGTAGCGCCTGACCGAGTCCGATCAGCGACGTCGTCTTGTTCCGGTAGAAGCCGGTGGAGCGGATGTACTCCTCGAGTTCGGTCCGATCGGCTTCCGCGTATGCCTTTGCGTCGGGATAACGGGCGAAGAGTGCCGGCGTGACCATGTTGACGCGGACGTCGGTGCATTGCGCCGACAGGATTGTCGCCACTGCCAGTTCCAACGGAGTCGTGAAGTCGAGTTCGCAGTACACGTGCGGGAAAGCCACAGCGAGCTCACGATTCATCCGACGCGCCCGGCGTACCAATCCGAGGTGTGATTCTTCCTTCCGCGCACCCCCCGAACGCGGTTTCTTCCGCTGCTCTGAACTGCCTGTCGGGGTGGTCTGCACTCAGACAACTGTACGGATACGACATGAGTGGAGACTCCGTCGTGTCGATTCTGAGACCTTCGACGTGTTTACTTCCCCCTATGCAAGGACTCGCAGTAATTCTCTTTCCGCTACTGCTTATGCTCTTTGCCCTGGCGATGGAACGAGTCGAAGGGCGATTGCGTCGGCTCTCGGTCCAAGAGCATGAAGTAGAAGACTTCCTCGACCAGGCAAGTCACGACGACGTCGCCCGCCTGGCAAGCGATGGGTTTCCCCATGCGTTCGCCCGCTTCCACCGGAGGCGTAAGGGCCGTCAGTCGGAGGCTCCCGAGAGCGCCAGCCTGGACGAAATCCGGACACAACGGGCAAGTTGACGGCCATACAAAGTAGTCACCGCAGCAGATTCCGGAAGAATTTTCGGCTCTTACGTGGCATCAATCACTCGTCGCGAGCTAACGGGACGTAGACTTCGATGCCGTACCTGTTGCATTGAACACAGATTGCATTGGACACAGTGTCTCACTCATGAGGGCTGAGCCTGTGTACGACGGTTTGTGCGCAGCGAGGGTACAAAGATAGATAGCGCAAAAATGACACCACAAACGAACAAATCCCAACAAGGAGCGCACGTGGACGACGTCCTGGCAAGAGCCGGCATCTTCCAAGGAGTCGAGCCCTCAGCGGTAGCGGCGCTGACAAAGCAGCTGCAGCCCGTCGACTTCCCCCGTGGACATGTCATCTTCAACGAAGGTGAACCCGGTGACCGCCTGTACATCATCGTGTCCGGCAAGGTGAAGATCGGTCGACGCTCACCCGACGGTCGCGAGAACCTGCTGACGATCATGGGCCCGTCCGACATGTTCGGCGAACTGTCCATCTTCGACCCCGGCCCCCGCACCTCGACGGCTACGACCGTCACCGAGGTTCGCGCCGTGAGCATGGACCGCGACGCTCTCAAGGCATGGATCCAGCAGCGCCCCGAGATCGCCGAGCAGCTTCTGCGCGTTCTCGCCCGCCGTCTGCGTCGTACCAACAACACCCTGGCCGACCTGATCTTCACGGACGTTCCCGGCCGTGTCGCCAAGGCGCTCCTGCAGCTCGCGCAGCGCTTCGGCACTCAGGAAGGTGGCGCCCTGCGCGTCACTCACGACCTCACGCAGGAAGAGATCGCCCAGCTCGTCGGCGCTTCCCGCGAGACCGTCAACAAGGCGCTCGCTGATTTCGCACACCGCGGATGGCTTCGCCTCGAAGGCAAGAGCGTCCTGATCTCGGATTCCGAGCGCCTCGCTCGTCGCGCGCGCTAGCTCTTCCTGTTCGACTCTTTCGGCCGCTCCCGCTTCGGTGGGGGGCGGCCGAAGTCGTTCACTGGACTCTTGTTGTACCTATCGGTAAAGTCTGTACCGATAGGTACATATCTGATCGAGAGGCCCCGCAATGACCGTCCGAGCACCGATTCCGCCCTTCACTCACGAAACTGCCGTCCAAAAGGTCCGCCTCGCCGAGGACGGATGGAACTCACGCGATCCGCACAAGGTGTCGCTGGCCTACACGCCGGACAGTTGGTGGCGTAATCGGTCGACGTTCGTCACGGGCCGATCCGAGATCGTCGAACTTCTGACCGAGAAGTGGACCCGCGAACTGGACTACCGGTTGATCAAAGAGTTGTGGGCACACAGCGACGACCGCATCGCAGTGCGATTCGCGTACGAGTGGCACGATCACGACGGGCAGTGGTTCCGCTCCTACGGCAACGAGAACTGGGAATTCGACGCCGACGGACTCATGCACCACCGTCATGCCAGCATCAACGACGTTCCCATCGAGGAGTCCGAGCGAAAGTTCTTCTGGGATCCGACCGGACCACGCCCGCACGATCATCCGGGCCTGAGCGAGTTGGGTCTGTGATGAAAGGATGAATCCATGGCCAGACAGGTAGCTGAACGCTCGGACACGATTCCCGCTCTCGCGAACGTGTTTCGAACCTACGGGTTCGACGGAGCAAGCCTGGCCGTGATCACCGAACACACCGGTTTGGGCAAAGGCAGTCTCTACAACTTCTTTCCGCGCGGGAAGGAAGAGATGGCCGAGGCGGTGCTCGACGAGGTCGACGGATGGTTTCGCGCCGAAGTCTTCGAACCTCTTCGAGCAGAATCGGTTCCACCGAGGCAGCGCATCCAGAGCATGTTCGCTACCGCGGGCGACTACTTTCGGTCAGGGCAACGCATTTGCCTGTTCGGCGCATTTGCACTCGGTGAAGAGCGAAACCGCTTCGGCGCCAGGGTCCGAACATACTTCGACGAATGGACAGCGGCTCTCGAGGCGGCACTCGTCGGTGCCGAAGATTCCATCGGACTCGCCGAAGAAGCCGTGGCCGGGATCCAAGGGGCGATCGTGATGTCCCGGGCACTGGACGACGGTTCCGTATACAGCCGAGTGACGACGCGACTCGAAGATCGACTGGTACAGGCACTCACGCCGTAACGCATACCGCACGACCACAAAGGCATTTGTGCCGCGGCATCCACCTGGCATGCTCGAAAAAGCATGCACAAGAAGAAAGGAACCCATGCCCTCGTTCGAGACGGTGATCGCATCCACCCCTTCGGGGAAGGTCCGCGGCCGAAAGCGTGACGGTTCCTACTACTTCGGTGCGATCCCCTACGCCAGCGCACCGCGCTTCGAGAAGCCGCGACCGGTGGAACCGTTCTCCGACGTCTTCGACGCCACAGCGCTTGGAACGGTCTTCCCCCAACCACCTTCACGACTCGAACGCATCATGGGGCCACCGCTCCCCGAACCGGAGCACAGCGAGGACAGCTTCACCGTCACCGTCACAACCCCGTCGCTGACCGGTCATCGCCCGGTGATGGTGTGGCTTCACGGTGGCGGGTACTCCAGTGGCGGCGGCTCACTCCCCTGGTACGACGGCGGCGCTTTGTCAGCCGAGGGCGACGTCGTCGTGGTGTCGGTCAACTATCGCGTCGGCGTGCTCGGATACCTCCTCCTCGACGGCGTCAGCGAAGGCAATCTCGGGGTACACGATCAGATCGCGGCGCTCGAGTGGGTGCGCGAGAACATCCAGGCATTCGGCGGCGACCCAGACTCGGTCACCGTATTCGGGCAGTCGGCCGGCGCTCATTCCATTGTGAATCTGTTGAGCAGTAACAACTCTCGAACCCTGTTCCATCGAGCAATTCTGCAGAGCACCCCACGGCCGGACCTCAACTTCACGCAGGCTGCCGCGATCGAGAACGGGGAGACGTTTGCCCGACTGCTCGACGGAGATCCTCGGACCGCGCCGCTCTCCCACATTCTCGACACATTCCGCGGCACGGCTGTCGAGTTCAGCCGGCGGTCCCCCAATGTCGTGCAACCGCCCTTCGCGCCGATCTCCGAACTGGAACCGGTGATCCGAACTTTCGAAACAGCGCTTGACGTCATCGTGGGATACACCCGAGACGAGGGATCTGCTTTCGTGCGCGACGTAGCGGGAGTACCCGATCCCGAACACGTCGCCGAAAAGGCACTGACACAGAACATGTTTGCCGAACCGGCAATGGAGCTGGCCGAGACCTTCACAGCGGCCGGCGCGTCGGTGTACACGTATCGCTTCGACTGGGCACCGACGGACGACGTCTTCGGGGCAACTCACTGCATAGAACTACCCTTCGTGTTGGGAACCGAGCAGTCCTGGCAGGGCTCACCGATGCTGGGCAGCAGCGACTGGCAGAGCATCGACGCACTGGGCCGTCGGATACGCCGGCACTGGACGTCGTTTGCGCACACGGGAAGTCCGGACAGCAGCGAAACCTGGGAGAAGTACACCTCGTCCCAATCGATCGGAATCACCTTCTCCTGAGCAACTTCGGGCGCCTACCCACCCGGAGAAATCCCGTCTAGGATTGCTCCATGGACATGCCCAAGCTCCTCGACGGGCGACTCAAACTCCGCCATCTCCTGCTCGTCGACGCATTGAGCCGTCAGGGCAGTGTGGTCGGCGCCGCTGCCGCACTTCACATCACGCAACCTGTCGCGACTCGGAGTCTGCACGACATCGAGTCCATTCTCGGCGTCTCGCTCTTCGACCGCGGCCCTCGCGGCATCACCCCGACCATTTTCGGCGAGGCCTTCACAACTCATGCACGGGCCGTGATCGCGCAGCTGACCGAAGCCGGGCGACACGTCGTCGAACTTGCCGACGCCAATCGCGGAACCGTCATCGTGGGAACACATCTCGCCGGATCCAACGTGCTGCTTCCCGGCGCTATCGCGCGCCTGAAGGTTCACCACCCGTTGCTCACCGTCGTCGTGCGCGAAGGTACGCCAGAGCAGTTGCTCACCGATCTGGAAGCGGGCCGAATCGACCTGATCGTCGGCCGGCTCACCTCACCTACCGATGACACCGCGACAAGACGGAACCTCTACGCCGAATCCGTCGAACTCGTCACCCGCGTAGATCACCCGCTCGCTCACCGCGAGGACGTCCAACTCGAAGAACTACGCGGCTTCCCCTGGATCCTTCCCGGGGTCGAGACAGTGCTCCGCCGCGAACTCGAGGAGTTCTTCGCCCGCAACGGCTTGCCGTTGCCCGAAAATCGGGTCGAGGCAACCTCTTTCCTCACCGTGCGTCAGCTACTGGTCGAGACCGACATGATCGCGGTACTACCGAGCCTCATCCCCCGCGACGACGCGCGCTTGACCACCCTGTCCATCACACTCGATCCGATCGGGCACAGCGTCGGCATCACCTCGTCGGCGACTCGCACGTCGAGTCCGTCCGCGCAGGCCCTGATCGCGACGCTGGAGTCCTTTGCAACTGAGCTCATGCGACCGTGAAACGCCGATCGGCCCGTTCCCTCTGGAGGGAACGGGCCGATGTCGGATCGACCAGGACTCAGGCGTTTTCGGAGACGCGAATCTCCTCGTGCTCCAAGCCCCGCGACGAATCGGGGACAATCTTGAACAGTGCGATGGCGCCGACCAGGCTGATCGTGCACACCCCGGCGAGATACCAGGTCACACCGACCGAAGATCCGGTGGCGTCGAGCAGAGCCGTGGCGATCATCGGTGCCAGTCCACCGCCGAGAATCGCACCGCTCTGGAGGATCAGAGACGAGCCGGAATAGCGGACCTTGGCCGGGAAGGTATCGGCGATGATGCTGCCCTGGACACAATGTGTGACCGGAACGATCAGGCCCATGCCCAGGAACGCGATGACGGCGACCATTTTGTTCTCGGTGTTGAGGAGCGGGAAGAACACGATGCACCACAACAGGATTGCGGCAGATCCGCCGATGAACATGTGCCGACGCCCGTACTTGTCGGCGATCTTTGTCCAGAACGGGATGGAAAGGAACCACAGGACTGCTGCCGCGGTCACGCTGAGCACCAGGAATTGCTTGTCGTAGCCCAGATGTTGAGTTCCGTACGACAGGGTGAACACCATGAAGGCGTACGCCACGGCGGAGTTCGCCAAGCACGCGGCAAGCGTGAGAGACAAACGGGGGAAGCCGACCTTGAGCGACTCACGCAGCGGGAAGCGGACTATTTCGCCCTTCTCCATGATCCCGGCGAATGACGGCGACTCGGTGACGCGCAGGCGAATCACCAGACCGATCGCCACCAGAACGAAGCTGAGCAGGAACGGGATTCGCCAACCCCACGAAGCGAATGCCGAGTCCGACATCACGGCGTTGGTCGTCAGGAAGATGCCGTTGGCGAGAACCAGTCCGGCGGGTGTGCCCATCTGCGGGAAACCTGCATAGAGATTCTTCTGCCCCGCCGGCGCGTGCTCCATCGACATGAGCGTCGCTCCGGCGCCTTCACCGCCCAGACCGATGCCCTGAACGACGCGCATTGCCACCAGGAGGACGGGCGCCCAGAAACCGATGGAGTCGTAGTTCGGGATGATGCCGATGAGTGTGGAACCGACGCCCATCATCACCAATGAGACCACGAGCGTGGCCTTGCGCCCGATCCGGTCACCGAAGTGCCCGAACACGAGTCCACCCACCGGCCGTGCAATGAACCCGACGGCGAAGGTGCTGAAGGCAGCCAGCGTGCCGGCCGTGGGGCTCAGGCTCGGGAAGAATTGTTTGTTGAAGATCAACGCGGCAGCTGTGCCGTAGAGGAAGAAGTCGTACCATTCGAGAGTTGTGCCGGCCAGGGTTGCCATGGCAACGCGGCTACGGGCCGCTTTCTCCGGCAACGGCTTTCCGTCGCTCGTAGTGCTGTTGGATATCTTGTCTGACATCGCGGAACCTATCGATTGGATGGGGCAGGCGGACGATGAAATCTGTAGTCACCGACCCCGTCTTCGGGATTGTCGGTATCACGAGCGTCGTCGATCGTTGTGTTTGGAATTGTGCTCGCTCGAGACATGACTCACAAATGCCGAATTCACCGTCCGCCATACCGGAAAAGGTATAGCCGGGGCCTCAGACGAGACCCAGGAAGCGTTCGGCATTCCCCCGCGAAATCAGTTGGCGCGCAGTATCGTCCAAGAACTCACTCTTGCGAACCACCTCACCGACCGGACGCTCCCCCAAGGGGTACGGGTAATCACTACCCACCATCACACGGTCCACCCCCACCGTGTCCACCAACAGTCGCAGCGCACGCTCGTCGAAGACGACGGAATCCACGTAGAACCTTCCCAGGTAGTGCGAAGGCGGGAACTGCGACGTACCGATGATGTCGTTGCGGCCGTGCCAGGCGTTTTCCATCCGGCCCAACCAGAACGCGAAAGATCCACCACCGTGCGCAAATCCGATCTTGAGACGATCGTCGATCTTGTCGAACACCCCACCGAGAATCAGTGCGAGTATCGACAGGTGCGTTTCGGCCGGCATCGCAGTGAGCCACTGCGCCATCCAGCGATCGAGGCGCGGAGAGTTGGCCATGTCCCACGGGTGCACGAATACCGGCACGTCCAGCGACGCGCAGTGCTGCAGGAACGTCACCACCCCCTCGCTGTCGAGGTCCAGATCGCCGACATGATTGCCGATCTCGACACCGCGGTGCCCGTTCGCGATGCACCGCTCCAACTCACGGCACGCTGCGTCGGTGTCTTGCAGAGGCACCTGGCAGAACGGAATCAAACGATCCTTCGCCGGCTCCACGATCTCGAGTGCGAGGTCGTTGAAGATCCGTGCAATGCGACTTGCCTGCTCACCGCTCCGGCCATAGTTGAAGAACGCCGGAGTAGGTGAGACGACCTGCGTCTGCACGCCGTCGGCATCCATGTCCCGAAGCCGCACCTCGGCGTCCCAGGCATCGGACTGGATGCGGCGGAACTCCTTGGTGCCCATCATGATCATTGCTTCGGTTTCCGACTCGACCTTCAGCCACGGCGCTTGCGGCCCCGCGTCTTCGGTCAGATCCGGCCACCCGTTGGGCACGTAGTGGGTGTGGATGTCGATCAGGTTGCTCATAGCTCAGCCCTTGCCGGGATGGAGCGTGCCGCACTTGTCACACGTGCGGGCTTCTTCGCTCTCGTAGAACTTGACGAACACCGGCGGAAGGTCGGCCACGATGTCGCGCACCTGAAGTTCGACCTCGTGAATCTTGTGATCGCATTCGAGGCAGTACCACTGGAACTTCTCGAGCGTGCCTTCCTTGCGGACGCGTTCGATGACCAGGCCGATCGAGCCCGCGGTGGGACGCTGCGGCGAATGCGGAATGTCTCCTGGCAGCAACCAAGTTTCACCCTCGCGAATGTCGACGCGCTGAGGACCGTCTTCGGTCATGACATTGACGTGGATGTCGCCTTCGAGCTGGTAGAACCACTCCTCGTACGGATCGAGGTGGTAGTCGGTCCGCTGGTTGGGGCCGCCGACGACCTGCACGATGAAATCGTCTCCGAGCGCCATCGTCTGATTGTTGACTGGCGGCTGCAGGAGGTGGCGGTTGTCGTCGATCCACTTCTTGAAGTCGATGACGGGAGGAATCGTGGTCATGATGCATTCTCCGTATCTTCGGACGCCGAGCGTCGGGAGGCGGGCACGTACGCCACGCCGGAAATTTCGATGAGCAGGTGAGGGTGGGGCAGCTGGTGAACAGCCACAGTCGTTCTCGTCGGACCGTTTTCGTCGAACAGTTCGGCGTACACCTCGTTGTATCCGCCGAAGTCGTTCATCGACACCAGGTAGGAGGTGACCTGAACCAGATCACTCAGTTCTCCGCCCACTTCGGCGAGAATCGCCGTGATGTTCTCGATGACGGCACGCGTCTGCGCCCGAATGTCGAGCGCCGTGGTCCCCATCTCGTCGACCTCGACGCCGACAAACGTGTTGTCGGGTCGACGCGAACTGGTCCCGGAGACATAGACGAAATCGCCGACCACCTTGACGTGGGGGAACTTTCCGCGCGGCTTCGCCAGCTTCTCGATGACCTGCGCCCCACTCATCGCTTCACACCTTTCACCGTGACGGTTCCGAGTCCGTCGATCGTGCACTGTGCGACGCCCTCGTCGAGTCGCACAGCTGCTGTGGCGGCACCGGCCAGAATTACCTGCCCGGCGCGCAACGGGATTCGGCGTCGACGAGCGATGTCGAGCAGTGCATGCAGAGCTCGCACCGGATCGCCGAGAATGGCCGACGTGGAACCGACTACCGTCTCGCCGCCGACTTCCATACGTACGGAACGGTCTTCGACGTTCTGTAGCGGCAGCCACCTCCCGATCACGTACCCGGCAGCGCTGGTGTTGTCAGCGACGACGTCGGTGTAGGTGAAGCGGAAGTCGCGGTACCGCGAGTCGATGATCTCCATTGCGGGAGCCAGTGCGTCGACGCAGGTTTCGATGTCGACGTTCGGATCGTCGAGATCGACGTCCTTCGACAAGCGGTATGCCACTTCGGGTTCGATCTTGGGATGAATGAACGTCCTCAGGTCGACTTCGCCGCCGTTGCTCACGCACATCGCGTCGGTCAACTGACCGACGATCACTTCGGAGACACCCATCTGCGCCATCTTCGCTTTGCTCGTGAAGCCGAGCTTGATGCCCACAATCGATTCACCACGGCTGGTGCGCCGTTCGAGGAGTTCGTTCTGGATCCGGTAGGCCTGGTCGATGTCGATGGTGTGTTCGTCGGCGAGGCTCGGCGTGTCGGTGCGCGTCTGCGCAGCGTCGTCGAGGCGACGCGCGAGCGCGGATACGGTGTCTTCGGGGGCTGTCATCACGCCTCGCTCATTTCTGGAAATCTTTTGCGGTTTCGATGTTCACAGTTGCACACATACATTCGTCGGTTCGGTGTAGAAGTGCAGCGAGGACTCGCCGCCCTCACGTCCGATGCCGGACAGGCCCATGCCGCCGAAGGGAGATCGCAGTTCGCGGGTGAACCACGTGTTGACCCAGGAGATTCCGACGTTCATCTTCTGCGCGACGCGGTGCCCGCGGCGCAGGTCGTTGGTCCACACGGAGGCAGCAAGGCCGTACTCGGTGTCGTTTGCCAGGGCGATCGCCTCGGCTTCGGTCTCGAACGGAATGAGTGCTGCGACGGGTCCGAAGATCTCCTCGCGCACGGCGCGATCCTTGTTGGTCAAGCCTGTCCACAGGGTGGGTTCGATCCAGGATCCGCCCGACAGTTCCTGTCCGAGGTCCGGAATACCGCCGCCGGTCAGCACTTTCGCGCCTTCCTGCTCGGCGATCTCGAAGTAGTCGAGTACCTTCTTCCGGTGTGCCTGCGAAATGAGCGGTCCGGTCGTCGTTGCATCGAGCGTCGGGTCGCCCAGACGCAGTCCTGCTGCCCGCTCGACGAGTCCACCGGCGATGTCGTCGAAAATGCTGCGGTGCACGTACACCCGCTCGGTGCACAGGCAGACCTGGCCGGTATTGGTGAACACCGATTTGGTCAGGCCCGTCAGGGCTTCGTCGATGTCGACGTCGTCGAAGACGATCGCGGCGTTCTTGCCGCCGAGCTCGAACGAGACCGGACGGACTCGCGGCGCAACGGTTTTCATGACATGCGAACCCGTTGCCGAAGATCCGGTGAAGGTGACCCCGTCGATACCGGGGTGCGTGGTGAGGAACTCGCCGGCCGAGTTCGCACCGAATCCATGGACGACGTTGTAGACGCCGGCAGGCAGGCCGACCTCTTCGAGCACCTCGGCCAGCAACGACGCAGTCGCCGGGGTCTCCTCGGAAGGTTTGACCACCACGGAGTTTCCGCACGCGAGCGCGGGCGCGACCTTCCAGGTCAGGAGAAGCAGCGGCAGGTTCCACGGAACGATCACGGCGACGACGCCGAGCGGCTTGCGGATCGCGTAGTTCAGCGCCTGCTTGCCGCCCGCGAGATCCGTGACAAACGATTCCTGTCCCGCCGCGGCGACGATGTCGGCGAAGGTGCGGAAGTTCGTCAGGGCGCGCGCGACGTCGAGTTCGCGTGCCTGCGTGATCGGCTTGCCGGTGTCCGCCATCTCTGCGGCGACGAACTCTTCGAATCGCTCCTCGATCCGGTCGGCGGCGCGTCGCAGCAGAGCCGTCCGCTCTCGAACCGGCGTATCGGCCCAACCGTTGTCCAGAGCACGTCTGGCAGAGGTCACGGCCCGATCGACCAGGGCCTTGTCGGCCTCGTGGACCCGGGCGAGAACACGGCCCGTTGCTGGGTCGACCTGATCGAAGCTCGACGACTCGTCGGGTTCGACATAGGAGCCGTCCACGTAATTGCGGATCCATCCGTCGCATTGTGAGGTCATGGACTAACTATTGGCCCGTGACCCATATCAAACAAATGCAAAAACTGCCGCCAGCTATACCTCGATCGGCATAGATGGCGGCAGTTCGGCCACACAACTCAGCTCTGCATGTCGGCGCCGAGCGCCTCAGCGTCGCAGATACGCCAACTGCACGTTGACGGATTTCTCCGCGACCGGCCACAACTTCGGGTCCACGTCTGAGTAGACGTGTTCGACTACGTCGCGCACCGAGGCCGACTCCCCCAACGTCGACAGAGCGGCCCGCACCTGATCCAGACGCTCCTCGCGGTGGGCGAGGTACTGCTGCGAAATCGCCTGCAGATCGGGTAGGTCCGGACCGTGCCCGGGAAGAACCGTCAGTCCTTCGCCGAGTGCGGCCAGCGATCGCAGCGAGGTGAGGTAGTCCCCCAGATCGCCGTCAGAGTCGTCGAGAACTGCCGTGCCGCGGCCGAGAATGGTGTCGCCCGTCAGCACGCTCGCATCGTTCTCGATGACTATCGACACCGAATCCGCGGTATGGCCCGGCGTCGCGAGGATCCGCAACTTCAGGCCCGCTACCTCGATCACTTCACCGTCGACAAGCGCCGAAGCGCCCCCGCGAAGAAAAGTAGGGTCGACGGAACGCACTGGAGCCGAAGTCAATTCGTGGAAACGGTCCACCCCGCCGGTGTGGTCGTAGTGCCGGTGCGTGATCAAGGTCAGCGCTACCGGACCGATACCAGCGACACGTTGCAGGTGTTCCTCGTCGTTGTCGCCTGGATCGACGACAACACACTCGACGCTGCCCGGAGCATGCAGAATCCAAGTGTTCGTACCGTCCAGCGTCATCATGCCCGGGTTGTTCTCGAGCAAGACCGAAGCGATGTCGGTGACGCGGCGAAGCTGCGCGTAGGCGGGATGGACAGTCGACATCAGCGAACTTCGACGATCAGTTCCACCTCGACCGGAGAGCCGAGGGGAAGTTCTGCCACGCCGACTGCCGAACGGGCGTGGATACCGGCGTCGCCGAGCACCTCACCGAGGAACTCGGATGCGCCGTTGATCACGCCGGGCTGACCGGTGAATCCTTCGGCGGATGCCACGAAGCCGACAACCTTGACGACACGAACGACGTTGTCGATGCCGACCAGGGCGTCGATGGCAGCGAGAGCGTTGAGCGCGCAGGTGCGAGCCGCGGCCTTGGCGTCCTCATCCGACACGCCCGCGCCGAGCTTGCCGGTCAGCGCCAGTTTTCCGTCGACGAACGGGAGCTGACCCGACGTGTACACGTGGTTGCCGCTGCGAACCGCGGGAACGTACGCAGCGACGGGTGCCGCGACGGCGGGAAGTGCAATGCCCAGTTCGGCGAGACGCTCCGACCAGGTCTGTGTTGCCTCTGCCATGTGATTCAGCCCTTCGGACGCTTCATGTACGCGACGTGCTGCTCGCCCGACGCGCTCGGCAGGACGGCGACGAGTTCCCAGCCGTCGACACCCCAGTTGTCGAGAATTGCCTTCGGATTGTGGACCAGCAACGGAGTCACGGTGTATTCCCAGGAAGTTATTTCGCTCATGCGGTGAGCCTATCCCGCGTACATCTTCGGCCCCAGACTTATAGGCTCGCGGTGTGGTTGCATCCCAAGATGAGCTGAGCAGGACCTGGCCCGAGTCTGCGACGAAGGCCCGCCTGCACTTTGTGTCAGGTAAAGGCGGAACCGGTAAGTCCACGGTTGCCGCCGCGTTGGCGCTCGCGTTGGCCGAAGGCGGCAAGCGCGTTCTCCTCGTGGAGGTCGAGGGCCGCCAGGGAATCGCGCAGCTCTTCGACGTACCACCGCTTCCACCGCAGGAGACCAAGGTCGCGGCCGCCGAAGGTGGCGGTGAAGTGATGGCTCTGGCCGTCGACATCGAGACCGCGTTCCTCGAATACCTCGAAATGTTCTACAACCTCGGCTTCGCCGGCCGGGCGATGCGTAAGTTCGGCGCCATCGAATTCGCCACCACAATCGCTCCAGGCCTTCGCGACGTTCTGCTCACCGGCAAGATCAAGGAGTGCGTCATCCGCACCGATCGAACCGGCAAACGCGTGTACGACGCCGTTGTCGTCGATGCTCCCCCGACCGGGCGGATCGGCAGCTTCCTCGACGTCACCAAGGCGATGGCCGACCTCGCCAAGGGCGGCCCGGTGCATTCGCAGAGTGAAGGCGTCGTTCGGCTGCTGCACTCGCCGGAGACCGTCGTACATCTTGTTGCGCTTCTCGAAGCGCTGCCCGTTCAGGAAACCGCCGACGCCGCCGCAGAACTGGCGCGTGACGACCTCAACCTCGGTGCCATCATCGTCAACCGCGCCAGCCCGAGGTTCTTGCCCGAAGACCAACTCTCCGGTGCTGCAGCCGGCAACATCGATGCAGCTTCGATCCGGTCGACGCTCTCCGATGTCGGCATCGATCTGTCCGACGACGACTTCGCCGGCCTGCTCACCGAGACGATCGAGCACGCGTCGGTGCTCGAAGCTCAAGAATCCAGTGCGGAGAAGCTCCGCGAGATCGACGGCGCGCGGGTGCAACTTCCCGCACTCGCCGACGGCGTCGATCTCGGTGGGCTCTACGAGCTGGCCGAATACCTCACGGAACAGGGCGTGTGATGACCGAGACCACCGAGAACGTGACGGTCGGCAGTTCCAGGACCGGCCGACGCGCAGCTCCTGCCCTCGATATTTCGGCGATCATCAAGGACCCGACGGCCCGGATCGTGGTGTGTTGCGGCGCAGGTGGCGTCGGCAAGACCACGACGGCTGCGTCGCTGGCGTTGCGGGCAGCCGAAGAGGGCCGACGCGTAGTCGTCCTCACCATCGATCCGGCCCGTCGCCTCGCACAGGCCTTGGGTGTGGCCGAACTCGACAACACTCCGCAGCCGGTGAAGCTGGGTCCCGAGGCCACGGGCGAACTCCACGCGATGATGCTGAACATGCGTCGGACTTTCGACGAGATGGTCATCGAGCATTCGAGCCCTGAGAAGGCCGAGCAGATCCTGGCGAATCCCTTTTACCAAACCGTTGCCACATCGTTCTCCGGAACGCAGGAGTACATGGCGATGGAGAAGTTGGGGCAGCTGGCGTCGAACGACGCGTGGGATCTGGTGATCGTCGATACCCCGCCGTCGCGCAATGCGCTCGACTTCCTCGACGCTCCACAGAGGCTCGGAACATTCCTCGACGGACGGATGATCCGGCTGCTCTCGGCACCCGGCCGTGGCCTGACCAGGCTCGTGGCCGGCGCGATGGGATTGGCCCTGAAGGGTGTCTCGACCATCGTGGGAAGCCAAATGCTTTCGGATGCATCGGCATTCGTGCAGTCGCTCGACTCGATGTTCGGCGGTTTCCGTGAACGCGCCACGAAGACCTACGAGTTGCTGCGTCAGCCGGGGACTCATTTCCTGGTGATCGCAGCGGCCGAGCCCGACGCTCTCCGTGAGGCGGCGTTCTTCGTCGATCGCCTTGCGGGTGACTCGATGCCGTTGGCCGGTCTGGTTCTCAACCGCACTCACCCGACGTTGACGGCTCTGCCTGCCGATCATGCGGTGACCGCCGCCGACAAACTGGAAGCGAAGGAAAATGCGACCGAGGCCGAGGCCCTCACCGCAGCCGTTCTCCGCATCCATGCCCATCGGGCAGTGATCGCGAAGCGAGAAATCGCCTTGCTGAGTCGATTCACCGCAGCTCACCCGAGGGTGCCGCTGATCGGTGTTCCGTCGCTACCGTTCGAGGTCTCGGACCTCGAGGCGCTGCGCGCGGTGGGAGATCAGCTCACTCGTAAGGGCTGATCCCCCGATCGACCTGGATCAGACTGCTGAGTGATGCTGGCGCTGGTCTTCGAAGAACTCGGACCAGGAGTCGACGTCGGGGTGCTGCTTGAGCAGTGCACGGCGCTGACGTTCGGTCATTCCGCCCCACACACCGAACTCGACACGGTTGTCGAGAGCATCTGCTCCGCACTGCATGAGGACCGGGCAGTGACGGCAGATGGTGGCTGCCTTGCGCTGTGCGGCGCCACGAACAAAAAGTTGGTCGGGATCGACCTCGCGGCATCGCGCCTGAGTTACCCAGGCAATTCGTGCCTCGGCCTGCTCGATGTCCAAACGGCTACTCGGGGTGGCTGTGTACATTCTGGGTCCCCTCTACAAAGTCTGACCGTCGCCATGAGGCGAGCAGCGCACCATCTCAGCCGTCTCGCGGTAGCACGTGAAAGCTGAGACACATTCGTGATCGAGTGTTACGTCGATCACACTGATCACAATTTAGGTAAAGAACGCCCCTAACGCAAGACGGTCGGGAGCATTTTTTGGTACGGCAGTACAAAGCGCGTGTTCAGGAGGTTTTGAACACCCGCAAAACACTGAAACCGGTTCCAATGGGTGGGCACACGTACTCTGTAGATCGTGTCGATTGCAAAAACAGTGGCGAAGCTCGCCGGAAGCTCCGCATTGGCGGGTGTCCTGGTCGCAGGGGTGATGTTCCCGGTGGCCGGCGGATTCGGATTCGCGTCCAATCGCGCTGCCGATACCGTCGACAACGTCTCGGCCGAACTGGTCGAAGGCACGGTCCCCGCGGTGTCCACCATGGTCGATGCGGCAGGCAATCCCATTGCCTGGCTGTACGACCAACGACGCTTCGAAGTCCCGAGCGAGAAGATCTCCAACAACATGAAGTTGGCGATCGTCTCCATCGAGGACCGCCGGTTCCCCGACCACAAGGGCGTCGACTGGCAGGGAACGCTGCGCGCCTTCCTCACCAACACGACGACCGGTGAAGTGCAGCAGGGCGCGTCGACACTCGATCAGCAGTATGTGAAGAACTACCAACTGTTGGTCGTGGCCAAGACGGATGCCGAGCGCCGCGCTGCCATCGAGACCACCCCGGCCCGAAAGATCCGCGAGATCCGGATGGCGCTGACGCTGGACAAGGAACTCACGAAAGACGAGATCCTCACCCGGTACCTCAACCTCGTACCTTTCGGCAACGGATCCTTCGGCATTCAGGACGCGGCTCAGACCTACTTTGGCGTCGACGCCGCAGATCTGACCGTTCCGCAGTCCGCGATGCTGGCCGGCATGGTTCAGTCCAGCTCCGCGCTGAACCCGTACACGAACGTCGAGGGCGTGACCGAGCGTCGTAACACCGTGCTCGACACCATGATCACGAACATTCCGGATCGTGCCGACGAGTTCCGTGCAGCCAAGGAAGAGCCCCTCGGCGTCCTCGAAACCCCCAACAACTTGCCGCGCGGCTGCATCGCTGCAGGCGATCGCGGATTCTTCTGTGATTACGCACTGAAGTACCTCTCGGATGCCGGAATCACCCGCGACCAGATCAACGAGGGTGGTTACCTCATCAAGACCACTCTCGATCCGCAGGTCCAGGCGTCCACCAAGGCCGGACTGAACGCGAACGCGAGCGCCAACCTCGACGGCATCGCGAACGTGATGAACGTGATCAGGCCGGGCCAGGATTCACACAAGGTCATCGCGATGGCCAGCAGTCGCACGTACGGACTCAATGCCGACGCCGACGAAACCGTCCAGGCGCAGCCGTACTCCCTTGCCGGTGACGGTGCGGGTTCCGTCTTCAAGATCTTCACGACCGCTGCGGCGATGGAGAAGGGCCTCGGCATCAACGCGACCCTCGACGTGCCCAAGCGCTTCGAAGCCAAGGGCATGGGTAGCGGTGGTGCGGCAGGCTGCCCGGTCTCGACGTACTGCGTGGAGAACGCCGGTAACTATCCGCCGACGCTGTCCGTGACCGACGCCCTGGCACAGTCCCCAAACACCGCTTTCGTCAAGCTCATCGAGGCGACCGGCGTCACGCCGACCGTCGACATGGCTGTCCGTCTCGGCATGCGCTCGTACGCCGATCCCAACACCTCGGGCTTCGACGAGCGCAGCATGGCCGACTTCCAGAAGGAACAAAACCTCGGTTCGTTCACCCTCGGCCCCACCTGGATCAACCCGCTCGAACTCTCCAACGTCGCGGCCACTCTCGCCTCGCACGGCAAGTGGTGCCCGCCGAGTCCCATCGATTCGGTCTTCGACCGCTACGGCAAGCCGGTGGCCGTCACCGAGCAGGGCTGTGAGCAGGTCGTCGAGCCCGGCTTGGCAGACACACTGGCCAACGCCATGAGCCGTGACGACGTCGGCGCCGGTACGTCTGCCGGTGCCGCGAGCAGCGCCGGATGGAGCCTGCCGATGTCGGGCAAGACGGGTACCACCGAGACCCACAAGTCCTCGGCGTTCCTCGGCTTCACCAACAACCTCGCTGCGGCCGTCTACATCTTCGGCGACTCCCCGACGCCCGGCGAGATCTGCTCGAGCCCGCTACGCCCCTGCTACAGCGGCAACCTGTACGGCGGTACCGAACCGGCGAGATCCTGGTTCGCGGCAATGAACCCGGTCGCCAACAACTTCGGGCCCACTTCGCTGCCCCCGATCGACGAGAAGTACGCACGGGGATCGCAGAACGGCCAGGTTCCCGAGGTTGTCGGCCTGAGCCAGTCGGCGGCGACGTCGAGGTTGCAGGCGTCCGGCTTCACGGTCAATTCCGTGACCACGGCGTCCGGAGCACGGGCGGGAACGGTCACCGGAGTTTCGCCGTCCGGGTCCGCGATCCCGGGTTCGACCGTCACGATCTACATCAGTGACGGCTCCGTGAGGGCTCCGGCAGCACCCGCATCCCCCGCGGCTCCGGCACCGGGCGCGACTCCCCCGGATGCGACTCCGCCGGGAGGCGAACCCGCACCGCCTGCGGGGACCCCACCGAACTGACGGCCCTGAAAACTGACGGCTCTGAAAACAAGAACGGCCGCGATCTCCGAGTGACTCGGAGTTCGCGGCCGTTTTCGGTTTCCGGTGGCGCGCTTCTACAGGCGGGACTTCACTGCTGCAGAGATACGTGCGCCATCGGCCTTGCCCTTGGCCAGCGCGCTGGCGGCCTTGATGACCTGGCCCATCTGACGCATACCCGGACGCTCACCGAGCTCCTCGGACACCTGAGCGAGGGCGGTGTCGACGACGTCGACGAGTTCGGCGTCGGTCAACGGCGTCGGCAGGTACTCGTCGATGATCTGAGCTTCGGCGCGCTCTTTCGCGGCAAGTTCACCGCGGCCGTTCTCGGTGTAGATCTCGGCCGATTCGCCGCGCTTCTTCGATTCCTTTGCAAGGACTTTGATGATTTCTTCGTCGGTGAGGACCCGTGCTTCCTTACCGGCAACCTCTTCGGTCTGGATGGCTGCCATGAGCATCCGAAGGGTGGCTGTACGTAGCGGATCCTTCGCCTTCATGGATGCAACCATGTCGGTTCGGAGGGTGGCTTTGAGCGATGGTGTCGTGTCGGACATGGTGGAAACGCTACGCGCTCGGCGTTTCGAGCGTGCCGATAGTTACCTCCGCCCGGACACAATTCTCTGTGGAATAGCTGTAAAAGGCGGCGAGAGCGACGCAGAAGAACGCCACACCCGTATCCTTGAGAGGTGTCTTCCCAGTTCCGCACCAATCTGACCCGCACCGCACTTGGTGCCGCGGGCGCCGCTGCACTAGGGATCGGGTACGCATCCGGCATCGAACGCAATGCATTTGCACTGCGTGAGGTGACGATGCCAGTCCTGGCGCCCGGTTCGTCGTCGCTGCGGGTCCTCCATCTCAGCGACCTGCACATGATGCCGAACCAACGGTTGAAACAGAATTGGTTGCGTGAGCTCGAAGGCCTCGACCCCGACCTCGTGGTCAACACCGGAGACAACTTGTCGCATCAGCGCAGCGTCCCGGCAGTGGTCCAGGCGCTCGGCGATCTGTTGGCTCGGCCGGGTCTGTTCGTCTTCGGCAGCAACGACTACTTCGCTCCGAAACCGAAGAATCCACTGAGCTACATCTTCAACAAGGACAAGCGCATCACCGGGGATCCCCTCCCCTGGGGCGATCTGCGGGCCGCGTTCACCGAACGTGGATGGCTGGACATGACCCACGTGCGCCGCGAACTCGAAGTGGCCGGTATTCGCATTGCTGCCGCCGGCGTCGATGATCCGCACCTGAAGCGCGATCGCTACGACACCGTCGCCGGAACACCGAATCCCGTCGCCCAGCTCAAGCTCGGCCTGACGCACTCGCCCGAACCTCGAGTTCTCGACCGGTTCGCCGACGACGGCTACGACCTGGTGCTCGCCGGCCACACGCACGGTGGTCAGCTGTGCCTTCCGTTCTACGGCGCGCTGGTCACCAACTGCCAGATCGACCGATCCCGGGTCAAGGGACCGTCGAAGTGGGGCGCGCACACCCAGCTGCACGTCTCAGCGGGCATCGGCACTTCGCCGTGGGCTCCGGCACGCTTCTGCTGCCGCCCCGAGGCAACTCTGCTGACTTTGGTTCCGGCGACCAGGCGCGAACCGGAGCATGTCTCCGCACACAGTTCCGCAGAGTCTCCAGCGTCGGTTCTACGCAACTGACCTGCGGATTTAATGTCAGTCGACTCGGTAATGTAAGCTAACCGAGGTTCGACACGGGGTGTGGCGCAGCTTGGTAGCGCGCTTCGTTCGGGACGAAGAGGTCGTGGGTTCAAATCCCGCCACCCCGACAGTGAAGAACAGAAATCGAGGCCCTTCCGCTTTACGCGGGAGGGCCTCGATTTCGTTGACGATAAGGTGAAGCCGTGGCATCCGAACCAGACTTCGCGCACAACGACATGGCGAGCCGTAGCCGACGTGAGAAAGCTGTCGGTCTTGCCAAGTTCGCCTGGGATCGCGATATCAGTAGTGCAGAGTTGCTCGACATGCCCGACGATCGGCTGCGCAAGCTTGCGCGGGCGGCGGGCGCCAATCCGCCGAGCACGCGGGAGACCTGGACGATCGCGGCCGGACTGCTCGACGAGAAAGCCGTGTGGGCAGCAGCCAACCCAGACCGTCCCGAAGCTCGGCGTGAGCATCCGGACGAGAAGATCATGTGGGTGAAGAAGCCGATCGAGCCCTGGCTGTGACAGCCGAATTGAGCGCAGCTGTGACAGCCGAATTCAACGTCGTTGAGACCGCGATCGGGAAACCCTCTGATCTCCCTCTGTAGATGGCGACCACGGAGTAGCACCTAGTTCGTCGAAAACTGCTTCCAGGCTGCTCCATCGCTCTCGGTGCTCGTGCGGCAAAGATCTGATGGCGTCGGCGGCCGCCCGCAAATTTTCTGCCAAATCGATTTCTCCCCCTTCGAGCAACCCCTTGTATCTTGTATCCAACAAATATGGAGCGTCGACACTGGTCAAGGTCGCGAGCTTGTCCAGGAATATCTCCAGGTCGCGTGCAGCCACACGCTGATCGAAAGAATCTGAAACAGCAACGTAATCGAAGTCGTTCTTCCACAGAGCAGTTCGAATCTCGTCTCGCTGCAGCGTGATGACGGTACCCAAAATTCGTGGGCGCTTGTTCCGTGCATCGAGCGCCAATACTTCATGCGCAAGACGAAGCACATTGTCATCTGTCATAGATGCTCCGACAACGATGAGATGTCCGGTTGCCATGAGAGACTGAACGATCGAGCCCAACGGACGTCGTTCTGCGTCGTATCTGACGAAATCCCGGCGACTCAAGACGATGCTGGCCGAGTCAGCCACATCTCCGTGCAGTTTCAGTACCCATGGAACCCCCGCGCGAGCTTCTTCTCTCGGCAATACAGCGACCGAGTTTTCGCCGTGCGCTGATTCAAATGCGCGTTCGTACAACGAATCATAGTTGGTCGTAACAACTTTCGTGACTCGCAGAGACGCCAGAAGACAATGCGACAGCGTTGGTTTGATATCGGAGCCAGTCAGCTGAACAACACGTTCGCCGAGTTCGTTCGATCCGTCGTCCTCCGTTTGCAACTCCTTCGACAGAAGTTGTGCACGGTCGAGGACATTGAGCTCAGCGAATTCCGCGCTGCTCACACCCGGAAGTTCCTTCTGCCGTATTGCCTCGAGAAGACTGTCCCACGACGGCAATCCGGCGGGGATGCTGACTCCCGCACCCAACAACAAGGAGGCTTCACCAGCTTGCAGCCTATCTGCCAATTGCTGGACCTGTGGAGGGATACCAGCGCTCGATAAATGTCCCCGCCGAATCGATTGATACGCGGCGTAATCGGCAGCATTGGCAACTACGAATGCGATGTCGAAGTCGTATTTGTCGGCACATTCCACCGCAGCCTCGATCAACGCCTTGATGACGTGGCCACGAACCATCCCCTGCCCACCTAGACCGACTCCGAAGGTCGGCAAAGCGATGAGTGGTTTGACTCGACGGCCTCCAGGCTGAATATCGGCAGATGCAATCGCGTCGAGGACCTCGTACACGCCGTCCACCAGCCAGGACACTGATATCCGAGAAGCGACGTTCAACAGCCACGCCGGCCGCCCCTCCTTCGGGAAAGAGCGCACCCGGTTGCCCCCGGCCGGTGCACTTTCCACTGGACTCGTTAGGCCGAGCACCGGCCACCAATGCTCACGCGGCACGAAGCTGCCGCTCGTCGATACGACAGCCGCATCCCAGTCCACTGATTCGAGACGTCCTCGGACGACGAAAACATGCCCAGAACCTGCATCATTCCCAGTCACGCGTACTCCCCACTAGTACCAATACAGGCTTCGGAACCACTACCTGCTCACACTCCCGCTACGGTTTCGCGAGCCCAACGGTAGTCGGCCTTACCGCTGGGCGAGCGGAGGATGCTTGGTACGAGCACGATCGAGCGGGGGATCTTGTACCCGGCGACGTGGGTGCGGCAATGCTCCGACAATGATTCCGTCGCAACATCTTCGAATCCCGGTCGAACCTGCACCACCGCGGCGACCTTCTCACCGAATCGAGTGTCGGGCGCACCCGCCACCAAAGCGTCGAAAACTGCCGGGTGAGTTTTGAGTGCCTGCTCCACTTCTTCGGGGTAGACCTTCTCGCCGCCGGAGTTGATGCACATCGAACCGCGCCCGAGCAGCACGATGGTTCCGTCGGCTTCCATCGTGCCCATGTCCCCGAGTACCGCCAGACGAACCCCGTCGACGACGGGAAAAGTTGCAGCAGTCTTGGCCGGGTCGCCGAAGTAGGCAACAGGAACATGGCCGGCCCGGGCGATGAAACCGACTGTGTCCGAGCCTGGTTCGATGCGACGGAATTCGTCGTCCACAAGAATCATGTTGGGGTTGGATCGAATTCGCTTGGAACCGTCCTCACCGAATTCGACGACGCCGTCGTTGCCGGATTCCGAAGCACCGAATGCATCCTTGATCACCAACCCCGGTAGTCGGGTTGTCAGTTCTGCTTTCAGGTTCGGGGAGAACAACGCGCCACCCGACCCGATCAGTTGGAGAGTCGAAAGGTCGTAGCGCCCTTCGCTTGCGGTGATGGCGTCGGCGATCGGCCGAGCAATTGCGTCGCCGACGACGGTGATTCCGGTGATCTTCTCGGCCTCGACCAGTCGCAACACTTCCATCGGATCGAAGCTGCGGGTCAGCACTCGGGGCGCTCCCATGAGGAATGCCGTGAGCAGTGAATAGATTGCGGCTCCATGCATGAGCGGCGGGATGAGTAGCAGCACAGTTGGATTGGTGTTCGCTACAGCTGCATCCACAACCTCTTCGAGGCTACGACGCGGCGGCCCGCTGAGGTTCGCTCCGGACAGGGCGGCAAAGAAGAAGTCCTCGTGCCGCCACACCACACCCTTGGGCATTCCGGTTGTGCCGCCGGTGTAGATGATGAAATGGTCGTCGTTGCTGCGAGGGCCGAAGTCGCGGGTATCAGTCTGCGCGGCAAGGGCGTTCTCGTAGTCTTCGCCGACGATCAACACGTGGGTGATCTCCGGACACTGCGGAACCACGGCCAATGCCGTCGGCGCGAATTCCTCTTCGACCAGCAGTGCCACCATTTGAGAGTTGGTGTAGATGTACAGGAGTTCTGCATCGGTATAGCGGAAGTTGACGTTGATCGGTACCGCTCTGATCTTCAAGCAAGCCAGGAGCGCTTCGACGTACTCGACGCAGTTACGCATGTGAATACCGACGTGCTGCCCAGGCTCGACGCCCACCGACTGCAGGTGATGAGCGAGTCGGTTCGATCGCAGTTCGAGTTCGGCGTAGCTCAATCGCACGTCTTCCAGAATCAAGGGAACTCGATCGGGGATCGCATCGGCAACGGCCTCGAACAGATCGGCAATGTTCAGGGTCATCGAAATCCTCACTACACGCGTCTTCGCTTACCAGTACAGGTCTTTCGCGAAGCTAACACGTTGGTCGCACCCTGTAGTCCGAATTGCGTAGCGGTCCCGCTGAGCGAGACCTGACGCGCCGCTCACCTGGCGTCAACGGTGCGGATACCTCCCTGACCAAGCCCGATAGCCGAAAGGTAGGGTAGCCTAATGCACTCACGCACCACTCTCCGGAGCCGCACGGCGGTCCGGGTCGCCATGGTTGCCTTGGCGACTGTTTTTGCCGCTACGGCCTGCGGCTCTTCCGACGCCGGCGGCAACGCGAACGGCAACACCGATGTCGCGACCGGCGGCAAGCTGTTCAGCACCGCCGACACGGAAACCGCGAAGCTCGGCAGCGATGCCGCGCCAGGCGAGTTCCCTCGCACCATCACCCATGCCCTGGGCGAGACCACCCTCGAGGCCAAGCCGACCCGCGTCGTCGTCCTCGACAGCGGTGAACTCGACGAGGTTCTCTCGCTCGGGATCACCCCGGTCGGCATCGCCAGCCCGGAAAGCGCCGCCGGTCAGCCGTCGTACCTGGCGGACAAGTTGGTCGGTGTCCCCGATGTCGGCACGACCAACAACCTCAACCTCGAGGCGATCACCGCACTGCAGCCTGATCTGATCCTCGGCAGCAAGCTGCGCCAGGACAAGCTTTACCCGCAACTCGCGGCAATCGCTCCGACGGTCTTCAGCATCCGCCCCGGCTTTCCGTGGAAGGAGAACTTCCTCCTTGCCGGTGACGCACTCGGCGAGGAGACCAAGGCTGAGCAGGTTCTCAACGACTACCAAGAGCACGCCGACAAGGTACGTGAGTCGATCGACGGCTCCCCGACCGTTTCACTGGTTCGTTTCATGTCCGGGAAGCTGCGCCTGTACGGCAATCTGTCGTTCATCGGCGTCATCTTGAAGGACGTCGGCCTGCCCCGCCCGGCGATCCAGGACATCGACGAACTGGCCGTCGAGGTCAGCCCCGAAACGATCACCGAGGCGGAGGGTGACCGAATCTTCTACTCCAGCTACGGAAATCCCGCCGACACGGGCCAGACCACCGTTGTTGCCGGCCCGCTGTGGGCAAGCATGGACGCAGTCAAGGAAGGCCGCGCCACCGAGGTGAGCGACGAGACCTGGTTCCTGGGCCTCGGCCCGACAGGTGCCGGCCTGGTTCTCGACGACCTGCAGGCCAAGCTCGGCAAGTAGCCGTCACCGGCACAAAGAACGCCGCCCGACTCTCCGGAGTCGAGCGGCGTTTTTTGTTCAGCGGTTGTCCTGCTCGAGGTGTTCGTTCATCGTCAAGTGAAGGTCGACGAGAAATTCCTCGAATCGACTGAGCAGTTCGGGCGGGTACTTCGCCATCATGGCGTCGAGTCGCACGGCAAGGGGCCCGAAGAACTCGTCCGCCAGGTCCTGCACATGCGCACTGCTGTGCAGCGTGACCACTCGCCGGTCGGCATTCTCTCGGGTCCGGACGATATGTCCCGCCTTCTCCAGGCGGTTGAGCAACGCGGTGGTTGCACCCGACGTCAGCGAGATCCGCTCTCCGAGGCGGGCGGGTGAGAGCGGCGTCCCCTTCTCCTCGGCAGCGGTGATTTCCATCAAGGCAGTCGCGTCGGTGGAATGCAGGCCGAGCCACGACGCGAATCGATGGCTGAATTCGGTGAACGTGCCACCGTACGCGCGGAATTCGTCCATCAGCCGCTCCCGCTCCACGGAGATGTCGCGCGGTGCCTCCACCTCAGTGATCCCACCTTTCCTGTGCCAGACGGCGGCCGGTCGAGCCCAGCGCGCACGTTGACAACTTACCGCCTCAAATATACCTTCATTGTAAAGTTACTTCACAATGGAGGTTTATTCGTGAACATCTCACCCACCACCCGCAAGTGGTTGGGCCTGATCGCCATTGCACTCGGCGTGGCACTGATCGTCGTCGACACCACGATCGTCAACGTCATAGTTCCCTCGATCATCGAAGATCTCGGGATCAATTCCGTTCAGGCTCAATGGATCCAAGAGTCCTACGCAATCGTGTTCGCGGCACTTCTGCTATTGGTCGGCAGAGTTGCCGATCTGGTCGGCGCTCGTCGCATCTTCATTGCCGGTGTCATCGTGTTCGGCGCGACGAGCCTGCTGGCCGGACTGGCGCCGAACGGCGGTCTGCTCATCCTGGCGCGCTTCCTGCAGGGCGCCGGCGCGGCCATGATCCTGCCCACGTCACTGTCGCTTCTGAACGCGATGTTCACCGGAAAGGCGCGCGGCCAGGCCTTCGCGGTCTGGGGCTCCACCATCGGCGCTGCATCCGCCCTCGGCCCATTGCTCGGCGGCTGGCTTGCCGAACATGCCTCATGGCGTTGGGCATTCGGGATCAACATTCCGCTTGCTGCGCTCATTCTGATCGGCGCAGTGCTGTTCATCGCGCCCTCACCCCGCACCGCTGGGCGCATCGACGCCACCGGAGCAGCACTGTCCATCGCCGGGCTCGGCCTGCTGGCCTTCGGCCTCGTCGAGGGACGAACGTACGGGTGGCTGACGACGAAGGAACCCTTCGATCTGTTCGGTCTTTCATGGTCCAGCGGACCGTCGCCGGTTCTGGTGGCGCTGGTTCTCGCCGTTCTGTCGCTCGGTGCGTTCGCCTACCGTCAAACCATGCTCACCCGCAGCGCCGATCCGTCGCGGGCACTGATGGACGTACGGTTGTTCTCCATCTCGTCGTTCCGCAACGGCAACATCGCGACGCTGATCATCGGACTCGGCGAGTTCGGAATCGTTGCGGTGCTTCCTCTCTGGCTCCAGTTCACGCTCGGATACAGCGCCCTCCAGGCAGGGCTCGCGCTGGTTCCCATTGCCATCGGCAGCTTTGTCGCCAGTGGTGCGAGCTTCGGGCTGGCATCGAAGGTCTCGCCGTTGGGCTTGGTCCGTATCGGCCTGGCTCTCGAAGCGCTCGGTCTCGCCGGCCTCGGATTCATCGCTGCGACAGACAGCCCCTGGTGGACTATCGCCGCAGTGCTGTTCTTCTACGGAATCGGCGTCGGTTTTGCGACTGCCCAGGTGACCAACGTGGTGCTCGAGGAGATTCCCGAGCAGAGCGCCGGTCAAGGCTCCGGCATTCAGAGCGCGTTCCGCCAACTCGGATCCGCACTGGGCATCGCTGTCCTCACCACGGTCTTCTTCAGCACTCTCAATTCGACGCTGAACAACGACCTCACCGGATCCGGTGTCGACCAAGCTCAGGCTGATCAGTTGACGCGGGCAGTCACCGACAGCGCAGGCGCCGCCATCGACTCGCTGGCCGGTTCACCGAACACTGCCTTCGTCGCCGACGCTGCCCAATCTGCGATGACTCACGGCATCACACTCGGCGGATACCTTGCGGCCGGATTTGTCGTGGTGGGCCTGATCGCCACGGCGCTCATCCCGAACAAGCCGGCCCCGTCAAACGAGGAGGAAACGAAAGCAGCAGCCGACGTCGCCTGACGGTCGGATCGGTGCAGTACGGTGCCGGTATGCGATTGCCCTGGTCACGGTCATCACAGTCACGGTCAGCACAGTCACGGTCAGCACAGTCACGGTCAGCACCGGTGCTCAGTGAGGCCGACATCGTCGCCGTAGGTGAGCAAGCACGCGAACTGGTACTCCCAGGTTTCGCGACGTTCGACGAAATCTGCGAAGCCGCCCGAGACTGTGTCGAGGGCGGCTTCGAGAACGACGAACTCGGCAGACAGATCGACGCAGTAGTGCGTGAGGTCTGGGACCACAGACTCGGGGAGCAGACCCAGTGGACGGCTCCCGGCGACTTCGAGCGCCTCTCCGCAGCCTTCGCTGATCTCGAGCGCAACGGCATCGTAGCCCGGATGAACTTCACCTGCTGCATGCAGTGCGGCACTACTGAAATCGACGACGAACGCACGCCGTCCGAACCCGACGAGAACGGGTATCCCTTTGCTCAGTGGGCGTACACGTTCTTCCACATGCAAGATGCGGAGCGTCTCGGCGACGAGCCGTCCGATCTCTACTTGTCCTACAGTGCGTTTCGTCCGGCCCACGATCTCGATCCCGCACTGGTCGCCGCTGCCTTCGGCGGCGACGAAACCGCCAAGGCACACATGATCGCGCACACCGATCAGACCGTCGGGCGCCAGGTAGCCGACGCACTCCGAACTCAGGGGCTGAGCGTCGATTGGAACGGTGACAACAATCAGCGTATCCGTGTCACCGACGTATGTTGGCGCAAACCGCTTCCGCAGTAGGAGATTCAGCTGGGTGGCAATACGCGGTCGAGGAACGTATTGCTGAAGACGCGGTGCGGGTCGTGTTCGTCGAGAGTGGCGAGAGCGAAGTCCCAATTCCCGTCGCCACCGGCACGGAAGGTGGCAGGCACTGTGCTGGTGAGGAATTCGTCGTCCTGGTACGCCGCCTGATCGGTGAATGCCCACCCCTTGGACCACTCCGGACGGAAGGTCGCGTAATCGCCGGAGTAGTTCGCGACCATCCACCGTTCCATTTCGCGAAGGAAGGCAGGCAATCCCGCGGTGCCGGGAATCGAGACCACGTTCATCCAGATCGCTGTGTCCCAGTCCTGACGATCCGCCCGCGGCCGCACCGCTGACAGGTCCGGCACTCCGGCGCTGTCGACCAACACCTCGCCGTCATCGTCGACACCGCAGAGACGCACTTCGAACGGCATGTTGACGGGATACTGCCCCAGCGACGCGTAGTGCGTCATTCGTTCGTTCAGCCAACTCGTCATCTCGTGGACGACTCGGCCGATGTTGGACCGCTTGGTGATCACGGCTCCGCCCCCGGCTACGACGCGCAAGGTCGTGTGCCGGAGGTAGAACAGAACGTCTTTCGACCAGCCCCAGAGATCGTCGGTGTCGGTCAGCACCAATCCTGCTGCTACAGCGCCGAACTGAGAGGCGCCGAACAGCGGTGTCGCAGCTTGGAGACCCTGTGCCACCATCCCCAACGGGGTGGTGACCTCTTCGGGAATCGCGTCGGAGAAGAAGTAGTTGTACGGCCCGCTCACCTCTCGGGACTCCGGCGGTTTGACCGGGGTCGGTGTCCAGACCTTGAGCCACGGTGTTTGCGTGAACGGGAACCAGATTGCTTCCACCCGTCCGGATTTCTCGACGAAACTCTCGTAGGTACGCCCTGGCGAACCGGGAGCAGCAAAGAGTTCTTGCCACGGAATGTCGGTGAAACTCTGGCACCGCAGCCGATAATTCTCCCCGGCTTGCAGCGTCACGGAGGTGACGAAGGTTCGACCCAGATGGGTCAGGAAGGCGGTGCTCTCGACGTCCGATCGGTGAAATGTCTTCAGTGCGTACCGATTGATGCCTTCGTCCCACGCCACCACCGTGATCTCGGTGATCAGGTTGCTCAGCGAACCATACGATTGACCAGGGGTGATCGTCTCCCCCACAGCCGGATAGGTTGCCCCGTGAGCACCGATCGCCAGCGCGCCGGCGATGGACAGCTCACCGATCGCCGGAGAGTTGGCCCAGCCGAGCCCTTCTCGCTCGAGCGCTGTCAGAATCGCTTCGATACTGGCGCCGGCGCCCGCCGTGACCGTTGCGGGCGTGCCGTGCTGCACCACAACCGAATTCAGTTTGGCCATCGTATCGACCAGCAGAACTCGATCCGAAGGCGCGCCGGGCACCACCGTCAACGGACTCCACCCGTGCATCGTTCCCTTCGCACGCACTGTGTACCCGTTGTCGAACGCCCAGTTGGCGAGGGTGACGACGTCATCGCTGTGACGTGCCGTGGCCGTCCACACGCTGTCGAGCATGATTTCTCGCGACCAGTTCGCGTACGCCTGCTGTGACAACGGAATGTCCGACGGAAATCCGGGCGGTGGCGCGATGGTCGATGCCGAACCCCAGGGAACTGCTCCAGCCGGCGCCCAGGAAATGCCCGCGAGAGCAGCTGCGCCGGCACTCGCTGCGAGAAATCCGCGCCGGCTCACACCGTCTTCGCTCGAGCTGTGCTCTGCCATGCGCTCTGCTTGATGCACCACTGCTCACTCCGTCAGCCGACTCGGTTCATGTCAGGGACGAACGTAGAACAAATATGATTACGATGCCAGTGGTTCCGTAATAAAAGTTTTCCGAAGCTCACTGCACCATCGGAGCGAAGACCGCGTAGATCGCTTCCGGGGCACCGTCGAACGCACTGATGATCAACCAGGCAGTCAGAACCGTCAACGCCGGCCCGATCAGGATCTTCTCGAGGTTCCCACCTGCACGGATGGACAGGAATGACGGCAGCCGTTGTTCCCACCATCGTTTGCCGCCGAGCGGAATCAGGGGCGCGAGAAACGGCACCCCTTCCTTGGTGATCGCATCGCCGAGACAGTGCGTGGCGCAACCCAGTGCCACCGCAACACCTAGCCCCGTGGATCCAGCCTCACTCGGATACCACTGCCAGGTGAGGGCAGAGAGCACCAACGCAACGGCGGAGACCGCGAGCCAACCCTTCTCCTTGGCCAATTCACCCGCCAATCCACGGATGGCCAACCCGAGGCAGAAGAACAGGGTGATGATGATGGCTGGCTTCCCGAACTGAACAACCAGCGCCGAGACCCCGGCACCCAACCCGGCGGCGAACAGCGCGGTGTGCGTGAGCGTCCGATGCCCACCACGACGCTTGCCGTCCTTCTTGCCTTTGGTGATGCGGTAGAAGGTCACCGAAATTGCGTCGATGCCTTTGGCCAGAGCCTTGCTGAGCGGACCGAATGATCGCGAAACCGTCGACTGACCGGTATCGAGGTCGGGAAGCAAGGCGGCTCCGGCACACACTCCGGCAAAGGTCAAAGTTTCCGCAGTGGATGTGGGCCCTCCCCAGTCGAGAGGCAACAACTCCGCAACCACCAACCCCACAGCAGCACCGGACATCGCGTGGGTGGGGCCCATGACCATGAAACACAACACCTTTCGAAACGCGCCCCGCATCAGGCCGTACCGCACCCTCTGCAAGACACCACACACATGACGCCGTCGGCGACGGCCCCGGCATGCTCGCCGAGACCGCCCCGAACGTAGCAAGTGCTACCGACAGGCTTGACCAACCTCCAGACCCAGTTGAGTACGGCCGTACCGTTCCAGGTCAAAGCGGTTCATGCGGAGCTTTTTTCGCTCGTCAGCCCGCGGCAACCGTGCATGACAGGGCAACGCCTTCCTCCAGCGGAGCGACACCGGCCATGTCGAGCACCTCTGCCGGAACACCTTCGGTCGTCGGAGCCCATTCGACGGTCGGCAACGCCGGCACCCCTTCACGCGCAACGAATGTCGCAGCTTCGCTCGGCACTTCGATAGTGACTGCGGCCGTACCGGCCTCCTCCGCGCGCACGACCTTCCCCTCGTCGATGAGCTTCTGCAGCTCCTCGTCGGAAATCGGCGCCGCGACACCACACGCTACTTCGGGAGCCACACCCAACTCGGCTGGAGCGGTCGCGATCGACCGCACCGCCACCGGTGACCCGTCGGAAATCGGGTTGGAAGCCCAGGCGATTCCCGGCGCCACTGCCATACCGAGGACCGCCACGGACGCCACCACCACACCGGTCCGGCGGGCCCGCTTGCCGTTCACTTTCAATCGCGTCATCGTTGTTCTCCTTGATCGAACGTTCTCGAGTTCTCGGCGCGGTCGCATCCGAGAAACCCGAGGTTATGAAGCCAACACTGCAGATCTGTTGTCGGTTTCTTAGGAGTTGATGAGAATGCGACGGCCCTCGCTCCGAGCGAGGCCCCAGGCCTTGATCCGATGGCACCATGGCTGGGGTGAGTACACGCGAGCGCATCCTGATCGTTGACGACGACGCGAAGGTTCTGAATTCGCTCGAACGTGGACTCCGATTGTCGGGCTTCGACACGGCAACTGCCGTCGACGGACGATCGGCCTTGTCATCGGTGAACAAGCAATGCCCGGCCGCGCTCGTTCTCGACGTCAACATGCCCGGCCTCGACGGCGTCGGGGTGGTGACCGCCCTGCGCGCGATCGGCAACGAGGTTCCGATCTGCGTGCTCAGCGCCCGAAGTTCCGTGGGTGATCGCATCGCGGGGCTGGAGGCGGGCGCCGACGACTACCTCACCAAGCCCTTCGAGTTGGCCGAGCTCGTCGCCAGACTCCGCGCATTGCTTCGACGCACGACGCGAGCCACCCCGTCGGTCGACCATCCGATCACGGTGGGACCGCTGACGGTCGATCTCCGTGGCCATCGAGCGCACATCGACGGTAGACGAATCGAACTCACCAAAAGAGAATTCGACCTGTTGTCGGTACTCGCCGAGCACGCCGGTGTCGTACTCAGTCGCGCACAACTCCTGCGACTCGTCTGGGGTTACGACTTCGCCGCCGACACCAATGTCGTCGACGTCTTTGTCACCTACCTACGCAAGAAACTCGAAGTCGACGGAGCGCCCCGCGTGATCCACACAGTGCGTGGGGTGGGCTTCGTCCTGAGGGCCGAACGATGAAGCGGCCGCTGTCACTTCAGACTCGCGTAGCCATCGCCTCGGGCCTGGCCGCCGGAATCGTGATTGCCGCGATCGGAATTGCGTTCGCGGTCTTTCTGCGTGTCAACGGATCCGAACAACTCGAACGCACTCTCGATTCCGTCACCCTGGGCGTCGCGGCGAGTGCGCCGAGCCCGCTATTCATCGAAACACCAACTGCAACAACAGAACCATCCGTGGTCAGCCCCGGATTCAACGCCGCGACCGTCAGCGCCTTGGCTACCACCGATGTTCGCAGTCGTGATGTTCTGGTGCCCGGCGACAGCGGCGCCGCACTGGCCGTCAGCATCCCCGAAGACCCACTGACCCAGGCAATCCGTGAGCAGCAGTTCCAAGTGGCCGCTGCAGCAGTGGTCGCCATCCTTGCCGCGGCCGGGCTCGGTTGGTTCCTCACCGGCCGAGCCGTCCGGCCACTACAGCAATTGACCGAGACCACCAGTTCGATCGGCAACAACCTCGACGTCGACGGACTCTCGCGCCGGGCACCGTCGGTACGTGGAACGCGAGAAGCCGAAGAACTGTCGGAGGCAATCCACAGCATGCTCAGTCGCATCGAAAGCGATCGAAGCCGCACCGAGGAGGCGTTGGAGTCGGCACGCGATTTCGCTCGCGTCTCCGCCCACGAACTGCGCACACCTCTCACGTCGATGCGTACCGATCTCGAAGTTCTCGCAACACTCGATCTCACGGAAAGCCAACGGCGCGAACTGTCCGGCGAATTGTTGGAAGCGCAGCGCCAGATCGAGCGCACCCTGACCGACCTCGAGACTCTAGCCCTGGGTGACGTGGCCGATCCCGAGGATTGTGCCGACGTCGATCTCGTCGAGGTTGCCGATCGCGCCGTCGCTGACGCCGGCCGTCTCCACCCGCAGGTCGACGTTCGTTTGAAAGCACCGGAAGAACTTTCGGTTCAGGCCTTTCCCGCGGGTATCCGTCTGGTGCTGACCAACGCCGTCACCAATTCCGTTCGGCACGGCAATGCCGACGAAGTCGAGATCACCGTCCGATCAGGGGCTGCGACGGGTTCGGCGACGGTTTTCGTCGACGACAACGGCACCGTGATCGCGCCTTCGGAACGCGAAGCTATGTTCGAGAGATTCGTTCGTGGTACCGGTGCGGGCGACGCCGGAAGCGGTTTGGGACTGGCCCTCGTCGCGCAGCAGGCGAGGCTGCACGGCGGTAGCGCGCGACTCGACAAGAGCCCACTCGGCGGAACTCGATTGATCTTCTCGATCAACCCAATTCGACGTGCAGAGCCTCGAGCAGCGGCTTGGCCGCCTCGTCGAAGAATCGGTCTTGGGTATCTCCACCGATCTGTACCAGTGCCACATCGGTGAATCCGGCGTCCGTGTATGCCTTGACCGCTTCGACGATCACATCGAGATCGGGACCACACGGAATGCTTTCAGCTACATCCTCTTTGCGCACGAACTGAGTCGCACCCGAGAAGCTCGCCGGCGTCGGCAGTTCGGAGTTCACGGACCACCCTCCGCCGAACCACCGGAACTGCTGATGAGCTCGTGCAATTGCCGTGTCGCGATCAGGGTCCCACGAGATCGGAATCTGACCGATGGTCCGGCCTGCGGGAGCCAATCCGTATGCTCGGCCGTGCACGTGCTTCCACAAGTGCACTAGCTCCGAATCCGGTTGCACGGCAATCAGATCGTCGGCCATCGGACCGAAACGCTCGACGGACTTGTCTCCGGACATGGCCAGCGCCAGCGGAACCGGGTTCTCGGGGAGATCCCAGATCCTGGCGGACTGGACGTCGAAGTACTCCCCCTTCCAGCTCACCAGATCTCCGGCGAGCAGTGCGCGAATGATGCTCACCGCCTCCTGCAGCATGTCCTGGCGGGTGTCGATGGACGGCCAACCCTCGCCGACCACATGCTCGTTCAGGCTCTCGCCACTTCCCAATCCCAGGGTGAAGCGTCCGTCCGCGAGGATCTGGATCGTCGCAGCTTTCTGAGCGACGACGGCGGGGTGGTACCTCACGGTCGGACAAGTCACGTACGTCATCAAACCGACTCGCTCGGTGGCGTGGGCGACTGCCCCCAGCACCGACCAGGCGTAGGGTGCATGCCCCTGCTCGGTCAGCCACGGCGAGTAGTGATCACTCATCACTTCGAAGTCGAAGCCGACTTCTTCGGCCCGAACTGCATGGCGAACCAGTTCTTTCGGACCTGCCTGCTCCGTCATCAAGGTGTAGCCGAATCGTGCCATCACTGATCAACTCCCGGTATCTAGGCCTGAAACGAGTTCGGAAATCACACTGCCGTCGAGGTGGTCGAGAAGGTCGCGGGCGTCGTCGTACACGGCAGCCGCACCCGCACCTTCGAGTTCGTCGGTCGACATGCCGCCGCTGCGCACTCCCACAGCCACAACGCCCGCCCATGTCGCCGCCTTCATGTCCCAGACGGCATCCCCGACCATGACCGCATTGCCCGCGTCGACACCTGCCTTCGCGAGCGCGACCTCGATCAGGTCCGGATCAGGTTTGGCTTCGTCGACGGATTCCGAAGAGGTGGCGGCGTAGATCATTTCGTCGATGTCGAGCGTCCGGCGTAGCAACTTCAGTTCGTCGTCCGGCGCCGAGGTAGCGAGCACCACGTGCAGTCCGAGCGAGTGAACTCGGCGGATCAACTCGCGCGCTCCCGGCAGTACTCGGAGACGGTCGGCCGACTGCCGGTAGTACGTGGTGTGAAGTTCTTTGGCTCGCGGTCCGCACCCTTCGATGTCTTCGCCGAGCAAGGACTCCAGTAGTTGGTCTCCGTCCATGCCGATGCTGCGGTGTACCCGCCACGCGTCGACCGGGCGACCTACCTCGAAGAAAGCTCGCGACCACGCTTCTACGTGCAGATAGTTGGAATCGACGAGCGTTCCGTCGATGTCGAAGAGAACCGCACCTATTGCCATGGGAATTGACTGCCCAACACCTCGGTTCGCGAAACTTGTGCCCCGAGCATTCTCAGCTCGAGAAGCGGATCATGGAGAGTGCGAACAGCAGAAGTGCACGTCGAACAGGGGTGTCGTCATGGAGTCAGTCGTTGTATTCCTTCTCGCATGCTTCGTCTATTGGTTTGCGCTTCTGTAGTTGAGTAGACGGAAACGGACCGCTGCCGGGAAGTGATTTCCCTTGCAGCGGTCCGCATTCGGTAGACCTAGGCGGTGCTCATGTCAGCGGGTCACTGACCTGCGCGTACACCTTCTTCGACGCGCTTGCCCAAATCTGCGTCGACGTTCTTCCAGTACTCGAAGACACGCAGCAGAACTTCTTCGCTGACGCCGGCAAGGGCGTGGCCGACGATGTTGCTCACCAGGCGCTCACGAGCTGCGTCGTCGAGAACTTCACGGACCAGCGTTCCGGCCTGCGTGAAGTCGCCGTCCTCGGCGTGCTCGATGTATCCGGCGCGCACTGCCTTGCCGTCGAATGCCCACAGTCCTTCGTCACCGGCAACCGACGGATCGGCATGCGGTCCGCCGTACGAGTTCGGTGCGTACACCGGCGTCGACGGGGAATTGAAGCTGTAACGCATGGCGCCCTCCTTGGAGTAGGAGTTCACCTCGTTCTTCGGGGCATTGACCGGCAGGTCGGCGTAGTTGGTGCCGATGCGGTAACGATGTGCGTCGGCGTAGGAGAAGACGCGGCCGAGAAGCATCTTGTCCGGGCTGAATCCGATGCCGGGCACCACGTTCGACGGCTCGAACGAAGCCTGCTCGATCTGCGCGAAGAAGTTCTCCGGATTGCGGTTCAGCGTCCACTTGCCGACCTCGATCAGTGGGTAGTCCTTCTGGGACCAGACCTTGGTGAGGTCGAACGGGTTGAAGCGGTAGCCTTCGGCCTCGTCGACCGGCATGATCTGAACCTTGAGTGTCCAGCTCGGGAAATTACCGGCCTCGATGGCGTTGTACAGATCCGCGCGGTGGTAGTCGGGATCGCTACCGGCGAGGCTGTCTGCTTCGGCCTGCGTCAGGAACTCGATGCCCTGATCGGTCTTGAAGTGGTACTTCACCCAGAAGCGTTCACCCGCAGCGTTGACCCACTGGTAGGTGTGCGATCCGAAGCCGTCCATGTTGCGCCAGGTCTTCGGGATACCGCGGTCACCCATCAGCCAGGTCACCTGGTGAGCGGTCTCGGGACGCAGAGTCCAGAAGTCCCACTGCATGTCGTGGTCACGAAGACCGGAGCCGGGCAGTCGCTTCTGCGAACGAATGAAGTCGGGGAACTTGATGGCGTCCTTGATGAAGAACACCGGGGTGTTGTTGCCGACGAGGTCGTAGTTTCCCTCTTCGGTGTAGAACTTCATCGCAAAACCGCGCGGATCGCGCCAGGTGTCCGGGCTGCCCTGCTCACCGGCGACGGTGGAGAAGCGGACGAGGGACTCGGTCTTCTTACCCGGCTGCAGGAACGCGGCCTTGGTGTACTTGCTGACGTCGTGTGTGATGACGAGTTCACCGAAAGCGCCGCCGCCCTTGGCGTGGACGATGCGCTCCGGGACACGCTCGCGGTTGAACTGCGCGAGCTTCTCGATCAGGTAGTGGTCGTGAAGGAGCACCGGCCCCTGAATACCCGCGGTCAGCGATTCGTCATCACTTGCGACCGCGATACCGAAATTGTTGGTGGTGGGCTTGGTCATGGCGAAGCCTCCTAGCGTTGTGGGCTGGGCGTCAGAGGAGCGGGGCTGCATCCGAGTCGAACGCATGGGCTGCATGCGAGGTGGCTGACTCGGAGGTTCTGGACGCATCAATTCGATTCTGCGAGACCGCGTCCGACTCGGTGTCGGATTCGGCAGAATTCTTCAGGCAATCTTCGCAACGGCCCCAGAACACGACCTCGGCTTCGTCGATTTCGAAGCCGTGATTATCGGAAGGTTCGAGGCAGGGAGCTTGGCCGACAACACAATCGACGTCGACGACCTTGCCGCAGCCGCGACAGACGAGGTGATGGTGGTTGTCACCAGTCCTCGTCTCGAACCGTGCGGGCGAACCCGCCGGCTCGATGCGTCGCAGCAATCCTGCGTTCACGCATGCCTTCAGCACGTCGTAAACGGCCTGTGTGGATACCGATCCGAGCTGCTGCCGCACGAGTGCTGCAACAGAATCGGCGTCTGAATGCGGTTGGGCTGTAACCGCATCCAGCACGGCGAGGCGCGGAGCAGTGACCCTCAACCCGACGACGCGCAATTGCGCTCGGGGGTCGAAGTCATGCTCTCCGTCTCGCATGTTTCCCAGTATGCCGCTTTTCTGGAATTAGTCAAGAAAAGGATTGCCTAAGTTGAATCGAGACCGGTGTCACATATCAAGGACGGGAACAAATCCGGGGAGACCGCCGTTGAACACCCTGTCGGCGTCCGAACAAGCCCCGGGCCCCACCCCTTTTGTCGCTGCGAGCGACCACCCGCCGAGAGGCGCCTGTGGGACGTCGACACCTGACTTTCACACCACACGACCAAGGCCGCCCGGTCACTGACGGGCGGCCTTGGTCGCTTTTCGCAGGTCAAACCCCCGTTACCGACGCCTGGCCGCTCCCGTAGTCATTTTTCCGCCCAGAATCACGACGCCGTGATGGGTGCCCGCAGCCAACCAGTCCGGCAGAGTCCGCCCCTCTGCCTCGACGCTCACGCGCGCGTATCGGAACGATCCCGTCAGCCTTGCCGACGCGATCGCCAGACCTCCACCGGACTCCGGCTGCGCAAATCCCAACGCCCCGGCAATCGGCAGACGCGGCCCGAGCATCCGCGCATCCGAACGCACCCGCCATCCGTCGCCGGTTGCAGTGAATTTCTGCTGCACGTCTCCGTCGAACTCGGCCAGCACCTTGGGTAGTTGCCAGTGGACTCGCCCACCGTGCACCGACGGTTCCGAATCCACCGCGATGAAAGGGACCGCCATCCGCGGCATAGGCCCGATCCGTTTCCCTGGCGCATGCAAGACCGGACTGGCGAGGATCTCGCGATACGGGCCAACCGGCGAATCGAGGTAGTCCACCATCATGGCCACCGTCATCGGAATCGTTCGACCATCCGGGCCGAGCTCGCGTGCCGCCGACGTACTGCGGTGCCACCACAGTGTCGCGCGAACGCGAGCCGGCCACGGCGGCGGATCACTCACCGGCCAATCGACGCGGTCACTTGTCGATTCAGGCACGCTCCACATCGGACACCTTCTCAGCTCGAATGGTCAGGGGAAGCCGCAAAGCGCCTGGTGCATGCGTCGGCACCACCGGATCGGACGGCAAAGTCGGATCGATACGTACGTATGGCTCGCCGGTCTTCGGGCGGGCGTCCGCGCCACCCTTGTTCGGCCACATCGCGCACGCTCGTTCCGCCTGCGCAGTGATGGTCAGGGAAGGATTCACTCCGAGATTTGCGCTCACCACCGAACCGTCCATGACGTGCAGTCCCTCATGACCGTATGCACGCAGATACGGATCGACGACGCCACTCGACGCGCTGTCACCGATAGCGCAGCCACCCAGAAAGTGTGCCGTCATCGGGATGTTCACGATCTCGGCGATGGAACCACCCGGGTCGCCGTCGATCTTCTCGGCGACCTTGCGAATGGCTGTATGACCCTGCGGAATCCACTGAGGAGGTGGATCGCCCGGTCCCGGTCTACTGGTGAGGGAGCGCCCGAATCGTTTGGTGTTCTTGGAAAGTTCGAGGGAGTTGTCGTCGGTCTGCATCACCAGCGCGATGACGGTTCGCTCGGACCAGTTCCGTACCGACAACGATCGCAAGAACGCTCCTGGGTGCCGGGCCGCGACTGCCAGAGTCTTCAGCACCCGGGGAGTTCGCCCACCGCCGTCACTCAGGACGGTCTGCAGAAGTCCTATTGCATTGCTGCCCTTGCCGTATCGCACCGGCTCGATGTGCGTGTGATCATCCGGGTGAAAGGACGACGTGATGGCTACGCCCTGCGTGAAGTTCCGTCGACGCGACTTCGACGTTGCGGCCAGTACGGCTTCGGAATTGGTACGTACGACGATGCCGAGAGTATCCGACAGGCCCGGCAGGGCACCGGATTCCTTCATACCGAGCAGCAGTCTCGCCGTTCCGTACGTTCCGGCGGCAACCACCACCTGATCGGCGGTGAACCGAACTTCTCGCCGGCGGACGCCGTCCGTTCGCCTCGCGAGCAGGCGGTAACCACCGCTTGCCGCCGGCCGAAGGTCGGTGACGGTCGTGAGCGGATGAACCCTGGCGCCCGCTTGCTCGGCGAGATGGAGGTAGTTCTTGACCAGCGTGTTCTTCGCACCGACTCGGCACCCGGTCATACATCCCCCGCATTCCGTGCAACCTGTGCGTTCGGGCCCTTTTCCGCCGAAGAACGGGTCCGGCACGGAAACTCCTGCCTCCCCGAAGAAAACCCCGACGGGGGTGGACGTGAAGGTCTCCCCCACGCCCATCTCTTCGGCTACGTCCTTCATCACCGCATCGGCAGGAGTGAAGGACGGATTGGTGCGAACACCCAACATCCGTTTGGCCTGGTCGTAGTACGGCGCCAGTTCGTCGTGCCAGTCAGTGATGTGCGCCCACTGACGGTCTTCGAAGAACCGATTGGGTGGCTGATACAACGTGTTGGCGTAGTTCAACGACCCACCTCCGACGCCGGCCCCCGCCATCACGAGCACATCCGGAAGAAGATGGATGCGCTGAACCCCATAACATCCGATCCACGGCGCCCACAGGTACTTTCGAAGTCTCCAACTGGTTTCAGGCAACTCGTCGTCGGCAAACCGTCGACCGGCTTCGAGCACCCCGACGCGGTAGCCCTTCTCCGTCAGGCGAAGAGCGGCGACACTGCCACCGAATCCCGAACCGATAACCACCACGTCGTAGTGCGTCGCGGTCATGCCTCGACGCTTTCGATCTTGCGAGCGGAGTAGTTCTCCCGATCGAAATGCTCCAGCAGCGAACGGAATTTGAAAGTGAACGTCGGCCACTGCACCGAGTTGCGCCCCTCCGGATCGATGTACCAACTCGAGCATCCGCCCTTGTTCCACACCGTGTGCTGCAACTCGTGCTGAATTCCCTTGTTGTAGTGCACCTGCACCGTCTCGTTCACGTCGAGGGCATCGATCCGCTCTCGCTTCATGGTGTTCAAGGCGTCGTTGACGTACTCGGCCTGGGACTCGAGCATGTACACGATCGAACTGTGTCCGAGGTTGGTGTTCGGACCGTACATGAGGAACAGATTCGGGAACCCGCTGACCGCAGTACCCTTGTACGCGTTGGGACTACCGTTCCAATGTGCGGCCAGCGTCTCGCCACGTTTTCCGGTGATCAGATGCGCAACAGGCGGTTCCGTCGGCGTGAACCCCGTGGCGAAGATGATGGTGTCGACCTTGTGCTCGACTCCGCGTCCGTCGACCACTCCGTTTTCGGTGACCGAGACGAGCCCACTGTCGACCAGACTCACGTCCGCGCGGTCAAGGGTGCGCAACCAGTCGTTGGACAGAAGCATCCGCTTGCAACCGATCGTGAAATCGGGAGTCAGTTTCCGGCGCAACTCCGGATCTTTCACCTGTCTGCGCAGATGAAGGCGCGCGGCCGCCTCGAAGGCAGGCAGCACCCACGTCGCGTGCGACATCGCGGCACCGAGTAGCTCGCGGAAGCCGTAAACCCACCCTCGAATCACCTTCTGTGTAACGGGAATCCGCGAGTACACGGCCTTCTGTGCGGCAGGCAGGGTGCGATCCATCCGCGGAATCACCCAGGCCGGAGTTCGCTGGAACACGGTGACATGGGCAGCAGGGTCGGCAATTTCGGGAACGAACTGAACCGCCGACGCTCCCGTTCCGATCACGGCTACGCGCTCACCGCGCAGTTCGTGTTCGTGGTTCCACGTCGCCGAATGGAAAGTGGTCCCGGAGAATTGGTCGAGACCGGGAAAATCCGGGATCTTGGGCGTCGACAACGCTCCGGTCGCGGCGACCAGAGCTTTGGCCGTCAACGACCCTCGAGATGTCCGAATACGCCACAGCGCCGCATCCTCGTCCCACACAGCAGCTTCGAGTTCGCAGTTCAGGACTACGCGTTCCACGATGCCGGTGTCTGCGGCCACCTTCTTCAGATAGTTGTAGATCTCGGGTTGACGAGCAAAGGTATGACTCCAATCGGCGCTCGGTGCAAAAGAATACGAGTACAACGCCGTCGGCACGTCACAGGCACAGCCTGGATAGGTGTTGTCGCGCCAAGTGCCGCCGATGTCAGCTCCACGCTCGATCAACACGACGTCTGCAGCGCGATTGTCGCGAAGCATTCTGGCGGCCAAGCCCATACCGGCAAATCCGGCACCGACGATCAGCGTTTCGACATGTTCGGGAAGCTTCACTTCTTCTCCACTCGGGATTGCCAGGCCGGCAACAGTCGCGCTCTGAGCGCGTCGTCGGCTTCGGATGTACGAAACAGGGCTGAGACGGCAAGCCCACGAACGAGTTCGATGGTGAGTTCGACCGACTCGGAGTCGAACCGATCACCGAACAACTCGGCGCTGCCGAACGCGAGCGCCTCACTCACCTTGCGTTCGAGGGGCACCGTCGCCGCATGCAGAACGGGATCGGTCCGCGCCGCGACCCACAATTCGAGGGCGGCATAGAACAGCGGCCCGGAGAACGCGTCCGACAGGACCTCGAGGCCTCGACCACGATCCACTTCAGCGGTGAGGATTTCTTCCAGCCGCTTGTCGACCAGATACTCGACGGCCGCGACGACCAGCGATTCCTTGGTCGGAAAATGATGCAGTTGCGTACCCCGCGAGACGCCTGCGCGGCGGGCGATCTCTTGCGTGCTGGTCCGTGCGTAGCCCAGCTCGACCAACGATTCGACGGCGGCGTCGAGGAGGCGCCCACGCATCGCCGCTGTACGTTCGGCCTGGGTACGGCTTACTTTCGCATCGGAAGTGGTCTCGGTCACAAGACAACTGTAGAGCCGAAACGTAAAACAGTCCAGGCTGACTTCAAATCTTGACACGTAACATACCGGTCAGTCAGCTCTGCCTGATAACGTCCTCGCATCGAGCGGAGGGAAACAATCGCTATGCCAGAGCAAACAGCATTTCCACACCGCCGTGTCGGGTTGGTGGAAGACCACGAGTCGGTAGCAATCGGCGTGTCCGTGATGCTCGAGGACGAGCCGGACCTCGAATTGGTGTGCATCGCGACCACTGTGTCCGAGATGCTCGCTCAGAACGTCGCCTTGGATCTGGCAATCCTCGACCTCCGACTGGCCGACGGGTCATCGCCCAAGAGCAATGTCGAGCAACTGCGGTCCGCCGGGCTCGAGACATTGATCTTCACCGGGGCGGAAAACCCGTACCTCGTTCGCTCGGCCGCCCGTGCCGGCGTACTGGGTGTTGTACGCAAGTCCGAACCGACTGCCGTCGTGGTTGATGCGATACGCGCCGCCGCGTCGGGAAGGCAGGTGGTGACGACAGAGTGGGCTGCCGCAATCGACGGGGATCCAGGTCTCGACGAAGTGGGTCTGAGCCCTCGACAACTCGAGGTCCTCGAACTTTACGCATCCGGAGAGAAGGCGGATCGAGTTGCGCGACTCACCGGTTTGGCGCCGCAGACGGTTAACGACTACCTCCAGCGCATCAGGCAGAAATATGCGGCTGTCGGACGACCCGCACCGACAAAAACGGATTTGTACAAACGCGCGGTCGAAGACGGGGTGTTACCAATTCCTGAACGGCCTACTTCCGGAAAAAAGCTGACTTTGACTAACAATGAGGTTCGGCAACAATAACTCTCACAGCGCTGCCCCTGAAAATATGGGCAGAGGAATTGATGTCTGGGAAAAATTTCCCTCTTCGAATTACATTCATCTGACAAGAAGACGGCACTGTCGGGGGTCTGTCATTCCGCTACAGAGAAGTAAGGACGAAACTCATGACAGTCACTGTGGAAAACTGCATGGCACAGGATCCCGTCGGACCGCACCTTTCGGAGCGCGAAATCGAGGTTCTCAGGGAATGGCTACTGAGTGATTCGAAGTCACGCGTTGCTCAAAACCTCTACATCAGCGTGGGAACGGTGGGGACCCACCTGTCGCGGATTCGCGAGAAGTATGCCGACGTTGGAAGGAACGCACCGACGAAATGCGAATTACTCGTGCGAGCGATACAAGATCAGATAGTGACGATCGACGAACTCTGATCGACAGAGTTGCTTTCGACAAAACAGCCAGTGCTTCTGACGAAATTCTGAGGCTCTTCGGCCGTTTCATCGGCGCCGGCTATGTCTGCTATCTGATATTGCTTGCCCCTGCGATTGCAGAAGCCACCACGATGTCTGCGTCGTGGTGGACTCCACTGGCGGTGGTCGCGACTTTCGGTAGTGGGCTGGCGCTGGGAGCATCGACGTTCCACGCCGACACCCGATGGGTGAAACGAACTGCGAGCGCAAATGCGGTTCTCTACGTCGTGGTCATCCTCCTGTGGTGGCCGGCGTGGAATGGTGACCACGTCACAGATTTCACCTTGTGGATTTCCCCCGGCGTCGCCAGCCTTGCTGCCGCTGCAGCTTGGCGACCGGCCGCTGCCGTCGTGCACCTTTTCGTAGTGGCAACACTCGCACAGTTGACCAATCACATAATCCGGACGAGTCCCACGACGCACCTGTTGGTTCCCGACCTCGCCTTCGCCTGGACATTCTGCGCGGTTTTCGTAGCAGCGGCCGTCATGGCCTTGCGAACCGGACGAGTACTGGATGCGACCATCGCCACCACTCATGCCGCTGCCGCCGGCGCCGCCGCGGCCGAGGCCAAATCCGTCGAACGCGAGAGATTCGACGCACTCATCCACGACACCGTGATGTCGACTCTGCTCGCTGCTTCGAGAAACGACGCCGATCCCTCGGTCGTCGCTCAGGCGCGAAGGACGGTGGCAAGACTCGACGAACTGCGCTCCGGAACCGACCACGAGACGAGTTTCGACTTCGACGGAATCCTCGCTCAGTTGCGTTCAGCCGCTTCGGAAGTGGACGAAAACATCACGTTCGAGACCGCCCTCTCCGACGGGTCTGATCCGAGCGGATACGCACCCGACTCGATTCGTGCGATGGCCGGTGCGATGGCCGAGGCACTGCGCAACAGCGTCAAACACGCCGGAAGCAGTGCACGGCGTTCGGTCACGGTCACGGCAACCGCCACCCACCTCGAAGTAGTCGTCACCGACGACGGCGTCGGCTTCGATCCGAGCTCCGTCGAGACGCATCGCCTCGGAATCACTGTCAGCATCCGCGGCAGAATGCGTCAACTCGACGGCGGATCGGCAACCATTCGATCGTCACCCGGCCGCGGCACTTCGGTGACTCTGACGTTGAGCTTGCCCGTAGCGGTGATGACATGACCAGGCCGGACGGACGAGATGTCCGCGATCTTCTCGGCATGCACAGCCGTGCTGCTCGATTCATGGCTGCATGCTTCGCGCTCACCTGCGTGATCTCGGTCGCCTACACATCCTCCGACGTCCGCGCAGTCTGGCCGATGATCTTGGCAATTATCGTGTGCTCGACTGCGGCTTTCACACTCGTACTGAGCAGAGGCGACCCGATGCCGCTGGGGCAGAGCGTTCTGGTGTCTCTGACCGGCGCCGTCACGAGCGGCCTGGTGTTGTCAGTGGTTCCCGTCCCCGTCAACGACATGACTCAACTCTGGATGTTCGGGATGTCGACGGCAGTCTTCACCTTCATGTGCGTTCGTGGGCGTACAGCACTCGCGTGGCTCGGGCTTGGACTCATGGTGTTGGTGACCGCCATCTGGTCCTCCACCACCGGCCAGGGGGCCATGTACGGAGTGTCGTTGACGGTCATCAACGCGGGCCCTGTTCTGATGTCGACCTTCTTCGCATACACCATCCGTCCTCAAGCCAGGGTTATCTACGAACTTCGTGAGCAGTCCACCCAACGAATTGCCTCCGCATCCGCCAGTGCTGCGATTCTCGAGGAACGCGACGCGCAACTCGACAGGCTCGATGTCCTTGCACGCCCGCTCCTCGAACGGGTCGCTTCCGGGGTTCCACTGACAACCACCGAGCGGCAAGAATGCGAACTCCTCGAGGCGCAACTCCGAGATTCACTGAGGGCGACAGGCTTACAACAAACAGATGTCATCGATGCTGTGCGTGCCGCTCGAAACCGCGGCGTCGAAGTGGTCCTGCTCGACGACCACGGAATGGATGGCGCGAACCCCGACGTGCGCGACCGAATCCACTCGAGCATCGTCCGGGAACTCACCGCGATCACGCGAGGAAAAGTGACCATACGGATCCTTCCACCTCGGCGTACCGCTATGGCCACGATGCTGGTCGACACTGAAGACGTTCGACGAATCGAGTTCGATCACAACGGAATGCAGCTGCTACGGCAGGGGGACCGGGGAGAGCTCGGCACCTCGTCCATGTCCGCCGATTCGACTACAGACAGCGCCCGTCGAACCCGAATAGCTTTCGAGGAGAGTGAGATTCACCGGGTCGATCACCAGGAGAAATGAATGATCTTCGAACTGCGTCCAGCGCATGTCGCACGTGTCCTCGCCGCACTGTGTGCCCTTCCGATTCTGTGGACCTTCGCAGTAGAGGGAATCACCACGACAACGGAATACGACTACAGCACAGGCGAAGTGTCCTCGTCGAGCGACCTGGGCTCTCAGATCGGAAGCGTCGTGATCTGGATCGTCCTCGCGATCGCATTTGCCGCCGGTGCCTGGTATCTGGAGAAGCAGCGCATCGGTTGGCCGCCGGCGGCGCACGAGCAGCTGGTCAGACTGCAGCTGGCATCACCCAACCGAGAAGAGTAAAGGTCCCTACCGCTTCCGATCGCCGGCGCGGAGAAGATTACTGGGAACCGTATGGCCCACTATCTCCTCTGCAACGGCAGCGGCACGAATGCTCGCATCCAGGTCGATACCCGTCGCAATGCCCATGTCTTCGAGCATGTAGACCAGTTCCTCCGTCGCGATGTTGCCACTGGCACCGGGAGCGAACGGACAACCGCCGAGACCTCCGGTGGACGCGTCGAGGTTTCGAACACCGTGCTGCACAGCCGCAAACGCGCAAGCAAGACCAGCGCCACGCGTGTTGTGGAAGTGCGCACCCAAGCCGAAGTCACCTACTCTTTCGCCCACAGCGTCGATCAATCGTCCGACACGTCCCGGCGTGGCAGTACCGATGGTATCTGCGATCGAGAACTGATCAGCACCGAACTCCTTGGCCTGCTCCGCAATCCGCAGAACACGATCCGGGTCGGTTGGACCGTCGAACGGACAGTCCCAGGCTGTGGCCACGATGACCTCCACCCGTCCTCCGGCGTCGTGGACGATCCTGACGACCTCTCCGATACGTTCGGTCGCTTGCTCCGTCGTCGACCGAGTGTTGGCCTCGCTGTGGCCATTCGATGCCGACACAACATATTCGACGGTTTTCATTCCTGCGGCGACGGCCCGTTTCGCTCCACCGATTCCGGCGACCAATGCCGAGAACTCGATGCCGGGCCACTGGTGCAGTTCTGCGGCCAACAATTCCGCGTCGGCCAACGCCGGCACAGCGCGCGGTGAGACGAACGACGTCGCCTCGATACGCGAAACACCCGTCGCAGCCAGAGCGTCGACAAGACGAAGTTTCTCCGCCAGCGACACCGGGTCTTCGATCTGCAACCCGTCCCGTGGTCCGACTTCACGAATACTGACTGCTGGAATACCCACGCCAGGTACCGACATGTCAGATCACGCCCTTCATCTTCAGTTCTGCCTGCTCGTCGTCCGAGAGTCCGAGGAGCCCGCCCCACACCGAGGAGTTGTCGTGACCCGGCGCCGACGCTCCCGCGTTGCGCACGGATCCGGGTGTCTCACTGAAGGTAGGCACGACGCCCAAGCCGAGGACGTTTTCACCGATCCGCTCGTCGTAGTGGTCGACGAGCATCCCCCGCTCGATCAGCTGCGGATCCTTGACGACATCTTCAACCGTATTGATCGGCCCGGCAACAACTCCCACTTCGGTGAGGCGTTCCACCAGGCTGGTGGGATCTTGGAGCGCGACCCAGGCGCTGATCAGTTCGTCGAGCTCGTCCTGATGTTTGCCACGGGCAACATGATTGGAGAAGCGGTCGTCATGCGCTAGTTCCGGTCGCCCCATGATGGTGCACAGACGCACGAAGAGCGTATCCTGATTGGCTGCGATCACCACCCAGTTTCCTTCAGAGGTCTGATAGATGTTGGACGGCGCAATACCCTCCAATCTCGTTCCCGAGGGCTGCCGGATGATCCCGCCCCGATCGTAATCCGGGATCGTGGATTCCTGCACCGCCAGACAGGATTCCGTGAGGGCAACGTCGACCACCTGACCACGGCCGGTCCGCTCTCGTGAGAGCAACGCCGCCAGCACTCCCTGAACGGCGAACATCCCGCCGAGAGAATCTCCGAGCGAAAGGGCAATACGCGGAGGCGCCTGCCCTGGATAACCGTTCAGATGCCGAAATCCGCTGACCGCTTCGGCAACCGAGGCGTAGCCGGCGCTCTTGGCTTGCGGTCCGCTCTGCCCGTAACCGGATACCCTGGCCAACACCAACTTCGGATTGCGCGCACTGAGAACGTCGAATCCCAGGCCCCACTTCTCGAGGGTGCCCGGCCGGAAGTTCTCGACCACCACATCGGCATGTTCGATCAGATTCAGAAACAGGTCTCGTCCCGCGTCGACGCGAAGGTCCAACGTCACACACCGCTTGTTGCGGGCGTGAACCGTCCAGAAGAATCGATGACCGTCCTGCTCGGCCTGACCCCAGGTACGAAGCGGGTCCGGGCGGTCCGGCGATTCGATCTTGATCACGTCGGCGCCCATGTCGCCGAGCAGTTTCCCGGCGAAGGGCCCGGCGATCAAGGTTCCGAGTTCAATCACCCGATAACCGTCCAGGGGCCCGGTGGGCGCACCTTCCGACACAGCTGCCTCCTCTGGGAACTTTTCTCCCCTTGAAGGCTACGTCACCACCCGATATCGCAACATCATGTCGTGGTCTTCGTGATCGAGCATGTGGCAGTGCCAGACGTACCCCTGAAGGTCCCCCATGCCGACTTCTCCGTGTGCCGAGTGATCTGCCATGGAACCTCTCGCGAAAGTTGCATCCGGATCGAAGCCCAACTCGTCGGCCGTCGGAAAGCGCACGATCACGCGGGTAATCGAGTTGGCATCCACGATGACAGTGTCCTTCTCCCCCGTTTCCCACACTTCGGGAGGCCGCAGCGGGGGGGTCACGAATTCCTCGGCCGACGGCGTCCACCGGACTCCCAGGTCAGGTACCGGATACCGCTGCATGAGCGCTGCAGTGTCGATGTTCTGGCGCCCCACAACGCGGAACGCCACCAGATGCAGATGAATCGGATGCGGTTCTGTGGTGATGTTGATCAGATTCCATTGCTCGACGGCTCCCTGACGTGGCAGTTCGATATCCGAATCGGTGAACCTCAAATTGTTGAGCGACATGGTGATCGACGGGTAATCCGAGGGACGCGACAGCTGCATGATCGTGAGATTTCGCACCACATCCGGGGACGCCGGTTCGGCAGCAACGGAATTCAGCTGCTGCGGGATCGAGCCGGTGAATCCCTTTGCGTTGCCCACGTCGAACCGACAGAAGACCGGCATCACCTGCGTGCCGCGTTGCGCCACCGCAAGGGGTACCGGTTCGTCGTTGCGCAATTCCACCGTCGTGCCCGGCTCGAGCATACTGAAGTCGACAAGCAGATCAGCGCGCTCACCCGGACTCAACCGAACGTGATCCGTCGGCGCCGGGGCGGCCAGTAAACCGCCTTCGGACCCGATCACCCAGAACCGCATACGATTTGCGAAATGCAGATTCCACACCGAATAGGTTGCGGCGTTGAGCAGTCGCAATCGATACAGGCCGCGGGCAACCTCCACTTTCGGCCACACGACGCCGTTCACCACGCCAACGTCACCGGGGGTCGCCGGATCCCATGAACCTTGCGGAGTGAGCCACGTGGAACGGACACTCTGTTGACCGTCGGAGGTGAAGACCTTGTCCTGCAGAATCATCGGAAGCTCGAATTCGCCGGACGGCAAGCCGAGAGAATTCCCGGTGGTGCCTGTATCTGCGTCGTCACGGAGAAAATACATCCCGACCAGCCCGGCGTAGACGTTGAGGCGCGTCATTCCCATGGCGTGATCGTGATACCAAAGATTGCCGGCGGCACGACCATGCGTGTACTCGTGAACCAAACCTTCGCCCGGACGCTGAATCAGCTCCGGATGCCCGTCGAACTGCGGTGCAGTAACTCCTCCGTGCAGGTGAAGCGAGGTGGGGACCTGTGTGCGGTCGAGGTCGCTGACGCCGTGCAGACCCGGATCGACATCCGCGGCAAGCGGATACGCAGAAATGTCATTGGCATATCGGACTGTGACGAGCTGATCGACGTGAGCTTCGATGGTGGGGCCCAGATAATCCATTCCGCCGTAACCCAGCGACGGCGACGACGGTAGGTCCGGATGGAATCGGTGCATCGACGATGCCGCACGAAGCTCCAGGTTGCCACCCGAAATGCCCGGCAGGACAGGAAGGGTCTCCCGAAACGGTTCCAGCCGGGGTGACGGAAGTTGGAACGGGCGCAATGGATCGACATCAGGTGGTCGAGCCGTCGCTGATCCAGCGGACAACGCGCTCAGACCGGCCAGCAGGCCAAGCCCTTGAACAAACGATCGGCGACGGATCTTGTGTGACTCGTCCACTCACGGCCCCCTCACGCTGACGGCATCCGGAGCGGGTTACCCGCGTGCTCGCACGGTCAAACACCGACCACCTTCTCCAACCAAAGCTCGAGAATCGGCGACCTTACCCCACCCCACCGGTCGCCATACTCGACGACCTCCTCCGTCACGACGAAACACGTTTGCGGACAACGGATGCACTCTTGCAGCTTTGCGAGAAGCCGAAGATTCGAATATACCCTTGACTCGAACGCATGTTCGAGTATCCTTTGGGGAGGGGATCGGGGGATTCAATGAGTGTCTTGTTGTCGGATGTGGTGTCTGGTTCTGCGGTGGGGTTACGCGGACGTCTGTGGCGGTTGTCTGCTGCCGAGTTGCGCGCTGCTGCTGTCGAAGCGAGTGCGGAGATTCTTCGTCTCGAAGCTGTGCTTGTGGCGGTGGTGGACGAGTTGTCGTTGCGCCCGGATGATCAGGTGATTGCCAGTCGCGGTGTGGGTGCGTGGTTGGCGGCTAACACGATGCTGCAGGTTCGGGACGGGAAGAAGATCGCCGCGTTGGGTGCGGCTTTGCGGCCGTTTCCGGCTGTGGCGGCTCGGTTCGATTGCGGGGATTGCTCGTTCGAGCATGCGGTGTTGATCGTGGCGTTCTGCGAGTCACCACCGAAAGGCATGCCGGAGGAGGCATTACCGAAGTGCATCGATTTGTTGTTGGCTGCTGCGTCGGGTGTGGAAGCGACGACGACGAAAGTGCGGAACGTGATCGCGACCTTGGAGCGGTTGTTCGAATCCGATGAGATCCCGCCCGCCGAAGATGTCGATCTCAATGAGTTGCGGATCGCCTCGACATTGAACGGTCGAGTGGTGGTGCGCGGGGATTTCGACGCCCTCACCGGCGAAATGCTGTTGTCGGCGTTGTCGAATCTGACGATGCCCACCCCGGCACCCGATGGAACCCCGGATTCTCGGTCGGCAGCGAAACGAACGGCCGACGGGTTCACCGAACTGATTCGCCGCTATCTCGATTGCGCCAAGACCGGTACCGATGGTGGTCAGCGTCCGCATGTGAACGTGCACATCAATGCTCGGGATCTCGCTGAGCATCGGGACTGCGCCGCCTCTTCTGATGGTGAAGAGTCTGCGTCGGATCTTGATGTCGGGCACATGCCCTGGCTCGGGCCACTGTCCGTATCGCAGACCAGACTCCTCGGGTGTGACTGCTTCCTCTCCACTGTTCTGCTCGACGATCACGGCGCACCGCTCGATGCGCAACCAGGAAAGAGGTTGGTCACCGCCGAACAACGCGTCGCGTTGATCGCCCGAGACAAGGGCTGCGCCTTCCCCGGCTGCACATGCGTACCCGCCTGGACCGATGCGCACCACATTAAGCACTGGGCCAACGGTGGCCCGACGGTGATGAACAACCTGGTCCTGCTGTGCCGTTCACATCACCGACTGATGCACCGCAAATCCGGGTTCGTCGGGAAATGGGAAATCCGAATAGGAGTCGACAACAAACCCTGGTTCATCCCGCCGCCCTCGATCGACCCCGGGCAGCAACCGCGCCCAGCGAACACCACATTCAAAACCTGAGAACGAACCTCAGGCACAACAGAACACGGCCGAGCACCGCATCGAAGGGATCCCCCCGATGCGGTGCCAACAGACCGTGGCGAACCCGTCAGACGGCCTGCGCAACCTTGGCGGCTCGCGGGAATCGCTCCCGAATCTCCGCTGGCGTGACAACTCTCGGGTCCAGGGGTTGCTCGTCACGCAGGTGGCGCTCCAACACCTTGCCCGTCATCGGCGCAATGACTTTCAGAGCAGTGGTCATGTTCTTCGGTGAACTACCCAACCGGACTGCCGTTCGCACCGCGGGCGCAATTGCTCTGTCCAACAACGCTGGCTGATCGAACCCACCCATCGTTCGCATCCAGCCGGGCAAAGTCGCGATAGTGGCCGGCGCGACCAATCGGCTGAATGTCGCGAACTTCGTCTTCCCCTGCGCTCTCGGTGTTCTCAACAAGTAGTGCATCGCCCGGTTGGCACGCTCGGAGGTACACAATCTGGGCCTGACTTCAGCGAAGTACTCACGTACCTCGTCTCGGGAGCGTGGAACGTCGGAGGTCTTGCATGTCTGTAGTTCGGCAGCGATCACGCATTCTTCCCAGTACCGCTGCTCTTCGACAGCTGAAAGCGGGCCCGGCCCATACATCTCGTAGCACTTGAGCACCGAATGCCAACCCGTCACGTGGATCCAGAGTTGTGACGCCGGATTGTTTGCGCTGTAACGAGTTCCGGTGATCGGTTCGATGCCCGTAGCCTGAGCATGAACTGTCATGAGGTGGTCGGACAGCGCCAGTGCTGTCCGCCCGTCGGCAGTGGCGACGGTCAGGAAGTACGCCAAGGTTCGGTCGAGTCGCCCGGCCGGATCGCTGTAAATCCCGCTCATGTCTGCCACTGCGGCAGCCAAGAAGGGGTCGAAGTGCTCGAGCACCACCGACCGCTGGAACCCGATCAGCGCTGTCGGCGCGGCCCAGATCTTCCAACTGGGTGATCCTGGGCCGAAGAAGCCGTAATCCTCACGCGGTCGATTCATCGTCAGTTCAGACATTTCATTCCTCCCCGTTCGTTGAGCCGGCACCGTTCATTTCGTAGGCACCAGACAAGGCGACTACTTGCTGCCAGACGTACTCGAATCGCTCCGCCGCGAACGTGGGGCGCCGAATAGATGCGAGTGCCAACCGTTGCTGATCTTCACTGGCGCTGGGTTTTCCGTACAACTCCACCGCTGCAGCACTGAAGTCGCGGACCAGGACATCGAAGATCTGATCCAGCACCCCACCGCTCCGCTGTCCCTCGTCCAATCCCAAGATCTCGGCTTGTTCGAGGATCAGCTGGCCGTAGACGACGAGGGTGAAGAGTTCGGTGATCGCAAGGCCGAAGTCCAAGTCGACCTGCTGCGCCGCATCCGGTGCAGCTTCGGCTAGAAGGGTCACGAGCGCTTCTGCCTGCTCCACGAACAGTGCAACGTTGGGAACATCCGCAAACTTCGCGTATACCGCTCGCCAGTCGTCGAATCGAACCTTGGACAACCCCCGTGCCGGGCCCTGACGGAACAGGAACTCGTCGTCGGCTGCGTCGTTACGCGTCGGAATCGCCGGAAATGACTCGGGGGCAAAGAGGTACGCCGGCATGAACTTGGCGATCAGGGCGAGATTGACGGCGACGGTCCCCTCGAGCTTGGGCAGCCCGTCGACATCCATCTTGGCCACCGCGAGGTAGCTGTCCTTCTCGAAGCCCTTTGCCGCAGCGATGTCGGAGAGCAGTCCGATCACCTTCTGTGCCTCGGTTGTCACCTTCATCTTGGTGACGGGATTGAACAAGAGGTAGCGGCGGTCCTCGGGCGATGCGGTGCGGAAGTAGTCCACCGCACGATCCGAGAAGAGCCTCATCGCCAGCAGGCGCGCGTACGCGTCGACGAATTCACGTCGTACGTGTGGGAACGCCGTGACGGGATTGCCGAACAGGATTCGATTGTGCGCGTGGGTAATCGTCTCGTACAAGGCATGAGTCGACATACCGATTCCGCCGAAACACAGGTTGAATTTTCCGATGTTCACGGTGTTGAGTGCGGCACTGAATGCTGCCTCGCCGGTATGCAGGATATCCTCTGCCGCAACGGGATAGTCGACGAGTGAGAACTCCGCTACGTACATCTGGGCCGGAACGATGTTCTTCACCACGGTGAATGCCGGATGGTCCGAGTCGGCGTAAAAGAAGACGTACTGATCAGTGCCCTCCACTCCGTCGACACGGCCGAAGACAGAGACCGTGTTGGCGCAGTTGCCATTTCCGATGTAGTACTTCGAACCGCTGGCCAGGTACCCGCCGCTGCCGTTGGGCGTCAAGACCATGTCCGTGGAGTAGACGTCCGCGCCATGCTCTTTCTCGGACAGTCCGAATGCCGCAACGCCTCCGGAAGCCAAAGCGGAAGCTGCTCGCGCCCTTGCCGTCTCGTTGTCGCTCTGCCACACCGGCCCGAGACCGAGGATGGTCACCTGCCACGGGTACCAGTAGTTGAGTCCGTAGAAGCCGAGGATCTCGGACAGCGCGGCGATACGACTGGTATCCCAGCGCTTGTCAGAGTCGCCACCACTGTCGCGGGCGGGCGTCAGAAGTGTGGCGAACAGACCTTCCTTCGCCGCGAAATCGAGGAAATCGGAGTAGAAGATCTTGTCGTGATAGTCGGCCAGGAGTCGGTTCTTTCCACGCGCCTCGAACCAGTCGACGGTCGCGCCCAGCAGTCTCCGCGTGGTCGCGTCGAACTCCGGCCGATCGTACGTGGAGGGATGGAGCAGCAGATCATTCGGCACTAAAGAGGTCGACGCTGTCATAGCGGTTGTTCTCCTCGAGATCTCGGCAGAGGCGCCTCACTGAGCACCATTCGAATACAACGCCACCGTAACAATTGCAGACGATGAATACAACGGTTGCGTATTATTCACGAAGAAGTGGCAGGCAGATTAGGGTGAGAGCGGAGGTGATGCACACGATGACCAGGTCACAAGCTGACGCAACGGATACACCGCGGCGCAAGTACGCCCCTCGCATGGCGCCCGAGCAACGTCGCGAGCAGCTCCTCGACGCAGCATTCGAGGTCACCGGCCGCGTTGGCCTGCACAACCTCAGCATGGAATCCGTCGCTGCCGAAGCCGGTGTCGGCAAGCCCGTCCTCTACACGATTTTCGATACCAGGACCGATCTCGTCGCTGCACTGCTGCGCCGCGAGCACGAGCGAGCCATCGCTCAGGTGCTCGAAACCATGCCGACAGATCTGAGCGAACTCGGCCCAGCGGCGTCGTACACCGGGACCGTCGGCGCCTTCGTCGACGCCGTACTGGAGAACCCGACGCGCTGGCGCCTGATTCTGACGTCTGTCGAGAACGCCCCCAGCGAGTATCACGGCTTGTTGAAGCTCTCTCGCGGAGCTGTCTTCGCCCGCGCCGAAGAACTGGCCCGCGCCGGGATTGCCCTCGAGTCGAAGCTCGAAGGCCTTGATCCGGTCCTCCTCGCACACACCATGATGTCGTTCGCCGAAATGCTCGGACGACTGGCCGTCAGTCACCCCGAAACCTATACCCGAGAACGACTTTCCAGTTTTGCCGTGGCTCTCGCACAATCGGTCGGACGTTAGCGGCCGACTGAAACCTGTCGGTCGGATCTGCTTCAATACACGCATGACATCACCATCGATCGAACCGCTGCAGCTCTTCGAAACGTCTCCGGGCAACTGGTCACTGATGCTCACCGACCAGCATTTCGGCAAGGTGGCATCGATATTCGAGCAGGTAGAGGGTTTCGAAGGCTCCGGTTACGACTGGGCGTCGGTCGCCCACGCAGTGGTAGGCCGCGATGCACCGCATCTGGAGGGCCGCTTCGGCACCGATCCCGAAGCGGGCATGTTTGTTGCGTACGGCAGCGACAACGGAGCTCTCGGTGAGCTCGGAGCGCTACTCGTCAAAGCGTATTCGGATGCCGAGTACCTCGGTGGCCTGGTCGCCATTTCCGAACTCGACTAGAGCGCCTGTCGAAACGACACCGGCCCCACACCTAGGTGCGGGGCCGGTACCGAACGAAAGATCTAGCCGACCAACAGCTCGGCAATCTGAATCGTGTTGAGCGCGGCACCCTTACGCAGGTTGTCGCCCGAAACGAAGAGCGCGAGTCCGCGTCCCTCCGGGACACCCGGATCCTGACGGATACGACCGACCAGCGACGCGTTGCCACCGGCAGCGGCCAGCGGCGTCGGAACCTCGACCAGCTCGACGCCCGGAGCGTCGGCGAGGATCTCCTTGGCGCGAGCAACCGAGAGCGGGTTGGCGAACTCTGCGTTGATCGCGAGCGAGTGCCCGGTCACGACGGGAACGCGCACGCACGTACCCGAAACCAACAGATCGGGAAGTCCGAGGATCTTGCGGCTCTCGTTGCGGAGCTTTTGATCCTCGTCGGTCTCGCCGCTTCCGTCGTCGACCAGCGAACCTGCGAGAGGCAGGACGTTGAACGCGATGGGGGCGACGTAGTTGTTCGGGGCCGGGAAGTCGACGGCACTGCCGTCGTGAACCAGCTTCTCCGCGTCTCCGACTACGGCGCGCACCTGGCCGAGGAGTTCCTCGACGCCGGCGATGCCGCTACCGGACACGGCCTGGTAGCTGGAGACGATCAGACGCTGCAGACCCGCTTCGTCGTGCAGAACCTTCAGCACCGGCATCGCTGCCATGGTGGTGCAGTTGGGGTTCGCGATAATGCCCTTGACCAGGTTCTTCGTGTCCTGCGGGTTGACCTCGCTGACCACGAGGGGAACCTCGGGATCCTTGCGCCATGCCGAAGAGTTGTCGACAACGGTCGCGCCGGCAGCAGCGAAGCGCGGAGCCTGGGCGCGCGAGAGCGTCGCACCGGCTGAGAACAGGGCGATGTCGATGCCCTTCAGGTCCTCATCCGATGTGGCGGCCGCATCCTCGACGATGATCTCTTCGCCGCGGAAGGGCAGCTTCTTACCGGCGGAGCGTGCAGATGCGAAGAACCGCACCTTGTCCGCGGGGAAGTTCCGCTCTTCGAGCAAAGTGCGCATGACGATGCCGACCTGACCGGTCGCACCGACAACAGCGATAGTCGTCATGAGAAATTACCGTCCCGTTCCAGCGTGTACTACTGCTTCTTCTTCGCCACCGAGCCCGAAAGCGTCGTGGATGACACGTACAGCGTCGTCCAATTCGGTGTCCTTGACCAGCACTGAGATGCGGATCTCAGAGGTCGAGATGAGGTCGATGTTGATGTCTGCCTTGGCCAGCGCCTCGCAGAACGTGGCGGTGACGCCCGGGTGGCTCCGCATTCCGGCGCCGACCAGGGAAATCTTGCCGATGTGGTCGTCGAACAAGATCTGCGTGAAGCCGATGTCTTCCTGACGCTTGGTCAGGATCTCGACGGCGCGGGGGCCGTCGGCCGTCGGAAGCGTGAAGGTGATGTCCGTCTTGTTGGTCTCCACCTTGGAGATGTTCTGCAGCACCATGTCGATGTTGATCTCGGCATCGGAGACTGCGCGGAACACCTTGGCAGCGTGTCCCGGTGTGTCCGGCAATCCGACAACGGTGATCTTGGCTTCGCCGCGATCGTGCGCGACTCCGGTGATCAGGGCCTCTTCCACAGGAATGTCCTCCATCGATCCGGACACGATTGTTCCGGGCTTGGTGGTGTATGACGAACGGACGTGCACAGGCACGTTGTAACGACGGGCGTACTCGACGCACCGGAGCATGAGCACCTTGGCACCACACGCTGCGAGTTCGAGCATTTCCTCGAAGGAAACCGTCTCGAGGCGGTGAGCGTCGGGGACGATGCGCGGATCGGCGGAGAAAACGCCGTCGACGTCGGTGTAGATCTCGCAGACGTCGGCGTTGAGTGCAGCTGCCAACGCCACGGCAGTGGTGTCCGAGCCACCGCGTCCGAGCGTCGTGATGTCCTTGCTGTCCTGGCTGACGCCTTGGAATCCGGCGACCAGAACGATCGAGCCTTCGTCCAGCGCAGTGCGAACACGGCCCGGCGTGACGTCGATGATCTTGGCGTTTCCGTGGCTGCCGGTCGTGATGACTCCGGCTTGTGAGCCCGAGAACGAACGAGCTTCGGCGCCGAGGGAGTGAATTGCCATCGCTACCAAGGAGTTGGAGATGCGCTCACCCGAGGTCAGCAGCATGTCCATTTCACGGGCCGGCGGGGAAGGGCACACCTGCTGAGCCAGATCGAGCAGCTCATCGGTGGTATCGCCCATCGCTGACACCACGACGACGACATCATTGCCGGCCTTCTTGGTCTCGACGATCCGTTCAGCGACTCGTCGGATGCGCTCGGCGGTTGCCACCGAGGATCCGCCGTACTTCTGGACGACGAGAGCCACGCGTTTCTACCTCCAGGTCGAAATTGTTTACAGATACCAGAGGTCGAGCTTACCGAGGTGGTCCTGGGACTTCCCGATGCGTACTGCTGTTCGCCTCAGATCCGCGCGGGATCAGTTGCGAGATCCGCGATCGCATCAACGTCGCAGAACGCGAGCCACCGGCAACGTAACCGACCACCGTGACGGCAACTCCGCAGGCGAGAAGCACGCGGATACTGCTGACCAGCGAAACTGCCAGCGCGTCGTACACCGCGACTGCCGCCTCAGATGACGGTATGTCTGAATTCTGTAAATAGACCCGCCGCACGACGGCCAGCGCCACCAACAGGGCGATCATCGCCACCGCCGTCGCCAGCCCGACCAGGGACAGTGCGCGCATTCTCCTCGGCGCAACTGCGACGGCCGCGATCGCACAGGCCAGCGACACCCACGGCAGCCAGGCCGCTGCCCGGTCGAGAGTGTTCGAGAGGTCCTGGGCCCGCACCAGCTCGTCGGATTGCAGGATCTCGAACTGCGGATCGAACGTCGGAAGACGATCGACGACGGTGAATCCGCGATCGCGGAGGTTCGTCCGCAGTTCTGTCATGATCGGCTCGAGGGACAAGGTGACTGTTCCGCTGTCGTCGGACCGAACGATGCCGTCGGTGGCTCTGCCGGTCACCATCGCAGCAAGTTGCGCGTGCGCCTGACGGTTGGCCGCGGTCCAGAGCGTCGCGAACTGGTCGCTGGAGACCAACGACTGAGCCGCCTCCCGAACGAGTCTCTCGGCTTGTCTCGTCACCACCTGCGGAAACCGGTCCAACCGCTGCGTCAGTTCCTCGGTCAGCCGATCAACGACAGCCGCTTGGACAGCAGGTTCGGAAGCCAACGGGGCAACCGTCTCGACGTAACTGTCGGTGTCGTTCACCTGGGTGTGGACGAACAGCGCGAGCACCGAGCCGGCAGCACCGAGACCAGCGAGAACGATCAGCAGTGAACAGACGATCCAGCGGATCGAGCGCATCACGTGTGCTTGGCGCGCGCCGGTCGAATCTTCGCGGTGATGTGGTGAATGCGGTGATCGTCAGCGGGTATCCGGAAGGTCTCGGTAACCCGAACGGTCATCAGGTTCCGCCCGAACAACCCGGCGTCGAGGAGGTAGTCAGCCGTCAGGTCGTCCCCGTCGACCGTCCACTCCACCTCACGAATGTCGCGGATCACGCGATACTGAGGACCTCCGGAAAGGCTGCGCCGCAAATGATTCCCCGAAAATCCGGTCTTGAGCCCGACCTCGTGGCGTACCGCGTCCGGAGCCAGCGGTACGGAACTGCCATCGTGACTGCGGAGCGCGTCGAGGTACGTGCTCGCCACGGCGATTCGGGGATCCATGGACGACAGTCCACCATTTTCGGGGCCGAAACGGCAGCACAATTCGGCGACAAATTGGACATGAGGGCGAACCCCACCGATTTCTCGCGAAATCCAGGAGTAGAGTGCTGTGCATGCAGCGCGCACTCCTTCTTGGTTGCCGCGACGGGGTCTGATCCAGACTGGCCTCCCGCCGCGGGGTTTTTGTGCGCCGGTCGACCAAGCCTTCCGGACTCATGGTCTTGACCAACAGGTCAACAGGCCGGGTCCACAATCCTGGAGATCACACCCATGTCCCCCGCTGACGCATTCACCACCGGCACTCGCACCATCACCCCGCCCACGAAGCCGGCACCGTCCGACCAGCCTGCGTGGAACACGCAGAAGAACTCGTCGATGCCGACGTTCCGCTACCGCCCGTTCGCCGAAGAGGTCGAGACGGTCACGCTGCCCGACCGCACCTGGCCGGACAAGATCATCGACCGAGCACCCCAGTGGTGTGCCGTTGACCTGCGCGACGGCAACCAGGCGCTGATCGATCCGATGAGCCCGGCGCGCAAGCGTCGTATGTTCGATCTCCTGGTTCGTATGGGCTACAAGGAGATCGAGGTCGGCTTCCCGTCCGCGAGCCAGACGGACTTCGATTTCGTTCGCGAGATCATCGAGGACGGCGCCATCCCGTCCGACGTCACCATCCAGGTGCTGACGCAGTCGCGTCCCGAGCTGATCAAGCGCACGTTCGAGGCCTGTGAAGGTGCCGAGAACGCGATCGTGCACTTCTACAACTCCACCTCGATTCTGCAGCGCCGCGTCGTGTTCCGCGCCGACAAGGACACGATCAAGAAGATCGCCACCGACGCCGCCGAACTGGTCCTCGCCGAGTCGAAGAAGTACCCGGACACGAACTGGCGCTGGGAATACTCGCCCGAGTCCTACACCGGCACCGAGCTCGAGTACGCCAAGGAAGTATGTGACGCCGTCACCGAAACCCTGGGTGCGACGCCGGCCAACCCGGTCATCCTGAACCTGCCCGCCACCGTCGAGATGGCTACACCCAACGTGTATGCCGACTCCATCGAGTGGATGCACCGCAACCTGGCCCGCCGCGATTCGGTCATCCTGTCGCTGCACCCCCACAACGACCGCGGCACGGGTGTCGCTGCAGCCGAGCTGGGCTACCAGGCCGGCGCGGACCGCATCGAAGGCTGCCTGTTCGGCAACGGTGAGCGCACCGGCAACGTCTGCCTGGTCACTCTCGCTCTGAACATGTTCACGCGCGGCGTCGACCCGCAGATCGATTTCTCGAACATCGACGAGATCCGTCGCACGGTCGAGTACTGCAACCAGCTGCCCGTCCACGAGCGTCATCCGTACGGCGGCGACCTGGTCTACACCGCGTTCTCCGGCAGCCACCAGGACGCGATCAACAAGGGCCTCGACGCCATGAAGGTCGACGCCGACAGCCAGAACTCCGACGTCGACGACATTCTCTGGCAGGTCCCCTACCTGCCGATCGACCCGAAGGACGTCGGCCGCAGCTACGAGGCCGTCATCCGTGTGAACTCGCAGTCCGGCAAGGGCGGCGTCGCATACATCATGAAGGCCGATCACGGTCTGGTGCTGCCGCGTCGCCTGCAGGTCGAGTTCTCGCAGTCGGTCCAGAAGATCACCGACGGCGAGGGCGGCGAGGTCTCGCCGAAGGAAATGTGGGACGTCTTCCACGAGGAGTACCTCGCTCCCATCACCCCGCTCGAGCGCATGAAGCAGAAGGTCACCGCGTCCGAGGAGGACGGCGGCACCGATGCGATCACCGCGATCGTCAAGGTGAACGGCAAGGAGCAGGAGATCTCGGGTACCGGCAACGGCCCGCTCGCTGCCTTCGTCGACGCGCTGGGAAGCATCAACTTCGACGTTCGTGTCCTCGACTACTCCGAGCACGCGATGTCCGCCGGTGACGACGCCCAGGCCGCGGCCTACGTCGAGTGCGCCGTGACGGGCCCGGAGGGTCAGAGCACCGTCGTCTGGGGTGTGGGTATCGCCACGTCGATCACGACGGCCTCGCTGCGCGCTGTGGTCTCGGCAGTGAACCGCGCCAGCTGACACTCAGCTCCCGACTCGTGAACAATCCCTGGCCTCACCCGATTTTCGGGTGGGGCCAGGGTCGTTTTCAGAGCACTGAAGATTTTCGGTCGATGTTTTCGATTCGGCATGACATTGGTCCCGAAAGAGTCGGTTAGCGAAGTTAACAAAAAGAATTCACCCATCGAGGATGATGCAGACGCCCCGTGCGCGTGAGATAGTCAGCTCAGACAAATCCGACTTGTGAAATGGAGCTCGACAATGGATTCCTTTTGGGACTTCCTCTGGCTGATCATCATCAGCTTCGCGTTCATCGCGTACTTGATCCTGCTCTTCTCGATCATCACCGACCTGTTCCGCGATCACAAGACCTCTGGCTGGGTGAAGGCAATCTGGATCGTCTTCCTGTTCTTCATTCCGCTGCTCACCTCGCTCGTCTACCTGATCGTTCGCAGTGACGGAATGGCACAGCGGTCCCTCGAGGCTGCGCAGCAGGTCAAGAACGCGCAGGACAGCTACATTCGTGAGGTTGCCGGAAAGTCCCCGGCCGAATCCATCGCAGATGCAAAGGCACTTCTCGACGCCGGCACCATCAGTGAAGAAGAATTCGCAGCACTGAAGGCCAAGGCTCTCGCCTGATACCGGCCCTCACTAAGCGACCCTCACTAAACCGTGAGGATTGCACTACCGAAACGGGAGCGACACTAATCGTGTCGCTCCCGTTTTGTGTTCATTCACCAACAGCTGCTCATTCACCGACAGCCGTTCATTCACCAACGGCCCTTCATTCACCGACAGCCTTCATTCACCGACAGCACGCGCGACGTCACGAAAGGCGTCGAGCACGACTCCGATAGCCGGACTGCGGTTGGCGTGTAACCGAGTTGCCAATTCATAAACTCGTGCAGCGCGCACTCCCGCCACCGGTTTCCTCGACACTCCGGGATGCGTGATCGCGTATCGCGGCATCAAAGCCACGCCGTGGCCCGCCGCCACCAGTTCTTCGATGACGCGGAAATCGTTTATCCGATGAGCGACGCGAGGCTGGACGCCGGTTACCGACGCAACCGACAGCAGAACGTCGTCGACCGGAAACCCGCCGCGCACGCTTATCCAGTTCTCGTCGGCCAATTGTTCCAGCCGGACCGAATCCTGCTCGGCGAGTGGATGATCAGGCCGCAGCACCAGATCGATCGGTTCACGCATCAGCGGTTGCACGCTGACCCGGGGAAACGACGTCTCGGCTCCGCGTTCGTCACGGTGAGTGAGGATCACATCGTGATCGGCCAACAGCCCAGGGACGGCGGACGCCGGTTTGTCGACGTCGTAGGCGTCGATGTCCACGTCCGAGTTCTTCAGCGCCGTCAGGACACCGGGCAGCAGGAGCGCCGCGCCGGAGGGAAAGAACGCGACTCGCACCTTTCCCCGCGGCGAGCCTCGGTACGACGCCATCTCGTCCGCCGCCCGGTCTAGCGCCGCCACCACGTCGTCGGCGCGAAGCACCAGCGCTCTGCCCGCATCGGTGAGGCGCAGCGTGCGCCCGTCCGGTTCGAGGAGCGAGACCCCCGCTTCTCGTCCGAGGATCTTGAGTTGTTGCGAGACGGCGGACGGCGTCATCGAGAGGGCGAGAGCAGTAGCGCCGACGGTTCCTCGGTCGGCGAGCTCGCGGAGGATTCGCAAGCGCGTGGCATCCATACGGTGACGAATATCCATGTAGCAAAACTACATGGATAGTGCATCTATATTCGCTTGTTCTGATGCTTCGTAAGGCTCACGATTAACGCATGACTCCCCGCGACCGTCTCCTCGGCCTGACCGTGATCGTCTTGTGGGGTCTGAACTTCCTGGCCATTCGCGTCGGCCTGGATCATTTCCCGCCGTTCTTCTTCGCAGCGCTGCGGTTTCTGATCATCGCGATTCCGGTGGTCATCTTCGTGCCGCGTCCACAGGTGCCGCTCCGCTGGCTGCTGCTCTACGGATTCGGTTTCGGATTCGGCCAGTTCGTCTTCCTCTTCTGGGCGATGCATTCGGGGATGCCGACGGGTCTCGCATCACTGGTCCTGCAGTCGTCAGCACCGTTCACCGTCCTATTCGGCGCGTTCCTGCTCCGCGAGAAGCTCAGCGTCTGGCAGGTCTCCGGTATCGCCGTCGCCGTTGGCGGGATGTCCTTGATCGGCTGGGACCGCTCGCACCACGCGGCACTGCTGCCCGTCATCCTCACGCTCCTCGGCGGCCTGTCCTGGGGGTTCGGCAATCTCGGCAGCCGCTTGGCTGCGGCGAACACCGGTGGCGAGCCTGCACCGATGCGCTTGATGTTGTGGATGTGTGTCATCCCGCCGTTACCGATGCTCGCTCTGTCAGCCGTGGTCGAAGGCCCCACAGTCGGCTGGCACGCACTCGGCACCGCATTCAGCGCCGACGCCTGGCCGTCGCTGGTCGGGCTGGCCTACATCATTCTGCTCGGCACCATCGCCGGATCCGGGCTCTGGACGATGCTCATGGGCCGCTATCCCGCCGGCATGGTGGCGCCGCTCTCCTTGCTGGTGCCAGTCGTGGGAATCGGCGCGTCCTGGCTGTTCCTGCACGAGGATCCGAGCCCGTTGTCACTGGTCGGGGCGGTCATCGTGATCGCCGGAGCGAGCGCCGCACAGATGAGACGTAAGCCCGCGAACACTGTTTTCTCGGACACACCTGCAGCCTCACCACCGGCGCGACTCGGCGTCTGACGACGCCCTGTGCCAAACTCGGGCCGTGGGAACTGGACTATCGATCACAGCGCGCGGAAAGCTCGCCATGCGAGCTGCCGCAGCAGCATCTTGGGCATCGCAGAAGGCCGGTCGCGGCAAGGGTTCGATGATCGGCGGGCTGATCGCCCTCAAGATCGACCCGACGCTCATGACTCAGCTCGGACGCGGCAAGCGCACCGTCGTGGTCACCGGCACCAACGGCAAGTCGACGACCACGCGTATGACCGCCGCAGCGCTCGCGACACTCGGTGACGTCGCCACGCAGGCCGACGGCGCCAACATGGATGCCGGGATCGTGGCCGCCCTGGCCGCGCGTACCGATGCGACGCTGGCGGCACTCGAGGTCGACGAACTGCACGTCCCCCACGTAGCCGACGCCGTGAACCCGGAAGTGATCGTGCTGCTGAATCTCAGCCGCGATCAGCTCGACCGGGTCGGCGAGATCAACATGATCGAACGGAAACTGCGCGCGTGCGTCAACGCGCATCCGAATGCGGTGATCGTCGCCAACTGCGACGACGTACTGGTCACCTCCGTGGCATACGACGCCACCAACGTCGTGTGGGTTGCTGCCGGCGGCGGTTGGGCCGGCGATTCCGTCAGCTGCCCGCGCACCGGCGAACCCATCGTGTGGGAGGGAAAGCACTGGCGCAGTACCGGTTCCGACTTCGCGCGGCCCGAGCCGACCTGGTGGCTCGACGACGACAATCTCTACGGCCCCGACGGCCTGAAGATTCCGATGACGTTGACCCTCCCCGGAAAAGCCAACCGCGGCAACGCAGCTCAGGCCGTAGCGGCTGCAGCGGCTTTGGGTGCAGATCCGGTCGGGGCAGTTGCTGCCGCGTCGACGGTTCAAGAAGTCGCGGGTCGATACAGCACCGTCGAGGTCGGACCGCACTCCGTTCACATGCTGCTCGCGAAGAATCCCGCCGGCTGGCAGGAAGCGCTGTCGATGATCGATCCCACGGTGGACGGTCTGGTCATCGCGGTGAACGGTCAGGTGCCGGACGGCGAGGACCTCTCCTGGCTGTGGGACGTGAAGTTCGAGCACTTCGAAGGTGTCAAGGTAGTGGCCGCCGGTGAACGCGGAACAGATCTGGCAGTTCGCCTCACGTACGCGGGCGTCGAGCACACTCTCGACCCGGACCCGTTGCGCGCCATCGCTTCCTGCCCTCCCGGACGTGTGGAGGTACTGGCGAACTACACGGCCTTCCGTGACCTCAACACTGCCATCGCGAAGGAGTCTCGCAATGTCTGACTCGACAGTTCGCATCGGTCTGGTACTCCCCGACGTCATGGGCACCTACGGCGACGGCGGCAATGCCCTGATCCTGCGTCAGCGTCTACGGATGCGCGGCTACGACGCCGAAATCGTGGACATCACCCTCAGCGATCCGGTCCCCGATTCGCTCGACGTGTACACGTTGGGTGGCGCCGAGGATTCCGCTCAGCGCCTCGCCACGCGTCACCTCGCGAAATACCCTGGCCTGCAACGTGCCGCCGAGCGTGGCGCACCGGTTCTGGCGATCTGCGCTGCCATTCAGGTGCTCGGCAACTGGTACGAAACCTCCAGCGGCGAACGCGTCGACGGTGTCTCGATGCTCGACGTCACAACCTCGCCGCAGGAGAAGCGTTCCATCGGCGAAGTCATCACGAAGCCGCTGATCGACGGACTCACCGCGCCCCTCTCAGGTTTCGAGAATCACCGCGGCGGAACAACTCTGGGTAGCTCAGCCTCTGGATTCGCACGTGTCACCCATGGTGTCGGAAACGGCGTCGGCGACGGATTCGAAGGCGTCGTGCAGGGTTCGGTGATCGGGACGTACATGCACGGACCCGCTTTGGCTCGCAACCCCGAACTCGCGGACCTCCTGCTCATGCGCGCCTTGGGTGTGAACGAGCTTGAACCCCTGCATCTGCCCGAGGTCGACAAGCTCCGCAAGGAGCGACTCGCGATTCGCTGACCCGGTTCAGACGGTTTCGGATTTGCCCTCGGTCAGAATCAGTTCCACGGCCAACAGCGCGGCGCAGGCCAGTCCCGCGACCAGTTCGGGCACCGCGGTGTAGGTACCACCGAGCACGACGACTATCGCGACCGAGAACGGCACGAGGGTGCGTACCGAGGAGTCGTGTAGTCGAATGTGGATGAACCACAAGGCGGCAAGGATGACCGCGACCGGAACGGTGACGGCAGCACCCGTCACCAACGCGCTGCCGTCACCGTGATGAGTCCAGAAGTCGACGCGCGAGGCCAACCCCGCACCGATGGCGGCAGCGGCGGCGAAGATGAAGTAGTGACCGAACCCCCAGACGAAGGGTGAGACGTTGTCACCGCCGATCACTTCGCCTGCATTGCGTTGGAAGTACAACCACCACAGGCTGAAGACAATCAGAATGCCGCCGATCACGACGTAGGTGACCTGCGCTGCCGGATGCTCACCGTCGACCGCGTCCTGAATCGCGATGGTGGTCGAAAGGATCGTCTCGCCCAGAACGATGATGAAGAACAACGAGTACCGCTCCGCGATGTGATGCGGGTGCCACGGCGTCATGCCCGGCTTCTCCGACCAGATCGGTACCGCGAATTCGCACAGAACCAACACCAGGAACGTCGGGACGTAAACGGCGGACGGCACGAAGTAGAAACCGATCCAACCGATCTGGACCAACACAATTCCGAGAGCGTATCGACGCGCCGTGAGCGCATGTTCGGGGTCGTTCCGCGAGACCCTGAGCCATTGGATGACCAGGGCTATTCGCATGATGACGTAGCCGACGATGATCAGCAGGGCGTCGTCGTTGAAGAAGCGGACGATGCCGGCTGCAAGGACCAGCGATCCGAGGATCTGGAAGATGGTCAGCAGCCGGGCGATTCCGTCGTCGTTGTCGTACGCCGAGGTGAACCACGTGAAATTCAGCCACGTCCACCAGATCGCGAAGAAAGCCATCGCGAAGTGCCCGACGCCCGAAGCCGCATGCCCTTCGCTGATCGCGTGGTGCAGACCGGTGGCCGCTTGAGCGACCGCCACGACGAAGCAGAGGTCGGTGAGCAGCTCGAGCGGCGTCGCCACCCGGTGCGGCTCGTGCGGGTCCCGCGGAACCAACGGCCTGATGAACGAACTGGTGCGATTCACGAAGGGCAGAGTAGCGCGATGATTGCCGACGCGCTGCCCGTGACTGGAACCTGCGGACTCAGATATTCACGCCGACGCCCCGATCTGGGCTCGGATCTCCAACTGATCGGCGAGTTCGGCGCCTATCGCCCCCGCGCTCCCCAAAGTGAAGGCGATCTGCCGTCCCCACAGGAAATAGCGGTGAATCGGATAGTCGACATCCGCGCCGATTCCGCCGTGCATGTGCTGGGTCGCGTGCACCACGCGCAAACCGCCGCGCGACGCCCACCATTTGGCGACCAGCGCAGCCGCTTCCGCTTCACTCTCGACTCCGCTGTCCATCAGCCAGGCAGCGCGGTGGGTGGTCAATCTTGTGCTCTCGGTGTCGAGGTACGCGTCGGCGGCCCGGACGGCAACTGCCTGGTTGGTCGAGAGTGGACGTCCGAATTGCACTCGCTCGGAGGTGTATTTCGCCGTCATCGCCAGCGCTTCCTCGCAGACGCCGGTAGCCAGGGCCGCCAGAGCGACCCGCGCACGTCGTAACGTCCAGTCTCGAACCACCGCGCCGTCCGCGGGAAGTGCGTCAGCTGCAGTAACCGCAACCCCGTCGAACTGCACAGCGCTGTTGCTCTCGCGGTTCGTCACCGCAAGCGGTGTACGCACCAGCGCGTCCCGGTCCGTCGGCACGATCATCACGGTGACACTGCCGTCCGGCATCGTCACCGGAACCACCAGTGCGGCAGCGAACTCGGCGGCCGGTACGGAGTCGACGTGGCCCGACAGAACCCAGCCGTCAGGAGCCGGCTCGGCGCGAACTGCCGTCTCGGCGTTGTAACCGGTGTCGAAGGCGCCGGTGACGATCACCGAGCCGTCGAGCAGTCCCGGAAGCCACGACGCTTTCTGCTCCGTACTGCCGAACTCGGCAATCGGCAGCGCTGCCGTCGAAATCACCGACCAGAGCGGCACCTGGGCGACCCGGCGGCCTTGTTGTTCGAGCACCGCTGCCAGGCCTAGCATTCCGAGTCCCGCTCCCCCGACTTCCTCTGGCAGAGGAATTCCCAGAACGTCGGAGTCGGCGAGGAGCTTCCACAGTTCGGCGTCGAAACCGCCGGCGCCCTCCACTTCCCGCAGGCGGTCCACTCCGGACTTCGCCGAGAAGATCGATTCACTCAGATCCCGCACGGCGGACAAGTTGTCGTCGAATTCGAATTCCATGTCAGCTCTTTTCGTTCTGTGCAGCGGGCCGGCGACGCGCAGCAAGCGCCATGCCCAGACATTTTGCGGCGACAATTTCACGCATCACTTCGTTGGTACCACCGCCGAAGGTGTTGTTCTGGGCGCGTCGACCCAGGTTCTCGACCCGCCCTTCCAATACCGCTCCGGGTGTGCCGGGGCGCAGTAAGCCCTTGGCGCCCAGCACTTCCTGCAGCATGCCGTACGCACTGACGACGGCTTCGGTACCGAAGATCTTGGCCGCGGCCGAATCCCCGCCGCCCAAGGTGTTGGCGGCGACGTCCGCCACCAGTCGCAGGTTCATCAGGTCGGCAGCACTGAGCAGCGCGTAGACTTCCGCCAATTTCTCACGTACCCAGCCGATGTCGTAGACGTGGCCGTCACCGGCGGGCTCCGTCTTTGCCCACTCGACCACCTCGGCGAAGAGTTCGTTGGCGATGCCACCGCGTGCGGCCAGGGCAACACGTTCGTGGTTGAGCTGGTTGGTGATGAGCTTCCACCCTTGATTGAGCTCACCGACGACATTGGTGATCGGTACCCGAACATCTTCGTAATAGGTGGCCGAAGTGCTGATTCCACCCACGGTGTGAATTTCGGTGACCGAGAAACCCGGCGAGCTGGTCGGCACCAGGACCACGGAAATACCCTGATGCGTCGGCGCGTCAGGATCAGTACGAACGGCAAGCCAGACCCAGTCGGCAAACACACCGGCACTGGTGAAGATCTTGTTGCCGTTGATGACAAGCTCGTCACCCTCGATGCGGGCGCGTGTTTCGAGTGCCGCGAGGTCGGTGCCCGCATTGGGTTCGGTGTAGCCAATGGCAAAGATCAACTCGCCCGCCAGGATCGGACGCAGGAAGAAGTCCTTCTGAGCTTGCGTCCCGTGCTTGATCAGAGCGGGTCCGACGGTGTTCAGCGTGACCAGCGACAGCGGCGCATTGGCGCGAATCACCTCGTCGTAGAACACGTACAGAGCTTCGGGGTTCTCGCCCCGACCGCCGAATTCCTCCGGCCACCCCAAGCCCAGCCAACCGTCTTTACCCATCCGGCGCAGGATGCGATCGAAGACGGGGCCGCCTTCGGTCTGATCCACGAGAGCACGGCGGTCTTCGTCGTTGATGATCTCCGCGAAGTACGCCCGCAATTCCTTGCGCAGAGTCTTCGACTCCTCCGACAAATCCAAGTACATGGTGAAACTCCTAAGATCTACGAACGCGGCAGGCCGAGTACGCGCTGCGCGATGACGTTGAGTTGAATTTCGACGGTTCCGCCGCCGAACAGAATCGAGGGAAGTCCGATGTGGTCTATCGCGTAATTCGCCGACGGGTCGACAACGGCGGCACGAGGTCCGAGCAGTCGCAACAGATCCCGCGAGCCCTCACGCTGCGCCAGGGCGTTGTACACCTTCGACACGCTGATCTCGGAGCCCGGTTCCTGACCCGCCAGTCGCGCCGACACCCCGCGTAGATTCATCGCGGACAGTGCCAACTCACGAGAGATACTGCGGCCGAGGCCCTCCACTGCGTCTTCGCGAGGGCAGTCGTGGCTCGCGTCGGCAATAACCTGACGGAACAGCCGACTCGAACCGTGGTGCAGCGTGCTGCCCATACTCAGGCGTTCGTTGGACAGCGTTGTCGCAGCAAGCTTCCACCCTTGCCCCGGCTCCGCCACCAGGCAGTCGTCCGGGACGAAGACGTCGTCGAGGAATACCTCGTTGAACTCCGACTTACCGGTGGCTTGTTTCAGCGGACGTACGTCGATGCCTTTCGAGGTCATGTCGACCAGGAAGTACGACAGCCCACGATGTTTCGGAGCGTCGGCGTCCGAACGCGCCAGGCATACTCCCCAATCGGCCTCGTGCGCGCCCGAGTTCCACACTTTCTGACCCGACAGGACCCAGCCACCGTCGACCTTGCGCGCTTTCGTGCTCAGACCGGCCAGGTCTGATCCCGCGCCCGGCTCACTGAACAGCTGGCACCAGATGATGTCGGCGCGCAGCGAAGGCTCGACGAACCTGTCCTGCTGCTCGGCGTTGCCGTGTTCGAGAATCGTGGGCAGCACCCATTCCCCGATCACCGTGGACGGTTGAGCCCAACCTCGCATCGCGAATTCGTGTGCGATGACGGCCTGTTCTCTCGGTCCTGCTCCCAGCCCGTACGGCGCCCGATAGTGCGGGGCAACCAGTTTGGCGTCGGCAAATCGGGCGCGTCGAGTGCTCCCCTTGGCCGGCGCCCAACTGGCGCTGGTGGTTCCGTCGTCGGGCAGCAGCGCAACCTCGTCCAGAACCCTGCGAACCTGCTCTCGTAGTTCAGGCAGCATGTCCGGGTCGACAAAGGAGAAATCCCGTTCCGAATCGGCAGACCGGTCTCCCAACGTGTGTGCCCACTTCACCTCGGAACCCGCCACCGCAGCGATACTGATTGCCCGGCGCCAGTACAGATGCGCGTCATGCTCCCAGGTGAATCCGATTCCGCCGAGCAACGTGACACATTCGAGGGCGTTCTCGATGCCGACGGGCAAAGCGGCCAACGCAGCTTGAGCCGAGACAAGTCTGTGCTGATCCTCGCCTTGCTCTTCGGACCGAGCGGCGTCCCACGCTGCGGCACAGGCAATCTCGGAGCGGACCAGCATCATGGCCGCCTTGTGCTGAACTGCCTGGAAGCTTCCGACCGGACGGCCGAACTGCTGCCGGGACTTCACGTAGTCGACCGCGGTGCGTAGCGCCCACCCGGCGATACCGCTCGCCTCCGCAGCCAACACCGTGTTGACGATCAGTTCGACTCGGTGCGCCTCGAGACCCTCGACGATCAGCCCAGCGTCGACCTTGTGATCGGTCAACGTCAGCGTCCCGATCGAGCGTGTCAGATCCACTCCGTCTTCGACCTCCACCGCAGCGGAAGACGACTGCTCGAGCCGGAACCACAACTCGCCGTCGTCGCTGTTCGCTTGCACGAGAACGACATCGGCTCCGGGTAGACCTAGAGCCGGGTCGGCAGAACCGCTCACGGTCCACCCTGCATCGCTGCGAGCCGCGCGCAATCCCACGCCGGTGCAGACTGCTCCGGTTGCGCCGGTGGCCAATTCGATCAGCATTGATTCCGCAGCCGGGCCGGCAGCTTTCGCGAGGATCCCACTGGCGATGACCGTCGGAACGTACGGTCCCGGGTAAAGCGCATCACCCAATTGCTCGACTACCACCGCCAGTTCGGCAAGCCCTGCCCCGTCACCGCCGTACTGCTCCGGCAGGTGCACTGCGTGCAGTCCCTGACGGACCAATCCATCCCACGAGTCCGGCCGATCACCGGCGGCGTACCGCTTGACGTTGCTCCGCGTATCGGCGATTCCACCGAAGCGGTTCGCGAATGCGGCTACCGCTTCCGCCAGGTCACGGTGATCTTCGAGCAGGGGCAGTGCCATGGCAGGTTCCTCAATCTTCGGTTCTTGTCAGATGCGTTCGAGAATCAGGCAGGTTGTTGCGGCGGACGCGCAGATCGCGATCAGTGCGATGGACTTGTCCCGACGCTCCAGTTCGTCGATGACATTGGCCAACAGTCTGATTCCGGTTGCACCGGCCGGGTGGCCCAGCGCGATTGCACCACCGTTGACGTTCAGCAATTCGGGATCGACGCCGTGAACCTGCGCGAACGACATCGGTACCGAAGCAAATGCCTCGTTGACCTCGAACAGGTCGATGTCGTCGATCGTCAGACCGGTGCGGCCGAGCACGATGTTTGCCGCGTCCACGGGACCGTCGAGCATGAACTCGATGTCTCCGCCAATGACGCACTGCGCCAATATCTTTGCCCGCGGCCGCACCCCGAGCATCCTGGCTCGATCCTCGGACATCAGCAGAGCGGCACTCGCACCGTCCGAGACCTGCGAAGACGTTCCAGCGGTGTGCAATCCGCCCTCTTGAACGGTCCGCAGTTTCGCGAGTCCTTCGAGACTCGATTCGCGCAGACCCTGATCCCGATGAACCGGAGCGTCAGAGCCCGGAGCGACCACATCGATGATGTGCGAGTCGAAGCGTCCTGCCTCCCATGCTGCTGCGGCTCGCTGCTGCGAGCGCAGCCCGAAGGAGTCGAGATCCTCGCGGCTGAAACCGCGCTTGACAGCAATCCGATCCGCTGCGGTGTACTGGTCGACGGTATCGAGTGACCACGACTCCGGACGTGGTGTTCCGAGGCCGGTACCCACCTTGTAGGTGAGTGGTGCCCGCGACATCAGTTCCACACCGCACGCCACACCCACGTCGACTGCACCGATGGCAATCTGCCCGGCAATCAACTGCACCGATTGCTGCGCGGTTCCGCACTGCGCGTCGATCGTGGTGCAGCCCGCTTCCAACGGAAGGCCCGCATGCATCCAGGACGTACGCACGATGTTTCCGAACTGCTCACCGAGAGGCGTCACACAGCCGCCGATGACCTGGTCGACCGCGCCAGGATCCACGCCCACCCGATCCAGCACGCCTTTCTGCGCATAACCCAACAGTTCCGCCGCGTGGACTCCGGACAGCCAACCCTCACGCTTGCCGAACGGCGTTCGTGCTGCGTCCACGATGACGGGCTTCATGCCAACTCCTCGGTTCGTAATGCTGGGTTCTCCGGTAATGCTGCGCCGTCCAGACCACGCACGGTCAGGGACCACTCGTCGATCAGGTCCAAGCTGACGCTCGAGCGCGCGGTGAACTCGGTGTCGCAATCACACAGCGCTGTGACCGCTTCCACCATTTCTTCCATAGATTCGACCTGATCCGGCCGGATAGTCTCACCGACCAGGACTCTGGCGCCCTCACTGAGCACCGCTGCCCGCGGTTGAACCGTGTTGACGCGAACCCCCTGGCCGTAGAGTTCCACGCCCATGCCGTTGCTCATCCTGTTGAGCGCTGCTTTGGACGCGCCGTACACGGTCATGGCAGTTCCCGGTTCGACCCACGAGAACGGCGGGCCATGCCACGGTTTGACGGTGCCACTGGACACGTTCACGATCCAGCCGTATCCGTTTGCCACCATCCCCGGCACCACGGCTTGCATCAGATCGAGCGGTGCATGGACATTTGCCTCGAACATCAACCGTCGCCGCCGCAGTGGGTAATCCGAGAGCGGCTGATAGATCGCCGCTGCCGCGTTGTTCACCAGGATGTCGATCGTCCCGCCAAGCTTCTCGATCGCCAGCGGCACAACGGTGTCGCGCTGCTGCTCGTCCGTCAGATCTGCGACAACTATCTCGACTTTGTTTCCGTACTTGGCAATTCGAGCCGCAGTCTCTTCGAGACTGCCCGGCAGGGTTGCGTGTGCACCGAGCGTCCGGGCCACGAGAGCGACGTCAGCGCCTTCCGCTGCCAGCCTCTCTGCGACGCCTGCACCGATTCCGCGGCTGGAACCGGTGACAAGCGCTCGGCGTCCTTCGAAGCGATCGGTCATGCTACTTCCACTTCGCGGCGAAGCGATTGATGCTCTCCGCAATCCGAGCAACTTCGTCGTCACGCAAACCGTGGCTCATGCCGAGTGTCATGCCGCGGGCAAAAACTGCGTCCGCTTCCGGCAAACCTTCGGCCGGCTGGCGAAATTCGATGTTGTTCATCATGGGGTGACGAGTGACGTTGCCGCTCCACACGGTTCGGGTGTCGATGCCGTCGGCCTCGATGGCTTCCTGCAGGTCGCTGCGCGTGAAGGGGGCGTTCTCGTTGATCATCACCGGGTAACACAGCCACGCCGTGTCGAGACCGTCGAGTTCTACCGGCGTCGTGAAGAATTCAGGATGGGCGCCGTATGCCGCCGAGAAGGCCGCAAATGTTGCCTTACGCGTCTTGTAGTTCTGTTCCAGCTGTCGAGCTGCACGACGCCGTAAGCTGCGCCGAGTTCGGAGGGCTCGAAGTTCCACGACATGAGCTCGAAGATGAAGTCGTTGTCGTAGTCGACGCCGTCGAGTTCTTCACGGAAGACTCGGCCGGACTTGGTACTGCCGAACAGGTTCGGCTCGCTACGACGGCCCCAGCGGCGAAGCAGCAAAGCCTTGTCACGGCTGGCTTCGTCGTCGACGCACACCATTCCACCGGTTCCCGCGCACGTGATGATGTGTGCCATCGAGAAACTGGTGACGACGATGTCCGCCCGAGACCCGGTGGGAGTACCGCGGAGCGTGGCGCCGATCGCGTCACACGAATCCTCGATCACTTTGAGTCCATGGCGATCAGCGATATCACGAATGACGTCCCAGTCCGGGCAGTTGCCGGCGAGGTTCGGCATCAGGATGGCACCGGTCTTCTCGGTGACCATCGCCTCGATCTTGGTGACGTCGACGTTGAACGTGTTGGGTTCCACGTCCACGAACACCGGCACCAGACCGGCACGCACGATCGGTGCGATGTCGGTGGAGAACGTCAACGGCGACGTGATGATCTCACTGCCGGCAGGCAGTCCGAGCAGCTCGACTGCCAAGTACAAACCCGAGGATCCCGAGTTGCACATGACGCCGAACTTCTTGCCGGCCAAGGCCGCGATACGTTCTTCCATCTCGAAGACGTTCTTGCCGATGCGCAATCCTTGATGCCCGCTGCGCAAGACGTCGACAACAGCCTGTATTTCTTCCTCGCCGTGGGTGGCCCTGGCGTAGGTGATCCGCTCGCTCATCTTGTTCCTGCTTTCTCGAATAGGCGGCAGATTCAGCGATCTGCCGAGAGGACGAGCGCACTGTGCGGGACGGGAGAGCCGCCGGTCACGAGCACGTTGTCCAGAGTTTTGGTCGGTTGATTGGTGGAGGTGCCGCGGATCAGGCGAACACCTTCGGCAATACCGTTGACGCCGTGGATGTATCCCTCACCGAGTTGACCGCCGTGGGTGTTGATCGGCAGGCGACCATCCAGCTCGAGATTGCCGTCGGAGATGAAGTCTTTTGCCTCGCCCCGACCGCAGAATCCGTACTCCTCGAGTTGAAGCAGAACCATCGGGGTGAAAGCGTCGTAGAGAATTGCGGCATCGATGTCGTCCGGCCCGATACCGGCCTGGTCCCACAGTTGGCGCGCCACGAGTTCGACTTCCGGCATGCTGTCGATGTCGTCTCGGTAGTAGCTGCTCATCGAAATCTGTTGCGGACCTACACCTTGCGCAGCGCCACTGATGACCGCAGGTTTGTGCGGCAGGTCGCGGGCGCGCTCCGCACTGACGATCACCAGCGCCTGTCCGCCGTCACTTTCCTGGCAGCAGTCGAGCAGGCGGATGGGATCGGCGATCATGCGTGAGTTCTGATGGTCCTCGATAGTGATCGGGCGTTCGTAGAACCAGGCCTTGGGGTTGTTCGCCGCATGCTTGCGTGAGAGGACCGAGATCTGGCCGAAGTCGGCGCTTGTTGCCCCGTACTTGTGCATGTACAGCTTGGCGAGGAAGGCTTCCTGCTGCGCCGGGGTCAGAAGCCCGTACGGGTTGATCCAGTTCCGATACTCCTGGTCCGTCGACGCGTTGTACGCAAAAGGTGGCGGGCCGGCGCCGAATCGGTGACCTGATCTTTCGTTGAAGGCACGGTAGACGACCACAACGTCGGCAACTCCGCTGGAGACGGCAAGCGCTGCTTGTTGAACCGGTGCGCAGGCACCGCCGCCGCCGTGTGGAATTCGACTGAAGAACGTCAATTCCGGGATCCCGAGGGCGCGTGCGACCGCAATCTCAGGATTGTTCTCCATGGTGAACAGCGCAAATCCGTTCACCTCTTCTGCCTCGATGTGAGCGTCGTCGAGTGCGGCGATCACGGATTCGCACGCCAACTGCCATTCGCTGCGGCCGGAGTTCTTGGAGAACTCGGTTGCGCCGATTCCGGCGATGGCTGCTTGCCTCGAAAATCCTCGTGTCATGCGATTACCCTTTCCACCGGTTCGAGAGTCACGTCGGCCGTCACGTGTGTTCCACGGGCGTTTTTCCCGAGAACCGTCACGGTGAGCGCCCGGCCGTCTGTGGCGGTGACCTCGTCGGTGAATGTCATGGTGTCTCCGGGAAAGTTCGGAACACCAAGCCGTAGTGATGTTTTGACGATCCGTGATGCCGGGCCGGACCAGTCGGTGATATAGCGGTCGATGAGCCCGTTGGTGGTGTTGATGCTCATGAAGATGTCGGGAGTTCCGCGATCCTGGGCCTTGCCCGGATCGTGATGCACGTCCTCGAAATCCTGAGAAGAGATCGCAGTGGCGACGATCAGCGTTCGGTCCAACGGCAATTCGAGGCTGGGGAGGACCGAACCCACTTCGCAGTCAATCAGTTTCGTCATTGCACCGAACCCCGTCGCCTCAGTTGCGGCAGCATCTCGCCGTGAGCGTGCTCGGAGAAGGTCACTTCGAGTTCCAAGCCGAAGTCGAGTTCCTCGTGATCGATCCCCGCGATGTCGGCAACCAGACGCGTGCCTTCTTCGAGATCGACGAGTCCGACGGCGAGTGGGTACTCGAAAGCAGGATCCTTCGGGTGATGGATGACCGTGAAGCTGTGCAACGTGCATCGCCGCGTGGATTCGACTGTGTCCCAACTGAACGAGCGACATTCCGGGCACGCGGGTGCGGGTGGGTGGCGCAGTGTCTTGCAATCCCCACACCGTTGGATCTCGAGGCGACCCTCTTTGGCCGCGGAGAAGAAGAAATCGTTGTCGTCGGTGACGGTCAGTCTCGGAACAGCGGTGTTGCGGGAGCCAGTCTCGCTCATGCGATTACCTCCTGGACTTCGAGTTGAGTATCTGTCTGGGCATCTGGTTTGAACCTGAGCAATCGAAAGCGCTCTTCGACCAACGTCTTTCCGTCCTGGTCGACGTACTCCTTGAACAGAGTGATGAAGCACCCGTGACCGAGGGCAGTCTGTTTGAACGGCGAGATCGCTTCGATGGTGAAATGCGCGGTGACGTGGTCTCCGGGGCTCAGCTCCGCGAAATACTCCTGCTCGACGTTGGTCGCGACAACGGACGTGTATCCGGCCTCGTCCAACAACGCCAGCAGTCGTGAATACGCGAAGTCCTCGGAGACTCCGTCGGCACGAAGTTGCTGGACCTGCCGATAACGTCGGTAACCCGCCATCACCCAGGTCGAGATCATGGCGGGCGGACAGACGACGTCTCGACGACCGGTACTGCGGGCGGCCTCGGCGTCGACGTAGATCGAGTTGCGGTCGTCGTGCGCCTCGACCCAGTTGCGGATCATCGCCTCGTTGACGGCGTAGCGGGCGACGCGGGGTGGTTCGGCCTCTGCGCCGATGAAATTCGGAAACTGCGTCTGCAGGCTCTGCACTGAAATCCTCCGTGAACGAAAGTTGAGCAAGCGCTTGATTTTGAAGCTAGCATAGGAATCCGGAAGTGGAAACACGCGATCTCACCGACGAATTGGTTCGAGCCGGAGCTATCGGGCAGGATTGCGCTACGTTCGACGCCGGCAGCCCGGCACCCCCGAAACCCTGCCCTGAGCAGGACCGACAACCAGTGGAGATTTCAGTGGCATCACCAGATCGTCGGGAGAAGATCCTGGAGAGCTCAGCCGAGCTGTTCGCCAGGAAGGGTGTCGCCACCACGACCGTTCGCGAGATCGGCGACGCCGCCGGTGTGTTCTCGGGCAGCCTCTACCACTACTTCAAGTCGAAGAATGCGATAGTTGCCGAGCTCATGCGAGGCTTCATCACCGACATTCAGCTCCGCTTCGATCAGGTGGAGAAGACGGCAAACGACCCCGAGGACGTCCTACGCGGCTTGATCCGCGAGACGCTGGTCGTCATCGAACTACACCCGCACCCGACGGCGATCTACCAGAACGATCGGGCTTATCTTCGCGACAACGATCTCCTGCAATCCGTCGACGGGCCTTCCCGCCAAGTCCGCGAGCATTGGATGAAAGCGATTGCCGAAGGCGTCGATCAGGGAATCTTCCGCAAAGACGTGGCACCGGAAATTTTCTATCGATCGGTACGAGACACCTTGTGGTCGACAACGCATTGGCCGGATCGCCAGAAGTACACCACCGACGAGTTCGCGGATCTGATGATCACGCTCTTCCTCTCGGGATTCAGGGTCGCCTGACCAGATCCGGCAAATCCAGATGTTTCGGGGTTCGTCCCTGCGGCAACAGGATCGACACCGCGAACACGACCACCGCGCAGCCCGCGCACACCAGGTAGGCGACGGAGAATCCGGTCCACGACGTGGAATGTTCCGAACCGCTGATCACGAATGCAGCGAGAATGGTTGCCACCGTCGCACTGCAGATCGTGCTTCCGGACGTCCGCAGAAGTGAGTTCACCCCGTTGGCAGCCGCCAGTCGCTGACGAGGTACGGCAACCAGAATCAACAGCGAGAGCGTGCTGTACACGATGGCAGTCCCGACCGCTGTGATACCCAGTGCTGCAACCACTCCCCACAGTGGCTTACCGGCAACGGCGTGAATCCCGTACCCGCCGGCGAGGAACACGGCGCCGGTCAACATCGCGGTCCGTGAACCGAAGCGGTCGGTGATACGCACCGCAACCGGTGAGAACAGCACCATCGCGATACTCGCCGGAATCTGGCAGAGCGCTGCCGCGATGATCGACAGGCCGTACCCGGCACCCGGCCCCTTCATCCCCTGCAGCAGTTGTGTCGTGATCAGCGTGTTCCCGAAAAACGCGAACCCGACCAGCAGAGCCGCCAGATGCGGGATCAACACCGCACGTTTCACGAGAGCACGGACGTCGACCAGCGGATTGACGTTGCGCCGCTGTTGAATTACCCAGAGCGCGAACAGCACCGCCGACGCGGCCAGCATGGAGATCACCGCTCCACTGGTCCACCCCCAACTCGACCCCTGAGTGATCGGCACAAGCAGAGCAATCATCGCGGCGCTCAGACCAACCGCCCCGACGCCGTCGAATCTTCCCGACGGATTCGGCTCGGACTCTCGAATGAACAGCACCGCAGCAAGAGTCACGGACAGCCCGATGGCGGTGGTTACCCAGAACAGGACGTGCCAATTCGAGTACTGCGCGATCATCGCGGAAAACGGTATGCCCAAAGCGGTTCCGACGCCGAGCGTCGAACTCATCATGGCCACTGCGCCGTTGACCTTGTTACGTGGCAATTCGTCACGCAGCATGGAGATTCCGATGGGGATGACTGCCGACCCGGCCCCCTGCAACGCTCTCGCGAAGATGAGTACAGCGATGTCCGACGACAGCGCACACAACATCGAGCCGAGAGTCATCATCGAGAAAGCAACCAGAAGCATCTTCTTCTTGCCGAACATGTCGGCGAGTCGACCGAAGATGGGAGTGACGACAGCGCCGACCAGCAACGTGACGGTCACCAGCCAGGACACGGCCGTGCGTCCAGCGCCGGTGAAGTGCGGCAACTCCGGCAGCAGTGGAACGATGACCGTCTGCAGAACAGCCTGGAACACTGCGGCGGCGACAACGATGGGGAACAGGAAGCGGGAGCGCGGCTGCGCGAGTCCCGCGTCGGAGGTGGTGACTGCAGGCGTGCCCGGCGGACGGTCGAGCGTCGTCACCCCACACCGCCTGTTCTCACTAGGTAAATATCCGTTCACCTACATTAGGTGAACGGATATTTACCGAGCAAGAATTGTGACGCCGCTCACCCGTCGAGCAGCTTTTGCACCAGCGGTGCGTACAGCGCAACCACCTCGTCCTGGGTGCCGGTGGCATGGCCGGCCATCATCCGTCGGCGCATGATCGCCACTCCGACCACCATCGACATCGCCAGTTCCGCGCGCAATCTCGTGTCGGGGCCGGACAGGCGAGCGGCGAGGGTGTCGATCATCTGCGTCGAATAGTTCTCGCGCAGCTTGCGGTTGCTCTCTTCACTGACGCCGCTCATGAACAACAAGCTCATGGACAGCGGCTTGTACGACTCCAACGGCTTGGTGAACAGCGAGACCATGCGCTCGCCGAGCGAGTCGTTCGGGGCGTCGAAGACCGTGACCGCCGCTGCCCGGAAGTCGACCAACTCGTCGTACAACTGCTCTTTGGAACCGAAGTACTTGATGATCAGCGGTGCGCTGACGCCTGCGTCTTCGGCGATGTCCTTGAGCGTGATTTCGCGGTACGGCCGAGTCGCGAATGCTTTCCCGGCCGACGCGATGATCTGCGCACGCGTCTGCTCGGACGTACGACGCACCTGCTGACCTTGCTCCGTGCCGCTCATCAAGCGTTCCGCGACAATTCACGACGGCCGGACAATGCGCGACCCAGCGTCAACTCGTCTGCGAATTCGAGATCGCCACCCATCGGAAGACCCGAAGCCAACCGAGACACCGTCAGCCCCGGAATGTCTCGCATCATGCGAACGAGATAGGTAGCTGTCGCCTCACCCTCGGTGTTGGGGTCAGTGGCGATGATGACCTCGGACACGTCGACGCCGTCCTCCTGATTTGCGATGCGAGCCAACAACTCCCGGATACGCAACTGGTCAGGCCCGATCCCCGAGAGCGGATTGAGCGCACCGCCGAGCACGTGATAGCGACCCTTGAACTCACGGGTGCGCTCGACGGCCTGAACGTCCTTCGGTTCCTCCACGACGCAGATCACCGTGCGATCGCGACGTGCGTCGGCGCAGATGCGGCACTTCTCCTGATCGGAGACAGTTCCGCACACCGTGCAGAACTGAACGCCGTCACGGATGCGCTGCAATGCATTTTTCAAACGGTCGATCTCGGGAGGCTCCACGGAGAGCAGGTGAAAAGCGATGCGTTGAGCGCTCTTCGGCCCGACTCCGGGAAGCTTCCCGAGTTCGTCGATCAGATCCTGAACCGGACCTTCGTACACGCGTTCTCGTTTCTAGAAGCCGGGGAGACCGGGAAGGCCTCCGCCGAGTCCGCCGGCCAACGGGCCGAGCTTCTCAGCAGCGACTTCCTGTGCCTTACGCGAAGCGTCCTCGATCGCGCCGATCACCAGATCCTGCAGCGTCTCGACATCTTCGGGGTCGACGACCTTGGGATCGATCTGCAGACCGACAACCTCGCCGGTGCCCTTGACCGTGGCGACAACCAGTCCGCCACCGGCCTGACCAGTCACTTCGGCCTGAGCCATTTCCTGCTGCGCCGCCATCAATTGCTGCTGCATCTGCTGAGCCTGAGCCAACAGAGCAGACATGTCGGGTGCTCCACCTGGTTGCACGAGCGGTCCTTTCTACAGAGTTATCCCCACCAGCGTAGTCGGTGCGCGCTACCGTGAGCGGGTGCGCCGGAACCAGTCAGACACCGTAAAACCGTCAAGAGGGTCAAACATGGCATCACGTGTGTTCCGCTCCACTGCCCTGATCGCCATGGTCGGGGCCGGGCTTCTGAGCGCTGCGTGCACGATTCCGACCGAGACTGCCGAGGCCACGACTTCGGTCGAGGTGTCTCCGCTGAGCACTGTCGCCGCTGACGTCCCCGCTGCGCTCACCGGCAAGGTCGTCTTCCTCGATCCCGGGCACAGCGGGGCGAACGACGACAGCATCAACACCCAGGTCCCCACGGGCCGCGGCGGCACCAAGAACTGCCAGACCACCGGCACCAACACCGATGCCGGGTTCCCCGAGCACACCTTCAACTGGGAAGTCGCGAGCCTGGTCAAGAGCGAACTCGAAGGCCAAGGCGCCACAGTGGTCCTGAGTCGACCGGACGACATCAGCGTCGGATCTTGCGTCGACGCACGCGCCGAAGCTGCCAATTCCTCCGGCGCCGACGTAGTGGTGAGCATTCACGCGGACGGCGCAGCAGCCGGAGCCGAGGGCTTCCACGTCTGCTACTCCGCGCCCCCGCTGAACGCGGTGCAGGCCGGCCCGTCCGTCACCTTTGCCGAAACCATGCGCGACTCACTCGTCACCGCCGGACTCACCCCGTCGACCTACATCGGTGACGACGGGCTGGCACCACGCGCCGATCTGACGGGACTCAATCTGTCGCAGCGGCCGTCGATTCTGGTCGAACTCGGCAACATGCGAAATGCCGACGAGGCAGCGCGCATGACGAGCCCGGACGGTCAGCAGGAATATGCGTCCGCCGTCACCAGCGGAGTCACGGCCTTCCTCACAACCCCCTGACCTGTCTTCTGTGGAGAAATTCCACTTGTCCACAGGTATGTCGGCACCGCCGAAGTAGCCCGCTCACCTGGATACGGTTCTGCCATGGGGCCGATACTTCAGGTAGATTTCGCTTACTTCAGGTAGATTTCGCTGCTCTGCAGCAACTTTCAGCTGATCTGTCTCGAATTGCGGATCAGATCTCGGGGATCGATTCCGCCGGCCCGATTTTCGAAGCCGCGGCGGCCCTGAACTCGTCCGCTGTCGCGGCTGTGTCGACTGGGAATGCCGGCGTCATCGCCGACGCGTACCGGCACCTGGCTACGCAATTGGGACTCATGGCGTCGGGAACCGCTGCCGCAGCACGTCTGTACGACGCTGCCGAGGGCGAAGTGGTGTCCGAACTGCGCGGAGCCTACTGATGCAGCCCACCGTCTCTCAGCTTCGAACGTGGTCACCGGAGAAATTGCGCACAAGCGCTTCGGAACTGATCGACATCGACCGGCAGATCGAAGTTCTCGGCAATGACGCCGGACGCAGCATCGACGCCGTCCGCGAATTCTGGCAGGGACAAGCGTCGAGCGCAGCCGCAGTGCAGTGGTCTGGCATCTCGCTTTCCTCGTCGCGGCTGTCGGTTGCGGTTCGCGTAGTTGCGGATCTGTATGGCGGAGCGGCCAATACGATCGGTGCGGCGCGAAAATCAGTTCTGGACCTGGTCGAGGAGGCGACTCTCGAACACGGCTTGACGGTGTCAGACAGTGGAGCGGTATCGGCACCTGAGACGAAGCAGCCGTGGAATCTGGCCGACGCCATGCAAGATTCCGAAAACGCCACGGCTGCACAGGTTTTTCAGCAGAAGATCTCCACTGCATTGACGGCACTCGACGACGAAGACAACCGGGCCGCGACTGCTCTGCGTGCGGCATTCCGAGAGATCGGATCACTCCTTGGCAATCAGCCTGATCGCCTCGACAGCACTGTCGTCGACATCCTCGACGGGAGGTCGACACTCCCCGGGACACCCACGGAGCTACACCGACTCTGGGAATTGCTCACGCCCAACGAGAAAGACGCGTTGGCGAGGTGGGATCCGTCCATCGGTAGCCGCGACGGCCTTCCCGCTCTCGACCGGGACTACTACAACCGGCGGTACCTCTCTGCGCTCGAGCAGTTGCCGGATCGAACGGTAGCTGCCGGATACACGGCCGTGCGCGGCGAACTTCGACCGGACACGTTCCTTCTCTCGGTCACGGATGGGCATGCCGTCGTGGCAGTCGGTAATCCCGATGCCGCCGGCAACGTCGCAACACTGGTCCCCGGAACCGGCTCCGGGCTGTCGGGCGTCGGCGGAGACCTGCAACGAACCAAGGCCATGTACGACGCGACGGTCAGGGCGGCGCCAACGGAAGCCACATCAGTGATCCTGTGGTCCGGATACGACGCTCCCCCAGGCATTCCCGACGCAGCCTCGGATCGGTACGCCGACTCCGCAGCGCCGAGGCTCGACAGCTTCCAGGACGGGTTACGAACCTCGCATGACGGTCCGCCTTCGCACAACGTGGTGATCGGTCATTCCTACGGCAGCACCGTCATCGGTGCTGCGACTACCCGTGGCGCTTCTCTCGACGTCGACGAACTGGTTTTTGTCGCAAGCCCCGGCGTCGATGCCGAGCGCGTGAACGAACTGAGCCTGGACGGCGTCGACTCGGCCGAGATGGCTCACCATGTTCATTCGACGACGGCCTTCTGGGATCCGGTCCAATTGATCCCCAAGATCCTCGGAGTCCACGGGTTCGACCCGTCGGATCCGGAATTCGGCGCGCAAGTATTCACCGGATCTCCCGGGGAGCCTGGGTTCGGAGTTCACAGCGATTACTGGGAAAGCGGAAACCCCGCACTCACCGAATTCGGACGGATCATTACCAGCCCGTGAAAGAAGGCGCCGTACCGGTGAAGGTACGACGCCATCTCGGTGATGCAGGATCGGTTAGACGAGTTCGCGCTTGAGGTTGTCCAGGACCTGGGCCTGGATGCGCTGCAGACCCTTCGGAGCGAACGTGCGCTCGAAAAAGCCGCCGATACCGGTGGCACCCTGCCACTGGGTGAGCGTCGTCACCGTCGTTCCGGTGCCGTTGGGGGCAACGGTCCAGGTGGTGACGAGGCTGGAGTTCGCGTCCTTCTCGGTGATGACGTTGCCGTCGACCGTCACTGTCGCCTTGACGTTGCGCGAGCGCTTTTCCGTCGCCTTGAGCGTCCACTGCGCGACGGTTCCGTCACCCTGGCCACCTTCGACGACCTTGTAGTCGAGGTACTGCTCGGACAGGATTCGCGGGCGAACCGTCTCGTAGTCCGAGAGCGCCGCGAGCACCTTGTCGGGTGCTGCTGTGACGACTGTCGAACTCATTGCATTGACCTGACCCATATGCCCTACGTCTCCTTGCTCGACCAACGCGGCTCGATACCGCGAATGACTACCCGAATCCGCACCTCGAACTGCGCAGATATTCCTTTCCATACTGCCTGCTGCGCCCGGGTATCTCGACCATCTACCCATTCCGTGTGAGCTGGTTCACCACTCGGAGCATTTACCGAGTTCGATTGCAACAACTCGATCAAATTCGGGCATTAATACCCCTCCGGATAGCTTGCACACGCAACTACCGATAGCGTCAGGGTGTGACTCTCTCGTTCAATGGGGTAGTTCAGAAGTTAGATCGAATCCGGACAAAGCAAGGCCCGGGTTCCGATGCTGCGCGTGAAATGGGGTTCGAGCAGCACAGAGAAGGCGTCGAACGCCTACTCGCGTCATACCGCGCCATTCCCGCCGATGCTTCTGTACGCCTGGCAAAGAAGACATCCAATCTGTTCCGCGCTCGCGCCAAGACGTCGGCCCCCGGCCTCGACGTCAGCGGTCTGGCAGGTGTCATCGCCGTCGATGCGCAGGCGCGCACAGCCGACGTCGCCGGCATGTGCACGTACGAGGACCTCGTCGACGCGACGCTGCCCTACGGGCTGGCGCCCCTGGTCGTGCCTCAACTCAAGACCATCACCCTGGGCGGTGCGGTGACCGGCCTGGGCATCGAGTCCACCTCGTTCCGCAACGGCCTGCCGCACGAGTCGGTACTCGAAATCGACGTACTGACCGGAAGCGGCGAGATCATCACCGCAACACCGGACGGCGAACACGCCGAACTGTTCTTCGGTTTCCCCAATTCCTACGGCACCCTTGGCTATTCGACGCGATTGAAGATCGCACTCGAACCCGTCAAGAAGTACGTCGCCTTGCGCCACGTGCGCTTCGATTCGTTGAAGAAACTCGAAGAAACGATGGATCGCATCGTCACCGAGCGCGAGTACGACGGGATCGCCGTCGACTATCTCGACGGGGTGGTCTTCACCGATTCCGAGAGCTACCTCACACTCGGCGCGCAAACCGACGAGGAAGGCCCGGTCAGCGATTACACCGACCAGGACATCTTCTACCGGTCGATCCAGCATTCGTCACTCACCCAGCCCAAGACGGATCGCTTGACCATTCGCGACTACCTGTGGCGCTGGGACACCGACTGGTTCTGGTGCTCACGAGCTTTCGGTGCACAGAACCCGAAGATCCGGCGCTTCTGGCCCAAGCAGTACCTGCGCAGCAGCTTCTACTGGAAGCTGATCGCCCTCGACCACAAGTACGACATCGGAGATCGCCTCGAAAAGCGCAAGGGCAAGCCCCCGCGCGAACGCGTCGTCCAGGACGTCGAGGTACCCATCGAACGAACCGCGGACTTCGTCTCGTGGTTCCTCGAGGAAATCCCGATCGAACCACTGTGGTTGTGCCCGTTGCGTCTTCGCGAGCCAAGCCCTGCCGCCGCTTCTGCATCACGGCCGTGGCCCCTCTACCCCCTCGAACCCAAGCGCACCTACGTCAACATCGGCTTCTGGTCTTCGGTGCCGATCGTTCCCGGTGAGCGCGAGGGGGCAGCAAATCGACTGATCGAAGAAAAGGTCAGCGATTTCGACGGACACAAATCGCTCTACTCCGACTCCTACTACTCGAAGGAAGACTTCGAGGAGCTGTACTACGGCGGCGACCGGTACATCGGACTCAAGGAACGCTACGACCCGAAATCCCGTTTATTGGATCTATTCTCTAAGGCGGTGCAACGTAAATGACCACGTTCAAAGACTCCAAAAGCCAGGACAAGCTCTCTATTGCCGAGATTCTCGAGACGCTTTCCGACGGCATGCTGCCGCTTCGATTCACCGCGTACGACGGCAGCACCGCCGGCCCCGAAGATGCCGACTACGGACTGCACCTCAAGTCGACTCGCGGAACCACTTATCTCGCAACAGCTCCCGGCGACCTCGGCATGGCCCGCGCGTACGTCTCCGGCGATCTCGAAGCCGAGGGTGTCCACCCCGGTGATCCGTACGAGATCCTGCGCATCATGGGTGACGAACTCCACCTCAAGCGCCCGTCCGCACTGACGCTCGCCAGCATCACGCGCTCCCTGGGCTGGGATCTGTTGCGGCCCATCGCCCCGCCGCCCCAGGAACATCTCCCTCGCTGGCGTCGCGTCGCAGAAGGACTGCGTCACTCCAAGACTCGTGACGCCGAAGTCATCCATCACCACTACGACGTCTCCAACACCTTCTACGAGTACGTCCTCGGCCCGTCCATGACGTACACCTGTGCCGCTTACGACAATGCGGAACAGACGCTCGAAGAAGCCCAGGAGAACAAGTACCGCCTGGTGTTCGAGAAGCTCGGACTCCAGAAGGGTGATCGACTTCTCGACATCGGCTGCGGCTGGGGCTCGATGGTCCGCTACGCGGCCAGGCGCGGCGTCAAGGTGATCGGCGTGACTCTCTCTCGCGAGCAAGCGGATTGGGCACAGAAGGCCATCGAGGACGAGGGCCTCGCCGATCTCGCCCAGGTCCGTTTCTCCGACTACCGCGACGTGGCCGAGACCGGATTCGACGCAGTGTCCTCCATCGGCCTGACCGAGCACATCGGCGTCGGAAACTACCCGGCGTACTTCGAGTTCCTCAAGGGCAAGCTGCGTGAGGGTGGGCGTCTGCTCAACCACTGCATCACCCGTCCGGACAACCGAAGCAGCGCCAAGGCAGGCGGATTCATCGACCGGTACGTCTTCCCCGACGGGGAGCTCACCGGTTCGGGTCGCATCATCTCCGAAATCCAGAACGTCGGCCTCGAGGTGCGTCACGAAGAGAACCTTCGCGAGCATTACGCACTGACGCTCGCCGGATGGTGCCAGAATCTCGTCGACAACTGGGACGCGTGCGTCGCCGAGGTCGGCGAAGGAACCGCCCGCGTCTGGGGCCTGTACATGGCCGGCTCACGACTCGGGTTCGAGCGCAATGTCGTTCAGCTGCACCAGGTTCTGGCCGTGAAGCTCGGCCCCAAGGGTGAGGCGCATGTGCCGCTTCGCCCGTGGTGGAAGGCCTAGGGGCAAAGCCCCTGTGCGCCTTTTTGGTAGTCGGCACTACCAAAAAGGCGCACAGGTGCCGCAGGCACCCGACTGCGTCCTCACCCAACCTCCGCGCCGCAAGACCGTCTCCACTTCATGTGCAACCTGGCACGGGGTCTTCATCACCTCGTCGAATCCGTAGACCAACCGCGGACGACCTGCCAGCTCTGCCGCATTGTCACGGCGGCGATCACGAAATGCCACTTCTGCCATGGAATGCGCCCACCGACCGTCGAGACGCACGATCAGCGGCACACTGACTTCGCTGTAATCGCAGTCCTCGTACAGCGTGCGGCCGTCGACGCGGACCGGAGACTGGCGTCTGGCCGACGGCAACCCGTGCGCCTGCTCCACGTCGACCGCATAGTGGTATTCGAGCGTTGACTGCACCCCGTCTGCCAGGAGTCGTACCGCATCGGAAAGCGCACCCTTGAATCGATATGGTGTTCGTTCGTCAATCCGACGACGCACATCGTTCAACGGAATTCGCGCATTTGTCACTGTGGTGATGAGTGAAACGTAGGCGCTTCGCGCTGTGGATTCGGCGGTCGCAAGATCAATCGCGGTATCCGCCCGCGACGTTCGAGGTATGACTGACGGCACGCCGATGTATCGGTGGGCTCGGGATCGGTGGACGACTACCCCGGGGTGAACCACGCCACCCACTCTGACAAGTGCACCCGACGTTCGCACTGGAACTCGGCGGATTGTCGCGGACTGACAGCGAGCGGACTTGCCGTATGGCACGGTGACATGGACTGGCTTGTCTGCGTCGATGCGACGCATTCCCCATTCCTCAGCTGCAGTGTCGTGGCTCAGAATCGCTTGCGGGCCACCATAAAGCCAAGCGGCGTTCAAGATCATTTCTCTGGTGAGCGGGCCAGCGGTCACTGCATACACGCCTTGTAGAACGCGCTGCCATTCGCCGCGGTCCAGAAAGTTCCGCAGCATCCCTCGGTTGTATCCGAATGACGAGAGTTGCTGTTGCCGTACCAGACCGGATTGCGCATCGAGAATCCGGAGAAACTCGCTTCCACCATGAGACGTAGTCATGGCACCAAGCGTCAGGCCGAACTCCGACAGGACTGACGTGAAATTCGCTGTCGGAGTTCGTCTGTGGATAACTCACCAGCTGGGGATAAACCCCTGTGCGCCTTTTTGGTAGCCGTAACTACCAAAAAGGCGCACGGGGGCTATGCCCCTAGCGAAGCCGGCGGGGTGAACCGCGGGCCGTACTGCGCAGCGAGTTCCTTTGCACGAGCGACGAAGCCGGCCGTGCCGCCCTCGTAACCGACGATGAACTGGTGAACGCCACCGGTCCAGGCCGGGAATCCGATGCCCATGATGGAGCCGATGTTGGCGTCCGCCGTGGTGATCAGGACGTTCTCGTCGAAGCACTTCTGCGTCTCGATCGCCTCGATGAACAGCATGCGGTCGATGAGGTCCTGGATCGGGGCGTCGGAGGTTCCGGAGTTGAAGTTCTCGCGGAGTCCGGACCACAGGCCGGTGCGCTTGCCCTCTGCGTAATCGTAGAAGCCGGCTCCACCGAGCTTGCCCTTACGATCGAACTTCTCGACGAGGGTGTTGATGACCTCGCCGGCCGGATCTGCCGGCAGTTCCTTGCCTTCGGCCTTGGCGGCGTCGGCAGATTCCTTGCGGATCTTCTGCATGAGGGTGAGGTTGAGCTCATCCGAAAGCTGAAGCGGCGCAGCCGGGTAACCGGCCTGCATACCGGCCTGCTCGATGGTGGCAGGCTCGACGCCCTCGGCGAGCATGCCGATGGCCTCGTTGATGAAGGTTCCGATGACACGCGAGGTGAAGAAGCCACGCGAGTCGTTGACCACGATCGGCGTCTTGCGGATCGCCTGGACGTAGTCGAACACGCGAGCCAGAGTCTCGTCGGAAGTCTTCTCACCGCGGATGATCTCCACCAGCGGCATCTTGTCGACGGGCGAGAAGAAGTGGATGCCGATGAAGTCTTCCTGACGCTTCACGCCGGTGGCGAGACCCGTGATGGGCAGCGTCGAGGTGTTCGAGCCCAGCAGTGCCTTGGGATCGACGATGTCCTCGATCTCCTGGAACACCTTGTGCTTGAGTTCCTGGCTCTCGAAGACTGCTTCGATGACGAAGTCGACGCCGGCGAAATCTGCCGGGTCAGACGTCGGGGTGATCTTGGCAAGGAGTGCGTCGGACTTCTCCTGCGTGGTCTTGCCGCGCGAGAGTGCCTTGGCCTCAATGCCTTCGGCGTACGCCTTGCCCTTGTTGGCAGCCTCGATGCTGACGTCCTTGAGGACGACGTCGAAGCCTGCCTTGGCGGAGACGTACGCGATGCCCGCGCCCATCATGCCCGCGCCGAGGACACCGACCTTCTTGATGGTGGACTTCTCGATGCCTGCCGGACGTGAACCGCCGCCGTTGATCGACTGCAGGTCGAAGAAGAACGCCTGGATCATGTTCTTCGCGACGCGGCCGGTCACCAGCGAGGTGAAGTAGCGAGCCTCGATGAGCAGCGCGTTGTCGATGTCGACCTGCGAACCCTCGACGGCTGCGGCCATGATGGCGCGCGGAGCCGGCATCGGAGCGCCCTTGAGCTGCTTACGCAGGTTCGCGGGGAACGCCGGAAGGTTGGCAGCGAATGCCGGAGTGGACGGAGTTCCGCCAGGGATCTTGTAGCCCTTGACATCCCACGGCTGAACGCCGCCTTCGGGGTTGGCCTTGATCCATGCCTTCGCAGCCGGAACCAGCTCCTCTACCGAGCCGACGACCTCGTCGATGAGGCCGACTTCCTTGGCCTGAACGGGTCCACGCTGCTGCCCCTGGAGCAGGACGCCCATGAGCGCGTTCTGCAGGCCGAGCATCCGCACGGTACGCACGACGCCGCCGCCGCCGGGCAGCAGGCCGAGGGTGACCTCGGGCAGGCCGATCTTGACGCCCTTGACGTCTGCCGCGATGCGGTGGTGGGTCGCGAGAGCGATCTCGAGGCCACCGCCGAGCGCCGCACCGTTGATGGCGGCGACGACCGGCTTGCCGAGAGTTTCGAGACGACGCAGGTCTGCCTTGATCTCGACGCTGTGGTTGTAGATCTCCTCGGCCTGCTCGGGGCCGACCTTGATCATGTTCTTGAGGTCGCCACCGGCGAAGAAGGTCTTCTTGCCGGAAGTGATGACGGCACCGGTGATGGAGTCCTTCTCGGCGACCAGACGGTCGACGGTGGCCTTCATCGACGCGATGTACGCGTCGTTCATGGTGTTTGCGCCCTGGTTGGGATCGTTGATGGTGAGCACGACGATGCCGTCGGCGTCCTGGTCCCAGTTGATGATGTTCTGATCAGTCACTTTGCTTGACTCCTGGTAAGCCTCGTTGGAAGGACGGACGCCGCGTCAGACGCGCTCGATGATGGTGGCAACGCCCATACCGCCGCCGATGCACAGGGTGATGAGGGCGCGCTTGCCGCCACGACGCTCGAGCTCGTCGACCATCGTTCCGGTGATCATCGCGCCGGTTGCACCGAGCGGGTGACCCATGGCGATCGCGCCACCGTTGACGTTGAGCTTCTCGTCCGGGATGTTCAGGTCCTTCTGGAACTTCAGGACGACGGAAGCGAATGCCTCGTTGATCTCGAAGAGGTCGATGTCGTCGACCGTCAGGCCGGCAGCTGCCAGAACCTTCTTCGACGCCGGCGTCGGGCCGGTGAGCATGATGGTGGAGTCGGCGCCGCTGGTGGCGGTGGCGACGACGCGAGCGCGCGGCGTCAGACCCATGTCCTTGCCGGCCTGCTCGCTACCGACGAGCACGAGGGCAGCGCCGTCGACGATTCCCGAGCTGTTGCCGCCGTGGTGAACGTGGTTGATCTTCTCGACCCAGTGGTACTTCTGCAGCGACACGGCGTCGAATCCGCCGATTTCACCGATCACACCGAACGCGGGAGCCAAGCCGGCGAGGTTCTCTGCCGTGGTGCCCGGACGCATGTGCTCGTCGTTGTCGAGGATGGTGATGCCGTTGATGTCCTTGACCGGCACTACCGACTTGGCGAAGTATCCGCCGGTCCACGCCTTGGCGGCGAGGTCCTGCGAGCGCACGGCGTATGCGTCGACGTCGTCACGCGAGAAGCCCTCGATGGTGGCGATGAGGTCTGCGCCGACGCCCTGCGGCACGAAGTAATTGTCGTAGTTGGTGGCGGGGTCGAGTGCCCACGGTCCACCGTCGGATCCCATCGGAACGCGGGACATCGACTCGACGCCACCGGCGATCACCAGTTCGTCCCAGCCGGACCGAACCTTCTGAGCAGCCATGTTCACGGCCTCGAGGCCGGAAGCGCAAAAACGGTTGAGCTGAACGCCGCCGACGGTGTCGGGCAGTCCCGCATCGTTGACTGCAACGCGGGCGATGTCCATTCCCTGATCGCCAACGGGGGTGACGACGCCCAGGATGAGGTCGGAGATCCGGTCCTCGTCGAGGTCGGGAAAGCGCACGCGCAGTTCCTGGATCAGACCCGTGACCAGCGAGATCGGCTTGACCGAGTGCAACGACCCGGTCTTCTTGCCGCGGCCTCGCGGGGTACGGATGGCTTCATAAATGAATGCCTCTGTGGTCACTGTGAGGTGTTCCTTCCGTGTAATTCGTCGAACCGGTCTGCAGATCGTCCGCGCCACCTTCGGTGGTGGCGCATGGCCGAGGTACAGACCTCAGCCCTTTCACTGTAGAACGTGTTCCAAATTCATGGGAAGGACCGAAGCGATCCTGCTAGGTGACCGAGGTGATCAGGTGCGCGAACGCCTGCCCGCTTCGGTTCATTTCGGGTGCGCCCCCGGAAGCACTCACGGCACGATGCGATACGGCAACATCATGTCGTGATCTTCGTGATCGAGTAGATGGCAATGCCACACATATCCCTGGAGTCGACCAGAATCAGCCATATCGTGGCGCCCGCCGCCCGTCATCCCACCGCCCGTCATCCCACTGCCCGTCATCCCACCGCTCGGAAGACGATCGAACATCGCGTCGGGATCGAAACCCAGCTCATCCGCGGTGGGGAATCGCACGATGATCCGGGTGACGGTGCCGCCGTCCACCCTGACGGTGTCCTTCATTCCCGCTTCCCACGGCGCCGGCGCGATCATCGGCCCCGCCTCGAACCCTTCGGGCGACGGAGTCCACTTGTTGCCGATCACCGGCTGCGGATGTCGGATCAAGTACTCCAGCGTCCGCATCGGTGTTCTGCCGAGAATCCGGAAATTCACCAGGTGCAGGTGTATCGGATGCGGGTCCGGCGTGGTGTTGACGATGTTCCACTGCTCGACGGTGCCTTGCCGCGGCCTCTCGACGTCCGTGGTGCTGAACGTCAGGTTGTTCAGCGTCATCTGAGCCGGTGGATTCCGCAGTTCCAGTTGCTGGCTCACCGTCACCGTGCGAATTACCGTCGGCTGCTCCAACGGGGCGAGAACGTCACGTTGCCGGCGCCCACCGCGCAGTTGCGACGGAACACCACCGGTGAATCCGCGCCTGGCGTCACCGCGGAACCGGCAGAACAGCGGCATCGTCACTTCACCGATGACAGCGGCGGGTAGCGGGGGCGCCTCGTCGTTGCGAAGCTCCACCGTCGAACCCTCCGACAGTCCGGTGAAATCGACGAGGAGGTCGTACCGCTCCCCCGGTGCGCAGCGGAAGGCATTGACCGCGACGGGCGCGTCGAGCATTCCGGCGTCGTTGCCGATGACCCAGAACGTCATCATGTTCGAGAAGTGAAGATTCCACACACTTGCCGACGACGCATTGACGATGCGGAAGCGGTAAAGGCCCCGAGCCACAGCCAGTTCCGGCCACACCTTGCCGTTGACCAAGCCGACGTCGCCCACCGCGCCGCCTTCCCACGATCCTTCCGGGATCAAGATGGTGGATCGGCCGTTCTGGGCGCCTGTCGGCGTGAAGATCTTCTCCTGCAGGATCAACGGGATCTCGAATTCCTCGGCCGGCAACCCCAACGGATTTCCCAGTTTGCCGGTGTCGAATTCATCCCTGATCAGATAGTTGCCGATCAGACCGGCGTAGACGTTGAGCCGGGTGATGCCCATCGCGTGATCGTGATACCAGAGGTGGGCGGCTTCCTGACCGTGCAAAAAGTGATGCATCGCAGCCTGTCCCGGCATCACCAGCAGCTCCGGATGGCCGTCGCTCTCAGGTGAAGTGACTCCTCCGTGCAAGTGCAACGACGTCGGCGGGTTAGCGCGAAAGTCTGCCTGCATTCCATGCAGCGTCATATCCATGTCCGCTGCCAACGGATGTCCGGTCAGATCGTTCTCGAACGTCAACATGATCGGCTCGCCGGAATGCGCCTCGACGGTAGGGCCCAGATAACCGCCACCGATCTCTCCGCTGCGGTACGACAGTGCTGGGGACGAGGGAAAATCCCGATGAAAGGCATGTTGCCCCACTTGCGCTGTCAGTGTGATCTCGTTTCCGGAAAGCGTTGACAACGAATGTAGTTCGTCACAGAACGGCTCGAACTCCGGCGAATGAAAAATCAACGGAGACTCGATATCCACACTCCCCGCCGGAGCAGCACCTGCCTTTGCACCCAAAGCAACAGCCGCTGTGCCGACTACCGACCCTTTCAGAACCGATCTTCTGGAAACCTCGATACCCATACATTCCCCTCCCCATCGAAACGGGTTGCGTTCTCCCGCAAGGAAAACGCAACCCGTCTCTCCACTTCGATCTCGGAAAATCCCCCGCCTACTTTCCGTCGATCGCCTCCAGCACCGAATCGATCAGCGACTGTGGAAGTTTCGACGGCGGAGAGATTTCCAGTTCTCCCGGAGCGCCCGGCATCGTCCAGACAGTTCTGTGCCGAGCGATCGCGAGCTTCTCCCGTGATCCGTCCTCATTGACCTTGAAGTACTCGAACTCGAGGTCGATCCCCCTCTCGTAGAGGGCAGACAAGGACATCGTGACCAGGACGTCGTCGAACGGCATGACCTCGCGCAGATGCTCAACCCTGGTGTGCACACAACGAAGTTCCCCGAGAGCGCCTCTGGCCGCCATGGCCTCACGCTGAGAACGGACCAGGAACTTGTCCCGAACCCTCGACTGCCAGATGTAATAGTTGCCGAAGTAGATGTTGCCCACGACGTTTCCGTCCTGCAACGTCGTCGAGAACACCTCGGATTCGAGCAGGTACGGATTGCGCGGCACCATCGGAGCCGAGCGGATCACGGAACCACGATCGACGTTCTTCGGTTCGGTGGGAACAGCGATGTTCTTCGTCCCCGTCGGAATCGTCATCGGCTCGATGAAATCGTGGAAGTACTGCGGCATCGGCCGTGCCGCCACCACACCGTGGGAGAGGATTTCCACCCACGTCGTCTGCATCGCACTCCACCCGATGTGAGTGCGCGTCTCGCCGTCGACCCGGCACCATTCGACATGCAGATTGGTGGTTGCCCGATCCGGACCGGTGAGCTCGGTGATCCAGATCGTCCCCTCGACAATGTCGTCGGTGTACAGGTTCGCATCGATGAACACCTCGGAGTTGTTGGTCACCATGCCCCAACGACCCGTCGCCATGTCCTCCACGATCTGCTTCGAGATCGGTCCGGTTCCCCTCTCTCGCAAAGCGCCCAACCACAGCGCGAAGCTCGCGAACCCCACTGATCCACCGACGTTGCACGCGTCCCGGAACCCGACGGGGAACCGGATCGACACCGCCGGATAGCCGCTCCGGGCCACCACATGCACGTCGGAGCCGTAGGCCATCGGATCGAACTGCGCGAGAGACTTCGCCGACAACGGTCCGGAGTCGAACTGCGGTGCCGGGTCCTGCGCCGGTTCCTCCGCATCCTCCTCATGAGTCACAAACGCGAGAATCCGCTCCTCGTTGTCCGTCAACAGAGCTGGAAAAGTCAGAACCACCACGCTTCCCTCTGCGCCGCCGCGGAAGGTCACTGCGTCGTCCTCCCTGGCGCCCATCGCCAGAGAAACCGACATCTGCCCCGTGGCCTTTCGGATCGCCTCGGCCGCCGCCCACAGCCTGGTTCCCGCACGATCGAGTGATTCGCCGCCTGCGATCAACTCGTCCAGCAGCGGAATCCGCGCCGAACCCAGAAGCGCCTTCCACTGCACGGCGGTTCGGGAGCGAATCGGTTCGATGTCACACCCCTGAGGCCAGTCGCCGGCCGAACTGAGTGACTTGCTGCCGTCGTGCGAGAGCGAGACATCCACAGAGGGCGGAATATCACCGACGACGACGGGCTTTCCGGTTTCCTGCCATTCGATGGCAAAGGCATTACTCATTTGATCACCACATCCTCATCGAGATGAATGTTCACGGCCGCCTCGGCGATCGGTTTCTCCTGCTCGTGGCGTTCCGACTTGGTCAACTCGTGAATCCCCGGGGTATGCGCGACCACAACCCGCGGGCTCTTCACTCCCAACGCCCGGCTGTGTTGCGCGAGCTTGTCGAGAATGATCTGTGCGTCGCGCGCAGTCGGATCCGCGATTTCCTCAGCCGTAGGACGGCTTTCGTCGTGGGAGAGAATCTGGGAGCGATATCCCTCGAGCTGCATCACCACTCGTCCGTCCTTCACCACCGCCACGTCGGCTTGCATGTGGGTCTCTGTCTGCACCTTGTCGTAGGCGTACGCGGTGAACGAACGAGCCTCGAATCGTCCGTCGTACATGTCGATTCGCGCAATGTTGACCGGAAGGCAGATCTCCCGCGGAACCATGATCTGACCCGATTGGAGCAGGGAATCGAGGAAGTAGGGATCACCGAGGAGGTGCTGCTTACGGTCGGCTCGCGAAATAGCGCTGAAGAGAATGTGCTCGGAATCGAGGCTCGAGATCTCTTCGAGTCGGCGGAAATCGCCCTCCTGGAACAGCAACCACGAGTAGAGATCGTCCAACGGATCGATGTCGAGCACCGGTCGCGGCAACTCCTTCTCGAACTCCGGCAGTGTTTCGTCCAGCCCGAAGATGAAGTCGGCCGAGAAATGGGGCCGTCCGTACCCGGTCCGTTCGGTGCCGATCGTGACATGCACCCGCGTTCCTGCAGCATCACGATCCTGCTCCACGACGCTTGCCTTGATCTCGACTCTGGTGCCCTCGACCGTGTCGACGACGATCGGTCGATCCAGCTTGATGTCGTCGATGCGGACGCGGCCCAGAGTCACGCGTCCGGTGACATAGGCCGCCGCCTGCGACATCGCCTCAAGCCCGAACACCGTCGGAAGCAGCGCCGATCCCTTCCAGACATGATCGAGGACAAAGGGATCCGCCGAGGTGGACAACGTCGTCCGGGTCACCAGTTCTACCTGCGGCTCGAATGTCACCACTTGGTCGATGTAGCGCGACACCGCCGGCAGAGCCGGTGCTGCCGGCGCCCAGGTGTCGAGACCGCCGAGTCGACTGGTCACGACGATACGACTCGCCTCGGGTCCGCTGTCGACCAGGCGAAGGAAATGATCCACTCCCGCAGCCGTGGAAATCGGCATGACACCCATCTTCGCGAGGTGGTTGACACTGCCCATGCGGGCGCCCATGCCGGTCTCCCCCCACACGCTGTACGCGAGCGAGAACGTCCGAGTCTTCGGGTGCCCGGCGGCATACCGCACCACCATTTCGTCGAGAAGCTCGTTTCCGTATGCATACCAACTGTTTCCGGGCATACCTGTGAATCCGATGATGGACGAGAAGCCCACGAACAGCTTCAGGTCACGATCAGCGAGCGCTTCGACGAAGTTGGCTGCGCCCAGGACCTTAGGTGCAACCTCCTTGAAAGCCGCAGCGCTGTCGACTCTCTCGAACCGCCGCGGAACATTCGCCCCCGCACCGTGGACAAACCCGGTGATCGGCCCAACCTCGACCTCGATCTGGGCGACGACGCCGGCCACCGCCGCAGCATCCGTGACGTTGCAGCGATAGTAGTGAGCGCTCAAACCGGCAGACGTGAAGTCCGCAAGAGTGGAAGCGATTTCGTCACCCGCTTGTCGCTGAGAGCTTCCGATCAGCACTAGTTCGGCGCCTGTCTTTCGGCCGAGAGCCAGAGCGCATTGCGCCATGATGCCTTTCGCGCCACCGGTCACGACCACTACATCCGAACTCCCCAACCCGCTCTCGCGGACGGTGTAGTCGCTCGAGGCGAGAACCCGCGGTTGCAGTGCCGTGCGTTCCATCTCGGTGTCGTAAGTCGCGAACACATAGGGTGCAACCGAATCCAACTCGGAGACGACGGTGGTTGCCACCACCGCGTCCGCAGTCGAGCCGTCGAATCCTATGACGCGGACATCCAGTTCGGGGCGCTCGTGATGCACCGAAGCGGCAAAAGCCGCCGCACTCGGTACCGGCGCCGGATTGCCCAACGCGACATCGGTGAACTGAATCACTGCCAATGTGGTTCGTGCGCCTCCGCTTTGCTGCGCCGGAACCATCTTGTACATGTGTTCGATCCCACGGCGCAAGCCGATTTCGGTGACGGAATCATCGGTCACACGCGGCATTACGGCAACCACGTGCTGTGCATTCGCAGGAGCGCCGTCGGAGAATGTGCGAATGTCGACCTGAGCACCACGCCCTCGTAGTTCGGATTCCAACCTTCCGACCAAACCGGCGTCGTCACCGATGACGACAAACGTCGTGTCCGTGAGGTCTCGGACTCCGTGCAACGCTGTCTCGCTCCGAACCTTTTCCAGGGTGTAATCGCGAACCCAGGTGAAGCTGTCGGCTGATATACCCTTTGCCTTCACCGGCAGCGCCCGCGCAACCGGCTGCTGCTGCCCCGACTTCTCTTTCGCGGATCGATCGAGCACTTCGATCAGTTCACCCAGGCTGACGTTGACGAGTTCGGCCGGATCCAGATCACCCTGAACACCCAATCGCGTTGCCACAGTTGCTATCGCATCGGCAGCCTTGATCGAGTCCATGTTCAGGTCGTCGAGCAGGTGGAGATCCACATCGAGAGACTCCACCGGAAATCCGGTGTCCTCCGCGATTACCTCGCGCAGTATTCGCGACACGTCCGACTGCACCGAACTCGCTGCTGGAACGGCAGAACCGGGATTCGGTGATGCCGCAAGGATCAGCGATGCTGCTTCTCCGATCGTGGCATTGGCCAACTCGGCAGGGTCGAGGTCGACAACCTCGAACTGATGCGCAACCTTCGAAATAGCCTCTGCCGCACTGATCGAGTCGAGATTCAGATCATCGAGCAGACGCAGATCCGTCGTGATCGACTCGGCGGGGAATCCCGTCGTATCGGCGAGGATCCTGATCAGCTCACTTTCCACGGACCCAGCGCCCGCGTCAGCCGGCTCTTCGACTACCGGAGCCGAAACCGGCGAAGGAGCTTTCGCTGCTACGGATTCGTGGCCGTTGGTGACTGCCCGCGAAGTCGGAGCAGATGGAGAAGACGGAGAAGTCGCTCCACTGCCTACATCAGCACGAATGACGTCGACGAGGAAGGTCCCGCGTCGACTCAGGTAATCGGCCAGCGCCGCAGCCGGATCCCCGCCGGACGTACCAAGTGCGAGCGGTTCGGGAGCAGAGGTAACCGTCAGCTTCGCCTCGGCCAGGTTCTCGATGAACACCTTCTGATCGGCAGGAACGAATTCGCGCACGAACCGGCCGTCGAAAAGTTCGTTCCATCGGACCTGGGCGCCATGTACGTACATCGCGGCCAGTGCGACATTGAAGTCCTCGTCGCGTCCGGACTTGGACGCAACGGGGAAGCAGCGCACGCCGTCGGTCCCATTAATCGCCTTGGTGAGCCCGGTCAGCACACGGCCGGGTCCGACCTCGACGAGCAGGTCCACGTCCTGCGAGATTCCACTTACCGTCTTGACCCAGTCGACCGGTGAGACAACCTGTTTGGTGACCAATTCGCGAAGTGCCAGTGGCGTCTGTACGCGTTTCCCTTCGACGCAGGAATACACGGGGCAAGTCAACGAATCGACTTGCTCGTCAACGGGCGCAGTGGACTTCAGCTCCCGCTCGGCCTCGTTCATCATCTCGGAGTGGAAAGCATTCGACACGGCAAGCGCCTGAGCCGACACTCCGCGCGTCTTCGCGATGGCAACCACATCGTCGACCGCGTCTTTGGTGCCCGAAACCACGGTCTGTGTAGGCGTATTCAGATTCGCGACGGTCGCGTAACCCTTTGTTTCCGCGATGATCGCCTCAGCCGTCGATCGGTCGCAGGTCAGGCTCGCCATCGCGCCGTTTCCACCACCACTGACAGCCATGGCCGCACCCTTCGCCGCAGCCAAGGTGATCAGCGTCTTCTGGTCGTAAGCTCCTGCCGCGTAGAGCGCGGTCAACTCGCCGAGACTGTGGCCGGCGACAGCACTGGGTGTGACACCCAATCGGCGGAGGTACTCGAACCAGAGCAGCGAAGCCAAAGCGACGGCAGGCTGGGTGAACTGCGTCTGGGCGAGATCCCGCTTCCACTTCGCCAATTCCGCAGCGTCAGCGCTCTTGACCGGGTTCCGCAGAATTCGAGGCGTGATCGCCTCCGCTCCAACTCCCTCCAACCAGCCGTCCGCCTCGGTCGCCAGTTCGCGTGCCCACTCGAAGCGCTCGATCAGCACGCGCGCCATCTCTAGTTGTTGGGATCCCTGTCCCGGGAACAGGAATCCGATGTCGTGGTGGACGGCGTTCGAGATCGAGATCTCGTTGCTCACGACCTTCACCTGACCGGATGCAGGAGCGGAGTTCTCGCAGATCACGGCAAGCTGACGCATGCGTTCGGCCAACTGCGCGGGACGTCCGGCCACCACTGCGGCACGGAAGGGCGCGGTCGGCGAGATCACTCGAGAGAGTTTCGCCGAAAAGTCCAGCAGCTCGGCAACACTCAACGGAACCGCCAGATCTGCAACATCCCGCGCTCGGGTCGCCAAGTCCACCGCGGAATCTGCAGAAAGTACGAAAACCTCGGTGTCCTGATACGACGCCATCATCGTGCGGACGTCTTGCGAGGGTGTCAGCTTGCTGGACGGTGCATCAGCCGATTCGATCGCGACGTGGCAGTTGATACCGCCGAAACCCATGGCTTGCGCACCAGCACGCATCTTCTCAGACGGATCTCTGATCTCACCGTTGACGAGCGGAAAGAGTGCCGGCGCTTCGGTTCCGAACGCCGGGTTCGGGTCGGTGCAACCGGCGAGCGGCGGAAGGATTCGTTGATTGACGGCCATGGTCGCCTTGATCAGCGCAAGGATGCCCGACGCCGCCTTCGTGTGCCCTATCAACGACTTCAGTGACGTCATGCCGATGCTACGAGCCTCGACGGGCCCGTCCGTCTGAGCGGCCTGCTGGACGCCGGCCAGTTCGACGGGGTCTCCGACGGGAGTACCAGTTCCGTGTCCTTCGACGAAGGCAACCTCGCTGGCCGCGAATCCCGCTCGCGAGTATGCGCGACGGATCATCTCGGCCTGAGTTTCGGCGCGGGGCTTGGTGATTCCACCCTTGCCATCGGTGGAGATGCCCCAGCCGCGAATCGTCGCGTACACGTAGTCGCCGTCCGCCCTGGCGTCCTCGAGTCGTTTCAAGGCCACGAATCCGCAACCTTCACCCGGGATGAATCCGCTTCGGCTTGCGTCGTACACGTTCATGTCGCCACGGGTCAGTGCACCCAAACGGGCGAATCCCACCAGTTCCAAAGGATCCAAGCTGACGTCGACTCCCCCTGCCAAGACGAAGTCGGCCGCGCCGGACGCCAGCTTTTCGGCTGCAGTCGCCACCGCGAGCATTCCGGACGCGCACGCACCGTCCACGACGTACCCGCCGCCGTTGAAGTCGAGATAATTGCAGATCCGGCCGGCAATCGTATTCGACAACATGCCGGCGAGAGTGTCTTCACTCGGCTCCACCAATGGGCCCTTGTAGACCTCTTCCATCGTCTCGGCGAGAGCATCGGCGACGGAACTGTCCAACTGGCGCGCTTCGGCTGCGACAGCGAGTGCGCGCTTGACGTAAGGCCAACGCAAACGCATCGACCACATCCGGGATTCTTCACCGGTGAGGGAGTTGCCGACGATTGCGGCGCTGCGTCCAGTGGGTACCGATCCTCGGCTGTAGCCCGCGTCCGTCAAAGCCCCGAGTGCTGTTTCCAGAGCCAACCAGTGTGTGAGATCTGTCGACTTGAAGGTCCGCTCCGGTATCCGGCGACCGACCCAGTCGAATTCGAAACCATCCATGAACGCGCCGCGATCAGCGTATGTCTTGTCGACGTCGTCAGGGCTCGCGCTCCAGTAGTCGTCGAGGGACATCCGTGACTCCGGAAACTTTCGGAATTGCATCCGACGCGCGAGGACGTTCTCCCAAAATCCTTGCAGATCATGTGCACCGGGGGACCACATGCTCATCCCGACTATCGCAATCGCAGGATTAGTTGAATCTTCAGTCATCTTACACTTCCTATTTTCGCGCGCATCCACGGGAGACTCAATCGACCGAAGACTAACCACGCCCTCATCGGTGTGTAAAACGCAGATTTACCTCAAGGCATAAACAAATAACAAAGGTTGTTCGGCGCAATGAACGTGTTTCAGCAATTTAACAGCAATCGAGAGTTAGCTGTAACTCGGAGTTACTTATTTGCTTCGTAACCGGTCATGCTCCTGCTTGAACATCCGTACCGGATCCCGGTTTCACGGCCGCCATTTTCTCGCGATCGGCAAATATTCAGTTGAATATGCACCGAAATGCCGCAATGCCGAATATGTGGCCAATTCGCCGAATGTCCCAAATTGGTCGATCCCCGCAAATCAAACATCCGACAACTATCAATCTGAACATTCGTGACACACCGAAATTTAACAGCAGCACTCGAATGCCCATCAGACAACGAGAAATTCCAGATATTCTTCGGCGACCATCGTCCGAATCGACGTTTCGTTACACCGGAACTGAGCGAACGAATGTGCCAGCAAACCAGCCACATACAAATCAGCTTGCGAGGCCGAGCCGGTGCGCTTTCGACACGCGCGCGCACAAAGGGAACGGCATTTATAACAATTCGATCACACAGTGGTGCAGCTGGATTCCGACAGCTGTTTCACGCACACGGACCGACTCGGCAACTCAGCTTTCGAGGCGGCGAGCTCCGAGGACGTCCTTGAGGAGTTCCTTTGCAACATCCTCGGGATCACGTCTGGCAGTCGGATCAGCGGGCTCAGCCGCCTCCGCAAACATCTCGTCCTCGTCCTCCGGCGTTGCAGGCGGAGGAGTTGCCTCGTAGTCGACCTCAGGAGCAGGGGCCGGTCCAGGGTCTTCCGGATAGTCGGGGGCCTCGGGCGGCGGAATGTCGTCCGAATCTCCGCGCTGGGGCTGCGGGGCCTTGGGCTGCTGCGCTGCGCGCTCCTGGCTGGGGCGCGAGAAGCGGGGCGCAGCGGCAGGGCGGCTCGGAGCTTCCGTCGCCTTGGTTGCGCTCGATACTGTCGGCGCTGTAGGCGCACCTTCTTGATACTCGACTTGCCAAGTGCCACCGAACATTTCGGCAAGGACCTCGCAAATGACCGCCGCGTTGTGCGGTTGCGTCACACGAGCACCCAGGACCGGTGAGCCGTGAGCGATGACAACGACATGTCCACGCACGTCGTGAACCGTCGCAGCGGACAGCATGGCCGGAAGAACCTTGTTTCGTTCACCGACCTTGTTGCGCAAGGTGTTCCACGATTCACGGAGAGTCTCGACTGTGGGGCCTGCCGAGACCGGCGCAGCTTCGGCAACCGCCGGCTCGTCGAACTCGGGCTCGGGCTCGTAGTCGGGTTCCGGCTCGGCAAGCCCGATCAGCTCTTCCGCTTCGACAGGAGCAGTAACCGGTGGTTCAACCACAGGAGCTTCAACTATTGGAGCTTCGGCAACCGGAGCTTCAACCACCGGAGCTTCGGCAACCGGCGGTTCCACGATCTCGACAGTGGGAGTCTCGACGACGGGAACTGCCGCTACCGGAGGTTCGACGACAGGAGCCTCCACAACCGGCGGCGCCGCAGCTGGAGCTGGCGCGGCTGGTTCCGGCCGCACCTCAGGCTCGGCCTTGCGTTGAGAGGGCCGTTGGAACTTGGAAGCAATCTCCGGTTCGAGCGGCGGCACGGTCGGTGCCGGCGTTGCTGCCGCGCGAGGGGCAGCCGCGACTCCGGCAGCCGGAATACCTTGTTCCAGGCGCTCCAGCCGCTGCAATACAGCTGACTCGGTGTCGGAGGCCGACGGCAGCAGCATTCGCGCGCACATCACTTCGAGCAGCAGCCGCGGCGCCGTCGCACCACGCATTTCGCTGAGTCCGGCATGGACAGTTTCGGCGAAGCGGGTGAGCGTGGCCGGGCCGACTCGTTGAATCTGCTCACGCATCGTGACCAGCTCCGCTTCCGGAGCGTCGACCAATCCTCGTTCGCTGGCGTCGGAAACAGCCTGCATCAAGATGAGATCACGCAGGCGCTCGAGAAGATCGAGCGCGAATCGGCGTGGATCGTGACCGGCGTCCATCACGCGATCGACAGTGCCGAACAACGCGGCCCCGTCACTGGCAGACAGGGCGTCTACTGCTTCGTCGATGAGCGCGACGTCGGTGACTCCGAGAAGAGAGAGAGCGCGCGGATACGTGACACCTTCTTCTCCTGCGCCCGCGAGCAGCTGATCGAGGACACTCAACGAGTCACGAGGGGAACCGCCGCCGGCCTTGATGACCAGTGGATACACCGCAGGCTCGACCGGTACGCCCTCCTGGGCGCAGATCTTTTCCAGGAGTCCGCGCATGGTCGACGGCGCCAACAGGCGGAACGGGTAATGGTGTGTACGCGAACGGATGGTCGGGAGAACCTTTTCCGGTTCCGTCGTCGCAAAGATGAAGATGAGGTGTTCCGGCGGCTCTTCGACGATTTTGAGCAGCGCATTGAAACCCGCTGCCGTCACCATGTGTGCCTCGTCGATGATGAAGACGCGGTAGCGAGATGCGGCGGGTGCGTGGAACGCCTTGTCTCGGAGTTCTCGGGTGTCGTCGACGCCACCGTGACTTGCGGCGTCGAGTTCCGTCACATCCAGGTTGCCTGTGCCGCCCGGGCCCAGCGAAACGCACGAGTCGCACACGTTGCACGGCGTCGACGTCGGTCCCTGCTCACAGTTCAGCGAACGCGCCAGGATTCGCGCCGACGACGTCTTTCCGCAGCCGCGCGGGCCGGAAAACAGGTAGGCATGGTTGATGCGTCCGGTGTCGAGGGCCGTGCTGAGCGGTGCGGTGACATGCTCCTGCCCCACCACCTCGGCGAAGGACGCGGGTCGATACTTCCGGTACAGGGCCACGCGCAAAGACTACCGGCGACCCACGACAGGTGGTCCGGTGCGGGTGCAACGCCGACTTCTCCCGAAACATGTTCGCAACACAATCGCAGTGCGGAGGAAACCGCACGCACTCATCGTGGGTTCCGTGCACGCGGGCTGGTCCGCGTGCGTGAGGAGAAAACTGTGCCCGCCACCATCGATGCCGGAGCGACTGCCTGGTTGCTCGTCAGTACTGCACTCGTACTTCTGATGACGCCAGGACTCGCACTGTTCTACGGCGGCATGGTCCGCTCGACGGGCGTACTCAACATGATCATGATGAGTTTCGTCTCCATCGCACTCGTCACGGTCGCGTGGTTGTTCGTGGGCTACAGCCTCGTGTTCGGCGACGATCACGGTGGCATCATCGGCGGACTCGAACACATCGGCATGGCGGGCATCGACCCGTCGACCGTGCACGGGAATGTCCCGGAAGTGTTGTTCGCAACCTTCCAATTGACGTTCGCAATCCTTACTGCAGCACTCATCAGTGGTGCGATCGCCGACCGCGCGAAGTTCTCCGCCTGGATGATCTTCGTCCCCATCTGGTCCTTGCTCGTCTATGTCCCCGTCGCTCACTGGGTGTGGAATCCGCAGGGATGGCTCGCCCAGATGGGCGCACTCGACTACGCCGGTGGCCTCGTGGTCGAAATCGTGTCCGGAGCGTCGGGTCTGGCATTGGCACTGGTCCTCGGCCAGCGGATGGGTTTCAAGGCCGAGTCGATGCGTCCGCACAATCTGCCGTTCGTCCTGCTCGGCGTAGGCCTGCTCTGGTTCGGTTGGTTCGGATTCAACGCCGGCTCGGCCCTTGCGGCCGACGGTATGGCCTCGCAGATCTTCCTCAACACACTCGTCGCCGGTTGCACCGGACTACTCGGCTGGCTGTTCGTCGAGCAGAATCGTGACGGACACCCCACGACGTTCGGCGCAGCTTCGGGCGTCGTCGCCGGTCTGGTCGCGATCACCCCGTCGTGCGGAACGGTGAACATGTTCGGTGCGCTCGTCATCGGTCTGATCGCCGGCATCGTCTGCTCGTACGCCGTGGGATGGAAGCACAAGCTCGGCTACGACGACTCCCTCGACGTCGTCGGCGTGCACCTCGTCGGTGGAATCGTCGGCTCGTTGCTGATCGGACTCCTCGCGACGGCCGTGATGACGGGCGGTCCGGAAGGTTTGTTCTTCGGCGGTGGATTCGCGCAGTTGGGCAAGCAGTTCGTCGGCGTCGTCGTGGTCGCGCTCTATGCCTTCGGTGTGACCTACGGTCTCGGAAAGCTCATCGACAAGACCTTCGGCTTCCGCATTTCGCGTGAAGACGAGGCCCGCGGAATCGACGTTGCCCTGCACGCGGAGTCGGCCTACGAGCACGGAGTCCTCGGCCACGGTCCGATCGGCGGACAGAACCCGAGCCCGTTCCTCCAGCGTCAGCGGGAGGAACGGGAGAACCGCGAGCGGGACTGACCGCCCTCAGCGGTTCGCGATTTCCTCCATCAGGATCGGAACGCCGACATTGCAGGAATGAATCCCGACGACGGTGGTCAGTTTCAGCACCTCGAGAATCTCCTTCGAGGTCACTCCCATGTCGAGCGCGGCGCGAATATGGCGTCGTACGCCGGGCGCGTACATGTGTGTGCTCGCCGCATCGACGGCTATGCACAGCAACTGGATCGCCTGAGGTGACAGCACCCCGCTGTTCCAGGGCTGCATCGCTGTCTTCATGTACAGCTCGGTCCACTCGGGATCCAGCTCCGAAAGTCCGTCCCACAACGGATTCCAGCCACCCGAATCCTTCATGGCCTGGGTCACGGGAAAAGCTTCACTTGCTCGAACGTCAGTCATCGATCTCCTCAGACCATCGAAAATGCTTGATTCAGTTCACGTTTGAGAATCTTTCCGGTTGCCGTCATCGGCAGCGACGGCACGAACTCGATGCGACGCGGATATTTGTAGGCGGCCATCTGTTCCCGCGTCCATTCCACGAGATCCGATTCGGAGATCTCTTCACTCGGCTCTCGGATCACGAACGCGACAACTTCTTCGCCGAGGCTCGTGTCCGGCACCCCGACGACGGCGACGAGTGAGACGGCTGGGTGAGTGAGCAGAACCTCTTCGATTTCGCGTGGGTAGACGTTGAATCCGCCCCGCACGATCATGTCCTTCGCGCGATCGACGATGTAGTAATTTCCGTCGGTATCGACCCGTGCCAAATCCCCGGTGCGAAACCATCCGTCGCACATGACTTCCGCCGTCGCCTCTGGTCGGTTGAAATAGCCCTTCATGACGTTGTGCCCGCGAATGGCCAACTCTCCCACTTCATCGGGGCCGGCGATCGTGTGCCAAGAGTCGTCGACAAGCCGCGCTTCGACGCCCCAGATCGGCACGCCGATCGAACCGGGCCGGGGGTCACTCTCCGGGGCACTGAACAAGGCCAGCGGAGAGGTCTCGGACAACCCGTACCCTTCGAGGATCTGAACACCGAAGCGTTCCCGGAACTGTGTCAATATTTCCACGGGAAGCGCTGCGCCACCCGAGATCGCGCACCGCATGTTCTGTGCAACGGTCTCGATATCCACCCCGGATTTCACTACCTCGTCCAGCACGCCGAGCAGTCCCCAATACATGGTCGGGACGCCCGCGAAGACCGAGATCTTTTCGCGTTCCATGATCTCGAGTGCCGCGGTCGCATCGAAGCGCGGCATCAACACCAAAGTGGCACCGACGCAGATTCCCGCATTCATGGTCACTGTCTGGCCGAACGAGTGGAACAACGGCAAAGTCAGGAGATAACGCTCATGCATGGACGGAACGCTCTCGAACAACCGGTTGGTCGACAGTGCATTCAAGACCATGTTGCAGTGAGTGAGTTCGGCGCCCTTGGGCTTTCCGGTAGTGCCGCTGGTGTAGAGAATGACCGCGGTGTCCGTCGGTTCACGAACAACCGCGACTGCAGGCGTTTCCGTGCCGGACACGGATGCCAGTGCTTCGCCTAGAGTCTCGACTCCGAGGATCGACGACGGTGCACCCGGTTCGGCGCTGATCACGATCAGGGCCGAACAGGTCTCGCTCTGCTCGAACCCGGCGATGGCGTACTCGGCGATCGGTAATTCGGGACTTCCCTCGAAACAGAAGTACAGCTTCGCTTCCGAATCAGCCAGGTGATAGGCAATTTCGCGCCCCTTGAGCAGGATGTTCAGAGGAACGACGACGCCACCGGCCTTGAGAATGCCGTAGTAGACGATCGGGAACTCGAGAACGTTCGGGCAGGACAACGCCACCTTGTCACCTGGCTCGACACCCCGCGAGACGAGCAGATGGGCGATGCGATTCGCGTACGCGTCGAACTGCGCATACGTCAGCCTCGCTTCCCCGAGAACCAGCGCATCCCGTTCCGGGTACCGCCGGGCCGAGTCTTCCAGCAGAGCAGCAAGATCAAGCATGACTGTGTTCCTCCTGCGCATCGGAATCCGTGGCATGAGACGAGGCAGCGCGCGACACCGACTCGAGCAGTTCCCGCACCAACGATTCCGCCCGCGGCCAATACCCGTATCCGGACGCCGGATTGAGATGTCCGACCTCACCCAGATCCAGCAACCGACTCCCCCATCCTTCAGCCAAACCCACAACTCGGCGATACCCGGCGAGCGGATCGTTCCGACTCGCCGCGACCGTGCTCGGAAACGGCAGACGCTGACGCGGTATCGGTAGCCACCCGTGTCGGTCGAGATCGTCGAGAGACGGATAAGACTCGGGCAGCGGAAGTTCGAGATCCGCCGGCGTGACCAGAAGTGCGCCCGCAACCTCTCGATGATGCGCCCTCGCCCAGTGAGCAACTGTCATGACTCCGGCGCTGTGCCCGACCAGGACCACCGGCCCGCAGACACTTGTCAGCACCTCGTTCAATGCCGCAACCCGCGCATCGCGACTGAGCTTGTCGGTCTCGAGGGGAGGAACCGTCAGAACGTTGTCGAGCCTGCGCGCGAGGTGAGTCTGCCAATGATCTTCGACATGATCCCGCAGACCGGGAACCATTACTACCGTAGTTGATTCATTCATCATGAGCTCCGAACGTCTGTTACTTCAGTGGCGCCGGGGATCTCGGGCCGATTCTGCAACGTCGCCAGCCGCCTCATCCCGGCGGGATAGGCACGCTTGCCGGCTACCAACGCGAGGGCCGCGACGACATAGACGAAGGGCGAAAGCTGTAGAGCGCCGAGAAGACCCAGGTGATCGGCGAGGATGCCGACAACGAAGGGACCGAGCGCCAGCCCGAGAAGGTTGTTGGCGACGGTGAGCGTTCCCATGGCCGACGCTCGAATCGAGTGATGGGTAAGGTTCGCGACCATCGCTGCCGTCGGCCCCGACGAACCGGCGGAGAAGAATGCACCGATACCGAGCAACACGAGTTGTGCTGTCCCCGTGCCCAACCGGAGCCCGATGCTCAGCGTCACCAACGAGATGGCGCAGTAGACGATGGCGGTGGTCCATTTTCGCGCCGAATCGTCGCGGCTGAATCTATCTGTGATGAAACCGCAGACCACCATCCCGCTTCCGACCAGGAGGACGAACACGGAAGCCGTGACGCCGGCCTTGTCCGGGGCCAAATCGTAGTAACGATTGAAGAAGCTCGGCAACCACGCCAGAAGTACAGCGGCGGTGAACATCTGGAGACCACCACCGATGTAGGCGAATAATACGGCTGGATTGGTGAACAGCGAGGACACCGGCGCACGAAAACCGTCGTGTCTCACCGCTTCCCCGGCGGCATCCGGCGCGGCCTCGACGGCGTAAGCGGTGAGCTTCTTCTCGGTGACGAGGGCACGGAAGAGCGCGACCAGAATCAGACCGAAGATCGCCATGGCGGCAAAAGACCACCGCCAACTGAACTGGACTGCGATGAACCCACCGATTGCCACACCGATGACCGAACCGAACGATCCACCGGCCATGAAGGCACCTGCAAGAGCTGCGTGCACGCGGGGCGCAAACACACTGAGGACCACGGCGATACCCACGCTGCCGTACGCCGCTTCACCGACACCGACCAGGAACCGGGCGCCCAACATCTGTTCGTAGGTCTGAGCGATTGCGCACAGCAACGTCGCGACACTCCACAACACCGCCATCAAGATCAAGCTCTTGACGCGGCCCCAGCGGTCCGCGAGCAGCGACAACGGGAACGTCAACAGCCCGACCATCAATGCCACCACGCTGCTCAGGGAGGCGAGGTGCGAATCGGAGAGATCCCAGTCCGCTTTCAGGATCGGGAAGACTGCACTGAGCACCTGCCTCGACATGTAGTCCGAGAGCAGAAGACCGAAAGCCAGGGCGAAAACGATCCACGGGTATAACTTTCGTCGTCCGCCGATTCCGAGCGCGGTGTCCACACGTGGCGTGGCGGGAGCTTGCAGTCCCATGACTCTCCTAGGAAGTACTCGAGGTAGACGGGGGGATTCGGGGGTACGAACCGTCGCGGTTCGTACCCCCGGAACTGTTGTACGAGAGGGTGCGAACTCAGGCGTGCTGCGTGAATCCCAGCTGGCCGATCCGGCGGTTGGGCGCGTAACCCAGCTTCGCCAACGTCTCGTCGGTGTCGGCATACGTCTCACCGATCCGGTAGATGTCCCGAGCTTCCTTCGCGGAAGCCACCTCGCGGCCCAATTCGCCTGCAATGCGCACCAACTGCTCGATCTGCTGCACCGACGTCATCTTCTCGCCCTTGCGGCCCCAGATGGTGTCCTCGTTGCCGCAGCGAGCGTGCAAGCCCATCGCGATGGCCATCGTGTTCACCGGCAGGACGCTACGCATCAGCGTTTCCAGCGTCAGGCACGCACCGTCGGGAACACGCTGGACGAAGTTCATCATGTTGTACGGGTTGGGTCCGTCGAAGCCGCCGCCGATTGCGACCCACGTGAGGTTGACCGGACCCGTGTAGATGCCGCGTCGGATCAACCGCTCCACCGTTTCGAGCTGCGGAATACTGGACAACTGGAAATGCGGCTGGATTCCGGCGGCCTGCAACCGGCGCAGGTGCTCTGCCACCCACTCCGGACCGGCGGGCACAGTCATTTCCCGATACGTATCGGCCAATTCCGGACGCTGCATCGACGTACCCGCGATGTCGTCGTCGGTCATCAGTTCCATGATGTTCATCTGGCTGGTATTGATCGCGATCGTCACCTGATCGGGAGCCGGCTCCAATTCCGCCAGCATGTGACGCACGTCGTCGGACAACCACTTCGCATCGGCACCTTCCCCCTCCGGGGCAAACGAAATCGACCCGCCGACCTGCAGAATCATCTCGGGAACGGCCTCACGCAAGCGACCGAGAAGCTCGTTGAACTTCGACAGACGCTTCGAGCCCTTGCCGTCGAGTTCACGCACGTGGATGTGGAGAACTGTGGCACCGGCGTTGAAACAGTCGACGGCTTGCTGGACGTGCTCGTCCATCGACAGAGGGAGGTCTTCTGCAAAATCGTCCGGCTCCCACTCCGGTCCGTAGGGAGCAACGGTGATGACAAGCTTGTCCTGGGTTTCGGGGAACAGTGAATCGTCGTGGAAATGCATAGCGTGACTCCGATCGAGTGAATGAATTTATCTTCGGGGCTGGGAAGAGAGATCAGAACGGTGCGTCGCCGATGATTCCGGCGCGCTCCATCTTTCGAACCGCGGGCCAGTAGTCCTGCACCGCGTAATGCTGTGTCGAACGGTTGTCCCAGATCGCGACGCTGTTTTCGGTCCAGCGCCACCGAACCTGGTACTCGGGAATCTGAGCCTGGCTCGCCAGGTAAGTGAGCAGATTCCCGGCGCCGGGGGCGTAATCGATTCCATAGCGGACGTTCTCGGGCGTGTGATAGTTCACGAGGTGTGTGGCGAACGAATTGACGAAGAGAATCTTCTCGCCGGTCTCCGGATGTGTTCGTACCACGGGATGTTCGGCGTCGGGAAAGCGCTCCTTCAGCTGGTGCCGCTGTTCGATCGGCATCCGAGCGCCGAAGGTCGACTCGATACTGTGCCTGGCACGCAGATCCTTGATCTGCTCCTTGACCCGCGCCGGCAGATTCTCGTAGGCGAGTGCCATGTTCACCCAAATCGTGTCGCCGCCGACAGGAGGTGTTTCCACACAACGCAATACACATCCCATGGGCGGGTTAACGCGCCAGGTGGCGTCGCAGTGATATGCATTCTCGAAATGCTCCGGCGGGCTGTCCAGATCCTTGTAGATGCGGACCAAGCCCGGGTGGTCGGGGTCGCTGCCCAGAGCCGGATGATCCTCGAGTTCACCGAATCGCTGGGCAAGTTCTACGTGCTCGGCTTTGGAGAAGGTCTGGTCGCGAAAGAACAGAACCTTGTGTTCGAGCAACAATGCCTTGATTTCGGCGAAGAGTGCATCATCTCGCGCGACCTCGCCGAGATCCACCCCGGACAACTCTGCCCCGATCGAACAGGTCAATTTCTCGACGCGGATCGTATTCCTCGACGAGGGAAGGTTTTCTGTGAGCGTTGCGGTGTTGGTCATGACAATTCCTCTGGGAAGTGCTGTTTCGGTTCAGACGGAGAAGACGGAGGAACCGATACTGCGACCGGACTCCATGTCGTGGTGCGCACGCACCGCATCTTCGAGGGGGTATCGCTGGTTGATCTCGATCTTGATTCGCCCGGACTCGACGTGTGAGAACAGTTCGCCCGCCAGTTCGGCACGTTCTTCGGGATCCGCGATGTAATCGGCGAGAGCCGGACGTGTGAGGAAGAGTGATCCCTTGACTGCCAACTGCATTGCCTGAATCGGCGGAGTCGGTCCGGACGCCGTTCCGAAGCACACCAGCAGCCCCCGCCTGGCAAGGCAATCGAGAGAGATGTCGAACGTGGATTGCCCGATACTGTCGTAGACAACCGGCACGCCGACGCCCCCGGTGATCTCCTTGACACGCGCGACGACGTCCTCGCGGGTGTAGATGACGACTTCATCGCACCCGTGAGCTCGGGCAACGCTCGCCTTCTCGTCGCTCGACACCGTTCCGATCACTTTGATTCCCAACAGTTTTGCCCACTGGGTGAAGATCAGTCCAACCCCGCCCGCCGCAGCATGTAGCAACACGGTGTCTCCCGCTTTCAACGGGTAGATGCGACGCAGAAGGTAGGCGGCAGTCAGTCCTCGCATGGTCATGGCGGCCGCGGTGTCGAAGGCGATGCCGTCGGGTAGCGCGATCAGGTCGGACGACGCCATGATCCGCTCGGTGGCGTACGCACCCAGCGGACTGCCGGTGTAGGTCACACGGTCCCCCACTGCAAAATCGACTACTCCCTCGCCGATCTCTTCGACCACACCGGCGCCCTCGACGCCCATCCCGGCAGGCAATTGCGCAGGATAGAGGCCACTTCGAAAGTAGGTGTCGGCGAAGTTCAACCCCACCGCTTCATGACGAACCCGAACCTCTCCGGCGCCCGGTCGTCCTACCTCGATCTCTTCCCAACGCATGACGGACGGTGTGCCGATCTCGTGGAACCGAATGGCGTTTGCCATCAATGCTCTCCAATTCTGTGGGCGGGCTCGACTCGATTACGGTCGAGCTGTATTCGTACGCAACAACTTCCAGAAGTCGGTGCTCGGCTTCCTGGTCGTGCCGAACTGATGTGAACAAAACTATGTGAGATCCGGCTCACATGCTTAACTTGACGAGACACACAACACAACATTTCGGGACATCGAGTAAAGGGGGCCCCATGAAGCCACTCGCCCGCTACGCGTCACTGAACCGATACGTCGACCTGTGCCGAACAGTGGACGTGGACGCTGTGGCCCTCATGAGAAGTGTCGGCCTGAGCCCGGCAAGCCTGGCGAACCCCGACCAATGGGTACCGGCCGCCTCCATCGCATCGCTCCTGGAGCGATCGGCAGCGGAGTCCGGACACGAAGACTTCGGGCTTCTACTCGCCGGCCTGCGTCGACTGTCCAATCTCGGTCCCCTCAGCTTGGTCATCAGGGAAGAACCAGACGTCAGGAGCGCACTCGACGTGTTGATGCGATACGAGCACACGTACAACGAGTCATTACGCATTCGATTGAACGAGGTCAACGGACTCGCCACCCTGCGAATCTCGCTCGAGGTCGGCGAACCGGTCGACACCAGACAGAGCGTCGAACTCGCAGTCGGCGCGACACTGCAGATCCTGCGGAGTTTCCTAGGTTCTCGATGGCAACCGGTCAGCGTGGGATTCACGCACAATGCCCCGAAAGACACGAGCACGCATCGGCGAATCCTCGGCGAGACGGTGGAATTCGATCACGAGTTCACCGGTATCGTTTTCTTCGCCGCCGACCTGGATGCGGCTAACCAACTTTCCGACGAGTTACTCCGGCCGTACGCTCGCCAGTTCCTCGACTCGCTTCCCGCCTCGGAAACCTCCGATACCCTCAGCCGCACCAAGGAATTGATCGAAGTTCTGCTTCCGACCGGCCGCTGCTCTGTCGAGCAGGTGGCACGCAGTCTCGGATTCGACCGGCGGACACTGCACCGTCATCTCGCCGAATCCGGAGATACGTTCACGGCCGTTCTCAATTCGGTTCGAAGCTCCCTCGCGGAACGATTTGTCTCCAACCCTCGCTATTCGTTGACCGAAGTGGCTGTGCACCTCGGGTTTTCGACGCAGGGTAGTTTCTCGCGCTGGTTTCGCACTCAGTTCTCGATGAGCCCGAGCGCGTGGCGGACTCAGCGCTCGATCAGCTGACCAGCACGACTCCGACGTAGGCGATCGTTGCCACCCACACAGTGGAAATCGCGGCCAGCACGAATGGCCGGGCGCCAACTCCACGAATGACGCTCAACCGCACCCCCAGCCCGAGTGCGAACATCGCGGCCGCCAACAGCGCCGTCTGCACCGTCTTCGCCAGTCCCAGAAGCTCATCCGGCAAGATGCCCGTGGAGCGCAAGCCCGTACAGCCGATGAACGCCACGACGAAAAACGGAACCAACGGAGGACGCTTGGTGGCGGTGCTGTCGACCATCCTGCGTTGCCGGATGCTCAGAAATGCCATGACCGGCGCCAACATCAACACGCGCGCAAGTTTCACCACGGTCGCGACACCCAACGCGGTGGCGCCGAGAGCGCTGCCGGCAGCCACCACTTGCGCCACTTCGTGGATCGACCCACCGGCCCACATGCCTGCACCGACCTCGTTCATACCGAAAGCGTTGGCCAACAGTGAGATTGTCGGAATCATCAGAGTTCCGAAGATCACCACCAACGCAACAGCGGTGAGCAACTCTTCCTCTCGCGCATTCACCACACCGTCCGCAGCAGCCACGGCGGCAGCACCACAGATCGAGAAGCCGCAGGCAATCAGAATTCTCTGCGACCAACTCAATCCGAGAAGTTTTCCGGCATACATGGTCCCGGCGATACCGAGGAACACAATCGCAACCACAACGGCGATCACTCCCCAGCCCAAACCGACGATGTCGGAGAACATCAATTGCAGCCCGAGCAGAGCGATACCCACCCGAAGTAGCCGTTTCGCCGAGAATGCCAGGCCAGGTTGGAATTTCGCCGGCAAAGAGACGGCATTCGCCAACACCGCACCCGCCACGATCGCAATCAGCAACGGACTCACGGCGGAGGTGAACTGACCGGCTATCAGCGCGACCGTGGCCCCCAAGGCGCACAACGCAACTCCGGGCACCAATGCAGCCACACTGGACCACCGTCGTACTTCTGACGAAGGGGCGACTGCGGGTTTCTCGGCCACGGACTTCACATCACGGTTCACTCATCCAGCGTCCTTGAGCCACCATCGCTCCGGTAGGGCGATTTCTACCATTACGGCATATCAAATCGATATGAACGTGAAGTTCGGTATAGCCTGTTTGCATGACCAGACGGTGGCCCGACCTCACCACTCTCGAGCTACTCATCGGCATCGATGATCACGGAAGTCTCAGTGCGGCAAGCCGTTCAGCAAACATTGCGCAGCCGAATGCCAGCCGCGCCGTCAAAGCCCTCGAGCGGCAGCTCGGGATGCCACTCATACACCGAAGGTCGACGGGGGCGACTTTGACTCCGCAGGGGACCGTCATCGTCCACTGGGCGCGCCGCGTCCTCGCCAACTCGAGGCAGCTTCTCGACGTCGCCGAAGGGATGCGGACCGAACGATCCGCGGAATTGACCGTGTGTGCCAGCATGACCGTCGCCGAACATCTGATTCCGGCCTGGCTCGGTATCTTTCGGTCACTACATCCTGGTGTCACCGTCCACCTTCAGGTCTACAACTCGACCCGCGTCCTCGAGGCTGTCGAGGTGGGAATGTGCGACCTCGGATTCGTCGAGTCACCGACCGTTCCGAAGAGCCTGTCCAGCGTCACCGTCGCGCGTGACTCGCTGGTCGTGGTCGTTCATCCGGATCATCCATGGGCGCGTCGACGAAAGCCGCTGACCGTCGCCGAACTGGCAGCGACGCCGCTGCTGGTGCGCGAGCCCGGATCGGGAACCAGAACGACTCTCGACCTGGCGTTACACGAATACGAGCGCGGTGCACCGTTGTTGGAACTGGGTAGTTCGGCCGCGATTCGAACCAGCGTGCTTGGTGGCGTCGGCCCGGCGGTACTGAGCACGCTGGCCGTCGAGGACCAGGTGAAGCAGGGAGAACTTCGGGTGGTAGCCGTCGAAGGCTTGGAACTCGACCGATCCCTGCGTGCAGTGTGGCGCCCGCCGCGTCAGCTCGAGGGCCCCGCAGGCGACCTGATGAAAGTAGTGCGTGCCAGCGGGTCCCGGAAGTCCTGAAAGCGGCTTACTTCTTGTCGGCCTTCGCTGCTGCCTTTGCGGCCTTCTTGAACTCGCGGACCTCGAGCAAAGACTGTTCGTCGACCACGTCTGCAATCGAGCGCCTCGAACCTTCGAGCCCGTAGTCGCCGGCCGCTTGGCGCCAACCTTTCGGCTCGACGCCGATCTGTTTTCCGAGCAACGCCAGGAAGATCCGGGCTTTCTGATCCCCGTAACCGGGTAGGGCTTTGAGCCGCTTCAGTACTTCCTTGCCGTCGGGATTTCCCGAAGTCCAGATCGCCGCGGTGTCGCCGTCGTAGTTCTCGACGATGAACTGGCACATGAGCTGGATACGCTCGCCCATCGACTTGGGGAATCGGTGCACAGCCGGAGGCTCGGCGCAGACGGCGATGAACTCGTCGGTGTCCATGTCGGCGATACGCCTGACGTCGATACCGCTGAGCCGATCCGCCAGCTTCTTCGGACCGAGGAAGGCCGTTTCCATCGGAACCTGTTGATCGAGAAGCATTCCGATCAACAACGCCAACGGGTCCTCGGCCAGGAGGGCATCAGCTTCGGGGTCACCGACAAGGTTCAGTTGAAGTGCCATGAGTCCGATACTGCCACGTCAGACGGCAGTTGTGACCGGCGCCGACGCATCCGGGGCCGGAATCTTCCACTTCTTCCAGCCGAACAGAACCAACGTCGAGACCGCGGCAAGCGTGAAGACCCAGAGGTAGACGCCGACGGTCGGAATCCGCAGATACTCGGGCGGCACGAACATGAACAGGCCCATTCCGATGAAGCGATCCGTACCCGGAATGACCGACGGGTCCCACCAGGTGTGAGACCAGTTCAAGACCGGGAGCAGGAAAACGAACGGCGCCACCCACGCCCAGCGCTTCTTCGACACCATCGCGTAGTGCGCGGCGAGGACGACCAGCGGGACGAACCACACCCAGTGATGGCCCCACGAGAACGGCGAGACAGTGGTCGCAGTCAACCCCGTCATGGTGAGGCCGAGCAATTTCTGGCCGTGGCGGTGAGCAATCCACGCGGCACCGAGTCCGAGGCATACCGCTAGCGCACTGAAGACTAGGACCAGGACCCGCGACGGCGTCGGAGTGTGAGTGAGCTGAGCGATCAGACCGGACACGGACTGGTTGCTCGGAGCGTCCGTCGGTCCGACGCGTTCGCTGTCGACAAGAGTGCCGGTCCAGTACTTGTACGCATCGTTGTAGATCACGACGAAGCCGATCGCAACGGTCGCAGCGAACGTCACGACGGCCGTCACCAACGCACGCCATTGACGAGTGATGAAAAGGTACGCCCAGAAGAAGGCCGGAGTGAGCTTCACGCCGGCGGCGATGCCTGCCCCGATTCCTCGGAGCCGACTCTTCTCGTCCCGACCGAGGTCCCACACGATCAAGAGCAGCAGGAAGATGTTGATCTGCCCGAGCCAGAGCGTCGTACGTATCGGTTCCATGAACAGAAAGATCGTGGTGGCCAACGCACTGACGGCGTACGCCTTCACGTCGAGCCGATAACCGAGATACTTCCAGCACAACACGATCACTGCGAACAGCGCAGCGATGTTCAAACCCGTCCACACGACAATCGCCTGTTTGAACGAGAGCACCGCCCACACCGTGAACAGCAAAGCCGCAAACGGGGTGTACGTGAACATCATCCCTTCCAGGACTGGCCCGTCGTACAACGGAAGGCCCTGAACCACAACGCTGCCGCCGTGGCGGTAGACGTCGAGATCGAGGAAATTTTCGAAGATGCCCCAGTACCGCGTATTCATCGGCACGGCGAAAAGAACCATCAGCACGGACGCGACTGCCAGAACACCGAGTACAGAGAATCCGAGAACACCGACACGGAGGGTGCGTCGCGGTATGTCAGCTTCGACGACCGACTCCGAGTTCGCGGTGTGCGCCTCGAAAGAAGGCCCATCCGAAGCGTTGATCGCGCCCGTCACTACAACCTCCGGGATTTACACCCTATGTCGGGAATTGATGCTCCGAACGGTACAAGACAAGACCGAAAAGTACCGACCGGGCACGCCGCTTCGAGAACTCAGATCTCGGAGAGACGCGATTCGGTAGCTGCGAGCAGAACACACGTAGCCACGCCGTCCATGGCAACTTCGAGTTCAGCCGTGGACGGGAAGCTCGGGGCCAACCGGATGTTCCGGTCGTCCGGATCCGTGCTGTACGGGAAAGCCGATCCGGCAGCGGTGAGCGCGATACCCGCGTTCTTCGCCAGTTCGATGACCCGCTTGGCCGTGCCGTCGACCACGTCGAGGCTGATGAAGTATCCGCCCTTCGGCTCGGTCCAAGACGCGACCTTCGATGCACCGAGACGATCCTCGAGGATCCGCAGTACGAGCTCGAACTTGGGCGCGAGGAACGCGCGATGCTTCTCCATGTGCGCACGAACGCCGTCGGCATTGCCGAAGAAACGCAGGTGGCGAAGCTGATTGACCTTGTCCGGTCCGATGCTCTTCTTGCCCAGGAACTTCTGGTACCAGGCAAGGTTTTCCGCCGAGCTACCGAAGAAGCTCACACCAGCGCCGGCGAAAGTGATCTTGGACGTCGACGCGAACACGAGCGGACGGTTGGGGTGTCCGGCCTCCGCTGCCATCGAGAGAATGTCGTAGGAAGGCGCAGTCTCGCCGACAAGCGGATGTACGGCGTACGCGTTGTCCCAGTACAGGCGGAAGTCGGGCGCGGCCGTCGGCATCGACGCGAGCGTACGGACAATTTCTTCGGAGTACACGGCACCCGTGGGGTTCGCGTAAACCGGAACCGCCCACATGCCCTTGATCTGCGGATCTGACGCAACAAGTTCGGCGATCTTGACGACATCCGGGCCGTCGTGGTTCATCGGCACCGCGATCATCTCGATGCCGAGGGACTCGGTGATCGCGAAGTGGCGGTCGTAGCCCGGCGCGGGGCAGAGAAACTTGATCTTCTCTTCGCGTGCCCACGGCCGGGCCGAATCCGGTGTGCCATGAAGCAGTGAGAACACGACGTTGTCGTGCATGATCTCGAGGCTCGCGTTGTTGCCGGCGAGAAGGTTCGCAACGGGGATACCCAGCAGCTCACCGAAGATGGCGCGCAGTTCCGGCAGACCGGTGAGTCCGCCGTAGTTACGGCAGTCGGTGCCGCTTCCGTCACGGAAATCACCGTCGCCGGGCAGCGTCAGCAGCTCTGCGGAAAGGTCGAGTTGTTCCGGGGAAGGCTTACCGCGGGTCAGATCGAGTGCGAGCTTCTGCGCCTGGAGCTGCGTGTACTTCGCGCTCTGGCTCTCATGCTCGGAGGTGAGTTCTTCATGGCTCATCAACCCGATCTGGGTTTGGATAGGCATCCGGAGCGGCCTTTCACCGACGAGGCGGGGTCGGGTATGTGAAAAAATAGAGGACCCCGCGCACCCGGCAGAGCCCGTTGACCCTTGCTGCCTTCCGGCCCTGGGGGAGTTCACAGGATGCGCGCCGCGCGGGATCCAATGAACAGTGTAGACGGCTTTCTCCGGCCGCTGCACACCACCTACCGGGGCCGAGATGCAAACCTCGAGTTCCACCGGTTCTTCGCAGGTCAGGTACCCGTTTAACGCTTCGCGCCCGCAATTGGGTATGCTGCTCCACGGAGGATTCGCCTAGTGGCCTATGGCGCTCGCCTGGAACGCGGGTTGGGTTAACGCCCTCAGGGGTTCAAATCCCCTATCCTCCGCCAAAGGAACCCCTGTGAACTGCTGAGAAGCGGTTCACAGGGGTTCTTTTCTGTCCTCATGCAACGAGTAATGCAACAGGGTCTCGGTTCAGCTCGATGTTCTGCGAGCTCAGACGGTCTGCCGACTCGTGGTGGTTTCGATCCCGCAGCGCGCCGAATCGGAATGCTGCTGCGTGATTTCGAGTGGCCGCCGATGGCCCGAACCCGATTCGGGAAGCTATGGCCACATCTGCTCCTGCAGCCCGCGTTGGTCATGAAATGACACCCGCGCCGCAAGTCTTATTTATCCAGATCCCATTCTGGATAAGATAGGCATGGAAAGCAAGGCGGCAATATAGCGTGGATACAGGGAGAGACCAGATGGCGTACAGGACGTTGAAATCGATCTTTCACCAACGAGATCGTGCTGGTGCCGATGCTGAGGAGCGAGCGCGACGCGATTCTCCCGCCGCCGTCCACTGGGACCTACTGATCGGCGAACACTCGACGTTCGCACTGATGACACCCGAAGTCGCAGCGCTGATCGAACGGATCATGAGCTTCGAGCCGAAGATCCGGGCTGAGTGGAACGGGCTGCCGGCCCTCGCGCGCACCCACTACCTGCATCGCATGGTGATCGACGAGATCCAGGCAACGAACGAGATCGAACAGGTCCGCTCAACCCGGAAGGAGATCAGCGAGGCAATCGAGATGGTGTGGGCGGAGCAACCCCTCGCGAACAAGCGGTTCGCCGAGATGGTGCGGCTCTATCTCAATATCGGCAACGACCAGGCCGAGAGTCCGCAGACGCTCGACGACATCCGAGACGTCTACGACGCGGTAACTCGGGGCGAGATTCGCGACGAGGACGCCCCCGATGGGAAGCGGTTCCGGCAAGGGCCAGTATCGATCACGTCAGGAATCAAGGTCGTGCACACCGGTGTGGTACCCGAGTCAGCGATCGACGACGCGCTGACCCTCATGCTGAGCCAGGGGGGCGACGACTCGATTCCACGACTGATCAGGGCAGTGGTCGCGCACTTCATCTTCGAGTACACGCACCCGTTCTACGACGGCAACGGCCGAACCGGACGCTACCTTCTCGCGCTGGACCTTCGACAGGTGTTGGCTCCGTATGCGAGCCTGGCATTGTCGGCGACCGTCGCCGACAACAAGGATCGTTACTACAAAGCATTCTCTGACGCGGAGAATCCATTGAACCGCGGAGATCTGACGCCCTACCTGATCGATATGCTGGAGATCATCGCCGAGGCGCAACATCGACTGCTGCTCGACCTCTCCGAGAGGCGGCATAAGATCGACACACTCGAGGCGCGTATCCGCGTTCTGGTGGAGGATGAGGAATTTCCGCTGAACTTGGGACTCGATCGCGAGTCGACGCCGCCGGTTGATAGCAACCACATCGGCGCAGTCCTGTTCACCCTGGGTCAGGCCCACTGCTTCGAGGCGAACCGCGCCATCAAGTTGAACACCCTGGTCGAGGTGGTGGGTCGATCCAGCCAGTTCGCCCGCCCGCGACTTCAGCGCCTGGACGATGCCGGGATCATTGAGACGGTTACGAAGAGACCGCTGCGCTTCCGGCTCACGGCACGGGGGGTATCGCTCCTCGATCTGGATGGGGAGTGATTTTCGCCAGGTCGCAGATGGGCTAGGTGGCGATTGGGCGCACGATCGACGTTTCCATTCCCACTCGCGAATGGAGTGCAGTGGCCGCAACATTTGTGGTCTTCGTCGGCGCACTGGTTCTGCCGCCGGGTACCGCACGACGATTGGTTGCAGCGAGCTGGGCCGTCCACCCGATTTTCGACCTACTTCACGAGCGTGGTCCAGAATCACGTCTGCCGGATTGGTACCCCGCAATTGCGCGGGATACGACCTCGGAGCCGCTGGACTTCTTGCTGCCGAACCACGCAATTTCGTTTGACAGACTCACAAACCCGAGGACAGACTTTCCGTCCAACCCAACCATCGGGAGTACGCGTGATTGCCGGCCAGACCAATCTGCTCGCAGATTGCAGCAGTTGCTTCGGTCTGTGCTGCGTCGCACTCCCCTTTTCCAAGTCCTCCGACTTCGCGACCAACAAGAATGCCGGCGACCCCTGCAAGAACCTGCAGCAGGATTTCCGTTGCGGCATTCACACCGGATTGCGAAAGAAGGGCTTCACCGGTTGCACCGTCTACGACTGTTTCGGTGCGGGACAGAAGGTTTCACAGCAGACCTACGACGGCGTCAGCTGGCGTGATGCCCCGGAGACCGCGTCGGACATGTTCGAAACCTTCCCTGTCGTACGCCAGTTGCACGAACTGCTCTGGTATCTCGCCGAAGCCCGCTCGCTGAAGCAAACCCACTCGATACGAAAGGAACTCGACGCTGCACTCGCGGAGACGGAAAGCCTGACCAACGGCACGCCTTCGCAGATTCAAGCCGTCGACGTCTCAGCACACCGAGCGGCAGTCAACACACTGCTCTTGCAGACGAGTAACCTTGTGCGCTCACCGATCTCAGGCAAGAAGGGCCGAAAACTCGACCATCGCGGCGCAGACCTCATCGGCGCCAAATTTCGTGGTTCCGATCTACGTGGGGCCAACTTTCGCGGGAGTTACCTGATCGGTGCAGACCTCCGCGACTGCGAACTCGATCGAGCCGATCTGATCGGTGCAGACTTACGCGGCACCGACATTCGCGGCGCAAAACTCCGCGGCAGTATCTTTCTCACTCAGTTCCAGATCAACGCGGCGATCGGCGATTCGGCTACCACGCTGCCCGATTCACTGACCCGCCCCGGCCACTGGGCCTGAGCCAGACGACTGTTCGCGACTGTCAACTCCGTCGACGGAGAACGACCTTGTTAGCTTCCGGATCGACAGACACCCACGGCGGGTCACCGTCCGTTCCGTCCTCACGATGCATCAATGCGCTCTGACGCTGTTCGAATTCATGATGCTTGGACCCCTGAAACAGGGCAGCAACCTCTTCGAAGCCCGCGGCCGAGACCGGACGAGTCGTACGTCCCCGAGTCCACGGCAGTGCCCGGCCGCCGGTGAGCCGGTTCCAGAGAGTCTCGGCGAAAGCGAACGGGACCAGCAGCACGAGCAAGCCTGGCAGCGTCAACGCGAACAGAGTGCCCATGAAAGAAGTCTAGCGACGAACGCCCCCGGTTCCCTCGACTTCCGATCGGCCGCCCTATGTCTGGTCCCGCGGTCGATGATCTGCCAGAATGCAAGCTGTTACGACTAGTAACACCTTCGGGGGGAGGATTTCACATGAGCTTGATACTTGCAGCTACCGACCGTTCGGAGCTTGCCCAGACACTCGGTACCGAATTAATACATTTCGGGCACCAGATACAGCTCGTCCGCACCGGGCGCCGCCTACTCGATGACCTGGACACCGACAGTTTCGATATCGCCGTGATCGATCTCCTGTTGCCGGACATCGACGGCTACGAGATCGCACGGCAGATCCGCTTGCGCAGTTCGATGCCGATCATGATGCTGGTGGATACCTACGAGGACATCGACGAAGCACCACATCGCGCTGTCTCGGACTTTGTGCTGAACCCGATCGATTCTCACGCGCTCGATCTTCGGGTCACCGCAATCCTTCGTGAAACCGCACATCCCGCCCCCGGCAAACACCAACGTCACGGTGACCTGCTCCTCGATCGACGTGCGATGACGGCGACGATGGGCGGAAAGCTGCTGGTCCTCAGCCGGACAGAATGGCGGGTGCTCCTGGAGCTGTCGACCGAGCCTGGGCGCGTGTACTCACGTGATCACCTGATCCGAAACGTGTGGGGTTCCGACCACGAAAGGACGCGTGTAGTCGATGCAACCATTCTCAGCCTGCGGTCCAAACTCGAATCCGATCCCGCGAAACCGAAGTACATCAAAACCATCAGGGGATTCGGATACCGCTTCGGCCCGGTCGACTGAAGTCGCCTTCGTGTCGGTGCCGCTCGATAAGCTCTTGTCATGGGTTGGTACACACCACAATCGGTCGCCCCGGATCTCTCCGACATCCTGGTGTGTGGCTGGACGGCGTGCGCAGAAGGAGAACACCTCCTCGTGCCCGATGCTTGCATGGACGTGCTGTGGATACGCGGCGTCGGCATACGCGTCTGTGGCCCCGAAACCGCTGCATGGTCATTCACTCTTCCGCCCGGAACACGCTCCGTGGGGGTTCGATTCCGCCCTGGATCGGCATCGCCGATGTTGCGAACCTCGGCGTCCGAGCTTCGGGATTCTCGCGCCGATCTCAGCGATGTAACCGACGCACGCACGGAACGAATACTGTTGAACCGCTTGGAAAATTCCGAAGACCACGAACAGGTCTCCATCCTCGAAAGCGCTGTTCGGAGTTGGGTAAGTTCGAGTTTCCGTCACGATCCGGTGATCAACCACGTTCGCACCGCACTGTCCGAACATTCGTGGAATGTCAGCTCTCTCGCCGACGCGGCGGCACTGACTTCGCGCCAACTCCAACGTCGATGCAACGACGCCTTCGGATACGGCCCGGCAACGCTGCGCTCGATCCTGCGCCTCCAGCGCTTCATGGCGCTCGCTCGCAGTCGACCCGCGCTGGGACTCGCTGAATCCGCAGCGCACTGCGGATTCAGCGATCAGGCCCACTTGACCCGTGAATGCCGCCGAATCTCGTCGCTGACCCCGGCGGCTCTACTCCGCACCCAAGCCCCCGACTGGCACGGGTCGGATACCGTTGTCGCGCTGGCGGAGGGAGACGCGGTCGCGTAATCCCGACCGCGCTCCCCCGCCGTCACTTCTGGCTGAAAAGCGTCCTTGCCGACCACAGCCCACCGAGGGAAAGAACTGCGACGGTCATGTAGTAGTAACTCGGGGCGTCGAGCGAGCCTGTTGTACTGATCAACCAGGTCAAGACCAACGGCGCGATTCCGCCGAGCAAAGTCACTCCGAGGTTGTACGACAATGACATTCCGGTAGCCCGGATCTCTGCCGGGAACAGCGAACTCATCAGGGCGGGCAAGGGACCGAAGGCAAACGCCATGATGACACCCAGGACCGAAACAACCAGGACGAGGGTCAGAGTCGACGGGTGATCGACCATCAATTTGAAGAGCGGCCAGGCCAAGACGATTGCCGCAACGGCGGCCCAGGTCATAACTCTCGCCGGTCCGACCCGGTCTGCAAGATGCCCGATCAACGGCACGGTGATCAAGGTGACCAGTCCGGCGACGATGCCGCCGAGATAGCCGGCCGAGGCGGAAACTCCGAGGTTCTTCACGGCAAACGTCGGCATGTACAAGATGAGGTAGATCGAGATAGTCGCGACGCCCACTACGGCGGCACCGGTCAGTACCCGGCCGAGATGCCTGGTCAGCGTCGTCTTCAGCGGAGCCTTTTCCGGAACGCTCGTCTTGAAATCGTCCGTTTCGTCAAGCTTGGCACGGATGTAGAGTCCGACCGGCCCGACGATAATGCCGAAGAAGAACGGAACGCGCCAGCCCCACGAGTAGAGCGCTTCATGCGAAAGGTGGGTGTTGAGCACGTATCCGAACAGCGATGCCAGGAAAACCGAGGCACCCTGGCTGGCAACTTGCCAGGAAGAGTAGAACGCCTTCTTGTGTGGCGCAGTCTCCACGAGGAAGGTTGTAGCAGTACCGAATTCACCGCCGGCGGAGAATCCTTGAATGAGACGTGAGACAAGGATGACGACGCCGGCCCACGGTCCGATCATCGAGGTCGTCGGCGCCACGGCCATGATGAGCGTGCCGATCATCATCAGCATCATCGTCAACGTCAAGGCGTTCTTGCGCCCGCGACGGTCGGCATAGCTTCCGAGAACCATCCCGCCAAGCGGCCGGATGACGTACGAGATCGCGAACGTCGCGAACGTCAGTATCAAACCGAGCGTGTTGTCGCCGCCGGGAAAGAAGTTATGGGCGATGACCACTGCGAATGATGCGTAGACGATGACGTCGAACCATTCGAGCGCAGCGCCGAGCGAACTGCTGATCACCGCCTTGCGAGCAGCGGCCAGGCGTTCCGGGGTGACTGTTCCGGAGGTTGGCGTAGTTGCCGTGGACATGGTTTTCCTTAGGGGGTCAGGCGCGGGCGTGAGCGATGACGTTCCGAACGAATTGCTCGCACTGTGCCAATTGGTCAAGTGTCACGTACTCGTCAGGTGCATGCGCCTGAGTGATGCTTCCCGGCCCACACACGACAGTGGGGATACCGATAGTCGCGAACATCCCGGCCTCGGTGGCGTACGCGACCTTTTCGTCCGATGCCCGACCACCCCATTGTTCGACCAGTGCGGCCGCCGAAGCATTCGCATCCGTCTCCAGGGGAGGGACCGAGGCCGACACGTGCATCGTCACGGAAGCTGACGGGTTTTCTTCCCGCATCAGGTTTTCGATCCGATTCGCCTCGGCGGCAAAGCGTTCGAGCAAATCTGCGGCGCCAGCTGAGCTGATGCTCCTGAATTCGAAAGTGATGGAGCAATCCTCGGGGACAGTGTTCACTGCGATCCCGCCGGATACGAGATTGACCGAACACGTCGTCCAGGCCACGTCGAATGCGTCGTCGTACGGGCCGGACGCACGGAGTTCGTCGGCCGCGCTTCTGACGAATCGAATCAACTCCGCGCCGTATTCGATCGCGTTGACTCCTTGCGGAGTAAGCGACGAGTGCGCCGAAACACCATGCAGATCAACACGTATGACGTTCATCGACTTGTGTGCGCGAATGACCCGCATCTCCGACGGCTCTCCGACGACGCACACATCAGGGCGCAGGTTCCGGGAAACAACCTCCTCGACCAACCCGGCCGCACCGATGCAGCCGACTTCCTCGTCGTAGGAGAATGCAAAGTGAATCGGCTTCGCCAGCGGCCGAGCAACGATGTCGGGGATCGCAGCGACGACGATCCCGATGAACGACTTCATGTCGCACGTGCCACGTCCGTACAGGCTTCCGTCGCGAACGTCGGGCGTGAAAGGCTCGCTACTCCAGTCTTGATCGTCAACCGGCACTACGTCTGTATGGCCGGAGAACATCACACCGCCGGCAGTACTTCCGTCAGGAGGAGTGAACGTTGCCAACAAGTTGAGCTTCGTTCCCTCGTCATCGGCAACAAGTACCGGCTCGACCCCATGGCGACGTAGTTCCGCCGCAATGAGATCGATCAACGGTCGATTGCTCACGGCACTCGTCGTATCGATTCCGATGAGGCGTTGCACCCACTCGAGGCTTCTCTCTGTCGGAACAGCGGGCAACGTGGTCGATGACATCTGGTTTCTCCTTTCACAGCATGAACGCGGTGGGCACTCGCCACCGCGTTCTGCCCTTCGAGCATGAATGAAGTGATCCCAGACACAGTGAAGATGCACGATACTTGCACCATGATCGAAGAAACGCAGGATTCCGCCGTACTGGACGACGTCGACCTCGCCCTGATCAATTGCCTGCAACTCGACCCGCGAGCGTCGTGGCGCACGGTTGGCGACGCGCTCAAAGTGGATCCGGTTACCGTGGCTCGCCGCTGGCAGCGGCTACAGGATTCCGGCACCGCCTGGGTCTCTGCCAGGGCAACCGGCCATGGCCGTCCGGAATCGTGTCTGGCTTTTGTCGAAGTCGACTGCACGACTTCGAACGCGTTGACGATTGCAGAACGACTTGCCCGCTGGCCGCACGTGCTGAGCGTCGAACACACAAGCGGCCCAGGCGACTTGACTCTTCTCGTCGAGGTCAGAGACATGGCTTTCCTGTCGCGTTTCCTGCTTCGCTCACTCGCGTCGGTGCCCGGGATCGTCAGTTCGCGTGCACACCTCGTCACCGAGGTCTTCGCGATCGGAGACGACTGGAAATTGCAGGTACTCGATGCCGCGCAGCGAGCGACGATGACAGACCGGCCTGTGCGATACAAATACGCGCCGACGGATCAGCGCCATCACGGGAAGACGTTCGACGCGGTCGATCGCCAATTGATATTGAAGCTGGGCGAGGACGGTCGATCCTCGATTGCCGAGCTCACGGTCGGTACCGGCCTCAGCGAAAGTACGGTCAGGCGGCGACTTGCCGAATTGACGTCGCGCAACCAGATCGTGTTCCGCTGCGACGTGTCTCTACCGCTGTCCGGCTGGCCCCTCGTGACCTGGGTGTGGGGATATGTCGATCCCACGGACCGGTCGACGATTCGTGCCCTGGTGGAGCGAGTGCCGGGAACGCGGGTGTGCATGCGGATATCCGGTGGACGCGCCAACACACTGCTCGCGATCGCCGCACACTCCCTTCGCGAAACTCCCATTACCGAAGTACAACTCGCACAAGAGGCACCGGGCCTGGTGGTGCTGAACAGGTCAGTGGTGCTGCGATCGATGAAGAGGGTGGGCCGACTTCTCGACGACGAGGGCAAGAGTGCCGGGGTCGTACCGATGGACATCTGGGCGGAAGCCCCGGAGATCGAGTGAATGTCCGAAATAATCAATCACGATGCGCTGTGGCGGTGAAGGATTGTTGTCATGACTTCAACAGAGATCTCCCCCGCCCAGCGTTATCGGGATCTGGCTGCCGGATTCACGGCCCGGATCGACGCCGTACCCGCCGACCGCTGGGACGACGATTCCCCCTGCGAGGGCTGGACCGCCCGCGACGTGGTGAGACACGTGCTCGACAGCGAACGAGACATGGTCAAGGTAGTCGGCCTGGAATTGGCACCCGGTCCGTCGGTCGACGACGACCCGTCGGCAGCCTGGGCGGCCGTCCGCAATTCGATGCAGGAAATTCTGGACGATCCGGCAAAGTCCACCCTGGAATACGACGGACACTTCGGCAGGACCAACCTCGGGGCCACGGTCGAGGGGTTCTTGTGTTTCGATCTGGTCATCCACGGTTGGGACCTCGCGGCCGCAACCGGCACCGATACGACGATGCGAGACGCGGACGTGGAGTGGGTGTCGGAGATCGCCGCGGGCCTGGGCGAGTCGATCCGCATGAGCGGTGTGTGCGGCCCGGAAATACAGGTTCCGGACAACGCTGACAAAGCGACGAAACTCCTTGCCTTCCTCGGCCGGAAGGCGTGAAAAAGCACCCCTGACGTGGGCATTACTTCCATACGCATGTAATGTCGCGGTATGCCGGAACGCCGAAAATCCTCCACGAGTCCAGACCTGCTTGCGGCGGCATTGTTCGATGTCGCCGCGGAATCCGGACTGGAAAATGCCAGCGTTCGCGAGGTCGCAAAACGGGCGGGTGTCTCGATCGGCGCAGTGCAACATCATTTCTCGACCAAGGACGAGATGTTCGCATTCGCACTGCGAACACTCGTCGATCGATTGTTGACGCGACTGGCCGAATCGTCCGCCGACGCAGACCCGCATACCGCCCTGTTCCAGGCGCTCTCGCAACTCCTGCCCCTCGACGAGCAACGCACGCGTGAGGCGCATGTGCTCGCCGCGTTTGCCGTGCGCGCCGCAACCAGTGAGTCACTCTCCGAAATTCGCCGGACAACCCTGTTCACAATCCGCACCGGCATCTCGACAGTTCTGATCGGCATCGGAACTCCGGAAGCGGAAACCAGAGCGGCACTTCTGCTTTCAACCGTCAATGGATTGGCACTCGACGCACTCGGAAGCCCCGCCATGTATCCGCCGCAGTACCTCGATCACGCTTTGGAAACCCAGATCCGCCTCACCCTGCACGACGCCGAGAACCCGCTCGCCTCCGTCGGGCTCGCCAGCTGACGTGGAAGGAGCAGGACGCTTCGCGCCGAGTCCGTCCGGCGATCTCCATCTGGGAAACCTCCGGACTGCCCTCCTGGCCTGGCTGTTCGCCCGCACCAGCGGGCGCGACTTCCTCATTCGGGTAGAGGATCTCGACCGTGTCCGCCCCGGCGCGATGGAACGACAACTCGACGATCTGCGCAGGCTCGGCCTCACGTGGGACGGCCCAGTCGTATTGCAGTCACACCGTCTTCCCTTGTACCACAAGGCTATCGACCAATTGCGCGAGCGTGACCTGGCCTATCCCTGCTTCTGCACACGCAAGGAGATCCTGCAGGCACCGTCAGCGCCCCATGCTCCAGACGGCGCCTACCCCGGCACGTGTCGGAACCTTTCGGAGGCCGAACGCGCCGAGAAATCGGCAAGTGGCCGATCTCCTGCGCTGAGGCTACGGGCCGGCATCGACTCGTTCACCGTCCATGACGAACTGTTCGGCGAGGTGACGGGACCAGTCGACGACGTCGTCCTGCTCCGCGGAGACGGGGTGCCCGCTTACAACCTTGCCGTTGTCGTCGACGACGGTGCACAGAACATCGACCAGGTGGTTCGCGGCGACGACCTCCTGACCTCGGCTCCACGTCAGGCATACCTTGCCCAGCTGCTCGACATCGAACCACCGTCGTACGCCCACGTTCCTCTTGCCTTGAACAGTGAAGGCAAGCGACTCGCGAAGCGCGACGGCGCAGTGACTCTGGCAGATCAACTCGAGGCCGGACGCAGTACCGAGCAGGTTCTGACGATGATCGCGTCGAGCATCGGTCTCGCCGAACCCGGCGAGGTTGTCACATCACCCCAATTGGCGGATCGATTCGACTCTCGCAAGATCCCCCGGACCCCGTGGATTTTCCCGGCGAAGTAAGTGACGTATCAATCGGTGCCTCGTCGGAACAAAACTACGATTGTCCGATATGACAAAGCCGTCCGCAATAGCTATTCGTTGGCAATTCTCGAATAGTGAAGTACGGTCGAGACTGGCGAAGGAAATTCCGGGCGAGTTGTTCCTGCAAAACCACGCCCGGGATCTGAACCTGGAATCCGACCACAGTACCCACTTGCAGCATCCACGCTGACACGCACGTGCGGCACGGGCGACTCAGGACGAAAAGGAATACGCATGGTCCGCGAGCTTCGCGAGGCACTCGACGACCATCAATTCGAGGTGTTGTATCAACCCCAGGTCAATCTGAACTCGTCAGCAATTATCAGCTATGAAGCTCTTTTGCGTTGGCGTCATCCGCTGCGAGGGTTGATCGAACCTCAAGATTTCATGCGCTCCGCCGAATCCTCTGGGCTCATCATTCCCATCGGGCTACAAGCTCTGGAAATGATTTGTGCCCAAACAGCGTCGTGGCCTGAGCACATGATGGTCGCGGTCAACTTTTCACCTCGCCAACTCGCTACCCCGCACGCCGCTCACGAGATCCTCGGAGCCCTCGACAGTTCACAAACGCCACTGAGCAGAATAATCGTGGAAGTCACCGAACTCGGCGTCGTAGGCCGGCATGCCGCCGAGACTCTTCACGTCTTGCACAACGAGGGAATTCGAATCGCGCTGGATGATTTCGGGGCGGGCTTCGCGTCTTTCTCCGCATTGTCGGAATTGCCGCTCGACATTCTCAAGATCGACCAATCCTTGACCTGGGCTGTCAGCGCAGCGGGTCGTGCTGGAGACCGCGCCTTCATGGTCATGGAGTCCATCGCCGACATCGCTCGGAAGCTAGGGCTTGATTCGATCGCAGAGGGCGTCGAAACCGCGGAACACGCAGCCAACGTCTTGCGGGCCGGCTGCGACATGGGCCAGGGCTATTACTTCGGCAAGCCACTTCCTGCGTCGTCCGTCGTCACTCCCGTGTGAGCGCTCGCCACTTCAGCACGACGACACTTCAGTACGACGACGATGCACTCGCTATGAGTGCGACCACGAGAATCACGGCAAAAATTGCCAAGAAGGCCGCGCCGACCGCAATTCCGGCTATCGCAAGCCCGCGCCCCTGTTGACCTGTCTGCTTGATCTGATTGAGCGCGACAATTCCCAGAATGATTCCGACGATTCCGCCGAGACTGTAGAAGCAACCACCCGCAAGCGATACAACCAGCGATGCAATTGCGAGACCATTGGTGCCGACCGGCTGCATCGGCGGTGCGTACCCACCCGCGAATTGATTCGGTTGACCGTACGGGTTCGGAGGTTGGCCGTACTGAGGCTGTCCGTATTGAGCTTGTCCGTATTGTCCGGATTGCTGATATTGATTCTGCTGATATTGATTCTGCGGTCCGAAATTCTGCGGCGGCAGGTACGGGTTCGGTTCACCGATTCCGCCCGGCTGGGGGTTATTACCGGGCGGGTTGTACGACGGCGGTGGATAACCCGGGTACTGCTCGTTGGGAGTGGTATATCCGGGAACTTCAGGTGAAGACTGCGTTTCGGACGGGGACACGCCGTACCCCTCAGGAGGCAGGCTCGGAAATTCTCCGTACCCAGGTTTTGCCTGGTAATCGCTCGAAGAATCGTCGTTGTTGCCCCCGGAACTCGTCATACAACGCAGCCTAAACCACAGGTGACCTCCGAATCCAAGTGAGCAGATGTCATCCACATCGCTCTTTGATCCCAGTAGGGTCATATCCACTGTCACACTCGAGCGCGATATTTACGACTGAGGGGAACACATGACAACCGGTGGGTACGACCCCAACCAGAATCCAGAAGGCGGGAAGCAATTCCCACCCCAGGATCCATATGGCCAGCAGGGAACACCTCCTCCCGGAAGTTACCCCCCTCCCGCCGGCCCCCCGCAAGGCGGAAGCTACCCGCCCCCGCAGGGCGGAAACTTCCCGCCCCCTCAGGGTGGCAACTACCCGCCTCCCGGTGGATACCCGCCGCCGCCCCAGGGCGGAAACTTCCCGCCGCCTCCGCAGTTCAACGACCAAGGTGCGTACGGCGGAGGAAACCGACTGCCCTCTGGCGCCGAAGCCGGTGGACTGGGTATTCGATTCGGCGCTCGCCTTATCGACTACATCATTCTCGGCCTAGTGGTCGGGCTCCTGATCATCTTCGTCGACTCGGGATACTGGATAACAGGCCTGCTGACTGCCCTTCTGACATTCGCATATTTCGTTGGGTTCGAGGTCACACAAGGTTGGACCCCAGGCAAGAAGCTCCTTGGGCTGTCGGTGAAGGCCCCGGGAGGCGCGGGCCTTCCCACTCCGCAGCAGTCCGCAATTCGCAACGCATTCAACCTCTTGTCGATCATTCCGATCATCGGAGGACTTCTCTCGCTCGTTGCGTACATCGTCATCGCGGTCACCATCAACAACAGCCCCACCAAGCAGGGCAAGCATGACGAGCTCGCTGGTGGAACTCAGGTAGTCAAGGGTTAGGTGCGCATATGACAACCGGTGGGCACGACCCCAACCAGAATCCCGAGGACGGAAAGCAATTCCCGCCCCAGGATCCCTACGGCCAGCAGGGAACGCCTCCTCCTGGGAGCTATCCCCCGCCGGCGGGGCCTCCGCAGGGCGGAAGCTACCCGCCGCCTGGTGGATACCCCCCACCTCCTCAAGGTGGCAATTACCCGCCGCCAGGTGGATATCCGCCGCCTCCGCAGGGTGGAAGCTATCCCCCTCCCGGTGGCAACTACCCACCGCCCGGTGGATACCCGCCACCTCCCGGAGGCGGCAACTTCCCACCGCCGCCCGCCAATGACTACGGCGCAGGATTCGGTGGACCGCAGCTTTCCGTGGGCGCCGCAATTACCTACGGCTGGAACAAGTTCAAAGACAACGCATTGGTTTGGATCGGAATCTCGATCATCGCGTTCTTGATCGCCGGACTGATCCAGGGCGCTTTCAACGGTTTCGACTACACCAATACCGAATTCAGCGCGCTGTCCATTGTGGGTGGATTGGTCACCGCTATCGTCGGCTACATCATCCAAGCCGCATTCCTTCGTGGAGCGTTGAGCGAATTGGATGGAATCAAGCCGGCTTTCGGCACCTTCTTCCAATTCACCAACATCGGCGCAGTTGTTCTCGGCGGTTTCCTGGTAGCAGTGGCAACTTACGTCGGTTTGGCTCTCTGCATCATTCCCGGCATCATCGCGGCGTTCCTGCTCTACTACACGCTGACCTTCATCGTGGACAAGAATCAGGATGCGATTTCGGGCATCAAATCGAGTTACGCGTTGACCTCGTCGAACGTCGGAACGTTGGTCCTGCTGGCGCTCGCTCTGATCGGTATCAACATCGTCGGTGCGCTGCTGTGTGGAATCGGTCTTCTGGTGACGGCGCCCGTCGCGTTGATCGCCAGCACCTACGCATACCGCGTGCTGACCGGCGGCCATGTAGCTGCCTGATCCGTTCGTTTGCATCACCGAAGGCCCTGCGGTTCCACGTGAAACCGCAGGGCCTTCGGTGTGTTCTGCGCAACTGGACGGTCGCCAACTCGCATCCGAGCGCCTTGTGGTGCTTGGATGACGGACGTGACAGCTCAGGATCAGCAAGACGAATCGACCCACGAAACCAAATTTGCGCACGTCAGCCGGGGTTATTACCCGACGATCGTCGCGCTCTTCACCGCAACGCTGCTGATCTCGAACGTGGCGGCGACCAAGGGGGTCGCCTTCTTTGCGGATTCCGACTTCTCGCTCGGTCCCTTGCAGATTCTGCCCATCATCACCGATGGTGGATTCTTCTTGTTCCCGCTCGCCTACGTCCTCGGTGACGTGCTCAGCGAGGTCTACGGCTTCAAAGCGACCCGACGCGCGATCTACCTGGGCTTCGGCGCACTGATTCTTGCCGCTGCGTGCTTCTGGATTGCAGTGCAACTCCCGTCGGCAGAGTTCTACGAGAACCAGGCCGCCCTCGAAACCGTGGTCGGTGTCATTCCCCGGCTGCTGGTCGCAGGCTTGGCCGCCTACCTCGTCGGACAGCTACTGAACTCACTGGTTCTGGTCATGATGAAAAAGCGCATGCAGGAGAAGCATCTGTGGGCGCGACTGATCGGCTCGACCGTCGTCGGCGAATTCGCCGATACCCTCATCTTCTGTTCCATCGCGGCCGGTGTCATCGGCATCAGCACATGGGAAGACTTCATCAACTACGTGCTGGTCGGCTTCCTGTGGAAGACGCTTGTCGAGGTTCTGGTCATGCCGATCACCTACCGCGTCATCGCATACGTGAAGAAGCGCGAACCGACCTACGCCTGAGGTGCAGGCGTCTTCGCCGCGTAGAACTTTCCGAGCATGTCTGCCTTGAAGTCGTGGAAATACCCACCTTCGATGCTGGCTCGGATGTCGTCGACCAACTTCACGGTGAATCGCTCGTTGTGGATGGTGCAAAGCGTCGACGCGAGCATTTCCTTCGCCTTGAAGAGGTGATGGATGTACGCGCGGGTGTAATTGGCGCACGTGTAGCAGTCGCACTCGTCGTCGATAGGCGTGAAGTCACGACGGAATCGGCTGGTGTTGATGTTGAACCTGCCGGAGCGGACGTAAATCGCAGCATTGCGAGCAACACGCGACGGGTTGACGCAGTCGAAAGTGTCCGCGCCGTTCTCGATTGCGACGAAGAAGTCGTCCGGTTCACTGATGCCGAGCATATGACGCGGCTTGTTCTCGGGTAGTTCCTCGTTACACCAACGCACGATCGTTCCGAGGTTCTGCTTCTCGAGGGCGCCGCCGATGCCGTAGCCGTCGAAGCCGTATCCGTTCTCGCCTTCGATCGACTCGAGTCCGCGGCAGGCTTGACGTCGCAGATCTTCGTACTGCGCGCCTTGGATCACGCCGAAGAGAGCCTGATAGGGCTTGTCAGCGCGTTCGGCGGTGAGCTTCTCGTGTTCATTGATACAGCGGATCGCCCACGCCTGCGTGCGCTCGACCGATCGCTCCTGGTAGCCGCGGGTGTTGAGCAGCGTTGTGAGCTCGTCGAACGCGAACATGATGTCGGCGCCGAGCTGATGCTGGATCTGCATCGACACCTCGGGGGTGAAGCGATGCTTACTGCCGTCGAGGTGCGATTTGAACGTCACGCCCTCGTCGTCGACTGTCGCGAGACGCTCCTTGCCCTTCGCGATGACGTCGTCGGACTGCACACCGACGGCCTCCATCGCGAGCACCTTCTTGAACCCGACGCCAAGAGACATCACCTGGAAGCCACCGCTGTCGGTGAAGGTGGGCCCGTCCCAGTTCATGAACTTGCCCAGCCCGCCGGCCTCGTCGACGATGTCGGGGCCCGGCTGCAGGTACAGGTGGTACGCATTGGCGAGCAACGACTGCGCACCGAGTTCCTTCATGGACTCGGGCAGCACGGCCTTGACCGTGGCCTTGGTTCCGACAGCCACGAACGACGGCGTCGCGATATCGCCGTGCGGTGTGTGGATGGTTCCGGTTCGTCCGAGCCGGTCCTCGAGCCTGGTCCCTATCGTGAAAATCGACTCGGGACGCTTGTCGACGGAGGGCGCGGGCGGTGTCGGTACTGCAGAAGTCACGGGCTCAATCCTGTCACAGGAGCAAATATCGCCGTGATCACAGCGAAGAAAGTTCCTACGCGATCAGCATCCGCATTGGTCTACTGACCGAACCCGAGCGGTACCGCCGCGTGAGGGTCCCCACCATACTTCCCACTACACATCCCCCGGCTCGACCGGTTTACCCCGCCAACCCGCTGACAGGAGCTCACTTGACGAGACAGACCGGCCAGACCTACAACTTCGTCACCGTCGACGTCACAGACTCGATTGCCACCGTGACTATCGACAAACCTCCAGCCAACGCATTCAACCCCAGCATGATCGCCGAGCTTCTGCAGATACTGCCGGTACTCGCGTCGGACCAGACCGTCCGCGTCATTGTCGTGACGGGCACTGGACGGTTCTTCGTCGCCGGTGCGGACATCACCGTGATGCGCGAGCTGACGGAAGAAACTCAGCGCGCGATGCGCCCGTGGGTCGACGTACAGCGGATCCTCGAGTCGGCTCCCAAACCTGTCGTCGCGAAGATCAACGGGCACGCACTCGGCGGCGGAGCAGAACTGACGTTGGCCTGCGACTTCCGCATCATGGCGCAGTCGGCGACCATCGGCTTCCCCGAGATCGGACTTGGGCTTTTTCCGGGTGCCGGTGGCAGCCAGCGACTTCCACGCCTCATCGGGGCTCACCGAGCCAAAGTGCTCATGATCGAAGGCAAGCGCCTCAGCGCCGAGCATGCACTCGATATCGGCCTGGTCGACACCGTCGTTGCGGACGCCGACCTCGATGCGCATTGCGCTGACCTCGCACGCGAACTCGCGACGAAACCCACTGCCACCATCGGAATGATCAAACGCATTGTCGACGAGGGCATGTCGTTGCCGCTCGATCAAGCGCTGGATCTCGAATTCGAGGCAGTGCTCGACCTGATCAAGACGGACGACGCTGCTGAGGGACTTCAGTCATTCCTCGACAAGCGGTCCCCCACCTTCACGGGACGCTGACAGCTCCCATTTACCGAGAGGCCATCATGCTCAACAAATTTCAGAAGAAATGGGTGGGCGCAGTCGCTTCTCTCGCCGCCCTGACGATCGCGGTCAGCGGATGCACCCGGCCCGCTACCGACAACTCCGCGGAAAGTGGTGGCCTGGTACGGATCGCGGTGGGTGTAGACCCGTCGTACGCCCCGATTTTCCTGGCCGACCACGAGGGCATGTTCGAGGCCGCCGGCCTCGACGTCCAGGTCATCCAGACGGAAGGCGGGGCGGCGGGCGCCCAGAACGTCGTAGCCGGAACTTCGGAACTCTCCGGCAATGCCGACTCGACGGCACTGTCCGTCATGGCCGCCAATCCGAGCCTGCGGGCGCTGGGCGTATTTCAGGAATCCGACCGATACTTCCAGGTTGTACTGAGGAATGGCGTCGAGCCGAAGTCGATCAAGACCATGGGCGTCTTCCCCGGCATCGGCCTCTACTTCACGAACCAGTACCTGGCCAGTCTCGGCATCGACCCCACGACGGTCACACTCGTGAGCACAAGCCCGCCCGAACAGCCTGCTTTGCTGGCGCGCGGTGACATCGACGGCTTCCTGTCCTTCGACCCCTGGGTGACGCAGAGTGTCAATACCGGCGGGCGCGTTGTTGCCACGACCGGCGACTTCGGCGCCAAGTACGCCCAATGGATCATCGCTTCGGACAACTGGTTGTCCGCGAACGAAGAAACCGCAGGCAAGGTGTTCAAGGTGATCTCGGAAGCGTCGGCAATCGTGAACTCGGATCCGGATCGGGCTGCAACCGCAATTGCCGCGTCTATCCAGATGGACCCGGCCGAGGCCGCAGACCGGGTGACCCAAATCGATTTCGGTGGACGCGGATTCACCGAGGACGACGTGGAGCGCGCAAACGAACTTGTTGCATTCTTCCGCGAGCAGGGCAAGATCTCCGCGGACATCGATCCGTCCGCTGTCCTCCTCTCGGGATGGTTCGAGCAGAACGCCGCCTGAGCGGAGAGTGAGAACGGGTCCGGTGGGCAGACCGAAATCATGTCGCCCACCGGCCCGCAGAACTACGTTCGACTCCAGTCGGTTCGGCGATATCTTTCGATTGAAACGGAGTAGTTGTGGTGCATCCCCCGGTACGGGTCGTAGAGATTTCCAGTCCGTTTGCGCGATTCGCCGGGCGCATCCTGGTCGGGCTGGGTTTCGAGGTCATTCTGGTAGAACCACCCACCGGTGACCCCAGTCGCACCGAGTCCCAGGGTGATTCGTACTTGCATTGGCATGCGGGCAAGAAGTCCGTTGTCCTCGATATCGACGACAGCAACGATCGCCTCGCTTTCGAAGCACTGCTGCGCAGTGCCGACATCCTGCTCGACGGCAGCGCGACCGGCGCTCTACGCGACAACCGAGGATCTCTCGTTCACGTACGAGTGACACCCTTCGGCACAACCGGACCGCGAAGTGACTGGAAGGCAACAAATCTGACCGTCGCGGCACTCGGCGGGATGATGGCCCAGGTCGGCGATCCCGAGCACCCTCCACTGCTGCTCCCCGAACTCCAGGCTGAGCAGCTCGCCGGAATCAATGCCGCAATCGGCGTGCTTCTCGGACTGCGTTCGCGATCCAAGGGCCACAACCCGTTGCTGGAGATCAGCGCTCAGGAATGTGTTGCCGCCGCGCTGGAAGCGGGCACTCTTGCCTACATTCACGAGGACCGCGTACCACCGCGTCCGGGCCGGGTACATCCGCTCGTTCCGCACGGACTGTTCCAGGCCGCCGACGGTTATGTCGGTGGCGGCCTCGGCGGTAGCCCCCGCATGTGGGACGGCATGTTGGCCTGGCTGATCGACAACGATGCTCAGGACGATCTCGATCAACCGGAGTGGTCCGACGCGGTCTACCGAAAGACGCATCAGGAACACATTTTCGACGTTCTGTCCGCCTTCATCGCGAAGTGGCCGAAGGAAGAATTCGCGGTCAGCGCGCAGTCACGCAAGTTGCCGTGGGCAGCGGTCGACCGGCCCGAAGAACTGCTGCGTAACCCGCAACTCAACGACCGGGACTTCTTCACCGACGTGACCGGAGATCACGGTACCTACCGCGATCTCGGGTTCGGCTTCGCTTTCCCCGAAGGCCGGCGCATCGGAACGCTCGAGGCTGCCCGGTTGGGCCAGCATCAGGAACTCTTGAAGGCCACCTCGCCTGTGGCAGTGAACGAAACCCACGAGTTCAGCGGTGGCAGCACGCCCAGCCTCGAAGGTGTCCGCGTCCTGGATCTCACGTGGGTGTTGGCGGGCCCGTACGGCACCAGAATCCTTGCCGACCACGGTGCCGATGTCATCAAGGTCGAATCGATCGGACGCCCGGACCCGACTCGCTTTGCACCGTTCATGCATCTCTCGCGAGGACCGCACGACAATCCGAACACCAGCGGGTACTTCAACGACGTCAACCGCAACAAGCGCAGCATCACACTCGATACCCGATCCGCAGAGGGCCTTTCGGTACTGCGCGACCTGATCAGGAACTCCGACGTCGTGGTCGAGAATTTCAGCTCGTCGGTCATGGACAAGATGGGGCTCGGCTACGAACAACTCCGGGAGCTCAACCCGGACATCATCTACGTGTCGATGTCCGGGATGGGTCACACCGGTCCTCGCAAGGACTGGGTGTCGTATGCCGACATCGTTTCGGCAAGTACCGGTTTGACCGCACTGACCGGCTGGAACGCCGATGACGTTGTCGGAGTCATCTACGGCCATGGCGACATCGTCGCCGGACTGCAAGCCGGCGTCGCGATGCTGGCAGCCCTCGACTACCGCGACCGGACCGGCCGGGGACAGCACGTAGACCTGTCACAACTCGAAGCCATGGCAGCGCACATGGGTACCAGCGTTCTCCGAGCCGCCCGGTCACAGTCCCCCGATCCGATCGGCAACAGCCATCACGAACTGGCACCACACGGCGTGTACCCGTGCCTCGGCAGCGACCGGTGGTGCTCGATTGCCATTCGCGATACCACGGAATGGAATGCATTGTGCCGCATCATCGAAGCAGAGAAATGGATCGGCAATCCTGACTTCGCGAGTGCAGAAAGCCGCCAAGCCGATCACGAACGTATCGACGACGCCATCGCCGACTGGACCAGGACTCTGTCACCCGAAACCGTCATGGAACGCTTGCAATCGGCGGGTATCGCGGCCGGCACCGTCCAGGACGGACGCGATCTGGTCGAGAGCGATCCACATCTTCGGGCACGCAGTTTCTATTCGGCACAGGAACATCCCCTCGCCGGAACATTCCTCCACGAAGGCATCCCCGTTCGCCGGAACTCCGAACCCGGCTCGATCCGACGCGCTGCGCCGGTGCTGGGCGCGGACACCGACGACGTCCTCGAGTCGGTGCTCGGATACAGCGACGAACTGATCGCCGGACTTCGCGACCAGTCGATCCTGTCCTGACCGCACTCATATTCAGTACATCCATTCACAGATCGCTACTAGGAGACACAATGCGCGCGGCCCGACTCCATCAGTTCGGCACTTCACCGGTCATCGACGACATCGACATTCCCACACGTGAATCCGGTCAGACGCTCGTGCGCATCGACGCTGCCGCGCTCGGCCATCTCGACATCACCGTCGCGAGCGGAAACTTCGGAGTCAAGCCGAACCTGCCACATATCGGTGGAACAGACGGAGCGGCGACGGTAATCGAATCCGACACCTATGAGCCTGGCACCCGCCTTCTGGTCCGAGGCGGCGGAGTCGGCCTGTTCAAGAACGGTTGCTGGGCTGAGTATCTGGTAGCGGCAGACAAGGCGTTCACACCCTTTGATCCCGCACTGTCGCCGGCCGTCGCCGCAACCTTCTTCCTGCCCAGCACAACCGGCTATGTTGCCGTCAACGACATTGCAGCCGTCGCTCCCGGCGAACGAGTTGTTGTCGCCGGAGCATCCGGCGCTGTCGGATCGATGGCAGCACAGTTCGCTCTGCTTGCCGGAGCGTCCGAGGTAATCGGTGTTGTACCGCGCGAAGATCAGGCTGCCTTGCTTCCGGAGGGTGTGCGTCCCGTCGTCGGGCAAGGCGACGAACTTGCCGGAGTGGTGGGATCCGAGCCTTCCGTCGACGCCGTGATCGACACGCTTGGCGGCGACGGCTTGCCGCACCTTCTGGCGAGTGTTGTCCCCGGTGGCCGGGCTGCCCTGATCGGATATACCTTGGGTAAGAGCCTCACCCTGGACTTACCGAACTGGTTGCTCAGCGATGTCCGGATCCTGCCCGTCAACATGATTCGCAAGACTGCCCGGCAAGCCGAACTGGCACCTGAAATGATCCGGCTGCTCATCGAAGGCAAGATTTCCGTTGCAGTGCAGGAGTTTCCGCTGGATGACATCGCAACGGCACTGCAGTTGATGGGTGAGGGCAAGGTTGCCGGCCGGGCCGTCGTCGTACCCTGAGGGATACAATTACCCATGCACCACGACGCACATGCCATTCCGCGCTCGCTTCCGGATTTGATCCGGAGGCGAGCTTTGGAGCGTCCGGAGCACCCGGCGCTCGTCGTCGACGGGATCACGGTCACCTACCGCGAATTGCGGGATCGTGCAGCGTCGATGGGGGCGGATCTCCGTAATCACGGTGTCGGCCGTGGGGAGCGCGTGGCGGCACTGTCCGGCAACAGGATCGAACTGGCAGACCTTGTTCTCGGATGCGCGTGGATCGGTGCGGTTGTCGTCCCACTCAATACGGCCCTCCGAGCCGACAGTGTTGCCAGCGCACTCGAACAGGCTGGTGTACAACGGATCCTGGTTTCACCCGAATACTCAGGCGCTGTAGCCGGATTCGACGGCACCGTGTGGGTCATGGGTGAACAGTGCGTCCCCACTGCCGGTTCGCATCCGGGCTGTGAGCCCGAGACCCTCGATCCGCTCGACCTGGCCGCGATACTCTTCACCTCCGGCACCACCGGTCTGCCCCGAGGCGTCCGATGCCCGCACGCGCAGTTCCTGCAGTGGGGCAAAGGCGTCGGCGCCTCACTCGGGCTCACCGGGGACGATGTGCTGTACAACTGCCTGCCGCTGTTTCACACCAATGCTCTCAATGCCTTTGTTCAGTCCCTTTGGGCCGGGTCTACTTTTTTCCTGGGACAACGCTTTTCGGTCCGCAATCATTGGCGCGAAGTTCGCGAGATCGGCGCAACTGTCGACTACCTGCTGGGTGCGATGGTGGCCATGTTGATGAACGCGGACCCATCGCCGCAAGACCGACAGCACAGCGTCCACGTGGCACTTGCCCCCGCAACGCCGGCTCATCTGATCGAACCGTTTGCCCAGAGATTCGGTGTAGAACTCGTGGACGGATTCGGAAGTACCGAAACCAATCTCGTGATCGGCACACTTCCGGGAGATCGGCGGGCCGGGTACATGGGGCGGGTGATGAGTGGCTACGACGCCGCAGTCGTCAACGACGGTACTGCTGCCGCAGACGGGGAGCCCGGCGAACTGGTGGTCCGCAGCACGATCCCCGGCGCCTGTTCACTGGGCTATCTGGGCGAGGAGATTCCGGCGACGGAGAGTTGGATACAGACCGGTGACAGGGTGATTCGGGAAGCAGACGGCTGGTTCCGATTTGTCGATCGCATCAAAGACGTGATTCGGCGCCGCGGTGAAAATATTTCCGGGGCCGAAGTGGAAACCGTTCTGGCGTTGCATCCGTCGGTCGGTCAGGTTGCCGTCTTCCCGGTACCGTCGGATCTGGCCGAGGACGACGTCATGGCAACTGTAATACTGCGCCCCGGAGTATCTTTCGACCCCATTTCGATTCTGGAGTTCTCCCAGCAACAGCTGCCGTACTTTGCACTTCCCCGGTACATCGACGTCGTGGACACGTTGCCACTCACCGAAACCGGCAAGGTACAGAAAGCAGTGCTACGTGAGAGGGGCGTCGGCCCACACACCTGGGATTGCGAGAAGAGCGTGTTCCGCGCCCGGCGATAGACCGCGCCTCGCTACTTGCCGCAACCGTTGAACGAACACATCACCGGACTGCAGATCGTGCGCAGAGCCAGCGGGTCGCTCGGCGAATGTGTGCACTTCATGGCATGAAGTTTTCGGGTGATTCCGGCGCCGGCAGTGCGCAGGGCCCCTGTGATGCGGCTGACGTTGAGGCGAGCCGTCGGCGCTGTCACAGACAACGCGCCGGCCAGAGTGCGCGGGCCGCTGAACACCGGCACTGCGACGCTCATGTACCCGAGCCGTGTCTCCTCGACCTCCACCGCGAGTTGTTCCTTACGCATCCGCTCGGTTTGCTGGCGCAGCACGCTGACGGACATCGTCGTTCGACTGGTCAAGGCGGTGAAACCCTGCTCGACTACCTCGTCGAAGACCGATTGCGGGGAGAAGGCAAGGATGATCTTGCCGGTGGCGGTGCAGTACAGCGGGAGCCGACCGGCCACCCGCGACTGCTGATTCAGCCCGCGGTGTCCGATGATCTTCTCGATGTAGAGGACGTCGATGCCGTCACGAACCGCAAAGTGAACCGTCTCCTGCGTCGCCAGCAGTAGGTCCTCCATGTACGGCAGCGCCGCGTCGCGCAGAATCCGCTGACGCGGCACCAATTGGCCCAGCTCGAACAATCGCAGGCCGAGCCGGTACTTGGTACCCGCGCGCTCGAGCAATCCCCACTCGACCAGCTCGCCGGCCAACCGGTGAACCGTCGCTTTCGCGACCCCACTGCGCCGGGTGAGCTCCGTCAGAGACAGGTCACTGTGGTCGGTGTCGAAAGCGTCCAAGATCATTCGAGCCTTGCCCAGGACCGAGGACAGTTCACCTGCAGGCTGCGATGCAGCGGTCGTTTCCGACGCGATGGGTAGTACGGATCCGAACCCGACGGATTGTTGTGGAGCGGCCATGAGTGTCCTCCTGAACGATCTGTGACAGCCTGCCGAGACCGAGTGCCACAACGACCGAGATCGGTCGGGGTCCTCGTTAGGTGCAGGTGCTTCGAGACTGACACTATGGTGACGACACGATGAGACGCACGCCACACGGTCCGCTCAGTGAACCCGTCCCGCAGAGTTTACACGGGGCGCCTACCTGCGTAATTCTCCAGAAACATGCGGACGGCGGATGCAATCTGCGGAGCGTGCTCCTCGACGAGTGCGACGGTCCCCGATTCGACGATCTCCGTTTCCACCACTGCCGCACCCGTCAGGTGTGCACGTAACGGCGCAATGTTAGGCATCGAGAAGGGATCCTTCTGCGCGCCGATCAGCAAAACCGGCGCAGTCACCGAACCGACTCTCGCCTCCATGACGTAGCGGGCGCAGGCTTTGTGCCCCTCCGCCGGATCTACCCGGTAGGCAAGCGCGTCTCGGATGAACCTGTCGAGCAGTGCGGTGCCTGGTTCGGGGTAGTAGGGGCGACGCATCTCCCACAGCCTGGTCAGATGGCTACCGTCTGCGGCCCGGTCGACGCAGTCGATCCCACCGGGTCCCGAGTGCCCCTCGCGGTAGTTGCGGTCGGTCCACGGGCACGACGAGAGCACGGCAGCGTGCACCCTCTCGGGGCGTGATGCCGCCATCTCGAGCGCCACTGCCGCACCGGTGTGGTGACCGATGACCGTGACTCGATCGACGCCCAGGGTGTCGAGCAATTCCCACGCGCCTCGCGCATAGGTCTCGATGGTCTGCGGGCCGGGCACCGGAGCACTGTTGCCGTACCCCGGCATGTCCATCGCGACAACGCGGAAGTCGTCGGCAAGGAGTGGAATGAACTCGCGGAACTCGTCCCACGACCGGGGCGCCTGATGAAGCAGGAGAATCGCCTCACCCGAACCTTGCTGCGCGTAATGCAATTGCCCGAAAGACGAATCAACGTATCCGAGTTGCAGGCCGCCAGCCATCAGAACGCCGCAACCATCGGGGTATCGACGCCGACGATGTCGATCTTTGCCGAACCACCCGGATTTCCGACGGGCTCGCTACGGGTAGGCAAGACCTCGAGGAAGAAGCGCTTGTTGTCTTCCTTGAAATCCGGGTCTGCTTTCCGGTCGACGGTGATCGCCTCCACCGGGCAGGCCAATTCGCAAGCGCCGCAATCGATGCATTCGTTCGGGTTGATGTAGAGCTTGCGATCACCCTCGTAGATGCAATCCACGGGGCATTCTTCCATGCATGATCGGTCCGTGTAGTCGATGCATGCTTCACCGATGACAAATGCCATTGCCTAGCTCTCCTGTTCGGTGGAGTGTCCAGGGAAGATTTCTGCTTCCGGATCCAGCACTGCCGCAGCGTTGTTCACCGCAGTCGCGGCCTCGCCGAAACCGACGGCGATCAAGCGGACCTTGCCGGGATAGTCCGTGATGTCCCCGGCGGCATACACACGCGGAACATTCGTCTCCATCCGTGTGTTCACCGCGATGTGGCGATTGTCGATCTCGATTCCCCACTCCATCATCGGACCGAGGTCGGCCGTGAATCCCAATGCAGCGATGACGGATTGAGCGAGCAGCGTGGACGTGCTCTTGTCTTGTTTGTGGGTGATGTCGACCTCGCCGATCCACCCGTTTCCACGTACCGCCGAGACATCGGCGTTGACGAGAACCTGGACACTGCTTTCCTGCACCTTGGCGACTGTGGATTTGTGCGCGCGGAAACGATCTCGCCGGTGAACCAGGGTGACGGACTTGGCAATTGGTTCCAGGTGAACGGCCCAGTCGAACGCGCTGTCGCCGCCACCGACGATGACAACGTCTTTCCCGGTGTGCGCCGACAAATCCGGGACGAAGTAACTCAGCCCCCGATCCATGAACTCCGAACCCTTCGCCAACGGACGCGGGGTGAAGGTTCCGATGCCGCCGGTGATGACAACCGCGCCGGCCACCACGACCTGGCCCGTGCTGGTGGTGATCCGCACCCGGCCGTCGTCGTCATGCGACAGCTCACGAGCCTGCATGCCCAGAAGGTACACCGGATCGAACGGGGCAGCCTGCGCCATCAAACCCTCGATGAGGTTGCGTCCCTTGACCGAAGGGAATCCCGCGATGTCGAGGATCGCCTTCTCCGGGTACATCGCACTGACCTGTCCCCCCGGTTCCGCAAGGGCATCGATCACGGCAACCGAGAGGCCGCGGAAGCCTGCGTAGTACGCGCCGTACAGCCCGGCGGGGCCGGCACCAATGATCAGAATATCGACGCCGATCTCGTTGTCGGTCGCCGTGGAAGACGTTTTGTTCACACTCGATACGGTATTGCGCCGACGGACTCACGCAAATGAAACCGGTCCGCTCAACAGACCTCGGTAACAGTTGCGGGACAACACGAAAAGGGCCCGCCGACCTCTCGGTCGACGGGCCCAATGCTCGCAGGAATTCAGTGCGCGAAGAATTCAGTGCGCGAATACCTCGGGTTCGTCTGCTGCGATCTTCTGGATGATGGTCGAGTACGCAAACCACCCCACCTTCTCGGTGCCGACTGCTTCGTAGGTCTGCGCCGCGATCTTCTCGTGCAGGACAACCGGATCACCGGCGGCTCGCGCCGTCAACTCCGCCTGCATCGACCGCTCCATCGACACATACCACCACACTGCGCTCTCCACGGAAGTTCCGACGGTCAGATGACCGTGGTTGGCGAGGATCACGGCCTTGTTCGATCCGAGGGCATCCGCGATGCGAATCCCCTCCTCTTCGTCCAGCGCCACCCCGTGATACTCCTCGTAGATCGAGTGATCCTCGTGAAAGGCGCACGCGTCCTGAGTGATCGGCGTGAGGCGGGTGTGCAGCGAGGAGAACGCCTTACCGTTCAAACCGTGAGCGTGAACAGCTCCGATGACGTCGGGACGAGCCTCGTGAACCTTGCTGTGGATGACAAACGCTGCTCGGTTGAGCGGTCCGTCTCCGGAAATGACCGCGCCGTCCGACGCCACATGCAGCAATTCCTCCGGCTGAACCTGGGAGAAGTGCCGCCCGAACGGCGCAGTCCAGAAAGTCTCCGGATCTTCTGGGTCTCGGGCGGTGATATGTCCCGAGATTCCCTCGTCCAAACCGAATTTCGACAAAATCCGATACCCGCCGATGACAGCGGTCTTGCGACGACGCCGCTCACTCTCGATATCGGTGAACTCGGGCGGTCCCGGAATTCCGGCCTGCTCGGCAATGCTCAGCGGGTGATTCATGCTGCGCTCCTGACTATTTGACGCCGTAACGCGCGAGGTACCGCGAGGACAGAATGCGGAGAATCCGGTCGAAGATGAAGCCCATGATGCCCAGGACGATGATGCCGACGAACGTCCAGTCGATCCGGCCGTAGTTTCGAGCCTGCCAGATCATCGAACCGATACCCTGGTCGGCGGCGACGATCTCCGCCGACACGATGGTGAGGAAGCTGTTGCCCATCGCCAGGCGAGCGCCCGTGACGATGCCGGGGATCGACGACGGCAAGACCACCGTCTTCATGATCTGAAGTTTGTTGGCACCAAGATTTGCCGCTGCCTGCAGTTTGTTCTCGCTGATCGCTACAGTCGCGGCAATCGTGCTGACCGTGACGATGAATACCGAGGTGTAGAAGATCAGAACAACCTTCGACGTCTCACCGATGCCGAACCAGACGACGGCGAGAGTGACAAACGCAATAGGCGGAATGAACCGGAAGAACTCGATGTACGGATCGAGGAGCTGTCGCACGATGGAAATGCGGCCCATCAGAATTCCGACGGGAGCACCGATCACGACACCCAGGAACCAGCCGATGAGAATTCGCTGACCCGATGCGGTGATCGACGACCACAGAACGCCGCTCTCCCACAGTTCCTGTGCCGCCGACCATACTTCGGCCGGTGATGCAATGGTGGTCGGCCCGTACCACCACGCCAGGAACGACCAGATGCCCAAACCGATTGCCGCTGAGGCTGCATACATCAGCGTCGCTTTGACAATCTTGGATCGCCGCGCCGACGAACGCTTTTTTGTCTCCGCCACCTTCGCTGTTCTCACACCGGCTGAACCACCGGTCACTACAGCCGTCACAGCTCGTCCTCCTCAATGCCTTGGTTCCGCAGCGACGCAACCACTTCTGCCCGAATGTCGTCCCGCAGCTTCTCGTAGAGCTCGATCACCTCGGGATCGTTGCGGTCTCGCGGACGAGCCGCATTGACCTCGTAGACGCTCTTGATCCGGGCCCGCGGGCCGGCCGACATCACGATCACACGGTCAGCCAACGTCAGTGCCTCGTCGATATCGTGAGTCACGAATACCACGGTGCAGCGGGTGTGCCGCCAGATACGGTCGAGTTCGGTCTGCAGAACCTGACGAGTCTGAGCGTCCAACGCACCGAACGGCTCGTCCATGAGAACCAACGACGGCTGGTTGGCAAGAACTCGTGCGATCTGAACACGTTGCCGCATACCGCCGGACAGCTGCGAGGGGAACTTCGCACCCGCGTGGGGCAAGCCGACCATCGCGAGGTACTCGGCCGCGATACTCGCCTGCTCGCTGCGGTTCGCTCCACGCATCCTGGGGCCGTAGGCCACGTTCTGGCTCACGGTCATCCATTCGAACAACGCTTCGGAGCTCTGAAACACCATGCCGGCGTGGCGGTTACTGCCGGCGACGACATCTCCGTCGCACACGATCTCGCCGGCGCTGGGTTCCACGAAGCCGGCCATGGACGACAGCAGCGTCGACTTGCCGCAGCCACTCGGACCGAGCAGACAGACGAATTCACCTGGCTGCACGTGCATGTCGATTCCGGCGACGATCTCCGCCGCGCCGAAGCTGATTCCGAGGTCGACCACGTCGATGGCAACACCGGTGTTCTTCTTGCCGGGGCCGGCTGTCCCCGCGCTATTCGTCGAGCTGGTCGTTGAACCACTTGTTGCGATACTCACTGTGCACCATCCTTGTACCAATCCAGAAGCATTGCCGATTCGAGATCCGGCTGGTCGCTGAGAACACCGATCGACTTGTAGAAATCTACGATCGATTGAGCCGACTCGACATCCGCAGCTTCGAGATTCACCACGGCGAAGTCGATCTCGTCCACCGCGGCAATAGTCTGATCCTCGCTGACGTTCACAGCCGCCTTGGTCGCGGACGCTGCCACGCCCGGATCCGACTCGACCTTGCGCGTTGCCTCGTCGAGCACCTTCGCGACGGTTCGCGCTGTCTCTTCGTTGGCCGACAACCACGGAGCCGTCGTGATCGCCCAATGATGATAGAACCAGCCGTAGTCTCCGGTTACTGCCACCACGTGGCCGGTTCCCTGATCCAGGGCGGTGGCCGGCCACGGCTCCCACAGGACAAACCCGTCGATGTCGCCGCGACTGAGCAGTGCGGGCATGTCCGTCGGGGTCGCCGAGATCATCTCGACCGAACCGGGGGCAATGGAATTGGCAGCGAGGTACTTGTCCGTCGAAATCTGGCTGAGACCCGGGACGATGCCCATCTTCTTGATCGCAGCCGGTGAGTCGACACCGTTACGCAGCACGACCTTGATGTAGTCACCCGACGCCTCGTACGAGTACATCGCGCGCAACGACGGATTCTGACGCAACTGGGCGATCGTTGTCGTATCGGAGCTACCGGCGATCTGGACCTGCCCGGTCGAGAGTGCGTCGACGGCCTCGCCACCACGACCGAACTGGACGAGTTCGACGTCCAAACCGGCAGCGTCGAACATGCCTTCCTGATCCGCTACGAAGAACGGAGCGTAGGAAGCATCGATTCCGACTGCGATACGCAGTGGTCCACTTCCGGCAGAATCAGCTGTGCTTTGCGTCGCCGGGCGGCTGCATGCGCCGGTTGCAACGGTCAGCAGCAGCGCAGCCGAAACAAGAGCAGTCCTTCCAAACTTTGACAGCGAGGCCATCTACTCACACCTTTGTTTGTGATCTGTGCCGCAGTTGCGGGTCGTGGAGAGCAAACCTAGCTGTGTGTACCTACACCCGAGAACCAACCGGGTCCACCGTGCGGACCGGGGACAGGAACTTACCTCGGCGAAACACTGCACCTGGAGGAACGTGCGGACCGAAATACTTCGGTAACACGGCCCTCGATCACAATGTCCACCGAATCACAATGTCCACCGAATTGTCTGCGAGCGCAGCGCACTGGCGACATTCTGCGCCGTCATCGAATAGATCGACGCACGCGCTCCGGCGCTGCCGCCGGCGACGTGCGGGCTCAGGAGGGTCGAATCGAATCCACGGAGCGGGCTCGAAATCGGTAGTGGTTCAACGTCGAACACATCGAGCGCAGCGCCGCCGACATGCCTGGAACGCAAGGCACGCGCCAATGCCGCGTCGTCGACGACAGCGCCGCGCGCCACATTGACCACGATCGCTCCGGTGGGCAACTGCGCAACTCGATGGGAATTGATCAGTCCCCGAGTTGATTCCGTAAGCGGGACGGCCAGCACCAGGACATCCGCGAGAGGCAGTAACTCGTCGAGTGACACAAACGTCGCAGCCACAGTGTCACGCGGTCTCGAACGCGCGGTGACGTAGACGTCGCAACCGAAGGCGGCAAACAATTCTGCACACCGGCGGCCGATCGAACCAACACCTACGACGCCGACCCGGCGCTGCGCCAGATCGCGGCAATCGCGCGTCAGGATGGATTCCTGTGGCCATCGACCATCGGTAACCTCGTTGTGCGCCCAGAACATGGAGCGGCACAACACACCTGCCGCGAGCACTGCCCACTCCGCAACCGAGTTCGCGTTTGCACCGGGAGTATTCGCCACCGGAACTCCGGCGGCGCGCCAGGCTTCGGCATCGATGAAATTGGTTCCGGCACCAGGCTGTTGGACGAGGAGCACATTCCGGCCGAGCTCTGCTTCCTCCTTGCCCAGTGGCAGATCACCACTCCAGTCCCCCACCACGACGTCGCATGTCGGCAACTCCGCACGGAGCGCCCCCGTGGTGCGCTCAGGTAATCGAACTACCTCCGCCTCACCCCTGACGGCGTCACGGATTGCGGTACCGAGTCCGTTGTCGGCGTCGGCCGTCAGCAGAAGTACTTTCTTCACGAGAACTCCTTCGCTGTAAGACGATGACTGTACCTTCGAAAACGCGGAAGCCGGCCTCCCAATCGAGAGACCGGCTCCATTACGCAGCAGCATATTTGGCAGGAACTTCTCAGATAGCTGCCTTCGCGCTGGCTGATGCCTTTGCCAAGAACTCGAGGCTCAGCGGGTTGTACTTCGCTGCCTGCTCGTGCTGCGGCCAGTGACCGCACTCCGAGTAGAGTTCGAGCTGAGCGCCCGGAATATCCTCGGCCATCTTCTTCGCTTCCGGAACATCACCGAACGGATTTTCCTGACCCCAGACCACAAGAGTCGGCGCCTTGATGAGTGCCATTCGATCCGGGCGCAGCAGGTTCCGCTGGCGAACCTCCATCTCCTGCAAGGAAAGGAGGTTGTGGATGTTGGCGACAAAGTCAGGCTGATGGTAGATCCGGTGACGAGCCTGAACCAATTCCTCGGTTGCATCGGCGGGATCATGCATGAGCAACTGCATACGTGCGCGGGTCAATTCGATGTCGTCACTCTGGACGGCCTTCGCGGTCGACGTCTTGATGCGCTCCATGACTACCGGGTTCGCGACTGTTCCGCCTGCTGCCAGCAACTGCAGCGACAGAACACGTTCGGGCTGCTCGCTGGCCAGGTAGGCAGCGACCCAACCACCGAGGCTTTCACCCACCAAGTGCACACGGTCCAGTCCGACCGCGTCGAGGTAGTTCACCAAATGCTCGACGTAGCGCGGAATCTCGTACGGGTAGTCAGGCTTGCCGGTGTAACCATGGCCGAGCATGTCGATCGCGTGAACCCGGTAAGACTCGGCGTGCGGTGCAATATTGCGTGCAAATGCCTCGAGGTGTCCGCTGGTGCCGTGCAGGAAGATCACGGCCTCGTCACCGGATCCTGCCTGCAGAGAGCGCGTGGGCACACCGCCGGCGTCGACGGTCGTCAACTCGAAATCGAGCCCGGCAAGTTCGTTCCAGATTGTCATCAGAGAAACTTCCTTTACTGAAGGTGCAGATTATGTTGTTGCGCTGTCTGTTCCAGCTGGATCGAGAATCGTGACACCCATACCGGTGAGCCACTCGGGAATCGCTTCGTAGGCAAGGCGTTCACCCGGAACGTAGTCGAGCATCGCGGCCATCATGAGCCAGGTCCGCAACTCCTGCGCACCGTTGCCCGCCTCGTCTTCGATCTGCTGCGTCGTGAACTCGGCAAGCTCACTTGCCTTGCCGCTGGCAAACAGATCAAGAATTCGGTCATCGAACTCCGGAGTGATCGCGGCATCGGCTGCGCGGATGATCTGGCGTCGCCGGACGTCGTAGTCGGACCAGTTCTCCCGGCCGTCCAGCCAGGCTTGAACCATGAAATCCTCGTCCTCACCGTGCGGATCCCGCCAGTCCGGCCAGGGCAGACGATGAGACAATCCACCGGACGCGATCACCACGACCCGGGTATCCGCCGGATACGACGCAACGGCATCCCGCAGGGCCTTCGCCACTTCCTCACATCGCTTGAACGTCGGGAGGGGCGGCGCGAATACGTTGACCACCAACGGAACTATCGGAACATCGATTCCGTCGAGAAGGTACTGAATCGCGTGAGACTGACCATGATCGATCTGCAATCGCGCCGAGTAGGCAAGATCGAACCGGCCACCTTCGATCAGCTCGTTTGCAAGGTGCCTGGCGAACTCCACGTCGACCCGTTGCGGCCCCTTGGGTGTTCCTGACTCGCCACTGGAAATGCACTCTCCGACGCCGAGAGTGAACGCCGGAATCAGATCCAGCCAGAAACCGCGAAAGTGGTTGGAGCCGAGAATCAAGACAACATCGGGTTTCGACGCCGCGATCTTCTCCCGGCTCAGATACAGCGCGTCCCGGAAGCGTTCGGCCTCCGCCTTGTGCGTCGTCTCTTCCCAATGGGTGTTCATCAAGGTGCTGTGGGAGGCACCGATACCCAGAACTATCTTCGCCATCAGTCGATTCCTACTTCCTCGAGCGAGCGGGTGACGGTGTCGAGGGCCACTCGGATCAGATACTTCGTAAATCTCTCCGCCGCAGCCAGGTCCACAGTGTTCATCCCCATCGCGAAGTCCACCTCGAACGGTGCGTCGACCACCTTGGGCATACCCACCCGAATCGTCGGGATGCCGCGGCTGCGCAGGATGTTTGCGTCGGTGGCTCCACTCGCGTCGAAGAAGTCCTGATGCGGCTCTCCTTCGGCAGCTTCCCACGCGTGGACTGCGGCGCGGCGCAACCACATTCGAGGGTCGGAACCCTCACCGGGGATGGCAAGAACCTGTTCGACGTCGATCTGCAGATCCAGCGATTGTGCGATCTCCGCAACGACGGCTTTGAGTTCGCGCTTGGCCGCGGTGGGCGTCGTCCGCGGGCTGAGCCGTAGATCAACGGTAAGGCGCACCTGCTCGGGGGTGAACGACGCTGTTCGCTCCCACCCGCCGCGGATGTTGGCAACGATCCCCTGAGGCGCAACCAAACCGTCCTGATGCGCCGCCGAGTACTTCGGGAACCATTCCTCCAACTTGGCGACCACCTCGCCGGCTGCGGTAATCGCGTTGCGGTACGGCAACCGGTGGCGCGAGCCGACGTAGGTGTGCAGACCGTGCACCGTGATCTCGAACCAGGCCAGTCCCACTTCTTCCCAGGAAACCGTCCAGCCGGGCTTGGCGATCAACGCGCAGTCCGCCCACACTCCCTGTTCCAGGAGGAACGAGCAGCCGACGCCCTGGCCGGTGTTGCGTCGGGGGTTTCCGACACCGGGGCGGGCATTGGTCGGCATACCACCGGCGCCGAATCCGAGCACCAGGTCACCGCGGAGCGGAATACCGGCTGCGGCAATTGCTTCGGCCGCCGCGACAATGCAGACGGCGTGGCCTTTGGGGTTCGACGCACCCAATCCGATCACGTAGTTCTCGTCGAACTGGGCGTGCGGCGTCAGATCCGCTCGCAGCTCATTTCCCACCCACGGCAGGTCTTCCGCCGGATCGCCGGTCGTGACGGTGTCGATCGGCGCATACAGCAACAGGTCCGGTCCCGACCCGTCACCGCGGAGCCTTCCCCACGAGTTCGCCTGCCGATCATCGAGATCCATTGTGTGGGCCTCGATGCCCGACGCTGCCAGGACCGCCGTGATGTGGCGGGCCAGCGGTGCTTCGTCACCCGTCGGACTGGGAATGTTGACCACCGAAGTGGCGAGATCCCGCAATCGCGCACGATCGACATGGGCGTAGGCTCGCTCGACCCATTCCCGGCGCTCGTCGCCTAGGCCTGCGAGAGCATCGGCCCTCGCAGTGGTCATGGATTGACCTGATGTACCTGAGTATTGCTGCGCTCGCCGGCCAGCTGCCACAGCTTGGGAACTGCCACTGCAACAGCGGCACCGATAGCGACAGCCGTCAGAATCTTGAACATGTATCTCTCCTATTCGCTGGTGCCGGTGGGAATCTGAGCGTCGGCGACAGGGGCCGAGCGGGGCGTTGGCGTCCGGCGCTCTCGGGTGGGCCTGACCGGCGCCTTGGGGGTGTGCTTGGCCGCGTCGGCGATCTTCTCGGCGTACTCTTCCTCTGCCAGATTTCGCCACGTCGTCAGCGACACGTCCGGTCGGTACAGCTTCTCCGGCGGTGCGTCGGTGACCTCGACCATCCACGCATCCTGACCCGAGAACTGACCGTGGAACAGCCAGCGGATCGCGCCGAGGTACTTGGCGTAGAAGCCCAATTTTGCTGCGCCGGAGACGAAGTTGACCATGAGGCCGACGTACTTGTGGTTGTCTTCGTCCACCGGGACGTAGAACTCGTAGTGAATGAACTTGGGGTACGCGATGCGCAGGACACCCGGCATGGACAGTGAAGCAAAACCGGGGAAGTTCTGAGCTGCGATCACAGGATTGACGTCCAGACCGGCGCCGACGTTTCCGATCTGCGAAATCTGGGTCTCGTCCGGCTTCTTCTTCCACCACCGCTTGTTCGTCCAGGTTCCCACGCCCGGGAATTCCGCCTCCCAGTACACCTCTTCCTGCACGCGGTAGATCCAGCGTCCCTCCGGAACGATGCTCGTGATGTTCCACGTCGGCATCGGCTTGAACAGACGCCACAATGCGGTGCGGTGCAGGTACTTCGCATGTCCCTCGTCGAAACCGTTCTCACATGCGAAGCGCCAGTTGCCTTCTCGGGGCTGAATCCGACCACCGACGATACCCTTGTTCTCCACCAGCTCACGCGGCAACTGGTCGTCGATGGACGGCGCCGGCTCGTTGGCGATCGGGATGTACACCCACACCAGACCGAGTCGCTCCTCGATCGCATAGGTCTGGACGTTCAGCTTGCCGCAGATCTTGGAATCCGGACCGTCGGTGATGACCGCGGCCAGCTTGCCGTCAGTGAGTCGGTACGTCCAGCCGTGGTACGGGCAGCTGACAGTTCCCGGGAACTGCTGATCGCCCTCGGACAACGGAACGCCGCGGTGCGGGCACCGATCGTGCAGGGCATATGCCTTGCCTGCGTCGCGGATGATCGCCAGCTTTTCACCACAGATGGTGAAGCTCTTGGGGTCTTTGGTGATGTGGTTCGACCACGTGACCGGGTACCAGTAACCGCGGTATCCGCTGCCGGCTGCGTTGTAACCCGGCCATGCCGTCCAATCCTGCCGACCGGCCGCTCGTGGCCGCTCGGGCAGCGCGAACGTGGCTTCCGACGCCTCGACACCAGTCATGTGAAGTCCTCTCGACACTGAACGTTTGAATGAAACAGATCTTGGGTGAGATTGCGGTCTACGCCAATGGATTCGGTTCGCTCAGCAGACCCGGACCACCACAGCGGTTCCGACGGCACACAGCACGCCATTGTCCGAATGCTCCCGCAATGCCAAAGTTAGTTGGTCACTGTTGATTTGGGACACTTCACCCGACACCTCGAGTGTGGTTCCGACGGGCGCGGGCGCACGATTCTGCCAGGAGACGGACACAACTCCTTCGTATCCACCGGCAAAGTGTGACGCGGCACGAAAGAACAGCGTGCCCTGCAACTGGGCCATCACCACCGGTGCGGACAACCCCTCCGTCTGCGCATAGGAGGCGTCGTAGTGAATACGGTGCGAATTGTGCGTCGACGCCCCGAATCGAAGGATCCGAACCGGATCGCAGACCAAGGTCACCGATTCGATCGGCGTGCCCACGACTACTGTTTCGGTCATCGGACGATGAACTTCTCGACGACCTCGGCGAATGCGCCGGACTGCGCACCCCGGTAAGTCTTGGTGACCGAGAGCAGCAGAAACTCGTCCGGAGCCCGGCCCTTGGTCGTCACGGTATCGAGTACTCGCCCTACGACGACAGCCTCACCCAGCGGGGCCGGTCGCAAGAAAGTCACACTCTGCCCGCCGGCCATCAAGCGCACGTCGATACCGTCTGTGCCCGGCACTTCGTCACGGAACATGCCGTCTGCTCGGTACTCTCGATCGGAGCCACCTTGCGGTCCTCGCAAAAGCGAAGGCAGATACATCGGATGGACGGCAAATGCCGGGTGCTCCGGGTCGAGAAACCGGGGGTCCGTCTCGGCGGTGGCAACCGCAAACGCAACCGACTCCGCCGGACGCACCGTTCCCAACTCTCGCGTTTCCCGCGTACCGATCATCGCCTCCGCGCGATCACGCGCGTGCTCGAGTTCTGTTCTCATGCCAGCACGCTAGGCATTCGGAAGTCTCACAGCCACGAACCGGGTTCGCCTGCCGGACCGCGATACTTCCCATACCGCTCACCTCGAGGTCAGGTATAGCCATGGCTGATCAACCGAAGAGCTTGTACGCCAAAGCAGATGGCGTCACATTCCATTACTACGACCTCGGCGAGGGCGACCCCACGATTTTCCTGCACGGAGGCGGCCCCGGCTGCACTGCGTGGTCCGACTTCGGGCCAGTGGCACCGCTCTTCGCCTCGGATCGACGAGCGATTCTCGTTGATCTGCTGCAATACGGTCGGTCCGACAAGTGCACCATCGCCGGCCCAATGTGGGACTTCCACGCCGCCAAGGTGGTTGCCCTGCTCGACGAACTCGGAATCGAACGCGCAGACTTCGTCTGCAACTCGTGGGGCGGCACCATAGCTCTCAATCTTGCGGCAAAGTACCCGGAACGCGTTCGCTCCCTGGTGATCACGGGCAGCATGCCCGTCTTCTACGGTCCACTCGCGCCGCTCCCCGAGGATGGCCGTCGTGGCCGCAACGCCCGCGACGTCTACTACGGCGGCACCGGCCCCACCCTCGAAAAACTCCGCACCTTGATCACCAGTCTCGAATGGTTCGACGGATCGAAGTTGCCCGCCGAAACCCTCCAGATGCGATACGAGCAAAGTCTCGACCCCGAAGAAATGGCCCTGGCTGCCTCGGCGGACTCACCTCGTGGCGATTGGCAGGATCTCACAGCTGAACTCGGCCAGATCCAGGCGCCGACGCTCTTCGTCTGGGGCATGCACGACGCATTCCTCACCCCGGACTACCCGCTCATGCTTGCGCGGATGATTCCCCATGGCCATCTCTACATCATGGACAAGGCGTCGCATCATCTTCAGGAAGAACGACCATACGACTACTACAGTGTAGTTTCGGGTTTCCTTGACCAACAGCACAACTGAACGAACGGTGATCGCCCCGAGGGGCGGTGCACGGATCCGATTGGTACTGCTTCTCGGAATTCTCACCGCCCTCGGGCCGTTCACCGTCGACATGTATCTTCCTGCGCTGCCACAGATCACGCAGGAATTCGGTACGTCGGACACGATGGTTCAGCTGACCCTGACGGGCACACTGCTGGGTCTGGCTTTCGGCCAGTTGCTCATCGGCCCACTGTCCGACATCTACGGACGTCGACGTCCCCTGCTCGTGGGCACAGTAATTCACGTCGGCGCGTCGTTGGCCTGCTTCTTTGCTCCGTCCATCGAAGTCCTCACTGCGCTGCGAACCCTTCAAGGTTTCGGCGCCGCCGCGACAGGCGTGATCGCGATGGCAATCGTTCGTGATCTATTCACCGGACACGATGCGGCAGTTGTACTTTCGCGGCTGATGTTGGTCATGGGCGTAGCGCCCATCCTGGCCCCCTCCATCGGCGGGGCACTGATGTCCGTAACACAGTGGCGCGGAGTCTTTCTCGCTCTCTTCATCCTGGGCATCGCGATGATCGCACTCGCGGCAGTATCGCTGCCGGAAACACTTCCACCCGAGAATCGGTCGGGGTCTGTCCAGAAAACGGTGTAATTGATTGGTTTCTAACTACTTTCGTCCGGCAGACAGCCGTCCGTCGAACGTTATCTCGAAGGCATTCAGTGCTGCCTTCCATCGG
>NZ_JAZHFF010000040.1:0-951 GCF_036541985.1 Rhodococcus sp. IEGM 1306
CCGGTGCAGTACGCCGACTACTCGTTGTGGCAGCGTGAGGTTCTCGGGTCCGAGGACGATCCGCAGTCCGTCATCGCGCAGCAGATTGCGTTCTGGTCGGATGCGTTGGCTGATCTTCCGGAGCAGTTGGATCTGCCTGGTGATCGTCCGCGTCCCGAGATTGCTTCAGGGCGCGGCGCCAATCACAGTTTCACCATCGAACCGCAGCTGTGGTCCGAGCTGGACGAACTGGCCAAGGCAACGAATGCAACTCCGTTCATGGTTGTTCACTCGGCTCTGGCGGTGCTGTTGGCACGACTGTCCGCGACGACCGACATTGCGATCGGTGCCCCGATAGCGGGTCGTGGTGAAGCTGAGCTCGATGACGTGATCGGTATGTTCGTCAATACTTTGGTGCTGCGTACCGAGGTTGATCCGTCGATGTCGTTTGCGGAGTTGTTGGCGTCGGCGCGTGAGGTGGACCTGCAGGCGTTCGCGCATGCGGATGTTCCGTTCGAGCGGATCGTGGAAGCGCTCGATCCGGTTCGTTCGCAGGCACACCACCCGTTGTTCCAGGTGGCGTTGACGTTCCAGAACCTCGGTCAGACTTCTCTCGACATGCCCGGCCTCCGTGCTGCTGCAGTCGAGTTCGACGCCGCACTGGCCAAGTTCGACTTGCAGCTCACTCTCGAAGAGGCTGAAGCCGGAATGTCTGCGACCCTGACGTATGCGACGGATCTGTTCGACGAATCGACCGCTGTCGACTTCGCCGATCGCTTCCTGCATGTTCTGCGTGGCGTCACCGCAGATCCGAATCTTGCTGTCGGTGATGTGGACGTACTCACTGTCGGTGAGTTGGACCGTGTTCTCTCCTGGAGTGGGGTCGGCACCGATGGTGGTGTGGATTCGACGTTGTCGGCGTGGTTCGATGATGCCGCTGCGGAGTTTGGTGATCGGACCGCGGTGCGGTTC
>NZ_JAZHFF010000011.1:0-1372 GCF_036541985.1 Rhodococcus sp. IEGM 1306
CCCCAGCCGAGCGCCTGCGTGATCTACTGACTACCAACTAAACCGACCTCGTGTTGCGATGACCGGTTGAAACCGCCTGGGCGCAAGGGGGCATCACATCATCGGAGAATCATGAACCGAACGGCAGCGACAGCGAACCGAGCGAACCGGAGCCACCACCCCCGTTACCGACGTTCACAACCGATGCAGTCGACGTGGAACCCGTGACGCCCTGGGCTCCGCTGTAGACCGCGGTGATCGAATGGTTGCCGGTCGTGGTGAAGGTGTGGCTCAGCACGGCCTGCCCACCGACAACATCAACGGCAGTTCCGATCGGAGTCGTTCCGTCGAAGAACTGGACGGTTCCCGACGTCGCGCCGGAAGAACTGACCACAGCCTTCAGCTGCACCTCCGTGCCGACCTTTGCCGAGGACGGAGCCGTCAACGACGTAGAGCTTTCGACATCCGACGGGGTCGGAACCGTGACATTGACGTCGACAGACTCCGCAGTGGACGACGTGAACACCCCGGATCCACTGAATACAGCCGAGACTGCAAAGGTGCCTTCTGCTCCGAAGACGTGCGGGAGCTTGGCAACTCCGTCAACAACCGCGACCGGGGCGCCCAGATCGACTCCACCGATCTTGAACTGAACCGTTCCGCCGGAAGGCACCAGGGCGTCCGAGGGATCTTCGGACACTGTCGCGAAGAGATCAACAGGCAGTCCGACCTTGGCTTCACCCTGAACACTCAGCACCGTCTTTGTCGCCTTGTCGACCGGAGCCGGATCGGACACCGTCACCGTCTGAGCAGGCGCCGACGAACTCACGAAGCCTGCACCGGCGGTGAAGTCAGCCGTAACGCTTTGAGCGCCAGCAGCATCGAATGCGTGCGACAGAGTCGCAACACCGGACGTGACTGTCACCGGTGCACCGATTGCCGTGCCGTTCGACTTGAACTGCACCGTACCGACAGCATTCGAGGGAGCCACGGTAGCGGTCAGATCAACCGCCGTACCCGTGATCGCAGTCGCCGGAACCGAGAGCGACGTCGTGGTCTCGACATCCACCGGAGCCGGATCCGACACCGTCACCGTCTGAGCAGGCGCCGACGAACTCACGAAGCCAGCACCCGCGGTGAAGTCAGCCGTAACGCTTTGAGCGCCAGCAGCATCGAACGCGTGCGACAGAGTCGCAACACCGCCACTCACCGTGACCGGGGAACCGATTGCAGTGCCGTTCGACTTGAACTGCACCGTACCGACAGCGTTGTTCGGAGCAACCGTCGCGGTCAGATCAACCGCAGTACCCGTGATTGCCGTAGCCGGAACCGAGAGCGCCGTCGTGGTCTCCACATCCACCGGAGCCGGATCGGACACCGTCACCGTCTGAGC
>NZ_JAZHFF010000011.1:1472-171473 GCF_036541985.1 Rhodococcus sp. IEGM 1306
TCAGCCGTAACACTCTGAGCGCCAGCAGTATCGAACGCATGGCTCAATGTCGCAACACCACCAGTCACCGTGACCGGGGAACCGATTGCAGTGCCGTTCGACTTGAACTGCACCGTACCGACAGCGTTGTTCGGAGCCACGGTAGCGGTCAGATCAACAGCCGTACCCGTGATCGCCGTAGCCGGAACCGAGAGCGCCGTCGTGGTCTCCACATCCACCGGAGCCGGATCGGACACCGTCACCGTCTGAGCAGGCGCCGACGAACTCACGAAGCCTGCACCAGCGGTGAAGTCAGCCGTAACACTCTGAGCGCCAGCAGTATCGAACGCATGGCTCAATGTCGCAACACCACCAGTCACCGTGACCGGAGTGCCGATTGCAGTGCCGTTCGACTTGAACTGCACCGTACCGACAGCAGTATTCGGAGCCACGGTAGCGGTCAGATCAACAGCCGTACCCGTGATCGCCGTCGCCGGAACCGAGAGTGACGTCGTGGTCTCCACATCCACCGGAGCCGGATCAGAAACGGTCACCGTCTGAGCCGGCGCCGACGAACTCACAAAGCCAGCACCAGCAGTGAAGTCAGCCGTAACACTCTGCGCACCAGCAACATCGAACGCGTGCGACAGAGTCGCAACACCGCCACTCACCGTGACCGGGGAACCGATCGCAGCGCCATTCGACTTGAACTGCACCGTACCGACAGCAGTATTCGGAGCAACCGTCGCCGTCAGATCAACCGCCGTACCCGTGACGGCAGTCGCCGGAACCGAGAGTGACGTCGTCGTCTCGACATCCACCGGAGCCGGATCAGAAACGGTCACCGTCTGAGCAGGCGCCGACGAACTCACAAACCCTGCACCAGCAGTGAAGTCAGCCGTAACACTCTGCGCACCAGCAACATCGAACGCGTGCGACAGAGTCGCAACACCACCAGTCACCGTCACCGGCGAACCGATCGCAGCGCCATTCGACTTGAACTGCACCGTACCGACAGCATTGTTCGGAGCAACCGTCGCCGTCAGATCAACCGCCGTACCTGTGATGGCAGTAGCCGGAACCGAGAGTGACGTCGTGGTCTCGACATCCACCGGAGCCGAAGCAATGCTGATCGTCGCGAGTGGACCTGCACCAGCGTTGAGAGCGCTACCCTTCGCATCTCGAGGCGTGCATCTGGTCGGAGCCCATTGCGTGCCGAGGAGACTCGCTTTTGCAAGCTGTGTATTGAAATTTTTGTCGTTGCCGTATGTAGCAGCGTCACCGGCAGTTCTGACCTTCGGCTGAATCACACCGGATGCGCCGGCGATCATCGTAATATCGATTGCAGGCATCCTGAACCAACTGTCACCGTTGGTGTTGGTGCTCCCGTCGAGGTTCTTTTTCGTCTTGGGTGCGCGGATCCCACCCTCACTGTTCGTGCTGGTACTGGGACTGTTTCCGATCACCTCGTTGTTACCCGAGATTCGGAGATATGGACCCGCCGCGTCAGGGCTTCCAGCCTCGTTGATGCGGATGACACTGGGAGCGACGTTCTCCAAGTTGAACGAGGTTCCGGGCACGATCGCCGCACTGATGAAGGTGGCATTTGCCGGGACATCGAAATCGTTCTTCAAGCGCGACAAATTGGTTGTTGTGGCGCCCGAATCCGAGTTCGGAAAAGACTGTCCATTGGATTGCATTCGGATAGTGAAGGTTTCACCCGGAGCAACTGATGTGGGGGCATCCACGGTGACAAAACTCGTAGTCACTTTGTCGACAGTGATGAGTGCTTTCGCCTGGCAAGAGGTAGAGAAGTTGAATTGGCTTTGAACTGCTGAGGCTGGGGACCCGACCAGCAGCATTCCGGCGACCATGGCGGTTCCGGTTATGGGCACGGCGAATCGCCGCAACTGAGAGATTTGGGGCATGGGCACTTCCTTCGGAAGGGCAAACATGAGCAGTGGATTCGGACAAAACGTGTGCGCGCCGTCACAACATAACGAAAAAACTAGTACGTGTACTACTTTTGGCAAGACACTTGTCCAATTCACCCCGGACTCACCCTCGTATCACCAGACGCGGGATGGAAAAGCAGGGTATGGAAACTCGATTGAACGCAAAACTATCGCCAAAGCGGCCCATCGACAACGCTTTTGGTGGTCACCGCGCCAATCGGCGGGAAAAAGTTGATATTTCGTCAGTTCAGAAAAAGTTCCAAACCTACCAGTACGAAAGTACGAAAAGGGCCGCGACGGAGTCCGTCGCGGCCCTGATTGTGTTGGTTCAGCGTGTCAGCGAAGCACATCCGTGCCGACAAACGGCACCAATGCCTCGGGCACTCGCACCGAGCCGTCGGCCTGCTGATGGTTCTCGAGAATCGACACGATCCAGCGCGTCGTAGCCAAGGTGCCGTTGAGAGTGGCGGCCGTCTGCGGCTTGCCGTTCTCGTCGCGGTACCGAACTCCGAGGCGGCGGGCCTGGAACGTCGTGCAGTTGGACGTCGATGTCAGCTCGCGGTAAGTGCCCTGCGTCGGGACCCATGCCTCGCAGTCGAACTTACGCGCAGCCGAAGAACCGAGGTCTCCGCCGGCGACGTCGATCACGCGGTACGGAACGTCGATGGCTGCCAACATGTCTCGCTCCCACCCTAGGAGACGCTGGTGTTCGGCGTCGGCGTCCTCGGGACGGCAGTACGTGAACATCTCGACCTTGTCGAACTGATGGACACGGATGATGCCGCGGGTGTCCTTGCCGTAGCTTCCGGCCTCGCGGCGGAAGCACGAGGACCAACCGGCGTAGCGCTTCGGGCCTTCGTTCAGTTCGAGGATCTCGCCCGAGTGGTAGCCGGCCATGGGTACCTCGGAAGTTCCGACGAGGTACAGGTCGTCATCCTGCAAGTGGTAGATCTCGTCCGAGTGAGCACCGAGGAAGCCGGTACCGGCCATGATTTCCGGGCGTACGAGCACCGGCGGAATCATCATCGTGAATCCGTTGGCGATCGCCTTCTGCGCAGCCAACTGCAGCAGTCCGAGCTGGAGCATGGCCCCGTAGCCGGTCATGAAGTAGAAGCGCGAACCCGAAACCTTGGCGCCGCGTTCCATGTCGATCAGGCCGAGCGACTCGCCCAGCTCGAGGTGATCCTTCGGCTCGAAGTCGAACTTCGGAATCTCACCGACGTGTTCGAGAACGATGTAATCGTCCTCGCCGCCCGCCGGCGCACCTTCTTGTACGACGTTGGAAATCGCGCGGTGTGCGGCGTCGAGCGCGGCCTGCGCCTCGTGCTGCGCGGCCTCGGCTTCCTTGACCTTTGCCGCCAGTTCCTTGGAACCTTCGAGCAGTGCGGGACGCTCCTCCGGAGATGCCTGTCCGACCTTCTTGCCGAAGGCCTTCTGCTCTGCACGGAGGTTGTCTCCGGTCAGAACGGCAGCGCGTCGGGACGCGTCGGCTTCGAGCAGAGCGTCGACCAGTCCTGGATCTTCTCCACGGGTGCGCTGCGACTCGCGGACGATTTCGGGGTTCTCACGGAGAAACTTGAGGTCAATCACGACTTCGAACTTTACCCACTCACTGCAGCTCTCCGACGGTCACGTCCACGTCGGAGAGGGAGAGATCACGATTCGAGCAGACTCAGGTAGTCCTCGCGTCCGAACATCCGAGCCGCGTCGACCGCCGTCGGGTGTCCACCTTTCGGGTCGGCTCCCCCGCTCACCAGCGCTTTCACCACCGCATCCTCGCCCTTGAAGACCGCCCCGGCAAGGGGCGTCTGGTTCTTGTCGTTGGGCCGGTTGACGTCGGCGCCGCGCTCGATCAGGGCAACGACGGCGTCAGCGTGACCGTGGTACGCCGCCAACATGACGAGCGTGTCGCCACTCTCGTTGGTCAGATTGACGGGAACTCCGGCATCGACGTACGACGCCAGCCCGGCTGCATCACCGGTTCGTGCCATGTCGAAGAGCCGGCCCGCCAGCTCGACAGCCTCGGGATCGAGTGGGGTGTTTTCGCTCATTACTACAAAATACTCACAGACGCGATTGTGAGTTTTGTAGTGAAGGTTCGATATCGCCACGGCAACAGGCATGATGGAATCGATGTCCGAAGACAAGATCGAGAAGTCGCCAGATCCGGCAGATCCCCAGGGGACGCCGGCGAAGAAAACTGTCTCCGCGAGTCGCACCCGTCGGGTCCTGGCTGCCGTGGCGGTAGGTGCGGTGGTCGCCGCGATCGCAACGATCGCGATTTCCGGTGGATTGAACAAGGACGACTCGTCCTCGGTCAGTGTCAGTGGTGGCGGTCCCGCAGCGACGGGATCTACTCGCGACGACGCCTTCACCGCGGCTGCGGCCGGCGACTGTCTCAACTGGACGCCTGCGACCGAGTCGGGCGGAGACCGCACGGACATGTCGAAGGTTCAGTGCGGAACTGAACACCGCTTCGAGGTAGCCGGACCACTCGACCTCTCGGTGTTCCCGGGTGCCGAGTTCGGCCCCGGTTCCCGGTACCCGGGCGCCCTTCGATTCGCCGAACTACGCGACGAGCACTGCACACCCATCGTCATGTCCTACCTCGATTCGAAATTCGATCCCAAGGGCAAGTTCAGCGTCGGCTTGATGTTCCCGAGTGAATCGGGTTGGGCTTCGGGCGAGCGCGCACTGCGTTGCGGGTTGCAGTTCTCGACCACGACCGGCGAGCTACAACCGTTCGTTGGCCGCGTGGCGGACCAGGACCAGTCGAACGTGTGGGACGTCGGCACGTGCATCGGCATCAACCAGAACCTCCCCACCGATCCGGTCGATTGCGCGAAACCGCATGCATACGAGGTTATTTCGGTGATAGACCTCGGCACTCAATTCCCGGGCGCAATGCCGTCGGTCGAAGATCAGGACCGCTATCTCGAGGGCGTCTGCACTCAGGCGTCCAACGAGTACCTTGGTTCCGCAGACGCGCTTCGCGACAAGACGCTGACACTGTTCTGGGACAACATTTCACTGGAAAGCTGGTTGGCCGGCAGCCGCCGAGTCAATTGTTCGATCGGCAAAGAGGTCGAAACCGGCGGGTTTGCCGCGATCACCGGAAGCGCCAAGGGCGACATCCTGATCAACGGCGCCGCTCCGGTCCCGCCACCCGCTGCACCGGAAGGTCGGTCGTTGCCGACGCCGTTGCCCGGCGCAGCTCCGCCGTCGTAAGCCATGACGGTAACTATGACGCCCGACCGGTTCGAGGAACTGGTCGGCGAGGCGCTCGATCTGATTCCGCCCGAACTTGCCAAGGCAATCGACAATGTCGTGGTGCTTGTCGAAGCACGTGACGAGGAAGAACCGGGGCTGCTCGGTTTGTATCAGGGCGTCGCTCTGACCGAGCGGGATTCTCATTACGGTGGGTACCTGCCGGACACGGTCACTATTTTCCGCGATTCGATACTCGACATCTGCGCATCCGAGGACGAGGTTGTTCACGAGGTTGCCGTGACCGTCATCCACGAGATCGCGCACTACTTCGGCATCGAAGAAGACAGATTGCACGAACTCGGCTGGGGCTGAAGGCAAAGTCGTCCGATTTCGGGGGGAACCAAAAGCGGGCGGTATGCATCAAAGTATGTGCGGGGGGGATATCGACGGCTGTGCGCACGGCCTCCCGACCACTTATCCGCCCTGGTCAGGAAGGAGTTCGGCACTATGCACGTCGACCCTCAAGCCCTAGTTGCCGCCGCAATGGAACTCGAGTCCGCGGCGACGCGATTGCGCGGAATCGTCTCTACTGCGCAGCCGACGCTACGCGTTCTCCCAGCGGGATCCGAAGAAGTGTCCGGTAGCGCGGCAAATTACTTCAACACCATCTCGGGCAGCCTTGCCTCGTCCACCGATCGGGCAATCGAGGAGCTCACCGCGGCTGCGGCAGCTCTGCGCAAGAATGCAGCTGCCTACGAGCTCGAAGACCAGCTCACCAAGTCCAGCCTGGCAGCCGCACCGATCTGATCGACAGAAATCGAGCTCGGTAACTCGGCAACACAGTCACACTTCCTGGGGGGAAGAACAATGGTCGGCATCACCGGCGTCATCTGGTATCCACGGGGCGCAGCACCCAACTCCGCAGCACTGGTCGCCGGAGCCGGGCCGGTCCCTCTCGGCGTGGCGGCCGGAGCCTGGTCCACCGTGTCGTCCGGACTGACCGACACCGCTGCGTCCATCTCTCGCGTGATGGCGGATCTTCGCACCGGGTGGTCCGGAGAAGCAGCGGATGCCGCATTGAGTAAGTTCGCGCCGTTTCAGGAATGGGCTGCTGCTGCCGCGTTGCTCGCGGGAGAAACTGCAGGTAAGGCCCAGGTGCAGTCCGGTTCGTACACGGTTGCCACCCTCGCCATGCCGTCCCTGGCCGAGATTGCAGCAGTTCAAGCGGCCAAGGTCGCCGCGTACTCCATCGGCGGTGCCTTGGTCGGCGGTGCCGCTGCCGCCGAGGCTGCCGAAGAAGCTCTCAAAATTCGAGCGGCGGTGACGATGGAAACGTACGACGCCGCAACGGCCCATCTGGCCGTGCAGCAGAACTTCGACTCACCACCGTCCATCGCGGAACCCACAGCTGGGGCATCCGCTTCGGCCGAAAGCCCAGGCAGCGCCGCACGACAGTCCGTCGTGCAAGCGGCATCCACGCTCGCTGACGCAATCGCGGATCCCGTGCGCGCCGCCACCGCTGCTGTCGCATCCGTAGTTTCCAACCCGGTATTTGCCGCCGCTGCCTCACAAGCCGGTGCCATCTCCGGTGGAGTTGCCACCGCAGCCAGCGCCACCACCACCGCAGTCACAGGCGCCACCACTGCCGCATCAGCTCTCGCGACGGCAGGAGCAGGACTCACCGGACTGGGCGGCGCGGGACTCGGCGGCGCAAGACTCGGCGCTTCCACACCATCACTGTTCGGCACCCCGTCGGCAAGCCGGGCACCGGCACAGGTCAGCGCAGCTTCCGCGACTACCGGAACCGGAGCAATCGCGGGCTCGTCGTCGAGCAGCAGCACCGGTCGGCACGCTCTTCCTGATCCCTCCACCGGCCAGAGCGCCACGCGCCAGAACCCCGTGACCTCGCCGGTTCAGGGCACCACAGATACCGTCAGGGTGGATCCGGCCCGAACCGCAGGCGGATCTGCGCCGATCGCCGGCGGCCGTCATGCGGCCCAATCTGAAGACGAGACCGAGCACGACACACCCGATTACCTGAAGCACTTCGAGCACTTCGCCGACGGCCGAACAGTCATCCCGTCCGTGATCGGTGGCGCACTCGAAACTGCAGAGCATTGATGGTGGACCTCGGCACCTCACCTGAGGGGTGGAATTTACCTGTCGTCGCCCTGTCACAGGACGAAATCGACTATGTACGTGAGCGACTCGGACTCGATGCGCTTCCCGTGGTTCTCGGTGGTGCGACGGTTCACGGCAGTGCGAGCGCTCACCGTACGGCGATGCAGTCCGCGGCAGATTCACTCTCCGAGCGCGATCTCCTCCCCGGCGGGGAGATCCATCACGACCTCAGTGCCCGCCTGCGCGTCCTGACCCACCCCAAATGGGAGTTGGCGCTGCGTCGGCATGTCGGTGGAAGGATTTCACGCCTCTGCGTCGCACAGGGCGAGTTCCTTTGTGTCGAAGCGACTTCAACCGATTCTTCGTTCGCATTGTGCAGCGTCACCGCCGAACCGACTGCACCCGTTGTCACCGCGCTCGGCAGCGCCGAAGCAATGCCGATTGCCGTGATCAACGCACCGACCGAGATGCTCAGCCTGGCATTCGGCGCCGGCCCGGATGCAGGCAGCGTAACCTCGGCCTTGATCAACGCCGGAATACCCGAAGACGACGCGCGCCAACTGGGTGGCGCAATCGTCACATGCACCGCCTTCGCCGAATTGGTCGGAATACCACACAGTTTGGGAGCGACGACGCTCATGACCGGCGCAGTGACTGTGTACGACACCTTGTCGGGTCGGCTGGTCGGTTCGACCACTCGGGCCGCCGACGGCACCGAATGGACGTCCATCAGTTCCGGAACATCCCATCGCCTCCGACAAGCCGTGAACGCTCTGGTAACGGAACTCGAGGAATCGGCGCCGGAGACTTCCGGGTAACCTCGGGGCGTCCCTTCAACGCCCGGAGCCTTACTTCAGCATGCAGTTCTCGCGTCAACCGTCGTCACCGGGCGAACAAGGCTCGGTCGCCACGATCGACCGGCCGAACGAAGAACGGGCAACAACACCGCACCGACAAGACCTGAACGGACTGCGTGGCCTCGCCATCGGTTTGGTGGTCGTATTCCACGTCTGGTTCGGACGGGTATCGGGCGGGGTGGACGTCTTCCTGGTTCTGTCCGGATACTTCTTCGTCGGCTCACTGGTTCGACGCGCCGAAGCCGGGGGTTCACTCAACCCGGTCCCGGCCCTGCGGCGGGTGTTTCTGCGGCTGTTCCCCCTGATCGCGGTGGTCAGCATTTTGACCGCACTGGGGACCGCGTTGCTGCTGCCACGCACACGCTGGGCCGATCTGGGCGATCAACTGATCGCGGTGCTCGGGTTCTTCCAGAACTGGCAGCTCGCCAGCACCGCAAGCGACTACCTGGCCGCCGACGGCTCGGTCACTCCCCTGCAGCACCTGTGGTCGATGGCCGTACAAGGTCAGTTCTATCTCCTGGCCATCGCACTGGTCTCCGTGATCGCTTATGTCGCTTCACGCGTGAATCCCAACTATTTCCGCCCGTCACTCGCGGTCACCCTTCTGGTTCTGACCGCAGGATCTTTTCTCTACGCACTCGCCAAATCTTCGCGTCACCAAGCCTGGGCGTACTACGACTCCGGCGCCAGGTTGTGGGAATTGGCCCTCGGTGGTCTGCTGGCCGTTCTGATGACCAGCACACGCAGTCGGCAGATCGCATCCCTGCCGTTCTCGGTCAGAGCAACGATCGGCTGGGCGGGGCTTTCGTCGATCCTGTTGTGCGGCATAGTGCTCGACGGCGCCCAGCAGTTCCCCGGCCCGTGGGCGCTGGTGCCGGTGCTGGCCACTCTTGCGCTGATCCTGTCCGGAGTCGGCGACGACACGCCTTGGACGTCGAAGACTCTTGCCCATCCGGCACTGACGTGGCTCGGCTCGTTCGCATTCGCGCTGTACCTGATTCACTGGCCGATTCTGGTGTTTGCACTCGTGATCACCGGACGCCCCGAAGCCGGCCTGCTCGGCGGGGCACTGATCATCGCCCTCTCCGTCGCGGGGGCGCTTGCACTCCGGCGCCTGGTCGAGGTTCCGGTGGAGCGCGGAGGCCGCTCGCGCCGGTACACCGTCCTGGCTTGCGTCGTCACCGCTGCCGTGGTCCTCGCCGCTTCGGTCGCCTGGCAGTCGTACGCGAGCAGCCAGACGACGGGCCAGCGGGCAGTCGACACCCTCGACCTCCCGACCCATCCCGGCGCACTCGCGCTCACCGACGGTGCCGAAGTACCTAAGGCGTCGATGGTTCCCTCGATCTTCGATGCGCCACTGGACCTTCCGGCCAGTACGCTCGACGGCTGTATCGCCGATTTTCTCGAGCGGGACGTCGTCCACTGCACCTACGGCGACGCCGACGCAGACAGAACCATCGCGCTCGCGGGTGGTTCGCACTCCGAGCACTGGCTCACTGCGCTCGACGAACTCGGCAAGAGTCACGGGTTCCGCGTCGACACGTATCTGAAGATGGGCTGCCCGCTCACCATCGACTCCATGCAGACGTTGTCGGACAACGACTATCCGGATTGCGTCGACTGGTCGCGTGGAGTGCTGACCGAGTTGGCCGACGCCTCACCCGATTTCGTGTTCACGACGGCAACCAGGCCGAGTTCCGACGGCCCTGGCGACGTGACGCCCGAGTCTTACGTACACGTGTGGGAGGAACTGGGGCGCGACGGTATCGACGTGCTCGCCATCCGCGATACCCCGTGGTTGCACCACGACGGCGTCGCCTACCGCGCGATCGACTGTCTGGCGACAACCACGTCACCCGATCACTGCGCGATGCCACGGTCCGAAATGCTCAGCGACGTCAATCCGGCGCCGTCGGCGATCGGCGATCTGACCAACGTCCGTCTACTCGACCTTAGCGACGGCGTCTGCGGACCGGAGTTGTGCCGCGTCGTGGAGGGAAATGTGTTGGTGTATCACGATTCCCACCACCTGACAGCCAGCTACGTGAGCACGCTGTCCGCTGAACTCGGGCGCCAACTGAGCGTCCAGACCGGTTGGTGGTGAAGCCGGCCGTCAGCCCATCACGTCGTCGGCACCGGGGATGAGTCGGTGCTCGAACGGCGGGTTGACGGTTCCCCAGCGCAGGCACTCCCAACCGCCGTCGACCGAAGGCAACAGTTCGACGGTCTCGGTGTTGGCCAAGTGGTTGTTGGCTGCGAACAGACCGGGGACACCGGCAAGCTGGGCTGCGACAAGACGGATCGCCGCACCATGACTGACCACGACGATGTCGCCGCCGTCTCGTGAGCCTTCGAGAAATTCTTCGCGCAACGAATTGACGACGGGGACGTACCGCTCCAGGACGTCGTATCCCGTTTCACCACCGGGGATGCGAGCGCCGAGGTTGCCGGTGTGCCAGTGATGGAACGTCTCCATGAACAGTCGGTGCGCGGCCTCGTCGGTACGATCTTCGAGGTCACCGGCCTGCACCTCGTGCAATCCGTCCCGCACGTCCAGAGAGACACCGGCGGCCTGCTCCACGAAACCTGCTGTCTGCCGGGCACGCAAAGCCAACGACGATACGAGTGCCAGCGGCGGCGCCGAAGCCAGGCCGATGCCCAAAGTCTCGGCCTGCGCCAACCCTTCCGGCGTGAGCTTTGCTCCGGGTAGTGCGGTGTCGAGACGTTTGGCGACATTCGCCTCCGTCTGACCGTGCCGAACGAGGATGAGCCTTCCGGTCATCGTTCTCCCCCTCCATGCTTGAGTTCGTCGATCCACCGAATCGCTTCTTCGTCCGAAGGAGGTTGTGGCCCGGTCGAATTCGCTGTCGCCCACGACCCCAGGAAGCGGACTCCGGATTTACGATGCAGCGCACGCATCGCCTCGGCCACCAGCGAGTCCTCGACGTGTCCGACGCAGTCCACGAAGAACCGGTACGTGCCCAATTCCGTTCGCATCGGCCGTGATTCGATCCGAGTCAGATCGATACCGCGAGCGGCGAATTCGGAGAGTGCACGCACCAGGGAGCCGGGAGCGTTGTCGAGGTGAAGCACCAGCGCGGTGCGATCGGCACCGGTCCGCGCCGGAACCGGGGCCGGCTTGGTGACCAACACGAAACGTGTGCGGGCGCCGCCTACATCGGCGACGTTGTCCGCCAGGCTCTCGAGTCCGAGCATCTGACCGGCCAAAGCCGTGGACACACCGGCGTCGACGGTTCCGGCCTGCACATCCAGGGCCGCACCGGCGTTGGACGAGGCCAACACCACCTCGGCCTGGGGCAGGTTCTCGGCGATCCATCCGCGGACCTGCGCGCCCGCATGCGGGTACGCGCCGATCGTTCGGACCTGATCGGCGGTGGTCCCGGCCCGAACCAGGATGGAGAAACTCACGTCCAGATCGGTTTCGGCGACGATCTGCAGCGGCGAACCGAGAGCGAGTGAATCGAGCGTCGGAGCTACGCCGCCTTCCACCGAGTTCTCGAAGGGAACCACGGCTCCGTCCACGGAACCGTCGCGAACCATGTCGAGAGTCGCCGGCGGACTGCCGGCCGGTACTCGCTCGACGGTTTCGCCGAACGCGCCCTCAGCCTCCAACTGGGCGAGAGCTATCTCCGTGAAGGTTCCCGACGGACCGAAATACGCGATTCTTGGCACGCCTAAAAGATTACGCACCGACCCACGCCGGTCACTGCAAACCCGCGGCACGCAAAGCCGTTTCCACTGCAGGCAGATCCGCGACCTCGATCGTGAGCAGCACCTCACGCATGGCCGACGCGGCTTCGGGGATCAGCGCGGCAAGTTTTTCCGGCTTCGGATCGACCATCGCGGCGCGCACGTCGTCGCCGCGCAGTGCAGCGACGGTGCCACACAGCAGGGCGATCACCTCGTCGCCGTCGGCCGCGCGGGCTACGAAACCGACGGACTCGTGCGCGAGTACCGCCAGGAAATCAGCCACTTCGGTGGGCGTAAGACCGGCGGCGAGTCCGGGGATCCGGCCACCTTCGCACAGACGCAGCGCCGCTTCGGCGGGTGTCAGATCCTCTTCGCCGCCGTCGACATACACAGCGAGCGGAGCGGGCAGGCGCAGCGCGATCGCGTCGTCGATCTGGTCGGTGGTGACGTCGACGTCGAATCGGACGGCCTCGTACGACGCTTCCGTGTCCGCACGCAGTTCTTCCGGATCGATATCGAGACGGACGACAACCCGGCCTGCTGCTTCGCCACCGATCAGAACCGACGCCGGAACAACCGGGAGAAAGAGTGCTTCGAGGAGTCCGCGCGAGTTTCTCGGGGCGGGCAGCCCGAGTGAGAGAGGAATGGCCACAGACAAACCGTAACCCCGGCGCAGGCGGCGGATTCCACGCGAGTTGCGCAAAAGTCTTGCGATTCACACCGAAGTGCCTTAGGTTAGGTTTACCTAATCATCCGATGGAGTTCGAGAGAACACCCGCCAAGGGGGCAGCATGGCAACGAAGACCAGCACCGGCCCGTCCACCGCCGAACGCGTCCGCAGCGCCTGTGTGCGCGCACAAGACGCAGTTCTCGCCATCGAAGGCAGCGATCCCACCGTCACGTCGGTGCATCACCTGCGTTCGAACGGTGACGTCGTCGTTGCAGTCCCACATGCCTCCGCTGCTGCGGCTCTGGCCTGGAACTCCGGCGGCGGCGGCCTGCCTGCCGTCCTCGAGATCACCGATCACGCACCACTGCGGCTGCGTGAGCCCGTGCGCTCCCTCGTGTGGCTTCGCGGCTCGTTGCACGCCGTGCCCGACTACGAGGCACGCGTTCTCGCCGACGACGTCGCATCCGAACATCCACACCCGGGGCTCCTCGACATCGGCCACACCTCGGTCCTCCTTCGCTTGAGCCTGGCCTCGGCTGTAGTCGCTGATTCAACGGGGGCAGAACCCGTCGCCGTGGACGAACTGCTGAACGCCAGCCCCGATCCCTTCTGGGAAATGGAGACCGCATGGCTGCAGCATCTCGACGAAGACCACCGCGACCTCGTGGACCTGCTCGTGCGCAAGCTTCCCCCGTACATGCGCACCGGACGCGTTCGCCCAGTCGGCATCGACCGCTACGGACTTCGCCTGCGGGTCGAGGATCACACAGGTGACCGCGACGTGTGGATGCCGTTCGCCAACCCCGTCGACGACGCTCCCGCGCTGAGCCGCGCCATCCGCATGCTGGTCGGGTGCCCTTTCCTCAACGGCCTCCGATCGGGCGGCGCATCAAACGGCTAGCGTTGCGCGGGTGAATGCCCGCGAAACCGTCCGCACCTGGTTACGGCCGCCGACTCCCGTCCCGGCCGGCCCGGCCCTCGATCCGGCCGCCAGACGCGGAGTCTGGATCGAGATCACGATCGTCCTGCTGGTCACCTTCGGACTCAGCGGATTGTCCGGGATCCTCTCGCTCGCCGAATCCTTGGCGACGCCGGTTGCGCTCTCGGATCAGACGGTTGCACTCAACCCGTCGCGGGCCACCATCGACTGGATCGACCTGGCGCGCCAATTGCTGGGCGTCGCAAAGCTTCTCGCGTGGGCAGCGCTGGGACTCTATCTACTGTGGCGTTCGGGGATCGGTCCACGTGCTGCGGGACTGACCCCCAAGCCTCGATTCGGGCGCGACATAGCACCGGGATTCGGCCTCGCCGCTGTGATCGGTCTCCCCGGTCTGCTGTTCTATCTCGTGGCTCAGGCACTGAGCATCAACCTCACCGTCCAGGCCAGTGCGCTCGACGATCACTGGTGGCGGGTGCCGATCCTCGTACTGTCCGCGATCGCAAACTCCGGTGCCGAAGAGGTGCTGGTCGTCGCCTACCTGATCACTCGCCTCCGAACGCTGGGTTGGAGCGAGAACAAATCACTGCTCGCGTCGTCACTCCTGCGCGGCAGTTACCACCTCTATCAGGGATTCGGTGGCGGCGTCGGAAACGTGATCATGGGGCTCGTGTTCGGCCGGTACTGGCAGCGCACCGGGAAACTCTGGCCGCTGGTCATCGCCCACGCTCTCATCGACATGGTGGCGTTCATCGGTTACGCCCTCCTGCGCGATCACGTCTCCTGGCTGCCGTGACCGGTACCGTGAACTGGTGACCGGCGACTCCGAATATCCTCAGCGCCCTCCGCGGCGCCAGCCGCCAGGGCCACCTCCGCGTGGACCGATGCCTCCGAGGCAGAACCCTCCACGCCAGAATCCACCCCGTCAGGGCCCACCCCCGCAGCGGCGTCCACCGATGCCGCCGGAAGGGCCGACGGTCATTCGCCGCGACGGACGCCCGCAGCAGCAGAATCCGGCCAATCAGGCCTGGTCACAGGTCCCACCACAAGCGCCGCAGCAGCCCAGGCGTGAGGACTGGGCGCCGACCCAGCGCCCGCAACCGTTTCAGGACGACCCGCGCAGGCAGGGGCCGCCGCGTCAGGATCCGCAGCGCCAGGCGAAGTACGCGCCCGCACCGCCGCGCCGAACCCCGCCGAACGCCCCGCCGCGCCCTCCAGAACCTCCGAAGCAGCGACGCCCCCGCAAGCGTCGTAGCTGGGGTAAACGTATCGGCATCACGTTGTTGGTCTTGCTGCTCGCGCTGGCCGGCGCGATCTACTACGTCGACAGTTCGCTCAATCGAATCGACGCGCTGCCCGACTACGCGGGACGCGTCGCCGATACTCCGGGCACGAACTGGCTGATCGTCGGCTCCGACAGTCGTGAGGGGCTCACCCCCGAGCAGGAGCAAGCCCTTGCGACGGGCGGTGACACCGGCCCCAAGCGCACTGACACGGTCATCTTGGTCCACGTCCCCAAAAGTGGGAAGACGACCATGGTCAGCATCCCTCGCGATTCGTACGTTCCGATTCCCGGCTACGGGTCGGACAAGATCAACGCCGCCTTCGCCTTCGGTGGCGCTCCATTGCTGGTGCAGACCGTCGAAGAGGCAACGGGGCTTCGCATCGACCACTACGCCGAGATCGGATTCAGCGGGTTCGCCGGCATCGTCGACGCCGTCGGTGGCGTCAACGTGTGCCTGGCACAGCCGATCGACGATCCGCTGGCCGGGATCAACCTCCCCGCCGGATGCCAGGACTTGAAGGGTTCGGACGCACTCGGGTTCGTGCGAACTCGCGCGACGGCGCTCGCCGACCTCGACCGCATGAACAACCAGCGCCAGTTCATGTCGGCGTTGCTGTCGAAGGCGACGAGTCCGACCACGTTCCTCAATCCGTTCCGGTTGTGGCCACTCGTCTCCGATACCGCCAAATCTCTACAGGTCGACGAAGGCGATCACATCTGGAATCTGGCCTCACTCGCCTGGGCGCTTCGCGGCGGGATGACCACCACGACGGTTCCGGTCGCCGGTTTCGAGGACGTGGACGGTTCGGGCAACGTGTTGTTGTGGGACAAGGCGCGCGCTTCGCAGTTCTTCGACGCCCTGGCCAACGATCAGCAGATTCCACAGGATCTGATCACCACGGGGTAATCGCCCTGAGTTCCGGTAGTACCGCGGGAGGACAAGCCCGGCGAACAAATCGCTTTCCGGCAGGACGCGGAATCGGCGGCCGAAAAATACCGTGAAGGTATGAACACAACACACCGCCGATTCCGCACTCTCGCCGTCGTTGCCGCCGCCGTCGGAGCTGCTGCACTCGTGACGTCCTGCTCCGGAACCTTCGAGAAGTTCGACGACTCCAAGGCGTACAAGAAAACCGAAACCTTCTCTTTTGCACAAGCATCCAACGGAATCGACACACTGCCGAGTTGGGTTCCCGCCGGCGCAACGGGTATCGACGAGGTCATCCGCACCACCGGCAACGAACGCATCCTGCGAATGACTGCGAACATCGCGGAGATAGATCACAACAGCTGCATCGCACGACCCACCGTCGAAACTCGTCCCGCATCGTTGTCCGCACAGTGGTGGCCGACGGGGGTCGAGAAGGGCAGTTCTTTTCAGTGCGGCGATTGGTACGTCGGCGAAAAGGACTCGTTCGTCTACGGGTACCGACCGGAAACTGTGGGCTTCGTCATCGATCAGCTCGACAAGAAGTAGCTCCCTCTCAGCGGCGACGACCCAGTAACCTGTTGGGATGACACAGGCGAAGAACTCGAGCGAATTCACCACTCTGCTGCGTCAGCAGATCCGTAACGAGTTCACTGCATCGCAGCAGTACATCGCGGTAGCGGTGTACTTCGATGCACACGATCTTCCGCAGATGGCCGCGCGCTTCTACAGCCAGGCCACCGAGGAACGCGGTCACGCGATGATGATGATCCAGTACCTGCTCGACAACGACCTCGACGTGGACGTTCCGGGCATCGACGACGTCGTGACGAAGTTCGACAGTGTCCGGGCTCCGGTCGAGTTGGCACTCGAGCAGGAGAAGACGGTCACGGAGCAGATCACGCAGCTGGCACGCACCGCGCGCGATACCGGCGACTACCTGGGCGAGCAGTTCATGCAGTGGTTCCTCAAGGAACAGGTCGAGGAAGTGGCAAGCATGACAACACTTCTCACCATCGTCGACCGCGCCGGCGACAACCTGTTCCACCTCGAAACGTTTGTCGCACGCGAGATGAACACCCCGGCCGCTGCCGACGCAATGGCGCCGACGCCCGCCGGCGGCGGCGTCTGAGGGCCACCGGCCTACCGAGTCTCAGGCCGCTCGGCGGCGTTCAGTGATCTGAGGAAATTGTTGTACGCCTCAAGATCACTGTCGCCGTCGATCTCGGCGCGGCGGTCCAGGTCGGCATTCATCCGTTTGTCGTCGCGGTTCCAGCGCATCGCGAAGATCACGACCACCACCAGCGCGACGGGCTCTCCGTACGACCACGCGAGGGCGCCCGCCAGCTGCTGATCCTGCATCACGTCCACGCCCCACTCGGGAGGCGGATCCACGAACGTGGTCAGCAGCGGCTTTGTCGCCATCATGAGTACGACGCCGATGAACACGTGCAGCGGCATCTCCACGAACAGGTCGAAACACCGGCCGAGGTAGCTCTGTCGCACCGGCAGTGGGCCGGTGGCGAGCACCGGCATGATGAATAGCAGACCGCTGGCGAGAAAGAAGATCTCGAGAAAGACGTGTCCAGCCGGTAACGCCGAGACGGTGTCGAAGATCGGCGACAGGTAGATCCCGTAGTAGCTGAACAGAAATACCGGGATCGTGAACCCGGGGTGCAGCATCCACCGCGCCGGCGGGCTGCGCAATGCCGAGAGGGCAAGCGCGAGAATGCCTTTTCCTATTCCTCGGTGCGGCGTCGAACGTAGTAGCAGCAGTCCCGGCGAGCCCAGTACCCAGAGCGGCGGGATCGCCATCGAGAGCGTCAGGTGTTGGAACATCCAGACGCTGAAGAGTTCGTAGCCGTAGCTCTCGACCTTCAGTCCGGTCACCGCGATCAGCAGCAGGCACCCACCGAGGAAACATGCTGTCCGATGCCACGGCCACGGTCGCCCACTCGCGCGAACTCGCTGAGCGCCAGTCCAATACCAGAGTGCAAGAACAACTCCCAGGGCAGGAAGAAGCGGGAGGGATGAGGTATCCCACTCCAGCATCTGCCCGATCGACGGCGGCGGCGTGTCATTCACGAACGCTTCACCGGCGGGTCCTCCTTCGTCTCCATGCGGGTACCGTCGACTCTACACCTAACTACTATGTTGGATAGTATTTAGGAATTCGACGGAAGGTACAGGTGCACAGCAGTGTCCAGAAGCATGAAGATATCCGCCGCCCTGATCGCGGTGTTCGCGGTAGCACTGATCACGTTCATCACCGTCGATCCGATTCGGGCAGACAACGAGAACGCCGATCGGGCAGCACAATCCACCGCCGTCCTCACCGACGACGCGTACCGATTGACCTCGGCCGCCGACGGCAAGGTGAACCTGGTCGAGTTCCTCGACTTCGAATGCGAAGCCTGTTTCGCGCTGTACCCGACGATGGAGCGGATCAGAGCGGAGTACGAGGGTCGAATCACGTTCGGCATCAGATACTTTCCGATTCCGAGTCACACCAACAGCACTCTCGCGGCGCAGGTCGTCGAATCCGCATCTCGCCAGGGCAAATTCGTCGAGATGTACAAGCAAATGTACGAGACGCAGTCGCAATGGGGTGAATCCGCCGAATCACAGGAGGCGCTGTTCCGTTCCTACGCACAAGATCTCGGACTTGACATGGCCCGATTCGAATCCGACCTCGGCAGCCGCGGCGTCCGCGAGCGGGTCGAGCGCGACTTCGAAGAAGGCCGACGCCTCGGCGTCCAAGGTACTCCGACGCTGTTCCTCAACGACGTGAAGCTGGACCAGATGCCGAGCTACGAGCAGTTGAAAGCCCAGATCGATTCGGCCTTGGGAGAATGATCAGGTCAGAACAGCGCAGATCCCCGCGGAGACGGCCACCGTCACGGCTGCGGCAACGGCCGTCGTGACAGCGGCCGGCGCACAGGCCGCCACCGCGCAGGTCAGTCGCCGAGGCGACGCCACGTCGCCGTCGACCAGGGAACTCAATCGCACCGCGGTCGCGCTGCCGCGATCGCTCAAGCTCCAGTCCGGCTGAGGAAGCGGCGATTTCGACACCACGGCAAGGGCGGAACGCACCGCAGCCGGGCTGGTGACGCGAGCGGCGTGTCTGTCCGCCGACAGTTCGACGATCGCGCCGACGGCAGCGGGTGCCGCCGCGAACAACGGCACTCGCGGAAGAACAGCGGCCAAGACTTCGCACGCACCGACAATTCGGTGATGACCGCCGCTCAGGTGTGCACGCTCGTGCGCGAGGACAGCATCACGCTCGCCTCCACTGAGAGCGGATGACAAGCCTTGCGTCGCAACAACAAATCCAGGCTTTCCGGCGACGCTGTACGCCATAGGCAGCGGATGATCCAACCACAACACGTCGGACTCCGAGTTGTCGCGGCGCGCGACGATCGAGAGAACATCACGATGGAAATCTCGGACCCTCGCGTGCTCACGTGCCTGCTTGCGGCCGGCCAGCACGATCCGAACGGCGATCACACCCACCACAGCAACGGCTGTGCCGGTGATCAGTTCACCCACCCATGAACTCGTGCCGTGCGCGAAGGCGCTGAAACACCGAGCGATACCGTCGACCAGCCCCTCGACCGGCGCGTGGCTCGGCCACACCAGAACCAAGACCGCGGAGAGAGCGAGATACAGAGCCGACGCCATGCTGCCGAGCCACGCCGCGAGCAGCACCGCCGGTGACAACGCCGAGGAAACGGCTCGCAACACTCTCGGAACCAGGAATCCCACGAGCATCGCACCGAGAAACATCGGCAACGCCAATGTCATTGCACACCTTCCCCGGAAAGACCCCGGCGCAGGGCCTCGTTCTCGGCATCTGTCATGGTCTTGGCGAAGTGCAACAGCACGGCAGCGGAATCGGAACTGCTGTCCAACAATTCGCGCAGCGCTCTGGATGTGGCCTCTTCACGGCTGCGACTCGGCCGATAGAAGTAGGCGCGACTCTTCTTCTCACGACTCACCCAGCCCTTGTCGAAGAGATGCGTCACGACGGTCAGGATCGTGGTGTACGCAAGTTGTCGACGCTCACCCAGGATCTCGACCAGATCCTTGACCGAGAGCGCGTCGTCGGACTGCCAGAGCACATCCATGACCTCGGCTTCGAGTCCGCCCAGCCCCTGCATTGCTCCTCCATCGCGTCGTGACAGAACTTCAGTCGCCCGTGGTCTTCTCCCCGAACGACACGCCCCGGGAATTCAGGTACACGAGCGGATCGGTCTTCTGTCCGTCAGATTGCCACACCTCGTAGTGCAGGTGTGGTCCTGTCGATTGTCCACGATTGCCCACGGTCGCGATCAACTCACCCGCCCGCACCTTCTGACCCGCAACCACGAGCGCCTCGTTGATGTGTCCGTAGACGCCGACGGTCCCGTCGTCCTGCTGGATGCGGACCCAGAGCCCGAATCCCGCGGCGGGACCGGATTCGAGCACCACACCGTCGGTCGCCGACACGATGGGCGTTCCGATCGCGTTCGCGATGTCGAGACCGTAGTGGGTGGTTCCCCACCGTGGACCGAAGTTGGACGTCATCGTCCCGCTGACGGGGGCCATCACCTGTGGCTTTTCGGCCTCGTACGCCAGCGCCGCTCGCTCGGATTCGAGCTGTCGCGTCTTGCCGAGTTGTTCGGCTATTCCGGCAAGATCCGTCGACCGGACAAGGTCGAGGATCTCCGGCGCCGACACCGCAGATGCATCCTCGACTACAACCGACGGCGGCGACGCGTGCCCGATGGAAGTGCCGGACGCGAGGATTGCACCCGTCGCCACGGAAACCGCGGCCATGCGCCCACCGGGTCTGATCGGCTCGGATTTTCGATGTCTTCCCACTTCTCGGTCCTCGCGTCGATGACAAATGAAGGTCTACGCCGCCACCTTACAACTATGTTGCATAGTTTTTAAAACATGCACTATTGCGCATATATGCATATGTGTATAGGCTGGCGTCGACGAAAGGACCTTCGATGTCACACGGACACGGGCACGGAATCTCCCCCGCCGAGGCTGCGACCAGCAACAGCGGCAAGCATGTCAACAAACTGTGGATCGCCGCCGGCCTCGGGTTGGTGACCTTCGTGCTGCAGGTGACGGTCGGCCTCTTCACCTCGTCACTGGCCCTGCTCTCGGACTCGGCGCACGTGTTCACAGACATCTTCGGCATCTTCATGGCGCTCGCCGCGATCCTCGTCGCACAGCGTGCCGCCCGGCGCCCCGACCGTACTTTCGGCATGTACCGCACGGAAGTGTTTGCGGCACTGGCCAATGCGATCCTGCTCTTCGCAGTCGCCGGGTGGGTGCTTTACGAGGCCGCCAGCCGCTTCACGGATCCGCCCGAGGTTCCCGGCCTTCCCGTCGCGACAGTCGCCGTCGTCGGTCTGGCGATGAACGTCATCGCCTTCCTCATGCTGCGCAGCGGCGCGAAGGAAAGCATCAACATCCGCGGCGCCTACCTCGAAGTCATGGCGGACATGGTCGGGTCCATCGGCGTCCTGGTCAGCGGCTTGGTCACGCTCGCGTTCGGTTGGCGCTACGCCGACCCCGTCATCGGCGTCGCGATCGGCCTCTTCGTCTTGCCACGTGCCTTCAACCTGGGCCGCCACGCCGTTCGCATCCTCCTCCAGCAGGCTCCCGACCGCATCGACGTCACCTCGATCATCGAGAAGATCAACGCTCTGCCGGGAGTCGTCGACGCGCACGATCTGCACGTCTGGACACTCACCTCGGGGATGGAAGTTGCTTCCGTTCACGTCACCGCGGTCAGTGACGCCGATCCCACAACGGTGCTCGCAGCAACCCGAACCTTGCTTGCCGAGGTATTCGAACTGGGGCACGCCACCGTACAGGTGGAACTACAGGGAAGCGACGGTAAATGCGCGGAACTCGCCTGGTGAAATGGACATTCCTAAATGAAACATTCGAATTCACCGGGCTCGATAACCTCACCGAATTCGAAGAAAAATTAGGTCTTCTTTAGTTTGGGAACGCTTACCACAATAAGGTCATACTGGGATGACAGGGCCTCTGACCTGCACTATCTTGGAATTCATGACTTCTGGGGAGACTCACATGACCAAATTCCACGCACTACTCCGAGACCAGATTCGCAACGAGTTCAACGCTTCGCATCAGTACATCGCGACAGCGGTTTACTTCGACAATGCGGATCTGCCACAGCTGGCAAAGCACTTCTACAAGCAGGCTGTGGAAGAGCGTAACCACGCCATGATGATCGTTCAGTATTTCCTCGATCGCGACATCAATGTCGAACTCACCGGCGTCGACGCCGCGAAGGCCGACTTCAAGGATGCCCGCGAGCCCATCGCTCTCGCGCTGACGCAGGAGAAGACGGTCACCGAGCAAATCGTCCAGCTCGCGAGCACTGCCCGCGAAGAAGGCGACTACCTCGGCGAGCAGTTCATGCAGTGGTTCCTCAAGGAGCAGGTCGAGGAAGTTGCAAGCATGACAACACTTCTCACCATCGCGGACCGCGCAGGCGCCAACCTGTTCGACCTCGAAGACTTCGTGTCCCGCGAGATGAGCACCGTCGGTGACACCACCGGTGCACCGAGCGCAGCCGGCGGAACCATCTAGCCTGCAGCACTCACGGATTTTGCCCTCGAGCCGAACGGTTCGCTTCCTGCCAGCAGGATCGAACTGATCAGCTCGGGGGCATCTGTCATCGGTACGTGCCCAAGGCCGGGCAGAACCATCAACTTTGCCTGCGGGAACGGCTTTTTCACGCGCTGCGCCTGATACACGGGCAGGATGAGATCGCGTCGACCCCACGCAACCGTCACCGGCACAGTGGGATCCACGATGGGCGGCAGCACGAAGTCCATCTCGAGACCGAGATCGACGAGTTCGTTCGACACGAGCGAACGGCAGTCGGCCAACGCCGCTGCATAACCGACATGACTCGGGTGAGCGAAGAACGCGGCGAGCGCCGGATAGCGAATCAGCTTGTACCGCAATGCGCGTGGCAATCCGTCACCCATGAGCTTGGCCGTGCCACGCAGTGCACGGAACGTGTTGATCGCTCGCACCTGATCGAGGTGATTGACAAAGAACCCGGCCGGCGAAAGAGCTGTCGCCGACGCGACATCTCCGCGCGCTGCCAGCGAGAGGGCAATCCAGCCGCCGAGGGAGTTTCCCGCGACGTGGGCACGCTCCCCCGCCGGCGTCACTTCCTTGACGAACTCACTGACATCGTCGATCAGCTGTCCCATGACGTCCGGACCGAGTTCGGGCAGCAGCGACTCTCCGTGACCCGGCAGGTCGACGGTGACGACGCGGCGGTACGGCGTCAGCTGGTCCAAAAGCGAATCCCACGCCTGCCGTCGATGGACGATGCCATGGACGAGCACAAGCGTGGGACCACTACCGGAGATGTCATGCGACAAGGTCATGTCACCAACATTAACCGTAACTTCGCGTAACGCCTATAGTTCGGGCGAAAAAATCAGCGCAGCGTGACCTGACGACCACGAAGTCCGTCGCGCGAGCGAAGCTCGGCCGAGGTCAGCGGAGCATCGACGGCCAGAGCCTCGGCAAGACGCTCACCGAGCTCGACGGTTGCCGCTACCCACTCGTTTGCATGCTTTTCGCGGTCGAGGTCGAAGACGGGAACCAACAGGCCGTGGGTGCGGAACGAGCCTGCGTAGCGCGAGCCCTCACCCAGATGCAGTCCACCGGTCGCGTGCACGCGCGCCAGCGCGAGCATCAGGTCGTCTTCGCTCTCGGGACGAACCCAACGCAGGTGCGCCTTCTCGCCGGCGTCGACCCACCACGCGGCAACGAGGCCGTCGCCTTCGAGGCGTGCAGAGGGCATGATCGCCGAGTTGGCGTGCTGCACGGTGGCGGCAACCTCGGGATCGGTTTCGACGCCCTCGGGGATCCACCAGTTGAAGTTCTGGTGCACGGTGATGTCGAGCAGTGCCGAGGGATCGACGACAGCGGTGACAGCGGGGGTCTCGGAATCGGGGTTCGCGGCAGAAAGCGCGTCGCCGGGGGCCGCGTCCTTGATCCAGTTCACCGAAGCGGCGAGGTCTGCGCCGAGGTCGGCCGAGTGCGCCTGAACCTGGACACCGACAAATCCGGTGGCCGTCTCGCCCTCGTCGCGGACGAGTGCGGCAACAGCGCCGGGGAGGACCGTTGCCAACGTGACGGGACGGTCGGAGCCGATGACCGGCAACGGAGCCGTGGCGGACGGAACGAATTCACGCAGCGCGACCAGATCGCACTCGGCGGCAAGGCCCTCGAACGGGCGGCTGACTACGCCGGCAGCGGCTTCACGCTCTGCTTGGCGTGCCGCCAGCTTCTCTGCGCGTGCGCTGCCCTGCTTCGGTCCACTGTTTCTTTTGCTCTTCTTGGCCACGAGGGCAAAATCTACACGCTGCCCAGCCATTGCTTCGTGCGCCCGGGATGGTTGGTGGCAACCCAACTGACCCCGAGCTCACGACACAGGTCCACATCCGCCTTGTCGTCGACGGTCCAGCAGTACGTCGCGCGACCCGCAGCGGCGGCCCGATCGACCAGATCGGGATGTTCGCGCAGCGCCTTGATCGACGGCCCGATCGCAGTAGCGCCCACAGCCGTCGACGCACCGCCGCCGAGGTACCGCGACGCGTCACCGAGCAGGACCGTCGGCAGCAGCGGTGCCGAACGACGCACTCGCCAGACCGCACTCGCCGAGAAAGACATGACCACTGCCCGCGAGTGATCGGCCGACGGCGGTGACGCGATCCCGAAGCGGTGCAGTTCCGCCAGGAGTTTGGCTTCGACCAATCCGCCGAACCTCACGGGGTGCTTGGTCTCGATGAACAGCTTCACCGGGCGCGCAAAATCCAGAGCGAGGGTGATGAGATCGGAGAGAGTCAGCAGTTCGGCCGGTTCGCTCGTCGACCCGTAGTCCAGAGCGGTCAGCGAATCGAGCGTCATCTCGCTGACGATCCCCGTCCCGCTGGAGGTGCGGTCGACCTTGCGGTCGTGAACGCAGACCAGGTGTCCGTCGCGGGTGAGCCGGACGTCGCATTCGAGCCCGTCCGCACCCTCCTCGAGGGCCAGTTCGTACGCGGCGAGGGTGTGCTCCGGCCGCGCAGCCGACGCACCTCGGTGCGCAACGACGAGTGGACCTCGACGATCTGGGCTCACAGGGCAGCGGTCTCCTTCTCGTCCAGCACCGTCTTCTCTTCCAGCACCGTCTTCTCTTCCAGCACCGAGCGCGGCACTGGCACCCACCGGGTTTCCGATTCCGGTTCACCGCGCCAGCTCTTGCGCTCGATCCGGCGGATCACGACGAGTGTCAACGCCGCGGTGACGGCAGCGATCAGTGCGATGAAAGCGTTCAGCAGAACCCCGTCGGCCATTGCCTGAATCCCCGGGCGTGATCGCCAGTACGCGTTGACCACCAGCAGCAGAGCGCTGAATCCCCAGAAGCCCCACCAGATCTTGACCAGCAGGGTTCCGCGCGGATCGCGGCGGACCAACTCGAAGAGATAAACGGCCGGCATCACCAGGTTGAGGATCGGCACAGCGCAGCCGACGACAACTTCCGACGCTGTGCGTGGATCGGATTCCCGGGCACCTGCGAAGTGTTCACGACGCCGACGAAGCAGCCAGCACACAGCGGCGATTGCCGCGAAGACCGAGATCAGCAGTCCACCCAACTGAGTGAAGTACACGGCGGCGTCGGAGACCGTGAGCAGCGACTGCGGGATCAGCCTGGTGCGGTTGCGGACCAGGATCGCGTATCTGCCCAGTTCGGCGAACACTGCCAGTCCGTAGAGGATCGTTGCGAGCGTCAGCAACGGCCCGACTCGGTCGGCCATCCGGTCCGCTCGCGAGGGCGGCACCGGTGAGTTGTCGACGACGTCCTGGAGTCCCCACTGCGGGACAGCGTCGTAGCGCGGAGTGGAGAAGCTACGACGCACTGGTGCGTCCCCCACGCCGCGGGGGTCGGACGGGGAGCGCGCGATCCAGCGGAAGCCACGGCGGTTGGGCGGTTGGTAGATCTCGGTGCGGGTGGGGATCAGCAGGACGCCGCTGCAGCGCGGGCACCACTGCGTCGGGCCGCCGACGACAGGCCAGCGTGCGGCGCACCGGGCGCAGACCTGAACGACACTCACAACTTCGATTCTGTCACGCCGTATCGGTAACGGCAGCAAATGGATTCACTCCCGATTTGTGATCGAACCTCCACCGCGTTCACCTGCATTGTTCGAATAATGTGACCTCCGCCACTTAAAAACTCGAGTTATCCACAGTTTCCACAGGTTCATCCACAGTTCTGGATGAATGAATCGGGCTTTATCCACAGGTCACGGGCAAGACCCTGAGAATTTGCTGACAGGTGTTAGCGAACGATGCACAGGCTCGAGGATGAATTTGACACCGCAGGTCAGTGAACTTTCGGGCGTCGACGTCATTTATCCCGGCAAAGTTCACAATCCATTCAGAAATTGCTCCCGAAAAGACAGAAAAGACCGGTATCCCCTTTTTATGAGAAGTCGGTTTTTGACACACCTGGAAGCATGACCGTCGATGACTTCTCCACAGCCCGAGCCAACTCTGACGTTCACCCCGAGACGGGTCACGCAGCTCGCGTTCGTGTTGATCGGATGTCAGCTCGTCATTCGCATCTGGGTTGCCGCGAGCAATTACTTCTACTGGGACGACCTCATCCTGATGGGCCGTGGAGGACGCTTCCCACTCTTCTCGAGCGAACTCCTGCTCTACGACCACGACGGTCACTTCATGCCCGCGGCCTTCTTCTTCACCGGGTTGATCGCCCGTTTCGCGCCGTACAACTGGGCGCTGTCGGCGGCACTGCTCGTCGTCGGTCAGGCCGCCGCGTCGTTGGCGCTTCTGCGCACTCTTCGGTTGGTCCTCGGCCGGCGACCGGCACTGTTGATTCCGTTGATCCTGTATCTGTTCGTCCCGCTGACACTTCCGGCGTTCTCGTGGTGGGCAGCCGCGCTCAATGCATTGCCGCTCCAGATCGCGCTGGCCTGGGCATGCGGCGACGCGATCAAGCTGTACCGCACCGGGCAGGTGCGCTACGTGTTCTCGGGCACCGCGGTTTTTGTCGTCTCCTTGCTGTTCTTCGAGAAAGCAGTGCTCGTTCCGTTCGTCGCACTCGCTTTTCTGGTGCTGTACTTGCGCACACAAGGTGAAGGAACGCCGATACGAAGTGCGGTCACGAAGTGCCGACTCCTGTGGACGGCCTCTGCCGCCGTGCTCGCGTTCTGGATTCCGGTGTATCTGACAACTGTCGAATCTCCGATCACCGGATACGGCCGTTCGATGTCCACCGAACTGCTGCATCACGGAACGTCTTTGGGGATGCTTCCCACTCTTCTCGGCGGCCCCTGGCGCTGGGAGCGGTGGATCCCCAGCCCCGCCTGGGCCGATCCGCCGACGCTTTTGGTGGTCGCAGCCTGGGCCGCGCTGCTGACGACGGCCGTGATGACAGTGCGTGCCCGACGCGGCGCTGCCTGGATCTGGGTCGCCGCGGCGCTGTACTTCCTGGCCTCAGTGGTGGCGATGACCGCTACCCGATCCGACGCCGACACCACGTACGAGTTGGCGCAGACCTTGCGTTACTTCACGGATTCGGCGACGGTGTTCGCCCTCGCCGCCGCTTTGATTCTCGCTGCGCCTCGGCGACGTCCGGCCCGTATACCCGTCGCAGTCGCCGCCGGCCTGTCAGTGCTCTTCGTGATCAGTTCGCTCGTCTCGACCGTCACGTTCGTCGACATCTGGCGCGAGAACCCGACCCGCGACTACCTCGCGAACGCGCGAATGTCGTTGTCACAGAATCAGGATGCTCCACTGCTCGAGCAACCCGTCGCGATCGAAGTGCTCCTTCCCGTCGCCTTTCCGAACAATTTGGCAAGCAACGTTCTCGCGCCGCTGCCTGATCGCCCCGAATTCTCTTCCAGCACTCCGATTCTGCGCACCATCGACGACAGCGGTCAGATCGTCGATGCCGAAGTGACCTGGACGAGAAGGATTCCCGAAGGAACGGCGCCGAACTGCGGCACCCGTGCCGAAGGCCCGACCGAGCTCCCCCTCGACGGCCCCCTGGCCGGCTGGGAATGGACGGTTCAGCTCAATTACCTCGCCAGCGCCGACGGAACGATCGATGTTGCGTTGGAGTCCGGCGACGCAGTATCCGTACCCGTCACCCAAGGTTTGCACTCGGTGTTCGTGCGCCTGGTCGGCCACGGAAACAGTGTGAAGATCACGCCGACAACACCGGGACCGACCCTGTGTTTCGGCGCCGGACAAGTCGGTGCCGTCGTCCCGACCAAGTGAAATAGTGGCAGAGTAGAACTCATGGAGCTGCGTATATTCACCGAACCCCAGCAGGGCGCTACCTACGAACAACTACTGACTGTTGCCCAGACCGCCGAAAAACTCGGCTACGGCGCATTTTTCCGCTCGGACCACTATCTCGCCATGAATTCCGACGGTCTTCCCGGACCCACCGACGCATGGATCACGCTCGCCGGAATCGCCCGCGAAACGTCCACCATCCGCCTCGGCACTCTGGTGACGTCGGCTACGTTCCGTCACGCCGGACCGCTAGCCATTTCGGTCGCACAGGTCGATCAGATGAGTGGTGGCCGCGTAGACCTCGGCATCGGCGCCGGCTGGTACGAGGAAGAGCACCAGGCGTACGGCATCCCGTTTCCGGCGCTCAAGGATCGCTTCGAATTGCTCGAGGAAACTCTCGACGTCGTGACCGGTCTGTGGCGTACGACGGTCGGCGACACGTTCGACTACGACGGTAAGCACGTGCAGATCAAGAACTCTCCCGCGCTTCCCAAACCGCACCAGGTCGACGGTCCGCCGATCCTGATCGGTGGCACGGGCAAGAAGAAGACTCCGGCGCTCGCCGCTCGGTTCGCAAACGAGTTCAACATCCCGTTCAAGTCCCTCGAGGAAACGAAGGACATCTTTGCGCGGGTTCGTCAGGCTTGCGTCGAGCACGAGCGCGATCCGAACGAATTGGTGTACTCCAACGCTCTCGTCCTGTGCTGCGGCCGCGACGAGGCGGAGATCAAGAAGCGCGCCGAGGCTATCGGACGCGACGTCGACGAGCTACGTGAGAACGGTCTGGCCGGAACACCTTCGGAGCTGGTCGACAAGATCGGCACTTTCGCCGAGGCCGGTTCACAGCGCGTGTATCTGCAGACTCTCGATCTCGCCGATCTGGATCATCTCGAACTCGTCGCAAGCGAGGTCATGCCCCAACTGCAGTAAAGAATGGGCCGGGATCTACAGCGCGTTCGCGTCGAGGAACGCGCGTAGGTCTCGGTCCCACTGGGCCGAGCGGGAACGGTCGAGAAAGACGCGCACCAGCATGAAAGCGATGACCAGCAACGACATCACGCTGAACCAGGTGAAAACCCCGGTCACCACGGCTGCGACGTCGGCAGCGCTCTGAGTGATCGGAGCTACGGTCTTGTCGCCCTGATCATTGACGTAGATGGGGACCTCGGTGCCGGCGGGCGTCGCCGAGTCGACAGTGACATCACCCGTATGAACCTGGCCGTTCCAGTTCCACTGCGCGCTGGCCATTTCGGTGGTCGGCGCAATGTAATCGGCTGTCGAGGCGGTGGTCTGCGTCGAATCTGCAGTCGTCGTCGCCGAAATACTGTGTAATTCGGCGGATTGTTTGGCGATCAGTGCGTTCTGGCTCGAAGCAGTCGCAGCCCCTGCCCATACCGCGAGAGGCAGCAGAAGAATCGCGAAAATGATCAGACCGAAGGACATGAACCCTTCGATCCGATCACTGCGGCGAACCATCGGATCGTGGCCTACATGAATGGTGCGTCGGAGCAGCGACGCAGTTCCTCGCGTACTACCTGACATTGTGAGCTCAGTTCTCTCGACGACACACTCTTACATCGAGATTCCCTTTGTTTCGATCTAGTTGCAAGTGTTAACGAGCTGAATCACATGTGTCCTCCAACACCTGTCCAGTTATTCGCTCGGCGGAAGGATGTCCGTCTGCGCCGGAACCTGATCCTGACGGAGCAATCCGACCGGGCAACTGACGCCCGTGGCATGCACCGGGCAGTAACCGCCGGGATTCTTCGCCAGATACTGCTGGTGGTAATCCTCCGCGTAGAAGAAGTCGCGCAGCGGGCCGATTTCGGTGGTGATCGCTCCATATCCGGCTTCGGCAAGCCGTTCACCGAAAGCGACGGCCGACGCATGAGCGATTTCTTCCTGCTCCGCGGACGTCGTGAAGATCGCCGAACGGTACTGCGAGCCCTGGTCGTTACCCTGACGCATCCCCTGCGTCGGATCGTGGTTCTCCCAGAAGTGCGCCAGGATCTGCTCGTAGGAGATCACTGCGGGATCGAAGACCACCAGCACGACTTCGGTGTGACCCGTACGTCCGGAGCACGTCTCTTCGTACGTCGGGTTGGGCGTGAAGCCGCCCGCATAACCCGCAGCGGTCGCGTACACGCCGGGAAGCTGCCAGAACTCCTTCTCGGCGCCCCAGAAACAACCCATCCCTACGACGACCGTCTGCAGTTCGGCCGGAAACGGCGGCGTCAGCGGATGCCCGTTGACGTAGTGCGCGGTCGGAACCGGCATTTTCTGCTCTCGGCCCGGGAGTGCGTCCTCAGGCGCGATCAGCGTGGATTTTGCGGACGCTCGTCCCAGAATGTCGTCGTACCAGCTCATGCTTCGATGCTACGCGCGAGCGACTGTTTCGCCACGCCGTGATCGCCCGGGCGCCGGGCAGCTCCACCCACCGGTAGCCGATTTCTGCTACCGCGGCCGTGGCCAGAAGGAAGAGCGCAAACGCCAGGGTCGGTCCGACGTACAAAACAGTGTTCTCGACGACGCGGTACAGGATCAGGGTGTGCACGAGATAGATGACGTAACTACGCGTCGAGAGCCACTTCACGACCGGCCAGCGCGTCGGGACGCCGTCGTAGCGGCCGATGAGAACTACCGCTGCGGCGACTACCGAAATGGTCCACAGATAGTGCTCACCGGCCCAGTAGACGCGGAACTGGGTCGCCACGATGATGACGTGCATCTGGACGAGGACGGCCGCGATCAGCCAGCGGCCGGGAGCGAGCTTCGCCCACGCGAGGTACATGATCTGGCCGAGGAAGACGGCCGGCAGCGTCGCGGCGATCTTGGACAGCATCGGCACGGTGTACGGCAGCGGCGCGTAGACGTTGTAGAGCAGCACCAGCGAGCACAGCGCACCACCGGCGAGCGGCATGACGATCGGTCGCAGCCGCAGTATCGGGCGAGCCGCTACACATGCGAGATAAAAGAGGAATTGAACGGTGAGTGTCCAGGTCACTCCCAGAACTGCTACCTCGGGCTTGAGAAAGAATCCGCCGAGAAAAAAGCTCATCAACGCTTCGGTATCGGAAATACCTTCCTGACCGCTGAACATTCCGTTGATTCCGAGGCGGACCAGAAGAATGGCAATCGCGGTCGCCACCCAGAATGCGGGCAGCAGTCGACTGAATCGGTTGGTCAAGAACTTTCCGGGGCCGTCGCGAATCGCGGATCGCGTCACCAGAGCACCGGTAAGCATCATGAATACTGCGACGCCGACAAAAGAGAGGTGCTGGTTGAGTTCGGCAGGCTCGATCAAAACGCCGTAGACGACGTCGATCACCCACCAACCCGAGCCGAGATCGTCGATGACGTAGAAAGAGATGTGGGAGTAGATCACGGCGGCAACCGCCAGGGCTCGCAGCAGGTCAGCGCCCGGAAGATTCACCCGAGGCGCGGCCGCCTCTGGTGATTCCGGGAGGAAAACTGGTGCGGGCATCGCGCAAGTTTAAGGTTCCGTTCACCTTTACGACGAATTTGCGCATATTAGCTTACCCTTAGATCGGGGCAAGTTCGGTGTCCCAAACTTTATTCTTTGGTGATTACTACCTGAGCCGGACTGTTGCGGACGGTGTACGAATGTTATTGGGTGGAAACCCGAAGAATGATTTGCACATACGCGAGTGACGTCACGCCGTGACCGGTGATCGACGCACTCTAAAGCACCAGGGCTCACCAGCCCGCAAAGAAGGGACCCTCGTGTCTGTTTACACGCTGCCGGAACTCCCCTACGACTACGCAGCCCTCGAGCCGCACATCTCGGGCAAGATCATGGAGCTGCATCACGACAAGCACCACGCGGCTTACGTTGCCGGTGCCAACGCTGCACTCGAGAAGCTGGCCGAGGCTCGTGAGAACGACACCATCGCAGCGCAGGCCAACCTGCTCGAGAAGAACCTGGCGTTCCACCTCGGTGGCCACACCAACCACACCGTTTTCTGGAACAACCTCAGCGCTGACGGTGGCGACAAGCCCGAAGGTGAACTCGCCGCAGCGATCGACGACAACTTCGGTTCGTTCGATCTCTTCCGCGCTCACTTCTCCGCGAACGCCAACGCCATCCAGGGCTCCGGCTGGTCCATCCTCGCGTGGGACTCGATCGGACAGCGTCTGATCATCGTCCAGCTCTACGATCAGCAGGGCAACATCTCCATCGGCCTCACGCCGCTGCTGCTCCTCGACATGTGGGAGCACGCTTTCTACCTCGACTACCAGAACGTCAAGGGCGACTACGTCAAGGCATTCTGGAACATCGTCAACTGGAACGACGTTTCGGCTCGCTTCGACCGTGCACGTACCCAGACCGCAGGTCTGATCGTCTAGTCACGCTCTTCTTGCGAACGGCGGCGCCTCACCAGGGGCGCCGCCGTTCGTGTCAGCAGAGCACCACCGAGCAGGACCGTCGTGGCTCCGAAGACCAATGCCAGTGTGCGAGTTCCGGAGTCACCGCTGCCCGCGGTGGTCTGATTCACGGCCACCGGATCCGACAGCACCGAGGTCAGCTGAACCTGCTGCGGGGTGGTCATCGCGGGAATACCGGATTTTGCGCCGTCGAGGCCCGTGACCAGTGACTTGGCGATTCCTTGCAGCGTCGTGAATCCCTGGGTGATCTGATCGGTCACGTCACCGAGCATCTGCGGCGCCTGATCAGCGATGGGAATGAGGCCGTCGTTCAATTGTCCGGCAGCACTGCTCAGTTGATCGCTCGCGCCTTGCAGCTGCCCGACAGCGGTGCGGACTAGATCACCGAGCTCCGTATCGGGCCCGACCGAGCCACCCAACAGCGCCGGAACGGTCCCCAGTTGCGCATTCAGCGCACCGAGATCCGAACTCACACCGGCCAGTTGCGCTGTCACGTCAGGCGGGATCGGAAGGCCGTTCAGCGCAGTCTGCAGCGTGTCGATTCGTGTCTTCAGTTCCGCGGTCGAGGACGACGCCTCCCCAAGCGTCAGGCCCAGTGAGTCCGCGCGCGTGGCCAGCTCTTCCGCCGACCCCGACGCCTGATCGACAACACCGGACACCTGATCCGCGACGCTCATCAGCTCCAACGCCCCGGACCGTGCGGTCTCGAGGTACGGCAGCAGAGTGCCTGCGCCTGCTTTCACCTGATCGATGGACTTTCCGGCCTCGTTGGTTCCGGCGACCAGAATCTGTGCGGTGGTGAGGTTTTGATCGATCGAGCGTCTGGCGGCCGACGTCTGAGCCAGCAGGCCCTTGATGCCGTCCGCGCCGACCTGCGCCGATACGGCCCGAGTCAACTCGGCCGACTTCTCCGAATCCGAGCCCTTCACCTCGAGGTCGACGCTCGCCTGCCGTGGATCCATGCCGAACATCGACGCGACGGTTTCGCTGAAGTCCTCCGGCACGGTCAACGTCGCGAAGTAGTTCCCGCCGGGGTTGTCGACCACCTGGAAGTCGAAGTCTTCGTTCTTGCCCAACGTGTCCACCAGCGTGTCGCCGGCCCGAAGTTCCTTGCCGTCGAGCGTGGTTCCCGCGTCGGCGTTCACGATCGCGACGGTGTTCGAGGTGTCGGCACCGCCCGCAAAGATCACGAACCCGATCCCCGCCACCGCAGCCGCGACGATCGCGGCCACACCACCGACTGCCAGCCGTCGCCCGAGTCGTGACGGCCGGCGATGGGAGTTTTCTGTGGTGTTCTCGGCGCTCATGGGCGAGACGATAAAGCAACAACTTGTAGAAACACTGAGAGCCCTAGTCTGCGGGCGTGGCCGGCTTCTCAGACTCCTCGGGTTCCTCCTTCGGCATGTCCCGAGGCCCACTGATCAGGATGTCGGCCCAGCGCGTGGCTGGGTCGATGTCGAGCAGGACGGCCTTCACCAACAACGAGAGCGGGATCGCCAGCAGCGCTCCGAGCGCCCCGAGAACCCACGACCAGAAGACAAGTGAGAGGAACGTCATCGTCACCGACAGTCCGACGGCGTCGCCGACGAACTTGGGTTGGATGATGGACTGGATCACGAAGTTGATGACGGAGTAGACGACGATCACCCACAGCATCAGCCACGGCCCGCCCTGCAACAGTCCCAGGAGCGCCGGTGGAATCACGCCGATGACGAACCCGATGTTGGGGATGTAGTTGGTGATGAAGGACAGCAACGCCCACAGGACGGGCAGCTGAATGCCCATGAGCCACAGCGCGCCACCGTCGAGTACCGCCACGATGAGACCGAAGACCGTCGAGACCACCAGGTATTTGCGAGTTCCGGCGGCAAAGGTGGAGAGCGCGTAGGAGATTTCGGGACGTTGCTCGGACAACACATGCAACCGCGAGCGGATGCTCATGCCGTCGAAGGCCATGAACAACAACAACGCGAGAATGAACACCAGATCCGACAGGATGCCGAGCAGGCCCTCCAGCCCGCTTTCGAGTACGCCCACAACCTTCGTGAGATCGACACTGCTGAGCGTGCTTTGGATCTGTTCGGTGCTCACTCCGAAGTCGGCCAACTTGTCGCGGCCCTCGTTGAGGAGGTTGGTCATCTCCTCGGAGTACTGCGGCAGGATCGTCGCCAACTGAGCCGTCGACACGATCAACGACGCCGCCAACCCGAGCAGGATCAAGTACACGGTGACCAGTGAGCCGAGCATCCCGACCCACTTGGGCCACCCTCGGCGCTGTGACCAATCCTGAATGGGCTGAACGGCAATCGTCAGCACCAGGGCCAGGAATACCGGTCCGAGGATGCCGCCGAACACCTTCATTCCGCCGACGGCGACCACGGTGGCGGCAATTCCGAGCAGGACGATCAAACCGCGCGGGATCGACCAGTTCTCGCTACCGGACAGCGTGGGGATCGGAGTGGGAGCCTCGACGGCCGGCTTTCCCTTCTTAGAGAACACCGGCTTCCTTTGCCCGGCTCCTGATCTGGAATGCTCCCACGATCATGAAGAGGCCGAACAGGATTGCGTACCAACCCAACAACCAGATGAGGCTGATGATGCCTTCGCCGGGCGCGATGAGAAGAATGATGCCGAAGATGACAGCAAGCACCGATGCGGCGAGCAACCATCCCCAACTGGATCCGGGCAGCGCCTTCATCTTGAAGGCGCCGACAATTCCGAAGATTCCGAACATGATGGCGTAGAAGGCAATTATGTACAGCAGCACCAGCGCAGTGATGCCCGGCCAGACCAGCGCGACGATGCCGGCTCCGACCGAGACGACGCCCGTGAACACCCACCAACCCCACGAGCTCAGATGCTCGCGGTCCCGGATGGCGCGAACTATCGTGATCAAACCGTCGGCGATGGAGTAGATACCGAACAGGAAAACCAAGGCCACCACGGTAATTCCCGGCCACACGAGCGCGATGATTCCGAAGATCACACCGAAGATTCCGCGGATCAGGATCATCCACCAGATCTCTTTGCCGTACTGCACGAACGGATTCTGCGTGACCATCAGTAGCCTCCGAAACAAGCGGGTGTCTCTGACCGATTCAACAGCTCTTCAAACAGGGCAGTACCGACAGATCGTATGACTCTTGTGACCTTTCCGCCCATCGAAACGCGCGGCTGATACCGAGTTGTGCTCTTCGGGTACGAAGCGAGGGGACTTTCAGCCTGCTTCTCGAATACTTGCTTCTCGAATACCGGGCGCAGTCCACGATCCCGACAGCACTGCCGCCTTCGGCCAGTACAGGCGCAGAAAGACGTTGAAGTCGCCGGACGGAGCCGGCAGCCAGTTCCGCTCCTTCTCACCACCAGGGGATTCGTGCTGGAGATAGATGTCGAGGGAACCGTCGTCGGCAAACACCAGATCGCTTCGATCGCCAATCGCGTATCGGTCGATCGGGTTGTCCACGAAGAACTGCCGCTCGTTCATCATCGTGAGCGACCAGAAGCCCTCGACCGGTGGCAGCTCGTCCTTCTCGAAGTGCAGGACGTACTTCTTCGCCCCGGTCAGCGGCTTCCCGTCGACGTCCGTCGTGGCATGCGGGTACACGGCATCAGCGTCGAGATTGGCCCCGAAACCGAGCCAGACGATCAGAGCCCGCTGAGCGTAATGGGTTCCGTAGTGTCCCAAGCCGCGGTGCATCGTCCAGCCGTTCTTCGGACTGCCCTCGGCCTCTTCGGCGATCTCGCTCAGCACGTCCATACCGGTTCGCGCAGCTCTATCGAGGGCATCACGTACCTCCTGCGGACGAGACCTCCAGGGCAAGGAGGAGCCGATTCCTATGTCGGACAGTTGTTTCATCATCTCGGTGTCCTCCGGACGCGGAGGATTGTCGTCGAGAAGTGCGTCGAGTCTGGTGAAGAATGCCTCGCCGTCCATGGCGGCCACCTGGTCCACCGGCGGCGTCCGCGTGTCGACGGCAGGGTTCACCGGCATTTCACCAGGCGTGTAGTCCTGCGGGTCACCCGTCCACTCCGACAGAGGAGTGAGTCGCGTCCGGTCCTGCAGGCTGTGCACTTCTGCCAGGTCGGTTCCCCCCGACGTCGCGTAGCGGGCGACTATCCAGTTCATCGCCGTCGGAGACCGCAGCAGCGTCAAACCCTTGGGCACGTTGCCTTTCCAATTCGGCCCGGCCACCAGGTACGGTCCCCCGGTCCGCCCGACTGTCCGAGATCCCGGAACCGTGAACACGTCGCTCCACGCGTCGAGGATGGGGACCAGCCAGTACCGCGTGCCGAAGTCCGGCAGTGAGAGCACCTGCGGTTCCGTCGAGACGTCCAGCCACCCCGACGAGTAGAGAGTGTCCGCGTTGGGTGAGACGACATCGGTGAAGGTCGCATCCGGCGTCGTACGCGCGTATGCGAACTGGTTGAGCGGGGCTTTCATCGCCACCGGCGAAGGCACCGCCGTCATGACATCCCGCGATACCGCAGCAATCAACAGGGGATATCCGAAGATCCACGCCTGCGTTGCCAGGTCTTCCAGCCGAGAACGGTTCTTCGACAGAGTCATGTCTGCGCATACCACCGCCCTCACCAGCGCAAACCTGGCTGGCACTCTCCCTGTCTTGTGTGCCAGTACCGAATGGGTGCATATTTCGATTACCCAACGAGGTGTGCCGGACCGACGCATGCGCGTCTGCCCGAGATTTGCCCCAGCACCGAGGGAGGAACAGAAATGAACAGAAACGAAGCAATAGGCATTTCTCCGTTCCAAGCCGCTGGGTCTTTGCAGGGGTTCGTCATTTCCGGTCGTTGGCCGGACACCACCCAGGAGTGGGCGCAGCTTCTCGCATTGGCTGTCCGCGTGGCCTCGATGCCAGGTTTGTTGCCGACCACGACGGTCTTCGGGGTCCGTGAAGACGTTCCCGAAGATCCGCAGCCGGGCACCGTCGGTCTGGTGGTTGCCGAAGGTCCGGTACTCGGCGATTTCGCCTTGACACCCGGCCGTTTCTCCGACCATCAGCCACCGGCGCTGATCATGCTGCACCCACCGTCGGAAACCACGCCCAGCCTGCCGGAATGCGAGGGCAGCGCGTCGGGGTGCGTACTGCTGCCAGGCCTTCCCTATCTGGGTTTGGAGCATCGTGCGGCGTGGGTCGAGGCTGAGCCGGACGGCACAGTCGTCTCCATGATCAGTCGTGTCGGCATCGATCCGATCAGCGATCCCGACACCGCTGTTTTGGCCATGCTCCTCGCCTCGTGACGGCCCCGGTAAGCGATAAGTTCGGACTCCCAAACTTGCTGTGCGCTTTGCCAATTCGTTTCAGGCGCGCTAACGTGGGCAGCAACGAAGGGGAGTAGCCCCCAATCGCCCGTGTCGACATACTGGTTCGACGCGCTCCGCCTGGTGCGGATCGCGAAGCACCCGGCCTGGCGAACCGAAGGTCCTGTGGCCTCGGTGGGCGAGACCTTCGGCCGGACAAGCGCACCCACTGCGCCTGCCCAGGCCGGAGGCTCGCATTTTTCCTCCGACCTACACCGACCGGAGGAGTAAATCTTGCTTGCCGCAATACTTTTGAGTTTCGGCGTCATTTTTGTCGCAGAACTCGGTGACAAGTCCCAACTGATGGCAATGACGTTTGCCTTGCGCTATCGCTGGTGGGTCGTCCTCGGCGGAATCACCGTCGCCACCACCCTTGTTCACCTCGTCTCGGTCGCCGTCGGCCACTACCTGGGCGTCGCCCTCCCCACCGCGGCGATTTCCATCGTCGGCGGTATCGCTTTCCTGATCTTCGGCCTCTGGACCTTGCGCGGTGACGATCTCACCGACGACGAGCAGAACAAGGCCGGCCGCGTCACGCGATCCGCCTTCATCGCCGTCGCCTCGGCCTTCTTCCTGGCAGAACTCGGCGACAAGACCATGCTCGCCACCATCACCCTTGCGACTGACAACGACTGGATCGGCGTCTGGATCGGGTCGACGGTAGGCATGGTGGCGGCCGACGCTCTCGCCATCATCGTCGGCTCGGTGCTGGGCAAGCACCTTCCGGACGGATTCATCAAGATCGGCGCCGCGGTGCTGTTCTTCGTCTTCGGTGTCTGGCTGCTGCTCGAGGGCATCTTCCCCGACTCGTCGGCCGGCATCATCGGCGGTGGCGTTGTCCTGGCAGTGTCCGTACTGGGTGCGCTGGCACGGATGATCTGGAAGCGCTCCCGTGCGACCGACTCCGCTACGCACCTCGTCGACGACAATCGGACGCCGATCGACTGACGCTCAACGAATAACGTCGCCGGCGCCCCAAATTGCGACCGGGACATGACCTTCCGCCACTCCGCTCGGTCCGAGCAGCTGTCCGAACCGCTTCATCGGGTACAGCGAGACACGTCGATCGAGGATCCGCACACTACCGATTCGGCGGAGTCGATCCTCGACGACAAGACTCTGCGCGAGGCTGCTCAGCCACACGCTGATCAACATGTTCGCTGTTCCGGTGGTCGCCACCAACAATCTGATCTCCGGCCAACTCGACACAAGATTGCCGAGTTCGTCGGTGGAACCGTCCACAGCGACGTCGAAGATCACTTCGAACGGTGAACCGACAGCCTGTTGCGAGACATCGCAGCGGAAAATCAACTGTCGCGATGCAGTCAGTTGGGCCAAGCGCCGTCGAATCGCAGTCTCGTTCGTTCCACAAATCGCGGCGAGACGCGCGTAGCTGGCACGTCCGTCACGGCCGAGCGCCTCCAACAGGGCACCGTCGGACTCGCGGAACTCTGTCGGATCTGCCGGCACCGCAGCGCCCTTTGTCGATGCCGTTGCCAGCTGAGCCCGACCCGCTTGCCCCAGAGCGCCCGGCTCCCAGCTGAACCCGTCCCGGTACACCTTCACCCCGACCCGGCTTCTGATCGACAGAATTCCAGGATCGGCGGCAAGGTGCTCACACACCAAGGCGTCCAGACTCTTGTGGTCGGCGGCCACGACTCCGACGAAATACTCGTACTCGCCTTCCGTCCTGGCCAACAGATAGGCACAGGAGAGTTGACGTAACCGCTCCCCCACGTCGGCAACGGAATCCTGTGTGGTCCTGATCAGGAGATAGCCGAATATGTGGGTTCGACCGATTGCGACCGCGTTGACCCACGAATGACCGTTCGAGACGAGGCGACGCCACCGGCGGGCGATCGTCGTCGAATCCATGTCGAGCACTGACGACAACTGCGTCCACGACGCGCGGGGGTTGAGCTGAAGTGCATTGATGATCTCCAGATCAGATTCCGCGATGACAAATGCGTCGGATTCCGGCTTCATCGGCCCAGTATTGCCGGATTACTGCATTCTGGTCGGTGATCCCTGCCTGTTTGCCAAAGATGTGTGAATCACTTCACAGGTTCACCACTTGGAGGCCCAGTGCTTCGCTCCACCAAAGTCACGGTCGCGTTGCTGTTCGTCGCGTACGCGATCGACTACATAGATCGGCTGGCGATCAACCTCGCTCTCCCCTTGCTCGGTGAGGAGTTCGATCTCGACTACTCCCAGCGTGGATTGATCATCTCCACGTTCTTCATTGCATACACGCTGGCCCAACTGCCTGGTGGACTGCTCGCCGATCGATACGGCGCAGTCCGGATGGCTCTGATCGGGTTGGTGGCGTGGAGTGTCTTCACCGGCCTCACTGCCCTTGCCTGGTCGTTCGGGACGCTTCTGGTTGTTCGTTTTCTCTTCGGTCTCGCGCAGGGCGTGTTTCCGGCAGCTGCAGTAAAGCTCGTTGCCGAGCGGAGCATCCCGGAGCAACGTGCCACTGCCACAGGATGGATGAACAGTTCCAACGCCGTCGGTACGCTTCTTGCCATCGTTGTTGCGGCAGCACTTCTCCCGTTGATCGGCTGGCGTGGAATGTTTCTGGCCGTCGCGGCGCTCGGCGTACTCTCGCTCGTCAGCATCAAGTTGTGGCTCCCGCCGGCACTTCCGGCGGAGAACGACCACGGTCCGGATTCCTCCTGGGACAACATGCGCACCGTACTTCGCTCCCGCGCGATGTGGCTCTTCGCCTTGATGTTCTTCGGATACGACTTCGTGATCTGGGGGATGTCGTCGTGGGTTCCGTCGTACCTCCATGACGAACGTGGAATCGCCCTCTCGAGCGCAAGCCTCCTTCTGATTCCGGCTACCGTGGTGGCCGCCGTGACCACCGTCATCGGCGGGCGAATCTCCGATCGGCTGGCTGGCAACAGTCGTGTCGTCGTGGTGCCGTCCATGCTCGCGTGCATCGTGATGCTCGTTTCGATTCCTTTCGTCTCCAACACGGTCTTGTTCGTCGTTCTCGTCACCCTCGGATCTGCCGCTGCCTCTTTCGCTTTCATGCCGTGTTTTGCACTTCCGCTTCGTAGCCTGCCTTCGTCGGTGGTCGGAGCAGCCTCGTCGATGATCATTTTCGGCGGCATGGTCGCCGGAATAGTCGCGCCGTTGGTATTCGGATTCATCGTGGACCACCTCTCCTGGTCAGCGGCGTTCGTATCTCTCGCGCTCGGGCCTGTCGTGGCGATCGTCGCGGTCATGGCAGCACCACAAACCCGGGAAAAGATGCTGAACCTGGTGCAACTGAAAACCGCCAACTGAAAGAAGATCAACCATGAATCAACTGCTTTCGAATCTCGAGTTCGGAGACCCGTCGCGGTTGCGAACCGTCGAGCCGCACTGGTTCGAGCTCTACCGGGACCTACACGCACACCCCGAGTTGTCCGGCGACGAAACTCGCACCGCCGCAATTGTTGCCGAGGAACTTCGGCGAATCGGTGGCTGGGACGTCACGGTCGGGGTCGGCGGTACGGGTGTCGTCGGTGTTCTCGAAGGGAGCAGCGGTCCGGTGATCCTGCTACGCGCCGACATGGACGCGTTGCCGGTGGCAGAAGACACCGGGCTGTCCTACGCCTCCAGAACTGATGGAGTCATGCATGCGTGTGGCCACGATGTCCACGTAACCGCGCTACTTGCCACGTGCGCAGCACTTTCCGCGGATCCGACATCGATCACCGGGACTGTTGTCGCGGTCTTCCAGCCTGCTGAGGAGACCGGCTCCGGCGCTCGTGCGATGGTCGACGACGGAATCTTCGACCGCTTCCCACGACCGGACCTCTGCCTGGGACAGCACGTGGGCCCGACTCCTGCGGGGATGTTGGTCAGCAAACCCGACATCTTGATGGCAGCATCCGACACGATACGAGTGGTCTTTCACGGCCGTGGTGGACACGCGTCCTCACCGTACGCATGCATCGACCCTTTGTTGATGGCAGCGTCTTTCGCGCTGCGCATTCAAAGTCTGGTCGCTCATGAAGCGGCAACCCCGACAGCACCTGTGCTCACGGTGGGAGCCTTGCACGCCGGCACGGCTGCGAACATCATCGCCGATGAAGCCGAACTACTGCTCAGCCTGAGGACTTTCAGCGCAACGTCACGAGAAAACATGCTCGAATCGGTGCGCCGGATAGCCCGCGCAGAAGCGGACGGAGCCGGCGCCGTCGAGACGCCGGACGTTCATGCGTACAACGGCTTTCCGGCCACGGTCAACACTCCGGACGCCACGTCCACGGTGATGTCCGACCTGCGACAGGCCGGCTTGGGAATGCACACTCTGTCACAACCACTTTCAGGTAGCGAGGACTTCGGAATCTTCGGCACCGCCGCCCAATGCCCCTCCGTGTTCTGGCATTTCGGCGGAACGGCACTGCAGAGTTTCGACGGAACCGCCCTTGCCGCGCTCGCCGAGGGACGGATACCACCCGGCACGCCGTCCAATCATTCACCGCGCTTCGCCCCCGATCCCGCCGCTGCCCTACCCGAAGGTGTCACGGCCATGACCGCAGCTGCACTGGGAGCCCTTGCGCGGAGCGCGTGATTCTCACACAGACTTACCCAGGGAGATAACGTCATGTCAGACGAACTGCACTACCTCAGCGCCACCGAAGCCATTGCTCACTTTCGCGCGCGAGAATTGTCTCCGGTCGAACTGCTACAGGCAATCATCGACCGGACACAGAATTTCGAACCTCACATCAATGCCTTCACCGAAGAGATGTTCGACGAGGCCCTCGCCGGCGCCCGGGATGCCGAGAGCCGATACCTCGGCCACGGACCCGAACCTCGATCGTTGGAGGGAATTCCGGTAGCTGCCAAGGAAAAACATGCCATTGCGGGAAAGTCTCTGACCGAAGGTTCGCTGGCGGGACGCGGCAACATCGCCCGCGAGAACGCACCGGTGATCGACCGAGTTCTGGCAGCAGGCGGCCTGATTCACGCACGCACGACGACACCGGAATTCTGCGTCGCGGCGTTCACACACTCTCCTTTGTGGGGCGTGACCCGCAATCCCTGGAACCTCGATTACAGTCCCGGCGGCTCATCCGGCGGAGCCGGCGCCGCACTGGCCGCCGGAACTACTACTCTGGCAACAGCATCCGACATCGGCGGGTCGACGCGAGGCCCGGCAGGCTTTACCGGCACCGTCGGTCTCAAGGCCTCGTACGGGCGTATCGCCGGGGTCGCCCCGCTGTCCATGGATTCCTACCGTGGCGACGGTCCGATGGCCCGAACTGTCGACGACGCAATTCTTTTGGCCAACGTTCTGATCGGGCCGGATCCGCGTGACCATTCTTCCCTGAGGCCGGCGATCACGCTGCCACACGAGTACCCGTCGGTCGAGGGAATGCGAATTGCCCTGTGCCTGCGGCTCGGTGACTTCCCCATCGAGCCTGACATCGAGGCGAACACCCGGGCTCTCGCACAGTCGTTGGTCGATGCCGGCGCGATCGTCGAGGAGATCGAGTTGCCGTGGACTCGTGATTCGATGGCAGCAGCGGTGAAAGTCCATTTCGGAACGATCATGGGTGCATCCGTCGCGGAAGTTGCTCGCGTCCACGGTGATCTTCTTGCCGACTACACGCTCGACAACGTCGCGATCACGTCGAAGGGCGCTGCGGAAATGTCATTTCTGGACGGCCTTCGCAAGGAGACCCAAATGCAACGAGAGCTCGCCGAGGCGATGGCTCCCTTCGATGCGCTGATCTGCCCGACTTCGGGCACCATCGCCTTCCCGGCAGGCGAGTCTTTGCTCGACGGCCTCACTGTGGCGGGTCAGCACGTGAATAACACCGCCGAAGCACTTCTCACATTGCCGTTCAACGTCGCCAATCGGTGCCCCGTATTGGCGGTGCCGAGTGGACACGCACACAACGGTGTTCCCACGGGCGTCCAGATCGTCGGCCATACGTACGACGAACCGACCGTGTTCCGGATCGGCAAAGCACTGGAGAAGATCCGCCCGTGGGCATACACCGACCAGCATCAACCGAAGCTGAATGTGGTGACGCCGGCGTCCTCTTGATTGCTGAGGAGATCAGAGCTTGGCTCTGATCTCCTCAGCGATCGGCTGGAACTGCTCGAGGAATGTCAGGGCCCAACCGAAGGACGCGACGCCCTCGTAGTCGAACGAGTACACCTGATCATTCTTGACGGCGCGCAGACGCTGGAAGATGGTGTCGTTCGCCAACTTCTCGTTGATGGGGCCCTTGCCACTGTTGGTGATGATGACGTCGGCCTCGTCGAGTAGCTCCAACTGCTCCTTCGGGAACCACTCGTTGCTGCCGGCGGGAATTGCGAGCGAACGGTCGTTGAACTGGAACCCGGCCTCGCTGATGACCGTCGTCTGATACTTGGTCGGCGAGTACAGCGAGAAACCACTCTCCTCGAAGTACGTGGTGTAGACGACCTTCACCTTGCTCAGCACATCAGCGTTGTCGCTGCGGAACTTGGCGATCCGCGCCTCGTACCGATCTGCCAACTCTTGAACCTTCGCGCTCTGGTTCAGCGCGTCCGCGACTCCGAAGGCGCGCTCCTTCCATGCGTACTGCCCGTCTTCGGCAAAAACCGCGGTCGGTGCGATCGACCGGATCTGCTCGTAAAGATCCGGGTTGTTCTCCGACAGCAGGTTGGTCATCACGATCAGGTCGGGAGACAAAGCCGTTATCGCCTCGGCGTTGGGCTCGTACCAGCGTCCCACCTTCGGGAGAGACCGCAGAGCGGACGCATAGGGTTCCGGGACGCCGTCGGCGTTCTCGTAGTCGACCGGCAATCCGACCGGTGTGAACCCGGCGTCGAACATCGCGGGGCCGGTGTAGTAATCGGCGCTGACCACCCGTTGCGGGTTGGTGGGCACTTCCACCTGCCCCAGAGCCGTGTTGATGGTGCGCATCGAACCCTCGGCCGATTCACCGGAGCTGGTTCCACAGGCCGTGAGCAATCCGATCCCCGCCAAGGCACCGGCTCCGAGGAAACCGCGTCGGGTAAGTGCTGCGGTGATGCGAGCGAATTCGGCATCGGTGTCAGCGGTGGGCAATAGAAGTGATGTCATGAAAGTGCCTCCAAGGCGCCGGTTTCGAGTTCGTTGAGCCAGTTGATTGCAGTGCCGTAGTCGGTGACCTGAGTGCTGATTCCGAATACCCGGCCCGAAGCTGCTGCCGGAATGCGGCTCCACAGCGGGCTGGCGAAGACGGATTTCATTCCTGCAGAATCAGTTCCGTTCGGCTGCTTCGGGTAGATGACGACGGTGACGTCCCGCAGCATTTCGAGTTGTTCGAGCGGGAAGGCTTCGAAGCCGGTGGCTGGGCGCAGGTCCGGGATGAATTCGCCGCGGGTCACGTTCAGGTCGGCGAGCATCGCGCCGGTCACTCCGGTTGGATACAGGATGGAGAAGAGCCCTTCCGAACCACCGATAGCAACCTGGGCCCACCGATTCTCGCCAAGCTGCGCGGCGTATTCGGTGCGGATTCGCTCTTGCATCGCCTGATACTTCTCGCGATTCGACGTCAATGCCGAACCCTTGTTGACCGCGTCTGCGACACCCTCGGCGACAGCGCGCCAATCCGATCGGTTCGTGCCCGAATACACCGCTGTCGGAGCAATTTTCGAGAGCTCGCGGAACATGTCCTCGTCGATCTCGTACGCATCGCCGACAATGAGATCAGGCGCGGCAGCCACGACGGCTTCGCGGTTGACCTCGAGGAAAACCCCCACCGTGGACAAGCCGTCGATGAACTTCTGCTGTGTCGGGGTGAACTGGTCGATGTACGCGCTGTAGTCGAGCGTCGCGACGGGTCGGGCGCCGACGGCTTGCAACTGCCACGGGGTGTTGTAGGAGACGGCGACGATGCGCTGCGGATTGACGGGAACATCCACGGGTCCGTAATGCGTCTGCACCGTCCGAGTTTCGCCTTCCGCACCGTCACCGCCGTCCTCACTGCTGCATCCGGCAAGGGCGAGCATGGACAGTGCGGCGGCACTTCCGCCCAGAAAGCCGCGTCGGGTCAAGGCCGCGGTGATGCGAGCGAACTCTGCGTCGGTGTCTAGCGTCGGTAACAGGAGAGGTGTCATGGGCTTCCTGACGGTATTCCGAATTAGGGTCGCCTAAAATTACTCTCACCTGCGCCGTTACGGTAAAGCTTGTTGGCCAAGGGGTATCTCTTTCACGCTAGTGCTCAACTGGTAATACCACTTGACCTCTCACCAGCAAGCGCTTAAGGTCGGTACATGTTCCAACCCGTTGCACGTACCTCGGCCTCCGGCGCAGTCTTCGATCAGATATCGGTGAAAGTGCTGGCCGGAGAGCTGGCTGCGGGTGAGGCACTACCCAGCGAGCGCAAGCTCGCCGAGGCATTCGGCGTCTCGCGGCCCGCAGTCCGCGAGGCAATTCAGAAGCTCGCCCAGGCCGGACTCGTCGAGGTCCGCCAGGGCGAGTCCACGTCGGTGCGCGATTTTCGACGCCAGGCCGGACCCGAACTTCTCCCCCAGCTGCTGGTGCGCGACGGCGTCCCCGACCTGAGCGTGGTGCGCAGCGTCCTGGAAACTCGCGAGTTGATGGGACCGCAGATCGCTGTGCTGGCCGCCCGTCGCATCTCCGCGGAATCCGCCCGAGAACTCGACACGGCCGTTGATCAACTAGGCGCCACCGAAGATCCAGTGGAGTTGCAAGACCGCGCTCTGGCGTTCTGGGACGTCGTCGTCGACAGCGCAGATTCCATTGCCTTCCGTTTGATCTTCAACAGCCTTCGGGCTGCATACGAGCCGGCTATGACTGCACTTGCATCCGTCATGGTCGCCGAAGTCGGCCAGACCGACCTGTATCGAAAACTGGCCTCCGCCATCACTTCACACGACGAGCCAACTGCCGAGGCGTCAGCCGCACAGCTCCTTCACACCGGCACGACGGCAATCGGCGACGCTCTCACCTTCCTGGAAGGACTGAAACCATGAGCAAGCCTCTTACTCTCGCCGATGCGGCACGGACGTTCCGCAAGTCACCGACGCCGTGGATGATCGGCACCATGCTGCTGGCCGCCGCGGCGGCGCGCATCGCAGTGGGCAACTGGCAGATCACCGACGCCCTCGTTCCGCTCGTGATGCTTGCCGCATTCCCCTTCGTGGAGTGGATCATTCACGTCTTCGTTCTTCATTGGAAGCCACGAACCATTGCCGGCGTCACACTCGATTCACGGCTGGCGCGCAGCCATCGGGAACACCACTTTGCGCCGCGAACCGTCTCACTCATCTTCATCCCGTGGCAGACGCTCCTGATCGTGATTCCCGTTCTGACAGCCGTCGCCCTCCTGGCATTTCCCCGCGTCGAACTCGGTCTGACGTTCCTGACCTGCATTTCCGTGCTCGGCCTCGGTTACGAGTGGACACATTTCCTCATCCACAGTGACTACAAGCCGAAAACTGCTCTCTACCGGTCAGTTTGGCGCAACCACCGCAACCACCACTTCAAGAACGAGCACTACTGGTTCACCGTCACCACCGCGGGAACTGCCGATCGAGTACTGGGCACGTACCCCGATCCCAAATCCGTCGAGACCTCCCCGACAGCCAAGAACCTGCACGGCGCAGCGTCCAAGCTGTGAAGGAAGACCGGTTCCTGGCCCCCAGCTGGCAATGAACTTGAACTTGCCTGTGTATCAGCAATTTTCGTTGAAACTCGTCAGAACCGTGCTTAGTGTCGATGGAGTCAGAAGTTCGAAAAACGCTGTAACCGAAGGACACAACACATGTTCAACGATGTATTCAACAACGTGATCCACCCGATGGTCACGAACTTCCAGCAGTTGGGCCCCCAGCAGTTCATTCCGCAGCAGTTCATCCCACAGGGAGTGTTCCAGCAGGCGCCGCAGGCAGCAGAGCAGGCAGTGACGATCTTCGGTAGCTGATACCGCAATCCACAGATAGCGCCACTCAGGGGTCGTCCGTCCAATATGCTGGACGGACGACCTGAGTGCCTCCGCCTGACAAGGATCCCCATGACCGCGAACACCCCCATCCACGCTTTCACCGACGACGCCCTGGGCGACCTCGACGCCACCGGCGTCGCCGCCCGGATCGAATCAGGCGAGGTGACCGCACGGGAAGTCATGGAGGCATCGATCGCCCGCGCCGAGGCAGTGCAGGGGCAATTGAACGGTCTGGCCTGCACTGATTTCGATCGTGCCCTCGCCAGGAGCAACCGGCCCGCCAAGGGCGTCTTTGCCGGTGTCCCCACCGCGATCAAGGACAACACCGACAGCGCCGGCCTTCCCACCCAGCAGGGCAGTACCGCCTTCACCGCGGTCCCCGCCAAAGCCGACAGCGATTTTGCGAAGCAGTTCCTCTCCACCGGGGCCATTTCGATCGGCAAGACCCGACTGCCCGAGTTCGGGTTCAGTGCGTCCACCGAATACATGACGGAAGAACCCGTGCACAACCCGTGGAATCCGGCGTACTCGTCGGGCGCTTCCTCGGGAGGCGCAGCCGCGCTTGTTGCTGCCGGCGTACTCCCGATCGCGCACGCCAACGACGGCGGTGGATCGATTCGCATTCCCGCCGCTGCCTGCGGACTCGTCGGACTCAAACCCACTCGCGGACGCACCATCGCCGATCCGGCCGACAAGTCGATGCCGATCCGGTTGATTGCCCAGGGCGCCGTTACTCGGACTGTTCGCGACACTGCACGATGGATGTCTGCGGCTGAGAACTACTACCGCAATCCGCGACTCGCACCGGTTCGCTTGATCGAAGGACCCAGCTCAACCCGCCTGCGCGTCGGCGTGATCGCCGATTCCGTCACCGTCACCAAGACGGACGACGAGACGCGCAAGTCCGTCGAAGCTACGGCCGAACTCCTTGCAAGCCTTGGCCATCATGTCGAGGACGCAGCACTGCCCGTCGGCCCCGAATTCATCGACGACTTCAGCATTTACTGGGGCTTTCTGTCGTTTGCCATCTCCACCGGTGGCAAACAAATGCTCGGACCCGACTTCGACAAGTCCGGCACCGACAATCTCACCAAGGGCCTCTACACGCTGTACCGGAAGAACCTGGTGAAGACGCCGCGCGTGCTCTATCGTCTGCGACGGCTCCAGCAGCAATACAGCGCCATGTTCTTGAAGTACGACGTCGTGCTCTCGCCGGCCCTGGGGCACACCACCCCCGAGCTGGGATACCTCTCTCCCGCTCAGCCTTTCGAGGAACTCTTCGACAAGCTGATCGCGTACACATCGTTCACGCCACTGAACAACATCTCCGGAGGTCCCGCGATTTCGCTACCGATGCATCAGACCAGCAACGGTTTGCCGTTGGCTGCGCATTTCTCCGCCGATCTCGGCGACGAGCGCACGCTCCTCGAATTGGCCTTCGAACTGGAAGAGGCTCAGCCCTGGAGAAGAATCCAGGACTGAGCCTCGCCGGTAAATACCCTCAGTCTCGCGGCAATCCGAGCATGCGCTCACCGATCACGTTGAGTTGCACCTCGGTTGTGCCACCGTAGATGGTGGTGGCACGGCCCGAAATGAGTTGCTCCATCGCCTTGTCGCTTGGCTGACCTGGGATGCTGACCGCTCCGGCAGCACCCAGTTCGGCGACGACGAACTCGGCAATCGACTGGCTGATCTTCATCGCCAACAGCTTGCCGACGCTCGACGTCGTACTCACGTCGATTCCCGAAAGTTGCTTGAGCACAACGCGGGAACCGATGAGATCGATCGCCTGACTCTCCGCAACCAGCTCGCCGACACGGTAGCGTCCGATCGGGCTCAGGTCTGCCGACTTCGCGAACTTCAGCAGATCGGAGTCCGAGGCGTACGCCTCCATCTTCTGGCTGAGCGCGACGCGCTCGCCGGCCAGCGTCGTCCGGGCGACGTTCCACCCGTCGTTGACCTCACCGACCACGTTCTCGTCGGGGATGAACACGTCGTCGAGGAACACCTCGTTGAACAACGCCGAGCCCGTCATCTCACGCAGCGGGCGGACGGTGATGCCCGGTGTCGACATATCGAGCACGAAGTAGGTGATGCCCTGATGCTTCGGCTTGGTGGCGTCCGTGCGGGCGATCAGCATTGCCCAGTCGGAGAACTGCGCAACCGTGGTCCAGATCTTCTGACCGGTGATCTTCCAACCGCCGTCGACCTTTTCGGCCTTCGTGGACAATGACGCAAGGTCGGAACCAGCACCGGGCTCGCTGAAGAGCTGGCACCACACCAGCTCACCCTGCAGGGTAGGCACGGCCAGCTCTTGCTTCTGCTTGTCCGAACCATGTGCCACGACGGCCTGCACTGCCCACGTTCCCATCAGAAGCTGCGGCATCGAGATACCGGCAGCCTTGATTTCCTGGGAGATGACGATCTGCTCGAGCGGAGCGGCGCCGCGCCCGTACGGCTTCGGCAGGTGAGGCTGAACCCAGCCGCCGTCGCCGAGCGCGATCAGCTGGTCGTCCTCGTCGAGCTCGACCAACTTGGCAAGCTCGGCCGCGATGCCGCCGCGGATCTCCTCTGCCTCCGGCGGCAGTTCGAGAACCGAAGCCCGGCTGACACCGTCAAGTGCCTGCTGCGCAACACGGTTGGCACGATCCTCGCGGGTACCGAGAATGCCGCGGATCGAGAGCGCGCGCCGGTAGTACAGGTGGGCGTCGTGCTCCCACGTGAAGCCGATGCCGCCGTGGACCTGCACACAATCCTGCGCTACCTGCACTGCGGCGTCCGGCACGATGACTGCTGCGATATCGGCGGCAAAATCTGCCGTGTCGTCGCCCTTGTCCAATGCGCTTGCCGCATCCCACACAACGGCGCGTGCCTGCTCGAGCGCAATGCCCATCTGCGCACACTTGTGCTTGACGCCCTGGAACTGGCCGATGGGTCGCCCGAACTGCACGCGTGTCTTGGCGTACTCCGACGCAGTGGAAACGCACCAGGACATGACGCCGACGTCTTCGGCGCCGAGAACGACTGCGGCAATGGACCGTACCCGCGCCTCGGTGAGACCGTCGAGTATCCGTTCGGCGCTGATCTGAGCATTGTCAGCTTCGATCCGCGCACTACCGCGCAGCACGTCGATGCTGTCCTGAACGGTGATCGCGACTGCGCTGCTCTCGAGCACCGCGTAGCGAACGCCCTCGGGCAACTGGATCGGAACCAGCAGTACGTCGGCGTGCTCACCACCGAGCACACCGTCGAGTGCGCCCGTGATCTTGTACCCACCGTCCGACGACTCGGCCGCAAACGGTGCACCCAAGGCGACTGCTGCCGTACGACTTCCGTCGATCAGACCGGGCAGGAACTCGGGTCCCGCCTTGGAATCGGCGACACCGAGAACGGCACTTGCCAATACCGTCGGAACGAACGGGCCGGGAGAGACTGTGCGGCCCAATGCTTCCAGTGCCACTGCCAAGGTCAGCAGGCCGGCGCCGTGACCACCTTGCTCTTCCGGAACCGCGAGCCCGAGAAGGTCCTGCCCGACGAGCGCCGTCCAGAACTGGGGGAACTTGTCCTCGGTCCGCGACTCCACGGCCGCGCGCACCTGCTCGGTGGTGATGGTGCGCTCGGCGAAGGAGCGCACCGAATCTGCAAGCGCGGTGTGCTCCTCACTCAGCCCGAGACCGAGTTCGTATGCGTTGCGTGCCATGCGCTTACAGTCGTTCTGCGAGGTCGGCGGTGGTCCAGGGACCCTCGCTCTCGATGGTGTTCACACCGTGCCAGCCGGCGAGTTCCGTGATGGCCCCACCCTGAACGGCATACACCTTGCCGGTCAGCTTGCAATCCGCTGCCGCTAGATAGGCCACCAGCGGGGAGATGTTGGACGGCGCAAACGCGTCGAACTCACCCTCGGGGACCTCGGCGGCGAACAACGCGCCCATACCGGGTGTCGCCAGCGTCAGCCGAGTACGCGCGATCGGCGCAATAGCGTTGACACGCACGCCGTATCGATCGAGCTCGTCAGCGGCCACCAGAGTCAGGGCTGCGATGCCCGCCTTGGCGGCGCCGTAGTTGCCCTGGCCCGCGTTGGGCATGAAGGTACCCGAAGCCGAAGCGGTGTTGATGACCGAAGCGTTGACGGTCTCGCCTGCCTTGCTCTGGTCCTTCCAGTACGCGGCAGCGTGGTGCAGCGTCGCTGCGTGCCCCTTGAGGTGCACGGCAATGACTGCATCCCACTGGCTCTCGTCCATACCGGCGATGAAGGCGTCACGAAGAATGCCGGCGTTGTTGACCAGTACGTCGAGTCGGCCGAACTCGCTGACGGCCTGCTTGACGAGGCCCTCGGCGCCGTCCCAGGTGGCGATGTTGTCGGTGTTGGCAACAGCCTTGCCGCCTGCAGCGACGATCTCGTCGACTACCTGCTGCGCGGGGCCGGCATCTGCACCGGAACCGTCGTTTGCGCCGCCGAGGTCGTTGACCACGACGCTCGCACCCTCACGAGCGAAGAGCAGCGCATGCTCACGGCCGATGCCGCGTCCTGCTCCGGTGATGATCGCTACGCGACCGTCGAGACTTCCCATCAGTTCAGATTCCCATCAGTTCAGTTGTCGGACATGAAGACTCATTTGTCGGCGATGACCGCGAGGCCGTCCTTGATCACGAGGTCGCCGACCGCACTGGTTTCGTACGAGTACGACGTGGCTCCGTCTGCCGAACTCGACTTGTAGAACACCGTCTCGATGTCCTGTGTCGGGAGTACGGGTTTCGCGAATCGCACTGCGAGACGGCGCAACCGCTCGGTCTCGCCGCCTGCCAGTTCGGTCAGGGCTCCCCACGACGTGAACGCCATCGTGCACAGTCCGTGGTTGATGATTCCGGGGAGCCCGGACATCCGAGCGATCTCCTCGTCAAGGTGGATCGGCATCGGATCGCCGGAAGCCGGTGAGTACCGGAACGTCTGGTCCTCGTCGATATGCTGGTTCACCACCGCTGCGGGACTACCCGCGCGAAGAGCGTCGCCGAATCGGTGTTCGGGAGCCTTCTCGCCCAGTCCGGGGCCCGCGTCGACCTTGCGGAAGAAGGCCGTCATCCATTGCTCGTTGACCAATTCACCCTTGTCGGTTTTGGTTTCGACGTAGATGACGACGGTGGATCCGTTGTCCCGGCCCTCGAATCCGATGGGCTTGGCGCGAGCGACCAGATGGTCGCCAGGGTAGATCGGACGGTGGAACAGGAAGTCCTGCTCACCGTGAACGAGCTTCATCAGCAGTTCGACCGGCGCCACCGACAGCGCAGCGGGTGCCATCGACATGAAGACGGGTACCACCGCGAAGACCGGTGGAGCGATCTCGCCCTTCAGGTGTCGCTCGATGGGATCGTTGGTGGCAGCGGCGTATTCAGCGATGCGCTCAGCTGTCACCTCGAAGTGCTCCGGATCGGTCCATACGTCCAGCCCGGACGTATCGAATTCGACCGCGTTGGTCTTCGGTGTCGTCATTGAGCCGTTACCCGACCAACTCGGCGAACTTGGCCAGCGAGGCCTCGAGATCAGCCTTGGCGTTCTTGGCTACTGCCTTGCCGATCGGCCCGACGATCATGGTGCCCTTGAAGCTGGCGTCGACGGTTGCCTTCGAACCGGCGCCGTCGGCCTCGACCGAGAGAACGAATTCGACGGTGACGCCGGCCATTCCGGTACCGGCAATCTTGACCATCTTCGGAACCTCGACCTCTTCGACGGTCCACTCGATCTTGTTTGCCATACCCATCACGGAGACGACCTCGGTGAACTTGGCGCCCAACGCAACCTGGGTGGGGAGTTCACTCTTCCAGCCCTGGTGAATGGTGAGCCACTCTTCCCAGCGAGACAGGTCGGAGAGCGCATCCCAGGTCTTCTCGGGGGATGCGGGCAGTACAGCGGAGACGGAAACGGAAGCCATGATGAAACTCCTAGTGGGTAGCTGGCGGGTTGTGGGTGTGATTCAGCGTGCGTAGGGCTTGTATGCGGTCACGACAACTGCGCCGCCGAGTCCGATGTTGTGCTGGAGAGCGACCTTCGCGCCGTCGACCTGACGCTTGTCGGCGGTTCCGCGGAGCTGCCAGGTGAGTTCGGCGCACTGGGCAAGACCGGTTGCGCCGAGGGGGTGACCCTTGGAGATGAGGCCGCCGGACGGGTTGACCACCCAGCGTCCGCCGTAGGTGGTGTCGTCGGCGTCGACGAGCTTGCCGCCGTCACCTTCGGCGCACAGTCCGAGTGCCTCGTAGGTCAGCAACTCGTTGGTGGAGAAGCAGTCGTGGAGTTCGATGACGTCGACGTCGTCGGCGGTGATCCCGGCCTGCGCGTACACCTTCTCAGCGGCCTTACGGGTCATGTCCGCGCCGACGAGACTGATCGCGCTCTTGTCCTCGAAGGTGCTGTTCATGTCGGTGACCATGGCCTGCCCGACGATCTCGATCGCCTGAGCAGTGAGCCCGTGCTTCTCGACGAATGCTTCGCTGGCGATGATCGCCGCGCCGGATCCGTCCGAGGTAGGCGAGCACTGGAGTTTGGTGAGCGGCCCGTGGATCTGGCGTGCTTCGAGGATCTGCTCGAGGGTGTACTCGTCCTGGAACTGCGCGTACGGGTTGTTCAGTGAGTGCTTGTGGTTCTTGACGGCGATCTTCGCGAACTGCTCTGCAGTGGTTCCGAAGCGTTCCATGTGCTCGACGCCGGCCGCGCCGAACATGTACGGAGCGGGCGGCATCGCGAACTCCTGCAGCTCGGCGAGAGCGAGGAGGTGCCGCATGAGTGGCTGTTCACGGTCGTCGTAGGTGGATCCGAGGGACCCGGACTGCATCTTCTCGAAGCCCAGCGCCAGTGCGCAGTCTGCCTGACCACTCTTGACTGCCTGCGTGGCGAGGTAGAGCGCGGTCGATCCCGTCGAACAGTTGTTGTTGACGTTGACGATGGGGATGCCCGTCAGACCCAGCTCATAGACAGCCCGCTGACCTGCGGTGGACTCGCCGTAGACGTAGCCGACGTATGCCTGCTCGACCTCGGTGTAGTCGATACCCGCGTCTTCGAGCGCCTTGGTACCCGACTCGCGTGCCATGTCGGGGTAGTCCCACTCGCGGGCTCCCGGCTTCTCGAACTTCGTCATGCCGACGCCGACGACAAAAACCCTGTTACTCATTGCCACTCCTGAAGAGAACGGTATCTGTGTGTGACACGCTGTCCCACCAAAGTATGTGAGACATCTTGTCCAGTCAATGGCGGGGTGAGTATCGTTCGATTTATGACAAAAACAGCCGAGTCGGCGCAGCCCGACGGGCGCAGCACTCGCTGGAACGATCACAAGGAGCAGCGCAAAGCGCGGATCCTCGACGCAGCACTCGATGCAGTCAACGAAGGTGGCGCCGACGTCGGCGTCCAGCAGATCGCCGAGCGCGCCGACGTCCCCCGCTCTGTTGTCTACCGGATCTTCAAGGATCGAGCCGACCTCGACGAGCAGCTGCGAGTCCGCATCCTCGAGATGATGATGACCGACCTGGCCCCCACTCTCACGCCGAAGGGCACCGTCGGCGAGGCCATCTCACGGGCCGTCGAGACCTACCTTCAGTGGATTGTGAAATATCCACGACTGCACCACTTTTTAGGCAAGGGCTCGCCGAGTACGCGGGCCACCGGTTCGAAAGTGGTGACCGGAACCAAGACGGCAATCGCCGTCCAATTGGGAAATTTGTTGGGCACGATCCTCACCAGCCGTGGCAAACCGTCGAAGATGGCGGAGCCCTTGGCTTTCGGCGTCATCGGATTGGTCGACGTCAGCGTCAACCGTTGGCTCAGCCAGCCGGGTTCCGATGTGACCAGTGCGGAATTGGCCGAATTCCTCGAACGCTCCATCTGGCAAGTCCTCGACGGCAATCTCCGGAGCATCGGTGTCGACATAACGCTGTCGACTCCGATCGCCGACCTGTGACAGTCACCGAACTACCCTGGACACTCGGCGGACGTGGACTTCAACTGGTCCAGGTTCCATCACTCGCCCTGCACGCACTGGGTGAAGACAACGCCACTCTTGCAATGGAACTCGCACCCGACCTCCTGACCCCGTATCTCCTCGGCGAAGAATGCCAGGGCTTGTGGCGCTACCGGAGCAAGCAGATAGCAGAGAATCCCCTCGACAGCGCGTGGATCACCCGCATCGCCGTCGATGCCCGCACCTCGACGCCGGTGGGGTTGGCCGGATTCCACGGTCGCCCCGATGCGCGCGGGATGGTGGAGGTCGGATATCGCATCGACCCGGCGTTCCGGCGTCAGGGCTACGCACGAACCGCCCTCGAGATACTTCTCGACGTCGCGAGTCGCGAATCCGAAGTACACATCGTTCGCGCGACCATCAGTCCGGACAATGCCGCATCTCGAAACCTGATCAGCCAGTACAATTTTTGCGAAGTCGGTGAGCAGTGGGACGAAGAAGACGGTCTGGAAACCATCTTCGAAGTCAGTGCCTCTCGATCGGCTTCGGCCGCCAACGGTTGATCACACCGAATACCGACAAGGCAAGGATGTCGGGAGTCAACCGCACGGCAACATCATGCACCGCCGCCAGCAGGCGAGTAACGGCGTCCTCGATCGCCAAAGCCGCACCTAGCCCGAGGTGAGGGCGCATGGCATGAGCGGCGTCGCCAATCAACGCAACTTTGCCGCGTGTCAACAACTTCGGGGTCCGAATCTCGAGCAGTTCGTTCTCGATGATGCGGGCCGGGTCAGCGTTCGCGACGAGCTGCGACACAGGTTCGGGCCAGTCCGCAAAATGCGCAAGACTCTCGCCGCGTTGCGCACCCGCGAAAGCGTAGGTGCGGTTGCCCGCCAACGGGAGAATCCCGAACTCCCCTCGAATCCCCCATACCTGTCCGACAAAATCCGGCGGTGGACCATCGACGATCCAGCGCCAAGCGGACACGCCAGTCCGTTCCACGGTTCCCTCGCCGGCCCAGATCTGCTGTCGCACAGCACTGTGCACACCGTCCGCAGCAACGACAAGGTCGTATCGAGCGGTATCACCATCGGTGACGATCTCGCCGCGGCCATGATCTCCGCAGCCCACACCCGTCACCCTGGTTCCGGTGCGTAGGCACTCAGCGGGGATTGCGCGAACCAACACGTCGATCAGATCGGCGCGGTGGATTGTCACCAGATCGCGACCGCCGGCGAGGTCACCAATTTTGCGCGTCACCAGATTTTGCCCGCGCAGATTCCTGATCGCGCCGGAGCTGTACGGAAAGGAATTCACCCTGACCTGTTCGCCTACACCGATTTCGTCCAACGCTGCCAGAGCGTTGGGAAACAACACGACGGCGGCGCCTACCTCCGTGAACTCGGACGAACGCTCGTACACGGTGACATCCCAGCCTGCTTTGCGGAGCGCGATGGCAGCCGTCAGCCCGCCAATTCCCCCGCCGACGATTCCCGCGCACTGTCCTTCCGGCACAGTTCAGATCCTCTCCGGAACCGTGACAGCCGTCAACCCGCTGGTTTTATCGGTCCAGTGAATGGCACGGTCCTCCAGCATCACCGGCGTCCACAACCTGTATGTCTTCACCTGATGGTGATGACGACACAGGCATTGGAGGTTGCTCGCAATGGTCCACCCACCGCGTCTCGGATCGGAAGGATCGAACTCGGTGATGTGGTCGAGTTGGCACCTGTTCGCGGGCACCGAACAACCAGGGAACCGGCAGTGACCGTCGACGGCCCGCACCAATGCGGCCAGAGCCGCTCCCGGAGCATAGGTCAGCGCGCCGGGAGGCGGATCGGGTTGGGTGCCATGCCCATCCGATCTTCGAACGATGTCCGGTGATCGCGCGACCAACCGTTGCATTGCCCGAATCCGATCCCCGCAGCCGTTCGGTTCGCGACTTGGGCGATCACGTCGGGTGACAAGCGGCAGGATAGTCGGAGCATGCTGCCGACGCGGTCGGTTCCCCGCGGCCTGGGCGCGGAAATCGACGAACAAGGCCTGCCAGGTGGAATCAGCGGCGAGCTCGCGAGCAAAATCAGGATCGATCGGCCCGTATCCGTCGATGCTCGCGGGATCTGACATCAATCCGAGGAGCGTCGCCAGATCACACACGATGTGCAACAACGGCTTCCGACGTGAGGGCGCAGTCGATCGAGCTGCTGTGAATGCTGCCTCGCACGTTTCGCTGCCACACTGACAAGTCAGCCCCTGTTCGCCGTGCAGCAGAGCGACCAGTGCGTCGGCCCTACGGGTCGAGACATTTCGTGGATCGTGGTTGCAGACGCTTCCGGCGGCCTCGTTGATCAGGCCAAGCGCTTCGACGGCCTCGGTCGCGCTGAGTGTTGCCTGCAACTGGGCGAGTCCGTGACGGTCTGCACGCGTGCGAACATCGCGGTGTTCCAGCATCTTCCGGCGACGTTCGGCGGCAGCATCCGGATCGTAGGCAAAGAGCTGGCGCTCGATGTCGCGCTCCAGTTGCCCGGGCGGAAGACGGTGCGCCGAGGCAAGTACCCGGCGCTCGAGTGCTGCGATCGCCTCCGGGTCGGCCCCGGTGAGTCCGTCGACAATCTTGCGCACACGCGCATAGTCCAGCTCGCCGGCAGCGAAGGCGGCCTTGGTGAGCGGAAGGAACTCCCGTAGGGCATCACCGATCTCGATGTGGACTTCGGCAGTACGACGCGAGCACGTGAGCATGACCGCGATCTCGTTGCACGCGATCCGCCACGCCTTGTCGACATCACCGGACACGTCGAGTTCGGCGTTGAATCTCGACTCCGACAACATGGATGCACCGAGCACCTTTTGCGCGGCTAGCATGTTCTCGCTCTGCGCCGTCGCAAAGAGCATGTCCGGTAACACGAGTGGGTCGACGACAGGACGGCCGTCATCGACGGATGTCCCCACACCGCTCGTCAATCCATCATCGAACATACATTCGATAATAGACCCACCCACCGACAAGAAAGCTAGAGTGCCGGTTTGTATCCCTTACCCTGCATCCACGCCAGCACGTCCAACACCCTGATGACCGGAACGGATTCGTCGAGACCTGCTCGTGCACGTAGATCGAGGAGTCGACTCTGCAACTCGTCTTCCCGCATGGCTACGCGAACGGGTTCCAGGTGGGCCGACTTCGTTCCCAACTCCCGCCCGATGACGTCGTCGTAGATCGGGAAGAGTCGCGGACGCTTGCGCGCGATCAGTTTGGACGCCATGGTTCGCCCGACGCCGTGAATCTCTCGAAGCGCCGTCTCCAACCGCCACACCGGAGATTCCGGAGTGAAGGGATCGGCTTCGTTCGACAGATCGCGATCCGGGCCCACGTCCGCCAGGAGTCGGTTCAGTTCGGCATTGTTCTCCCCGAGCAGGAAGAAGGCTCCTTGCGCCGGAACCTGAACCGACAGAAGCGTCACCGCAACAAGATCTTCCGCGGTGAAGATGTTCGCATCACGATCGCGATTGCCACTGGGATCCCAGGAATCCCACAACGCACCGGTTCGGAGATAACCGGTCTTTCGGAGCGGCCTCGTGAAATATTCCTGCAGCACGTCGACCGCGCCGGCATCGTCCCCGTCTCGCAGCACACGCGGGAGTCGGATGGGCAACTGATCAACCATGGTCGAGCGACCTTTCCAGTACATATTTGGCGAACCCGGCGTTGTGATACTGCCGAAATGGGCCCTTGCCCTTGGCAACAAGATGCTCCGCGAGCGGACGAACCGTCGTCATGTCGACGGGCAGTTGAGCAAACTGTTCCAACGCATCCGAGTCCTCGAGACTGCAGTCGATCACGGTCCCGTCGCTGTCGGCGGACGCCAACTCGGTGCGTCTGATGGCGACCAGATCGTGCTTGGCGTCGAGTTCTTCGATGCTGCAGCCGGTTCGCGATTCCAGTGCCGAACTGGATACGTACACGGACATGACGTGCTCGATCGGCTTACCGCCGACCAGATGGCACTCGACGCTCAGAATCTCCATCGGACCGATATTGAGCGTGAACAAGCGATGGCGCTCCGCGGATCGGTTGGTCGACGGCAGGCAACTGATCGTCCACTGTTCGATCTCGACGGCGGCCGGAGCGTCGAACGCGTAGGAGAGAACCTCGGCAATCAGCTCGGCAAGATCTTCGAAGAGAGGGTCGCGCTGCAACCGCTCGAAATTCTCGACAGAAGCGGCGGGACGCACAGGCGCCTTGCTCACGCAGGTCCCCTCTCGTCCGGTGCTTTGCTCTCAGACCTCGCGTCCAAGGTACCCAGCCCTACGCGGGTCTCGCGCGTTCGCCCTCACATACACCCTCGCGTTATGGTTCTCGACACGTACCACCGCCTTACCGATCGCTAACTCGAGGAGCACACGAAGTGGAAATCAAGGGAACCGCAGCACTGGTCACCGGAGCGGCATCAGGCCTCGGCGCCGCAACAGCCAAGCGCCTCGCCGACGCCGGCGCTACCGTCTTCGGCCTGGATCTGCCCGCGTCGATCGAGCGCGCAGGCGACAACGTCCCCGCCGGCGTCACCCTCATCCCCACCGACGTGACCAGCGGCGAAGAGGTCGAAGCAGCGATCAACCAGATCGTCGAGTCGGGCTCCCCGCTGCGCATCGTCGTCAACTGTGCCGGTGTCGGCTGGGCCGGACGCATCCTGTCCAAGAAGGGTCCGCACGACCTCGAGCTGTTCCGCACGGTCATCACCGTCAACCTGCTCGGCACCTTCAACGTCATGCGCCTGGCCGCCGACGCCATCGCCAAGACCGAGGCCGTCGACGAGTCGGGCCAGCGCGGCGTTGTCATCAACACCGCTTCCGTTGCTGCCTTCGAAGGCCAGATCGGCCAGATCGCGTACTCCGCCTCCAAGGGCGGCGTGCACGGCATGACGGTTCCGGCTGCCCGTGACCTTGCGCAGTTCGGCATCCGCGTCAACACGATCGCTCCCGGCATCATCGACACCCCGATGCTCGCAGGCGTCACCGACGAGTACCGCAAGGGCCTCGAGGCCGGCGTTCCGTTCCCGTCGCGCCTGGGCCAGCCGTCCGAGTACGCGCAGCTCGCGCAGATGATCGTCGAGCACGACTACCTCAACGGCGAGACCATCCGCATGGACGGCGCACTGCGCATGGCGCCGCGCTAACCTCCCTGCTGTGCGCCTTTATTAACCGCCCGCGGTTAATAAAGGCGCACAGTTGTCAGAACGAATGAAAATACCCACCGTTAGAGTGGGCAGTTGCGCTGAGGTACTCGGCTACTTCCTTCGCCGGCATCGGTCGGCTGACGTAGTAACCCTGAACCAATTCGCAACCGGCGGTAAGCAAGAGCCTCAGCTGGTCGGCCGTCTCCACGCCTTCCGCCAATGACTGCATACCGAGCGCCTTCGCCACCTCGACCACCGAAGTGACAACTGCCGAATCACCCTCGCTCAGTTCGGTGATGAACGACCGGTCGATTTTCAGAATGTCCAACGGCAGTTTCTTCAAACTCTCGAAAGACGAATAGCCGGTTCCGAAGTCGTCCAGGGCAATCGCAATTCCGGTGGCACGCAGGCGATCCAACTCGGCGACGGCAAGCTCCTCCACTGCTCCCGTCTCTGTGATTTCCAGCTGAAGCCGTTTGCCGGAAAGACCGCTTGCCTCCAGCGCATCGTTCACGGCCGATCCGAACCCGGACGACATCAGTTGCACCGGAGAGACGTTCACCGTCACGTAAGTGTCGTCGGGCCACGTCGCGGCTTCGGCGCACGCCATGTTCAGTACTTGAAGCCCCAGAGGGACTATCAGGCCGGTCTCCTCCGCGACATCGATGAAAATGTGCGGTGCAAGCACGCCCCGCACCGGGTGATTCCAGCGAAGCAGTGCCTCGAAACCCTCGACGCGGCCGGTGTCCGCACGAACCTGCGGTTGGTAGTACAACTCGAACTGCCGAGACTCGATCGCAAGCCCAAGTTCTTGCAGGGCCGATGCTCGCTCCCTGGCCCGCGCCCGCAGCACCGGTGAGTATCTTCCTACCCGGTTCTTGCCGGCGGATTTTGCCGCATACAGCGCCAGGTCGGCGGACATGACAAGCGTGTCCGCGTCTTCGGAATCTGCGGGTGCGCCGGCATAGCCGATCGATGCACGAACCTCGATGCGATTCCCCCGCACGTAAAACGGCTCACGCAATGCATCCAGATAGCGAGCGAACACCTCTCCGCCGTCCCCTGTTCCCCGCAAGACGACGCCGAATTCGTCACCACCGATTCGCGCACACATGGCGCCGTCGACCACCCGATTGAGCCGTGCAGCAACGGAAATCAACAATTTGTCACCGACAGGGTGCCCTAACGTGTCGTTCACCGACTTGAAATTGTCCAGGTCGAGGATTCCGACAAGGACTTCCTCGCCGGTTCGGACGGTGCCGAGCGCGTCGGACAGCTCCGAGCCGAACGTCCGGCGATTCGGGAGCCCGGTCAGTCCGTCGGTTGCAGCAAGCCACAGAATTCGCCGCTCGTAGTTGTACTTCTCGGTGATGTCCGAGCCCACGCCTCGCCAACCCACGAACTCCGTGGCCTCGGATAGCCTGGGATGACCCGACAGAGACCACCATCGGTCGACGCCGTCGACACGAACGGGAATGACGACCTCTCGAAACGGCATGAGGCGGTCGAGGTGATCTCCGATGACCTGGACCGCGGCTCGGCCACTCTTCGTCGAACCCACGTCGAGCCGATCCAACAATCCGCGCAGCGACAGGGTTCGCAGGTCGGAGACGGGAACTCCCGAGATCTGCGACAGCCGAGCGGAGGTGTGCGACAACGTCCCGGTGGTGTCGACTTCCCACAGCCAGTCGCGTGACCCACCCTCGAAATCGTCGAGAAGCAAACTGACCGTCTGGCGCTCGGCAGCAGCCTCGAACTCGGCGAGACAACGACTTCGGAACGACGCCCAGAGGTACACGACGCCGATAATCAGTGTCACCGAGTACACGACCAACTGGAACGAGAGGACAGCATATTCCGTAGTTCTCTTGGGCAGGATAACGACGAGCAATCCGATGCTGTGCACCAGAATCCACGCTACCGCTATCGACCGAACCGTCGACAATGCTACGGCGCCGGCGCCCATGACTCCGGCGAATGTCGCTATAAGCACAAGCTTTCGCGAGTTGTCCGTCACGGGAAGCATCGCGGCGGCGAGAACGACAAGCAGAAGCCCGAGCAGGATCACCTCGAGCATGAGCGCCCAGTAGTCGTACCTCGTCGTATGTTTGGGCGTGTACCGGCCCTTCAGGACGACTCGCGGTATCCAGACGCGCACCGAATTGAGGACGACCAAGAAGGCCGCAGAACCCCAGATCACCCGAAACTCGTTGTGACCGGGGGGTATGACATACACAAGCAAAGCGCACACGCTGAGTACATTGACCATGTTGGCCAGTGGCGCGACCGTCGTCACCTGCAGTATCTGGCGTGCGAAGAGGTCGCGCCGCTCGACGTCAGACAGTTCGGCCTCGCTCGCACTCGAAGTCAGCCTGCTCAGCATGCAACACCCCCCATCGTGGAGCCGACCAGATGAAGGTAGCGCGGATGCGGGTTCCGGACACACGATGACGAGAAACTACGAGTTGAAACATACTGTTCAATAGGATGTTTCAGACAATCGCGACAGAACGGATCAGCGCTACAACTCGGAAGCCAGCGGAATTTCCTTCTCCGCGCGGTCCGTCATCCACTCACGGAGGACCTTGGTGGCAATGACGTCGTCCTCGTTGTACTGCAGGATGCGTGTCCGCTGCGTCTCGTCCGGCTCACCGTCGTAGCCGACCGCCTCGCGGTACCACGCCATCGACGCTTCACCACCGGCCTCGGCGTCACGCCAGTTGAAGCCGGCGACGGGCGCAATCTTCTTGAGCCCCTTGCCGTTCGGGCAGATGAACTGATCACTCACTGCTTGATAAATGTCGACCCACTGCGGACTGTCGATGAACTCGCGAATCTCGTCCTTACTCGGAATCCCGGGTTCACCGGCAAACCTGCGCGACGAGTCCAACAACCACTTATCCTCGGCTGAACGCGAATAACAGTATGCGGCAAAGGTTTTACCCGAAGCAGCGGCCGCGGCACGCTCCGCCATCAGCCAGCCCCAGAACTCTGCGAACGACCGCGCCTCGTCACGCGTCGGCAGCGGATCCCACGTCGCAAATCCTCGATACATCGAGAAGCCACCGACATTGAGCAACGTCCCCCACAGGTACGCGCCGTGCTCCTGATAGCTCTCCATGTCGACGTCGATCTCGATGTCCGCCCGAGTCACCGAGATCTTCTCGAACCGCCGCACCAACGGAGCATCTGCCAACCACGCCTTGGCGATCACTACTGCGTCGTCGAAATTTCCGTGCGGCCAATCCTCGAGCGGCTCACCGTCCCAGGCGGCCAGCTGATCGATCGTGTTGCAGCCCACGTCGCGCAGAAGCTCGGCCCGCGATCCGACAGCGACGAGGCTGACGTCGCGGTTGCGGACCAATTCCTGCTTGCATTCGGTCCACCACGGGCACGACTTGCACTCGCTCACCTGTGACGGAGACGTCAGCACCTCACCGCGGGCCACAGCGATACGGTCGGCGAAACGCTCGTCGTAATCGTCGAGAATCGCGCTGAGGTCGTGGACGAGGATGCAGTCTCCGTTGTATCCGATCGCGCCTGCCGTCAGCGACGGGCTCGCCAGCCCACGACGCTCGAGCATCCGATAGACCTGCGCGACGCGCATCTGATCGCGGACCTGACTGCGGACCTTGCGTTTGGGATCGGCCGCGGGCTCCCATTCGAAGAGCCCCGAGGTGATCGCGCCCTGGCCGGGATCGGTCACCTTGTGATTGACGACAATGACGGGGATGTACCCACCACCCTCGTCGTCACGGATGAGCATTTCGCAGCGGCCCTTGCGTCCGGTGTCGCGCTCGACCGGCAAGACCGCGCCCCAGATCCGGTCCGCGCCGGCCTCACAGGCAGCCAAGGTGTCGCGAGCCTGAGCCGACGCCGATTGATCAGGGTTGATCTTCACCCAACGCTCGGGAGCAGCGCCGATCACGAGTTCGGCGATCTCCGCGCGCTTCGCGATCGCGGCGTCCTGGCGCTGCTTGACGCCGGTGTCGACGGGTTCCGAAGCCGATTTCCCGGGAAACAACCCGTCCAGACGCACCCGATGACGGCATCGGGTCAACGCCCCCGAATCGATGATCGGGAGCTGGGGCGCGGGGTTGTTAACGGAACACACGATGACGAAGATTATGTGCTCCCCTAGGCTGAAGCCGAAGCGCAGGTACCTGGCAACACACAAACACCTGGAAACGGGGTCCTTTTCGATGGGGTTGTTCAAGAAGCGAAAGTCTCGTGCCACCCGCAAGGCGGAGGCAAAGGCTCTCAAGCACAAGGCTGAGGTCGAGGCGAAGCTCAACGCCAAGAGCCAGCGTAAGCGCGACAAGGTCGAGACCAAGTCGCTCAAGAAGCTGGAGAAAGCCGAGATCGAGTCACAGCACAAGATCGAAAAGGCGCAGATCGCGACCCTGAAGGCGCAGGAGAAGGCCGCTGCGAATCAGGGCCTGACCGTCGCCAAGGTGCGTAAGTACCTGGGAGTGGCACGTCTGCTTGCCCCCGTTCTCCTGCCGATCGCTTACCGCGCAGCCACGGCGGTGCGCGCCCAGCTCGACACCACGCGTGCACAGAAGATGGGCATCGCCGTCGACCAGCTCGGTGACTACACCGGTCACGGCGCGAAGTTGAGCGCTCGTATCGCCGGCGCCGAGAGCTCGGTCACCGAGATCCTCAGCCGCAAGCCCGACGACGCGGAGACGCAGCGTTTCGCCGCCGCCATCCGTGAGCGCCTCGGCGACCTCAGCACGGCAGTTCGCGCTGCCGAGCAGATGCCGCAGGCTCGCCGTAAAGCAGCTCACCAGGCGATTTCTTCCGAACTCGACGGCGTCGAAGCAGATCTGCTCGCACGTCTCGGCGTGCGCTAGACCTGAGAACTCCAGTGAGAGCAGCCGAGCAGACCGCGACCCTCCGGGGGACAGCTGTCGGTTCCGCTTCGGCTGCTCTCGCTGTCGCCGCGCACGGGATCGGCGGAGGCGAGCTGCCACAGTCGTCGTCGCTGACCCTGTTGCTCGCCGTCTGCGCAACCGTCGGCGCCGTGACGGCCACCCTTCCCGCCCTCTCTCGGGGGCCCGCTGCCTTGATCGTTGCTCTGGGTCTGGGTCAGCTCGCCGCGCACACCACCATGACGCTCTCCGAGCACGCTCATTCGCCCGCTCCGGGATTGGTGATGCTCGGTGCTCACGCCGGTGCCACCGTCGCTTGTGCGGTGGCGGTCCTGGCCGCCGAGCGCCTCTACCGCGTTGTCACCCACGCTCTCCACGTCGTCCTGGCGTCTCTGGCTCCCGCCGCTGTCACTTCTCGCGGCCACACCGTCTCGACCGGAATCCATCACGGACCTGTCGACGCTCTACTTCGCGCCAGCATCTCGCGGCGCGGTCCTCCTGCCCTGGTCTGAAGATTCGTAGAATGCCCCCCTTCACCAGACCAAGAGGACACTTCCCGACATGAAGAACACCCTGATTTCGCGCGCGGTTGTCACGACCGTCGCTACCGGCAGCGCCGTGCTGCTGGCCGCCGGAATTGCTTCAGCACACGTCAGCGTCGTCGCACCAGGAGCTGCGCAGGGCGGATACTCCGTTCTCACGTTCCGCGTGCCCACCGAATCCGACACCGCTTCGACCACCAAACTGACGGTGGCGCTCCCCGACCTCAAGTCGGCACGCACCGAACCGATGCCCGGCTGGACCGCCGTCGTGGAGAAGGACCCCACCTCGTTGGTCGCCAAGTCCGTGACGTGGACCGCCGACCCCGGCGTCGGAATCGCCCCCGGCCAGTTCCAGCAGTTCGTCCTTTCCGCCGGCCCGCTGCCCGAGCAGGAAGAGGTCGAGTTCAAGGCCGTGCAGACGTACAGCGACGGCAACGTCGTCAACTGGGATCAGGAAGAGCTTGCCGACGGCAGCGAGCCGGACAAGCCCGCGCCGACGCTGACTCTCGCCGCATCCACCGGCGATGCCCACGGAGCCCCCTCTGCCGATAACACTGCCGAGACGTCCGCTGCTTCCGAATCTTCTTCGTCAGACAACACCGCGCGCTGGCTCGGCGGCGTCGGCCTGGTGCTCGGCGCGTTGGGCGCTGCACTCGGCCTCGGCGCACTGGTCAGGAGCAAGCGCTGATGAGTACCCGGATCAAGGTCATCGCCGTCGGCATGCTCGCGATGCTGGCCACGATGCTCGGAATGGGCACGGCCAGTGCACACTCCGCGGTGGTCGGCTCCAACCCGGAAAACGGTGCGTCCATTCAGGTTGCGCCTGACACGGTTTCGGTCACGTTCAACGAGGCTCTGCAGGCACAGTTCGCGGCGCTGACCGTCACCGGTCCCGACGGCAACCTCTGGACCAAGAGCGATCCGTCCGTCGAAGGACCCACTGTCAGTGCAGACCTCGGCGATCTCGGGCCGACCGGCGTCTACACCATCGCGTACCGCGTCACCTCCGCTGACGGTCACCCCGTCAACGGAACCCTGACGTTCACCCTCACCGAGGCGGGGTCGGGCACTCCCGGCGCTGCCGCCGCGTCGAGTACGGGTGAGTCGGAGTCCGGCAGCATGCCGGTGTGGATCTTCATCGTCGCCGGCGTCGTCGTGTTCGGCGGTGCGCTGTTCTTCGTGCTCCGTAAGCCGAAGTCGAGCTGATCGCGTGACGGGTACGGCAAACAGGTGGTGGTTGCTGTTTGCCGTACCCACAGCTCTGCTGGGAGTCCTGATCGCCTGGGGCCTCGCCAGCCCGTCGGGACCCGAATCGTCGAGCACGGTCCGCGTTCTCGCGATCGGATGTGGTTCGTTGACGCTCGGCATCGCGACTCTCGCCTGGATGGGCCGCAGTGAACGCCGCCCGGCAACATCCCCCGCCGTCATGTGGACTCAGCTCACCGCGGTGGCAGCAGTGTGGCTCGTCGCCGAGATCACGCTCCTCGTGCTCAATGCCGCAGCGGCCGACGGCGCCCCGGTCACCTCGCTGACCATCGGGCACTTCGGCGCATTCGTCTCCGAGGTCAACGTCGGCCGCGTCGGCGTCGCGATCATCGCGTGCGCGTTTGCCGTCGTCTGTTACGGCATCTACGGATTCACCAATCCCGAGACGGTGCCCGTCGCACCGGCATTGGTCGTCTCCGCGTTGGCGCTCGCTGCCCGCCCGATCACCGGGCACATGGCGCAGCAGAGCTTCGGATCGATCCTCGACGCCGTTCACGTCCTCGCTGCGGCCTTGTGGTTCGGCGTGCTCGCCGCACTCGCGCTTGCCGTACCGTCGCGCGGTGCCTGGGCGATCTGGTTGCCCAAGTACTCCGCTCTCGCCTGGCGATGCGTCCTCGCGCTGGTCGTCACCGGTATCGTCAACGCCGTCGTGCGACTCGACTCACTCTCCGCCTTCTACGACACCGCATACGGCCGGGTGATCCTCGCCAAGATCGTGGCGATCGGACTGCTCGTCGCCCTGGGATGGTGGTGGCGCCGGACATGGGTGGTCGCGAGCGCTGCACACCGCATGAGTTCGGACGGATCCCTGCGTCGCGCCATCGGTGAAGTTGTCTTCATGGCCATCGCATTCGGGCTTGCCGCGGCCCTTGCGACAACTGCGTAAGACGTGCCTCAGCGCGACATTTCGTGACCCGCACATTTAACGTTTCACGTCGAGATTTAACCTCTACGTGAGTTTATTTTCCCAGCTTGCGGCGGTTTCCGGCCCCCTTAGCGTTGCTCGCATGACGGAGGCCCAACGCTCGTTTCTCGTCTGCGCTTCGCAGCGCAGCGGCAGTACTTTGCTGGTCGAATCCCTGCGAGCAACCGGGGTCGCGGGTGAGCCGGAAGAGTTCTTCCAGTACCTCCCCGAGACCTCGCGATCGCCGCAACCGAGGCAGTGGTTCGAAGACGTCACGGACGAGTCCGTCCTGGGTCTGCTAGCCCCGTTCCACCCGGGCACGCCGGACACTCGCACCTCCGAACAGTGGCGCACACAACTTCTCGAACTCGGCCGAACCCCCAACGGAGTCTGGGGTGGCAAGCTGATGTGGAACCAGACGCCGCTCCTACTCGATCGCGCGGCCGGATTGCCCTGGCGCAGTGGGACGGACCTACGTTCTGCACTCCACGACACCCTCGATCACGACCTGCAGTTCATCCACGTCTATCGAGAAGATGTCGTCGCTCAAGCTGTGTCGATGTGGCGCGCCGTGCAGACACAGGTTTGGCGCGACGACGCGACTCCACCGAATCTCTCGGACGGTGCGCAGTACAACGCAGTCGGAATCGCGCACCTGGTGACGATTCTCGGTGAGCAGGAACGCCAATGGAAGCGCTGGTTCGAGGAAGAGGACATCTCTCCCATCGAAGTCGGGTTCCGCGATCTCACCGAAGACCCGCAGTCCGTGGTCGCAAAAACCCTCATCTCCCTCGGCCTCGACGGACAACTGGCCCCGCCACCGCCGCTGCGTCGTCAGAGCGACGGACGATCCCGCGAATGGGTGCAGCGTTATCGCATCGACGCCGAACAGAACGGATATCCCGTCACATGAGCACCGTCACCGATGTCGTCGACGAACTCCGAGTTCTCGAATCCGAAGCGGTCCACATCATTCGAGAGGTGGTGGCAGAACTCGAGAGACCGGTACTGCTCTTCTCGGCCGGCAAGGACTCGATAGTCCTGCTTCGTCTGGCCGAGAAGGCGTTTCGGCCCTCCCCACTCCCTTTCCCGGTCCTGCACGTCGACACCGGTCACAATTTCGAGGAGGTCATCGAATTTCGCGACCGCCGAATCAAGGAGGGCGGGCACACACTTCTGGTTGCTTCCGTTCAGGATTCGATCGACCAGGGCAGAGTGCAGGAGTCGACCGAGACCAGCGGATCGCGAAACCGCCTGCAGACCAGAACCCTGCTCGACGCTCTCGAAGCTGGAAGGTTCGACGCCGCGTTCGGCGGCGCCCGCCGGGACGAGGAACGTGCGCGCGCCAAGGAAAGAGTCCTCAGCTTCCGTGACGAGTTCGGCCAGTGGGACCCGCGAGCGCAACGGGCCGAACCGTGGTCGCTCTACAACGGTCGGATCAGACGCGGCGAGTCCGTTCGTGTCTTTCCGCTGAGCAACTGGACCGAACTCGACATCTGGCGCTACATAGCCCAAGAGGAACTGGAACTGCCGTCCATCTATTTCGCGCACCAGCGGAGGGTATTCGAGCGTGACGGAATGCTCCTCGCTGCTTCCGAATTCAGCACCGACGCCGAGAACGCCGCGGCAACGACCGAGTGGGTGCGATATCGAACCGTCGGCGATCTGACCATCACCGGCGCCGTTCGATCGCACGCCACCACCATCGACGACGTCGTCACCGAAATCTCGGCCGCGACGGTTTCCGAACGAGGCGAGACTCGCGCAGACGACCGAACGTCGGTCGCCGCGATGGAAGACCGAAAGCGTGAGGGCTACTTCTGATGACGACCACCATCACTCGCCAACTCCTGCGGCTGGCAACGGCGGGTAGCGTCGACGACGGCAAGAGCACGCTGATCGGCCGACTGTTGCATGACACCGACAGTCTGCCAACCGATCACCTCGATTCCGTGACCGACGAGCACGGTGTCGCCGACCTGGCTGCACTCTCCGACGGACTACGTGCCGAGCGTGAACGGGGCATCACGATCGACGTCGCGTACCGATTCTTCTCCACTCCGACCAGAAGTTACGTACTTGCCGACACCCCGGGGCACGAACGCTACACGCGCAACATGTTCACCGGAGCATCCAATGCTCACGTAGCGGTCCTGCTGGTCGACGCGAGGACCGGCGTGCTGCGTCAGACGCGCCGGCACGCCAGAATCGCCGCACTGCTCGGTGTTCCGAACCTTGTAGCCGTGGTGAACAAGATCGATCTGGTGGACTTCGACGAAGCGAGATTCGCTCAGGTGCAGGAAGAATTGCGGGCCTTGGCACGGCAAGTCGGACGCGAGGACGTACTCGCCATACCGGTCTCCGCGAAAGCCGGCGACAATGTCGTGACGCGGTCCGAGAACACCGCGTGGTACGAGGGGCCGACGCTCCTCGAGTACCTCGAAGGCGTCGAACTCCATGCGCCCGCGACGCACATCGAGGAGCTTCGGCTTCCCGTGCAATGGGTTTCGCGCCCCGATCCGCAGAATCGTCGCCGGTACACCGGCCGGATTTCGGCAGGCACACTGAGCGTCGGAGACGAGGTAGTGGTCCTGCCGTCCGGATCGAAGAGCACCGTGATCAGTCTGGACACTCTCGACGACAACCGCAGTACTGCCGTTGCACCACTGTCGGTTTCGGTGGAACTGGCCGACGACATCGACGTCGGACGTGGCGACGTTCTGGTCAGCGGCGGTGCGCAGGCTCATTTGCCGGTTCTGGCCCGAGAACTCGAAGCCACGATCTGCTGGTTGTCCAACACACCGTTGCGCGCGGGCGATCGGATAGCGCTCAAACACACGTCCCGGACCGTGCGAGCGACCGTCCAAGAACTGCACACCCGTCTCGATCCTGAAACGCTCGACGAGCAGGACAGCCCTGTCGAACTGGGACTCAACGATATCGGAACGGTCACGCTCCGAACCAGTTCCGTGGTGGTCGCCGACACCTACGACCACAATCGGGACTCTGGCGCCTTCATCCTGATCGACGAGCAGAGCAACGACACCGTCGGCGCAGGCACCATTCTCGAACCACGCGTCGTCGTTCCCGGCGAGCAGACCCGCAACGACATCAAGTGGCATCCGTCCGCACTCGAACGTCAACGGCGGTGGGCGTCTACCACCCAGAAGGGCGCGACGATCTGGCTGACCGGCCTGCCTGCCTCCGGAAAATCCACCGTCGCAGTCGCTGTCGAACGTGCGCTCGTCGACGCGGGACGCACCGCGTATCTCCTGGACGGTGACAACGTCCGCCACGGTATCTCCGACGATCTCGGGTTCTCGCCGGGAGACCGAGCCGAGAACATCCGACGCGTCGGGCATCTCACTCGACTGTTCGCCGACGCCGGCGTGGTGGCGATCGCGTCGATGGTTTCGCCGCTGCGTTCGGATCGAGCGATTGCGCGCGCTCTCAACGAAGCTGCCGGACTCACCTTCCTCGAAGTTGCCGTCACCACTCCCGTCGAAGAATGCGAACGTCGAGATCCCAAGGGCCTGTACGCACGTGCGCGGGCGGGTGAACTGAAGGGGCTCACCGGAATCGACGCGCCTTACGAGACGCCGGAGGACCCGGACCTGGCATTCGACACAACCGGCGCTGACATCAACGAACTGGTCGAGCGGGTCATCGCATTGTTGGAGGAGCGCGAAGCCGCAAGGCCCTAGGGGTTTTCGGTGTCCGACTCGAGGTAACCGCGGTCCGCACTGTAGGCGGACCGCACGTTGGGTCGGACACCGATCTTCTCGAGGTACGCCGCCATGCGGTGCACCGCCATCGCGCTTCCCAATGCCTCGTCCGGGAGACGATCGTCGGTTTCGGCGCGCCACGTGTGAAGCTGCGAGGACAATTCCGCCTGTATTGCCGAGACTTCCGGTCGATCGATCAGATTGATCTTCTCGTCCGGGTCGGCACGGAGGTCGTACAGCTCCCGGGGTGCGCGTACCGCAAGATGCTCGGTGCCGAGCGCTTTTCCGGAAAGACTGTCCTCGATGTCGAGCGGTAGATCCAGAGCCGGGCGGACGGCGTAGTTCTCGATGTAGCTGTAGTCCTTGGTTCGCACCGCACGAATGGGATCGAAGCTGTCGTGAAAGGTCTTCTCCGTGAACAGGGAAGTACGAACGGGTTCGGACGGTTCAGTTCCGCGGTCGACGAGGGCATCGGCGTGCGAGCGCCCTTCCACCTCGGGGGGGACGTCGATTCCGAGCAGATCGAGAATGGTCGGAACGAGGTCCACACCGCTGAACAGTGTCTCGTATTCCTTTCCGCCACTGCGATACCGCGCGGGAGGCCGAGCGATCAAGGCAATACCGGTGCCCGGGGCGTAGAGCGTCGACTTGGCGCGCGGGAACGCCGCGCCGTGATCAGTGAGGAAGAAGACCCAGGTGTTCTCGTCGAGCCCCTCTTCCTCGAGGGTCGCGAGCAGTTCCCCCACCGCGGCGTCGGCCACCTCTACGCTGCCGTGGAATTCGGCCAGATCCTCGCGCACCTGTGGCACGTCCGGAAGGTATCCGGGGACCTCCAGGGCTGCGGTGTCCGCCGGGGTATAGCGATCGGCGGGGTACGGGCGATGCGTTTCGAAGAATCCCGTGGTGAGCAGGAACGGCTCGGGCGGGAAGCGTCGTAGCCAGTTCTGGGCACGCGGAACCACGTAGTCGCAGAACGAGTTGGTGACGTCGTACTCGTGATAGCCCAGTCGCTTCGGATACGCAGTCTCGTGCTGCATGCCGAACAGCGAGGTGTACCAACCGTTGTCGGAGAGGATCTGCGGGAGCGTCTGCACCTCCGCGTGGTACTCCCAGCCGTGGTGCGCCAACCCGATCAGACCGTTGTTGTGCGGATACCTGCCCGAGAAGAGCGATCCGCGCGAAGGCGAGCACAGCGGCGCCGTCGCGTGTGCGTCGGTGAACCGGATGCCTTCTGCCGCCAGCCGGTCGAGATGGGGGCTGTTGACCCCGGCGACACCGTAACTCGCGAGGTGCCGCCCCAGGTCGTGCCAATGAATGATCAGGACGTTATCTCGCGCAGCCGACACGTGGGCAAGGCTAGTTGCCCCGCCCACGTGCGGCAACAGCTCGAATCAGCAGGATCTCAACTGTTTCTGCAGAGTTGTCTGATCCATCCGCGGGTATCGGCCGGATCGATGACGTCGTCCAGTTCGAACGTGGTCGCCGCCATCAGCGCCTTGCCCTGTGCGTAGGCCAGTTCCACGAACTGACCGAACAGCGTTTCCCGAGCCACCGGATCTTCGACGGACTCGAGTTCCTTGCGGAAACCGAGACGCACAGCACCTTCCAGACCCATCGGCCCGATCTCGCCCGTCGGCCACGCGACTGTGAACTCGGGGGCGTGGAAGGAACCACCGGCCATTGCCATGGCGCCCAACCCGTAACCCTTGCGCAGGATGATCGTTCCGAACGGCACGGTGAGGCGAGCACCGGCAACGAAGAACCTGCCGAACCTTCGAACCGTCGCCTCCTCCTCCGAATCCGGGCCCACCATGAATCCCGGTGTGTCGCACAGCGTCACCAGAGGGATGCGGTGCGCTTCGAGCAGTTCCAGGAAATCCGAAGCCTTGTCCGAGGCTTCCGCGTCGATCGCGCCGCCGAGATGCTCGCTGCTGTTCGCCAGCACACCGTACGGAACTCCTTCGACACGAACGAGTGCGGTTACTACACCGCGTCCGTAGTCTCGACGCAGTTCCAGGACGCTGTCGACGTCCGCGATTGCGTCGATCGCTCCACGAACGTCGTACGAGCGCAGGCGATTCTCCGGCACCACATGCCGCGAGAGCCGCGGATCCGGAGCGGTCCACTCTCCGCTCGCACCCTGGAAGTAGCCGAGGTACTGCTTGGCCAGCGCCACCGCATGAGCGTCGTCGTCAGCGACCAGGTGTACGACGCCGTTGCGGCGCTGCACGTCGATGGGGCCGATGTCCTCGGGGCGAAAGTTTCCGAGCCCGCCGCCCTCGACCATGGCAGGACCACCCATCCCGATGTTGGCGTCCGGTGTCGCGATCAGGACGTCGCACGCGCCGGCCAGGGCCGCGTTGCCTGCGAAACAGCGCCCGGACACGACGGCGACCATGGGCACCCGCCCGCTCAGCGCCGCCATGGCGCGGAAGGTTCCCAGCTCGAGGCCCGCCCCGGCGCCGGCGTCGGTGTCACCGGGGCGACCGCCGCCACCTTCCGCGAACAGCACCACCGGAACTCGCTTGCGATCGGCGATCTCGAGCAGGCGGTCGGTCTTGGCGTGATTGCGCATGCCCTGGGTACCGGCGAGCACCGAGTAGTCGTACGAGATCACGACGCTCTCGCCGCCGCTGATGGTCGCCACTCCGCCGATCAACCCGTCGGCAGGAGTGTTGGCGATCAGGTCTTCCTCGCTTCGCCGACTCCGCTGCGCCGCCAGCGCGAGAGCGCCGTACTCGACCAGGCTGTCGTCGTCGACCAGGTCGTAGACGTTCTCGCGAGCAGTCCGGCGTCCCAGCTTGTGACGCTTCGCCACGGCTGCGGGCCGGGCCGGGTCCAGGGTCACCTCGTGGCGAGCGATGATCTCCGCGAGATCGGGACGCACGTCGTCGAGGTCCACCTCGTCGACCTCGGCGAGCTTCGATCCCGCGCTTGCACTACGGACGACGAGCAACGGTTCGCCCGCACCCACCGACCTCCCCGGTGACGACAGGACCCGGACCACTTCGAGATCACCGGGCGCCGAGAGAACATGCTGCATCTTCATCGCCTCGAGGACGGCAACCTGGCCACCCGCATGGACTCCGTCACCGACTGCCGCGAGTTCGACGACGATGCCCGCCATCTGTGCACGGACCACATCCTCGTCCGGTGCCACGTCCACAGACGAGGAGGGCGTTTGTGGGCCAACGTCGGGGACGAGGTCCGCCAATCGAGAACCCAACCAGTCGACGTCGACCAGGCCGTCGCGGAAGTCCTTGTCCGACAGTATTGCCTGCAGGAACTCGATGTTGGTCGCTACGCCGTCGATGGCGAACTCACTCAAAGCGGCAATCGACTTGCGCACCGCGGCAGGGAAATCCGATCGACGCGTGTGGGTGATCACCTTTGCCAAGAGCGAATCGTAACGCGCACTCGGCGAGAGTCCGACCGTACCGAAGGTGTCCACTCGCACGCCGGGCCCGCCCGGAGGAGTGAAGTTGTCGAGCGTGCCCGACGAGGGCAACGCATTGCCGTCCGGCGTCATGGTTTCCATGTTGACGCGGGTCTGGATCGCGATTCCCGAAGCGTTTGCCACGGATCCGACTGTCTCCAAGCCCTTCTCGACAGCGATGATCCCTGTTGGCAGGTCCAGGTTCTCGAACGGAACTCCGTCCGCGATCGCGAGCTGCACGGCGACGAGGTCGACTCCGGTGACCTCCTCGGTCACCGTGTGCTCCACCTGAATTCGGGGATTGACCTCGAGGAAGACGAAGCCGCGTTCCTCGACGAGGAACTCGACCGTCGCGATGCCGCGGTAGCCGACCTCGGCGCACAGCCTCGCCGCCGCAGCGTGAAGACGCTCGCGCAGGGCCCCCGACAGCCCCTGCGCGGGCGCAACCTCGATCAACTTCTGATGGCGACGTTGGACGCTGCAATCGCGGTCACCCAGAGCGAGCGCGTGGGTTCCACCTTGCCCCGGTGCCGCCACGATCTGCACTTCGATGTGCCGAGCGTGCTCACTGAGTACCTCGGCGAACAGTGCCGAACTGCCGAATCCCGACTGGGCTTCGGCCGCACACACACGGTACGCGTCGTCGAGTGCTTTCGGGTCACGCACCGCGCGCATGCCGCGGCCACCGCCGCCGCTGAGCGCCTTGATCATGATGCCGCGGGAGTTGCGCTCGAAGAATTCACGCACCTCGTCGAGGTCGGCGTTCGCCGATGTCGACGGCAGGACCGGCACTCCTGAGTCGACCGCCGCGGTGCGGGCACTGGCCTTGTCGCCGAAAGTCCGGAGAACCTGGGCGTCCGGGCCGACGAAGACGATGCCCGCCTCTGTGCACGCCTGCGCGAATTCGGCATTCTCACTGAGGAATCCGTAGCCCGGGTGCACGTGCGTGGCGCCCGTTTCGGCCGCGATCTTCAGCAGTGCGCTCTGATCCAGGTACGCGGATGCGCCCGACGCTCCGAGCGGCACCGACTCCGTGGCCGCCGCGACGTGCGGACTGGACGCGTCGTCCTCGGCGTACACCGACACCGTCTCGATCCCGAGTTCACGGGCAGTTCGAATGATCCGCAGCGCAATTTCGCCGCGGTTCGCAATCAGCAGTCTCACTTGTCCCCCTGAGTGCGCTCGAACAGATCGCCCTTGCGCACCTTTCCTGTCGCTGTCATCGGAAGCGCCTCGAGCACTTCCACTTCGGGCACCTTGTACGTGGCCATGTTCTCCTTCGCCCACGAGACGATCTCGTCGGCCACAGTGTCGGAACCCTCGACCAGTTGGACAAACGCAAAAGCCACCTGCCCCTTGTCCGGGTCCGGTTTCGGCACCACCGCAGCCTTTTCGATCGCCGGGTGCAGCATGAGCAGCGCTTCCACCTCGGAGGGAAAGACACTCATGCCGTTGGTCTTGATCATTTCCTTGTTCCGCGCCAAATAGTGCAAACCGCCACGCTCACTGAACTTTCCGACGTCACCGGTCTGCAGCCAGCCGTCACGGATGGCGTCGGCGGTGGCCGCCTCGTTGCGGTAGTACGCGGAAAGGATGGACGGGCTGCGCACGATGATCTGCCCGTGCTCGCCGACGGGAACCGGCCTGCCGTCGTGATCGACGATCAGAACGTCGGTGCCGGGCACCGGAATTCCGCAGAACACCGGCTCGCTTTTCAGGTCGTAGTCGCCGTCCTGGAAGCCGAGGGTGATCGTGTCCGCGGTGTGGGTTTCGGTCATGCCGTAGCTCGCTTCGCGCAGAACGCCGCCGGTAGCCTCGCGCCACCGCTGGCGCGTGGCCGGATCGAGTTTGAGAACGAACGAAACTGCCATGACGTTCTGGAGTGTCGAGAGATTTCGCTCCGCGAATCCTGGCGTGTCCATCAGTTCGACGTAATTGTCGACAGTTCCGACCAGCGAGGTCACGCCGTAAGCCTCGACAGCGTCGAGCGTGGTCTCCGCATCCCAACGATTCAGCAGGACCACGGTTCCGCCGTTGACGAGCGGAACCAGGATGCCGAAGTCCTCACCTGCGATCCAGAAGATCGGCAGAAACACCAGGGACACCGGCGGATTGGCACCCACCTGGTCACCGCCCGCAAGCGTCGCGGTGGCCGCGGTGTAAACCATGTGGCGCTGAGTGTGCTCACAGCCCTTGGGCATTCCCGTCGTTCCGCCCGTGTAGTTCAGGGCGGCGAGGGAATCGAGTTCGGTGGCGACAGGAGTCGCCCGCTCACTGGTGATGATCGACTGCCAGTCGCTCAGGCGCGGATCGTCGACCTCGAAGGGCAGTTCGACGGTCGGGATCGCCGTCAGCATGTCCGACACTGCAGTCTTCGCGACGTGTTCGAGTGGAGTCTGTGAGCGAACCTTCTTCACCAACTTCGAGAAGGTGTTCTGCGTCAGTAGGACCTTGACGCCGGCATCGTTGAGTTCGTGAATCAATTCATGTTCACGGAAGAGTGGATTGATCGGCACGTGAACCGCACCGACCTTGAGAATGCCGAGCATCGCGATATGGAACTGAGGGCAATTGACCAGGTGAACGCCGACGCGATCGCCGCGTTCGACTCCGAGTGACAGCAGCCATCCGGCAAAACGATCCGAAAGCTCGTCGTATTCGGAATACGTGATGACCCGGCCGTAGAAGACGATGGCAGGAGTATCCGGCCGCTCGATCGCCCAATGCCGCAAGTAATCGACAAGTCCCCCACCTTCGAGCGGATACTCGACGGCGCGGGGAATGCCGGCGGGCCAATGCGCTTGTTGCAGCGCAGAGATCTCCGCCAGAGCCGCTTCGAGCACGTCTTGTTCTGCCACCGATCACTCCATTCGTAAAAGAAATCTATTTCGACTCTTCGAACCCGATCAACCGCTCGGACATCGTCGTCATATCTGCAATGAACTGGTTCTGCTCTTCGACACTCGCCTTACTCAGTCGTGCTCCACCGGCCATCTGTGCGTCCGAGATCATCTGAACGAGCACCGGGGGCGAAACACAGGGATCTACGTCGTGAACCTGTCGAATCCGTTCGACAAAGCGGACGTAGCGGCTCACGAGCTTTTCGCGAACCGCCGACCAACTGCGCTCGACCTCGGAATCCACCCGCGCCCGATGCTCGATCACCGCGAGCAGGTCACCGTAGGTGTACACGGCCGTGATGAACGCCGACGTGGTCGTTCGGAGAACTTCGCGTAGATCCTCGGCCGCCGGGCCCTCCATGTGCTGAGCGTCGAGGAAGCGTCGGCACATCATTTCGGCGACGGCGCGGAAGACCTCGTCCTTCGACGAGAAGTACGCGTAGAAGGTCGCCCGGGACACATCAGCCCTGGTCGTGATCGTCTCGACCGTCACGGCGTCGTATCCGAGTTCGCCGAAGCAGAGGGCAGCGGTGTCGAGCAGTCCGGCACGGCGTGGACCGTCGCCGAGTTTGCGGGCTGTCCGCGCTCGCTCCTGCGTTTCACTGGTGGTCACCGTCACAGTGTGTGTTGACGTTGACGTCAATGTCAAGAATCGCGAGCCCGGCGCCCCACTTCGGCTTTTTGTTCGGGTCACCCTTTCACACCCCGCATATCGGGTGTAAGACTCTGCCTCTAATGTTTTTCGCCTTTCCCAGAAGGAGTCAATTCCGTGCCGGAAGAATCCGCCTCGCCCTCCTATTCCACAATCAAGGAAACAGTTGCAGCTTTGATGCCGGCACTGGAGTCGGAACTCGTCGAACTTGTTCGTATTCCGTCGATAGCAACAGAAGGTTTCCCCAGCGAGCCCCTGTTCGAGGCTCACGACCTGATCGTTTCTCTATTGGAGAAGTCCGGAGTCACGAAGATAGAGAAACTCGAAATAACAGGTAAAACTGCGCCGGTCATCATTGCAACAGTTCCCGGTCCAGAGGGAGCCCCGACCGTATTGATGTATTCGCATTACGACGTCGTTCCCGCCGACGACGTCGAACTCTGGGATTCACCGCCTTTCGAACCGAGCAAGCGTGACGGCGCGATTTACGGCCGCGGTACGGCAGATTCGAAGGCAAACGTCATCGGCATGATCGGCGCGCTTCGCGTCTTCGACGGAAAGCCGCCGGTGACGGTCAAGCTCGTCATCGAAGGCCAGGAAGAATTCGGCAGCCCCTTCGACAACTATCCGCCGGAAGCCCCCGAATTGTTTGCGGCCGACGCAATGGTCATCGCCGACGTCGGGAGCGTTCGGCCCGGATCACCGACCCTGACCGTCGCACTGCGCGGATCGGCCCAGGTGATCGTCGAACTCACCACTCTCGGAGCCGACAAGCACAACGGCCTCTACGGCGGCGCCGCACCGGACGCCCGCCTCGCGCTCATCCGCGCACTGGCGTCGCTGCACGACGACAACGGTGACGTGGCGATCGACGGCCTCCTGCGCGAACCGTGGACCGGCAGTTCATACACCGAGGACGAGTTCCGCACCCTCGCCGAGATCCAAGACGGGCTTCCGCTGCTCGGAACCGGCGGCATCGGCGAACGCATCTGGTCGGGCCCGGCCATCACCGTGACGGGAATCGACGCTCCCCCTGTGGACGGTGCGGTCAACGCCGTCGCAAGCACTGCCCGCGCCGTGATCAATCTGCGCGTACACCCGCGCCAACCTGCCATCGAGGCGCAGGCTGCTCTGGTCCGGCACCTGGAAGCCCTGCGCCCCTTCGGTTTACAACTGACTGTCACCGCGGGAGAAACCGGCGACGGGTTTGCGGCAGCCGAAGGTGGACCGGCCTTCGACGCGGCATTGTCTGCATTATCGCAGTCGTGGGGTGAGCCGGCCGGGCTGATGGCAGGCGGCGGCTCGATCCCCCTCGTGATGGCCTTGGATACAGCAGTGCCCACCGCCGAGAAGCTGTTGTTCGGCGCCACCGACGGTTACGCGAACATCCACGGCCCCAACGAACGCGTCCTGCTCGACGAGCTCGAGAAGGCCGTCGTCGCCAAAGCACTGTTCTTCCAGGAGTACGCACACACCTTCGAGGGGAAGAAATGAGCACCGAGACCGATACGGGATCCGCGCAAACGCCCGCCAAGAAGAAGTTCGAGTTTCCCGGTGCGGTCACGATGCTCGCGATCGTCACCATTCTGGTCTGGGTTGCGGCACTGTTCATTCCGGCCGGACGCTTCGGCGTCGACGTGGACGGCTCACCCGTTCCCGGCAGCTTCGAGACCGTCACGTCTCCGCTCTCGTTCTGGGAACGAATCCAGCAACTGATCCTCTCCCCCGTGAACGGCCTGTACGGCGTACAGGATTCGATCACCGGGTTCGTCGACACCGACAACATCGGACGGCTCTTCGGTTCGGTCGGCGTAGTCCTCTTCATCATGGCGCTCGGTGCGTTCATCTCGGTCAGCTTTGCCACCCGCAGCCTGGAAACCGCTGTCTCCCAGCTGGCTACCAAGCTCAGCGACAAGGGCTGGTTGCTCATCACCGTCATCATGGTGCTGTTCTCGCTGCTCGGTTCGACAATGGGCTTCTCGGTCGAGACGTTCGGCTTCTACGCCCTGCTCATCCCGCTGATGACGGCACTGGGCTACGACCGCATGGTCGCGGCCACCATGATCATCCTCGGCGCTCTGGTCGGAAACATGGCGTCGACCGTCAATCCGTTCTCGATCGGCGTCGCCTCCGGTGAGGCAGGCGTCTCCATCGGTGACGGCATCGTACTGCGCGTGATCCTGTGGATCGTATTGACCGCTGTGGCAGTGGCATTCGTTCTCCGCTACGCCGCAAAGGTGAAGAAGGATCCGTCCAAGTCGCTTGTCGGTTTCGACATCGCGGACGACGAAGACGAAGAGCCGGCCGAGCCGGTGGACATCGACGGCAAGCTCACCGGAACTCAGAAGCTGGTACTGCTCATCACCGGACTCACCTTCGGACTGATGATCTTCTCCGTCATCCCGTGGTCGAGCATCTTCGGCGCCACCACCGGTCCGGCCGAGTACGACGCGTATCACGTCACGGCAACCGAGCCCTACTGGTTCGAGTTGAACTGGTGGTTCCCGCAATTGGCGATGCTGTTCATCCTCGCCGCCGTTCTCGTCGGCATAGTCGCGAAGATGGGTGAGAAGAAAATCGTCTCCCTGATCACGCGTGGAGCCGGCGACATGGTCGGACCGGCGATCGTCATCCTGCTCGCTCGCGGCGTCTCGGTGATCATGACCAACACCGAAACCCTCGACACCATCCTCAACGCGATGGAGCAATTGGTCAGCGGCGCTTCGGCGGGGGTCTTCGCGATCCTGGTGATGCTCGTCAACATCCCGCTGGCGTTCCTGATCCCGTCCAGTTCCGGTCACGCCACCCTGGCGATGCCGCTGCTCGCACCGCTGGGCGACTTTGCCGGAGTCAGCCGAGCACTCGTCATCACCGCCTTCCAGATGGGCCACGGCCTGATGCTGATGGTTGCCCCGACCAACGTCGTCGTTGTCGGCGGGTTGGCCATGGCGAAGGTCGGCTACGACAAGTTCCTGCGCTTCGTCTGGCCACTGCTACTGATCAACTTCGTGATCGTTGTCGTGGTGATCGGCGCAGCAGCGGTATTCGAGTAGTTCAGGCGTGGTGGGCCTCGCGTGCCGCCGTCTCCAGACGGTCGGTGTACTCGGCCCACCACGCCTCATCACCGGGAGCCAGATTGTTGTCGCCCGGCTTCATCCCAGCGGCGCCGTCGATCAGCTCCCGCACGATGTCCGCGTGGCCGGCGTGCCGATGGATCTCGGTGACAACGTGAACGAGTATCCGGTGCAATGTGACGTCGCGACGATCCTCCGGCCAGTGCTTCACGAAGCCGGGGGCGTCCAGATCGTGCTCCTCGATCGTGGCGTCGGCGAAAGCCCAGGTGCGGCGATAGGTTTCGACGATGTCGGCAGTGGACTCGTCGGCGCGGGCCCACATGTCGACGTTGAGTTCCTCCGAACGCAACCACGCGGGGAGATCGGGAACCCGACGGCCGAACGTAGGACCGAAATACCCGAGCTCGACGCCGATCATGTGTTTGACCAGACCCAACAAGTTGGTCCCTGTCCGGGTCATCGGGCGCCGAATGTCATACTCCGACAGCCCGTCGAGCTTCCAGACGAGCGCATCACGTGCTGCCTGCAGGTACCGCTGGAGATCTTCCTTTTCCGAGTTGGTGGTCATGAAACCAACCTAAACCGAGTGGAGCAGACATTGACAGCGGTCGAGGATCTGACCGAGGTTGCCTCCCGGGCCGTCGCCGCCGAGCGTGACGCCCGGTCGGTGCGCTGGCACAACCCGGCAGCCGTCCGCAAGGCTGCCGCGGCCGTCCGTGATTCGCTCGACGACGAACGATCAGCGCTGAGCCGACCGTCGTACAGCGGGTTGTCACCGTCGCCGCACATGGCGCGCCAACTCGAACTGATCACGACGTTGCAGCCGCCACTGCCCGCCGACGCCGGCATCGGCACCGCCGCGCAGGCCGAGGCCGACGCCGTCGCCGCGGTGACCACCGCACGGATAGCCTTGCGCGCCGCCCACCTTGCGGTTCTCGAAGCACGCGTCGCCGCGCTCGATGCCGGTGACACCGATACCGTCGCCGCCGCGATCCGCGGTTACGTCCCGCTGAACTCGGGCAACCCCGTCGTCCGGCACGTGCAGGATCTCGGCTCCCGGATCCGTGAGGAAGCACGGCACGTGGTGAGTGGTAAGCCTCGGTCGATCGCGTTTCGGCTGGGGCTGAGCCTCGGAATGGGCTTGGCGTACCTGGCATTCATTCGCCTCTTCCAGTGGGACGCCAAGGAAGATCGACTGCCTTATCTTGCGCTGTACGCACTCTCGGGTGTGGTCGGAAGCGTCGTGTGCACCAATGCGCTCAGCTTCGACGCCGGCCGCGTCCGTGCTGCGTTGTCCGGTGGAACCAGGCTCTGGCACGTACTGGTCGCGAAGAACGCGGTGATGCTGCTTCTCGTCGGCAGCGCCGGGTTCCTGCTCAGCGCCGTCCTCGCGTGGCGCTCCGGAAGCAGTGCCGAACTGGTGAAGGCGTGCGGCCAGGTGCTGACCATGATCCTGCTCTGGTTGGGGGTCGCGAACGTGATGTCGGTGAGCTTGCCGCTGCGGGCAGAACCGATGACGGCGCGGCGCCACGACGGCACGTGGAAGCAGTTCCTGCTGTCCTTCGTCATCTCGTACGGTGTCGGACTGATCGTCAATCTGATGCTCTACTGGCGCGTCTGGGCAAAGACGACGCTGCTCGAGCAGATGGGCGGTCCGTGGATTCCGGTCCTGCTGCTCCTCGCGAGCGCGGCCGCGACGTGGCTGTTGCTGACCGTGCTGGCCGTACTCCTGGCCGAGCAACCGCGCTTCCGTCGCGCCTTGCACCGGGAGATGGTGGTCTACCGCGAAGAAACCAACCACTTGCAGGCGACCATTCAGCACAATTCCGGCTAATGTAGCCGTGCGTGGCTGATCCGGGCACGTCGCGAGTACACGCAGTGTCGAGGAAGGCGTGACCCATCATGTCCGTAAAGCCTGGCGCGGCCGCCACAACGGCCGCCGTGAGCACCGCCTCCTGGCTACCACTCATCGTGGTGGTCCTCACCCAGATTCAGGCGTCGTTCGCCGTCAACGCCCTGACCGTCTCGATGGCCGGCATCACCACCGATCTCGACACGCCCGCAACAAGTGTCGGCACCGCGATCACCGCGGGCACCTTCGCCATGGCTGCCTTCATTCTGTTGGGGGCCAAGATCGGCGCCCGTTACGGAACGCGTCTGGTCTTCCAGATTGCCGTCGCGATTCACGGCCTCGCAATGGCCGCGGTCGCCCTGAGTCAGAGCCCGGCAATGCTGTTCGTGGCGCAAGCTGCATCCGGCGCCGTGATCGCCCTCATCGCTCCCGCGTTGACGGTCTTCATCGCCACGAACTTCAGTGGCGATCAGCAGGCAAAGGCCATCGGTTACCTGGCAGCAGCAATCCCGGCGGCCGGTGTGCTGGCGCTGCTCATCGCCGGTTCCTTCGCGACGACGATCGGGTGGCGATACTCGTTCGCCCTCGTCGTGGCTCTCGCGGTGGTCAACCTGATCCTGAGCTTCCGGGTCAAACCTGTTCCCCCGCAGAAGGACATCACCATCGACTGGGCCGGCGCCGCCATTGCTGCCGTTGCCGTCATCCTGCTCAGCTTCGGTTTCAGCGGCCTGAACTCGTGGGGCGTCATCCTGGCCACCGACGCTGCGCCGTTCTCGGTCATCGGTGTTTCACCCGCGGCCATCCTGATCGTCCTCGGCACCATCTGCGCGCAGGGATTCTTCCAGTGGACGCGAAGCCGCAAGGCGCAGAACAAGCCTCAGCTCTTCAACCTCGACGTCCTCAAGACCGGCGCCGAGCGCGCCACCACGATCTGCATGGCGACGATGATGTTCGTGGGAACCGCGGCCAACTTCCTCATTCCGCTGTACATGCAGATCATCCAGGGCCGCAGCAGCTTGCAGACGTCGTTCTCGATCATCCCGTACACACTTTCGATCTTCATCGCGAGCACCGTCGTCGCGCGTCTGTACAAGACGTACTCCCCGCGTCTGATCGCACGAGCCGGGTTCGTCGTCGTTGCCGCTGGACTCATCTTGTTGGCCTTCACCATTCGTGGCGACTGGCATCAGATCTTTGTCGTCATCGGACTGATCACCCTCGGCCTCGGGCAGGGCGCCATCGTTGCGCTGGTCTTCAACACCCTCCTCACCGCAGCCCCCAAGGAACTGGCCGGCGACGTCGGTGCCTGGCGAGGACTGGTACACAACATGTCCGGCAGCGTCGGCATCGCGGTGGCCAGCGTCTTCGCCGTCGGAATCCTCGGTTCCCTCGTCAGCTCGCAGCTGATCGACAACCCCACCATCCCGGCATCACTCAAGGTCGAGTCCGGGATCAATCTCGACCAGGTCAACTTCGTCCCCAACGATCAACTCGTCGTGACGCTCGAAAACACCTCGGCGACACAAGCACAGATCGACGAAGCCATCCGGATCAACACCGAAGCGCGCTTGCGCGCCCTGCGAACCTCGCTACTCGTCCTCGCCGGACTCTCCCTGCTCGCCATCATTCCGGCCGGCCGCATGCCCGACGAAGTACCTGCTCTGGAAGAACCGCAACCCACGAAGGGCAAGAAGTAACCGATGTCCAACCAAGACCAATTCGGTCCGATCGAATACGTAGCCGTCGAGTTTCCCGGCGGTGCACCGACCTCCGCAGGATTCGAGCAGCTGCTCACTCTCGTCGACTCCGGCGTGATCCGCATCCTCGACCTCGAGTTCGTCACCAAAGCCGCCGATGGATCAGTGGCCGTCGTACCGGCATCGACCTTCGAACTCGCAGATTTCGATCTGGCGCAGTTCGACGGCGCAGCCTCCGGACTGCTCGACGCCGGCGACATCGCCGCCGTTGGTGACGAGTTGGCCACCGGTAGTGTTGCCGCCGTGCTCGTTTACGAGGAACTGGCCATACTGCCGGTGATCGACGCGTGGACACGCAGCGGCGCAAAGATTGTCACCGAAGGTCACCTGAGCTTGGACGAACTTGCCACCGCACTCGACAACACCGCACCAGGCAATACGGAGAAGGACGCATGAGTTTCTTGAGGCGAGCCGGCAGGGTAGCCGTCGCAAGCTCCATTCACGGCAATGTTCAGCGCCGTCAGCGGACCCGTTGGGCCGCCGAAGATCAGGCTCGCGCAGCGCAGGCCCAGCCGGTGCCCCCGATTCCCGATCTACCACCCCTGCCACCCCTGCCACCGCAGGCAGCTCCGGCAGCATCGATGGACTTGAAGCTCGAACAGCTCACCAAGCTGGGCGAACTCAAGAATGCGGGAGTATTGACCGAGGCCGAGTTCGAGACCCAGAAGGCGCGCATCCTCGCCTGACCTAGCTGCGCCTCCCCAGGGCAAAAGCCATGACGGGAAGCTGCGTCGTCGCGAGATTCAATAGAGATGCCACTCGCGCATCCGTGAATCCTGCGATGGCGCAGCCCACAAGTCCCATCGCCTCGGTCACGAGGTACAGATTCTGAACCAGCACACCGGCATCCACGTGCATCGTGCGGTAGTGCCGCATCGCGTACTTCTCGAGCGGCGCTTCCACGTCGGCGACCACAAACAAAAGAACCGGGAACACGTCGACGAACTCGGGTTGGAGCAGGCTCGCTCGAAGGTGCTCTCGCACGTCGCCTGGCCGGACAGCTTCGGCACGGCCTCGGGCATATCGGTATACCCCGGCTCCGAGCTCGTCTCCGGGTCGGCTGAGAACAAACGACAGCGTCAGTTCGCGCATCCCGCCCGCCGTCGGGCTGCTGACAAGGCTGTGGTGCAACACGTTTGACAGCTCGCCTGCTCGGAGTGCCGTCTGTGCGGGGTCGTAGCGGCTCCGTCGTGCCTGCAAGACGTCCGCGAACCCGCAGGCCGGCAGTGGCGTCGCGGCCGGCAGTTCCACGGATTCACACGTCACCGGCGGCAGTGCGTGCTCGTCGAACGGTAGCTCCGACGGACTCACCGTCCGGTCCAACGCTGCATGCAGCGATACGACGGCCTCGATTCGCTCGAGTGCGGTCACGAACCCGGGTGCAGCAGGCGAGACACCTCGCCGGCCCCGTCGATCGAGACCAACTCGCCGGCGAACCACGCCTCCGGAACGGCAAAGATCGCATTCGATGTCGCGGCGGGGGTTCCGGCAAATGCCGTCCGCGCAGCATCCAGGGTGGATTCCCGAGCCGACTCGGTGGAGTAGACGACGAGGATAGCCTTCGGCGACTTCGCGAGCACCGATTCCGTGGCTACCTGGCCGAAGTACTTTCCGTCGGGAAGGTCGTTCTCGAAAAGATTGCTTCCCCCGGAGGCCTCGAGCACACTGCTGTAGAGGCCCCTGGCCAGAGCATAGGACTGTCCCTCCGAAACCTGAACCATCACAGTGGGAACCGGCTCCTGCCCGGCGACAGATGCCTCGGTTGCTGCGAGGGACTTCTTGCCGTCGGCCAGGAGGGTTGCTGCCGCGTCACTTGTTCCGGTCAAGGCGCCGAGACCGTCGAGGTCGGACCAGACGTCGTCGATCCGCCCCTCGGTGACGGCCTTGTGGCAGTAGCCGCTGTTCACGAAGATCGGGATGCCGAGGTCACGCAATTCGTCCATGGTCTGCAACCGGTCACCGTCGAACCAGTATTCCCCGTCGGAGACGATCAGATCCGGACGGGCGTCGAGCAATGCTTCTTTCGCGGGAACTCCGGTGCTCAGTACCGGCACGGCCGCGAACTGATCAGCGAGTTCGGGGCTGGGAGGAGAGAGGTCGGTATTCGATTGTCCGACAATGCGGTCGGCGGCGCCGAGCTGAATGAGAAGTTCCGTCATCGACGGATACAGCGAGACAATCCGCTCCGCCGTCTTGGGCACCGTGACCTCGCGATCACAATTGGTGACGGTGATCTTCTCGGACGCCGACGCCGCCGAATCCGCCGTGGAGTTTCCGCATGCGGTCAGTACTGCAGTGGCGGTAACGGCCGAGCACAACAGCGCGGCAGTACGTATCGAGGATTTCAAGACACTGCTTCTTTCGTGTGTAGGAGCGGAGGGGCGAACGAGAGCAGGGGGCGCCCGGTCAACGGATGAGTGCCGAGATGCACCTGAACCCCGAATACTTCGGACAGCAGGTCCTCGGTGAGGACCTCGGCCGTTGGTCCTGTCGCGACAACTACCCCGCCGGAGAGCAGACAGACGTAGTCGCAATACGCTGCGGCCAAGGCGAGTTCATGGATCGCGACAATCGTCGTGGTACCGAGTTCGGCGACCAATTCCATCAATTCGAGTTGAGCACGGATGTCGAGGTGGTTGGTGGGCTCGTCCAGGACCAGCACCGACGGTTGTTGAGCGATTGCCCGGGCCAACATCACACGCTGTTTTTCTCCGCCGGACAGTTCGGCGAAGAGACGTGATCCAAAGCCCTGCATGCCGGTTCGCACCAGTGCGGCGCTGACGATGTCTCGGTCGATCTCGCCGAGTCGAGAGAACGCGCTGTGATGCGGCGTCCGACCCGTTGCAACCACCTCGCGGACGCTGAACGAGAAATCGGATGAATGCTCCTGCCCCACAACACCGATGATGCGTGCTGCCGATCGAGGCGAGAGATCGTCCCAAACATTCACCTCGTCCACCTTCACGATTCCGCTTCGCGGCTTCATCGAGCGATACAACGCGCGAAGGAGGGAGGACTTTCCACTGCCGTTCGGTCCGACGAGTCCGACCACGCTTCCCTCGGGCGCTTCGAGGTCTACACCCGAAACCACGAGGCGTCCGCCCCGAACGACGTGAATTCCGCTGGCCGACAATCTCATGACTGCGCACCGCCGTCCCGTCGAAGCAACCAGAGGAAGAACGGTGCACCCAATCCGGCGGTGATGATCCCGAGCGGTAATTCGTTGGGCGCATCCAACATCCGAGCCGCAAGATCGACAATCACCAGGAAGGTGGCACCAACCAACGCGGTCGCGGGGAGCAGCTTGCCGTGATCGGAACCGACCAGAAGTCGTACGGCGTGCGGCACGAGCAGCCCCACGAAACCGATTCCCCCGGCGACGGATACGACAACCGCGGTCAGCAACGACGCGATCACCAGTAGTAGCAACCTGGTACGGCGCACGTCCACGCCGACCGATTGCGCGCTCTCGTCTCCCATGGCCAACGCGTTGAGTTGGCGCGATTGTGTCAACAGAATTGCCGCACAGACGGTGATCACCGCGGCGGGCACACCGAGATCCGACCAACTGGCCCCGCTCACCGAGCCCAGCAACCAGAAGAGCACTCCCGAAAGCTGACTCGGATCGGCGCGCAACTGCACAAAACTTGTTGCAGCCGAGAGCAGATAGCCGATGGCAACTCCGGCCAGGACCATGCGCAGCGGGACGAGCATTCCCTCTCGCCGACCCAGTACGAGAACCGCGATCAGGGAGATCATGGCCCCCAGGAAGGCTGCCACCGGGACACCGATCGACAGGCCGGTGCCGATGCCGGTCGTCATGATCAGTACTGCACCGAAGGATGCTCCGGAACCCACGCCCAGAATGTACGGATCGGCAATCGGGTTGCGCACCAACGCTTGCAGCACGGCGCCGGCCAACGACAATCCGGCGCCCGCCAATGCCGCAATCAGAATGCGCGGTACCCGCAATCCCCACACGATCCGATCGAGCAGCGGGTCGACCGGCGGACCGCCGACGTGTGCGTACAACACCGCGAACACGTCGGCAAAGGACACCGACGCGGCACCCGACCACACCGCGACGGTGGAGACCGCGACAAGCACAACCGCCGTGGCCAACAGAAACGGGACGTACCCGCGCTCGCCGACGGGATGTGGACGCGACGGCACTCGTGGTGCTGCCTCGCTGGTCAGCGTCATCGCACTCCTGAGTCGGTGGGGTTCGCAGTCATGAACAGGTGGATCTAACCATAACGACAGTCGTTTTCATTAATAGTCACATGCTCATCTGTGCGGGTAAGGGTCGGTCCGCAGCGCGCTCGCCCACGCGAAGAGCGCCCCGACCAGCGCAAAGATGCACGCAACGAGGTAGGCGGTGCCGATGTCCCAGCGTCCTGCGATTGCCCCGGCAATCAAGGCGCCGACCGGCGAACCACCCCAGGCGACCATCCTCGCCGTGGTGTTCACGCGCCCCTGCAGACGATCCGGAGTCAGGCGCTGACGTGCACCGATGCCATTGAGGATGGTGACGGTCGCACAGCCGGAGTAGACGACGAGCGCCGTGATCGCGGCGCCGGTGTTGCCGGTTGTCGCAACGACGAACAGCACCACCGGGGCGATGGTCAGCGCCCCGACAGTGATCGCCCCGACCGGCCACTGCGCCGGTAGGCGTGGAAGCACGAGCGCCCCGACCACTCCACCCACGGAGACGGCCGTCCACACGGCGCCGATCATCGGACTCGACGTCGAAATCCCAAGCCTCTCGGATGCGTACACCACCAGGAGCGCCGTAACCGCACCCTGCGTCAGGGAATTGACGAAGCCGACGCCGGTCAAGGCTCGCAGAAGCGGCGACCGCCAGAGGAAGCTGAGGCCCTCGCGTATGTCACGCGCAATTCCGGTTCCCGACTTCTTCGGCGCCGCAGGAGTAATCGAAAACGAGGCTCCGATCGAGGCCATGGCCAGCCCGGCCAGTACGTAAGCCAGTGCATCAGCACCCAATGCGTAGGCCGGGCCGATCGAGGCCACAAGCACGCCGGCTATCGCCGGAAAGACAACATCGATCAGCGTGCTGGACGTCCACAGCGCGCTGTTGGCCGCCGGTATCCTCTGCCGACCGACCAGAGCAGGCAGTGCTCCGAAAGCAGCGGCGTCGAACCACACGAAACACGTTCCGATGCACATCGATACGCCGACGGCATGCCACGCCGTCAATACGCCGAGTGCCTGCGCTGCCGGAATACTCGCCAAAGCAAGTGCAGCTACGGCCTGCGCACACAGGATGACCGTCCGCCGGTTGACTCGGTCTGCCACGGCGCCGGCGAACAAGCCGAACACGAGATACGGCAGAACCGTCCCCGCAGCCGCGAGCGAGGTGAGAAACGGAGACCGGCTGATGTCGAACACCAGGATCGGCATGGCCACTCCGGTGACCGCCGCACCGGCTACGGCAATCGTACGAGCCGTGAAGAACAATCGAAACGATCTGTCCCGAAAGACATGTGGTTGCGCTTCGACGGATCCCGTCGTCGGGGTCTCGCTCATGTATGCACTCTCTTGTACCTGTTGCTCTCCGTGGCGATCTTTCGTACGGTGGCATCGTAATGGAAATGGTTTCCATTACGGAAGGGATGACAATGAGCAACATTTCGTTCGACAGCATCTCCAACTCGGCTCCGGCCAATGCACTCCAGGGCGTCGGCACCAACGCTCTCGTCGACAACCCGTTCACCTTCGAGCCGGTTGCCGAGGCAACGTCCGCACACGCCCTGCAGGGTGTGGGCACCAACGCCCTCGTCGACAACCCGTTCAGCTTCCAGAACTGAAACCTCCCCTGATCCAGACTGTTTCGACAGTCTGATCTGCCGATGACCCCGCCCGCATCCGACTCGTCGGGTGCGGGCACCGACAAGGAGATCCGTGTACGCCCTCGCCGACGGACACCAGCTGTATCCGACCCCGGACGGTGTTTGGCATTACCTGACACCGGACGAGAACGCGGTCACGATCGGCGCGCCGGCCGAAGACCTCGCGGAACTCGACAACTTTCTCAGGCGCTCTGGTTCGGTGCTCGGCCCGGGAGCTATCGAGATCGCCGACGCCCTCGTCTCTCGCGGCGTGCTGGCTGTTCCAGGTCAAGTGCCAGAGATTCCGCGCCCACAGCGTGTGCTGATGGACGGGATCGGGCCCGTTGCCGATGCTTGCATCGCCCTGCTCTCCAAGGCTCTTCCGCATCTCGAGGTCGTATCCACCACTGCGCCAATCGAAGACGATGTTGCGTCGTCGGACCTCGTACTGTCGGTTGCCGACGCTCCTCCTCACGACGCGTGGTCGGAACTCGATACCTGGTGCCGCCACAGCCGAACTCCGTGGCAACGCGTCCACACGGAGCTGGGTGAGATCTGCATCGGTCCCTTCTTCGACGGCATCGACAGCGCAAGCTACCGGGACGTCTGCGGTCGACGGCTTGCTGCGTCGCGCGTCCCGGATCATCTGCAGGCACTGTGGAATCACCTCGCCGGCAGCGAACCTCGCCCGCTCGAACTTTCACCCACCGCAGCCGCAATGGCCAGTGCGCTTGCATGTTCGGACGTCGTGGCTGGTGTGCATGGCGCACCGCCATCACACCTTCACCACCAGATCCGGATGAATCCGCGAACCCTCATGATGACTCGCCATCCCGTGCTACCACTGCCCGGCGGCGTTCTCGAACCCGCGCCGACGCTCCGGTGATCTCACTCGGCGTGAAGATCCCGGCAGCAGACGGTTCTTCGTTGGCTACGGATGTGCTTCTCCCACCGGATTCTTCACCGCGGGGACTGATCGTGATCCGCACCCCGTACGGGCGTGGATGGCATCTGGCGGAGGGGATCGAATGGCGATCACGAGGAATTGCATTCATCTCGCAGGACGTACGCGGACGGCACGATTCCACCGGCTCTTGGGTACCGTACGTCCACGAGCGCGAGGACGCCGCCGCCCTGGCCGAGTGGCTGCAGGATCAGCCGTGGACACCGGAGTGCGTCATCGCGAGCGGGGCTTCGTATGCGGCCGGAACCGCCTGGGCATTTGCTGCCGAGACCAACAGCGCCGATCGGTCATTTCGTGTAGACGGCGTCGTCTCCAAGGTGCCGACCATCGGAAGCGACCGCGTCAAACGTGATCCCTCGGGGATACTTCTCCTCGCCGAGCATCTGGCGTGGTGGGGCGAGCACGGAGATTCGTCTTCCTCCCGTGAGGGTTTCATCCCTGAACTGATGCGTTCGGATTCAGCTTTGCTGGAACATCTCCCGGTGCAGTCGATGATCGAGAAAGTCGGTCTGACCTCCGATTCACCGGGCTGGTTGACGCCGATCCTTCGCGCTCGTAAACGCGAAGACTTCGGTGGCGATGATCTGGTGTCCGCGGACGAACTCTCCGAACTCGACATCGCCGGGCTGCACATCGGCGGTTGGGACGATGCGATGATTCGGGAGACACTGCGGCACTTCACGTCCGTGGGGCGCGGGCCGCAGAGTTTGATCGTGGGCCCCTGGGCGCACGACCTCCGCCCTGGAATGGTCGGCGAGACAAGTTTCGGCCGCCTTCAGGTCGAGTGGATGGAATCGGTATTCGCTGCGCGGCCCCTGACCATCAATCGGGTATTCGACCGGGGTGTCGGCGAATGGTCGACCGAACCGTTTGTCACGGGTGCGAATCGCGTTCATCTCGAACCAGATCGGAAGGATGCGGCCTACAGCTTCCTGTATGACGCCTCACGGGACCGAAACAACTGTGTTGTCTTGACTTTCGATATCAAGCACGACTCCGTACTCTCCGGAACACCATCGGTGGAGCTGAAAGTGTATTCACCCGAGGGCGAAGCCGATTGGATCGCCGAACTGAGCGTCGTCGATCCCGCTGGAGTTACCAGATCGATCGCACGGGGCGCGGGTGTCAGCCTGCAGCCGACGATGGTGACCATCGATCTGGATCCCGTGTTGCACACTGTGCGCGCGGGTGATGTCTTGACGCTGCGGATCGCCGGCTCGGACTTCCCACGACTCGCACGCAATCTCGGAGACGGTGATCGCTATCGAGGAACACGCAGTACCGCACTGCACCAATCATTTTCCGGGTCGTTGACCCTGCCGATACTCGGAGGAACTGCCGGTGGATGACTTGCTGGTCGACGCCCGGAGCGGCGTGCTGACCTCACTGGAACCACACATTCGCTCGGACATGCCGACAGGCTGGGTCGGTTGGGCCGCGAGGGTGGCCGACACCAGAAACTTCGGCGGCAGCGGTTCACTGTTTCGCGCGGACCCTTACGGATTCGGGGCTTCTATACGCGACGATGCAGCAGCTCGCGGGGCGGCGACCGGTGAGGCCGTCGAAAGATATTGCGGCAACGTGGTCCCCGAGGATCTGGTCCGCAGCAGTGCATCAGCGCTGGAACTGGCCGGCTCACGGGTCGTCGATCCCGCTGAATTTGCGTTGTACAGCGAGGATCAGTACCGCCTTCCCGGATTCCCCTTTGTTCCCTTCACCTCTGATCTGAACATTCGCTGGGCATTGGGTCACACCATGGACGAAAAGGTGCCCACCTACGTGCCTGCGGCCCTGACTTATCTCGGGTACTACACAGGCACCCGTCGCTGCGAGCCACCGATCGCGTCGTTGCAGTACGCCGGAATCGCAGCGGGACGCTCACGCGACGAGGCCGAGATGTCAGCTCTGCTTGAACTTCTCGAACGCGATGCCACCGCGCTGTGGTGGTGCGGGGACCGGTCACAGCCGGCGATCGAGCTTTCCGACTGGGAGCGGTTGCCTGCGCACCGCCAACTCGGGGATCTGGAGAGCCAGACCCGGAGCGTTCGAGTGCTTCTGCTTCCCTCCCCCTTCGGCATTCCCGTCGCCACAGCGTGGATCCGCGATGACCGACGTGGACTGGTCGCGCTGGGCACAGCTTGTCGACCGACGGTGGAGGCGGCAGTCTCGAAGGCGCTTGTCGAGGCGTATGCCGTACTTGCCATCACGATCGACCTCGCCGACCCCGACGGGCCGACCTGGCGCAGCGTGGCGGACGGAACGCTGCCGGTGCACCTGTACAAACCCTTTCGGGCCGACCGTCGTTACCGGGACGAGTTCGATCCGCAATGGAAAGACGTCGTCGATCTGCCGACCGTTGCCCAACTTTATCTTGATCCCACGATGGCCCTGGCCGCGGAGGAACATCTCTTCGACTACACCGAAACACTCTCGGTATCAGAGATTCCCGTCGAAGCGCCGGTGGATCTGGCTTCTCTCGTAGCGCTTCTGACCTCACGGGGACACCAGCCGATTTCCGTCGATCTCACCACCGGCGACATCTCGATTGCCGGGTTGCACGTCGTCCGCGTCCTGACTCCGGGCCTGTACAACAACGCTCCGGCAGCCTTTCCCCTTCTTGGAGGTAGCAGATTGACCAGCGCATCAACCACCCATCTGCATCTGCCGGTACCTCTCGCATGAGATCTTTGCTCGTCGACCGCCGAACTGGGATCATTCGAGAGCTGGTCGACGCCGTTGTTCCCCAGCACTTTCCGCCCGAGTTCAAGCTGATTCACTCGTATGTCAGTGATTCAGCACGCTTTACACCCTGGTCCAGCGACTCGGCGGGCGCCGGATATTGCTTCGATCTGGGTGACCGTGCGCGGCCTACCGCAGCTGCGATAGGCGAAGCGGTGGAACGGTATTGCGGCAACATCGTCGCCAAACCGATCGTCCGCGGGTCGGCCGATGCCTTGATCGGAGCAAGCATCGAGCTGTCACAACTCGCGCGTTTCGACGCTGCCCAGTACGCGCGGCCACAGTTCCCGTTCGTCGAACCAACCGACGATCTGGAGATGGACTGGACTCGCGGAGCCGACCTGATCACGGGTTCGGATATCTGGGTACCGGCCGAACTCGTCTGGGGTTCGTATCCTCATTTCGTCGCCCGGACGGGTCCGGCGATCTCTCCGGTGGCTCAGGCGGGTCTCGCCGCCGGACCCTCGGTGAAGTTCGCAATCGACAATGCCTTGCGCGAGATAGTCGAACGAGACGCGATAACGTTGTCCTGGAACGGAAGACGCGGCGTTCGGATCGTCACCGGCATTCCCGAGGTGCTTCGGCGACTGGGGAATCACGGCACCCTCTCGACCAGGTGGTTGTCATTCGACAGCGATTTCGAGATCCCGGTGCTCGGCGCCCTCGTCCACGACGGACTCACCGGATACTCGACCATCGGTACCGCCTGCCACGAAGACGCGCAGACGGCTGCGTTCAAGTCACTCGGCGAAGCGCTTCAGCTGCAGCTGCTTTCCGCCGACTACGACAACCCGGAGAGCGGCATCGGTCGAGCCGCGGCCTCCCCGACCAGTCCGCTTGCGCCTTGGCGAGCTGACCGAAGCTATGCAGGCGCCTACCGATCGGATTTTGCCGACGTGATGGACTACGGATGCCACCTGCAGCTCCACCTGGACCCGGAGATCCAAGCACGATTCGAGAGTGAGCTGGTCGGTGCCGTCGTCGGCGAGGTGGGACTCGACTCTCTGACATCAGCCGCCGGCACCGAAAGCGCTCTGACGGCAGCCGGTTTCCGGCCGGCATGGGTCGATCTCACCACAACTGATGTTCTCCACGCCGGCCTGCACGTCGTCCGCGTCGTCGTACCCGGTTGTCTCACCAATGCGGCCGCCGGATTGCCGTTTCTCGGCTCGCCCCGACTAGTGGACAGTCTTGCCGGACGATCGGCTCGCACCATCCCATTGCCGCACTGACAGTTCGGGAACCGCCGCTTGCAACGACTCGGTGGTTTCCACCGCGTGGAACCACGTCGGCTTCGAGATCGCGGCATCCCGAATCACCTGCACGGCGCGCGCGGCGATAGCTGCCGTCGCGACCGACTGGCTACGCCCCGAAACCCACAGCGCCGGGCCGGCATCCGCTCGGGCCATCGCTACCCAACGATCCGAGCCCCACAGCTTCTTCGGCACGACCTTCTGTAGCGCGGGTGCCCACGTCATGGCCGCAAGTCCGAGCGTCGCGGTGGACGTGTCCAATCGCAGGTACGTCCTGACCGGAACACCGAGGTCTCGCGTCAACGCATGCTGGTCCGAAAAGTCGGCCCGCACAGCAGGACCGGTGCGGTAGCCGGTCACATCGGGCGGTATTCGAAACGTCTTCATCCCGGTGTAGTTGCGGACCGATCGTCCGTCGGGATCAGGAAACCTCGTGCCCAACATCCCGTACGTCCACGCCGTTGCGGCCGGCCCGTGTAGTTCTCCACCGCCGAGGCCGATCAGGATGTCCACGGGTCCGTCGCCGAGTCGATGCGCCTCGGTTGCAAGGACACTGGTCAATCCCGGCGCCAACCCGACGCCCATCAGAACTGGTCCGTCGACCGCTTCCAATTCTTCGCAGTAGCTCGAGGTCGCCGTGATGTCGACGAATGCCGCCCCACCGCGTACCGCTTCGTCTGCCAGGCCAACGTCCTCGAAACCCGACGCATTCACCACCACATCGAAGTCTCGAACCACAGTCGAATACGCGCCTGGTTCTTTAAGATCAACGACGACGTCCGCGCGGGCAGGATCACGGCCGGCGGAGTACGCGGAGATTTCGGGGACCTTCGCGAGTTGTTTCATCAGGGGAATCCCGACGGCACCGTAGCCACCGAGTACAAGAACCTTCGTCATTATTTCGCCTCCCGAGTCGCTAGAGTTCGACTCTAGAGTTAAACTCTAATCATGACTGAGGTTCTTCGGGAAGACACGTCGGCGCGGCGCAAGATCATCGAGGCAGCGCGTGAGGTTTTTGTCGATCCCGGCTACGCGGCCGCCACGATCAAGCAGCTTGCCGCGGCGGCGGGCGTGTCGGTGCAGAGTGTCTATTTCGTGTTCGGCAACAAGCCGAGCGTGCTGTCAGCACTACTCGACGTGGCCGTTGCGGGCGACGAGGAAAAGACGGCAACTCTCGACCGTCCGTGGGTGGCGGCAGCACTCGGCGCCCCACATCCACTCGGACAACTCCGGATTCAGGTTCACCACGGACGGCTCATTCTGGAACGCACCGCAGACATCCTGCTGGCACTGCGGGCCGCCGCTTCCGCCGACGAGGACGCCGCCCGTCTGTGGCAAATCAACCGCACTCAGAGACGCACGGTGCAGGAACATCTGATGGTCGGCATCGTCGAAAAAGCGCCAACCGTCGACCTCGAAACAGCCGTGAACGTCGCACTCACGCTGCTCAGTCCCGAGACCTATACAGACCTCGTGGTCGGCGCGGGTTGGACCGGCCAACAGTACGAAGAATGGGTGGTCAACACCCTTGCCGCCACCCTCGGCCTGGACCGAACCGTCAAATCCCGGAAGTAGCTGGGATTACTTGGTGGGCTTGTCGTCGATGTGCCGTGGGTTGTTCCACAGGCGCTCCGTCAGATCGTGGAGGACGGCAAGGGTGATCGTGTCGTCGTCCCGTCGGAGCAGAGACTGACTGACCGTCGCGCGCACCAACGTGGAGTCGGAGTGCACGAACTCCTTGACCGAGCCCGGCTCGGAACTCAGTTCACGATGGGCCTGCTCTGCACTGACGTCGTCGGCATCCTTGTCGTAGAGGATGTCCTGCAAACGCAACGCCGAGACGGCCTTCTTGGGATATCCCAGCATGTCAGCGAAGGACGGATTGGCAAAAACGATGCTGCCGTCGCGGTGAACGGCCATGACCGGCACCGGAAGCCTGTCGAGGAGAATCAGGGCAGGCATCTGCTCCAGATCCGCAATCGGCGATTGTGGCGGCTGCGCAACGTTGCGGCGGCGTTCCATAACACGTCCTCTCAAGTTGCCCGAGTCGACAACAGTCTAACTGCCCAGCAAATCGCGGGTTGACTTCCCGCCCGGATGCAGTGACGAATGCCCGAATCGTGCCCGCCTGAGTCACGCCGCGAGCGCCTCCTGATCCTCCGCCAAGGAACCGTCAACAACACGATAGACAGTATCCATCCGAGACAGGTGACTTCGGTCGTGTGTCACGAGAAGGGTTGCCGCCTCGCGTTCCCGCACCACCCCGATGATCAGATCCATGACAGCGGCACCGCGCTCCTGATCGAGCGCACTCGTGGGCTCGTCGACCACGAGAAGCTGCGGATCGTTCATCAATGCTCGCGCGAGATTGACGCGCTGTCGCTGCCCGCCCGACAGCTGGGACGGCCGTTTTCCGCTCTGATCCGCGAGCCCGACAGCGTCCAGCAAATCCATCGCTTTTGATTTCACGGCCTTGCGACGGGCCCGTGACGTGAACACGGACTGCCCCAGATGCGCCATCACCTCGAGCTGCTCCAGTGCAGTCAGCGAAGACACCAGGTTCGACTGTTGGAAGACGATGCCGATCGACGAGCGTCGCAGCTCCGACGCCGCCCGCCGACTCAGCGCAGCGATGTCAATGCTGCCTTCCGGCGTCCGGAGATAGACGTGCCCGGAATCCGGACGGATCAGCGTCGACGCCACCGCCAACAGGCTGGACTTGCCCGAACCCGAGGGCCCGGTGATCGCGGCGATCTCGCCGCGGTGCAGTCGCAGAGACACGTCGTCCAGCGCCGTCACCCGCGATTGCCCATCGGGAAACGTCAGATCGACGTTCTGGATGTCGAGAACTGTGGTGCCGGTTGTCATGGTCATCGTGCGCTCCCCAATGCTGTGAGTGGATCGGTGGTCGAGAGGAATCGAAGTGCAAAGGCCGCGCCGAGCAGGCCGAGTCCGATCAATGCCACGGCAGGTACGACGGTCGTGGATGCGTCCAGGACAAACGGCATGGCGTCACCGATCAGCGATCCGGCCACGGCCGTCAGCCCGATTCCGACGGTGACACCGGCAATCAGAACGATGAGCGCCTGACCCAGTGCGTCGCGCACCAGCGAACCGGTAGTCGCACCGAGCGCTTTCAGCGTCGCGATGTCCGGAGTTCGCTGGATCGTCCACACCGTGAAGAACGCACCGATCACCAGGGCTGAGATCGCGAACAACATGAGCGTCATCAACGTCAACGACCCGTTCTCCGACTTGTACGAACCGATCGCGTCGAGCGAACCGCTGACCGTCGTCGACGTCGTCGCAGCCGCCTTGTCCGTTGCGGAAGCGTCGGAGGCTCCGGTGACAGCCAGTACTGTCGCAACTCCGCCGCGCGGATTGGCCGCCTGCCAGTCGTCGAGCGTCATCCAGACGACGGGCGAATGGCTGTACCAGTCGTCACCGCGAACGGCGCTGACGGTGAACTGCTTCGTACCGACACTCACCTGATCGCCGGCGCCCGCCCCCAGATCGCGGGCGGCACCTTCGCTCAACACCACCGTGCCTGACGCCGACGGCGTCACGTCACCGAAACCGCCATCAGCGCCGAACAGGGCCACCGACTTCTGATTTCCGTCGGCCAATCCCGCTTTCCCGCGACCGATTCCGATGGGATCGACGTCCTTCGACGTGGAGGTCCAAGCGTTGACCTGGTCCTGCGTGAGCGCCGACTCGTCGAACGACGCCCCGGCTCCGGTGTCGGCGAACACCACCGTGTCGGCATTCATGGCCTCGATGGCCGACACGTTCTGATGGCGAAGTCCTGCAGTCAACCCGCTGAGAAAACTGACCAGAAGTGCAACCAACAGAACCACGACGGAGATCAGCGCGAAACGACCTCGCGCTGCCCGTAAGTCCCTCATTGCGACAAACACTGTGAATTCCTTTCCTGTGCTTGCCTCTACGCTCTCGCAGATGCAGACTCTTTCCATCGCACCTCGGATCGACATTCCAGCGCTCGAAAGAACCATCCCGGTTTACAACTTTTGATGGATGAACCAGGCCCGAACCTCGCTAAGCTGGGCGAGATGCACCGATCTCCGCTCACGCCTGTCTTCGCCGGCCTACAACTGGGCCTGCATGTCCTTGTCATGGCGCTGGCCGGTGTGGTGTTTCTTCGAGCGCTGATCGACGAATCCGACCTGACCGCAACAATCATCGCGTTGGCCGTGATCTTCGTTGCCGTCTATCTTTTCGGGGTCGCCAAAAGGCTGCGCGGCAACGCTGCCCGCTGGTGGCTGGCCGTGCTGACCCTCGTCTGGATCGCGACGATGGCGGTATCCGCCGACGCCGCCTACCTCGCGTTCGGACTCTTCTTCCTCTATCTCCATATTCTGCGACGCCCCTGGAGTCTTCTCGCCGTCACCGCGGCAACGGCTGTCGCCGTGGTCGGCACCGGCCTGCATCGTGGATGGACGATTGCCGGCGCCGTCGGCCCGATCATCGGCGCTGCCGTAGCGGTTGCAATCGGCCTCGGATATCAAGCGCTGTACCGCGAGGCAGCCGAGCGCGGTCGTCTCATCGACGAGTTGATGAATACTCGTCAAGAATTGGCGTCGACGTCTCGCGATGCCGGAAAATTCGCGGAACGTGAAAGACTCGCCGCCGAGATTCACGACACCGTGGCCCAGGGACTTTCGAGCATCCAGATGCTCCTTCACGCTGCCGAACGCGCCGATCCGGACAGCCCGGCCATCCGTCAGATCAGCCTCGCACGGGAAACTGCCGCGGACAGTCTTGCCGAAACCCGCCAACTCATAGCCGAATTGACGCCCGCGGCCTTGGACGGTCAGTCGCTCGCCGACGCGCTTCGTCGAATCTGCGAACGCGCGAGCAGTCCTGAACTGGAAGCGCGCTCCGTGGTCGAAGGCGAGGCAGTGCGGCTGCCGATGCCCCTCGAAGCAACATTGGTACGCATCGCTCAGGGCGCGGTGTCCAATGTTCTCCGCCATGCCGATGCAACCAGAATGGCTGTGACACTGACCTATTCCGATGACACCGTCAGCCTCGACGTGGTCGACAACGGTCGCGGTTTCGACGTGGCAGTTCTCGAACGTGGCCCGGCGGAATCTTTTGGCCTCAACGCAATTCGCCGGCGCGTCGAACTGCAGGGCGGGACTTTCTCCATCGAGTCCGAGCCGGGACACACGGCCGTCGCAGTGACGTTTCCTCTCGAAGTCGGCGAACCGTGATCCGCCTGCTGCTCGCCGACGATCACGCGATCGTGCGCGCCGGGTTACGAGCGCTGCTCGAAAGCGAAGCCGACATCGAGGTAGTCGGCGAAGCGGGCACCGCCGAGGAAGCCATAGCCTTCTGCGCCACCACGCCGGTCGACCTCGTGCTCATGGACCTGCGATTCGGCCCCGGGAAGACGGGCGTCGACGCCACCCGCGCGGTGTGCGCGCTGCCGAATCCGCCGCACGTACTCGTCGTGACCAACTACGACACGGATGCAGACATCTTGAGCGCTGTCGAGGCCGGGGCCAGCGGGTACTTACTCAAGGACACACCACCGGTCGAGTTGCTGTCAGCCGTCCGTGCCGCTGCGAGCGGGGACAGCGTTCTCTCCCCCGCCATCGCGTCGAAGCTCATGACTCGGGTACGCAAACCCGAAACCAGCCTCAGCCCAAGGGAAATCGAAGTTCTGAAGTTGGTGGCGGCGGGTCGCTCCAACCGAGAGATCGGCAAAGAACTGTTCCTGAGTGAGACCACGGTCAAGTCGCACCTGGTTCACATCTTCGGCAAGTTGGGAGTGAAGTCGCGGACGTCGGCGGTAGCTCGTGCGCGGGAGCTGGGTTCGATCTGACATTTGCCCGAATTGTCGAAAGTAGCTGGACAGCAGCAATTTTCGCCTACGATTCTCTTGTGTTCGAAACTTTGTTCGATTAAACTTTGAGCATGGACAGTCGGGAAGCGTGGCAGCTGGATGGCGAGGACCTCAAGAGTGAGGTTCTGGATCTGGCGCGCGCCCGGCACGAGTTGCAGTCACGGATGGTGTTGTTGATCGTGGAGATGTTTTCCCGTGAGGTTCTCGGCGGGAAGGGTTTTCGGGCGATCGCGCAGTGGTTGCATGGTTCGACGAATCTGGAGATCGGTGAGTGCAGCCTGCTGGTCGGGTTGGCGCGGTTGTTGATGCTCGAACCTGTTGTCGCGGATGCATTCCATCGCGGTGACGTGGATGCGTTGAAGGCGCGGCAGGTGGCGTCGTTTTGTCAGCATCCGCCGAAGAACATGACCCTGGCGGATGTGGACAAGGCCCGCGGGATTCTGTTGGGGTTGGCGTCGAAGAACATCGCCGATTGTGATGCGGTGCGGGCAGCGATCCGGCGGATCGAGAAGCAGTACGGCAAGCGTGAGGACGGCGTTCCGGTGGGTGAGGATTCGGAGCGTAACGAGTTCTACGCCTCGAAAGGCTTGTACGGGCGGGTGTCGGTGAAGGGTGATTTGGATGCGGTGAACGGGGCGCGTCTGCTCACGTTGTTGTCGAGTCTGTCGGCTCCGACGCCGGAGAAGGACGGCGTGAAGGACACGCGTACTCCGGCGCTGCGGCGGGCGGACGGGTTCTGCGAATTGTTGCGCCGGTATGAGCGGGCGGGGTTGGGTCCGATCGAGGGCGGGGTGAAACCGCACATCACGGTGACCGCGTCCGCGAAAGACATGACGGACCTTAGAGCCTTGAAAGACCTCCTGCCGTCCACGGAGGAACTCGGGTTCGCATGGACGGACTGGGTGGGCCCGATCAGTATCGACACCGCACGGATGCTCGCCTGCGACTGCACCGTGACGCGGATCTTGTTGGACGAGAATGGTGTTCCGCTCGACTGCGGTAAGGAAGCGAGAACAGCAACGGTGCCGCAGCGGCGGGCGTTGGCAGTTCGCGATGGCGGTTGCGCGTTCCCAGGGTGCGGAACACCATCCGGGTGGTGCGATGCCCACCATATTGTTCACTGGAACGACGGCGGCCCAACAGATCTCGACAATCTGATCTTGTTGTGCGGTCATCACCACCGGACGCTGCACCACACGGAGTGGCGGGTGGAGATCGGTCCCGACCGAAAAACAGTGTTCTACCCACCCATGTCGATCGATCCGTATCAACAGCCGATCGGCGGGAACAGCCCACCGACAGCGGCGTGAACCGACATAACTGAAAAGGCCAGCGTGTGCACCGGGGAAGAATCATGCCCCGGGGCATACGCTGGCCTTTTCGGCTGCGCTCGATGTCCGTCTTGCGACAGCATCTGTCTCCACTTCGACACGCCGGACCCATAGGGTCGAGGCATGTCTTTCTGCGAACCCGCCCGCGTTGTCACCGTCACGTCCCTGACCCCGCACATGCGGCGAATCAGCATCGAGGCAGAAGGCGACTGGCACTGGCCGACCGGCGGACAAGGCGACGAGCGCATCGACCTCGCGTTTCCGAAACCCGGTGAAACAGAAGCAGAATACGACTACTTCAACAATCCCGACTACGGCAAGGCCGATCTCGGAACCGAGCCACCGTGGCGGCACTACACCGTGCGCAAGGTGCACGACGGCGGCCGACGTCTGGACATCGACTTCGTCGTGCACCCTGGCGGTATTGCAGCGGATTGGGCCCTGCGGGCCGAACCAGGTCACCTACTAGGCGTCTTCTGGTCGGACAGTTCGCGGTCCCACTACCAAGCACCGGCGGGTCCTCGCTGGCAGCTGCTGGTCGCAGACGCCACGGGTCTCCCCGGACTGGGCAGGATTGTCGAAGAACTTCGAGAGGGCGATGTCGCACAAGCGATCATCGAGGTCGAAACCGAGGAGGATCGACAGGAATTTGTCACTCGCGGCGACGTCACATACACGTGGCTCGTGGGGAGTGGCCTCGGAAAGGCGCCGAGCGCGCTGTTCGAGGCTGTGGAGAAGGTCGAGTTTCCCGAATCCGAAACGGCCGACGTCTACGCGTGGGTGGCGTGCGAAAGCGCAACCAGCCGTCGTATTCGTAAGCATCTAAGGGATGTTCGAGGAATTGCTCGCGACAAGCACAATGTTGTCGGGTACTGGCGAGAGGGCGCCGACGGCCACGTTTCCGGCATGAACAGCGAGGAAGTCACCGTCGGCGCCTGAGCGCCGTGATCACTCTGCCGGCAGCGTGTCGGTAGATTCTGTGTGAGCCTGCTGCGCGTCAGCCGACTTTTCCGCCAGCATCTCGAACAGTGCTCGGCGTGCCTCGGCGAGAATTGCCTCGGCCTTGGCTACCTGCTCAGCGGTCCCACCTGCGGCTACCGCAACAGCGGCACCTCGGAGTAGGCCCATCGCGGGACGGAGCGCTGCGCCTGCTTCACCGAAGTGAGGCCGACCGTGTCCGCGCTGGTCAAATCGACCGCGCCGGCCTTCGGGGCGTCCTTCTGCTCGGTCTTCGAAGCGACCCTCGGGTCGCTCGCCCTCGAATCCTCGACGGAAACCGTGTCCACGATGCGGGCCTCGGCGGCCATGCTCGCGACGTTCTTGCATTTCTGGGTTGTTGTGTGGGGCGTACATGTTGTCCTCCTGGACTGTCTGTGTTTGTTTGACGTATCGACGATATATCGACAATAGATCGAACGCAAGAGTTCGTAGAATAATTCCCGCACCCTCGTCCGGATACGCTGAAGCCGTGAACACGGATCTACAAGCCCAGGCCGCGGACGCCCTACGCCGCCTCGCACTCGACGAATCCCTGAAAGAACGCACCATGGCGGACGCTGCGACGGCAGCACTCGCACGGAAAGTCGCCGCTCGCTACATCGGCGGCGAAACCATCGACGACGCTTTCGACCGACTCCCCTCGATCTTCGCGCGAGGACACAAGGCGAGCATCGAATACACCGGGGAAAGCGTCCGGGATCCCGAACTCGCGAACGCCGAAACCGATGTGTTCGTGGAATTGGCGGAACGGATCGGAACGTCGGGCGTCGACAGCACCGTGTCGTTCGACCTCTCGCACATCGGCTTGGTCATCGATCCGGAGCAGTGCTTTCGCAATGTCGTGCGCCTGGCCGAGACCACGGAACGCGCAGGTGCCGAGCTGATCATCTCTGCCGAGGCGTCCGACCGCACCGACCTGGTCCTCGACATGCACGCGCGACTGGCCGAGCGGTTCACTCACGTGGGGATCACCGTTCAGGCCCGACTGCACCGCACGGCAAAGGATCTCGCCGCTCTGCTGAACCGACCCGGTCGCATCCGTCTCGTGAAGGGCGCCTTCCTCGAAGCCGAGTCCGTCGCCTACCCACGCGGTAGTGCCGAACTGCGCAGCGCGTATCTCGACTACGCAGCCCGGATCGTCGACTCGGGTCACCAGGTCTCCATCGCGACACATGACCGCGACATCCTCGAAGCACTACGCGCCGAGCATGATTCGAAGCTCAGAGGCGAGCACGTCGAGTTCGAGATGCTGCTCGGCCTCGGCACCGAGCAACTGGACGCACTCCGAGGAGCAGGCTTCACCACACGCGAATACGTCATCTTCGGAACACAGTGGTGGCTGTACGTACTCAATCGCATCGCCGAAGAACCGGAGCGTGTCTACACCGCGCTCATCGACGCTGCGCTCATCAGCACTGCAAACTAGATCTCCAACAACAGAAGTGGGGCCGCACTCGAATCGAGTGCAGCCCCACTTGTGTCAGTTTCTAGCTCTCCAGAAACGCCTTGATGCGCGCCAGAGTAGTTTCCATTCCGGTCTGCATCAGCTGATCTCGACCCCGACCGAGTAGGCCGCTACCCGACATCATGCGCACGTAAAGCGCAGGCGTCGCATAGATCTCACGAGTCTCGGTAAGCACGGTGCCCGTTCCCGAAGGCTCGAGCACAAAGGTCCACCGCGCTTTCGGCTCGTCCGATTCGAAGGAGAACCTCCGGCAGTCGACCACGTCGACCACCGTGCAGTGCGTGCTCCACCGAATCAGACCATGCTTGTTGGTGCCCTTGAACTTTGCACCCACAGTGCCCGGAGTTCCGGAAGTCCATGTTCCACCGGTATTTTCAGGACTGAAGCGACCCATACCTTCGATGTCGCTGACAACCTTCCACACCGATACTGGCGTTGCCTCGATGTACGCGCTGGCGGTTTCCACCCGTTACCGGCCCGGAACCCAGGACATGATCTTGATGGCGTGAGGCATGAGCTTTGCCCACACCTTGGCCGGAAGTCCGCGCGGTCCACCGAGATTCATGACGCGAGTGGTGGCAACGGTCTGCGGTTCGGTGTACTTGATCAGCCCCTCGGCGCCGTGACGACGACCGACGCCCGAGACACCCATACCGCCCATCGGTGCTGCGGTGCTGCCCCAGGTCGGTGCGTAACCCTCGTCGACGTTGACGGTGCCGGCGTGGATGCGCGCTGCGATGGCTTCACCGGCAGCCTTGCTTCCCGCCCACACACTGGCGTTGAGGCCGTACTCGGTGTCGTTGGCCGCAGCGATGGCCTCTTCGACGTCCTTGACGGGGTAGATCGAGACGAGCGGCCCGAAGGTCTCGTCGCGGTAGCACTCGGCGTCTTCGGGAACCCCGGTGAGCAGGGTGGGCTCGTAGAACAGCGGTCCGATGTCCGGCCGAGCCTTGCCACCGGCAATGACGGTGGCGCCCTTGACCACTGCGTCATCGACATGAGCGGAGATTGCCTTGACCTGCGCCTCGGAGACGAGGCTGCCCATCTCGATTCCGAATTCGTATCCGGCGGCGAGGTTCATCTTCTTGACGCGGTCACCGAACATGCGGATGAACTCGGGTGCGATGGACTCTTCGACGTAGATGCGCTCGATGGAGATGCACAGCTGACCGGAGTTGGAGAAGCACGCACGCACAGCGGCGTCGGTGACCTCGCGCAGGTCTGCGCCGGCCGCGACGATCATCGGGTTCTTGCCACCGAGTTCGGCGGAGAAGCCGATCAGTCGACGGCCGGCCTGCTCGGCGAGGAGCTGACCGGTCGCGGTGGAACCGGTGAACATGAGGTAGTCGGTGTTCTCAACCAGGGCGGTGCCGACGACGGAGCCCGGCCCGGGAACCACGGCGAAGAGGTCGCGAGGCAGACCCGCCTTGTAGAGCAGTTCGACGCAGGCGAGCGCGCAGTACGGTGTCTGGCTGTCCGGCTTGAGGACAACGGCGTTACCGGCGAGCAGCGCGGCGATGGCGTCGGACACGGCCAGCGTCATCGGGTAGTTCCACGGCGAGATGACGCCGACGACACCCTTGGGCTGGTAGCGGACGACGGTCTTCGTCAGGCCCGGGAGCATGCCGGAGACGCGACGCGGACGCAGCAGCTTCGGAGCCACACGTGCGTAGTGCCGCGACGTCATCGAGATGTCGAGGACTTCTTCCTGAGCTGCGGTACGCGACTTTCCGGTCTCGGCCTGAGCCATGTCCATGAGGGCGTCGCGGTTCTCGAGGATGAGATCGCGGTAGCGGTGGAAGACGGCGGCGCGATCGAGGACGGAGCGCTTGGCCCATTCCTTCTGGGCGACGCGGGCACGGGCGATGGCCGCAAGTGCGTCGTCGGCGGTGCCGACGGGGATGGTCGCCAGCTCCTTGCCGGTGAACACCTCGGTGATGGACTTCGTCGGGCGATCGGCAACATTGTCGATGGCGATCAGATCGGCGAGCCGCGAGAAGGTCGCAGCGGACGGAGCTGGCATTTCAGTACCCCTACTGGTGAGTAGTTCTTGGAGTTACACACAACTTACCCCGTCGGTGGTACCGATCACAGTGCCGAATCAGACAGAGTCAACCAATACTGCCTCTTTCGGACGTTTTGCGATCAACAACGACATGACTGCAGCGATCGCGCAGAGCGCGCCGGCCACCAAGAAGGCAGCGTCGTACGAGCCGATCTGATCACGAACGAGACCGGCCAAGAAGGCCACCAGACCCGCACCGATCTGGTGCGATGCCAGCACCCAACCGAACACGATGGGGGCGTCGGCGCCGAAGTGTTGACGGCACAGCGCGACGGTCGGCGGAACCGTCGCCACCCAGTCGAGCCCGTAGAAGATGACAAACGCGATCATCGGCGGATTCACGGTGTTGGCGAGCAGCAGCGGCAGGAAGAGCAGCGAGATTCCGCGGAACAGGTAATAGATGCCGAGAAGTTTTCGCGAGTCCATCCGGTCGGTGAACCAACCCGAAGCAATGGTGCCGACCATGTCGAGGATTCCGATCAACGCCAACAGGGACGCGGCAGTCGTGATCGGCATTCCGTGGTCGTGCGACGCCGGGACGAAGTGCGTGCCGATCAGGCCGTTGGTGCTCGCGCCGCAGATCGCGAAGGTACCGGCGAGAAGCCAGAACACCTTGGTCTTCGACGCCATCACCAGCACCGAGATCGCCCGGCCTCCGGCACCGCCGCGCTGGTAGACAGGCTTGGCTGCTGGGGCGTAATCGGCGGGCGCTCCGTAAGGCGTCGTACCCACGTCTGACGGATAGTTACGCAGGAACAGCAGAACGAACGGCACAACGGCCAGTGCAGCAAACGAAACTGTGAAGGCGACGCTCTTCCAGTCGTACGTTTCCGCGATCTTCGCCAGGACCGGAAGGAACACCAGCTGACCGGCAGCACCACCGGCCGTCAGGATGCCGGTCACGAGACCACGCTTCTCGACGAACCAGCGATCGACGACGGTGGCGACAAACGCCAGCGCCATCGAACCGGTACCGAGACCGACGAAGACACCCCACAGCAGAATGAGCTGCCAACTCGAGGTCATGACGATGGTGAGACCACTGCCGAGCGAGATGAGCGCCAACGCCGAGGTGACGACCGCCCGGATACCGAACCTCTCCATCAAGGCAGCAGCGAACGGCGAGGTCAACCCGTACAGAATCAGGTTGACCGAGACGGCCGCCGAGATGCTGGCGCGCGACCACCCGAAATCTTCGTGCAGCGGATCGATCAGCACCGATGGGGCAGCGCGGAAGCTCGCCGCACCGACCAACGCCAGGAATGCCACGATCGCGACGGACCAGGCGCGGTGAAAGCGCGGCGGGCTCACCTGCTGTTGGCCTGATTCGGGGAGAGCGGTCTCAGAAGTCACAGAGAGAATTCTGCAGTTCGGATTCGATCGAGAACAGTGGCCAGATTGCCAATATATGAAAGAATCAAGCCATGTCTGGTCCGCATCGCGTCGTCGTACTGGCTCTGAATGGAGTCATCCCCTTCGAACTCGGCATCCCGGCGCGCATCTTCGGACGTGCCCTCGACGTCGAGGATCGGCCGCTGTACGAGATCCTGACGTGCACCGTCGACGGCAATCCCGTGCAGACCGACGCAGACTTCAGCATCTCGGTCGACCACGGGAGCGAGTTGCTCGCCACCGCCGACACCGTCGTCATCCCCGCGTCGTACGAGTTGGGTCCGGCCTACGAAGACGGCTACCTCTCCCCCGAGTTGGCCGCAGCTTTCCAACACATCCGGCCGGGCACTCGGCTGGTCTCGATCTGCACCGGGTCGTACATCCTCGCCGCGGCGGGTCTGCTCGACGGACTCCGCGCCACGACGCACTGGCGCAACACCGACCATTTCCAGCGTGTCTATCCCAAGGTGAACGTGGATCCGGACGTGCTGTTCGTCGACGAAGGCCACATCCTGACCTCGGCCGGGGTGGCGTCGGGAGTCGACCTCTGCCTGCATATCGTCAGGCGTGACCACGGCATGGAAGTGGCGAACACCGTCGCGAGGCGTTGCGTCGTACCGCCGTGGCGCGACGGTGGCCAAGCTCAGTACATCCGACGCCCCCTGGCCGACAAGCCTTCGGAATCGACTGCCGACGCTCGGCACTGGGCCCTCGAACATCTCGACGACCCGATCACCCTGGCGGACCTGGCGACGCGCGCCAACATGAGCGTCCGCACGTTCAGCCGTCGATTCCGCGACGAAGTCGGAACCACACCGAACCGCTGGTTGACCAGCAGACGCGTCGATCGGGCGCGGGAACTACTGGAGGAATCCGATCTGTCGATCGATGCGATTGCTGCTCGAACCGGCTTCGGGACTGCGACATCCATGCGTCAACACATGAACGAGGCCCTCGGCGTTTCACCGAGCGCCTACCGACGCACGTTCAAGGCACCGGTGTAAGCGGCAGTACCAGGCACTATCCTGGATGCCATGGCCGAACAGACTCGCCCGAACTTTCCTCAGTACTGCGGATACCTCCTGGGGAAGACGCTCCCCGACCGGTATCAGGACTGGGTACGGAACGATCTCGTCGGCCCGGGCGCCCAGGCCCGCTACATCATCCGCTTCACCGTGCCGGCGACGCTGATCCTTCTGCTGTTCCTCTTGATCCCGGGACCGATCTGGATTCCCTTGGCCATGATGGCCTTGTTGCTCATCCCGCTCGCGTACTTCGTCGTGGCGCTCGGGACGATCTACCGCCGTCACCGCCTGCTGAGCCACGGACTCGATCCCGAACTGCTCGACGAGAAGGCCCAGCGCCGTGCCGATCGCACTCGCGAGGACTACGAGAAGCGGCACGGTCGCTGAGCACCCCTCAGCGGAACATCGTCACTGCGGCCTTGGCGAGGACCTTCGGATCCTTCTCGTAGTGATGCATCTTGGTGAGCTTGTCTTCTGGAATCCCCAGGAACTTGTAGACGGCTACCTGAGCGCAGCGCACCGAGTACTGCTCGGTGAACACCATGTCGAACGGCAGCTCCGCGAACTGACTGATGAACGCCAGGTTCTTGGAGTGCTTCGGCACCACCAGCGGCCGGTCGCCGACGGCGCGCCGATTGAACAGCGCACTGGCGTAAGGCATATGGCTGGGAATCGAATTCACGACGCTGTCCATAATCTCTTGTCGACGCGCGGCGAGCGCACCGCTCTCGTCGAGCGCCTCGAGGTGTCCGAGCGTCTCTTCCAGCATTTCCCGCCCGGTCATCTCGATGAACGGCTTCTTCACGTAGTCGCCGTCCTTGCGCGGGAACAGACAGTAACCCCAGAAGACTCCTTCGTTCTCCTTCTGCGCGTGGTAGTGCGGCTGATGGTGGACCACGATCGAGAGAAGCACGTTCGAGTCCACGAATGTGTTGAGCGCATTTCCGGGGAGCTGCTTGGTGATTCGGGAAATCTCGTTGATGAGCTCGTGTGACGAAGTGGTGACGGTGAAGCTGGTCCACTCACTCTGCGCCCGGTCCCCGAAGAACTTGTCGGGATTCCCGAGATCGTAGAAATGCTCGGTGGCCTGCTTCCACAGCAGCGCACTCGGTGCGTATCTCATGTCTTCGACGATCGGGGTATCCAGATCGCCGATCGAAGAACTGTCGGTGATGCTGCCGTTGGTGTCGAAGACGAAATCGCCCTCCGCCACGTCGATTCGGCCCTTCTCACCGGTGCGGACGTTTTCGTAATCGAGTCCCGTCACGATGATCTCGTCTCGTAGCGGGGTGTCCTTGAACACGAACTCCGTGATCTTCAGTTCGTTGACGAACTTCACGCCCTTGCCTTCGAGGAAGGCCCGCATCGGCAAGATGATGCTCTCGTACTGGTTGTACGGGGATCTGGTGACACCGGCAAGAGTTTGAATGCGACTGAACTCGAGAATCATTCGGTTCATGTACCGGCGCAGCTCCATCGCCGAACTCACCCGCTTGAAAGCAAATGTGGTCTCCCACATGTACCAGAAGTTGGTGGTGAAGAAGTGCGGAGTGTCCTCGAACCACTGCTCGATACTGATGTCGTCGAGTTTTGCCTCGTCCGACTCCGGCATCGTCATCAGCTTCGTCAACAAGTACCGATCCTTGTTGTCGAATTGCATGTGCTTGTAGTCGTTTTCACCCTTGTTGCGAATGCCGTCGCGATCGATCAATCGTGCGACGTCGTGCGTTGGATGCGCGTGGTCGAAATCGAGAATGTCATCCGTCACCGATTTTCCCGGGTTGTCCAGCGACGGAACCACACTCAGCACGTCCCAGAGGTTCTCATAGGTCTCCTCGTTGAGCATGCGACCGCCACGATTGATGAAGCCCGCGTCGTTGCCCAGCTCGCGATGACCGTACTGGTGCTGGAAGGTAGCGGCAGATTCGCCGTCGTTCGCTCCATGCATGTCCAGCCCCATGATGGTGATGTCCTCACCGCTCCACTCACCGTCTCGAATCAAATAGACGGCAGCCGAGAGGTTTCCGATGCCGGCACCGATCATGTAGGCCTTGTGAGACAGCTTGGAAGACATTGGGTTTCGTTCCTTACTCGAGTCGCGGTACGGATACCTTCCAAGCATGGACCCCTTTGCCCGCTGGCGCATCACCCGAACCGGATGACGTCCGTCACGGTCGCTGAAGGCGCACCAGATCCAGTGCAAAACGCGCGTAGTCGCGTGCAATTTCCTCGGGCGTTTGTGGTCCGCTCGGCCGATACCATTGCGCGACAGAGACACACATCACGACTATTGCACGCGCGGCCTGTCGCGGCCGATCCGTCCCGAACACACCGGCAGCGATTCCGTCGTCGACCTGCTTCGTCATCAACCATTGCTGGTAGTTGCGTGATTCCGTGATGCGCAACCTGTTCTCGGCTGTGAGACTGCGCATTTCGCTGGCACCGAGAAATCCTTGATCACGCCGATAGATATGGAACAAGGTCACACATTCGACGAGGAAAGCCAGCCTTTCGGAGGGACTTTCGCCCTCGTCGATTGCCGCCAACGATCTCGTGTTGAGTTCATCCATGGTGAGGTCGAGAATTTCGGCCAACATCTGCTGCTTGCTGGAATAGTGGTGGTACAGACCTGGAACACTCATCTGCGCACGTTTGGCGATCTCACGCATCGCAGCGCCGTGATATCCGGTCTTCACCATCTCCGCGAGCGCGGCCGCCAACACCGGATCGAACGGACTCGGGCCGAACCTTCGCCACTCGTTCGGCCGAGAATGTGCGTCCTGGTCGGCGTCGTCGCCTCCCCATCGCGGCTGTTCCGGCGGACGCACTATCGCAGCCGGGAGCAGAGCGTCGAAACGCACTCCGAGAATCCCGCCGATTGCCGCCAACCGGTCGACGCTGACTCTGGTCTTTCCGGTCTCGACAGCGCTGAGGGTAGCCGGGCTGACATCGAGACGCCTGGCCAATTCACGCAGCGAGAGCCCGCTGTGACGCCGCGCTTGCCGGATCGACGCTCCGATCAGGACGGCATTCTCGAATTCGGTCACAGTGTTCAGTATTCCCGAACATTGGATTTCCAACAATGCGATGACCACGGCAATCGGTGAACCTGTTGACTACTGATTATCGGCCTGAACATGATGTGGATCACAAAGACCCAGGTCCGCCCGAGCGATCGTTCGGTGTCGGTAGCGAGAGGATCGAATCACCATGACCGAGGCGCCATATCTTGGAGAACTCCTGCGCGACGCACCCAGCAACTGGGGCAAGTGGGGAGAGTCCGACGAGGTCGGTTCACTGAACTACCTCGACGCCGGACAGGTGCTTCGTGGCGTCGGAACCATCAAGCAGGGTTCCGTGTTCACGCTTCAACGGCTCATCGGCGACCCCAAGGGTGATCCGGTCTGGCCGGGACGCAGCCCCGCCGAGCGCACACAGATCTTCGACGAGAGCAGCTGGGACGGCGACGACGCACCCAACTTCCCCGGCGGCCTGCATTACGCGGACGACAAGATCGACGCGTTCCTGCAGGGCTCGACGCAGTACGACGCACTCGGCCACGTCTGGTACGACGGCGCCCTGTGGAACGGATACTCCGCTGATACCACTGTCGGCGGCCTGGAGAAGGCCAGCGTCGAACCGATTGCCGACCGCGGCGTCGTCGGACGCGCAGTACTTCTCGACATGGCGAAGTTCCGCGGCAAGGAAAACCTCGACAAGGCCGAAACCTTCACGCACCATGATCTTTTGGCCTGTGCCGAAGCGCAGGGCGTCACCATCGAGAAGCGTGACATTCTCGTCATCCGCACCAACTTCCTCAAGCTGTTCTTCGACCAGGGCGAAGCCTTCTACGAGGGCTTCTGCGAGCCCGGCCTGATCTACAGCCCCGAACTCGTGCAGTGGTTCCAGGACATGGAGATCCCCAACCTTGTCACTGACACCATTGCCAACGAGGTCACCACCGACCCCGAAAACGGTGTGGCACTGGTTCTCCACAACGCATTGATGCGCAACCTCGGAGTGGTATTCACCGAGATCTGCGATCTGGAGAAGTTGGCCGCGGACTGCGCGGCCGACGGCCAGTACACGTTCCTGTACGTCGCCGCACCACTCAAGGTTGCCAAGGCCAGCGGCTCTCCCGTGAATCCGGTTGCCATCAAATGACATACGAAGATCGCCCTTGGTTGGCGTTGTACCGCAACGACGTTCCCCCCGACATCGACGTCGAACAGCCCACAATGCTCGAAATGTTGGCAGCGGCGGTCCGCTCTGATCCGGACGCCACGGCTGTGAAGTACTTCGACGGTCAACTCAGTTTCGCTGAAGTGGATCAGCAGAGTGACGCCCTGGCCCGCGCACTACGAGCAGGTGGTCTGGCGAAGGGAGACCGTGTCGCACTCTTCCTGCAGAACGTTCCGCAATTCGTGCTCGCCCTCGCCGGAATCTGGAAAGCCGGCGGCGTCGCAGTCTCGATCAATCCGATGAGCCGTGAACGAGAACTGGGATACCAACTCGAAGATTCCGGAGCAGCGGTTCTGATCGCTCTCGAGGGGCTCTACGAGTCCGTCGGCCGCAACGTCGTCTCCGACTCGCCGGTCAGGCGAGTCATCACCACCTCGGAACTCGAGTACCAAAGCCGCAACGATCCGAGGATTTTCGACGGAATCGTGAAGAAGGACCTCGGTACCGACGATCTCGCGACGCTGATCGACCAGCATCGTCTCGGCGATCCGATCACTACCGACGCTGCACCGGAAGACATTGCGGTACTGACCTATACGTCGGGAACCACAGGTCCGCCGAAGGGAGCGATGACCTCTCACGCGAACATGACCTTCAACGCCCAGGTGTACCGGGACTGGTTGGGGCTCACCCCGAAAGACACGGTTCTCGGAGTTGCACCGCTCTTCCACATCACGGGGTTGATCGGTCACATCGCGGTGTCCGTCCTGGCGAGAATGCCGCTGGTGCTTGCCTATCGCTTCCAGCCCGAGGTGATGCTCGACGCGATTCGTGAGCACCAACCGACATTCACAGTCGGCGCCATCACTGCTTTTACGGCACTGCTCAACACTCCGGGTTGCGCGCCGGAAGACTTCTCCTCCATGCGGTTGCTGTATTCCGGCGGCGCACCCATCTCGCCGACTGCCGCCGAGGCCGTCCGCGCCATGACCGGTGCTGCGCTGCACAACATCTACGGGCTGACCGAGACCACGTCGCCGACCCATGCCGTTCCCGTTGGTGCGGATACGCCGGTCGACCCCACATCCGGAGCACTGTCTGTCGGCGTTCCCGTACCCAACACCGTGGTCCGCATCGAAGACGAGGGCGGTGCGGTCCTGCCGATCGGAGAGATCGGCGAACTGGTCGTCCGAGGTCCACAGGTGGTGCGCGGTTACTGGAACAAGCCGGAGGAGAGTGCGTCGGCCATTCGCGACGGGTGGTTCCACACCGGCGACGTGGGGTTCATGGACGAAGCCGGCTGGTTCTACGTCGTCGACCGTAAGAAGGACATGATCATCGCGTCCGGCTACAAGGTGTGGCCACGCGAGGTCGAGGACGTTCTTGCCGAGCACCCCGCAGTCCGTGAGGCGGCAGTCGTCGGGATCGCCGACGAATACCGCGGTGAGACGGTGAAGGCGTTTGTCAGCCTCGTCGCGGGGGCGTCCGTCACCCCGGAAGATCTGATCGATCACTGCAAGCAGCGGATGGCGGCGTACAAGTACCCACGCTCCGTGGTGCTGGTGGAGGAACTGCCCAAGACCGTCACCGGCAAGATACTGCGACGGGAACTGCGCACGATCTCCTGATCGCGGGGCAGCGGGCGGACTTCGCGGTCCGCCTGCTGTCTGATCGCGCACAGTTTCCGGTCGACCGCGCCATTGGGGTAATGGAACAGTAATATGTGCTGAGTACCCACGGACAAACGGGAGACATCAGTGAGCAAGTTCGGACGTAAGAAGCAGCCCACGCCCAAGAGCTACCAGTGGCTGGCCATGACCCTCATCGCTTTGTCGCTCTCCGTGTCGATCGGGATTGCCGCCAAACCCTCCTGAGCTCCGCGAATCCGAAACTTGTAACCCCGCGTCCATCTCCACATGGGCAAATAGGAGCAATTCGGACGCTTAGCTGTTCTAACTTTCCTTCCGTCGTGTCACCTCGGCACCGACGGAGAGGATCAACTCACCATGCGAAGCTCACGCTTCGGCGTGCTGGCCGCTGCCGGCGCTGTCGGACTAGTGCTTGTCACCAGCAGCGTCCAGTCCATCGCCACGGCGTCACCGTTCGGTTCGCTCGACGCCGGTTCGAGCTCCGGTTCGACAGAGATACCAACCGTCAGCGACGGCCGCTTCACGTCCAAGACGCCCTACACTCCCGGCCAGCGCATCGCCGACTATCAGGCGCCGCCGACGGGATACTCCCCCGTGTACACGGAAAGTGTTGCGCGCCATGGTTCCAGAGCACTGTCGAGCCTGAAGTACGACGACCTGAGCCTGCAGCTGTGGGAAATCGCCGAAGCCGAGAACGCATTGACCCCCGTCGGCAAGGAATTCGGCCCGGCCCTCCGTGATCTCATGGCCGCCAACAAGAAGCTGGGGTACGGCAACCTCAGCGGACTCGGGATCACCGAACACAGACAGCTCGGCGCGCGGGTCACCGAACGCCTCCCCCAACTGTTCGACGCCATCGCAGCGCAGCAGGGCACCATCACCTTGACCTCGTCGGGTGTGGACCGTGCCGTGGACAGCGCCGAGAACTTCGCGCAAGGGCTGACCGGTGCGTTTCCAGCCGTCGCCGGCGATGTTGCGCCGGTGACCACGGATGCCGACCTTCTCTATTTCCACGACTCGGATGCAAACTCCGACTACAAGGACTACGAAGAGTCCGATCCTCGACTGAAAGCCGTCGACGACCAGATCGCCGATCTTCTCCGCACCCGCGAGGTCTCGCGGCACATAATGCTCAGGCTCTACTCGGAGGACTTCGTCAACCGCCTGAGCGCGGGCGAGTTCTCACTCGTCGACCGCGGCAAGGGTTCCAGCACGATCGACAACGAAGTCGACGCCGCGTACATGCTGTACAACACGTACATCATCACTCCGGGCATGGCCGAAGAAGGCAAGTGGAATTTCGAGCGCTTCATCGAACCTGCTGACGCGCAGTGGCTCGCATACACGAACGATGCCGAGGACTTCTACGCCAAGGGCCCGGGCTTCACCGGTGAAGACGTCACCTACCGGATGGCAACTGTCCTGCGCGACGAGTTCCTGCGCGGCCTGCAGAAACATACCGGCGACGACGCCGTCCCGGGAGCGGATTTCCGATTTGCACACGCAGAAACGATCATCCCCTTCGCGGCACTCTTGAAACTGCCTGGGAGCACCGTCTCGCAGGCGGAGGGCGACCTCTACACCTATGCGAACAACCCCTGGCGCGGATCGCAGGTCAGCCCGATGGCTGCCAACGTGCAGTGGGACGTGTACGCCGGACCGGAGGGTAAGCGTCTGGTCCGAATGCTCTACAACGAGCGCGAGACAGCATTTGCTGCCCCGTGCGCTCCGGTGAGCGCCGGGAGTTTCTTCTACACGCCGGACGAACTGGCCCGCTGCCTGCCGGAGATTTCACCGGCAGCCTGAGATCCGGCAACTCGGGATCCAGCCAGCGGTCGACGGGGGCGCGCCCATACCTGGTGCAATGCCAGCATGCGCGCCTTCTCGTCGTCTTCCATCAACAAGGCGTCGCAGATCCTCACGATAACCGGAGCCGAAACACCAACGGACGTACCCTGTTCCAGCCGCTGATAGTGATTGAAACTGATGTCGGCAATCTGCGCGACATCGCGCCGACTGAGGCCGTGCATTCGGCGAGCACCCTCGCAGCGCATGCCGACCTTTTCGGGCGCAAGACTGTTTCGTTTTTCGACGAGCATCTGGCTCATCAACTGACGCGCGCTCGACCCGTTCACGTCGCCACCTTTTCCATCCCTGAAATATGCTTTCACCTAACATGTTTCAGAATATGGGATGGGACGGACGCGGCGGTATCTCCGAGATGACAGATAATCACGCGATACCGCCAACCCTGTGCCCGTCCAGGCTGTGACGATGAGGCTTCAAAGATCAGGCTATGAACCTGCCGATCGTCGGATTCGACTGGCAAATGGGACTACTGCCCCAGTTGATCGAACCGAACGCCGTCGCAACGACATTGCCGACGCCGGTGTTCACCGTCGCGGACAGGTACGGATAGGTACCGACCAGGTCGACGATTCCGGACTTGCCCGTGTCGGTGTTGACCCACGCAACAGTCACCTGACCCGCCGCCGGGATGGGTGCAGCGGCCGGGAACGAATCGAAGCGAATGTCACCCTTGGCGATGGGCGGATTGGATTCTGGCCCGGACTGGCCGGTGAGTCCGGTCAACGAGGCCAGCGACCCCTGATTCGGACACCCGATAGTGACGGCGGCGCCGCCGAAAGGGTGGGGCGGATCAGCCGAGGCGACTCCGGCGAACATGACGCTCGCGGCAATCGGTAGTCCGATGGCCGCAAAAACCCCGGCCGTGCGTGTGACGCTCATAGCTGCTCCTCGGGTCGACAACACTTTCCGGATACCCCTGGTACAACGCCCGAAACGAAGGAAAGACGACTATTCACACCCCCTAGACAACGCGTGTTGTCAGAACTACAGTCGGTGGTGCAGCTCACACCTATCTCTGCCGCGCGCAGACCAGTCCCAGGGAGTGTTCAGATGAAGCGCTACGACCTCCGCAGTCGCACGGATCAACTCGATCCCGAAACCGATTACGAAGAGATGTCGCGCATTCTCGCGGCGCAAGAGTTTCCCTGGGACATCAATCAGGCGCTCAGCTTCGCACTGTTCCGCACATACGCTGTCCCCTCGATCGGCAAGCTCCTCTTCTCCACGGGCGAGTTCACCGACAAGGTTCAGAAGCGCTACGACGACACCAGCCTGATCCTCGACGCCATCCTCGAGCACGGCCTCAGCAGCACCGAAGGCCGCAAGAGCGTGCGTCGAATGAATCAGATGCACGGCTCGTACGACATCTCCAACGACGACATGCTCTATGTCCTGGCCACCTTCGTCGTCACGCCGGTCAGATGGCTCGACGAGTACGGCTGGCGGAAGATGACCGACAACGAGATCGTCGGGTCGACGAATTATTACCGCCACCTGGGTCGGTACATGAACATCAAAGACACTCCTGACACCTACGAGGGCTTCGTCAAACTTCTCGACGACTATGAGCGCGAACACTTTTCATTCGATCCCGGCGCCCGAGCCGTCGCTGATTCCACCCTCGACCTGATGTGCACCTTCCCGCCCAACAACCTGGCACCGAAGGCTCTGGTCAAGGGATTCGCCTTCGCGCTCATGGACGATCACCTACTCGACGCCTTCCACTACAGGCACCCGAGCACTGCGATGCGCGTCGTCTCACGCGGTGCGCTGAAGGTCCGCGCGCGCCTGCTGCGGTTCTTCCCCGTGCGTACGAAGCGGAAATTCGCCCGCGAGCTGCCCAACATCCGCAGCTACCCGAACGGTTACAAGGTCGAAGACCTCGGCACCTTCCCCACGGGATGCCCGGTCAAGCACCTGCAGGCAGACCAGCAGGCCCAAGCGTAAGCAGGTTCCCATCGTGGAGTGGTGGAACTCCTGGCACCCGGGCTGATTCGCGTTTCTCATGCCTAGATGAGAGAGGAGTCGCGACCAGTACGACGCAGGGTGATCAATTCATGGTTCGTCTCGGCGTCGTGTCGACGCCCCTCTTCTTCGAACTCCATCAGCGCATAGAACCTGCGGGCGCGATCGTTGAGGGTGTAGACCTCAAGTGTCACCTCGCCGTGCATGGTTGTGGCGTGTTCGACCAACGCCCGCCCGACGCCCAACCCTTGTGACGCCGGCGCGACGAACAGTCCCCCGATTTCGGAACCGATCATTCCCAACAGGCCGACAACTTCGGAGTTGTGCTCAGCCACCCAATTATCGGCCTGAATCAGATAGACCTCTCGCATCTTCTGCTCGCGTTCGCCCGTCCCCTCACCCGCAAGGAACGGGTGGGCTTCACGGGCAGCGCGCGACCACAGGTCGACGACCACATCCTCATCCGAGGGTAGGTAGCGGCGAATGATCAGATCCTGATTCACAATCCGACCATACCCTCCGGCATCAGAGAGATAGCCGGCGCTGAAAGTGACCAACTCTCGGATCCACGCACGACGGCCTCGACGTAAACCAGTGGCAACAATTCCATTCGTTGCCACCCCACAATTACTGCCTTGTGCAAGGGTTGTCCGATGACTGACGGTGATCCGATAACTAAGCGCGGAGGTCCGGCATCCTGGTGGAAGGTGATGGCAGTTGTCATCGCAGTGCTTGTCGCTCTCACATGCGGCGTCATCGTGTGGTCCTTCATGCCGCCGGTTGTGTACTTTCCATTCTTTGCGCTCGCCGCCTCGGTATTACTCGGATTGGGTGGAGTGTGGTTGATACTCAGCCTGATTGGCTGGATGAAGTACAAAACTCTGCGTTTGAGCACGATCGCGCCGGTGATCGTGCTCGTCACCGGTGCGCTCGTGACCTTGTCCGTCCCTTCGCATGTTGCGTTTGCATTGTCGAAAGATTCGCTCGAAGCAGTGGCCGCGGATTGCCAGAAGTCGTTGGAAAACCGAACAATTGGCGTCTACCGGGTCCTGCAGGTCTGGCCCGTCGGCAACGGGTGCCGCTTCCACATCGAGGGCGGTCTGATCGATTCGATCGGATTGGCGTACTTACCTGACGGCGCACCATATCTCGGCAAGCCCCGCCGCGACGGCGAGATCGGATACCAGGAGTTCGACGGCGACTGGTACTCGTTCGTTCAAGCGTTTTAGCAGCGAGAAACTAGCCGACCAGCTTGGCCTTCAGAAGCGCGATCGTATCCGGAGTGAGTCCGAGACCTTCGGTGAGATAACCGTCGACGGTTCCGTAATCGCTGGCTACCTGCGCGAGTCCAGCTTCCAGGTACGAAGCGTCGACACCGAGGGCCGGCTCGAGATTGGTCGCCACCTGCGGGCTCAGGGCCTGAGAGATCTGCGCAAGGATCTTCTCGTTGGTCGCCTGAAGGTAGGTGTTGCTCAACAGATAGTCGTCCATGATCGTCTGGGCGGGGACACCGGCGATGGACTGCAGCAACATCGCGGTCCAACCCGTGCGGTCCTTGCCTGAGGTGCAATGGAACAACTGCACCCCGTCACTCGCAGCGATGTCCGAGAGGACCTGCTTGAAGCCGGCACGGCGAACGGGATCGGTGACAAAACTGCGGTTGGTGTCGACCAAGAACTGCTTGGCCTCCTCCGGCGACTTGATCGTCGTCGCGAGCTGGGTGAGATCCTTGAACTCGACGGGGATGTTCGTGTACGTCACACCGTCCGGGAGTTTGTCCGCGCCACCGATGAACGGGTTGGAGATCTCGGTTGCGCCGCGCAGGTCATAGGCGTCGGCAAGTCCGAGGCCGGTGAGTGTCGTCTTGTCTGCGTCGGTGGTAGCGGTCAGCGCATTGGACCGGTAGATGACGCCGCGCTTGAGGTGTGAGCCGTCGACGGTGGCGTATCCCCTACCGTCGTTGCCGGCGACGTCGCGAAAGTTGGCCACGGAGGCCAAATTCGGTGTCGGCGCGAGGACAGGATCGAGCGAGCCGAGATCGACCGCTCCAAGCGAGCCTGTGTTGAGAGAGCCCAGGTCGAGCGGGATTGCCGTGGCGGGAGCAGCAAACATCAGACCACCTGTAACGACTAATGCGGCGGCCTTTGCAGTGCGAGCGAACAACATTCGTGTGCGTGTGGACATGTGGCAGTGCCTCTCTCTGCAGTTTGGGATTTGTGGTGTGGTGATCTGGAGTTACGGAGCGACATCACCGATGCCGGTAAATCCGTATCGCTGGTGAGGTCCGATGACTGCTACCTCGAACAGGCCTGTCCCGGTGCGGGTTACGCCGTCCTCGACGAGGGTGAACCGAGCCAAGTTGTCGACCGGGCACAGCATCTTCTTCCACGGTTCGATGTCCGAAACCTTTTCCCGCAGGCCTTGAACCACCAGTTCGCCCTGCCACATCCCGTGGCGCCAATCCTGCTCGAGTCCGTAGCCCGTGCCGACACCGATGTAGTTGGGCAGTATCGGTTCGCAGGTGATCTCCAGGATGTGGTCGGATTCGCCGGGTGCACCGGGGCGCCGGAAATACAGAGTTCCGCTCTTCACCTCGCGAGTACCGGAAATGAAGGTGAGCTGGTGGTCCGGTCGACCCAACCACTCCGGCTCGCGCGAGCGGTCTGCCCAGACGCGAGTCGCATCTTCGAGGATTCGGCGTCCCTGCTGATCTTCTTGAACGATCGTGACGATGGTGAAGTCGCCGAATTGCATGATCGAGTAAATCCAGAAGAAGTTCTGACTGCCGGCTATCGCCGGATCTGCCTTGCGTCCAGGCGGTTCCGCTTCGCCGACCGGTCGCACACCCCAGGACCGATCGCGATTACCCCGCCACGTCTCCGGGGTAACCGGGATGGCGTCGCCGTCGACGGTCAAGGATCCGGACCATGCTCCGGTCTGCACGAATCGTTGAGTATCGAAGGTGACTCGTTCGAGCTGGCGATGGAAATGTCTGGCCTCGAGATTGGCGGGGCCGTCGGACTCGAAGGTGAGGTCGAAGCTCAGGTCCGGCGCTTCGGGACTCGGGTCCAACACCACACGTAGGCGGTGCAGGCCCTCGATGATTTCGATTCGCAGCGGGCCTACTGACAGGTCCATACGATCGTCACCCAAGGCTCGGGATGCCCGGAAGACAATATGGTCTTCGCCGCGCCGAAGAACCGCAAAGCCGTCGCATACACCAAGATTGGGGTACTGACCGAGACCGATGATGAGAAACAGCGGCTCGGTGTCGCCGTCGACGCCGGCATGGCAGTTGAAGTAGTAGCGGTCGTAGAAGTTTCGATCCGAGGTGCCCACGTGGCGGATGGTCTCGGCGATCTGATGTACCGGGTAGTCGTCGAGCGGGGACAGTGTCATCGTGCATCTCCTGTTGTGAGCGGGGATGTTGCGAGCGACTCCCAGTAGGTGCCGTCGAGCATGGCTTCGAGTGTCTTGTGGTGCAGGATCATCTCGTCCGGGTTGTCGGGGAATTCGGCCTGACCGAAAGCCACTGCGCGACTTTGGACTCGGAACATGATCACCGCATGCCGCAACGCGGCGTAAAGGATGTAGAAATCTAGATCCGCAACCTGGTGGCCGGAAAGCGAGCCGTAGGCATCTGCCACGTCCTCGCGACGAAGGAAGTCCGGCATTCCGGGGAGTCCGGCCATGGCAGCGAGATCCTCGAAGAACCTGTGCTGGAAGATCATCCAGCCGAGGTCCAGCTCACGCGGCCCCAGTGTGGCCATCTCCCAATCGAGGACCGCCGCCGGCTCGAAGTCGCGGTAGATGACATTTCCGATCCGCGAGTCACCCCAGCAGAGCACTGCGCAACCGGCATCGACGGGAAGGTTCGCTTCGATCCAGTCGAAACCGCGCTCGATCAAAGGAGATCCTGGTCCGTCGGCTGTTGCCCACTCGTAATAGCGCCGCTGGTCCTCGAGGTGCGCGCGAAGTGCTTCTGCCCCAGTCGGTTCGGCACCATCGCGGCACAACTCGGGGAGTGCGAGGTGCGGATCGGCCATAGCGTGTAGCTCGGCGAGCACCCGGACCGATGACTGCTGGAGTCGAGAACAGTCGTCGGCCGAAGCTTCCGAGAGCCAGGATCCGAACGTGTACGGCATGACATCGGGCGGGATTTCGCCCTCACGCCGTTCCATCACGAAGAACTCGCCGCCGAGCGCGTCCGGGTTGCTCTCGGACCAGTACACCCGCGGGATCGGCACCGACGTGTGAGCGGCGACGGCGCTCATGACCCGAAACTGCTGGTCCAGGTTGTAAGACGGAAAGATCGGTACCGCACTGTCCCGCGGGGCGATACGGGCGACCAAGCGATGCTCGGCTCGAATCCCGTCCTCGATCCACGTCGCATCGAAAAGCACAGTCTCGTTGGACATGCCGTTCGCGGCCGGCACCTCGACCGAGGTCACGGAAGGTTTCGAGCCTCGCCACAGCACGGTCGCGAGCCAGCCTTCGAGGCTGCGCCGCATCTCCGCCGGGTCGTTGCGGGATTCGCCGGGCCTGGCAAATTCGGCGTAGTCGGGATCTTCGCCGGAGTTTTCTGTTTCGGTTCGAAGGTTCATCACCACTCCTCGTGGTTCGGTGGCGCCGATGCGCACGTGCCGATTGTCGATACAATCTGTATCGACTAAAGCCGTGACAGAATGTAACGGCCATCACAGCGATACCGCAAGGGATTTGCCCAAAATGTCCAAAGATTCCGAAACTCAGCACCGCCTGGGCCCGCAGCGAAACCCTGCAATCGACGACGCAGTACTGGACGCGACCAGGCAACTGTTGGAAGAAAAGGGGTACGCGGGCACGTCCATCGACGCCATAGCCACGCGTGCGGGAGTAGGACGTCCAGCCATCTACCGTCGGTGGCCGTCGAAGGCACACATCGTCAACGACGCGATCTATCCCGTACTCGACGTCGAACAGGGCGCGGACATCGACACCGAACTCGGCACCGAGGGCACGATCACGGATCAGATCCGCGCGCTGGTGCACGGCGCGGTTGCTCTGTTCGCAGCTCCCGCCACACGAGCCGCTGCTCCCGGATTGATGAGCGAAGTGCGAACAAACGCGGAATTACGCGACGTTCTCGTGGTGCGGCAACTGGCTGGAGTCCGCGTCGAGCTGAACCGTCGACTCGAGGCGGCGAGAGAGCGCGGCGACATCCGAAGCGGCGTCGACGCCGACGCTCTTCTCGACATCATGGCGGGCGCGGCCATCTTTGCGATGTCGGTTCGCGACGTCTCGGACCCGGGACCGTTTGCCGATTCTCTTGCCGACATAGTGCTGAACGGCATACTCCCCGACGACAACTAGGCCCGAGCCCCGCCGACTATCCTGTGGGGCATGACCGAGCCTGTAGCGACCGCTGACCTTGCCGACGAGATCGGACCCGACATCCGTAGCTGCGACACGCAGTTCACCCAATTCGGTGGACGTGAAGTCTTTGCCGGCCCCATCACCACCATCAAGTGCTTCCAGGACAACCTGCTCGTGAAGCAGACCCTCAGCGAACCCGGCAACGGCGGAGTCCTCGTCGTCGACGGTGACGCGAGCATCCACACCGCGCTGGTCGGCGACATCATTGCCGGCCGCGGCGTCGACAACGGCTGGGCCGGCGTCATCGTCAACGGAGCCGTCCGCGACTCCGCGATCCTGCGCACCCTCGACATCGGCGTCAAGGCTTTGGGCACCAACCCGCGCAAGAGCACGCAAACCGGTTCGGGCGAGAAGAACGTGCCGATCGAAATCGGCGGAGTCACCTTCAACCCCGGCGAGATCGTCTACAGCGACCAGGACGGCGTCGTCGTTCGCGAGAGCTAGTCAGAAGTCGCGGGATCAGGCGGGGGCTTCCACTTTGGCGGCCATCCCGCCGATCTCGACGACATCGCCGTCACGAAGCTGGCGGCCCCGACGATCTTCGACCTCACCGTTGACCGAAACCATGCCGTCGGCGATCACTTCCTTCGCCTCCGCGCCCGATTCGATGAGGTTCGCGAGCTTGAGAAACTGACCGAGCCGAATCATTTCGTCGCGGATGGGTACTGCTGGAATGTTGTCGGTCATGTCAATCATCTTCCTCCTCCCACAAAACTGGACACGACAGACCACACTTAGCGTGAGGATCTGATCGACCGGTAGGAGAGGAAGCTCGATGGCACCATTGACCGAGGTATCGGACACCACTGCAGAGTTGGTGGAATCGCCACCCGAAAATCCGCGCCAGGCGCGTCGATTCCGCAAAGGGCGGTTCAGCCAGGTTCCCCATATCTCGGGACTGATCCTCGGAGTCTTCTCCGTACTGGTGTTCCTGTGGAGCATCTCGCCGGTACTGCGGCACATCCTCCGCGTCCCACGCGAATACATCGACAGCTACTACTTCGACGCACCGGATACGAGCCTGTCGTGGGCGCTCGTCGTCGCCCTGCTCGCCGCCGCCCTCGCGAGCCGCAAGCGCATCGCCTGGTGGCTGTTGACGATCTACCTGTCACTGATCACCCTCACCAACATCGCCTCCGCGATCGTCGACAAGAACCCGAACAACGCCGTGGCGGTTGTCGTTCTGCTTGTCGTGATCGGAATCCTCATCGCGGCGAGGCCCGAGTTCTACACACGCGTACGGCGCGGCGCCGGCTGGAAAGCACTCGGCGTACTGATCGGCGGCATGGCTGTAGCGACCGTGATCGGTTGGGGCCTTGTCGAACTCTTCCCAGGTGACCTACCGCAGAACCAGCGATTCCTCTGGGCCCTGAACCGCGTCACCGCTGCAGCTTCGGTCGACAACGAGGTGTTCGACGGCCACCCGCGTGTCTTCGTCAACACGGTCCTCGGTCTCCTCGGTGCCATCGCGCTACTCGCAGCCGTCATGACGCTCTTCCGCGCGCAACGCTCCAACAACGCGCTCACCGGAAACGACGAGTCCGCGATCCGCGGGTTGATCCAGAACTTCGGCGCCGACGATTCGCTCGCCTACTTCGCCACCCGCCGCGACAAGGCCGTCATCTTCGCACCGAGCGGCAAGGCCGCGATCACGTACCGCGTCGAGATCGGCGTCTGCCTCGCCAGTGGTGATCCCATCGGTGATCCTGAAGCGTGGCCGCACGCCATCGAAGCGTGGCAGGGGCTCGCATCGCAGTACGGCTGGGCGACGGCCGTCATGGGCGCCAGCGAAACCGGGGCGACGGCATACAAGAAGGCGGGCCTGAGCGTCCTGCAGCTCGGCGACGAAGCGATCCTGCGCACCCGCGAATTCAATCTCAACGGACGCGACATGCGCCCGGTGCGCCAGGCCGTCACTCGCGTGAGGCGTCACGGCGTCACCGTGCGGATGCGACGCCATCGCGACATCCCGCCCGAGGACATGGCAGCCGTCATCATCCGCGCCGACGACTGGCGCGACACCGACACCGAGCGCGGCTTCTCCATGGCGCTCGGCCGACTGGGCGATCACCTCGACGGCGATTGCCTCCTCGTCGAAGCCGTCATGGGTGAAGGCACCGAGGACGAAAGCGTCGTCGGCATGCTCTCGCTCGTGCCGTGGGGACCGAACGGTGTTTCGCTCGACCTGATGCGCCGTAAGCCGACGGCGCCCAACGGTGTCGTCGAATTGATGGTCTCGGAGTTGGCCACACGTTCGGACGAGATCGGCGTCGTGCGAGTTTCGCTCAACTTCGCCGTGTTCCGCTCGGTGTTCGAGGAAGGTTCGCGCATCGGCGCGGGCCCGATCCTCCGCATCTGGCGCTCGGTGCTCGTCTTCTTCTCCCGCTGGTGGCAGCTCGAAGCGCTGTACCGCTCGAACGTGAAATACCAGCCGGATTGGGCGCCGCGCTTCCTCTGCTTCGAGGACAACCGCGAACTGCCGCGCGTCGGATTCGCGTCGGCCATCGCCGAAGGCTTTGTGGTGCTGCCCAGTTTCGGGCGCAAGTCCAGCCAGGTCGTCAAGCACACCGGCACGCATGCGGCGGTGCCGGCAGCTCTGGTGACTTCCGAAGGACTGCATGCCGACGGCAGCCCGCCGGACTCGGCTCCGACGTTCACGACCAACGGTCCGCGTCGACCCGAGCAGGTCCGCGTGCGCATGAACAAGCTCGCGCAACTGGCCGACGAAGGGATCGCCGCCTACCCCGTCGCCTATCCACCGACGCACACGATCGCGGCCGCAGCGAAGTCACCGGAGGGCACCCGCGTGCGAATCGCGGGACGCCTCCTGCGGGTCCGCGACTACGGCGGAGTGGTGTTCACGGACGTGCGCGACTGGTCCGGCGACATCCAGGTTCTGGTCGACCAGGACAACGTCGGCCGCGAGAAGTTGGCGGAGTTCGCTGCCGAGTTCGATCTCGGTGACCTGATCGAAGTCAGCGGAACCATCGGGCGCAGCCGCAAGGGCGAGCTGTCGCTCATCGCCGTCGAGTGGCGCATGAACGGCAAGTGCCTGCACCCGCTGCCGGACAAGTGGAAGGGCCTCTCGGATCCCGAGACCCGCGTCCGCCAGCGGTACCTCGACATCGCCCTCAACCCGAAGGCCCGCGAACTGCTCGAGGCCCGAAGCGCCGTCGTGAAGTCGCTGCGCGATTCACTCGGTGGTCGCGGATACCTCGAAGTCGAGACCCCGATTCTGCAGCAGGTGCATGGCGGCGCGAATGCCGCTCCGTTCCTGACACACATCAACGCGTACAACCTCGACCTCTATCTCCGCATCGCACCCGAGCTGTACCTGAAGCGGTTGTGCGTCGCCGGTATGGAGAAGGTGTTCGAGATCGGCCGCGTGTTCCGCAACGAGGGCGTCGACTTCAAACACAATCCCGAGTTCACGATCCTCGAGGCATACGAAGCCCACAGCGACTACGAGGGCATGATGCGGATGTGCCGCGAGCTGATCCAGGCGGCGGCCGTCGCAGCATTCGGTCGCGAGATCATCATGCGTCCCGGCCCGGACGGCGAACTGGTCGAGGTCGACATCTCCGGTGAGTGGCCGGTGAAGACGATGCACGGCGCCGTCGCCGAAAAACTTGGTGTCGACGTCTCCCCCGAGACAAGTCTCGAAGACCTGCAGAAGTTGTGCGACGCCAACGAGATCCCGTACCAGTCCAGCTGGGATACCGGCGCCATCGCGCAGGAAATGTACGAGCATCTGGTCGAGGACTACACGGAGTTCCCGACGTTCTACACCAACTTCCCCACCTCGATGTCGCCGCTCACCCGGCCGCACCGCAGCATCCCCGGCGTCGCCGAGAAGTGGGACCTGGTGGCGTGGGGCGTCGAACTCGGAACCGCATACAGCGAGCTGACCGACCCTGTGGATCAGCGCAACCGGCTCACCGAGCAGTCGATGCTCGCGGCCGGCGGTGATCCAGAAGCGATGGAATTGGACGAGGACTTCCTCCAAGCCCTCGAACACGCGATGCCGCCGACGGGTGGTCTCGGGATGGGCGTCGACCGAATCGTCATGCTGATCACGGGTGGCAGCATCCGCGAGACGCTGGCCTTCCCCCTCGCGAAACCGCGTCAGTAGTCCGGATTCTCGCGTGCCGGAATTGTTCCACGTGAAACCACCGGGCGAGATATTGCAGGTCGGCGAGAGCCGACTGCATGTTCTTGCCGAGGGCGACGGCCCCGTCGTCGTCTTGTGCGGCGGGCTGGCGGGCAATTGGTTCGACTGGGATGACTGCGCGCGTCATCTTCAGTCGGACCACACCGTCGTCCGCTTCGATCGCCCGGGCTTCGGGCTCAGCGAGCCTACTTCCGAAGTTCCGACCGTCCGCGGCGAAGCTCAGCGGATCCGCGACGTCCTCGACACACTGGGACTGACTGGTCCGGCCGTGGTGGTCGGCCACTCCATCGCCGGTTTCTACGTCGAAGGTTTCGCGCGCCTGTTCCCCGATCGGGCGGCGGGGATGCTCCTCCTCGATTCCAGTGCCGAGAAGGAGCCGAAACGTCTTTTCCCCCGCGACCTGCTGCTGATCGCCTCCCGAGCCGCCGCCGCTTCGTTCAGCACCACCGGGCTCCAACGACTCCTCGGCACGACGACGCGCAAGATCCTCAACCAGTCCGTGCCGCCGAGCGGGTCGTCCGAAGCCACTCTCGAATGGGTCCGGAAGGTCTACCGCGAGCCTCACTATCTGGAAGCGGCGATGATCGAATACGTCGCGTACACCGATATGGCGCTGGAGCTCACCGCTTTACGACGCTCGAGCAAGCATCCACTGCCCGACATCGACCTCAGCGTCGTTGCCGCACACACTGGCCACACCACTCCCTGGTCCATCGCCTGGATGGCAAAGCAGCAGAAACTCGCCACCTACCTCGGTGGGAGTTTTCACGTCCTGCGCCCGGCGCATCACCACGCGATGATCGACCAACCCGAGGAGTTGGCGAACTTGATTCGGCGCCTCACGCAGCCGAACCGTCGGGGATGACACTTAAAGTTACAACTCGGACAGTAGCCGGATCATTGCTAGTCTCGGACAGCTTCTGCTTTCTACGACAGGCTGACCATGGACCGTTCGACACGTCGGGTGCGCTCGTGCCTGATTTTCGTGGCGATCCTCGTTGTCGCCCTGGCGGGCATCGCCGCCCGTCCGCCCGGTTTTCTGTCGACCTTCTGGCCCGCCAACGCAATCCTTCTGGGCATTCTCCTCCGTAACCCGCGCTCGTTTGCGCCGATCGGACTCGCTGTCGGCGGCGCCGCGCTGCTGACGGCGGATCTTGCGACCGGAAGCCCCGTGCAGAGGGCCTTCGAACTGAATGCGATCAATCTGGTCGGCGTCACGACAGGATTGATCGCCGCGAACTTGCTCGGCTGCTTTCCGCGGCGAATCTCCGAGACGAAGTACACGGCCAGAATCTTCCTCATCTCGGTTCTGGCGTCGTTCACGGCCGGGTCCGCCAGCGCACTACGCACTCAACTCCACGAAGGAAGCGGTGCGGCAACGGAATTGGTGGGGTGGTTCTTCGCCGACCTGTGTACGTATCTGATCGTGCTGCCGATCGTTCTGTCGGCACCGACGCTCGAACACATTCGAAGAACCTGCGGGCCGTCCGTGCGGCAGAGTCTGCGCTTGAGGCGGCTCGCACAGATCCTGGCACCTCTGGCCGCTCTCCTGGCCTGTCTGCCACTCGCCCTGGAGGTCCAGGGAGCCCTTGCGCTGCTGCTGCCGATGCCGGCGCTCCTGTGGTGCGCAATGCGTGTCTCACTGTTCAGCACTTCGCTCCTGGCAGCCGGATGGAGCGCGTGGGCACTGGTCATGGCGGGTAAGGGACGTCTGGCACTGGCAGATCCGGTGCACCTACTCAGTGAGGGGGTGACCACCCGGATCTCCGTCATCTTGATGGCACTCTCCCCCATCGCCGTAGCCGTCGCCACTGGCGCACAGCGGCGCGCTGAGCGAGAACTCCAACGCATCGCCGAATGCGACGCCCTCACCGGAACGCTGAGTCGCCACGCGTTCTGGACCCAATCGCAGGAACTCCTCGACGCCCAGCACGCGGCGCAACGACCGATCGCCGTCATGATGCTCGATCTCGACCACTTCAAATCGATCAACGACAACCTCGGCCACCTCACCGGCGATTCGGTCCTCGAACAGTTCGGAAACACCCTCCTCGCCGCTACCGAAGGGCTGGGACTCTCCGGCCGACTGGGTGGTGAGGAATTTGCCGTCGCCGCCGCCGACTGCACCTTCGAGGAAGCCATCCAGCTCGCGGAGCGCATCAGAGAGGCGCAAGAGGCCCCCGCGCGATCCATTCGCGGTTTCGCGGGAACGGTCAGTATCGGCGTCGCCTGGGCCGATCGCGCGATGCCGGGCATGGAGACTCTGCTCGATATCGCCGACAACGCGATGTACCAGGCAAAACGCGACGGCCGAAACCTCGTGGTGGCGTTCGATCTCTACATGGCAAGGTGACGTAGGTGCAACTACTCCTGATCCGACACGCGCTCCCCGAACTGGCCGAGGTCACCGAAGGCCGCGCAGATCCCTCGCTGACCGACGAAGGTCGTGCCCAGGCACTACGGCTGCCCGCAGCACTGGCGCCGTACCGGATCACCGGGCTCTTCAGCAGCCCGCAGAAGCGCGCACTGGAGACCGCAGCCCCGGTAGCGCAGATATTGGGCCTTCCGGTCACCCAGCGCGAGGGTCTGGCGGAATACGACTACGAGCAGTCGCACTACATCCCGATGCACGAGGTCCTGGAGCGGGCGCCGGAAACCTATGCGCGAATCAAAGCCGGCTGGCTCCCCGAGTCGGTGGACGGCGACGCCTTTCGTGCGCGAGTCCTCGGTGCGATCGACGAGATAGTCGCGGCAACGGACAACGACGCCACCGTGGCGATCTTCTGCCACGGCGGCGTCGTCAACATCGTTCTGCAGGAACTGCTCGGACTGGAGCGCCCGTTGACCTTCCCGATCGAGTACGTGTCCGTCACGCGCATTCTCGTGTCGCGTAACGGAAGCCGCAGGGTCGGGTCGATCAACGAAACCGGTCACGTACGCAACATGCTTCGCGTGTAGTCACACGTGGTGGCACGCCACCTGATGGCCGGCCTCGACGAGACGCAGCTCGGGAACTACCTCGGCGCAGAGATCAGTAGCCAGCGGGCACCGCGTGCGGAAGCGGCAGCCACTGGGCGGATTGAGCGGCGAGGGCAGTTCGATGACCTTCTGCTCGACGTTCTGCGCCGCGGTGACGGTGGCGTCGGGATCGGGAATCGACGCCAGCAGTAGCTGCGTGTACGGGTGAAGCGCGCGGTTCTGCATGTCTTCTGCGGGAACGATTTCGCAGACGCGGCCCAAGTACATGATCATCACGCGGTCGCTGATGTTCTTCACGACGGCCATGTTGTGCGCGATGAACAGCAGCGACAGCCCGTGACGCTTCTTCGCGTCCTCGAGCAGGTTCAGAATCTGCGCCTGCACGGACACGTCGAGACTCGAGACCGGCTCGTCACAGATCAGGACCTTGGGGTCGAGCATCAATGCGCGGGCGATGCACACGCGCTGGCACTGACCACCCGAGAGTTCGCGTGGGGTTCGATCCCACACCATGTCCGGGTCCAGCCCGACCTCGGCAAGAACCTCGCGTGCCCGAGCTTCGATGGCGGCCTTGTCTTTTCCGCCCCAGATCGACGGACCCTCGGTGATGAGAGCCTTGACCTTGCGACGCGGGTTCAGGGAGGAGATCGGATCTTGGAAGATCATCTGCAACTGAGTGCGGCTGCGACGCAATTCTTCCGCGCCCAGTGCCGTCATTTCGGTCTCTCCGAGGCGAATGGAGCCCGACGTCGGTGAGGGCAACTGCATGATCGCCCGGCCCGCCGTGGACTTGCCACAGCCGGATTCACCGACAACGCCCAATGTTTCACCCGGAGCGACGGTGAAGCTGATCCCGGACACGGCATGAACGGTCTGCCCCTTGCCGACGTTGAATTCGACGACCAGGTCCTCGACCGTCAGGGCCGCGTCCACCGTCTCGGGCTTTCTGGTTTCGGTTGCTGCAGTCATCAGACCATCTCCTTCACCGCGAGCGAGAGGCCCGCTGCGGTAGTGCCGGCCTTCTCGTTGGTGACCAATGCCGTTGTGCCTTCAGGGGTGTCGACCGGGTAGTGGCACGCGAACGTGTGGCTTTCGGTTGTGTTGTCCCCCGGTCCGCCGGGAGCCAGGGCCGGGTCGCCGGTCAGGCAGTCGTCCTGGGCGTAACGGCAGCGGGCGGCGAAGCGGCAGCCGGTGATCGGCTTCGTCATGTCCGGGAGACCGCCCGGAATTGTCTGCAGCACTGTGTGCGTCGGTGACTCGAGTCGCGGAATCGCGGCCATCAGCGCTTCGGTGTACGGGTGGCGAGGACGAGTGAACAACTCTTCGGTCGCCGACGTTTCCACGACGGAACCGGCGTACATGACCGCAACACGGTCCGATCGACCCGAGACCACACCGAGGTCGTGGCTGATCAGAATGACGGCCATGTTGAGCTTGTCGTTGAGTGAGGCGAGCAGATCGAGAATCTGCTTCTGCACCGTCACGTCGAGAGCGGTGGTCGGCTCGTCGGCGATCAGCAGTTTCGGCTCGCAAGCCAGCGCCATCGCGATGACCACGCGCTGTCGCATACCTCCCGAAAGTTCGTGGGGGTACTGGTCGAGCCGACGCTTGGGCTCGGGGATACCCACCATCAACAGGAGTTCCGCTGCGCGATCGCGGGCCGCGTCCTTCTTCAGACCCAGGTGGAACTTCAAGGATTCGGTGATGTGGGTACCGATGCGCTTGAACGGATTGAGCGAGGTCATCGGATCCTGGAAGACCATGGCGATCTCGGGTCCCCAGAAGTGCTTCATCTCCGACTTCTTCATCGTCGACATGTCGCGGCCGGCAAACGTCACCGTCCCGCTGATGTCGAGAGCCGGGCCCTTCTGGAGCAGTCCCATGATAGTGCGCCCGAGAACCGACTTGCCGGAACCGGATTCACCCACGATGCCGAGAGTTTCGCCGGCGGAGACGTGGATCGAGACACCGTCGACTGCTCGCAACTGGCCACGGGGAGTGGCGAATACGGTTCTGATGTTGTCCGCCTGCAGCAGCGGAACGCCGTTCTGAGCTGAAGTGGTCACAGCTTACTCCGATACTTCTCGCCGATGAGGTTGAAGGAGAACACCGTAAGGAAGAGGAAGACGCCTGGTACCAGGACGATGAACGGATGCTTCTCCACGATCCCGCCCTGACCTTCCGCAATCATGTTGCCCCAGGTCGGATCAGGTTGTGCGATACCGAGTCCGAGGAAGCTCAGTGATGCTTCCGCGACGATCAGGCCGGAAACGGCCACCAGTCCGAGCGCGGCGACGGGAACGAGGACGTTGGGAACCAACTCGCGCCAGATGACGCGCCATTTGGTGGCGCCCATGGCTCTCGCGGCAAGCACGAACTCCCGTTGGGCGACGACGATGGTGTTTGCCCTGGCGATTCGAACCATGCTGGGAATGCAGAGAATCGACAGTGCGAGGGTGATGTTGCGCAGGTTCGACGTGAGCACCGCGGCCAGTGCGATGAGCAGCACCAGAGAAGGAATGGCCAGCAGCGAGTTGGTCAGGATTCCGACCACGGCGTCGACCTTGCCACGGAAATAGCCGGCCATGACGCCGATGGTGCCACCGATGATCATGCCGATCAGCACGGCGCAGATGGCGACAGTCAAGGAGGCGCGAGCACCGAACAGGGCGCGGGCGAGGAGGTCGAGACCGAAGTTGTTGGTACCCAACGGATGATCGGAGAGCAGGCTCGGCGAGGCGAAGCCCGGCTCGGCCAAGGTCTTGACCGTGTCCTTGTACTCACCGAGTGGCAGCAGCGGCGCGAAGATCGCGGCCAGGATCAGCGCGCCCAGCCAGATGCACGCCAACCAGTACGAGAGATCGAACTGACTGCCCCACTTGGACGTACCGAGTTTGCCGAGACCCTTGAAGAGGAAAACCAGGGCAACGAGCGCGAGCACGATGCGGACGGTCATCATGATCGCTGAACCGAAGAGTGCGGTGCCGAGCAGCGCAACGCCGACCACTGTGAGAATCGATCCGATCAGGACCAGATTCTTGGGCTGTTCCAGCGTCTCGACGGGACTGGGAGCCAGCAGGACTGTCTGCTGCCGGTATGTCATCACCTCGGACGGGGCCGGCGACGGGGCCGCTCCGTCTGGCGTCACTTCAGACATGGACACGACGACTCCTCGGGTCAAGATAGGTGTACAGAACATCGATCGCACTGTTGACGAGGACGTAGATGACCGCGATCACGACCACCGCGCCCAGCAGCATCGGCGAATCACCCTGCTGCGCTGCGCGGACGATGAGCGTGCCCATTCCGGGCAGTGAGAACAGCGTCTCGACGATCACGGTGCTGCCGATCATGCCGCCGAGAGCCAGACCCATCATCGTGATGAGCGAGAACGACGACGGGCGGAGCGCGTCGCTGAAAAGCACTCGCAGCGTGGGCATTCCCTTGGCCTTCGACGCGAGGATGTAATCCTCACGGAGCGTCGTCACCAGGTCGGATCGGAGAACGCGAGTGAACATCGCCATCTCGAGGAGGCTGATGGTGATCGCGGGAAGTATTGCGTGTGAGAGGTTTCCGGAGAGGCTGTCGCCGATGCGCACCCACTGTGATCGCGGGAACCAGCCGAGCCAGTTGACGGTGACCATGATCAGCAACAGACCGGCGAGGAAGCTCGGGACGGAAAGAACACCGAATGTCGCGGCGCTGATGACGCGGTCGATGACGCCGCCTTCGTGGTGCGCCGACCAGAGTGCGAGCGGAACTGCGACGACGAGTGCGATGACCAGACCCATCACTGCCAACTGAACGCTGACGGGGAGAGCGGAACTGATCGCGGTGAGGACGTCCTGCTGCGGGGGAACGAGCGAGTTGCCGAGGTCGCCCTGGAGAGCGCTGGTCAGCCAGTCCCAATAGCGAACCAGGAGTGGATCGTTGAGTCCGAGCTGCTGCCGAACTTCCTCGTACTCGGCAGGCGTTCGGCCTTCACCGAGAACGGAGACAGCGGGATCGCCGGGGATCAGTGATGCCAGCACGAAGGTTCCGAAGCTGACGATCAGGATCACAATGACGAGCTGGCCCAATTTCTTACCTATTGCGCCGATGTTCATCGATTTCGTCTCCTTCGGACAGCGAGCTCGCAATACACAGCAGTTCCTCTGATTTCATTTCTTTGTTCGCAGCCGGCCCCGATCCGCTGCAATACGGGCGCGGGGCCGGCTGTGAACTTCAGGCTCTCTAGGACTTCCAAGCTCCGTCGAAGAGCACGATTCCGTCGAGGCTCTGCTCGAGTCCGTGAACGTTCTGGTTCCACACGTCGAGTGCGGCGACGTTGCCCCACACCTGCCACGGGACGGTCTCGTTGGCGCGTTCCTGGATCTGGGCCAGGACTGCCTTCTTGTCCTCGTCGGTGGTTGCGACGCCCAACTTGTCCAAGAGAGCATCCATTTCGGCGTCGGAGTAGCCGGTCGCGTTGTTACGACCACCGGACTTGATGCCCGTGTACAGACGCTCGTAGGGATCGGCCTCGGCGAGGCTCAGTGCTGCGGTGCTCATGTCGTAGTCGTGATCGGCGTACATCCGCTTGACCAGATCACCTGCACCGGTGACGTATTCGATCTGAGCGTCGAAGCCGACTGCGTTGAGCATCGCCTGGATGGCCAGAGCCGTTGCCTGTGCGGACGGTTCCTGGATGGAGAGGAAGGTGATCTTTCCGTCGTAGCCGTCGGCCTTGGCCTGATCGAGCAGTTCCTTCGCCTTGGCGGGATCGACGCCGATCGGTGCGACGTCGTTGTGCCAGCGCGAGGTGTCCTGGAAGATCTCCTGGCCGGGCAGTCCCTTGCCGTTGTTGACGCGGGTGTTGAGCGTCTCCGGATCGACGGCCAGCGCCATCGCCTGGCGGACACGGACATCCGAGCCCGGGCGGCCCGGGGCCATGTTCACGTTGGCGATGTAACCGAGCGACGGGATGTCGACGAAGCCGGGGTAACCCGACTCGATCAGATCCAGGATCGGGGTGAGCGTACGCATGTACGCGGCGTCGATGCCGCCCGTCTTGAGTGCTTCGGCGGTGGGCTGAGCTCCGACGATGCTGATCAGCTTGAGCTTGTCGATGTTCGGTGCGCCGTCGTAGTAGTCGGGGCGAGCAGCCAACAGCAGTTCCTCGTTGGGAGCGAACTTCTCGAGGGTGAAGGCGCCGGCGCCGATCGGGGTGAACTGGTCACCCTGCTGGGCGCTCGGGGCGACGATCATGCCGGGTCCGGTGGCGAGCATCGACTGGATGCCTGTCCACGGATCAACGAGGTTGAAGACCACGGTCGTCGCGTCGGGGGTGTCGATCGAGGCAACCTTGGAAGCCCACAGGCTCGACTGAGGTCCCTTGTTGGTGACGTAGCGGTTGATGCTGTCGGCGACGGCCTTCGAGTCGAGAGCTGTACCATCGCTGAACTTCACACCGTCGCGGAGCTTCAGCGTCCAGGTCTTGCTGTCCGAACTCGCTTCGAGCGACTGAGCGAGCTTGGGCTCGAACTTCTGCCCGATGGGGTCGTAACGCATGAGCACGTCGTAGATGGCGCTGAGCTCGCTGCCACCGGTGGCGCCGGCAACCTGAGCCTTCGCGGGATCGAGAGTCGTGACCGCCGAGTAACCGCTGAACGTCAGCGTGCCGCCCTTGGTGGGAGTGCCGGGATCAGCCTGCTCGTTGACCATGCCGATCTTCAGCGAGGAACCGGAATCAGCGGATTCGCCGCCGCCATTGCTCGAGCCGTTGTCGGCGCACGACGCCAGGAACATACTTGCGGTGATCGCCAGCGCAGCCGCAGCCAATCTGCGACTTCCGCGGCGGGAACTACGACTCATTCGAATGCCTCCAAGGCGGGGTAAGACCGTGACGTGATGTTGAACACGAAACAGTCTGTGATGGGAGGCACAGAAAATTGGATCGAGTCTCGCTCAGTGGAATCGGTTAAGTTGCAGGCCTCAACAGTCAGGTAAACCGACCCTGGCCAGCGGTTACCTTCGTGGACAGCAGACCAGCCGGTCTAGTCCCGGTCGAGCGTCGCTTCCTCGAGATCGAGCTCGCGAAGTACCTTCCGGAGGACCTCGTCGTCGATCCGGCCGGCATCGCGTTCGGCGATGAAGACGCCTCGCTCGGCATCGATCATCTCGAGGCGCAGCGAGCGGAAGGCGTTCGACGGGCTCTCCCCCAGATCCTCGTCGCTGCGTCCCAGTCGCTCCCACGCCGAGTTCGCGCGGTGGGTGTTCCAGCTTCGCAAGATGTCCGCGGCACGATTGCGGACCTGAGGGACGTCGTCGGCGTCGGCTCCGACCAATTCGTCCAGCCGCGCCGCAGCGGCCCGTGCAGCCTTGTCCTGGGCTGCCGCCTCGGCGCGGGCGTCGGACTGCTCTTCGTCCCCCTGCACGCCGAGGACACGGATCACCCACGGCAACGTCAGGCCGTGCAGCAACAGCGTGCCGACCACGACGACAAACGTCAGGAAGAGGATCAGCGACCGCCCCGGGAAGTCCTCCCCACTGTTGACCGTCAGCGGAATGGCGAAGGCAGCTGCCAGCGACACGACCCCTCGCATACCGGCCCACGACACGACGAACACCGCCCGCGCCGAAATCTCCGGCTCCCTCGCTCGAATACGCGGCGACAGCCAGCGCGGTACGTACGTGAACGGGAACACCCAGGCGATTCGGACCACCACGACGGTCACGAGAACGGCAACCGACGCCCAGACGACGATCGAAGTGCTGTACCCCTGCAATCCGTTGACGACGCTGGGCAATTGGAGACCGATCAACAGGAAGACGAACGACTCCAGGATCAGGTCGACGGCCCTCCACACTGCCGTGTCCTGCAAACGCGTCGCATAACTCGCACGGGTGGAGCGCTGGCCGAGGAACAATCCGGCTACGACGACCGCGATGACGCCCGACGCGTGGACCTCTTCCGCAGCCAGGTAGGTGAAGAACGGCACCACCAATCCGATTCCGCTCTCCATCACCGGATCCTGGAGCTTGCCGCGAACCTTCGAGATGACGAACCCCACCGCGAGGCCGATCACCGTTCCACCGACCGCCGCGACGAGGAAGGTCTCGAAGCCGCCGATCAGCGTCGCACCCGTACCGACGGCAGCCGCGAGAGCGACCTTGTACGCCGTCAGAGCGGTGGCGTCGTTGAGCAGGCTCTCCCCGCCCAGCAGGGTCATGATTCGGCGCGGCAGGCCGAGCTTGCGTCCGATTGCGCTCGCGGACACCGCGTCCGGCGGCGCCACGATGGCGCCGAGAACCAGAGCAGCCGCTATCGAGAACTCCGGCACGATCAGGTAGGCGACAAAGCCCACCGCAGCCGTCGTCGCCAGGGGAAGCCCCACCGCGAGAAATCCGATCGGACGCAGATTCGAGCGCAAAGCCAGGTATGAACTGTCCAGTGCTGCCGAGTACAGAAGTGGAGGCAACACGACGAACAGGACGAGGTCGGGATCGAGTTCCAATTCCGGAACACCCGGTATCTGACAGGCGATCAAACCGACCAGGACGAGGATCAGCGGCGAAGACAGCCCGAACCTTCGCGCGACCGCCGCCACCAGCAACGCCGCTACTACAACCCCCAGTAATATGCCGTTCACCCTGGCAGCATGCAGTATGGAAGGCGATGAAGAAAATCCTGAAGCGAGCAGCAGCTCGCACACAGCAGCCCGCACCCGCTCCCACCGGTTGCGAGGAACTAACCAATGCGCCCGAAACGGACCCGGCGGCGCTTACGCCCGGCGTCTGCCAGGAGTGCGCCGAGTTGGGCGAGGATAACTGGTCTCACCTGCGCATGTGCCTGTCCTGCGGCCACGTCGGATGCTGCGATTCCAGCCCTCATCAGCACGCCACCAACCACTACCGCGAAACCGGGCACCCGGTCATGCGCTCACACGAGCCCGGCGAATCCTGGCGCTGGTGCTACGTCCACGACCTGATGGACTGACCGCGCGCGACTGGCGGTGCACTGCGCATAGTGCCCACCTGTCACGGCGCACAGCCCTCGGTGTTGCGCACATTGCTCAATCCACCGGGTAGCTATTGCTCAATCTGTATGCCGATGATGGACTTTGACGCAGAATCTGCACAACAGATCGACAGGTGCGGCTGGACTTTGCCGCACCGAACGGTTCGGCCTCAGGAAGTCCTGCCAAACATCACAACCACATCGTCGGCCCCACGATCTGGGGTACAGGCGGTGCGGTGATCGATGTCCACTACTGAAGGCAGGACCGGCCGTGAACAGCCCCAACATCGACCAGAACGCTCCCGAGTCACTGGCGGAGATCGAGAAGCGCGTTCTGTGGTTGTCGACCGCGATGATCCATCACGCCAACCGTGTCCGTCCGAATCCCAGCGGGCTCAAGGTCGGCGGCCATCAGGCCTCGTGCGCGTCGATGGTCTCGATCATGACGTCGCTGTGGTTCGGCCAACTTCGTTCCGGCGACCGGGTTTCCGTCAAGCCGCATGCGGCGCCGGTGCTCCACGGCATCAATTATCTGCTCGGTGAACTCGACGAGTCCTACCTGACGACTCTGCGCGAATTCGGGGGCCTGCAGAGCTACCCGAGTCGATCGAAAGATCCTGATCCGGTGGATTATTCGACCGGTTCGGTGGGCATCGGCGCGACGGCTCCCATCTGGGGCGCCATCGCTCGCCGATACGTCGACGCCTCCCTCGGCGGCGCCGGAACCGGGCGTCAGTACTCCCTGGTCGGTGACGCCGAACTCGACGAGGGCGCTGTGTGGGAAGCAGTTCTCGATCATTCGGTTGCCGAACTGGGTGAGATCGTGTGGATAGTCGACCTCAACCGCCAATCACTCGACCGGGTGGTGCCGAACATCGCGGCAACCCGCCTGGAGCGCATGTTCTCGGGTGCCGGTTGGCAGGTCATCACCGTGAAGTTCGGTGCGCTGCTGGAATCACTGTTCACCCGGCCGGGCGGCACCGCGTTGCGCGAACGAATCCTGGACATGCCGAATCCGGAGTATCAGCGTCTGCTGCGATGCACGGCCGACGAGGTACGTCTGAGACTGCCCGGCGACGCGGCGGACGCCGACGCGATCACGGCGCTGATCGACGACCTCGACGACGCCACGGTGCTCGAGGCCATCCGCAATCTCGGTGGCCACGACCTCGACGCTCTGCGAGAGGCGTACGCACAGATCGACGACACCCGTCCCACCGTGATCATCGCGTACACGATCAAGGGTCGGGGTCTGCCGACGCAGGGTCATCCGCAGAACCACTCGTCGCTGCTCACCACCGAGCAGTTCGAGCACCTGGCGTCGGAACTCGGCATGGATCCGTCGAAGCCCTGGGAACGGTTCGAGACCGACAGCCCGTCCGGCCGCATCTGCGCCGAAACCGCTGGGCGCCTGACTCGCCCGAAGGTGGAGCATCTGGTGCCCCCGGCAGTTCCGAAAGACATCGGCCGTACGCCCTCCGGCACGTCCACCACTCAGGCAGCTCTGGGCCGGGTACTACTCGACCTGAGCCGCGAAGCGCCGGACGCCGCGAAACGTGTTGTCACACTGAGCCCGGACGTCAGTTCCACCACCAACCTCGCAGGCTGGCTGAACAAGGTCGGCGTGTGGTCCCCCGACGAGCGGCACAACTGGTTTGCCGACGACGCCGAAACGATCATGCACTGGCGTGAGAAGCCCACCGGTCAGCACATGGAACTCGGTATCGCCGAGACCAACCTGGTCGGACTGATGGGCGAACTCGGCGCAACGTGGAGTCGTTGGGGACAGCCACTCTTCCCTATCGGCGTGATGTACGACCCCTTCATCGAGCGGGCTCTCGAACCGTGGTCGTACGGCATCTACGCCGGTGGACAGTCGATCATGGTCGGCACTCCGTCGGGCGTCACCTTGGCCGCCGAAGGTGGTGCGCACCAGTCGATCAAGACCCCGTCCATCGGACTGGAACAGCCGGGTTGCACCAGTTTCGAACCGGCATTCGCCGTCGACGTGGAGTGGACGCTCCTCGACAGCATCGGACGCCTGGGCCGACCAGACGGCAGCTCGTCGTACCTGCGCCTGTCGACCCGTCCGGTCGATCAGGCCCTGGCCGCGGTACCGACCGATCCGGCTGCGCGAGAACGCCGTCGACGTCAGGTGGTGGCCGGGGCATACACACTGCGGCACAACCCTGATCCGGCCGTCACCCTGGTCGGCATGGGTGCCACCGTCACCGAAACACTGGTCGCAGCCGAAAGACTGGGCGAGCAAGGTATTTCCGCCGACGTCGTGTGCGTGACCAGCCCCGGCTTGCTCTTCGAAGCGCTCCAATCGCGGCGCGGTCTCGCGGACGGCCCGTCGTGGATCCTGGATCAGGTCTTTCCGAGCAGCCGGTCCGCGCCGATGGTGACTGTTCTCGACGGACACCCGCACACCCTCGCGTTCCTGACGGGAATCAACAATGTTCCGGGTGCTGCGCTCGGAGTGAGCCGGTTCGGTCAGGTCGGTTCACTCGAGGACGTCTACCGGTACCACGGCCTCGACTCCGACAGCATCGTCCGCGCCGCCCTCGATCTCACTTCTTGATCGATCACACTCTCTGATGCCGAGAAGCGTCCCCGCAGGGACGCTTCTCGGGTCCAGTCAGTTCTTCAGCTGTCTAGTTCTTCCAGGCCTTGTCGAAGAACATGATTCCGTCCAGGCTCTGCTGAATGCCGTGGACGTCCTGTCCCCACACACCGAGCCACGGGGTGTTGCCGTAAACCTGCCACGGCACAACCTCGTTGGCGCGCTCCTGAATCTTGGCGAGCACCTCGATCTTCGCGTCGGTCGACGTCGCGACACCCAACTGGTCGAGAAGCGAATCGATCTCGGGGTCGGAGAAGCTCGTGGCGTTGTTCCGTCCACCCGACTTGAGATTGGAGTACAGACGCTCGAAAGGATCGGCTTCCGCGAGGTTGGCGGAACCTGTTGCCATGTCGAAGTCGCGGTCGGCGTACAAACGCTTGACGACGTCGGCGACCGAGTTGACGTACTCGATCTGGAAATCGAATCCGACGGCGTTGGCCATCGACTGCAGTGCGAGAGCCATCGCCTGCGCCGAATTCTCCTGCAGCGTCAGGTATGTGATCTTGCCGTCGTAACCGTCGGCCTTGGCCTCGTCGAGAAGCTGCTTCGCCTTGGCGGTGTCGACGCCGATCGGAGCGACGTCGTTGTGCCAGCGGGAGGTGTCCTGGAAGATGACCTGTCCGGGCAGACCCTTGCCCTCGTTGAGTCGGTTGTCGAGTGCGACGGGATCGGTTGCGAGCGCCAATGCCTGGCGGATGCGCACGTCGGCACCGGGACGACCGGGTGCCGTGTTGACCAGCGACAGGTAGGACAGCGACGGAATGTCGACGAAGCCCGGGTAGCCGGAGTCGATCAGATCCAGCACGTTCGGTAGCGAACGCATGTATGCGACGTCCGTGCCGCCGCTCTTGAGCGATTCGGTGGTGGACTGCGAACCGACAATGCTGATCAACCGCAGCTTGTCCACGTTCGGGGCACCGTCGAAGTAGTCCTCCCGAGCGTCGAGGATCAATTCCTCGTTGGGAGCGAACTTCTCGAGGGTGAAGGCACCCGCGCCGATCGGGGTGAACTGATCACCTTGCTGGGCGCTCGGCGCGACGATCATGCCGGGGCCGGTGGAGAGCAGTGACTCGATACCGGTCCACGGGTCGACGAGATTGAAGACGACCGTCGACGGATCCGGAGTGTCTACCGACGCGACCTTCGACGCGTACAGACTCGACTGCGGTCCCTTGTTGGTGACGTAGCGATTGAGGCTCGCCGAGACGGCCGCCGAATCCACCGGCGTCCCGTCGCTGAACTTCACACCGTCACGCAGTTCGAGGGTCCACGTCTTGAAGTCGGAACTCGGCTCCATCGACTCTGCGAGCTTCGGAACGAATTCCTTGGACGCCGGGTCGTACCGCAGGAGCGTGTCGTAGATCGCGCCCAACTCCGAACCGGCGACCGAACCGGCGATCTGAGTCTTCGCCGGATCGAGATTGGTGACGGCGGAGTACCCGCTGAACGTGAGGGTGCCGCCCTTGACCGGATCGCCCTCGCCGGACTGCTCGTTGACCGGGCCGATGGACAATCCCGAACCGGAGTCCGGTGCGTCGCCGCTCCCACCCCCGTTCCCGCTGTCAGCGCACGACGAGACGAACAGGCCGGCGGAGACTGCCAGCGCGACGGCGGCAACCTTGCGGTGACCGCGCCGAGAACTGCGACTCATTCAAAACCTCCAGGTCAGAAACTGTGATGTGAAGCATTGTCGAGACAGTTTGTGACTTAAGGCACAGGTATTAGTCGCAGGTCCCGCTCAGTGGAATGAAGCGCGACGATTCGTCAGTTTCGAGCGACATTCGCAGGTCAGACCCTTAGCGAAGGTCAGGAATTCATTCTGATTCAGGCGCCTTTCAACGGATGGATCGCCGGAGCGCCGTCGAGAAGTGGGCCGGCGGCGGCCAGCGCGGCCTGTAGATGCGGGGACTGCATGTGCGCGTCCAACTCCTCCTGCCCGCGCCAAGTTTCGATCGTGACGAACGTGCCGGGCGCAGCCGCTGACTCGAACAACTCGTACGACACACAGCCGTCCTCCGACCGACTCGCCTCCGCGAGAGTTGTCAGAGCCGATCGGACGTCGTCCTCGGAACCGGACTTGGCCGGGATGGTTGCAACTACACGAAGCTCGCTCATCGGATACCTTTCGCAGAGGGGAAGTCAGCTAGAGACACACGCAACAAACGTACACACGAAAAGGGCAACCAATGGGGCTACTGAAGGACGTCACCGGCTGGCGACGCGGAACGAAGTTGCAGCGTCGACTGCGCGATCTCACCGGCACGCTGGTGGTGATCACCGGTGCGGGCAGCGGCATCGGGCGTGAAACGGCCCTCGCCTTCGCCGCCCAGGGAGCTATCGTCGTGGTCTCCGACATCAATCTCGAAAGCGCGCAGGACACTGCGGCACTTGTAAACATCCCTTCGCAAGCCGGCGGCGCCGAAGCAGTGTTCGGTGGCGGTGCCCACGCCTATCAGGTGGACGTGTCCGACGAACAGGCCGTGATTCGGTTCGCGGAGACCGTCGCGGCACATCACGGCGTACCGGACATCGTCGTCAACAACGCCGGAATCGGGTTCTCGGGAACGTTCGCCGACACCGAGCAGCGCCAGTTCGAGCGCGTCATGGACATCAACTTCTGGGGAGTTGTCTACGGCTGCCGGGCATTTACCCCGATGATGATCGACCGGGGAACAGGAGGGCACGTCGTCAATCTGTCCTCGGCCGCCGCGTACACACCACAGAAGGCCCTCACCGCGTATTCGACAAGCAAAGCAGCGGTATTCATGCTCTCGGATTGCCTACGGGCAGAGCTGCTTCCACACGGCATCGGCGTCAGCACCATCTGCCCCGGCCTCGTTCACACGAACATCCTCAAGACCACCGAGTTCGCCGGGACCACCGCCGAGGAGCAGCTCGAGAACCAGACCAAGGTCGACAACTTCTACCGCAAGCGCAACTTCACGCCTGACCGAGTCGCCAGTGCCATCGTGAAAGCGGTTCGCACAAACAAGGCCGTCGTACCCGTGACCGTCGAAGCCAAGCTCGGACGCACGATCAGCCGGTTGTCTCCCGGGTCGATGCGCGTCGGAGCTCGGTTCGAGATCTAGGTCAGCTTCCGAAACTCAGGCTGCCCGTGAAACCCTGCTGCACATCGGCTTCCGAGCGGGAAAGAACCTCGTAGGTGCTGGCGTACTGGCCACTGAAACCGGTGACGGTGATCGGGCGTCCGACGGCGACGGCATCGAGGTCGATTCCGGTCTGTGTGTTGACGAAGATGACGGTGTTTCCCTCGGCGCCCGAGACCAGGATCTTGTGGCCGTACGGCAGATCGTCGACGACGGGTCCGTTCACGATTCCGGACACCGTCACGAGACGACCTTCACTGCCCTCACCGATTGCATTGAGGGGCAGTCGCGCCGGGCTGATCTGGGTAGTCGTGCCGATTACCTCGACGGCAGTCGGGCGGACGACGAGCAGGCCTTCCTGATCCGCGAGGACTCCGGTGACCTGAACCCGATCGCCGAGAACAACCCCGGAATTGTTCGGATCGCTGATGTAAATGCCCGAATTGCCGCTCTGGAGACCAAAGCCCTTGTCGTAGAAGCTGGATTCGAACACTCCAGACGGCGTAGTCGCGGTTCCCACGACGGTGACCGTCGTTCCGATGGCCTGCGCACGGGCTGCCGCGATGGAGTCCGCGGACACCTCACCGACAACTGCTGCCGGCTCCGCCGTCGCTGCAGTACCGACAAACATGGTGGCTGCAGCCGCAACTGCCAGTGCCGTCACACCCCGGCGCAGGACCGGACTCGCAAGAACGCTGTCTCGAAACATGTTTGAGGACTCCCCTGTGATTTCGTGGCCGCGCAGGTGCTCCTGATGGAGTCCGCCTTCGCCCACCCTGAGGCACAGGTTATTACAGGTCGGACGCCGCAGCGGTGGTGACATTCCGCCACCACCGCTGCTTCAAGGCATCCGAGTTTTCAGGAACCGGAGCTTCCGGACGAACCGCTCGAGCCACTGGAACCGCTGGATCCTGTTCCGCCACCGAGATCGTCGAGAGGATCGCTACCGGTGAGGCCGCCCGGGTACAGGTAGGCGTCGGAGATCGTGCTGAGCGAGGTTCCGGACGTGGCCGGTACCTTTGCTCGCCAGTTGACGATCGGGTTCAGCACTCCGAACGGTCCGCAACCACTGGCGGCGGGCAGCGCGAAGCCGGTGGCCTGGTTCCCGACCGGGCTCACCTTCAGTGCATTGTCCGGGAGCACCGTGTAGGTCGGTACCACCGACGGGTCAGGCGCGAGACGAAGATTCACCGGCGCAGCCGCGGAGCCCAGGTAGCAGTTGTCGCCGAGGAACGCGTTGTTGATCTTCATCCGCACCGGGATGCTCAGATCCATGTCGGTGATGATGCCGTTGAGGGTCGGGGCAGCGGTCGCCTCCACCTCGGCGGTGACTGCGGCGAGGCCGAACAGATTGCCGAACGGCAGGTCGATTCCGAGGACTCCACCCGGAACGGTCAACGGCTTGGAGTAGACACCGTGGTGTCCGTCGTCGCGCGGGAGAAGAACGGTGGACTCACCTTCACCGGAGCCGGCCTCGGCGGCGATGATCATGTCGCCTTTTCCGATCGGGAGGTTGAAGCCGTTGTTGTCGAAGGTTCCGCTCTGAACCACAACCGACACACAGGATTCGGCAGTAGCCGGACACACTGCGGCACCGGGTATCGAATTGTCGACCGGATCCTGAGCCGAGGCCATCGGCGCCGCGAACGCGAGGACCGCACCTGCGGTACCTGCAATGACGGCCACGCGCGTGCTGAGACGTCTGTTGCCGTTCTTGTGAGATTTCTGCACTGATTTCTCCCTGCCGTTTATGTGATGGGGGACGAAACTCGCAGTCATTGCTTGTGTTTCGACCGCCGCCGACAAGGTCTTGCGGTGTGCTCCTACTCACAAGTAACAACTGAACAGATGTATATCACAGGACTTCGACTTAAAAACAGGGCAAAAGGGAGTTTCCTTAAAACGGACAAAATAAGCGGTACGGTGTGTAACACTCACGGGTGATGAACACGAACAGACTGGTCCTCTGCGTCGCGGCAGCGGGCCTACTCCTCAGCGGCTGCAGCAGCCAATCCGACAGCGACGCATCGGAATCCACTTCTGCGGCCACCAGCACGTCGGTTGCGGCGACGTCGAGTTCGACTGCCCCCAGTACGCTTTCCGAGCTGCCGACCAGCCCGCTCGCCGCAACAACTCCGGAAGCCGCGCCGAGCGTCGTCGAATCGACGCCCCCGCCGGTATCGCTACCAGTAGCGCCAGCGGCCAATGCGCCGATCGACGCCCGGTCACCGGAAGAGATCGTCGCGAACGCCGGAGAGAAGGGGCAGCGGTACATCGCCGCGCTGCGTCTGGCCGGGATCCCGCCCGCCGGAATGGATTCCGCAGAGATCCTCTACGCCGACGGCACCTGCAAGGCGCTCGCTGACGGTATGCCTCGGTCCGAAGTGCTGGCGGAGTTCAACTCCGTCGGCGAGGTGTACTCACAGATCACGCCGATGTCCTCGCAGCGCATTGCCGAGATCTACGTCGACACGGCCGAGCAGACGTACTGCTGATCAGGCCTTGCCGGCCAACCAGCCGTGCAGCCAGGATGTAGCCGAATTGCCTGCGCCGTCAACGACGTAACGCGTGTAGTCGGTGTGGACCTGCGAGCCGTAGAAGTCGACCAACTGATCGATGCGCCGCGAGTTCGCGCCCGGATCGAGCTGGGCCATCAAAGCGGGGAGACCGCCTGCGGTGATCAGATCATTGACGATCACGGCGGCCTCGTCGCGCAGCGCGAGCGCACTGGCCGGAGTGGGATCGGACGCCTGAGCCATGAATCCGGCCAGACGCATCACGAAATCGTCCTTCGGCGTCGAGCAGTACAGGTCACCGACCGCGCACAGCGTCACCGTTTTGCCTGACAGCCAACCGAATCCACCGATGCGCGGGCCACTGGCACCGTTACCGCCGACAGCGGGGCCGATCAGGACGTCGGACTCGGAACGACGGGGATCGGACAGCAAACCGACGCCCTCGACGCGAGTCGGGGGAACAACGCCGATGCCGGTTCCGATCTCGGCGGCGAGATCGCCTGCCGCGTCGGCACCCTGGCTGTATCCGACGATCGCGAAGCGAGTGTCTCCGCACGAGGCAGCCATGGCACCGATCATGCCGCGGGCATTGTCGACAGCCTGCTGCTTCGACTTGGCGTAGACGTTGGACTCCCACGGGAAGGCCGTCGCCGAGTAGGTGACGTAATCGGTGCGAACGGAGCCCGGAAGCCCGTTGGTCACCGGGGCGAGCATGCCGGCGCCGGGCCTGGTGCCCGAGGGCTCCCACGTTCCCGGGATGGCCACGACGTACAGGCTGGGGCAGGGATCAGCCGACGCCACGGGAGCACTGACAACCGGTACCACTACTGCCGCAGCAAGTGCCGACAACACCGCAACGAGACGCCTCGCACGCATGAAACTCCCCTGTTTTACCTTCAGCAACCCATACACCACTATCGGTGCTCCGGAATCATACTGTCTGGGCGTTGTGTCTGTCCGATGCACGATTGATGAAGGTTTGTTACAGATCGTGCGAATTGCTTGCAGAAACAAAGCCGCACCCCACCGAATGCGGTGGGGTGCGGCTTTGTGAGAGCCTCTAGCGCTGCGGAGCCGCTGTCGGGTGGATCGGTGACGGAAGGGCCGTGACACCCTCGAGGTAGGTGTCCACAGCGGCTGCTGCGGAACGTCCCTCGGCGATGGCCCAGACGATCAGGGACTGGCCGCGGCCCATGTCGCCGGCCACGAACACGCCGTCGACGTTGGTGTTCCACTTCGACGTGCGGGCGACGTTGCCACGCTCGTTCAAGTCGACACCGAGATCGGTGAGCAGACCCGGCTTCTCGGGACCGACGAAGCCCATGGCCAGGAGCACGAGATCGGCTTCGAGCTCGAAGTCCGAGCCCTCGACCTTCTCGAAGCGACCCGACTTCATCTCGACCTCGTGAGCCTTGAGTCCGGTGACCTTGCCGTTTTCACCGACGAAGTTCTCGGTGTTGACGGAGAACAGACGCTCGCCGCCCTCCTCGTGAGCCGAAGCCACGCGGAACATGAGCGGGTACGTCGGCCACGGAGTCTGCTCGGCGCGAGTCTCCGGCGGACGCGGCATGATCTCGAACTGGTGGACGCTGGCCGCACCCTGACGGTGCGAGGTGCCGAGGCAGTCCGCTCCGGTGTCGCCGCCGCCGATGATGACAACCTTCTTGCCCTCAGCGGTGATGGTGGGAGCGTCGAGGTCACCCAACTGCACGCGGTTGGCGATCGGCAGGAACTCCATCGCCTGGTGGATGCCGTCCAGTTCGCGGCCCGGGATCGGAAGATCGCGAGCTGCGGTGGCGCCGCCGGCCAGAACCACTGCGTCGAACTGCTCACGCAGCTCGTCCGCGGTGATGTCCACGCCGACATTGACGTTGGTCTTGAAGACGGTGCCTTCGGCTTCCATCTGCTCGAGACGGCGGTCGATGTGCCGCTTCTCCATCTTGAACTCGGGGATGCCGTAGCGCAGCAGGCCGCCGATGCGGTCTGCCCGCTCGAAGACCGTCACTGCGTGACCGGCGCGGGTCAGCTGCTGCGCTGCAGCCAGACCGGCCGGACCACTGCCGACAACCGCAACCTTCTTGTTGGTGGCGTGCGCGGCGCGAACCGGCTTGACCCACCCTTCGTCGAAGGCCTTGTCGATGATCTCGACCTCGACCTGCTTGATGGTGACCGGATCCTGGTTGATGCCCAGGACACAGGACGCCTCACAGGGTGCGGGGCACAGACGACCGGTGAACTCCGGGAAGTTGTTGGTCGCGTGCAGACGCTCGATGGCGTCGTGCCAGTGGTCCTTGTAGACCAGGTCGTTCCACTCGGGAATCAAGTTTCCGAGAGGGCAACCGTTGTGGCAGAAAGGAATTCCGCAGTCCATGCAACGGCTGGCCTGGGTCTTGAGGGTTTCCTTCGGGAACTCCTCGTAGACCTCTTTCCAGTCGAGCAGGCGCAACGGCACCGGCCGGCGAACCGGAAGTTCGCGCGACGTGTGCTTCAGGAAGCCGCTTGGATCACCCACGAGCTGCCTCCATAACTGCCTCGTCCACGTTCTTGCCATCCTTCTCTGCGGCCGCGATGGCCAAAAGAACCTTCTTGTAGTCGCGGGGCATCACCTTTGCGAAGTGACCCACCTGCTGCGACCAGTCAGCGAGGATGCGCGTGGCAACCTCGGAGCCGGTTTCGTCGCGATGACGTTCGATGGCGCCCTTCAACCAGGTGAAGTCGTCGCCCGAAAGATCCTCGAGGTCCACCAGTTCGGTGTTGAGGTTCTTCTCGAATGCCTTGTCGGGGTTGTAGATGTACGCGACGCCACCGGACATGCCGGCGCCGAAGTTACGTCCGGTGGCTCCGAGGATGACCACCTTTCCACCCGTCATGTACTCGCAACCATGATCGCCCACACCCTCGACGACGGCAGTGGCGCCGGAGTTACGGACTGCGAAGCGTTCGCCGACGACACCGCGAAGCAGAGCCTCGCCGCTGGTGGCGCCGAACAGGATGACGTTGCCACCGATGATGTTGTCCTCGGCGACAAAGCCTTCCGCTGCATCGAGCGGCGGGCGTACGACGATGCGTCCACCCGAGAGGCCCTTGCCGACGAAGTCGTTGGCGTCGCCGTGCAGGCGCAGGGTCATACCGCTGGGCACGAAAGCACCGAAGCTGTTACCGGCGGAACCGGTGAACGTGATGTCGATGGTGCCCTCGGGCAAGCCCTCTCCACCGAACGCCTTGGTGACCTCGTGGCCGAGCATGGTGCCGACCGTGCGGTTGACGTTGGTGATCGCGGACTCGAAGGAGACCGCCTCGCCCTTGTCGAGTGCGTTGCGGGCCGAAACGATCAACTGCTGATCGAGTGCCTTGTCGAGACCGTGATCCTGCGTGCCGGTGCAGTGGACGTCCTGGTCCATGAACGCGGACTCGACCTGGGTGAGGATCGGCGACAGATCGAGATTGCCTGCCTTGCTTCCCTTCCAGTGATCGAGAGCGCGCGTGGTGTCCAGCATGTCGACCTGGCCGACGGCTTCGAGCAGCGTGCGGAAACCGAGTTCCGCGAGAAGCTCGCGAACCTCTTCGGCGATGAACATGAAGAAGTTCTCGACGAATTCCGGCTTGCCGCTGAAACGCTGACGCAGCAACGGGTTCTGCGTCGCGACACCGACGGGGCAGGTGTCGAGGTGGCAGACGCGCATCATGATGCAGCCCGAGACCACCAGCGGTGCGGTGGCGAAACCGAACTCCTCGCCGCCGAGCAGGGCAGCGACGACGACGTCGCGACCCGTCTTGAGCTGGCCGTCGACCTGCACGACGATGCGGTCTCGGAGACCGTTGAGCAGCAACGTCTGCTGGGTCTCGGCGAGGCCGAGTTCCCACGGTGCGCCCGCGTGCTTGACGGAGGTCAGCGGGGTGGCACCGGTGCCACCGTCGTGACCGGAGATCAGAACGACGTCGGCATGTGCCTTGGAGACACCGGCCGCGACGGTTCCGACGCCGACCTCGGAGACCAGCTTCACGTGGATGCGGGCCTGCGGGTTGGCGTTCTTCAGGTCGTGGATCAGCTGAGCGAGATCCTCGATCGAGTAGATGTCGTGGTGCGGCGGCGGCGAAATCAGGCCGACGCCAGGCGTGGAGTGCCGAACCTCGGCCACCCACGGGTACACCTTGTGAGCCGGAAGCTGGCCGCCCTCACCGGGCTTGGCTCCCTGCGCCATCTTGATCTGGATGTCGGTGCAGTTGCTCAGGTAGTGCGAGGTGACACCGAAGCGTCCCGACGCGACCTGCTTGATGGCACTGCGTCGCAGATCGCCGTTCTCGTCCGGCGTGAAGCGCGACGGATGTTCGCCGCCCTCACCGGAGTTGGAGCGGGCGCCCAGACGGTTCATCGCGATGGCGAGAGTCTCGTGAGCCTCGGCGGAGATGGAGCCGTAGCTCATCGCACCCGTCGAGAAACGCTTGACGATCTCGCTGGCCGGCTCGACCTCGTCGATCGAGATCGACGGCCGCTTGCCGATGTTGAAGTCGAACAGACCACGCAGAGCGGCAAGGCGCTCCGACTGGTCGTTGACCATGGTCGTGTACTCCTTGAACACCTCGTACTGACCTGTGCGAGTTGCGTGCTGGAGCTTGAAGACCGTGTCCGGGTTGAACAGGTGGTACTCGCCTTCACGACGCCACTGGTACTCGCCGCCGACCTCGAGCTCGCGGTGAGCGCGCTCTTCGGGGCGATCGAGGTATGCGACGGCGTGACGTGCCTGGACGTCGGCTGCGATCTGGTCGAGGCCGATGCCACCGAGCTGCGACTGCAGACCGGTGAAGTACTCGTCCGTCAGCTCCTGCGAGAGGCCGATGACCTGGAACAGCTGAGCACCGGTGTACGACGCGAGCGTCGAGATGCCCATCTTGGACATCACCTTCAGGACACCCTTGCCGGCTGCCTTGATGTAGTTCGCGATGCCCTTCTCGAGGGTCAGACCCTCGAGCTCGCCGTTCTGCAGGAACTCGTCGATGGTCTCGAAAGCCATGTACGGGTTGACCGCTGCGGCACCGAAGCCGATGAGGAGCGCCATGTGGTGCACCTCGCGGGCGTCGCCGGCCTCGACGATGAGGCCGACCTTGGTGCGCGACTTCTCACGAACCAGGTGGTGGTGCACAGCCGAGGTGAGGAGCAGCGACGGGATCGGTGCGTAGTCCTCGGTGGACTCACGGTCCGAGAGCACGACGATGCGCGCGCCACCCTCGATTGCCTGCGAGACCTGGTACTTGATGCCCTCGAGCGCACGACGGATACCGTCGCCGCCTTCCTTGACGGGGTACAGGCCGCGGATCACGACGCTGCGGAAGCCCGGGAATTCGCCGTCGTCGTTGACGTGAACGAGCTTCGACAGGTCGTCGTTGTGCAGGATCGGCTGCGGGAGCGCAATCTGCTTGCAGGAGTCCGCATTCGGGTGCAGCAGGTCGCCCTCGGGGCCGATGGTCGCGCCGAGGCTGGTGACGACCTCTTCACGGATCGCGTCGAGAGGCGGGTTGGTGACCTGAGCGAAGAGCTGCGAGAAGTAGTCGAACAGCATCCGGGGACGTGACGAGAGCACGGCGATCGGAGTGTCGGTACCCATCGAGCCCAGTGCCTCGGCACCGGAGAGAGCCATCGGCTTGACCAGCAGGTTGACCTCTTCGTTGGTGAAACCGAAGAGCTGCTGGCGCAGGACGACGCGCTCGTGCGACATGTACGTGTACGGACGGTCCGGCAGGTCGTCCATGTGGATCAGACCTTCGTCGATCCACTGCTGGTACGGGTGCTCGGCAGCGAGTTCGTTCTTCAGTTCCTCGTCGCTGATGACCCGGCCCTGCGCGGTGTCCACGAGGAACATGCGACCGGGCTGGAGGCGGACCTTGCGGACAACCGTGGACGGATCGATCGGCAGAACGCCGACCTCCGACGCCATGACAACGAGGCCGTCTTCGGTGATCCACAGACGCGACGGACGCAGACCGTTGCGGTCCAGCACGGCGCCGATGACGGTGCCGTCGGTGAAGCATACCGACGCCGGTCCGTCCCAGGGCTCCATGAGAGCCGAGTGGTACTCGTAGAACGCCCGACGAGCGGGGTCCATGCTCTCGTGCTTCTCCCAGGCTTCCGGGATCATCATGAGAACTGCGTGCGGGAGGCTGCGGCCGGCGAGGTGCAGCATCTCGAGCACCTCGTCGAAACGAGCGGTGTCACTGGCGCCCTGGGTGCAGATCGGGAAGATCTTGTCCAGGTTCTCGCGGCCACCGAAGACGTCGCTGTCGATCAGGGACTCGCGAGCGCGCATCCAGTTCTCGTTGCCGGTGACGGTGTTGATCTCACCGTTGTGAGCGACCCGGCGGAACGGGTGCGCCAGCGGCCACGACGGGAACGTGTTGGTGGAAAAGCGCGAGTGGACCAGGCCCAGTGCGCTCTCGACACGATCGTCCTGCAGATCGAGGTAGAAACCCTTGAGCTGCGGGGTGGTGAGCATGCCCTTGTAGACGAACGTCTGACCGGACAGGCTGGGGAAGTACACGGTCTCGCTACCCGGGCCACCCTTGCCGGCGCCTTCGGAGCCGAGTTCGTGCTCGGTGCGCTTACGCACCACGTATGCACGACGCTCGAGATCCATGCCGGTGTACTTGTCACCCTCGGAGCCGATGAAGATCTGACGGAACGTCGGCATCGCGTCGCGCGCCAGTGCGCCCAGCGAGGAGTCGTCGGTTCCGACCTCGCGCCAGCCGAGAACCTTCAGGCCCTCTTCGACGACGATCTTCTCGACTGCAGCAGCAGCCTCGTGTGCATCGGCATCGCCCTGCGGGAGGAATGCGATACCGGTTGCGTACGCGCCTTCGGCGGGCAGCGCGAAGTCCACGACAGCTCGGAAGAACTTGTCGGGAACCTGCAGCAGAATGCCCGCACCGTCACCCGTGTTGGGTTCTGATCCGGCAGCGCCGCGATGCTCGAGGTTGACCAGAGCGGTGATCGCCTTTTCGACGATGTCCCTGCTGCGGCGACCATGCATGTCGACAACAAATGCGACTCCACAGGAGTCGTGCTCATTGGACGGGTGATAGAGGCCCTGGGGGCCTGGAAGTTGCTTCATACCCAGCCTTCGTATGCCATAAAGATGCACCGACGACCAGCAGCGCTGATGGCCATCAACTTGCAATGCAAGTCCTTCAAAGCACCGACACGACGATGTGTTCGGTACCACCGAAGTAGCCGCCCTGCGCAGACGCGATGGTGTGCGTTCTGGCACCCGGCGACGTGAGTCTTCGGTCGGTTGAAACTTTTGTGAGTCAACCGTGTAACGAAAACGATAATTCAGAACCCCGGCACGGGCGCAACTAAGGTAGCCCTATAATTGCTCTGAACTGCGGCGATGCAGGGAGCCAGAAGGCCCCTCGACAGATTTCGGAGCTGCGTCTGTGCAGAGAAGTTCCGATTCACAGGATACCGAATCCGCAGGAAACAGGCGCGATGGGCGATGAATGCAACAACTGGCCGCAGCGATAAAAATCAGCTGCGGCCAGTGCGCCTCGAACTGTAACAAAAGTTGATCGATCAACCAAGGTCTAGGCCTGAATTGTTTGCTCGCAGAATGCCATCGCTGTAATTTCCGTAGGCTCACCCTTGAGAAGACGGGTGGCGAAGAGCAAATGACAACAGCAGTAGTGGTAGGCAGTGGTCCCAACGGTCTCGCGGCGGCGATCGAACTCGCCCGCGCCGGAATCGACGTCCATGTCATCGAGGGTGCGGACAAGATCGGCGGTGGCACCCGCAGTAGCGAATACATAGTCGACGGACTCGTCCACGACGATTGCTCCGCCTTCCATCCCACGGCCTTGGCTTCTCCCTACTTCAAGGAACTCGATCGCGAATTCGGGCTCGCCAAGCATGGCCTGACGTGGCTGTGGCCCGAGATCGATCTGGTCCATCCACTCGACGACGGCACCGCCGGGGTTCTGTGGCGTGACATCAACCGGACCGCTGACGAATTGGGTGCCGACGGTAAGAGGTGGCTCGACGTCTTCGGATACCTCGCCGAGAACTTCGACGAGTTGGTGCAGGACGTCTTCAAGCCGATCGTCCACGTCCCGAAGCACCCGCTGATGCTCGCCCGTTTCGGGACGGGCGCTCTGCTTCCCGCGACGGGTTTCGCGCGGATGTTCAAGACTCCACAGGGGCGGGCGCTGTTCGGCGGCGTCGCGGCGCACATGTTCGGGCGGTTGGACCTTCCCATGTCCAGCGCGGTCGCGTTGATGCTCACTGCGGCCGCTCATGCTCACGGTTGGCCTGTGGCACAAGGTGGTTCGGGGTCAATTGCAGCCGCCCTCGCGTCGATCCTGCGAAGCCTCGGTGGCACCATCGAAACCGGGAACTGGGTCACCAACTACTCCCAGATCGCCGGTTACGACATCGTCATGCTCGACATCGCCCCCGACGCGGCCGGTCGTCTGCTCGATGGTCGGCAGCCTGATCGCATTGCCCGGGCCTACCGCAAATTCCGCTACGGCACCGCCGCGTACAAGGTCGACTACGCCGTGCGTAGTGACTCTGACGGAAGCGTCGTGCCGTGGACGAATCCGCATGCCCGCAAGGCCGGCACCCTGCATCTGTCCGGGACGATTTCGGAAACTGCTGCTGTCGAACGCCAGACCGTCCGGGGTCAGATGCCGGACAAGCCCTTCATTCTGTTGGGCCAGCAATTCTTGGCCGACCCCTCCCGTTCCGTCGGAGACATCCATCCCGTTTGGGCGTATGCGCATGTGCCGCACGGCTATCCGAGTGACGCGACCGAAGCGATCACCCGTCAGATCGAGCGGTTCGCGCCGGGGTTCCGGGACCGGATCGTGGGCGTCCACGTGCGCAATGTGCCGCAGATGCAGGCGTACAACCCCAACTACGTGGGCGGCGACATCTCCGCGGGTGCGAACACGGCGCGGCAGATCATCGCGCGCCCCAGGTTCGGACTGGACCCCTATGCCACCGGGGCCCCGGGCGTCTACCTCTGCTCGTCCGCGACGCCCCCGGGCGGCGGGGTCCACGGGATGGGTGGGTTCAATGCTGCCCGGGCGGCGCTGAAGGCTCGGGGTTGAGGCGTCCCCGATGGGGACGACTTTTCAGACAACGCCTTCGGAGGAGTCCATGACCCAGCCGGCCAACACGGACGAAACGCAGATGCCCGGCCCAGTGGCCAAAGCGAACCCGCGACAGAGCAACTAATGGCATGAGACGCAGAACATACATTGCTGGTCAGGCACCTCGCCGTTGGTGTCGAACCACCCCGCTCCGACCGCGAGGGATTCCGCGGCAAGGGTGCGGATGCTGCGGATTCCCATGCTGTCGAGCTCGCGCTGAGCTGCCTCAATCTGATCGAGTCCGGCGGCTGCCACCGGACCGGTGCCGACGACAACCCAGATAACGGACGTGACGGCGGCTTGCTCAAGTGCGGTGCTGTAGTCGGCTGCCGCATCGGCACCGATGACATCGGTGCGCGCGACAAACGCGAGGGTGGCCGGTGAGAGCGATCATCACGACGGAATTGGCGGGGACGAATCCGAGCAATGCCGGGATTGCGGCCAAGACATCGGTGGCGGTCCTCAAACGGATGTTCTGCATGTCGTTCCCCTTGCTGTGAAAGTGACCGGGCCTCGTGCCCCGCCAATATTTTCCGCCTTCTAGCAAAGGAGAATCGCGTCGGTATGAGGGGCCGGAGTGCCCCCCTGGGCCGAGAAAATTTTGGCGGGAGCGTGCGAGTGACGAAAACTTTCTCGGAGCCATCGGCCGGCGCTTGCGCCGCCAGGGGTTGCGCGCAGGTCACCGCCGACGAGAATCAAAAGGCCAGAAGTGAATCTCAATAGCTTTTGTCAAGCACGGCCGCAGGCCGTTCCAATCGGGGCGGAGCCGAAGGCTACGCAGGTCCGAGGGTCGAGCCGGGCAGCTTAGAGCTAAACTCCGTGGCCATGAGCGATCAGTGCCTGTTCTGCGGCATCGTGGCCGGCGACGTCCCGAACGTGAAAGTGGCCGAAGACGATACGACGTACGCCTTCATGGACATCAATCCGGGCTCTGACGGTCACATACTGGTTATTCCGAAACGGCACAGCAAGGATCTGTTCGAGATCCCGACCGATGACCTGACCGCAGTCACCCTGGCAGCGCAACGAATCGCCAAGGCAGCCGTCGCGGAGTTCGGTGCAGACGGAGTGAACCTGCTCAACTGCTGCGGCGCCGACGCATGGCAGACAGTGTTCCACTTCCACCTGCACGTGATTCCGCGATACGTAGACAAGACCAAGGACCGACTGGTGCTGCCCTGGCAACCTGGAACCCCAGGCGACATGGAGGCGATCGCCACTCTGGGCAGTCGACTCCTCACCACCCCGGACGGGCAACTTTCCGCCGCCCTGGATTGACTCGGACTTTGCACTGTCTTCGCATAGACCGGTTACTCAAGCGGCCGATGCAACAGTCGGCTCCGGCCGATAGACCGCGTTGTCGCGGAGCATCGCCCACAACACGTTCAATCGTCGTCTCGCCAACGCAAGAACTGCCTGCGTATGGCGCTTTCCTTCCACACGCTTACGTGCGTAATAGGTCTGCGATGCAGCACAACTTCGAAGACTCAGCTGCGCGGAGAGATAGAAGGTCCGCAGTAGGCGGCGATCGTATCTTCTTGGGCGGCGGAGGTTTCCGCTCACCCGACCCGAATCACGTGGTACCGGAGCCAAACCCGCGATCCCGGCCAACCGATCAGCGGTCCCGAACGCGGTGAAATCACCACCGGTGGCGGCGAGCACTTCAGCCCCGAGTATCGGCCCGAAACCGGGCATCGACTCGATCACCTCCGCATGATGATGACTGCGGAACCGTTCCTCGATATCACGATCGAGCTCGGCCATCTCCGCATCGATGTTCATGACCTGAACGGCAAATTTCGCGACCGTGCTCGCTGCCACGTCCTGACCCGCCACCCGCACATGTTGCGACTGCGCCGCGTTGATCGCCTTCGCCGCAATCTGGGCAGCGTTGTAGGCCTTACGCTTCCGTAGCCACGCCTGCAACCGTGCCTCTCCAAGTCTGCGGATCCCGTCCGGCGTCTGATAGCCCGACAGCAAGATCAACGTCGCTTTGACGTTACTGATGTCCAACGCCCGCTCGAGGGCCGGAAAATATGTACTCAGTAGTGCACGGAGTCGATTGATGGTTCGGGTTCGATCTCGCATCAGATCCGTCCGCCTCGAGGTCAGAATGCCCAGTTCGATACTGATCTCGTCGCCGGCCCGCACCGGGTGCAGGTCTCGGCGCATCCGCGCCTGATCAGCGATGATCGCGGCGTCTTTCGCATCGGTCTTGCTGTCACCGCGATAGCCACCAGCGGCGTGATGGACCACCCGGCCCGGGATGTAGTGCAACCGTTGGTTCCGGTCGGCCATCAGCGCTATCAGCAACGCAGCCCCACCGTCGTTGAGATCCACCGCCCACGTCACCACACCACCCTCCGACAGACCCAGCACGTCGTCGATCAAGACACTCAGCTCGGCTTCGTCGTTGGCGACCCGTCGTGAGAGCAATCGCGTTCCGTCGCCGTCGATCACCACACAGTGATGATGGGTTTTACCTGCATCGATACCTGCCCACAATTGCCTCACACGCGCTCCCCTTCACCCTCGTTTCCCCATGAATCGGGCTTTCACCTGGGTGGACGACCTCTCTGTCGTGTCCTTAAACAGCGATCCAGTCGCATCTCTCAATAAGCAGTCGAGTCGTCGAGAACACCGCGGCGGCCACTCACTTCCGGCCATACGAACAGCGAAAACAAATAAGCCATACCGCAGCGTCCCCAGGCAGCTCCGAACCTACGAGCAGCAACCGGAAACCGCCCCTCAAAGACGTTAAGGAAAACAAATCAATGCTTTTCACAGGACGGAGCGCAGCGGATTTCATTTCAGGGGACACCGAAGGTGGCCGGTCGCCGGTCAGGTGGATCCAGATCGTGAGTTTGGCAGCTCTGCGTCGCTCGCCACTTCGGTGGCAGCCTCTACCGGTCGTCGTCTCTGTTAACTGCGCTGAAGCCGGGTATCCCATCCCAAAGACAGGGGTACGCGATGAGATCACACCATGGCTTACGGCGAACATCGATCGTCGCCGGCATCGGGGTCGCGCTGCTCTTCGGCGCACAACCTGCCGCTGCCGCACCGACCGACACCGTCTTCCCCGTTCCTGTCGTAAGGGCATCGGTCACTGCGACCGGCCTCCCTTCTGTGGGCGCCATGTACGTCACCGCCAGTACCGATCCGGCGGCGCCGGGCGTCACCCGATTCATCGCAGACCGCTACTGCTGCGTCTTCATTCACTGGCGAAACATCTCCACCGGAGCGGCGGGCATCGCGTACCTCGGATATCCGAGCGTCGAGGCCCAGACAGGGGCGGGCATCGTGGTCGCCGCCGTCACAGTGCCGACCGGGCCGCCGAATTATCCGGCAGTGATGATTCAGCCCGGTGGTGGTGCCTGGACGGTCCCCTGACCGAACCGGTAGAGCGCGTTCACCGGCAACTGCTGGGACAACCTTCGTGGCGTTGCCAGACTTAGTGCTTCACAAGGACGCTGCCCTTGGTCCGGAGGTCTCTAAGGCGCTTTCGAAGGGGCATGGAACCGGAGCCGTCCGGCGAAGTAGCGGCGTGTCGTCCCCGGAAGGGTCGCAATTTTCCCCTCGACGATATGTCGGCCACCCCAGATCCCAGCCGCTTCCTGCCGGTCGAGCGCACCCGCCAAACACTGATGAAGGTGAGAGCATTTGCGGCACAACGCTATTGCAGTCGACAGTTCGCTGCGGACCGACGAGAACCACAAATCCGGGTCGTAGGATCGACACGGAACCTCTGCACTGTCCATGCCGTCATCCTGACGTGAACGCGGCCGTCATCCTGACATGAACAAGAAGGTTCACATCGTTGCGGAAGGACTCCTTACCCATGTCCACAGTGAGAACCTGCACAAGGCCGGACCTCATGGTTTCACTCGGCTGAGAAGCGCTCGAAGAAACCGGCACACCGCGGTCACCGCAAAGAGAGGACACTCGGAAGTGGTCCGGTTCTGTGCTGAATCGAGCCGCTAGAACCCGTCGAGTGCTCTCCCATTCGTACTCGGCGGGCACAGCACGAGACCTTCTTCGGTGCTCGTCGATCTCGAATGCGCCGCTGTTCCAGCCGAAACCAGGTGGAGTGAGCGGGCGGCGACGGTGCGATGTGCCCCGACAACGACGTGCGAGGCACTCCTCACAACAAAGCACTGGCGGGTTCTCGCCACCGTGTTCCGCGGCAGATCTGCCCAGCAGTCGTCATGAGGATTAGGTCGCCACGTAGACCGATCTGCACGGTTTGTGCAGGTCAGGACTTCAGCTTTCGCTGCGGTCAGGTCAGAGTGGCGACCTGCTGCTCGTCGCGGTTCCAAGAATAGTTCAGGGTCCGACAGTGATGATGTCCCTAGCTCCTGACGGCCGAACCTCTAGGTGCGCCTGTCGCCGAGTAGGGCGGTGGTTTCGCTGTGGCGTGTTCTTTGGCCGGAAGACTTCCCTTGTCCAGAACCGGCACTGTAACGCACCACTATCAGGCGCGATGAACGAAGTAAGTCGGGGGGAGGAGAGATGCATGATCGGACGCCTACCTGATTTTCCCGAAGAAGTGCTGTTCTGGTACGCATTCTTGCTGCCACTGGCCGCCTGGTGGAATCCACTCTGAGGAGACCAACGATGATCGGATACTTACCTGACCTGTTTGTCATGCCTCCCGTCTGGGGGTGGGTCAGCACAGCCTGGAACGCATTTGCCACATGGTGGAGTCAGTTCTGACTTCGCTTAATCGCCACCAATCCCGCCCTCGATACAGCCGAATTGTCAGCGTGGAATATTTCAGATATCAAACCATCAGTTGGTTTGCACTGATATCAAGAGTTGCACTGATATCACGAGACCGAGGGGCAGTACGGGTCTGGAAGTCGAATGTTTCAACGAGGTACCGCACTCTTCCTGAATTTTGGTGTGATGGGCGGTAAATGACCGGGGTTCGTCCGCGGCGGACGGTTCGCCGGTAGGTCAGTTACGGTTCTCGAGTTTGTCTGCTACTCGCTTGCCTAGGAGTTTGTCCACGGGGTGCCGATCGATCTGATTCAGTGTTAGGGACGACTCGGGGTGAGTCAATCGGGTCACGATCGCGGTCGATGGCTCCGGTACCTCCAGTGCGACCTCCCGTGCTTCGGTGGAGTCGATGTTCTCGTACACCCATTCGTTCGCGTCGTCTTCTCGTCCGAAGTCGGCGGTCAGGAACCAGTTTGCGATGAACATGCGGCTTTTCGGCAGCAGCGTCCATACTTTTTCGCGGTCGATCGCAGCGCGTGCGCCCGGTCGCGTGACGGCGAGCCATTCCAGTGCGCCGCTCGACGCATTGCTGACCCGCCAAAATTCCCAACCATCTTTAGCCACGTACGTCACTTCCTCGTTCTGATCAGTGGTCCACTGGGTTCGCCGAAAACTTACCTTGCCGCACCTTCATCATTTCTGCTGGCAAGTCAACGTCCTTCGCGATACGCCTGCGGCATTGGCGAATTGATTTGATACTTCTCGCGATGCCGGCGCAGCTATACGCAATGCAAGCTGGCCCAAGGTGTCAGAGAGGTATGAGAGCATCCGATATGGGCCGACGACGGAAGAAGCAAAATTCGGTAGAGCCGCCAAGTGAAAGCAAACGCCAGAGGGTTGCACGTGCCGAGTTGAAGCAGGTGGAGCAGTTCTTACGAACGGCGACCGACGTCGCATCTGCTCGTCCACTCTCCGAGCGTGAGCGCGAACTGGTTGCCGAAGCTCGTCGACTGCGCCGGCAGTTGTACGTGCGGCTAGGTCCGAAGCCTCTTCCTGTTGCGAAGGAAGTTCCGCATTGCGGAAGGCCGGCCCCGGCCGGAGGGATCAGCTCCGTCGTTTCCGGCGGTCTGCCCGGAACGAGTAAACGCCGATAAACAAACGGCTGACAGTCCCGCAGGGCACACCTCCTACTGTGATCCCGGTCCGCCCACCGGCCGTCTGTGAGACGTACAGTGCACTCGCTCTGTATGAACGGCACTGCGCAGGTTCTGCAAGTTCGCCAGTCCACTCACCGGCGTCCCCGGCGTGCAGAATCACGCCAATGTTGCCCGAACCGCGTTCGACCGAGAAAGAGGACATCGACCAGCGCATCACTCAGCGGCGGCTACGGGACTCGACTTGGTAGCGATCGAGATCCCCGCGACAGCGTAAACCATTGCTGTGCAGCATCTCTCGCAGTTCATCTGACATAATCTATGTTATCGGCAGAAAAGATTGCCGGGCTGCGACCTTCGAGCTGCAGCCGATCTGACCCAGACGAACGACACTTGACGATGCGATCACCACTCACGGCGTCGGTCAACAATGGGGGACGGCGCCGGTCGGAGTGCCGGCGTCACCGTCGACGGTCGCGCCCGGCACTGATCGACAGCTCCGCTTCAGCACGAGTAACCGAACCTATTTGGTTAATAGATACGTTTTGGCCAACTCTGAACAATTGGGACACCAGAAGGGGGTGAGTGCATTAGAATAAGCCTTTTCGGAGCGGTCGTATTCGAGGCCCTTCGCAGTCTGGAGTGAACTTGCAATATCAACCCCTGGGCGCCTTCGTGCATGTCCTTGTTCCCTTTTCTCATGAGTCGCGCCGACAACCCTTGTTGTTGAGCCAAGGCATTTGCAGCAGATGCGGGGACCGTCCACCGATGCAGACAAGCTTTGCATAAGCATTTCACCGGAGAGTTGGTGAGCCGCTTATTTCCTTTCCACTCGATGAAAAGTACCTCCTGCGGCCCGAGGAATACATCCGTGGAATTCGTTACTGGAGAGTCAATCGGCCGCGGAGGCAGCAAGGAGGGTACTGGCTGCGCTAAAGCTCCTGCCATTCTGCTCTTTATCAGGTTCGACGTATTATCACCGAATTACTATCATTCGCCCGAAAAATTACACAGTCGATGTCCGATTCCGGCTTTAATTTATAGTTCGCTTTTCCTGAGATGACAATTTTAATGTACGATGAAGATTTTTTATGACTATATTCTTCTACCTCAACTATTGTGGAGTACGGAATTCGTCGCGGGCTCGCGGCTTTCTTTTTGAACGGAACACGCCACCCTTTGAAGACGAGCGTAACCGCGTCATCGTCGAACTAAATAAATCCCTCCGCAGTTCTTAACTCTTCCATCACGTGCTCCTTTGTGCAGCGCCGCTGGCCGGACCTCGATCCATTGGCGCATCTGATCTCGAAAACTCCAGAATCTTCTGAATATTGTTCGAATCAAGACGAACTTTCGTTACGTCCACCAGTGGAAAGTGTTACCGCTCTGCGCCTGATCTGCCCGAAGAACACTCAGATGCTTCGGTCGCTGCGTCAGCTGTTGACAAACGTTGGAAATAGGATCAGATCGGGCAGTCGGACGCCTCGATGAAGGCTTTGAAGATCAGGGTGGTAACCAATCCGCCGCACCGACCGATCCACAGTGGACGGGACGTCGGCAAGCCAAAGCGACTCTCTAGCGCAATCCGGTCCGTGCGATGAGGAGCTAATGGTGAAGAAGTTGGACTACGACCTGGTCGGTGAACGGTTGTTCTCGAACTACAAGGTCAGGGCGAGGATCGAGAGGGGTTACAGCCTCCCGACAGACGCCGCCACCTCGTCGCAGTTCCTCGACTACGCGGTGCGCTATCTCGATCAGGAAGCGATGGACACTCCTCTCGCCCAGACATACAGCAACCAGCAGGTCTTCAAAGCTGCAGTCAACGCCCTCGGCAGCAACTCCCGGAACTGGGCAAGTTTCGTCAAGGTCCGTGACCAGCACCTCGAAGGACTTCTCTACGGCTTCGACCCCGAAAAAACGCACACCGCCATCCTCGACGGGACGTTGACGCTCGCCGATCTCCGCGAGCATTTGAGCGGGCAGGGCGGCGCCGGCGATGCAAAAGCGATCATCCGCTGGGCGAAGCTGCTGACCGATCATCCCAATTACTACGACCAGATCCTCGGAATCGCGCGCGCCTTCGTCGCCCTCGCAGAGGATGCCGGCTACCAGCTCGGCAACCAGCATCTGATGATGGTCCTCGCCGGCTACCTGATCTCACCCCCACGCCGGTGGCCCGGCGAAAAGCATCTCGACAGCGGCCTCGTTCAGATGACTCACCGCGAACGGGACCTACCGGGTATGGGGTATCCGCTCGCCAGCGAATTTCTTCGCAACCTGCATTGGAATGGTTTCAAACCCGACCGCCACATCACCAGACTTCTCGAGCTGTGGGTTCCCGAAATCAGGGAAACGGTAGAAGGGGACGTTGATCGTCTCTGTGCGTTGATCGGCAGCAAGAACCGATCACTCAAGTACTTCCTGAGGTACTCATTGGTCGGAGTTGCGATCACGCCGGACGGCAACTACTCACGCGCCGATAACCTCATCTGGATGCTCGGCGCCTATCTGGAGAAGAAGAACAAGGAATCGAACGTGGAGTACATCCACGAATGAGGATGTCGGCCGGCGGTCAGTCACACGGATCTCATTCGATATTCCGGCGACTGGGTGGTCCAACACCGACGACGCGAGAAAATGGGAAACAGGTCGCCACGTGCGACCGATCGGCAAGGGGATTGGGTTCTTGCCGGTCGGGGCCGTCGATGGGGCCGCGCGGCCGGGGTCAGTGTGGCGACCTGTTGCTCGTCGCGGTATCGACGCTAGCTGCTAGGTCTCACAGTGATGGTGGATGTTGTTGGTTCCCGAGCGTTGCCCCGATTGTGAATCCGGCAGCCTGTCAGGCGTGTGCCGCAGCCTGCCGACGTGATCCCGTATGCAACCCTGTCAGGTGTAGTCGGGGCATCGCAGCTCAGGCAGTACGGTCCACCAGCTCGCGGTGAGCCACTGCTGCACCGGATCCGGCAGGGTGCCACTCCGTGCGAATGTTCGCACCGCCGCAACAGGGACCACGCCACGGTGCTCACCAAATCAGTCGACACACTCGTCGCCGGCGCGCGCTTGTTCGGGTGTCCGTAGACAGTAGTGCGGGGAATGTTCAACATCGCCGCGATCTGCGCGACCGTCTTCTCCCCCGAGTCGTAGAGCTGCGCGGCGTGTCGACCCACAAGTCGGGAACCTGCTCCCGGTCTCCTGCTAGGTCGCAATCTGGCTTGACCGGTACGGCTCGTCGGCTTCGATACGGTCAAGCACAACGCTTGCTTTGTTCATCCGATTAAGTGCTTCTTCGCGCCAGTGATCGTCGCTCGTATCCGGGTCGCCCGTCATGAACCGATGATTCCCTATGACTCCGACACACCATCCGTCCAAGCCAGCCGATAGCGTTGCGCGGTGTTCGCATCGCTGGTCTGGGTGGCAGTGCTTGGATGAGACAGAGGGCCTTTCAGCTGATCGGCCCAAACGTAAGAGTTTCAGGAGTCGTCGCGTGAAATTGAACCTGCAGTCCGTCGAGGAGCGGGTCCGACCGCTCGGTGGACGAGCCAAATACGACCGTACCTTCATCTTCGATCTGCTCGCTGCCTACGGGCGGTCGGCAAGCAACATCACGCGGTTGCGCAACGGCACTCTGAATATTGCGGATGATCCGGCTACTGAGGTCGGCCAGAAGAACATCGTCTACTTCAAGCCAACGACCGATGATCTGTACGGCGTTATCGACGGCTTGCGGTCCTCACCGACGGTGGTCAGATACAGTTGCAGGTTCGTAATCGTGACGGACTTCGAGGAACTTCTCGCTGTCGATACGAAGACCAATGAGACCCTCGCTACACCAATCGCCGACATTGACAAGCACTTCACTTTCTTTCTGCCATGGTCGGGCATGGAAAAGGCCCAGTACGTCGGCGAGGCGCACGCGGACCTCAAGGCGGCCGAGCGCATGGCGAAGCTGTTCGACGAACTGGTCACGGTCAACCCGGGGATTCATGGATCGTCTCAGGCCCGCCACGCACTGAACGTGTTCTTCACGAGGTTGCTATTCTGCTTCTTCGCCGAGGACACCGGGATATTCAAGTCGGACCAATTCACCGGGTCAGTCGGAAATCTCACCCAGCCCGACGGTTCCGACGTCGACCAGTTCTTGACCGACCTCTTCAACGCCCTCGATACGCCTGATGGGTCCCCGAAGCCGGCTCATCTTGCCGCCTTCCCATATGTGAATGGCCGCCTTTTTACGGTCGAAGCACACCACACGGTCCCGAAGTTCAACAAGAAGGCCCGTGACCTGCTGATCGAGAGCGGACGGCTACTCTGGAACGAGATCAACCCCGACATCTTCGGGTCAATGTTCCAAGCAGTCGTTACTCCTGGGCAACGAGCCAACCTTGGGCAGCACTACACGTCAGTACCAAACATCTTGAAAACCATCGAGCCGTTGTTCCTCGATGAACTCAAGGAGGAGTTCAATGCAGGATTCAACAATCTCGGCAAACTGAACAAACTGCTGGACCGAATCAGCCACATCAAGGTGTTCGACCCTGCCTGCGGCTCCGGAAATTTCCTGGTCATCGCATACAAAGAACTGCGTAAACTCGAACACGCGATTCTCGAACGCCTTGCCGAAATCCAGGGTAGACACCAAGGTCACATGCTCGGCTCAAGCATCAGCATCGAAAACTTCTTCGGCATCGAACTCGATGACTTCGCATCAGAAGTAGCGATCCTATCGCTCTGGATAGCCAAACATCAGATGAACGTGGAATTCCTCGACAAGTTTGGTGTCGACCTTCCACTCATTCCTCTGCAGGAAACCGGCCGCATTCGGCATGGCAACGCCGCGCGGGTGAACTGGAACGACATCTGCTTTAACAACGCCAGCGACGAAATTTATCTGATCGGAAATCCACCATACTACGGAGCGAAAAAGCAATCTCCACAGCAGAAGGCCGATTATCCGTTCGTGTTCGGATCGCGGCCCTACTCCAAGAATCTGAACTACATCGCACTATGGTTTGCGAAGGGCGCTGACTTCATCGCTGGCACAAAGGCCGAGCTGGCGTTCGTGACGACAAACTCAGTCGCACAAGGTGAGCACGTCCGACTCATGTTTCCCATGCTCTTCGACAAAGGCCTTGAGATCGGATTCGCCTACCCGTCCTTCTGGTGGGACAACAACGCGAAAGGAGGCGCTCACGTCAGTGTTGCCGTTATCAACCTGCGTAACCCACGATCTGGGCCGAAGTACCTGTACGCCGATGATCTGCGGATCGAGGCCACAAATATCAATGGGTATCTAGCGGACGCTCACAATATATTCATTGAATCCCGCCCCGAGCCAATCGCAGCAGTCCCAAAGATGTCGTTCGGCAGCATGCCGAACGACAACGGACATCTTATAGTCAAAGGCGAGCAAAAAGAGTCGTTCACTCAGCTCGATCCGCGGACCGCGAAATTCATCAAGCCATATCTCGGCGCTAAAGAATTCATTAACGGCATCGAAAGATACGCACTGTGGATCAAAGATGACGAGGTCAACGAGGCATTAGCGATCTCCAGCATTTCGGCCAGGCTCGATAGAGTTCGCGCTCACCGAGAAGAGAGTAGTCGCCCGGCTACGAAGAAGCTCGCATCGGTTCCACACCGCTTCGCTGAAATTCGGTACAAGCCGACTGAGTCGATCATCTTCCCTAGTGCGGTGTTCTTGAAGTTTTTCGACGGTCGGCTTTCGCGAGTATCTGCTCGGCGGTTTTCGTCCAGATGAAT
>NZ_JAZHFF010000041.1:0-816 GCF_036541985.1 Rhodococcus sp. IEGM 1306
GGCATTGTCAAGTTGTTGAGATCCGCTGATCTGGGATGATCTACGGGTGTCGTCAACGTACAAGGGGTTCCGGTTTCCGCGGGAGATCATCGCGCACTGTGTGTGGCTGTACCACCGATTCACCCTCTCGTTCCGCGACATCGAGTTACTGATGGCCGAGCGCGGGGTCGAGGTGACGTACGAGACGATCCGCACCTGGTGCGCGAGGTTCGGGCCCGAGTACGCCCGCCGGCTTCGACGAAAGGTGCCCCGACCAGGTGACAAGTGGCATCTCGACGAAGTGTTCATCAAGATCGGCGGCATGCAGAAGTATTTGTGGCGGGCGGTGGACCAGCACGGAAACGTGCTCGACATTCTGATCCAAGGGAAGCGGGACGGCAAGGCGGCGACCAGGTTCTTCAAGAAACTCCTGAAGCGGCACGCTCGCCCGCCGCGGGTGCTGATCACCGACAAGCTCGCTTCGTATCGTGTTGCCCACCGGACGATGATGTCGACAACTGAGCACCGGCAAAACAAATACTTGAACAATCGGTGCGAGAACTCCCACCAACCCACCCGCCAACGTGAACGAGCGATGAAGGGCTTCCGCACTGTCAGCTCAGCACAACGATTCCTCGCAGTGTTCAGCCGGATCTCGCCGCACTTCCGCCCACCCCGGCACCGGATGGCTGCCACCGACCACCGCACCGAACTGGCCATCCGATTCCAGGTATGGGATCAGGTCACCGAACAAACCATCGCTCCCTGACCGACCTCCCCGTGCGATGCCTTGCCGCACCCCAAAACTGCTGTACTCCAGACAACTTGACAACACCG
>NZ_JAZHFF010000012.1:0-165496 GCF_036541985.1 Rhodococcus sp. IEGM 1306
GTTCTCAAAGAACACGCACACACCATCACCACGACCCTATGGCCGCCGCTCCGGGGCAACTTTTCCAGCCTATCCCATCCTGATCATCGGCGCAAACCGCTGAACATTCGGGGAAGAACTGGAGGTGAAGCACAACCATACACGATGGAAACTACTTCGAAATTTGGTCAGGCACTTCGTACAACCTCGTGTCACTCGCCGTAAAGGCGGGAGTCGGTGTCCGTGTCGCTCTGACTTGGAATAAGTTACGCGAACCTTCAATCAATTCACAAATCGCCTGGTCACTACAGCGATTGGCCGGCTAAGGCCAGGTCAGACTGTTGCGCCTATCTGCCAATCGCGAATAGACCCGAGTGTGACGCCGAGCACCGAAGCTATTCGGAGTCCACCCGCTCGATCACTCCCCCGAGTCCACGGAGATTCTCGACGAATCGCGGGTACCCACGGTCGATGTGGAAGATGTCGTGAACTTCGGTGGTTCCGTCCGCAACCAACCCCGCAAGCACGAGCCCGGCGCCGGCCCGAATGTCCGAAGACCACACCGGCGCACTCGACAACACTGGAACTCCGCGGATCACCGCATGGTGACCGTCAGTTCGGGCGTCGGCGCCGAGTCGGATCATTTCCTCGACAAATCGGAAGCGCGATTCGAACACGTTCTCGGTGATCATCGACGTGCCTTCGGCAACCGCAGCCAAACCGATTGCCATCGGCTGCAGGTCGGTCGGGAATCCGGGGTACGGCAATGTTGCGAAATTGACCGCTCTAGGCCGTTCACGCTGAATGACGCGGAAACCGTCAACCTCGGGAGTCACCTCCGCGCCGGCCGTCCGAAGCTTGTCGAGGACCAGTCCGAGATGCTTGTGGTTCACCCCGCGAACGCGGACGTCACCCCTGGTCATGGAGGCAGCGACACCCCATGTTGCGGCAACGATCCGGTCACCGATGACGCGGTGCGTAGTCGGTTCCAACTTGCGGACGCCTTGAATGGTGAGCGTCGAACTTCCGCCGCCAGATACCTTGGCGCCCATCTCGTTGAGCATGTTGCACAGATCCACGATCTCGGGCTCACGTGCAGCGTTGTCGATCACTGTCTCACCACGGGCGAGGACCGCTGCCATCAAGATGTTCTCGGTTGCACCCACAGACGGGAAGACCAGGCGGATGTTCGCTCCATGCAGGTCGTCTGCCTCGGCAACTACACATCCGTGTTCGATCTCGCTGCGCGCACCCAACAGGCGGAGCCCGGATTGGTGCATGTCGAGGGGCCTCGAACCGATGGCGTCACCGCCAGGCAAGGCAACAACAGCGCGTCGACAACGCGCGACCAGCGGACCGAGAACACACACTGACGCTCGGAACTGTTTCACCGCATCGAAGTCAGCGTGATACTTCGGCTCGGCCGGCGTCGTGATCCGCACTTCGGAATCTTCGAGTTCGACTTCGCAGCCCAGACCTCGCAGAACGTCCGCCATCAGCGGTACGTCGAGAATGTCCGGGCAGTTGGTCACGACAGTGGTGCCTTCGGCCAACAGCGCCGCGGCCATCAGCTTCAGCACACTGTTCTTGGCCCCTCCCACCAGTACTTCACCTTCGAGGCGGTTACCCCCGGTCACAAGAAAGTGCTCACTCACGGTTCACAGCCTAGAGCCACAACCTCGTCGGCACCGCGCCGGTACCGTAGCCCTATGTCTGTTCACCTGACGAAGATCTACACCCGGACCGGCGACGACGGGACCACGGGCCTCAGTGATTTTTCCCGCGTGTCCAAGAACGATCCGCGTCTGATCGCCTACGCGGATTGCGACGAAACCAATGCAGCGATCGGCGTGGCCGTTGCTCTCGGCACTCCCCCGGAGAATCTCCTCGCAATGCTGCGCCAGATCCAGAACGACCTTTTCGACGCAGGGGCCGACTTGTCCACCCCGGTGGTCGAGAACCCGAAGTACCCGCCGCTGCGAGTGACTCAGGCCTACATCGATCGACTCGAAGGATGGTGCGATGAGCTCAATGAGCAACTGGCACCGTTGAATTCGTTCATTCTGCCGGGCGGAACCACCTTGGGAGCCCTGCTTCACGTAGCAAGAACCGTCTCGCGGCGTGCGGAGCGTGCGGCTTGGTCCGCCATCGATGCGAACCCGGAGGACACGAGCGTGCTCCCCGCGAAATACCTCAACAGATTGTCGGATCTGCTCTTCATCATGGGAAGAGTGGCAAATCCTGAAGGCGATGTGCTCTGGAAGCCCGGCGCCGGGGCTTGAGCGGGACCGGTCAGGCGGTGCGTCGCCTACGGGCGCGCCCGTCCGGCCGCGATTCCACCCAGGACAGGAACGCTGTCAATGCTCCACTGTCCAAGGCGATTTCGTAGGCCGACGATCCATCGTTGACCTTGACCACGACGATGTCGTCGCTCATGATGTCGAATTCGGTACCCGAGGGAGAACGACGGCTCTCGACCTCTATACCTTGACGATCGATCCTGGAGTCCGGGCCCGGCCGCAGACTCGACAGTTTGAAAAAGACAAAGGTGCTTTCGCCGTAGCGAATGATTCCGTGACGCCACCCGCTGTCCCCCGGGGATGGTAGGACACGAAGCAGTGCAGCGGTACCGCCGCGACGCAGAACCAGCAGACGATACAGAAAAGCCGCGACGAGAACCGCGAGCAGCACAACCAGAATGATCAACACAGTCATTCCGAATGTCACTGTTCGTCGGCTCCCGTCGCGGCTTTACTCGAGTAACTTACGCGCGCTCGACGGCCCGGAGCTGACCCTTGGCGACCGCAATCGCTTCGAGGTCGCCCGAGTTCTCGGCCAAGACAGCCTTGGCTGCCTCGACGTCGATGTCCTGTGCCATGTCCGCGGACTCGGCAAGGATCGTCACCGTCGTCGCAGTGACGGAGAGGAATCCTCCGTGTACCGCAGCAACGATACGCTCGCCGTCGACCGAGGTGATCGACACGGTTCCGCCCTCGATCAGCTGGCCGAGGACCGGCTCATGCCCAGGCATGATTCCGATTTCACCCTCGGTGGTCTGAGCGCTGACCAGCGTCGCCGAACCAGACCACAAGCGCTGCTCGACGGCAACGAGTTCTACGGTCATCTCAGCCATCGTGGACTACTTCCCGGCCATCTTCTTGGCTGCAGCCTCGACGTCGTCGAGTCCACCGCAGCTGTTGAATGCCTGCTCGGGCAGGTGATCGAACTCGCCCTTGCAGACGCGGTCGAAGGCTTCGATCGTGTCGCGGAGCGGCACGACGGAGCCGGGCTCACCGGTGAACTTCTCGGCAACGATGAAGTTCTGGCCGAGGAACTTCTGGATACGACGGGCGCGGCCGACGAGGACCTTGTCCTCTTCCTGAAGCTCGTCCATACCGAGGATGGCGATGATGTCCTGCAGTTCCTTGTACTTCTGCAGAATGCGCTTGACCTCGTTGGCAACGCGGAAGTGCTCGGCACCGACGATGCCGGGCTCCAGGATGCGGGAGGTCGAGCTCAGCGGATCCACAGCGGGGTAGATACCCATCTGCGAAATCGGGCGCGAAAGCTCGGTGGTGGCATCGAGGTGCGCGAACGTCGTAGCCGGCGCGGGGTCGGTGTAGTCGTCGGCGGGCACGTAAATAGCCTGCAGCGAGGTGATCGAGCGACCACGGGTCGAGGTGATGCGCTCCTGGAGCTCACCCATCTCGTCCGCCAGCGTGGGCTGGTAGCCCACTGCCGAAGGCATACGGCCGAGGAGGGTGGAAACCTCGGAGCCTGCCTGCGTGAAGCGGAAGATGTTGTCGATGAACAGCAGAACGTCCTGGCCCTGAACGTCGCGGAAGTACTCCGCCATCGTCAGTGCGGACAGGGCCACGCGCATACGCGTTCCGGGCGGCTCGTCCATCTGGCCGAAGACAAGGGCGGTGTCCTGGAGGACGCCCATCTCTTCCATTTCCAGGTGGAGGTCGGTGCCCTCACGGGTACGCTCACCGACGCCTGCGAACACCGAGGTGCCCGAGAACTCGCGAGCGATACGCGTGATCATTTCCTGGATCAGAACGGTCTTGCCGACGCCGGCGCCACCGAACAGGCCGATCTTTCCACCCTTGACGTACGGGGTGAGGAGGTCGATGACCTTGATGCCGGTCTCGAGGATCTCGGTCTTACCTTCGAGCTGATCGAAGGCTGGTGGCTTGCGATGGATTCCCCACTGCTCGCCGTCGCGGCCGAGGCCCGGGGTGTCGAGGCAATCGCCCAGTGCGTTGAACACGTGGCCCTTGACGACGTCACCGACGGGAACCGAGATCGGCTTGCCCGAGTCGGTCACTGCAGTGCCGCGGACGAGTCCGTCGGTGGGCTGCATGGAGACGGTGCGGACCAGGTTGTCACCGAGGTGCTGTGCAACCTCGAGCGTCAGCGTCTTGGCGACCGAGGGAAGCGTGATCTCGGCGTTCAGGGCGTTGAACAGTTCAGGAACAGCGCCACGCGGGAATTCAACGTCCACGACGGGACCGATGACCCGCACGACGCGGCCGGCTACGGCCGAAGCCGAACCTGCCCCGTTGTTTTCGGTTACTGCTGCGGTCATGTGCTAGTCACTTCCTGCGCTCGAGGCGAGCGCGTTGGCGCCGCCGACGATCTCGCTGATTTCCTGGGTGATCTGGGCCTGGCGAGCCTGGTTGGCCTGACGGCTCAACGTGTTCACCAGTTCGTTTGCGTTGTCCGTCGCGGCCTTCATGGCAGTACGACGGGCTGCCGACTCCGATGCCGCAGCATCGAGAAGCGACGAGAAGATACGAGTGCTGACGTACTTCGGGAGAAGAGCGCCGAGAAGCTTCTCGGGCTCGGGCTCGAAGCTGAAGTCCGCGACGGGGCCATTGTCATGGTCGTCGTCGTGGCCGTTGGTCAGCATGTCGTCACCGAGTTCGATGCGCTCTTCCGACACGAAGACCTCGAGAGGAGCCATACGGCGAACCTCGGGAGTCTGCGTCAGCATCGACACGAAGCGGGTGTAGACGATATGGAGTTCGTCGACGCCCTCGATCGTGCCTTCACCGTTCGGAGCGGCAACCTGGTTACCCGAACCAGCCATGAACAGCTCCACCAGGTGGCGGCTGGCCTTCGCTGCATCCGAGTAACCCGGATCCTGCGAGAAGCCCGTCCACGCAGCACCGATGTCGCGGCCGCGGAACGTGTAGTAGCCGAGCCCCTTGGAACCGAGCACGTACACGACCGGCTCCTTGCCCTCGCTGCGGAGGAGAGCCATGAGCTCTTCTGCCTGCTTGAGGACGTTGGAGTTGTAGCCACCACACATGCCGCGGTCACTGGTGACAACGAGGACCGCTGCCCGCTTGGGCTCCGGACGCTCGTTGAGCAACGGGTGATCGAGCGAAGCAGACGCACTCGCCAATTCGGTGAGTACCTTCGTGATCTCCTCGGCATACGGCTTGGACGCGGCGACGCGAATCTGAGCCTTGGTGATACGCGAAGTCGCGATCAGTTCCTGTGCCTTGGTGATCTTCTTGGTCGAGTTGACCGACTTGATACGAGACCGCAATTCGAGAATGCTCGCCATCGATCAATCACTCTCCCTTCGGAATTCGCAGTGTCATGGGCGCGTACGTCACTTGCTGACGGTCTTGCGCTTGACGTTGATCTGCTCGTTCGCGACCTCGTCGGCGCCCAAAGCGTCAGCCTCGGCTTCGTTCACGACCCGGCTTCCGTCGGATGCGATGAAGCCTTCCTTGAACTTGTTCGTCGCGGCGATCAGCTCAGCAGCGTTGTCGGCATCGAGTGCCTTACCGCCGTTGATGCTGGAGTAGACGCCAGCAGCCGAGTGCTTGAGGTCTTCGAGCAGTTCCTTCTCGAAGCGACGGACGTCGCCGATCGGAACGCTGTCGAAGATGCCTTCGCCGGCCAGGTAGATCGAGACGATCTGGTCCTCGACGGGGATCGGGCTGTACTGATCCTGCTTGAGCAGCTCGACCAGACGGGCGCCGCGCTCGAGCTGAGCCTTGGAGGCAGCGTCGAGGTCGGAAGCGAAGGCGGAGAACGCTTCGAGCTCACGGAACTGAGCCAGTTCCAGACGCAGCGAACCGGAAACCTTCTTCATGCCCTTGGTCTGTGCAGCGCCGCCGACGCGGGAGACCGAGATACCGACGTTGATCGCGGGGCGAACGCCCTTGTTGAACAGGTCGGACTCGAGGAACACCTGACCGTCGGTGATGGAGATGACGTTGGTCGGGATGTAAGCCGAGACGTCGTTCGCCTTGGTCTCGATGATCGGCAGAGCCGTCAGCGAGCCACCGCCGAGTGCGTCGGACAGCTTCGCCGAACGCTCCAGCAGACGGGAGTGCAAGTAGAAGACGTCACCGGGGTAAGCCTCGCGTCCCGGCGGGCGACGCAGCAGCAGCGAGATGGCGCGGTACGCCTCTGCCTGCTTGGTCAGGTCGTCGAACACGACCAGAACGTGCTTGCCCTGGTACATCCAGTGCTGGCCGATGGCCGAGCCGGTGTACGGTGCGAGCCACTTGAAGCCTGCGGAATCAGATGCCGGAGCAGCAACGATGGTGGTGTATTCCATCGCGCCCTTCTCCTCGAGGGCAGCCTTGACGCCCGCGATGGTGGAACCCTTCTGACCGATGGCAACGTAGATGCAGCGCACCTGCTTGTTGACATCGCCGGAATCCCAGTTGGCCTTCTGGTTCAGGATGGCGTCGATGCAGACCGCGGTCTTGCCGGTCTTGCGGTCGCCGATGATGAGCTGGCGCTGGCCACGGCCAATCGGGGTCATGGCGTCGATAGCCTTGATACCGGTCTGGAGCGGCTCTTCGACCGGCTGGCGCTCGAGCACCGAAGCGGCCTGGAGCTCGAGTGCACGGTTCTCGGTGCTCTCGATCTCGCCGAGGCCGTCGATGGGCGCACCCAGCGGGTCGATGACGCGGCCGAGGAAAGCATCGCCGACGGGAACCGACAGAACGTCGCCCGTGCGCTTTACTTCCTGGCCTTCTTGAATGTTCTGGTAATCGCCAAGGATGACGGCACCGATTTCGGTGGCATCCAGGTTGAGCGCGACGCCGACGATTCCACCGGGGAACTCCAACAGCTCGTTGGACATAGCCGAAGGCAGGCCAGAGACGTGCGCAATGCCGTCACTGGTGTCGGTCACTGTGCCGACCTCCTCACGGGAGGCCTCCGGGGAGTAGCTCGCGGTGTAGTTGTCGATCGCGCTACGGATCTCGTCGGAGGAGATCGTCAGCTCCGCCATGTTTTTCCTGCTCTCGGTGTCTGGTCTTCGAAAAGATCTGGAGTATGTGTTCGGCTGAAGGACTACTTGAGGTTCTTCCGCAGTGCTGCGAGTCGACCCGCTGCGCTGCCGTCGATAACCTCGTCGCCCACCCGGACGACCAAGCCGCTGAGGAGTTCTGGATCGACCTCGACGTGCACTGCTACCGGCTTCCCGTAGGTGCGGGTAAGAGTGCTCGCCAAGCGATCCGACTGCTCCGAGCTCAACGCCGAGGCGCTGCGAACGTGAGCAACGGTGGTATCGCGCTGCGCTGCGGCAAGATTCGACAGCTGATCGAAAGTGTCTGCGGGTGCAGACTTCAACCGGCCGACAGCCTGTCCGGCGAGTGCCTCGGTGACCGCGGTGACCTTGCCGTAGAGCAAGCGGGAGAGGAACTCACGCTTGCGGGCTGCGGGAACCGACAGATCCGAGAGCGTCTGCTCCAGGCTGGGATCCCCTGCCACGATGCGACCGAGACGGAAGAGCTCGTCCTCAACGGTGTCCAACTGGCTCTGATCGGCTGCGGCGCGGAGCAGAGCTTCGCGTCCGAGCAGTTCGAGCGAGTTGACCAAGTCGCGGGCCGCAGACCAGTCCTGGCCTGCAGCTGCCTTCACGGTGGCGAGCGCCTCGGCGCCGACCTTTCCGGAGAACAACTGCTCTGCCAAAGCCTGGCGACCAGCGGCCGGTGCCGAAGCGTCAGCCAGCGCGCTGCGAAGAGCGCGCTGGCCGTCGAGTACCTCGACCACCGAGAAGAGCTCGGACCCAGCCTGAGCAGAAGCAGCAGTTGCGGCTCCTGCAGAGACGGCGCCCAGGGCACTGCTCAGCGCAGAACGAGTCTGCGCCAAGGCTTCACGGCTCGCTGCGTACATGTTGCTCACTTCCTGGCTGAATCAGCGCTGACGGTGTCGAGCTCGTTGAGGAAACGATCAACCGTTCCGGCGCGCTTCACGTCGTCGGCGAGGGATTCCCCGATGACCTTCTCGGCCAGGTCTACAGCGGTCTTGCCGAGATCCGAGCGGAGCTCAGCGACAATCTGCTGACGCTGGGCGACGAGCTGGCTGTGGCCTGCGGCCACGATGCGGTCGCTCTCGTCCTGCGCCTGAACCTTCATGTCAGCGATGATCTGCTGACCCTGGGTACGCGCTTCCTCACGGATCTGCGCTGCCTCGGTACGAGCTTCGGCGAGCTGCGCGCGGTACTGCTCGAGCGCTGCTGCTGCCTCCGCCTGTGCGTCTTCGGCTTTCTTGATGCCGCCCTCGATCTGCTCGGTGCGTTCGGCCAAGACCTTCTGGAACTTCGGAAGAACGAGCTTCCAGAAGACGAAACCAACTACTACGAGCGCGACCGCGGACCACACGATGTCGTATGTCTCGGGGATGAGGGGATTGTGTTCAGTCGTCCCCTCCGCCGCGAGAATTGCGATGGTGGCTGCCATGTCGGTCTTAGAAGATGAAGCCGGCGACGAGGCCGATCAGCGCGAGGGCCTCGGTGAATGCAATACCGAGGAACATGGTGGTACGAACCTGGCCGGCCATCTCGGGCTGGCGGACCATGCCTTCGATTGCCTTGCCCACAACGATGCCCACGCCGATGCCGGGGCCGATTGCTGCGAGGCCGTAGCCGATGGCTCCGTAGCCGCGCGACTTGGTCTCGACAACTTCCTGAGCGAGGTAAGCGATGCTCATGGTGTTCCATTCCCTTTCTGTTGACCTCCGCCGGATTCGGCAAGAGGCTCAGTTCTTGGTGTTGCTGGTGAGGAGGTAAAAGGTCAGTGCTCGTCGGCGTGGAGCGCCAGATCGATGTACACCGCGGTCAGCAGCGCGAACACGTAAGCCTGCAGGAAGATGACCAGCAGCTCGAAGAACGTGAATGCGATACCGGCAATGATCGACGGAACACCGAAGATCGCCTGGAATCCGCCGGACACGAAGAAGAAGTAGTTCGTCGCGCTGAAGAACAGCACCAGCAGGATGTGGCCGGCCAACATGTTGGCCATGAGACGAACCATCAGCGTGAACGGGCGCAGGATGAAGGTCGAGATGAACTCGATGGGCACCAACAGGAAGTGCAGGGGCAGCGGGACGCCGGGAACGACGATGCTGCTCTTGACGTACTTGAAGAAGCCGTACTTCTTGATTCCCACGTAGTTGAACACGATGTAGGCGAGCGCTGCGAGTACCAGCGGCATACCGATTCGTGCGTTCGGCGAGATGTTCAGGAAGGGAATGACGCTGGCCAGGTTGCTGGCGACCACGATGAAGAAGATCGTCGTGATGACCGGCAGGAAGCGCTTGCCCTGTTCCTTGCCCAGGATCTCCTCGGCGATGTTGATACGAACGAAGTCGAGCGCGAGCTCAGCTGCGTTCTGCAGTCCACGGGGAACCAGTCGAGGGCTGCGCATTGCGATCACGAAGAAGGCTGCGACCAGCACCGACATCAGCAGACGAATCAGCATCAGACGGTCGAGCTCGAAGGGGCCCGCGTGAATCAACACGGAGGGCGGGAAAAAATCGTCTAGTGACGGCGCATGGAATTCATCCGCGGCCAGGGTGGTGACGCTCAGCGTTCTCTCCCGTAGTCGGTCCGCAGCCATCATTGACTGCGGTTCGATCGGACATTGACGATCTACAAGTCGACAAGTTCGACTCGCGCATTCGTCAGCAGCTGGAGAACCCTAGAGGGGCCTGGCGTCTGTCGGTGTCGGCGACTCTCGTCGACTCAGTGGTCAGAATTTCGACCACCTGCGAGCACATGGCATCGTCGGCTGAGTGTTACTCGGCCCACCATTGCTCTCGCTTGAACCGAACCTTATCAAGTCATCTACGACATTGTGTAGATGGGGTACCTGGAAGTCCGATTAGTTACCTCTTGTAGTACTACTCGTCGTCGTCGACGTTGCTGCTGGGAGTGGGATCGACGTACGGAGTTTTGGTTCCCAGGACGCCGTAAGTCTCCGCACCGAGCACCACGACCAGCGACATGATGATGACCAGGACGAGAGCGGTCTTGTTGTAGAAATCCATGTCCGAGAGGACAAAGAGAACCACCATCGCGAGAATCATCTTCAGCAGCCACGTGCCGAGAAGAACGGCACCGGCCGTGAGCGCAGGCAACTTCGCTGTGAGCAGCACGCCCAGCGCCGTGAACAGGATGAACCCGCCGCCGACGGCTGCGCCGATCAAAGCGCCGTAGACGCCTTCCTTACCGGCGAAGAGCCCGCCCAGGAGCGCGCCGACCACGGCCAGCGCGATCAGCCCCATCACACCCCACTTCACGGCCGACTTCATGGCGGCGGTCGAATCAGGGATGGGTTGCGAGGCAGGTACAGGCTGCGGCGTGTTCGTCACGATGCCCAAGGGTAATGGATCGGAAAACTTGGCTAGCGACGCTGCTGCTTGCGATCGATCAGGGAAGGCACCGCAGTGAAGAACAACGCAAGAACCAAACCGGCCGCGACGAGTACAACAACCAGCTGACGATTGAGCAGCGAGGATCCGACGGCACCGAACGCCAGGACGCTGACCCACAGGTAGATGACCAGCACAACTCGTCGGTGCGTGTGTCCGATCTGCAAGAGGCGATGATGCAGGTGCATCTTGTCCGGACTGAACGGACTGACGCCCGCTTTCGTCCGGCGGATCACGGCCAGGAGCATGTCCAGCATCGGGATGAACATCACAGCCCCGACCAGCAACAACGGCGCGAGGAGGCCGACGAGGTCGCGGGTTCCGTAGGCAGTGAGCGGAATACGACCGGATGCACTGGTGGAGATCGCGGCCAGCATGAGACCGATCAACATCGACCCGGAATCGCCCATGAAGATGCGCGCTGGATTGAAGTTGTGTGGAAGAAAACCGAGACAAGCGCCTGCCAAAGCCGCCGCGATCATCGCCGGCGGGTAGACACTCGCGTCGCCGCCCTGATCGTGGAGAAGACCGATCGAGAAAATGAGGATGGCGAGCGCCGCGATCAGACCCAACCCGGCGGCCAATCCGTCGAGACCGTCGACAAAATTCATGGCGTTGATGGTCGCGACGGCAACAGCAACGGTGAACAGTCCGGATTGAATCTGATCGAGGATGATGGTGGACCCACCGTCACCGCCGAACGGGTTGTAGATGATGAACCAGCTGACGCCCATCACCACGAGAACGCCGGCAGCAGTCACCTGACCGACAAATTTGGTGAGGGCGTCGAGGCCCCACCTGTCGTCGATCACACCCACGAGGACGATGACGGCGCCAGCTACGAGCGCAGCGTGTACGTCAGGACTGCCGAAGCCGAAACCTCTTGTGAGCGCGGGTAATTGCTGCGCGAACAGCAGACCGACAGCCATGCCGACATACATTCCGACGCCACCGAGGCGCGGAATCGGCTCGACGTGAACGTCCCGATCACGAGGAATCGCGACAGCGCCGAACCTCAGCGCCAACAACCGGACTGCGCCAGTCGCCAGGTAGGTCACCACCGCCGCCGTACACAGCACGAGCAAAAGTTCACGGATGGGAACACCCGCTCCCCCGCCACCCTGTGCCAGATACGTGGTCGCCTCGTAGGAAGTGATCACTGCTCGAGATCACCCGTCTGGCGGGCATAGGCAGGCTTTGCCCGGACCAGTTCGCGAACGCCTTCGGCAACTGCTGCCAACTCGGCCTCTCCTGACGTGGTGGCGGGGTCCGCGACAACTGCGCGCGCGATCAACTCCCCCACCACTCTCATGTCGGAGCGGTTGAAACCCTGGGTCGTGACGGCCGCGGATCCGACGCGGATTCCGGACGTGACGGCGGGCGACTGCGGATCGAACGGAATCACGTTCTTGTTGAGCGTGATCGAAGCCAGTCCGCACCTACGCTCGGCGTCGACTCCGGTGACACCGCTTGCGCGCAGGTCGAGAAGCGCCAGATGTGTGTCGGTTCCACCGGACACGGTGCGCAGGCCGCGAGCTTCCAACGACTGCGCGAGTGCCGATGCGTTGGCAACCACTTCCTGTGCATACCAACGATATTCCGGCGTCGACGCTTCCTTGAAGGCAACCGCCTTCCCGGCGATCGCATGCATCATCGGGCCGCCTTGAATGAAGGGGAACACCGCGCGATCTACAGCCGAGGCGTGCTCGCTGCGGCACAGGATCATTCCGCCGCGCGGGCCTCTGAGGACTTTGTGCGTCGTCGCGGAGACGACGTCGGCGTACGGAACGCACGAAGGTATCGCCCGGCCTGCCACCAGTCCGATGAAGTGGGCGGCGTCGACCCACAGGATCGCACCGACCTCGTCTGCGATCGAGCGGAAGGCTGCGAAGTCGATGGTGCGGGAGTACGCGGTCGCGCCGGCGACGATGATTTTCGGCTTGTGCGCCAGAGCCAGGGTGCGAACCTCGTCGTAGTCGATCAATTCGGTGGCCGAATCGACGTGATAGGGAACGGTGGTGAACCACTGCCCAGAAAAGCTGACGCGAGACCCGTGAGTCAGATGCCCACCGTGCGGCAGACTCATCGCCAATACGGTGTCGCCGGGCCTGGCGAATGCGGCGTACACCGCGAGATTCGCAGTGGCCCCCGAATGTGGTTGGACGTTGACGTGCTCGGCGCCGAACAGCGCCTTTGCCCGATCGATCGCCAGATTCTCGGCTACGTCGACGTACTCGCACCCGCCGTAGTAACGCCGACCCGGATAGCCCTCGGCGTACTTGTTGCTCAGGGTCGAACCCAAGGCAGCCAGTACCGCAGGGCTGGTGAAGTTCTCGCTCGCGATGAGTTGAAGTCCGTCGCGCTGACGCTCGAGTTCGGCCAGCGTAACAGCCGCGATCTCGGGGTCTGCCGTGGCAAGCTCACCGAAATCCGGTCCCCAATACGTGGATTCCCCCGCGCGCTCGCCGCCGGCGCCGACCATCGTTACGAAACTCCCTCTACGAGACTTTCCGGACTGGTGCCCAATACCTCGGCGATAGATTCTGCCGAGACGGCACCCACTCGCAAGATACGCGGTGAATTGCCGGTCAGGTCGACGATCGTGGAAGCAACGGCGTGTTCGGCCTTGCCCCCGTCGAGATACACGCTGGCAGATCCGCCGAGCTGATCTCGGGCTTCCTCGACGGTAGTTGCCGGCGGACGCCCCGAAATGTTGGCGCTCGAGACGGCAAGCGGTCCGACATCGCGCAACAGTTCGAGAGCAACCGGGTGCAAGGGCATGCGGAGCATGACGGTTCCGCGGGTGTCACCGAGGTCCCAGGCAAGTGAAGGCGCCTGCTCGACGACCAAACTCAGTCCGCCGGGCCAGAATGCGCGGATCAGATCCCGTGCCTGCGGGCGCACGCTGTAGACGAGCCCGTCGATGGTGTTCCACGATCCGACCAGAACCGGGACGGGCATGTCTCGCCCGCGTCCCTTGGCGCGCAACAGACTCGTGACAGCTTCGCTGTCGAACGCGTCGGCGGCGAGTCCGTAAAGGGTGTCGGTAGGGAGAACTACGAGTCGGCCGGCCTTGAGCGCGTTCTTCGCGGCGGCCAAGCCTGCGGTTCGGGAATCTGTCTGACTGCAGTCGTACACGGTACTCACTCAGCCATCCTTTCACTCTGCGCTTCGGGCGTTCGATTCCGCTGTGCTTCGACGTCGGTGGCGACACGTCTGGCGACGACGAATCGCGGACGACCGGCAAGATCTGGATGCTGCGCGACCTCGCCGAATACCCGGCGCGCCGAGAACAGCGCAGCGACGCCGTCCCCGTTGGTGTCGTCGTGCTCGATGCCTGCCGCGCCGCCGATTCGAAGCCACCGCGCGATGTTGCTGATCATGGGTTTGATGACGGACAGACCGTCGACGCCACCGAACAACGCGGTGTGCGGGTCGTAATCCATGACCTCAGGCTGCAATTGCGCGCCTTCGGGGATGTACGGCGGATTGGAAACGACCAGATCGACGCCGCCCTCGAGCCCTGGCAACAGGTTCCGATCGGTGACATCGCCCTGATGCAGATGGATCGGTGTATCACCGGCTGCCTCGCGGTCGGCAGCATTACGACGCGCCCACGCCAGGGCGGCGGGCTCCTTCTCCACGGCGTGAACGACGGCGTCCGGACGGGCCTCGGCGATGGACAGCGCGAGTACACCCGATCCCGTGCACAGGTCCAGAACTACCGGCGGCTTGCTTCCGCAACCTTCGAGGAACGAGAGTGCCCAACCCATGAGCAGTTCGGTTTCCGGCCGCGGAATGAAGACACCCGGCCCGACAGCGACGTCGATGTTGCCCATCGACGCGACTCCGATGATGTGCTGCAACGGAATCCGCTTCACCCGTTGCGCAACCAACTCGTCGAACGCCGCGATGACCTCGGGATCGACCAACGGAATCAGCCCGAGACGCGTGCGTTCGACCCCGAGCAGGTGGGATGCCAACAACTCGGCGTCGGTGCGTGGGCTGGGCACACCTGCGGCGTCGAGCTGTTTTGCAGCTTCGATCAGCGCCAAACGAAGTGGAAGTCGACTCACGGGTACAGCCTGCCACGCTCGACCGACACGCGGTTCACCGAGTTCCCGGCGGGATGGAGGTCAGTCATGGTCTGCATCTACTCGGCCGCGAGACGCGCCTCTCGGTCCGCCTTGCCCAATGCATCGAGAAGTGCGTCGAGCTCACCGTCGAGCACCGCGTCGAGGTTGTGCGACTTGAATCCGATGCGGTGATCGGTGATGCGGTTCTCGGGGAAGTTGTAGGTGCGGATGCGCTCCGAACGGTCCACCGTCCGAACCTGACTCTGGCGACCTGCCGACGCTTCAGCGTCCGCGGCTTCCTCGGCGACTACCTGCAAACGGGCTGCAAGGACCTGCATGGCGCGCGCCTTGTTCTGGAGCTGCGAACGCTCGTTCTGGCAGGTGACGACGATGCCGGTCGGAAGGTGCGTGATTCGGACAGCAGAGTCGGTCGTGTTGACGCCCTGACCGCCCTTGCCGGACGAACGGTAGACGTCGATACGCAGGTCACTTTCGTCGATCTGGACCTGCTCGACCTCTTCGGGCTCCGGGTAGACCAGAACGCCGGCAGCCGAAGTGTGAACGCGTCCCTGGGATTCGGTGACGGGCACTCGCTGGACGCGGTGAACGCCGCCCTCGAACTTCAGCCGCGCCCACACTCCGTCCGGGGTGTCCGACTTGCTCTTGATCGACAGCGTGGCTTCCTTGTATCCGCCGAGATCGGAGACCGTCGCGTCGAGAATCTCGACGCGCCAGCCATGCCGTTCCGCGTAGCGGACGTACATGCGGGCCAGGTCCGAGGCGAAGAGCGCGGATTCTTCGCCGCCCTCACCGGACTTCACTTCGAGGACGATGTCGTCGCCGTCATGCGGATCACGCGGCGCCAACTGATCGGTAAGCGTCTGCTCGAGCTGCGCGACCTCGGCTTCGAGATCGGGGATCTCGGCGGCGAAGCTGGAATCGTCGGCGGCTAGTTCGCGCGCGGCTTCCAGATCGTCCTGCGCAGCGGTGAGCTTGTTGTACGTCGACATGATCGGCGAGAGCTCGGAGAACCGTTTACCGACGCGCCTGGCAGCGGCAGGGTCGTTGTGCAGCGCCGGATCGGACATCTGCGCTTCGAGACCGGCGTGCTCCGCCAAGATGTCGTCGATGGCCGAGGGCTGGGTTGCGCCTGCCATGGTTCGCTCCGCTCTGAGTTTCGATTCCTACGGTGCGCGCTTGAAGGTATTTCGACGCCGGGACCCGGGAAACGCGCAAACCGAGTGCAGGCACAAAAAAGCCGACGCCCGATCTGCGCATGGCAGATCGGGCGTCGGCGGAACAGCTAGGACTCGGTGGCCGGGACCTTGCTGTCTGCGCGCTTGCCGTAGCGAGCCTCGAAGCGAGCGACGCGTCCACCGGTGTCGAGAATCTTCTGCTTGCCCGTGTAGAACGGGTGGCACTGCGAGCAAACCTCGACGTTGATGCGTCCGGACTCCTTGGTGCTGTGGGTCTCGAACGTGTTACCGCAACCGCAGACGACGGTGGTCGCTACGTAGGTTGGGTGGATTCCTGCCTTCATGGTGTCCCTTTCAATGGTCGCCGGGTCGACGTCGCCAATCGACATCGTGAACCGGAACCGGACTCGGCCGTTCAGTATGCCAGATGCGGTACCTCACCGGATAATCCGCGTCTCGCACGACTCGGGGTGGCTGTACGAAGTTGTCAACGCACTGTCGCTCGGTTTTGTTCCGCCCACGCAAAAGGCCCACAACCAGCTGGTTGTAGGCCTTTTGACGTCGAATCGATCAGTCGTCGATCGCACCCGGTGCGGTCTTGGAGACCTGCATCAGGAACTCGAGGTTGTTCTTGCTCTTCTTCAGTCGATCGATCAGCAGATCGATGGCCTGATGCGAGTCCAGACCGGACAGGACGCGGCGGAGCTTGTGCAGCACCGCAGCTTCGTCCGGGCTCAGGAGCAACTCGTCCTTACGCGTGCTGGACGGGTTGACGTCCACGGCCGGGAACACGCGGCGTTCGGCGATCTTGCGATCGAGCTTGAGCTCGGCGTTGCCGGTGCCCTTGAACTCTTCGAAGATCACGGTGTCGCCGGTGGATCCGGTCTCGACCATTGCGGTAGCGATGATGGTGAGCGATCCACCGTTCTCGATGTTGCGGGCAGCACCGAGGAAACGCTTCGGCGGGTAGAGCGCCGTCGAGTCGACACCACCGGAGAGGATGCGTCCCGACGCCGGCGAGGAGTTGTTGTACGCACGACCCAGACGCGTGATGGAGTCGAGCAGTACGACGACGTCCTTACCCATCTCGACCAGGCGCTTCGCACGCTCGATTGCCAGCTCGGCAACTGCGGTGTGATCTCCCGGCGGGCGGTCGAAGGTGGAGGAAATGACCTCACCCTTCACGCTGCGCTGCATGTCGGTCACTTCCTCGGGACGCTCGTCCACGAGGATGACCATCAGGTAGCACTCAGGATTGTTGGTGGCGACGGCATTCGCGATCGCCTGCAACACGCTGGTCTTACCGGCCTTGGGCGGGCTCACGATGAGGGCGCGCTGGCCCTTACCGATGGGCATCACCAGGTCGATGACACGCGTGGTGAGAATGTGCTGCTCGGTCTCGAGGCGCAGACGCTGGTTCGGGTACAGCGGCGTGAGCTTGTTGAACTCGGGGCGCTTCTTCGCGGCCTCGACGTCGCCGCCGTTGACCGTGTCGATACGGACCAGCGGGTTGAACTTCTGACGCTGGCTGCCCTGCTCACCGTCACGCGAGACGCGGACGGCACCGGTGATGGCGTCGCCACGGCGAAGGCCGTTCTTGCGGATCAGGTTCATGGAGACGTAGACGTCGTTGGGACCGGCGAGGTACCCGGACGTACGCACGAAGGCGTAATTGTCGAGGACGTCGAGGATGCCGGCGACCGGCTGCAGGACGTCGTCCTCACGAATCTCGGTCTCGCGTGAATCGTTGGGTGCGCCACCCTCACCGCGATCGCGACCACGGCCACGGCGCTCGCGGAAACGGCGTCCGCGGCGTCCGCGTCCACCCTCTTCGTCGTCGTCCGGTCCGTTGTTGCGGTTGTCCGTACGCGGACCGGCGTTGTTCTGGCCGGCGTTGTTCTGATTGCCGCGATCCTGGCGATCCTGGCGATCCTGGTTGCCCCGGTTGCCCTGGTTCTCGCGCTGGCCCTGGTTGTCCCGCTGGCCCTGGTTGTCCCGGTTTCGCTCGCGGCGGGGACGCTCGTTGCCCTGCTCGGCGGGAGCCTGATCAGCGTCGGACTTGCCCTCGGTGCGCGCAGGACGCTCGGCCGGAGCCTCGGCCTTGGCGGTCTCGGCGACCTTCGAAGAATCGGCGGCCTTCGCGGTGTCCGCGTCGGACTTCGCCGAAGGAGCTTCCTGCTCGATGCTCAGTTCACCCTGGTCGGGTGAACCTGCACGACGAGCGGCGCCACGACGCTGACGTCCGCGACGGGGTGCGCTCTGATCGGAATCCTCGGCGGATTCCGTACGCGCAGGCGCGGCCTCGGCAGGAGCCGACTCAGCTGCCGGAGCTGTTTCGGCTGCGGGGGTTTCGGTGCGTGCGGCGCGAGTGCTCTTGGCACGAGTGCGCGCAACGGGTGCGTCGTCGAGAGTGAGTTCACTCTGTGCGGGTGCAGCCTTCGCGCTGCCGCCCTGGCGCTCCTTGATGGCTGCGATCAGGTCACCCTTGCGCATGCCGGAAGTGCCTTTGATGCCCAGTTCTCCCGCAAGAGTGCGGAGTTCGGTGAGCACCATGCCGGAGAGTCCGGCACCACGGCGCGTTTCGGCACGCTTCGTGGAGGTCGCCACCGCACCGTTCGATGCTGAAGATGACGCCTGAGAATTGTCGCCTGATTCCGACCCGGCGGGTGCAGAAGTGGCGATGAGGTCCGTATCGGTCACGGAGGTCCTTTCCTTCCCTCACTCGCACTGCGCAAAGTCGAGGGTTCGTCCCGCAGTTCGATTGAATACCGAACTCGGTGGTGCCGTACGTGGTTGCTGTCCAGAACTGCCGGCTTGTCCGCCGTCACATGATTGTCGGAAACTCTCGCCTCAAACTTTTCATGCGCCCGCAAACCTGCCCAACGCGCCTTCGTCGACGATTCACTCCCCCGTGTGTTGAACCCCTGAGTGATGGAACCTCTGAGTGTTCGATCCGCGGAGGATTCAAACCTTCGGAGAAGGTACAAGCGTGAGGATCATGCCTGCGAGAATCATGCCAAGGACTGTGGACCCCGATTGGGAAGGAGTTTTGCCCCCTGGTGATGCACCGGCGACTGACGCGCACGATGTACGGACATAGCCCAGGATAGCGCCCAAACCTGAGTCCGGCAAGAATTTGGACGACTGGGTGTGTCAGTTCACTACCGATCGGTAGTGGGCGATCACCTGGACCAAGGCAGGGATCAGACCGTCGTCGTGGATACTTCGACGCCGTCGGCGATGTCCAATTCGAGGACACGTAGTCCGTCTGCCCGCGCCGCTTCCGCGAGTTCGGCGGGGAAAGGTTCTGTGCTGAGCGCCAGCACGGTGGGGCCGGCTCCCGAAACAGTCGCGGCAATGCCCGCCTCGCGCAGGATCCCGATCCATCGCGTCGTGAGCGGAAGCGCGGGTGCGCGCTGTGCCTGATGCAGGCGATCCTCGGTGGCCGCCATCAACAGATCGGGCCGAGCAGTGAGCGCAACGACGGCGAGCGCGCTGCGGCTCGCGTTGAACGAGGCATCCTGGTGCGGAACCAATTCGGGCAGGAGCCCGCGAGTGTGTGCGGTGGACGACCGCTCCTCGGGAACCAGTGCCACAGCACGGATGTCGGGATGGACGTCGAGTTTGGCCGCGGAGTAGATCGGCTCGTCGCCTTCGACGACCGGTGGGCAACTCCACGAGACGACTGCGCCACCGAGAACACTGGCAGACGCGTTGTCCGGGTGACCTTCGAACTCGGACGAGAGTTGAACCAACTGCTCTTCCGTCAAGCCGATCTCGGCATCGAGGGCGCGCGCCAGACCGTTGGCTGCTGCCAATCCACCGACAGCCGCGGAAGCCGAGGATCCCAACCCGCGCGAATGTGGAATCGCGTTGCGGCACAACACGTCCAGGCCACTGGCCCACACTCCGGCCGCCTCGAGACCACGCTCGATGGCGCGGACCACGAGATGCGAAGGACCCCAGGGCACGTCGGCAGCGCCTTCACCTTCGACGCGAATCTGAAGGCCTGAATCCGTTGTGGTGACTACGATTTCGTCGTACAACCCCAACGCCAGACCGAGGGTGTCGAACCCCGGCCCCAAGTTTGCACTCGAGGCCGGGACGCGAGCAGTCACCGAAAGGCCGATAGGCAGGGTTATAGTCATGTCAGACACCGGATTCCGCGGAGTGGTCGATGAATCCACGGACACTATGCAAGCTCGAGGGCAGCCGCGACGGCAACGGGATCGACACCGATCGGCTCGACGTTCGGCATACCCTTCAAAGCCGTGTCAGGATCCTTGAGACCGTTACCGGTCACCGTGCACACGACGGTCAGGCCCGGCTCGAGCCAGCCCTCTGCACGTGCGGCGAGCAGGCCGGCGACACTGGCTGCCGACGCCGGTTCGACGAAGACGCCCTCGGTGGCGGCGATCAGACGGTAAGCCTCGAGGATCTTCTCGTCGGTGGCGGCACGGAATGCACCGTTCGACTCTTCCTTCGCGGCGACAGCGCCGTTCCAGGACGCGGGAGAACCGATTCGGATTGCGGTGGCGATGGTTTCGGGATCCTTGACGGGTGCACCGTTGACCAGCGGAGCCGCTCCGGCTGCCTGGACACCGAGCATGCGGGGCTTGACCGTGGTCAGACCGTCCGCGTAGTACTCGGAGTATCCGCGCCAGTACGCGGTGATGTTACCGGCGTTTCCGACCGGGAGAGCGTGCACGTCGGGAGCCTTGCCGAGGACGTCCATGATCTCGAATGCCGCGGTCTTCTGGCCTTCGATGCGCACCGGGTTGACCGAGTTGACGAGACCGATGGTGGGGAACTCGGCCGTGGTCTTGCGTGCCAGCTCGAGGCAGTCGTCGAAGTTGCCCTGGACCTGAATGATCTTGGCACCGTGCATGACTGCCTGCGCAAGCTTGCCCATGGCGATCTTGCCCTGCGGGATGAGCACGGCGCAGGTCATGCCGGCCTTGGCTGCATACGCAGCGGCCGAGGCGGAGGTGTTGCCGGTGGACGCGCACAGAACTGCACGCTGGCCACGGGCCAAGGCGTCGGTGACGGCCATCGTCATGCCGCGGTCCTTGAAGGAACCGGTGGGGTTGAGACCCTCGACCTTGAGGTAGACGTCGCAGCCGGTGATCTCGGAGAGGTGGCCGGCCGGCAGGAGCGGGGTGCCGCCTTCGCGCAGGGTGACGGTCTTCCAGTTGTCACCGATCGCGAGACGGTCCCGGTATGCCTCGATGAGACCCGGCCATGCCTTGTGGACGGGGTTGACGATGCCGGTCATTGTTCAGTGCCTTCCAGTCGCAGCACGCTGGTCACAGCGGTGACGAATTCGAGTTCGTTGAGGGCCGCCACGGTCTCGGAGAGAGCCGCGTCGGTTGCTACATGAGTGACGACCACCAGACGCGCGCCGGCGCCGGCGCCCTCCTGGCGGACGACGGAGATGCTCACGCCGTGCTTGGCGAACTCGGCGGCGACTGCGGACAGCACACCTTCCTTGTCCGCGACCTCCATGTTCACGTAGTAGCGCGTGAGGATGTCGCCCATCGGGGCGACCTTGAGCTTGGCGTACTTGGACTCGCGGGGGCCGCGTCCGCCGTGAACCTTGTTGCGCGCAGCCATCACCAGGTCACCCATCACCGCGGAAGCGGTGGGGGCGCCGCCTGCACCCTGGCCGTAGAACATGAGCCGGCCGGCGTTCTCTGCTTCCACGACAACGGCGTTGAACGCGCCGTTGACCGAGGCCAGCGGATGGCTGAGCGGAACCAGCGCCGGGTACACGCGAGCGGAAATCCGCTCCTTGCCCTTGGGCGTGACGATGCGCTCGCAGATCGAGAGCAACTTGATCGTGCAGTCGAGTGCCTTCGCCGACGCCAGGTCGGCGGAGGTGATCGTGGAGATTCCTTCGCGGTACACGTCCGCGGCAGTGACGCGGGTGTGGAACGCGATCGACGCGAGGATCGCTGCCTTCGCCGCGGCGTCGTAGCCTTCGACGTCCGCGGTCGGGTCGGCTTCCGCGTATCCGAGGCGTCCGGCTTCGGCCAAGGTCTCTTCGTAGTCGGCGCCGGTCTCGTCCATCGCCGAAAGGATGAAATTGGTGGTGCCGTTCACGATTCCGGCGACCTTGTTGACACGGTCTCCGGCCAACGACTGTGTGAGCGGGCGGATCACGGGGATCGCGCCGGCAACAGCGGCCTCGAAGTACAGGTCGACAGAGTTGGCCTCTGCAGCCTCCGCCAATTCACCGGTGTGGTCCGCGAGCAGCGCCTTGTTGGCGGTCACGACCGACTTGCCGGAGTTGAGGGAAGAGAGAATCAGCTTGCGAGGGAGCTCGATTCCGCCGATCACCTCGACCACGATGTCGACGTCGTCACGACCGACCAGGGACTCGGCGTCCGTCGTCTGCAGTTCCTCGGGAATTCCGCGGTCCGAGCCGATACGGCGGACGGCAACCCCCCGCAGTTCCAACGGGGCGCCGACGCGAGCTTCGAGTTCCTCGGCCTGCTCACGAATGATCCGGACGACCTCGCTCCCGACGTTGCCGAGGCCGAGAACGGCCACACCGATAGCGCGATGCGCCGATTCGCTCGTCACTGCGATACCTCCAAGCTGAGCAGATCTTCCACTGTTTCCCTCCGCAGAATCACGCGTGAGACTCCGTCACGCACCGCCACCACGGCTGGGCGGGTGAGCAGGTTGTACCTGCTCGACATCGAATAGCAGTATGCACCGGTCGCTGCTACCGCTAGTAAATCACCGGGCCCGACGTCCTCGGGCATCCAGGTGTCCCGAATGACCACGTCACCGGACTCGCAGTGCTTACCGACGATACGTGCAACGACGGGATCAGCCTCGGAAGTTCGCGAAACCAACTTGGCTTCGTACTCCGCACCGTAGAGGGACGTGCGGATGTTGTCGCTCATCCCGCCGTCGACGCTGATGTAGCGGCGTGTCAGCGAGCTACCCACCGTGACGTCCTTGATGGTGCCGACCTCGTAGAGCGTCACCGTGCCAGGTCCGGCGATGGCGCGGCCGGGTTCGACGGCAAGCGTCGGCTCCGGCAATCCGGCCAGTGCTGACTCGTTGCGCACGATGTGGCCGAGCTTTGCTGCCAGTTCGTCGACGGGCGGCGGGTCGTCGGAGGGGATGTACGAGATCCCCATGCCGCCGCCGAGGTCGATGATCGAAATCTGCTTGGTCTTCTCGACTCCGAACTCGGTGACGACGTCGCGGAGCAAACCGATCACGCGGTGCGCTGCCACCTCGAAACCGTCGACGTCGAAGATCTGCGAACCGATGTGGCTGTGCAGGCCGACCAGTCGCAGGTTTTCGGCGGCGAAAACGCGACGGACCGCGTCGATCGCCGCTCCCCCGGCCAGCGAGAAACCGAACTTCTGGTCCTCGTGTGCGGTGGAGATGAATTCGTGGGTATGCGCTTCGACGCCGACGGTCAGTCGGATCAACACGTCCTGAACGACACCGGCCTCACCGGCGACACGATCGAGTCGGTCGATCTCGATCGACGAGTCGAGCACGACGTGTCCGACGCCCGCGGCGACACCAGCGGCCAGTTCGGCGACTGACTTGTTGTTGCCGTGCATGGCAATTCGCTCGGCCGGGAAGTCCGCGTGCAACGCGATCGCCAGTTCGCCGCCGGAGCAGACGTCGAGCGAGAGGCCTTCGTCGGCGACCCAGCGTGCGATCTCGCCACAGAGGAATGCCTTGGATGCGTAGTGCACCTTGGCATCCGGGCCGAAGGCGCGGGCCATGTCACGGCAGCGCGAGCGGAAGTCGGCCTCGTCGATGACGAACAACGGAGTGCCGTACTTCTCGGCAAGTTCACCGACCTTGACACCCGCGAGGGTCACTTCACCGTCGTCGCCACGAGAAGCGTTGCGCGGCCACACCTGCGGTGAGAGTTCGCCGAAGGCTTCGGGGCTGGTCGGACGGTCGGGCAAGCCGGGGGCCTGCAACTGCTCGGCGTGCTTGGGGCCGGCGGGGTGCGCGTTCACATTTGCTCCGGTGCGGTGACGCCGAGCAGTTCGAGACCGTTGGCCAGGACCTGTCGGGTGGCGGCGCAGAGAGCCAGACGCGCGCGGTGCACGTCGGTGGCGTCTTCGTCGCCTTGCGGAAGGATGCGGCACGCGCCGTAGAAGCGGTGGTACGCACCCGCGAGTTCTTCGAGGTAGCGGGCAATACGGTGCGGCTCACGCAGATTCGCAGCGCTCGACACGACGCGTGGGTACTCGCCGATCGTGCGGATGAGGTCACCCTCCTGCTCGACGGTGAGCAGGGCGAGGTTGCTCGCGTCGGCGGACAGACCGAGGTCTGCGGCGTTGCGAGCGATCGCCGAGAGGCGTGCGTGCGCGTACTGCACGTAGTAGACGGGGTTCTCGCTGCTGGTCTTGGTCCACAGGTCGAGGTCGATGTCGATGCTCGAGTCGACCGACGAGCGGATCATGACGTAACGCGAGGCGTCGACGCCGATTGCCTCGACCAGGTCGTCGAGGGTGATGACGGTGCCTGCACGCTTGCTCATCTTGACGGCAGTGCCGTCCTTGACGAGGTTGACCATCTGGCCGATCAGCACCTCGACGGTGTCCGGATCGTCGCCGAATGCGGCAGCGGCAGCCTTGAGACGGCCGATGTAACCGTGATGGTCGGCGCCGAGCATGTAGATACAGAGGTCGAACCCACGGGCGCGCTTGTTCTGGAAGTAGGCGATGTCACCGGCGATGTAGGCGGCGTTGCCATCGCTCTTGATGACGACGCGGTCCTTGTCGTCGCCGTAGTCGGTGCTCTTGAGCCACCACGCACCGTCTTCGTGGAAGAGGTTGCCCGAACCCTTGAGGGATTCGACGGCCTTCTCGACCGCACCGGATTCGAAGAGCGAGTTCTCGTGGAAGTAGACGTCGAAGTCGACGCCGAAGTCGTGCAGGGTCTGCTTGATGTGCGTGAACATCAATTCGACGCCGATGGCGCGGAAGGTTTCCTGCTGCTCGTCGGCAGGCAGATCCATGACGTCGGGACGCTGCTTCAGAACCGAGGCGGCGATGTCGGCGATGTACGCGCCGGCGTAACCGTCTTCGGGAGCAGGTTCACCCTTCGCTGCAGCGATCAGCGAACGCGAGAAGCGGTCGATCTGGGCACCGTGATCGTTGAAGTAGTACTCACGTGTTACCAAACCACCCTGCGCGGACAGAATGCGTCCGAGCGCGTCTCCGACTGCGGCCCAACGGGTTCCACCGAGGTGAATCGGTCCGGTGGGGTTGGCGGAGACGAATTCGAGGTTGATCTTCTTGCCGGCGAGGGAGTCACCCGAGCCGTACGACGCACCGGCTTCGAGAACCGACACGACGATCGCGCCCTGGGCGTCCTTGTCCAACCGAATGTTGAGGAAGCCGGGCCCGGCGATCTCGGCGGATTCGATTCCGTCGGCAGCGGTGAGGGCTTCGGCGATCCAGCCCGCCAGCTCGCGGGGATTCGTGCCGACCTTCTTGGCTACCTGCATGGCAATGTTGGTGGCGTAATCGCCGTGCTCGGGGTTGCGTGGTCGCTCGACGGTGAGGGTTTCGGGTAGCACGGATACGTCGAGGCCACGATCGGCAAGGACGCTCGCTGCGGTTCCGCGGAGCAGTTCGGCAAGGTCAGCTGGAGTCACAGGTATTCATCCTATTGCCTGCACACCGGAAGTGGAGACTCGCCTCACGCCTCGCTCTCCGTGAACGTGCGCGGGGCCGCTGTGGCGTGTCGCACGCCACTCTCAAAGTTTGCCCTCAGACTCGGAAAGTACAGTGGTAATGCCCGAGCTACCACCGCGTACCTTCATGCGCGGGCGCGCCACACCTCAAGCCCACACACCGAAAGAGCCCAATCGATGCCAAGCGGTTCCGATAGTCGCGGTCCCAACAAGAACTCCGGGGCCAAATCAGCCAAGGCCATCAAGGCCGCCAACAAGAACAGTCGGCCGGCCAAGAAGGGCAAGGGCGGCGTCCCCGCTCCCCGCCAGATCCCCTGGCTGTCGATCGGCGCCGGTGTGGCTGTGCTCGCACTCATCGCCGTGCTCGGTATCAATCTGTGGCCCAAGGTCGAGGAGCGGCAGGCCCTCGAGCCGTACAAGTACAGCTCCGAGAACAAGGATCCGTCCGACAAGATCGACGGCGTCCTCAAGATCGAGTACCCGGCCGGCCAGCACGTCGATTCCACTCAGCGCGTGGCGTACGACCAGACCCCGCCGTTCGGTGGCCCGCACGACGCCACCTGGGCTAACTGCACCGGAACCGTGTACGCCGACCCGATTCGCACCGAGAACGCCGTCCACTCGCTCGAGCACGGCGCCATCTGGATCACGTACAATCCCGATCTCGTCGACCAGGACCAGATCGACAGTCTCGCCGGACGCGTGAACGGCAAGTCCTACATGCTGATGTCGCCGTACCCCGGTCAGAGCAGCCCCATTTCTCTGCAGTCGTGGGGCCATCGCCTTGAGATCGACAAGGCCGACGACGATCGCATCGATCAGTTCATCACTGCGCTGAACCAGAACCCGAACGTCTACCCCGAGGTCGGCGCGAGCTGCACCAACCCGCTGTTCACTCCGTCGACGTCGCCGTTCGATCCGACACCTCCGGGCGCCGACGCCATCCAGATGGACGGCACGGGCGCTACCCCGGCCACCGACGAACAGATTCCCGCCGGTGGATAGTTCGACGAACACCGATCAGTCTTCGAAGCCGAGTCAGCGCACCGCACTGCTGATCATCGGTCTGATCGGCGCGATCGCCGTCGGTTTTGCGCTCGGCGCACTGACCAACCTCCTCGGACCCGATGCGAAGTCGTCACTGACCGTTCCGGCTTCGGATTCGGTGGACGTGGGCTTCGCGCAGGACATGAGCGTGCATCACAGCCAGGCCGTCGACATGGCGTCCATCGCCCTGACGAAGTCCACGGACAACGACGTACGCACGCTGGCGTTCGACATCTTGACCACGCAGCAGAACCAGCTCGGTCAGATGCAGGCGTGGCTGACCATGTGGGATCAGCCGCTGTCCAAGGTGGGCCCGTACATGGAGTGGATGTCGTCGGATTCGGGCTCCGGCCATGGATCGCACGGGACTTCGGCCACGATGGACATGAGTCATTCCGGGCCGGTCGACACCATGCCCGGCATGGCGTCCCCCGAGGACCTTGCGGCTCTCCGCGCAGCGGAAGGTCTGCAACTCGACACCTTGTTCCTGCAGCTGATGCTTCGTCACCACGAAGGTGGGCTTCCGATGATGGAGTACGCAGCAGCCGACGCCACCGAGGGGCCGGTGCGCAGCCTGGCGCAGACGATGGTCAACACGCAGCAGAGCGAGTCCAAGCTGATGACCGACATGTTGGCAGCTCGCGGCGCAATGCCACTGCCCATGAACTGAGCAGAACTGAACTGAGCCGAGAATGTTCAGACCCAACTGGGCCTGGTCCTGAATTTCAGGACCAGGTCCAGTTTTCTACTTCCGGCATGTCTTCGAGGTGCTCGACGATGTAACGCGAGTGCTTTTCGAGCTGTGTGCGGCAGAACTCCGCCAACTCGGACGCCCCGGCCGGCCGACGCTTGGAGCGTCGTAGCGCCTCGATCACCAGGTGGTAGCGGCTCATCTTGTTGAGGACGACCATGTCGAACGGTGTTGTGGTTGTTCCCTGTTCACTGAATCCGCGAACGTGGAAGCGCTCGGGACTCGGACGCCCGTGAATCAGTTCGTGCACGGCACGCGAGTATCCGTGGAATGCGAACACGACGTCGGTCTGCGCAGAGAACAGATCGAGGAAGACCCGCTCCCCGAATCCGTGGGGATGCTCGGTTGGCGTCAGCAAGGCCATCAGATCGACGACGTTGACGACGCGGGTGATCAGTTCGGGTGTGTGATCGCGCAGCAACTGTGCAGCAGCCAGGATCTCCTGCGTCGGCACATCTCCCGCGGCGGCCAGGACCACGTCCGGTTCCTGTCCGCGAGCCTCGGTTCCGGCCCATTCCCAGACCGAAGCGCCCGCCGCACAGTGCTCGTGCGCTTGCTCGAGCGTGAGGTACTGCAGGTGCGGTTGCTTGTCCACGACTATCAGGTTGACGTGGTCGGTACTACGCAGGCAGTGATCCGAGATCGAGAGCAACGTGTTGGAATCCGGTGGCAGCCACACGCGGATCACACTGGGTGCCAAGGGAATAACGGCGTCGATCATGCCGGGGCCCTGATGACTGAATCCGTTGTGATCGTTGCGCCAGCACGTACTGGTCAACAGCACGTTGAGCGAAGCAACAGACGCCCGCCACGGCAGGTCGACGGCATGTTGGAGCCACTTGGCGTGCTGGATGAGCATCGACACGCTCACCATCGCAAATGCTTCGTAGCTCGCGAACATCCCGTGTCGGCCCGACAGCAGATAGCCCTCGAGCCATCCCTCGCAGAGGTGCTCGCTGAGGACCTCCATGACACGACCGTCCGCGGACAGCCCGTCGTCGTAGTCGGTGATCGGCAGTTGCCAGCAGCGATCGGTTGTCTCGAATACGGCGCCGAGGCGATTGCTCGACGTCTCGTCCGGACAGAAGAGTCGGAAGATCCCGCCGCTGTCCTCGGTTTCCGTGGCGGCGTAGATGTCGCGCAGAAGCTCGCCGAGAACTCGCGTCGTCTCGTGGAAGGTCGAACCCGGGGATTGGATGGGAAGCGCGTACTTTTCGAGCGGCGGCATCGGGAGATCGACGCGAAGTCGTCCACCGTTCGCGTAGGGAGTGCTCCCCATGCGCTTGTCCCCCGTCGGCGACAGCGCCGCCAGTTCCGCGACGAGTGATCCGTTGGCGTCGAACAACTCGTCCGGACGGTACGACCGCATCCACTCTTCGAGTTGCCGCAGATGTGATTCGTTGCTTCGCACGCCGGACAACGGCACCTGGTGCGCACGATGTGTGCCCTCGACCAAGATTCCGTCGACGGTGTGTGGACCGGTCCATCCTTTCGGCGTCCGCAACACGATTGCCGGCCACGAACCCGTCCACTCCTCTCCGCGGCGTGCGGCACCCTGCATCTCGCGGATCTTCTCGTGCGCCTGCGAGATCGCTTGATACAGCTGAGGAAACACCGCGTCGGGGTCGTCACCGGAGACGACGATCGGCGCCCACCCCTGTCCACCAAGATAGGCCTGGATGTCTTCGTCGCTGCTGCGTCCGTAGACCGTCGGCCCGGCGATCTTGGCACCGTTCACGTGCAGGATCGGCAGCACCGCGCCGTCGCGTCGTGGATTCAGGAACGCCGGGAGCTTCCACGAGCCGGACAACGGCCCGGTCTCCGCTTCGCCGTCGCCGATCACACAGGCCACCACGAGGTTCGGATGATCGAAGGCAGCGCCGGCCGCATGGGCAAGGGCGTAGCCGAGCTCGCCGCCTTCGTGGATGCTTCCGGGTGTCTGCACACTCACATGGCTGGGCACTCCGCCGGGAGCGGAGAATCGCCGACACATCCGGTGGATGCCCTCGGCGTCGTCCGAGACTTCCGGATAGATCTCCGAGTACGTTCCCTCGAGATACGTCGACGCGACCAGCGCCGGACCGCCGTGCCCGGGACCGGTCACGTAAAGCCAGTCTGCGCCGGTGGCGACGATGTGCCGATTGAGGAGCGTGTAGATCATCGACAAGCCGGGGCTGGTCCCCCAGTGCCCGAGCAGTCGGGGCTTGATGTGCTCGGCACGCAACGGTTCCCGCAGAAGCGTGTTGTCCTTCAGATAGATCTGCGCGACGGTCAGGTAGTTGGCCGCTGCCCACCACTTCAGGTCGAGCGCGAGCTGGTCTTCGGAATAGTGGTGATCGGTCATCAACGACTCCCGTACCTCACGAGGGTGCCCGAGCAGTCCGCCCGAGCCTGTGCTCAGAGCCGAGCCTAGGCGTAAAAAGCATCCGAGTCAGTCGGTACAGATGATTCGACGACCATGGTCCCCGGCCGCATCCTCGACTACCTCACGCGAGGACGCCATGCCGAGACGGGTGCCGGTTTGGTCTTGTCCCCCCGTGATGCGCTACGCTAACGCAGCCCAATCGGCACACCGAAAGTTCGGTGCGCCCCCGTAGCTCAGGGGATAGAGCGTTCGCCTCCGGAGCGAAAGGTCGCAGGTTCGAATCCTGCCGGGGGCACCACGAAGACGCAGGTCAGCGATTGATCGTCGACCTCTTCACGGTGCCACACCAAAATATTCAGGGCAATCTACCCGACTACTGTCGATCTCATGCCTCGCATCGATCCTGCTCCCACGTACACGATGCGTCAGCTTGCTGCGTTTGTCGCGGTAGCCGAGACCGGAACGATCAGTGCCGCGGCCGAGCGCCTGCACCTCTCTCCTTCCGCCCTGTCCGCGGCGCTCACCGAACTCGAACGCGCGCTCAAAGTTCAACTGTGCGTTCGCCGTCGCTCATTCGGCATTCAACTGACCCGCACCGGTGAATCCGTTCTGGTGCGCGCCCGGGCGCTACTTCAGCAAGCCGGGGAACTCGAATCCGATGCGCTCGGAACCGGCGGAAGCGTGTCGGGGCCCATAGCGATCGGCTGTTATCCCGCTCTGGGGCCGACGGTGTTGCCGTCGATGATCGCCGGGTTCACCCGTGAGAATCCTGACGCGCAGGTGGAGTTCCGCGAGGACACTCAGAATCGGCTCCAGACACATCTCGAGAACGGCGAGTTGGACCTCGCGATCGCTTACGACCTGGACCTGTCTCCACAATTGCGCACAGTTCCGTTGGCCATCCGCGAACCCTTGATCGTCCTGGGTGCAGAACACCCACTCGCGCGGTCCGAGCGACCGATCCATCTTCCGGACCTCGCGGAACACCCGATGGTTCTCCTCGACGCGCCGCCGAGCACCAAACACGCGCTCGACGTCTGTCGCGCAGGCGGATTCGCCCCGAAGGTTGCCTACAGAACTGCGAACTTCGAGACGGCGAGGGCATTTGTCGGCCGTGGCCTCGGCTGGACGCTGCTACTCCAGCGGCCCAAGATCGACGTCACGTACGAGGGGCTCGAGGTGGTCGTCAAGACCATCGCTTCCCCCGCAGTGCCGTCGGTGCACGTAGTTCTCGCTTGGCACCAGAACACTCGCCTCAGCCGCGTCGCACGCGCTTTCATAGAATTCGTTTCACCCTCAGAACCTGCCCAATAGTCCCGCTACCAGGCAGCGGAGCTGGTTCCACGTATTTTCCGTGCAAGAACCTCCAATTCTTTCGCTTTTCAATTGTTGTGGCGCACGTCATTGTTTCTTCAAGCCACATTCATCTCGAAAGGCACTTCATGACCTCCATCGCCTCACCGACCGCAACGCGCGCCGCCGCGACGGTCAAGGCGCGTAAGGCCGCCCTCGGCAGCTTTGTCGGCACCGCCATCGAGTGGTACGACTTCTTCATCTACGGCACCGCCGCCGCACTCGTGCTCGGCAAGCAGTTCTTCCCCGGCACGTCCGATCTGGCCGGCACCCTCGCCGCCTTCGCCACCCTCGCCGTCGGATTCGTCGCGCGTCCCATCGACGGAATCGTGATGGGCCACTTCGGCGACCGCATCGGACGCAAATCCATGTTGGTCACCTCGTTGATGCTGATGGGCTGCGCCACCGTTGCCATCGGGCTGCTACCCAACTACGCCGCTATCGGCGTCTTTGCCCCCATACTCCTGGTGACCTTGCGATTCGTTCAGGGACTCGGTGTCGGCGGCGAGTGGGGCGGCGCAGTTCTGGTCGCCACCGAAAACGCACCGGAGGGCAGGAAGGGGCTGTACGGCAGCGCACCACAAATCGGTGTTCCCGCAGGCGTACTGGTGGCCAATCTCGTCTATCTCCCCCTCGCCGCCTTCATGGACGACGATGCATTCAACTCCTGGGGATGGCGAATCCCATTCCTGCTCAGCGCAGTTCTGGTGGGCGTTGCGATGTGGATCCGTCTCGGCCTCGAGGAAAGTGACGAGTTCACCGCGTCGAAGTCCGAGGCACCGGCGGAGTCCATGCCGATTCTCGAGGTTCTCACCAGACACTGGAAGACTGTGCTCCTCGCCGGTGGAACCTTCATCGCCACCAACGGAATCGCGTACGCGTACATGGTTTACGTCCTCAAGTACGGCGAGACCGAACTCGGCTTCAGCAAGACCACGATGCTCTTTCTTCTCATCGCATCCTGCCCGTTCTGGATGGCGGGAATGGCTTTCAGCGCTCACAAGTCGGACACTCTCGGACGCCGGACCGTCTACATCCGCAGTTCGATCACCCTGGTAGTGGCGGCAGCGGTGTTCTTTCCGCTGATCGACACAGCGATCGTTCCGGTGATGCTCGTATCGATGATCGCCCTCGGCTTCACGCTCGGCTGCTGCGCCGGCCCACAAGCGGCACTGTTCGCCGAATTGTTTCCCGCACACATCCGCTACAGCGGAGCGTCACTCGGCTACCAGATCGGCGCAATCCTCGGCGGCGGTCTGGCCCCGATGATCGCCACCGCGCTCTACGCCGCCTTCGACACCTCGTTCGCCATCACCGTCTACTTCGTGATCATTGCCGTGATCAGCCTGGTTTCCATCCTGCTGCTCCCGGAACCTCAATTGATCCCGAAAAACACTGCCGCACAGAAAGCCTCGTGACCATGTCGACCTACTTTCATCCGAAGAAGTACGCACCCGAGGACTTCGCCTCCCTGGCGCCTTCGGCCGACGCACTTCCCGTCGTGATCGTCGGAGCCGGCCCCGTCGGCATGGGCGTAGCCATGGGCTTGGCGCAGCGCGACATTGCCGTCACGATTCTCGAAGCGGCCGATCAGGTCTCGTTCGGCAGTCGCGCGATCTGCGTGTCACGCCACAGCCTCGAAGTTGCCGAACGCCTCGGCTTCGGTGCCGAGCTCGAAGACATCGTTCTGCCGTGGGTGGGTGGTCGGAGTTACTACCGCGATCAGGAAGTACTGCAGTTCCGCATGGCATCCGCCGAGCACGACGCGCGTGGACCCATGGTCAACGTCTCGCAATCCGAGTTCGAGCAGATCATGACCGACAAGCTGCTCGCTCACCCACTGGTGAACTTCCACTGGTCGTCGTCGATCGCCGGCATCTCCGTCGGTGACGACGAGGTGACTCTGACCGTCGACACCGCGTTCGGAACCCGCGAACTGCGCGCGGCGTGGGTCGTTGCCGCCGATGGTGGACGCAGCAAGATGCGCGAACTCAGCGGAATCCGCTTGCAGGGCAACAGCTACGAGGGCAACTACGTCATTGCCGACATTCATTGGGAATCGGAACTCCCGGCCGAGCGTCTGGTGTGGTTCGACGCACCCAGCAACCCGGGGTCCACGATCATCATGCATCGCCAACCACGGGACATCTGGCGCATCGACTACCAGCTCGACGCCTCGGACGATCCGGAAGCGGAGACGCAAGAAGATCGCATCCGTGACCGCATCACGCGTCACCTCGAATGGCTCCAGAGCGACATCCCCTGGACCCTGGAATGGTTCGGCTTCTACCGCGCCCACGCACTCGCTCTGGAAGATTTCACTCACGGCCGTGTGCTTTTTGCCGGCGACGCCGCGCATCTCGTTCCGATCTTCGGTGTTCGCGGCCTGAACTCGGGCATGGAAGACGCCGAGACCCTGGTGTGGCAACTAGCCGCCGTCATCAACGGAGCTGCCGATTCCACCATCCTCGACGCGTATTCGAAGGAACGTCGCAGCGCATGGCGGCAGAACGTCGACAACGCAGGCAAGTCGACGCTCATCATGTCGCCGGGAAGTCACGGCTACCGGACCACCCGCGATGCCGTACTCGAACTCGCCACCAAGCGAAGCGAATTCGCGCACCTCATCAACCCGCGCCAGTCGAGTGCGACGCACGCCCGGCTCTCCCCGCTGACGTGGCCCACAGCTGCGGGCGCCGAGGGCGTACTACCCGGCGATCCGTTGGAAGACAGGGTCGTCCAGGTCTCGGCGGACGGTTCATCTACCTCCTTGAACAGTCTGCGCGGTACTGGATTCGGCCTGCTGGCTTTCGGACTGTCAGCTGAGCTGGTATCCGAACTCGACACGCAAGCCGAAATCCTTGCTCAGGCCCTTGCACCGGAAACCGTACGCGTGATCACCGTGGGAACTACCGACTCCACGGTTCCCGATGCCGAAGGCAATCTCGCATCTGCCCTCGGCGCACGTGTCGGCGAGATCTTCGTGATTCGGCCCGACGGACTGGCGCTGTGCCGCATCAGCGATCCCACGCAATTGAACGACGTGGCCAAACACCTCACCGCCGGCACTGCGCCGACGCACTTCGATACGGCACAGTCGGCGACAACTGCGGTGGTCGACGACGAGGGCCATCGCGAGCACGTCTGGTTGGCACTGTCGAACGCACTCGATCAGGCTGATCCGTCCGACCGCGAAGCCATGTTGGTGCGCCTTGCCTTGATTCTCGGTTCGCAAGCTACGTCGACGAGCTTCGACGTAGCACTGAAAGACGCTGCCCTGAAATCTGCCACCCGATAGTTCAGACACAGCAACTCGGCCGCGCAGGATTGTCTCCTACGCGGCCGAGCGCATTCGCGGATGAAGCAAGTATTCAGTTGACCTCGGCCAATTCCTTTTCTTCCTCAGCGCGCCTTTCACGCACGGATCTTCCCCGCTGCGACCTTCCACGTAACAGCGGCGAGACGGTGATCGCCAAGCCCACCAGCGCGACTCCGGTAACCAGGATCAGTCCGGGATGGAACTGCTCGAATCCGGCGGTACCGGCGCCGGACGCGGTGTGCGATCCAGCGGTCACGAGGGCAGTGGTCAGAGCGAGCACGAGCGCCGCACCGACCTGAGCGGAGGTGTTCACCAGCCCGGACGCCAAACCCTGCTCCGAGTCGTCGACACCCGAGGTGGCCTGGGCCATGATCGAGGTGTACCCCAGCGCGAATCCGAGTCCGAGCAGGATGACGCTCGGCAGAATCGCCACGACGTACGACGGTGAATCGCTGCCCGCGAAGAGGAACCAGAGGTACCCGACGCTGAGCGAGGTCAGTGCCGCGATGATGAGCTTGGCACTGCCGTACAGGTCGACCAGCCGTCCGACGAACGGCGATCCGAATGCGACGATGATGCCCGCGGGCAGCAGTGCCATCGCCATCTTCAGGGGCGACCAGCCGAGGGCCGACTGCAGGAAGATCGTCATCATGAACTGGAAGCTCAGGTAGGAACCGAAGAGCGCGATGATGGCCAGATTTGCACGAACGATGGTGCCGACGCGCAGAAGCCCAAGTCGCACAAGCGGATGCGCCACCTTCTTCTCCACGAAGAAGAACGTCGCCAGAAGCACGGCTGCGACGGCGAACGAACCCAGCGTCATCGGGTGTGCCCATCCACGGGTCGGAGCCGAAACCATCGTGTACACCGTGAGAAGCATTCCCGTCACCAGGGTGACGGCGCCGACGAGGTCGTGTCCCCCGGTATCTGCGGGACGGTCCCGCGGAATGAGGAAGTACCCACCGATCAGCGCGATGACGGCAAACGGAACCGGCATCAGGAACGTGAATCGCCAACCGGCACTGGTCAACAGCCCACCGAGGATCAGACCGGACGAGTAACCACTGGCGCCGAACACGGAGAACACCGACAGCGCACGGTTACGGGCCGGACCTTCCTTGAACGTCGTGGTGAGAATGGACATTGCGGTCGGAGCGGTGAAGGCCGCAGCCAATCCCTTCACGAATCGTGATGCGATCAGCAGTGTTCCGTTGTCGACAAGGCCACCGACCAGCGAGGCGATTGCGAACACGGTCAGTGCGATCAGGAAGACCTTCCTGCGCCCGAGAAGATCGGCGGTACGTCCACCGAGTAGCAACAGGCCGCCGAATCCGAGGACGTAGCCGTTGATGATCCACTGCAGCGAGGTAGTGGACAGGCCCAGTTCATTGCCGATGGACGGAAGCGCGACGCCCACCATCGACACATCGAGACCGTCGAGGAACAACACGAGGCAGAGCACCGCGAGGATGCCCCACAGCTTGAGGGACCAGCCCTCCCCTGTGGCCGGATCCGAGGATTCCGTAGAAACCGGGGCGTCCGGCGAATCGAATGGTTTGAGTGTCGAGTCTGTGCAAGTCACGTCAGCGAGAATAGATGCACATGCACATAATGCACAAGCATTTAATGCAATTGCACGTAATCGAGTCTTCAACTAGAATGCGGTCGTGACGTCGGAATCCGAATTGCGCAACACCTGGCGCTCGCTGTCGACCAGCTACAACGACATCGCGTGCGAACTCGATCGCCAGATGCAGTCGGCGCATGGGCTGAGCATGAGCGACTTCGAGGCTCTCGACCGACTCATGGACGCCACGTGCGAACGTCCACGCATGCAGGAGCTTGCCTCGGAGATGTACCTGAGTCCCAGCGCGCTCTCCCGTAGCGTGGCCCGTCTCGAGAAGGCCGGACTGGTTCAGCGAGCACTGTGCGAGGCCGACCGGCGCGGAGTCTTCGTCGACGTCACCGACAAAGGACGTCAGGTACACGCGGACGCCAGCAAAATTCAACTGGCCGTACTGGATTCACGCCTGCGCGAGCAGTAGCCACACGTCAGCGGAGCACAACACAGCGCCCGGCCACCGGGTGAGGGCCGTTCCGGACTAGACTGAGCACATACCGACGCGCCTTTCTGTTGCCGTCGGCGATCGACAGCAGCGCAGCCAGCACGCTTTCACGCGGTCCTGGCCGAGGCAATCTGCCAGCGTTCCTGCGGCTTCTGCTAGTCCCTCAGGCTCCTGCCTGACATCTCTACCTGCTCCTATCGAGAGATACACAATTGAACAACGCACGCACCCTTGGAGTCATCGGACAGTCGAGCAAACCGGCAGAACGCCGGTTGCCGATCCATCCTGCGCATTTCGATCGCATCGATGCCGAACTACGTTCTCGGATCTACCTCGAAGAAGGCTACGGTCACCCCTTCGGCTACTCCGACGACTACCTCTCGCGCCTCGTTGCCGGAATCCGCACGCGCAAGCAGATTTTGGCGGAAACCGATGTGGTTCTGCTACCGAAGCCGTTGGTGCGTGACCTCGCCGAGCTACGATCAGGTCAGGTTCTCTGGGGCTGGCCGCACTGTGTCCAGGACACCGAACTGACACAGATCGCGATCGACAAGAAACTGACTCTCATCGCCTTCGAGGCCATGAACTTCTGGCACAGCGACGGATCGTTCAATCTGCATGTGTTCCACAAGAACAACGAGCTCGCCGGTTATTGCTCGGTACTGCACGCCCTGCAGTTGATCGGTTCCACCGGTGACTACGGCCGGCGTCTCACCGCTGCCGTGATCGGTTTCGGAGCCACTGCACGCGGCGCGGTCACAGCACTCAAGGCGCACGGTATCCACGAAGTGGACGTCCTCACCCAGCGTGGAGTCACCGCCGTCAGCTCCCCCATCCACTCGGCGCGCATGGTCTCGTTCGACAACAACAACGGTGACGTCCGTGGCAGCCACGTCATGCTCGACAACCACAGCGTGCCGGTGCCCGGTTTCTTGGCCGAGCACGACATCGTCGTCAACTGCGTACTGCAGAACACGGACGCCCCACTGACGTTCCTGACCGAGGAAGACCTCATGGACTTCCAACCCGGCAGCCTCATCGTGGACGTATCGTGCGACGAAGGCATGGGCTTCAGTTGGGCTCGCCCCACCTCGTTTGCCGAGCCGACCTTCATCGTCGGTGACAACATCACCTACTACGGTGTCGACCACAGTCCGTCATACCTGTGGAACTCCGCGTCGTGGGAGATCAGCGAATCACTTCTTCCCTACCTGCCCACTGTGATGGCAGGAGAGACGGCCTGGAAGGCAGACGAGACCGTCGACCGCGCCATCGAAATCCGTGACGGCGTCATCGTGAATCCCGCCATTACGCGTTTCCAGCACCGTTCGGCGGACTACCCGCACGCTGTCATCGCGGAGTAGGCGCCCCGATCAGGCCTGGCCGGCTGCCGCGTTGATCGGTGCCATGTCGAAATAGTCGCGCCAGGCTTTGATCTTTCCGTCCTCGACTTCGAACACCCCCATGACCGGGAGCGCTACCTCGGCGCCGTTGATGGTGAAGACGTCGATGCGCTCGTTCATGACGGTGTTGCCGTCCGCGACCTGACGCTTGATCTGAAAGTCGATGTTGCCGAAGGCACCGACAAACTGCTCGATGAACGCCCGGACGGCCTCGCGACCGACCACGGGCTCCATCGGGATGTTGTGATAAACGACGTCATCAGTGAAGTAGTCGACAATTTTCGCGACATCGGCATTTGCCCACAGTGCGCAGAATTCGGTGACCAGCTTGTCCGGTGTCATTGTGTGCCAGCCTCTTTCGAATCGTCTTCGTGGGGTTCGATGATTGCCAGGATGCTTTCGATCTCGCCTGCCGGTATCCCGAAGTACTCGGTCACGAAAACCGTGACGGCCGGTGCCTGGCCAGGTGTTCCGAGGTCGAGCAGATACCGGGCTACGACGCTCTCGCCCCACTCACGCAGCGCGAGTTCACGTATCGCCACGATTCCGCGATATTGCTGGCCTTGTTCGAGCTCGTTGCTGATGAAGGCGCCGCTGTCACCGGTTCGCTGACCGTTCTCGACCCGCCAGGCGTCGGCGGCGAAGCGGACCTTCGTTGCGTCATGAGTGAGCAATGCGTTCACGTATTCACGCGCCATGGCGACGCGTCCGCTGACCGCAGACTCCGTGGAGTGCTTGGCAATTGCGCCCAGGATCGACTCCGACAACTCCGGTCGGCAGATCACGAGATCCGGCAGGTACGGATGAGATTCGTTGTAGAGCAGCGGCGAACCGTCGATGCGGCTGCAATGCAGTCCCGCCGCCTGTGCGACGCCGACGGGTGCAGCCGAATCCCATTCCCACTGCCCACCGGCGTGCAGGTACGCGTCGACCTCGCCGCGCACCACCGCCATCGCCTTGGCGCCGGCCGATCCCATGTGCACCACGTCGGCGCCGAGTTCGGCTGCCACCGCTTCGGTGAATGCGGGTGGTCGCGATCCGCTGACTACTACGCGGAGCGGCGAGTTGGCGGCAACCGAAGCTGCCTCGTCGCCACTGGAGTACACCGCTCCGAGCGCCGGCTGAGCAACCGCGGCTGCGGTAATTCCGCTACCGCGCTCCCAAAGCGCCACGTGCACTGCCCAATCCGCATGATTCGGCAAGCCGTATTCCTTGGAGCCGTCCAGCGGATCGATGATCCAGACCCGAGCTGCATCCAGACGACTGCGATCGTCGGCAGATTCCTCAGAGAGCACGGCATCGCCCGGCCGCTCGGCAGCCAACCGGTCGAGGATGTAGGAATCGGCGGCCTTGTCGCCCCGGCGACCCAGTTCACGACCGTCGTCGACACCCAGACCCTCGGCTCGGATCCCCAGGAGGATCGCACCGGCGGCCTGCGCCAATTCCGCCGCGAGTGCCTCGTCGGCGATTCTGCTGTGTGTGGATTCGCTCACCGGTCCAACACTTCCATAATTCGCAGCGCAAGTTCGGTAGGCGTTCCGTCTTCGGGTCTGATCACCAGCTCGGGACTTGTCGGAGCTTCGTAGGGATCGTCGACTCCGGTGAATCCCGTGATTTCCCCGGCCCTGGCCTTGGCGTACATGCCCTTGGGGTCTCGGGCTTCACATTGCTCGATCGGGGTGTCGACGTAGACCTCGACGAACTTCAGCCCGGCGGCCTCGTGCGCCGCCCGCACTCGATCACGATCTGCGCGGTACGGGCTGATCAGGCAGGCCACTGCCACTGCACCTGAATCAGCGAACAACTGCGCCACCGAGCCGACTCGGCGGACGTTCTCGGCGCGGTCATCGGCACTGAATCCCAGATCCGCGTTCAATCCGTGCCGGAGGTTGTCGCCGTCGAGGCGGTACGCCGGGATACCCGCGGCCACCAACCGCCGCTCGAGTTCCACCGCGATCGTCGACTTACCCGAGGCCGAGAGACCGGTGAGCCAGACCGTGGCGCCGGCAGTCGCACGTTCCTCGCGAGAAACCTCCGAACTGTGCCAGACGACGCGCGATTCCTTGAGTGTCGGACCGTTGATCATTCCGGCGGCGACGGTATTGCCCGTGGTCTCGTCCACGAGAATGAAGCTGCCCGTCACGCGGTTGCGGCGGTAGGGATCGAACATCAACGGCTGCTGCGTCTTGATCGAGATGCGGCCGATCTCGTTGAGGGACAGAGATTCTGCCTTCTCGTCGCGGTGCAGCGAATTGACGTCCAGCCGGTAGTCGAGCTTGACGATCTGCGCTTTCGTGGAGCGCGTGGTGTGCAGCAACGAGTAGCGATTGTTCTCCGACAGAGTTGTCTGTTCGGTCAACCAACAGACCATCGCATCGATTTCCTGCCCGACCTGCGGCCGGTTGTTGAGTCGACACAATTGGTCCCCGCGGCTGACGTCGAGATCGTCGGTCAGCTCGATGCATACGGCCGAGGGCGCAAACGCTTCGTCGATCACGTCACCGCCCGGCCCGTGGACTGCCTTCACCGTCGAGGTGAATCCTGAAGGCAAAGCCACGATTTCGTCGCCGGGCTTGAAGACGCCGCTGGCCACCGTTCCGGCGTATCCACGGAAATCGTGGAGGTCGGCGTCGGTTTGCTTCTGCGGACGGATCACGTACTGCACCGGAAACCGAGCGTCGATCAAGTTGCGATCCGACGCGATGTGCACCTGCTCGAGATGGTGCAGCAGAGAAGGCCCGTCGTACCAGGACATGTTCTCGGTCCGGGCAACGATGTTGTCCCCCAACAGCGCCGAGACCGGAATGAACGTCAGGTCGTGAACGTCCAACTTGATAGCGAACTGTCGGAATTCTTCCTTGATCTCCTCGAACCGTTCCTGAGACCAGCCCACCAGGTCCATTTTGTTCACACACAGCACGAGGTGGGGTATCCCCAGGAGAGTGGACAAGAAGGCGTGCCGCCGCGTCTGTTCGAGCACCCCTTTGCGAGCATCCACCAGGATCAGGGCAAGGTCGGCCGTCGACGCGCCGGTCACCATGTTGCGGGTGTACTGCTCGTGCCCGGGAGTGTCCGCGATGATGAACTTCCGATGAGGGGTCGCGAAATACCGGTGGGCCACGTCGATCGTGATGCCCTGTTCACGCTCGGCGCGCAATCCGTCGGTCAGTAGCGCGAGGTTGGCGTACTCGTCGCCGCGTTCTCGACTGCTCCGTTCCACGGCCTCGAGTTGGTCCTCGAAGATCGACTTGGAGTCGTAGAGCAAGCGGCCGATGAGTGTCGATTTTCCGTCGTCGACACTGCCCGCTGTAGCGACTCTCAGCAGTTGCGGCATCAGAAGTACCCCTCTTTCTTACGATCTTCCATGCCAGCTTCGGAAATCCGGTCATCAGCTCTGGTTGCGCCACGCTCCGTGATACGGCTCGCCGCAACTTCTTCCACGACAGCGCCCGGTGTTTCGGCCGACGATTCGACGCATCCGGTACACGTTGCGTCGCCGACCGTACGGAAGCGCACCAACGCCTCGTAGGACTCTTCGCCGGCGCGCAACTCAAGGAAGCGGGTGCGTGCCAACAACATTCCGTCGCGTGGAACCACCTCGCGACGATGGGCGTAGTAGATGCCGGGGAGGTCGATCTGCTCGCTCTCGATGTACTGCCAGATGTCGAGCTCTGTCCAGTTGGAGAGCGGGAAGATCCGAATATGTTCGCCCTTACGGTGTTTGCCGTTGTACAGGTTCCACAGTTCAGGTCGCTGCACCTTCGGATCCCATTGCCCGAACTCGTCCCGGAAGCTGAACACCCTCTCTTTGGCGCGCGCCTTCTCCTCGTCTCGGCGAGCACCACCGAACACGGCGTCGAACTTGTTGTCGCGAATTCCGCGCAGCAACGCGTGCGTCTGCAGGCGATTGCGACTGGAACCGACTCCGGTGTCCTCGATGACGCGACCGGCGTCGATGTCGTCCTGCACGCTGGAGACGACAAGACGCAGGTTGAAGCGATCGACCGTCTGATCGCGGAATTCGATCACCTCGTCGAAATTGTGACCGGTGTCGACGTGCATCACAGCGAACGGCAGTGGGGCAGGCCAGAATGCCTTGGCCGCTACGTGCAGCATCACGACGGAATCCTTACCTCCGGAGAACAGGAGGACCGGCTTTTCGAAAGTCGCTGCGACTTCGCGGAAAATATGGACCGCCTCCGCTTCGAGTGCTCGCAGATGCGACAACTCGTAGGCGGGCGGGGTCTGGAGTGTTGCCATGTCTTTCGCTCCTGAGCATCACGTACTCCGTGCGGAACACCATTTCCGCATCGGTACATTTATGTACCGGACTGGTTCTAAATTGAACGCAATCACAGAATAGAACTCGTTCTACCCAAAGGTCAATGACCGGCAATCAGACGTCACAGACCGCGAACCGGACTCCTGCCACCAACTTCCGCCGTCACCGCATCCGCCGCCGCAACCAGCGCCGCGGCGCGGCGCTCGATCTCGGCGCCCGTGATCGCCCCACCCACATACAGAGTGAGCACAAGGGCCTGATGCCCCTCGGCGTCGTAGGTCGGGGCGGCAATGAGACTCACGGGATGCTCGTCGTCAGAGCTGATGTCGCGTCCGAGATACACCCTCTCGCCCAGGCTCGAGACCATCTCACCGAGCAGTTCACGCACCTCCGGCGGAAGATCGTGCGTCGCAACGCCCGCCATCAGCGTGTGCAGTCGCTGCCCGACGGGATCCAGACTCTCGACCAGATACCCCGCAGCCCGACACTCGCGGACCACGTTCCACAGACGCTCGCGATCCAAGCGCACCCGTAGGCTCGGCTCTTTGCTCAGCCAACTGTCCATGTCGTGATCCGAACCCCAGAGGACGTACATCAGTCCGACCGGTGGAGCGAACGGGTACACCTGACCGACCTTGGCGGCGCGACGCGCGCCGATCGGTCCGGTCACTTCGAGAACGCTGATCTGATCACCGATCACACCGGACGCCGTGCACGTCGTCCCGAACTCCGTGCTCACTTTCTCCAGATGGGTGCGGGCAATGGGTCCGACGGCAAATCCCCGCTGAGCTGCACGTCCGGCCGCGATCAAGGCCGGACCGAGCCCATAGGTCTTCGACACCTCGTCCCGAGTCAGGTATCCACGATCAGCCAGCGCCGTGAGGATTCCCAAGCAGGTGGGCTTGCTGATCTCGAGCGCGCGGGCCAGTTCCGACAGCCCGAACCGCTGATCAGGGCGGCCGACGAGGTAGTCGAGCACCTGAACCACCCGTTCGGTGGGAGGCGATTGCCTCCCCCTCGAGCGTGCTGCTTCAGGCGCCTTCTCCGGTCCACCCATTGACCACTCCCTAGAACGCGTTCTATTGTCGAAATACCCAACATCTACCAAATAGGTACATATTTGTACCACGACGCTCTGGACCGGCGACATAGTCGGAACTGTGAGGAGCCAGCGTGCTGACGGACCCGTTTGCCGAGGCGATCGCCGAAGCCGAGAAATTGATCGAGACTGCGCCGCACATCAGATCCGAACAGGATCTACTGGAGGGATACCAATATCTGGCCGGCGGAATCATTGCGACGACGCATGCCGCCTGGGCCGGCGAAAAGACCCATCCGAGTTTCATCCAGGGCACCGGACCATTCACCAAGATGGGCCTCGACAACCCCGACACTCTGTACTTCGGCGCCCGTATCAACGACGACAAGGAATACAAGGTCACCGGAAAGCGCGGCACCACAGCCGATCTCAGCTTCCAGGTGTTGAGTGGGAACTACACCAACTCGAACGTTCCCGGCAGCGAAATCGCCTTCGACGACCGCGAGCTGGAGATAGACGACGACGGCAACTTCGTCGCTTGGTTCGGCCCCGGCCCCGCCGACGGACGAGCCAACTACTACACCCTGGCGCCCGGATCCTCGCAGCTGGTTGTTCGCGAGGTCTACAGCGACTGGAGTCAGCAGCGCGGCGTGATCCGCATCGAGCGCACCGATTCGATCGGGATCGCGCCGCCACCTCTCACCGCCGAAGAGACCGAGAAGCGTTACGCCCGGGCTGGGAAGGCACTGGTCACGCGGGTCAAGACGTGGCTCCAGTTCCCGGAGTGGTTCTACCTCAAGCTCGCGGTCAACACCATGACCGAACCACGCCTGACACCGGGCGGGCTGGCAACGCAGTACTCGTCGGTGGGACATTACGAACTCACCGACGAGCAGGCGATGATCATCACCGTTCCCGCCTCCGACGCACCGTATCTCGGCTTCCAACTGGGGAGCCTCTGGTACATCTCACTGGACTACGTCAATCATCAGACCTCCCTCAACAACGGCCAGGCACAGGTCGATCCGGACGGGATGGTTCGAATGGTGGTCAGCGAGAAGAACCCCGGTGTCACCAACTGGATCGAAACCGTCGGACATCCGCGCGGCATTCTGCAGTTCCGTTGGCAGCGCGTGTCCCGCGAGCTGACGCCGCAGGACGGTCCCACCGTCGAAATCGTCGCCGTCGCAGATATTGCGAAGCACCTGCCGCATTTCGACACCAACGCCATCACCGCCGAGGACTGGGCAGCACGCATTGCCCAGCGCCAGGCCGCCATCGACAACCGAATGCTGGGGTAATCATGACCGCCTTGCTCGAAGACCGTGTAGTAGTCATCTCCGGAGTCGGCCCGGCACTCGGCCGCGCTCTGGCCCTTCGATGTGCGTCGGCCGGCGCGGGTCTTGTTCTCGCAGCACGTACGCAATCGCGACTCGACGACGTTGCGAAAGAAATAGTCGATGCCGGTGGGCGCGCCGTCACCGTTGCCACCGACATCACCGACCAGGCTTCCGCCGAGAATCTGGTGGCCGAGTCCATTGCCGCCTACGGCAAAGTGGACACTCTGATCAACAATGCATTCTCGATTCCGTCGATGAAACCGTTGGCTCGCACCGATTACCAGCACATCCGCGACAGCATCGAACTGACCGTTCTCGGGGCGTTGCGCCTGACTCAGCTGTTCACGCCGGCACTTGGCGAGTCGGACGGCTCCGTGGTGAACATCAATTCGATGGTGTTGCGGCATTCGCAAGAGCGTTACGGCAGCTACAAGATGGCGAAGTCGGCCCTGCTCGCCATGTCGCAGTCCCTGGCCACCGAACTCGGCCCGCAGGGAATTCGTGTCAATTCGATTGCACCCGGCTATATCTGGGGTGACACCCTCAAGGGATACTTCGCGCACCAGGCGGAGAAGTTCGGCATGACTGTCGAGCAGATCTACGAGCACACTGCGTCGAACACCGACCTCAAGCGCCTGCCGACGACGGATGAAGTATCCGATGCGGCGATCTTCCTGGCGTCCCCGATGGCCAGCGCGATCACCGGCCAATGCATCGACGTCAACTGCGGCGAATTCCATCACTAGGAGCACCATGACTGAACGCACTCACGTCGGCACCGTCGAGGATCTCCATGCCTCGGCGACGCGGATGACCGGCCTGACGGACTTCGGCGTCGACGATTACACCGAGGCTCTGTCGGTCCTGCTCGAGTCTTACGACCGCGACGAGGATCTGACGCCCTTCGGCAGCAAGATCTCTCGGGTATTCCTTCGCGGCGCCCTGGTGGCCCGTCTCCTCAGCGAATCGGCGTGGAAGGAGCATCCGGAACACGCCGACGTCAAGATCGAGCGGCCGATCTTCGTCACCGGATTGCCACGCACGGGCACCACTGCCTTGCACCGCCTCCTCACGGTCGACCCGGCTCACCAGGGCCTCGAGATGTGGCTGACCGAGTTCCCTCAGCCTCGCCCGCCTCGCGATACGTGGGAATCGAACCCGGTCTTCGCCAAGATCGAGGAGACATTCGGTCAACACCACGTCGAGCATCCCGAATTCATGGGCGTGCACTACATGTCGGCCAGCGAAGTCGAAGAATGTTGGCAACTCTTGCGTCAGACGTTCAAGTCCGTGTCGTACGAGTGTCTGGCCAATCTACCCACGTACTCCGCATGGCTGAAGGACCAGGAGTGGTCGAACGCCTATGCGCGACACAAGAAGAACCTGCAGCTGATCGGTCTGCCCGATCAGGATCGACGGTGGGTCCTCAAGAACCCGAGCCACCTGTTCGCGCTCGACGAATTGATGGAGGCGTACCCCGACGCGCTCGTCATTCAGACTCACCGCTCCCCTACGACGATCATTCCGTCGGTGTGCAGCCTGGCCGCCCAGGCTACAGAGGGTTGGTCGAACACGTTCACCGACAAGGTGATCGGCGAAAGTCAGCTCGAATTGTGGGCCAGGGGGCTCGAGCAGTTCGACAGTGCACGCGCACACCACAATCCCGCACAGTTCATCGACGTCGACTATCAGGACTTCGTCACCGATCCGCTGGGGACCGTCGAGAACATCTACACGCACTTCGACATCCCGTTGACAGCTGCCGCGCAGCAGTCGATGGAGGCCATGCACGAGGAAAGCCGCTCGGGTGCTCGCAAACCGTCGCACAAGTACACGCTCGAGGAGTTCGGTCTGACGAAGGAGCAGGTGGAAGAGCGATTCGGAGCTCGCTGACCACGGTTGGTCGACGACCTTGCTGACGACCTTGCTGACGACTGAAGCCCCCGCCGAACGGCGGGGGCTTCAGTGATCAAAACGCGGTCAGCTGCTGAGATGCTCACCCAGCAGTCGGTCCAACTCGACCGGCGCCTCGTCCGGAATCCAGTGGCTCACGCCGCTGAGAACCTCGAACCGGTACGGGCCGTCGACAAACGCGGGGGTGAGCGCAGACCCTTTGGGGCCGATGGCGGCGTCGCCGTCACTCCAGACGTGCAGGGTCGGCACGGTGACCCTGGCAGTTGCGGGGTTCGGCTTGGTCATCCACATCGCGCGGTACCAGTTCAGACCGCCGCGTAGCCGACCGGGAGCCAGCATGGCGTTCAGATCGCGCCGCGCGTTCTCCGGCGTCTGCCCGCTCGAAATCAGGAACTTTTCACCTGCCGACGTGGAGGACAGAATCTTCTCGGGGACGAAGGGTAATTGGAACGCGCCCATGTACCACGACTTCAGTCCCTGTGTGCTGGTCACCATCGCCTTGACGAACGCCAGTGGGTGCGGAACCGACACCGCGGTCACGGTATCGAGCAAGTCCGGCCGTTCGGCGGCCACCTGCCATGCGACTGCGGCACCCCAGTCGTGGCCGACCAGGTGCACTTTGCCCACCGCGAGCGCGTCGATCAGTGCGACAGTGTCAGCGGCGAGTTCGGACCCACGGTACGCCCAGCGCGCTTTCGGCCTGGCGCCGGGTGAGTACCCTCGCTGATCCGGTGCGACGGTCCGGAAGCCGCGGGCGTGCAGTAACGGCGCAAGGTGATCCCATGAGCGGGAATCCTGCGGAAACCCGTGCAGGAGAACCACGACCGGACCGTCGGCGGGTCCTTCGTCGCGTACGTCGAAGGTCAGCCCGGACCGGGAGTACGAGGTGAGGCGATCCGCCGGTGTAGTCATAGCGCCACGCTAGTCTTCGCGGCCCTGGTAACCGGAGCCTTTTCACCGGCACGCAGGAACTGACCTGTCTTTTCGATTCCGAATCCGGGGGCGAATTCACCTTCGCGGTAGACGAGTCGGCCGTTGATCACCGTAGCGACCGCTGCGTCGTCGCTGCGGTTGACCATCCGGCTGATCCCGCCGTACTCGGGAACCTTTGCCTCGAACAACCCGTCCACCGACTCGTCGAGCCCGGCCGGGTCGATGACAACGAAGTCCGCGCGGTCACCCTGGCGTAGATGCCCGGCGTCGATGCCGTACCAGTCCGCCAGTTCGCCCGTCAGGCGGTGGATTGCGCGCTCGATGGTGAGGAACGGCTTGCGGTCACTCTGAGCGTCCTTGACGCGCTTGAGGAGTCGCACCGGGTAGTTGTAGAACGCCATGTTGCGCAGATGCGCGCCGGCATCGCCGAAGCCCATCTGCACACCGGAACTCGCGGCGAGTTTCTTCGCGAACTTGGGCCGGTGATTGGCAATGGTGGTGCGCCAGCGAAGATCTCGCCCGTACTTCACCACCAGGTCGAGGTACGCGTCCACCGGGTGCACTCCGCGGATGTCACCGACCTGACCGAAGTTCTTGCCGATCAACGTCTCGTCCGGGCATCCCACGATGACCGCATCGTAGAAATTGCGATGCCAGATGCGGGGTGAGAACTTGTTGTCGTAGTCCTTACGGAATGCGCGACGGTACGACTCGTCCTGGAGCAGTTCGTTGCGCTCCACCTGGTCCTTGAGGTGCAAAGCGGCGGCGCCGGCACCGAACTCCTCGAACACGACCAGGTCGATTCCATCCGCGTAGACGGTGAAGGGAACCGGAAGGTGCTGCCACTTGAAATCGGTCTTCGCGAAGCGATTGAGCAGTGGGGCCGCAGCGAGCATGAAGTACACGATCACCGGGTAGGCCTTCGAATCCGCACCGGAGAGCAGCGACGTCTTGAGCGGTTTCTTGCGTCCGATCGCCGAGCTTTCGGCGAAGAACGCCGCGACGTTCGGATGCAGGTTGATGGTCGGAGCGCTCTGCAAGATCTTTCCGCGATCACGAAGGATGCGATTGAGGAATCGGAACTCTTTCCACCGTGCATACGTCGACGGCAAAGAGCGAGAACGATATTCGTCGCCGTCGATCTTGTCGAGGGCATTGGTCATCGACGACAGGCCCAGCATCCCAGCGTCGATGGCGTCCTCGAGCATCGAGCCCATCCGGCCGAGTTCCGAGCGAGTCGGCTTGACCTTCTTGTCGGTGCCGCGCCCCAGTCCGAGTACGTGCGTGCGGATGTCGGAATGACCGATGAAGGCCGCGACATTGGGTCCGAGGGGAAGGGCTTCGAGGGCGGCGGTGTACGCCGCGGGACCGGTCCAGGTCTTGTTCGCTTCGAGGATGCGCAGCACCGCGTCGTGGGGAACTGCTTCGACCCGGCTGAACAGATCCGCGATCTCGCGCGGCGTCGAATACACCGTCGACAGCGAGCAATTGCCGAGCACGACCGTCGTGACGCCGTGGCGAACCGATTCCGGAAGCCCTGGACTGACCAAGGCTTCGGCGTCGTAGTGCGTGTGGACGTCGACAAAGCCGGGGAGAACCCATTTGCCGGCCGCGTCGATCACTTCTGTGTCCGTCCCGATCTCGAGGCGCGTCGTGGACACCTCCGCGACCACGCCGTCTCGAATTCCGAGATTACGACGCAGACCTGGAGCCCCCGTCCCGTCGAACCACAACCCGTCGTTGACCACGATGTCGAAAGCAGACACTGTCGGACTCCTCGCCTCACGTATGTGTTACCTCACGTTATAGACAGCGTTGAGTTAAAGTCAATGAACCTTCCGAACCAATACATAAGATGACGGAATGGCTGCAGTCCCCCGCTCCCCCGAAGACCGTCAGAGGCAAATCCTCGAGGTGGCAGTACAGATGCTGCGGACCGAGCCTTTCGACCAACTGTCGATGGATCGCGTCGCAGCCGAGGCCGGTGTCTCGCCGCCACTGCTGTTCCACTACTTCAAGAACAAGAAGGGTTTCCAGAACGCCATCCTCGAGGCCGCCTCGGCCGATCTCGAAGATCGAATGCGACCGGATCCCGAGCTACCCATCACGTCCCAGCTGCGCTCAGGTATCGAGACATTCGTCGACGCCGTTATCGAGCACCCCACCATTTACCTCGCCGTGATGCGTATGGCCGGCAGTGGCGACGTTCGAATGCGCACGATCTACCGAGGCATGCGCCGCACTTTCACCACGTGGATCGTCGCTGCGCTGACGAATCTAGGCATCGAATCGAACGCGACCGTGGAGGCGACAATCGCCGGGTGGCAGGCATTCATGGAGGAAATCGTCGTCAACTGGATCGACGAGCCGACGCTCGAGCGAGGCGAAATGGTCGACCTTTGCGAACGAATCTTCTACCACTGCCTACCGGCAGCGGGCATCAGCGTGGAGCAAATAGTGGCAGCCACCGTTGTCGCGACGGCCAGTGAGTCCGGCGCAACACAACTGTGATCTTCGTGCCGGGGTTTCACAGGTGGTCACGATTGGGTATCTTGCTTGCAGTGGCACTGGACCACGACCCCAACACATGAAGGATCCAACATGGAGTCTGTCGAAAACGTATTGCCCGAGGGTGTCAAGCTCGAAGACGTCTTGAGTGTCCTCAAGGTCGCAGTTGCGGGCATCGGCCTCATCAGCGCACTTTCGGCATTCAGCTGATCGCAAAGCGTCATCGACAGGCCGGACTTCGGGGAGTCCGGCCTGTTTTTTGTTTACGTTCCTGAACAATCCGTGAACTTTTCAGCAACTTCAGCGCAAAGCCGTCATTTCGACCCAAACAAGCGTCCAGTTTGCTAACTTGTGTCTGCGACACAAGGTCGTACAGAAACACCACGCAGACACAACCTTGTACATACACACCTGTACATACGACACGGAGGACCGAAACATGGGTTCCATCAACACCCTCAGCGCCGTCATCGACATCATCAAGGTCGTCCAGCCGTTGATCGCCAAGCTCAACCTCAGCTGATTCGCTTGCACCACACCCCTGCCAGGGCGTAACTCGAAATGGGGCCGACATCGTCGGCCCCATTTTCCGTAGGTGCTCTATCTCAGCCGAGTGCCTTCTTGATCTCTCCTGCCAGTACCGACGCCAGCTGCGGCGGCACCGCATTGCCGATCATCGTGCGCACCGCTCCCCACTTGCCCTCGAAGATGTAGTCGTCGGGAAAGGTCTGGAGGCGAGCAGCTTCTCGAACGGTCAACGATCGCGTGTGTTTCGGATGCACGTTGCGTGAAGCCGAGATCATCCCGAAAGTGGTTCCGACCGTGGACGCCGGCTCGTCCCACCGGAGTCGCTTGTACGTCGTGTTGTATCCGGACGACGGTCGCATCGCCGGATCTTCGTTGTCGTGAGCCGACATTCCTTCTGGTACATCACGCAGCCACCGCAAGACGTGCTCGGGATGTTCGACGGCCCAGTGCAGCGGGTCCGTCTCGCAGGCCTGCCCGGATTCCAGCGGGGCCAGATCGACGGTGGCATCGCGGAAAGTCCTCAGCGGCGCAACATCATTCACGCCGTGAGTCTTCGGCGGGAAACGCAGCGGCCCGATACCACTGTCGCGGCGGGTCGCCACGATGAACACTCGTTCCCGGAACTGCGGGACGCCGTAATCCTGCGCATTGACCGTGTTGACCGACGCGTCGTAACCGCATGCAGCCATCTCGCCGAGAATCCGGTCGACGACCATCCCACCGTCCGGGTCTTTCATGCTCAGCAGCAGCCGAACATTTTCCATCACCACGACCTTCGGCCTCACCAGATCGGCGAGCTCGAGTAGGTTTCGGAAGAGATGGTTACGCGGATCGTCGCGGTCTCGCCGGCCGGCGAGACTGAAACCCTGACACGGCGGCCCCCCGGCCAACACATCGATATTCACCTGTGCCAGAAGATCTTTCACACGGGCTTCGTCGATCGCCCGGATGTCCTCACCGAGGCACCGCGCGCCGGGGAAGTTCCGATCGAAGGTCGCGCGCGCCTCCGGCACGACTTCGATGTATCCCTCCACCGAAAACCCCGCCATCCGAAAGCCTTCGGCCATACCGCCACAACCGGAGAATGCCGTCAATACGGTGGGGCCACCGTTTCCTGCCCCCGCGACCGCACGCCTGGCCACCGAGGCGGGGTCGTTGACCGGTGTCGCTCGACGCGCACGGGTACTACCGCTCGATCGCTTCCGTGGGGCCGCGTACGTGCCCTCACGCTTGGCCGCTTCCAACGCGGAGAGGGCCGTGAGGACTGCTCGCTCAACCGGTGGCTTCGGATATGCCTTGTCGAGTTCCCACGCGGAGACGACTGCTGACGAGACTCCCGCCTGGCGGGCGAACTGGAACTGACTGATCCCCACGTGCAAGCGCCGCGATCGCAGGTCCTGTCCCGAAATCAATTCAGTGCCTCACTCATGTGGTCCGCTCGCTCCGGCAGCCCAGACTATCGCAGCCGACCCCGCGAACCGGGACCACACAAGAGAGACCGGCAGGCGATATGCCTGCCGGTCTCCGACACGAGCGGATGACGGGACTCGAACCCGTGTGAACGGCTTTGCAGGCCGGTGCCTAGCCACTCAGCCACACCCGCGTCAGTGAGTAACTCTGCCCTGAGTGACGATCTCGAACCACAGTTCCGCTCAGCATGATTCGAGTGCATTCTCACCAAGCGTTCCAGTCTCTGGGAAAAGTGCGGGCCTTTCGGGAACAAATCGGTCAGTCTCGATGCTGACTCCCTCGGTGGGCGCAGGTCATTCGATTGCGGCCCGAATTTCGCCCGAACGACCGAGCAGTTCGCCAGACCCAGACAACCCAGAAGGTTTCATGAGTGCCGAGAACACCGCCATCGCCCCGCTTGTGAAGGCAGCCCCGCCTGTGAAGGCAGCCCCGCTGGAAACGAGCAGTATCGACCGTAAGCCGAGCGTCGGGAAGATTCTTGCCCTCGGTTCCATGACTGCACTCGGACCCTTCACCATCGACATGTACCTGCCCGCGCTGCCGGATATCGGTGCCGATCTCGGAGTCTCGTCGTCAACGGTTCAGCTGACGATCACCGGAACCCTCATCGGCCTCGCACTCGGACAGCTGTTGGTCGGGCCGCTCTCGGACACTCTCGGCCGCAAGAAGCCGCTGCTCGCCGGGATCGGTGTGCACATCCTGGCTTCGCTGCTGGCGGTCTTCGCACCGAGCATCGCTGTCCTCGGCATCCTGCGGGTTTTCCAGGGCATGGGCGCGGCGGCCGCGGCAGTGGTCACCATGGCGATCGTCCGCGACCTCTACAGCGGTAACACCGTTGCCGTCGTGATGAGCCGGCTGATGCTCGTGCTCGGCGTTGCGCCGATCCTGGCGCCCAGCATCGGTGGCGCCCTCCTCGTCGCCCTCGACTGGCGCGGGATCTTCGTCGTCCTGGCACTGATCGGCGTCGGCACAGCGATGATCGGTGCGTTCGGACTGTCCGAAACATTGCCGAAGGAAAAGCGTCGCCCGAGCGGATTGACGTCGGTTCTCCGTACCTACGGTTCGCTGCTCGGCGACCGCACGTTCATGGTCCTCACGCTCGTCTCCAGCGTCGGCATGGCGTCGTTGTTCGCGTATGTCTCGGGCGCGTCGTTTGTCTATCAAGATCAGTACGGCCTCAATCAACAGGAGTTCGCGCTGCTCTTCAGTGCGGGCGCGATTGCGTTGATCGGCGCTTCGCAGGTCAACGTCCGACTGCTCGATCGGTGGACTCCCCAGCAGATCACCAAGTGGGCCCTCGTGGCTGCCGTTGTCTCCGGGGCCGTCGTCATTGCTGTCGCGGTCCTGGAACTGGGCGGGCTCGCCGGATTCGTGATCGCACTGTGGGTCATGGCCGGTGCCATCGGGTTCGTTCTGCCCAACGCCCCGGCACTGGCGCTCGCTCGTCACGGCGAAGCGGCCGGTACTGCCGCCGCAATGCTCGGTGCATTCCAGTTCGGCGTCGGTGCGGCCATCGCGCCGGCCGTCGGCCTACTGGGAAACACGAGCACAGCCCTGGCCGTCACGATGACGGCGTGTGTGTCGCTCGGTCTGATCGCTCTTCTGGCTACGACCCGAAAGAGTGAATCGGTCTAACCGGCAGCGGAGAACCATTCGCTGTAGAAGGTGGCAAGTCCCAGGACGCACGAGATCGCGACGAAGATCCAGAATCTTGCGATCACGACGGTTTCCGGCCAACCGAGTAACTCGAAGTGATGATGGATCGGGGCCATCTTGAATACGCGTCGACCGGACGATCGGAAGACCAGAACCTGGATGATCACCGACAGGATCTCAGCGACGAACAGGGCGCCGATGATGACCATCAGCAGCTCGGTGTGCGTCGTGACGGACAGGCCGACAACCAGGCCGCCGAGTGCCAAGGAGCCGGTGTCGCCCATGAAGATCTGAGCCGGGGCGGCATTCCACCAGAGGAAGCCGAGGCACGCCCCGCCTGCGGCGGCAGCGACGATCGCTAGATCGAGAGGGTCACGAACGTCGTAGCAACCGGCGGCAGGCTCGAGGACACACGAGTTCCGGTACTGCCAACCGGCGATGACGACGTAGGTCCCCAGGATCATGCCCATCGACCCGGCCGCGAGACCGTCGAGGCCGTCGGTGAAATTGACGGCGTTGGACCAGGCGAACACCAGAATGCAGAAGAAGACCACGAATCCGATGGCACCCATGGAGAACACCGAGATGTCACGAACATGGGACAGGTACTGGCTTCCGGGAGTGACTCCGTTGTTGTTGGAGAACTGCAGGAACAAAATGCCGAAGATGATGGCACTCGCCAGCTGTCCGACAGTCTTTGCCGTCTTGTTCAGCCCGAGATTGCGCTTCTTGCGGATCTTGATGAAGTCGTCGAGAAAGCCGACGATTCCCAGTGACGTCGCCAGCGCGAGAACCAGCCAACCGGATGCAGACAGCCGCGGTAGCCGCGAGCCGAAACCGATGATGTGCGCCGCCAGGTAGCCCGCCCACATGCCGGCGATGATCGCGATGCCGCCCATCGACGGGGTGCCACGCTTGCCCTGATGGCTCTGCGGACCCTCGATCCGAATCTCGTGCCCGAGCCCCTGCCGCGAAAGCACACGAATGAGAAACGGAGTCAGGAAGAGCGCGACGAACAACGAGACGCCACCCGCTACGAGGATTGAAATCACCCGTGGGACTCTACAGACGTAAGCGGCTGCGACACACAATCAGACAAGGCACCCGACCGCTTGCCAACATGGGATGATCGAACCTATGTCTCCCCCCGCGCCGCTCCCCCTCGACCCCATCGAAGAGGCGCATCGTCAGTGGACGAAGCACGGTTGGAGCGATGTCGCCGACGGTATGGCTGCGGTCACGTCGGTGATGCGTGCGCAGCAGATCATGATGGCGCGGGTCGAAGAGGTACTCAAGCCTCTCGGGCTGACCTTCGCCCGCTACGAACTGCTGACGCTTCTCACCTTCACCAGGTCGGGCGCACTCCCGATGGCCAAGGCAAGTGCCCGACTCCAGGTTCACCCCACCAGCGTCACCAATGCCGTCGACCGTTTGGAGAAAGCGGAGTTGGTCAGGCGGGTCCCGCATCCCAGCGATCGCCGTGCAACGCTCATCGAGATCTCGGACACCGGTCGCGCACTGGCCCTCGAAGCGACCGAAATGCTCAACAGCAAGGTGTTCGCTCACCCCGGACTCCAGCAGGACAAGCTCGAGCAATTGGTGACGATCCTCACTGAACTTCGCAAGACTGCGGGTGACTTCGACACCGGCGGCGCACCGACCAAGTGGTGAACCGACCACCCGTACACACAAAGAAACTGCCCTCACACTCTCGACGAGTGTGAGGGCAGTTTCAGCGCTGTTGAAATTCGGCGCTGTTGAAATTCAGCGATGCTTGAATTCTGCCGACCGCTTCTCCACGAACGCGGTCATGCCTTCCTTCTGATCCTCCGTCGCGAAGGTCGAGTGGAACACCCGACGCTCGAAGCGGACGCCCTCGGCGAGGGTGGTCTCGAAGGAGCGGTTGACTGCTTCCTTGGCCATCATCGCAATCGGCAGCGACATCTCGGCGATGGTGGTTGCGGTCTTCAAGGCATCGTCGAGCAGATCGGCGGCCGGAACGATCCGAGCAACCAGGCCTGCACGTTCGGCTTCTTCTGCGTCCATGTTGCGGCCGGTGAGGCACAGCTCCATGGCCTTGGCCTTGCCCACGGCGCGCGTAAGGCGCTGCGAGCCACCGATACCCGGAATGACACCGAGCTTGATCTCGGGCTGGCCGAACTTCGCGGTATCCGAAGCGATGATGAAATCGCAGAGCATCGCAAGCTCGCAGCCACCACCGAGCGCGTATCCGGAGACGGCGGCGATCAGCGGCTTACGAGCTGCTGCGACGCGATCCCACGGGGTGAAGAAATCCTCGGCGTATGCGTCCATGTACGTCTTGGACTGCATTTCCTTGATGTCGGCACCGGCGGCGAAGGCGCGCTCGGAACCGGTGATCAGGATGGCTCCGATGCCGTTGTCCGCCTCGAGGTCGGCAACCGCGGCGACGACCTCGTTCATCAGCTCGGAGTTCAGCGCGTTGAGAGCCTTCGGGCGGTTGAGCGTGATGACGCCGACGCGACCCTTACGCTCGAGGATGATGGTGTTGAAGTCGGTCACTACTGTCCTTCGGTCGAACGGTCACGGATGTCGTTGATGATGGCAGAGAAGTCCTGACCGCCACCGCCCGCGGCATGGAAGCGACTGTAGAGTTCGGCTGCCTTGAGTCCGATCTCTGCATCGACGCCGTTGTTGCGCAGCGCATTTGCTGCCAGACCCAGGTCCTTGTCCATCAGTGCAACAGCAAAGCCGGGCTGGTAGTCGTTGTTGGCCGGGCTGGTGGGCACAGGTCCCGGAACCGGGCAGTTGGTGGTCAGTGCCCAGCACTGTCCCGAGGCGTTGGACGCCACGTCGAAGAGCGCTTGGTTGCTCAGGCCGAGCTTTTCGCCCAACACGAACGCCTCGCTGATCGCGATCATCGAAATGCCGAGGATCATGTTGTTGCAGATCTTGGCTGCCTGGCCGACACCGGCGTCGCCGCAGTGAACGACCTTGCGGCCCATCACGTCCAGCAACGGTGACGCGGCTTGGAAGTCAGCCTCGGAACCGCCGACCATGAATGCCAGCGTGCCTGCGGTAGCCCCGACGACTCCACCGGAGACCGGAGCGTCGACGCTGCGGTGACCGGCCGCTTCGGCCTTGTCGTGTGCCTCGCGGGCGTCGGCGACGTCGATGGTGGAACAGTCGATGAACAGGGTGCCCGGTGTTGCCACCGGCAGCAGCTCTTCGTACAGACCCAGAACGTGCTTACCGCTCGGCAGCATCGTGATCACGACGTCGGCACCGCGAACGGCGTCGACCGCCGAATCCGCCACCGATGCACCGTCTTTGACTGCCTGCTCCAGCGCCGCAGGTGCCAGGTCGAAACCGACGACCTTGTGTCCGGCCTTGACGAGATTGGCCGCCATCGGGCCACCCATGTGACCGAGTCCGATAAATCCAATGGTGCTCATTAGTGATGCTCCTTCGGCGGTGATCAGTTGCCTTGCGGTTGAGGGGTGAGTCCGAGCTCGTTGTCGCCCAGCGGGGCGAAGCAGGCATCGACGGATTCAGCCGTGACATCTTCGAGGGTTGCCGGCAACCACTTCGGGTTTCGGTCCTTCTCGACTACCTGGGCGCGAATGCCCTCGACCAGATCGTGTGAGGCGAGCGCTGCCGTCGAGACCCGGAACTCCTCGTTGAGGACTTCTTCCAAGCTTGCTGCCTCCTTGGCATGACGCAGGGATCGCAGGGTCACCGACAGTGCAATCGGAGACTTGCCGAGAATCTGCTCCGCTGCCTTCTCCGCCTCGGGGATTCCACTCGCTCGAAGACGCTCGACGATGGTGGAGACGTCGTCGGCAGAGTACGCGGCGTCGATCCAGCTCTGCTGGGCCAACAGTTCCGACACCGGAGCCGGCTCCGCGTACTGCGCCACGGCGTCGGCAACCGAAGACGACGCGAGTGCGGCGATGAACGTCTCGATGTTCTCCGACGGGATGAAGTGATCCGCGAAGCCTGCTGCGATGGCATCGCCGGCGCTCAGTCGCGCCGTGGTGAGCGCGATGTGCGTTCCGAGTTCACCGGGAGCACGCGAGAGCAGGTAAGTTCCGCCCACGTCAGGGATGAAACCGATTCCGGTCTCGGGCATTCCGATCATCGAGCGCTCGGTCACGATGCGAATGTCGCCGTGTGCGGACACTCCGACGCCGCCGCCCATGACGATCCCGTCCATGATTGCGACGTACGGCTTCGGGTAGTTCGCGATCTCGGAATTGAGGATGTACTCCTCACGCCAGAAATCGAGCGAACCGGTCTTGCCGTCCTTGGCGTCGTGGTAGATCGAGACGATGTCGCCGCCGGCGCACAGACCACGCTCGCCGGCGCCCGTGAGTACGACCGCCTTGACGTCGTCGTCGTACTTCCATTCCGCGAGTGCCTTGGCCATCGCCTTGACCATCGAGTGGTTGAGGGCGTTGATCGCCTTGGGCCGGTTGAGGGTGATGAGCCCCAGTCCGTCACGCTTTTCGATCAATACCTCGAGCTCGTCGCTCATGCTGCTCCTTGCTTTCCCTGACCTGATGCGACCACGCTGCGCGCGATGACCACCCTCATGATCTCGTTGCTGCCTTCGAGGATCTGATGAACCCGAAGATCGCGGACGATCTTCTCGATCCCGTACTCAGCAAGATAGCCGTACCCGCCGTGAAGCTGGAGGGCCTTGTTGGCTACGTCGAATCCGGTGTCGGTGGCAAAGCGCTTGGCCATCGCGCACAACTCCACGACGTCGGACGCTCCGTCTTCGAGTGCGGCAGCGGCGCGCCACAGCAACGTCCTGGCCGCTTCGAGTTCGGTACGCATGTCGGCGAGCTGGAACTGCAGGGCCTGCGACTCGATCAGTGCCGAACCGAAAGCTTTGCGGTCCACCAGATATGCGACTGCCTTCTCCAGCGCCGCCTGGGCCCCACCGACCGAGCAGGCGGCGATGTTCAGCCGGCCGCCGTTGAGACCCTTCATAGCGATGCGGAAGCCGCTGCCCTCTTCACCGAGCATGTTGGCGGCAGGAACTCGCACGTCTTCGAAGATCACCTGACGGGTGGGCTGCGCGTTCCAGCCCATCTTGACCTCGTTGGCACCGAACGACAGTCCGGGCGAATCCTTGGGCACGATGAACGCCGAGATCCCCTTGGCACCGGCAGATCCGGTGCGCGCCATCACGACGTACACGTCGGAAGTGCCTGCGCCGGAAATGAACTGCTTGACGCCATTGAGGATGTAGTCGTCGCCGTCACGAACGGCCTTGGTGCTCAGGCCCGCAGCATCGGAGCCAGCGCCGGGTTCGGTGAGGCAGTAGCTGCCCAGTTGATCCATCGAGCAGAGTCCGGGAACCCACTTGTGGCGCTGTTCGTCGTTGCCGAACTGGTCGATCATCCACGTGACCATGTTGTGGATGGAGATGTACGCGGCGATCGACGGATCGCCCTTGGCCAGCTCTTCGAAGATCCGGGCAGCGTCGACGCGACTCAGCTCACTGCCACCCACGTCTTCACGAATGTAGATACCGCCCATTCCCAGGGACGCCGCCTTACGGAGGACGTCCACCGGGAAATGCTTGGTCTGATCCCACTCCACTGCGTTGGGCGCCAGATGCTCGGCCGCGAAGTCGCGGGCAGTGTCACGAATCGCCCGCTCGTCATCGGTCAGAGTAAACATGGAAAGTGTTCCGATCAGTTCATCGTGGGGATGACGAAGTGGTTGGTCTCTTCCTTCTTGCCGGAAGGCCAGCGCTGCGTCACGGTCTTGGTCTTGGTGTAGAAGCGGAAGGAGTCGGGACCGTGCTGGTTCAGGTCACCGAATCCGGAGCGCTTCCAGCCACCGAAGGTGTGGTACGCGATCGGGACCGGGATCGGCACGTTCACGCCGACCATGCCGACGTTGACGCGAGCGGTGAAGTCACGCGCGGTGTCGCCGTCGCGGGTGAAGATGGAGACGCCGTTGCCGTACTCGTGTTCGGTCGGAAGACGCAGTGCCTCTTCGTAATCGGCAGCGCGGACCACCTGAAGGACGGGTCCGAAGATCTCTTCCTTGTAGATGCGCATGTCCGAGGTGACGTTGTCGAACAGGGTTGCGCCGGCGAAGAATCCACCTTCGTGGCCTTCGAGGGTGAAGCCGCGGCCGTCGACGACTGCCGTTGCGCCCTCGTCGATGCCGATCTGCACGTAGTTGTTGACGCGGTCGAGGGCATCCTGGCAAACGAGCGGTCCGAAATCGACGCCTTCGTCGTCACTGCGACCGATCTTGAGCTTCGCGACGCGCTCCTTCAGCTTCGCAACAAGAGCGTCCGCGGTCTCCTCGCCGACGGGAACGGCAACCGAGATGGCCATGCAACGCTCGCCGGCGCTGCCGTAGCCTGCACCGATCAGGGCGTCGGCAACCTCGTCGAGGTCCGCGTCCGGCATGACGATCGCGTGGTTCTTGGCGCCACCGAAGCACTGTGCGCGCTTGCCGTGAGCTGCGGCCGTCTCGTAGATGTACTGAGCGATCGGCGTGGAGCCGACGAAGCCGACGGCTTTGATGCGGTCGTCGGTGAGCAGGACGTCGACAACTTCCTTGTCACCGTTGACGACGTTGAACACACCTGCGGGCAGTCCTGCTTCGAGGAACAGCTCGGCCAGGCGCAGCGGGACGGAGGGGTCACGCTCGGAGGGCTTGAGGATGAAGGCGTTACCGGCGGCGAGGGCGGGGCCGGCCTTCCACAGCGGGATCATCGCGGGGAAGTTGAAGGGCGTGATGCCGGCAACGACGCCGAGCGGCTGACGCATGGAGTACACGTCGATGCCGGTGCCGGCACTCTCGGTGAATTCGCCCTTGAGCAGGTGCGGAGCGCCGACGGCGAACTCGATGACCTCGAGGCCACGCTGGATGTCACCCTTGGCGTCGGCAACGGTCTTGCCGTGCTCGGACGAGAGGAGGCGGGCCAGAGAATCCATCTCGGCCTGAGCGAGCTGGAGGAACTTCATCAGCACACGGGCGCGCTTCTGCGGGTTGAACGCTGCCCACACCTGCTGCGCCTCTTCGGCATTGGCGATGATGGCTTCGGTCTCGGCCTTGCTCGCGAGGGGGACGCGGGCCTGCACCTTGCCGGTGTTGGGATCGAACACGTCCGCAAATCGATCAGATGTCCCGGGAACACGCTTGCCACCGACGAAGTGCGTCAACTCGTGAACCGTCGCATTTTCAACCATTGTGCTAACCCGTTCCTTGCTCGTATGGACCGCCCAAGAGGCAGCAGTGAATATGTCTACCATCCTATAGTTGGATGTCCATGTATGTCTAGAGCCCAAGGGCTGTGCGCCTTTATTAACCGCGGGGGGTTAATAAAGGCGCACAGCGCGGAGCGCGGCTGCCGCTTCCTGCGCGACTACTGCATCGGTGACGTCGTATCCGTCCGATCCCCCACCAGGTCCGCCGGAAACTGCGACAACCTTGCGCGCCGAGAGATGCACCGCATCGACGCCGACGGCAGCGATTGCCGGGATGTCGTCGACGGTTATTCCGCCACCGGCCATGATCTGGATCCGGCCCGCGGCATGTTCGACCATTCGACCGATCTCGTCGAGTCCCTCATTGCAAGTGTCCGCACCCCCGGACGTCAGCACGCAGGTCACGCCCAGGTCGATCAGTTCGTCCAGCGCGGTCAGACGGTCGGTCACCACGTCCATCGCACGATGTACTGTCACCTCGACCCGCGCACGGTCCACGCATCCGATGATGCGGCGCAGCACGACGGTGTCGATCGAATTGTCTTCTGTCAACGCGCCGATCACGATGCCGGAAGCTCCACCGGCCACAGCAGCATGTACGTCGTGCTCCATCACCCACACTTCGTCGGGTGAGAACACAAAACCTCCAGCGCGCGGACGGATCAGCGGGTGAACCGCGATCCCCACCTCCGTCGCAGCCTCGATCACTCCGATGCTGGGCGTCAATCCCCCCGTCGGGCCGAGTGCCGCACACAACTCGACTCGAGTCGCTCCCACCGAACGCGCGATCCTCGCCCCCCGCACGTCCTGCACAGCCAGCTCCAGAACCGTCATGTCAGAAGGACTGCCACGACGGCTTGTGTTCGAGCGCATACCGGTAGTAGTCGGCAAGTTTGAGTGAACTGGCCGCAGCTTCGTCGATGACGACGGTGACATGGCGATGCAATTGCATCACCGAAGCCGGGCAGAAAGCAGACAACGGACCTTCGACGGCAGCGGCGATCGCGTCAGCCTTGCCTTCTCCGGTCGCGATCATCACCAGATGCCTTGCATCGCTGATGGTTCCGAGCCCCTGGGTGAGCACGTGATGTGGGACGTCGTCCACACCGTCGAAGAAGCGTGCGTTGTCGATCCGGGTCTGCTCGGTCAGCGTCTTCACGCGGGTTCTCGAGGTCAACGACGATCCGGGCTCGTTGAAGCCGATGTGGCCGTCGGTACCGATGCCGAGCAACTGCACGTCCACTCCCCCGGCCGCCGCGATGCTCTGGTCGTACCGGGCGATCTCCTGCTCCGGGCACGGCGCTTCACCGTTGGGACTGGACACCATCGCGGGATCCAGGTTGACGTGATCGACGAACTCCGACCGAATCACCGAGTAGTACGACTGCGGATGGCGTTTCGGCAATCCCAGGTACTCGTCGAGCAGGAATGCCCGAGCCAGCGAGAAGTCGAGTTCGGCGTCGCGATGCCTCGCTGCCAGTTCACGATAGGTTCCGATCGGCGACGACCCCGTTGCGAGACCGAGCGTCGTCGCCCCGGCTCTGACGTAGCCTTCGACGATGTCCGCGACGGTCGAGTCGACCTCCGCGGGTGTCGGCTGAATTACGATTTCCATGATTTTTCCTTTCCGGCGACTCTTCCGCCGAGTAGTACACGCCCCAGGCGCAATTGACGATCGGTGACCACGATGTCGGCTCGGCAGCCCACGGCCAGCGATCCGATCAGGTCGCCGAGTCCCAGCAGACGCGCTGGGCTCCGAGTTGCCGCTGCGACAGCGTCTTCCAGCGCAACGCCGCCGTCGAAGACGGTGCTGCGCAGCACGTCGAGCAACCTCGCGGTCCCTCCGGCGATCGCGCCGACCGAGCCGTCGGTCGTCGCGAGCCGTGCGACGCCCGCCTGTACGGTGACGTCGAGCGCACCGAGTTGGTAGTCGCCGTCGTCCATTCCCGCAGCGGCCATCGAATCGCTGACCAAGGCGATCTGGTCCGGTCCGACAGCGTCGAAGACCATCGACACGGTCTCGGGCGCAAGATGCACACCGTCTGCGATCAGTTCCACCACCATCTCGCCTCTCGCGGCAGCCGCCAGGCACGCCGCGACGGGACCCGGAGATCGATGGTGCAGGGGCGGCATCCCGTTGAAGAGGTGGGTCGCGCTGATCTGTCCGGCCCAATCCCCGTGCACCGCAGCATCGATGCGCGCCGACGTCGTTGCCGCGTCGGCATCGGTGTGACCGAAACTCGGCACGATGTTGCGATGACGCATGATCGCGAGCAACTCTTCGAAATTCTCGGTCTCGGGCGCCAAGGTCATGGACCGCACGGTCCCCCGCGCAGCGTCACACACGGCTTCGAGCAGATCCGGATCACCGGGAATGATCGCTGCCGGATCCTGGGCACCGCAGCGGACGCCGTTGATGAACGGCCCCTCGAGGTGGATACCCAGAAGTTCTCCGCGTTCGACCAGATCGGCGAGCATCGTTGCTTGTCGCACCAGATCTGCGCGCGGTGCGGAGACCAGGCTGGCCAGCATTCCGGTCGTGCCGTGCTCGCAATGGTGCGCCGCCGCGCGGCTCGCTCCATCGGCGTCGGTGTTCGGGAAACCAGCACCCGCGGCGCCGTGGCTGTGGACATCGATCAAGCCGGGCATGATCACCGCGTCGGTGCGTTCCGGAATGACGACGACGGGTGTGGACGCCACATAGTCCGCAGCCGAGCCGACCCAACTGATCTTTTCGCCGTCCACGACGACGACTCCGTCGTGAATCTTCCCGGCCGGAGATCCGATCACAGTTCCCCGCAATACGATCGGATCGCCGACAGCAGCCGAGCCTGATGTACTCATGCCGACTCGCGAATCCGCGCGACGGCCGCTCTACCCTCGATCGGGTTTCGCGCGCCCCGCGCCGCCGCGGCCATGTCCTTGCACACCGCCAGATCGAGAGAGGCCAGTTGCGCGCGAACTGCGCCCAATGCCGGGACCGACATCGACAGACTCGTCACGCCCAAACCGACCAGAACCGGAGCCAACAGCGGGTCAGACGCGGATTCTCCGCACACACCAACAGGTTTTCCGGCATCGGCGCCCGCCTGACCGACCATCGCGATCAGATCGAGGACCGCCGGCTGCCACGGATCGAGCAGCTGCGCCAGACCTCCGGCCATACGATCCACGGCGCAGGTGTACTGGCTCAGATCATTGGTCCCGATACTGACAAAATCGAGGTGCTCGAGGATATCCTTCGCCCGCAACGCTGCAGCTGGAACCTCGATCATTGCTCCGACCTTGCCGATCCCCCGCGAACGCGCAAGTTCTGCAAAGTCTTTCGCCTCGTCGGCCGTAGCTACCATCGGCGCCATGACCCACAGATCGGCGCCCGTCGCATTGCCTGCCGCCGCGAGGGCGTCGAGCTGGCAGATGAGTGTGTCGGGATAAACCGTGCCGACACGGAGCCCGCGGATACCAAGGGCCGGATTCTCCTCGACCCCGAGATCGAGAAACGGCAACGGCTTGTCCGAACCCGAATCGAGAGTGCGGACCACCACCTTCTGTCCGGCGAAGTGCCCGAGCACCGACGCGTACGTCTGTGCTTGCTCCTCCACCGACGGCGCGTCGTGACGCCCGAGATACGAGAATTCGGTACGGAACAGTCCGACGCCCTCGCAATCCGCCGCTCCGGCCCGCGCGGCGTCCTCGAGGGTTCCGATGTTGGCCGACAACCTCACCGCGAACCCGTCACGCGTGCGTCCTGGACCCTGTGCCGAAGCCGACTGCTCTGCCACGAACGATGCTTCGAGGACAGCGCGCTCGCGCATTTCTGCCGAGGGATCGATGGTGACCGTCCCGGTGGTGCCGTCGAGGATGAGAAGTTTTCCCTCCGCCAGCAGATCGGTTCCCGAGCAGTTGACCACGGCCGGGATTCCGAGCGACTTCGCCAAGATTGCGGTGTGGCTGGTCGGACCTCCTTCGGCAGTCAACAATCCGACCACGTCACTGGTACCCAACGTCGCTGTATCCGCCGGAGCGAGGTCGCGCGCCACCAGGATGTACGGATGACCGGGAGCGGGGATTCCGGGCATCGGTTCCCCGCGAAGAACGGCCACGGCTCGCTGCCCGAGATCGCGCAAATCCGTTGCCCGCTCGGCCATGTACCCACCGAGCGCCGTGAGCTTTTCACAGAATGCGTCGAAGGCAACTGCGACGGCGTGTGCGGTCGGCAGCCCCGATTCCAGGTTCGCCTTGGCCGCCTTCACGATGCCCGCGTCGCGCGCCATCGCAGCCGACGTCGTCAGGATCTGCGCGGAGACGCCCTCGACTGTCTTTGCACGCGAGAGCAGTTCCTCCGCGACGGCGTCCAGTGCCTCACGGATCCTGATCAGCTCCGCCTCGGGACTGCCCGTGATCGGGTCCGCCGCCGAGGTCGGCTCAGGCGTGGAGAATCGCAACCACGGCGCGCAGACCGAACCCGCGCTCACTCCGATACCCGCGATGCGGTTGTCCACACTCGCCGTCATCAGGCTTCGTCCAGTTCGGATGCGAGAAGCTCTGCGAGCGAACCGACCGCAGCGTCGGCGCCGTCACCGTCAGCACGCAAGGTCACCGAATCCCCGAATGCTGCACCGAGAGTCATGACAGACAACATGCTGGAGGCATCGACGGGTTCGCCGTCGCCGAGCGCGATGGTGACGTCTACCGGTAGATCGGCTGCGGCGCGCGCGAAGAGCGCTGCGGGTCGTGCGTGGAGTCCGACGCGGGATCCGATTGTCGTGGTTGCGATCGCCATGTTCAGCGTCCTTCCAGTTCCTTGTCGAGCTTGTTTTCCAGTTCGGCGACGAGCGGGGCGTCGGTGCGGCTGTCACCTTCGGCAGCCAGTGCCAGTTCGGCCTCGAGCAGCGCTGGGTCGGGCTCACCTGCGGCCACCTCGACCTCTTCTTCTCGTCCTGGCGTGCGCAGATTCCACTTCTTGATGACGAAGCTGAAAAGGAAGTAGTAGATCACGGCGTAGCCGAGTCCGATCGGGATCAACATCCATGCGTTGGTTGCCTTGCCGAAGTTCAACACGTAGTCGAAGAAGCCTGCGGAGAACGTGAATCCGTCGTGAATCCCCAGCGCATTGACCAAGGCCATCGACGTTCCGGTCAGGAGCGAGTGGATGACGTACAGGGGCCACGCGACGAACATGAAGGAGAATTCGAGCGGCTCGGTGATACCGGTGAGGAATGCGGTCAGGCCGGTGGAGAGCATGATGCCGCCGACGAGCTTCTTCTGAGAAGGCTTGGCGTTACGCCAGATTGCGAAGGCTGCAGCGGGGAGGGCGAACATCATGATCGGGAAGAAGCCGGTCATGAACGTACCGGCGGAGGGGTCGCCGGCGAAGAACCGGTTGAGGTCACCGCGAACGATTTGACCGCTCGCGTCCTGGTAGTCGCCGATCAGGAACCACACGGCGGAGTTCAAGATGTGGTGCAGGCCCGTGGGGATCAGGAGGCGGTTCGCTGCGCCGTAAATGCCGCCGCCCACAACGGTATTGGAAGCAACTGCTTCACCGACCCAGTTGAGGCCGGAGTTGAACAAGGGGTACACGAATGCCATCAGGACACCGACCACAAGACCGGTGATCGCTGTCAGGATGGGAACGAGCCTGCGCCCGTTGAAGAACCCGAGATAATCGGGAAGCTTCGTTCGATAGAACCGCTGCCACAAGATCGCCGACAGCAAGCCCATCACGATACCGGCGAGCACACCGTAGTTGATCAGGGATTGATCCCCGTTCGGGTCCGTCTTCCCTTCGAGGACGATCGGCGACATCGCCTTGAACACGCCGTCGATCACCATGTAGCCGACGACGGCTGCCAAGGCAGTCGATCCGTCGGCCTTCTTGGCCCAGCCGATCGCGATACCGACGGCGAAGATCAGCGGCAGCCACGTGAAGACTGCTTGTCCTGCCGCAGAGATCACTGCAGCAGCACTGTGCATCGAACTGAATCGCCCGAGCAGGTCGTCCTGGCCGAGGCGGAGCAAGATTCCCGCAGCCGGCAGAACGGCGATCGGAAGCATCAAGCTTCGGCCGAGGCGTTGAACCCCGGCGAACACTTTCGATTCCTTCTTCGGGGTGTCTTCGAGAGTCATCAAGGACCTTCTTCGTTCGCCGGGCCGCGTCGCGATCGGCCGCTGGTTCTGGAAATTCGGGTGTCGTACACGTGCAGGTTTCGTGAAAATGCAGGTCACGGTTCTTGCTCGGAAGTGAGGCCGAAACCGTTTTGTCGAAACTGTTGTGGAGCCGGACTTCCAACGGGTACTGTCCGGTCATAACCAGTTGTAGTTTTACCTGGTGGAGGCGAGTTGTCAACACCCAAATGTGACATACGTAACCGGGATAGCCTTGACCAGCAACTAGTCAGCCCACCTGTACGACCGTTCAACGATCACGACCAACCCGACAATCAGGAGCAGCAAATGTCGAAAGCGGAAGCAATCATCAAGGGCCTCGGCGGCGCAGAGAACATCGTCGAGATCGAGGCTTGCATCACCCGCCTGCGTACCGAGGTCAAGGACGGAGCGAAGGTGAACGAGTCCGCTCTCAAGGCTGCCGGCGCACACGGCGTACTCAAGGCCGGAACGGTTGTCCAGGTCATCGTCGGGCCCGAGGCCGACACCCTTGCCGAGGACATCGAGGACATCCTGTGACGGTCGTCCTCGCCCCGCTCCCCGGTCGGGTCGTCGCACTCGCTGACGTACCGGACCCGGTGTTCGCTCAGCAGATGGTCGGCTCGGGCGTCGCGATCGAACCCGCTCGCGGTCAGGGCCCACTCACGGTCGTGGCGCCGATCAGCGGAAAGATCCTGAAACTTCACCCCCACGCGTTCGTGATCTTCGGCGAGAAAGCCACCGGCGTGCTGGTCCATATCGGCATCGACACGGTCAAGCTCGAAGGCGACGGATTCACCCTCATCGCCGCCGAGGGTGACACCGTCGATGCGGGTGATCCCATTGTCAGCTTCGATCCAGCGCACATCGACACGACCGGTTACTCGGCGATCTGCCCGGTAGTCGTGATGGATTCCAAACCGGACACCGTCGAATCCCCTTCCGTCGGTGGGGACGTCGCCACTGGCGACACTCTGTTCGACTGGTCGGCGTAACGCAAAGGGCGAGCACACCGGAAGGTGTGCTCGCCCTTTCGCTTCGAACGATGACTATTGGTCGCCGCGCGTTTTGGGCCGCGCTTGGCCCTGGACTTCCATCTGCAACTGGTAGCGGTCGGATCGGTACCAACTGCGAGTGTGCTCGACCGGTGCGATCTCGCTGAACGACACTCGATCGAAGTACAGAACCGGAGCGCCCTTACGAGTGCCCAGGAGAGTCGCGATCTCCGTACTGGCACCATCGGCACTGACTGTCTGCTCTGCCCGATCGATCGGCTTGTCGTACTTGTCGGCGGTTGCCCGATAGATCGAACCCGTCAAGTCCATGTCGAGTAAACCCGGCAACAGTTCGGGATTGAACCAGCCGTCGTCCACGCTCACCGGCTCGCCGTCGGCAAGGCGCAAGCGCTTGACGTGGTAACCGTCGGAACCCGGTCGCATATTCAGTGCGGCAGCAGTATTTTCGGGGACCGGCCCCTGTTCGCTGACCAGGACCACTGTCGTGGGGTGATGCCCCTGGGCGCGCATTTCCTCGGTGAAGGATGCAAGGTGCAGCTTGGATTGGACAGCACGGTGCGCAACGAAGGTTCCCTTGCCACGCACGCGAACGAGGTGTCCGTCATTGACCAATTGTCCGATGGCCTCGCGAACGGTGATCCGGCTGACGCCGTAGTCCTGCATCAGGTTTCGCTCGCTGGTCATCAAGTCGCCAGGCTGGAGTTCTTGGGTGCACTTGCGCAGGAGAATGGTGCGCAACTGTTCGTGTTTGGGTATTGCGCTGTCGCGCAAATGAACGGGCATCACAGCGACTGTCCCTCCGAGAAATGAATAGTCGTCTATTCGCCGACGACAACGACCTGAAATCGCAGGCAGGTCCCGACCGGACCGGTCCAATTAACGATACTGGAATTTACGACAGGAAACTAGCACCAGTCCGGAGTTGTCCGATTTCAACCGTCCAACCGTCGGTAGATGGACCGTATTTCGTCCAAGGCGACGTTCTGCTGAGCCATGTCCAATCCCAATGCCGCAACCGCCTCGCGCAACCGCCTGATATCCAGATCGTCGATCGCCGCGCGAAAAGGCACCTTCGGTAGCGCAGGGAGGGCAGCCGCGATTCCGAACCAATTCTCGACGTCCACCGAAACAGTCAACTCGTCTTCTACTCCCCCGATCAACTGCTCCAGGTCGACCCCGCGAAGTCTCAGCAACCTGAGCGGATCGGTGTCGATTCGCTCCGCGGTCAAGAACGCCACGGCCGCAGCGTGTTTGCACGGCCAGCCGACATCGGGGCAGGTGCAGTCGAATCGGAAAGCCGACGGGCCGTCCGGTATCAGTTGGGCAGCAAGCATGTCCGGGACAGTGCCGGACACCAGCGCGGCAAGGCTTCCCGGCACTCGGCGGATCTTGGTGATGATGTCGTCGATATCCGATTGATCAAGAGTGTCGATCGACAGCGTGGAAACGAAAGGTTGAAGTTGGCTGCCCTGAACCTCGGCCGTCACCACTCCCGGTTCGATGTCGAGCGCCAAAACCTGACCCGAACGCGCATACGTTCGCCCACGCGTGACACGAGGTTTGTCGCCGATCTCTTCGACGACGCGGACAAAAGCCTTGCCCCAGAATGTTCTCCCGAACGCTGGACGAGGTTTGACCGGCGCGGGTGCTCGCCGTCGGGACCCGGTGTACTCGCTGAAATCGGGGCCCTTGCCGCGCGGACTCATTCGCCCACCGCGTCGTCGCCGAGTCGCAACAACTCGTCCAATTGCTCGACGCTCATCTCCGTCACCCAGTTCTCACCGGTCCCGACTGCAAGTTCGGCGAGTTCACTTTTACTCGCGATCATCGTGTCGATTCGCTCTTCCAAGGTTCCGACGCACACCATCTTGCGTACCTGAACGTTCTTTCTCTGACCGATGCGGAAGACACGGTCCGTCGCCTGGTTCTCTACCGCCGGGTTCCACCATCTGTCGAGGTGAACCACATGGTTGGCCGCCGTGAGATTCAGACCCGTGCCGCCGGCCTTGAGCGAGAGCACCATGATGGGCGGGCCGCCGCCTTCACCTTGGAATGCCTCGACCATGGCGTCGCGCCCGGCTTTCGACACTCCGCCGTGGAGAAACGGAACTTCGGTGGTGAAGCGGTCGGCCAGGTACGGCACCACCAATTCGCCGAACTCACGAAACTGTGTGAACAACAGAACCTTCTCGTCGTCGCCGATGACCGACTCGACGATGTCCTCGACCAGTCCGAGCTTTCCCGAACGGTGTTGCCCGCGGCGCATCACCGGCGAACCGTCGCGCAGGAAGTGCGCGGGATGATTGCACACCTGTTTGAGTTTGGTCAGCGCAGACAGGACGGCGCCCTTGCGCTTCATCCCTTCCGTCCCCTTGATCTGCGCCATCATCTCGTCCACCACGGCGCGGTACAACGCGGCCTGCTCTTCGCTGAGATTCGCTCGAACCGTCATCTCCAACTTCTCCGGGAGATCCGCGATCACGGCGGGATCGGTCTTCACGCGCCGCAGCACAAAGGGGGACGTGACGGCTCGCAGTCGCGAGACGGCAAGCTGATCTTTTTCCCGCTCGATCGGTACGACAAACCTTTTGCGGAACATCTGCTCCGAGCCGAGTACACCGCGATTGGCAAAATCGAGGATTGACCGCAGCTCGTCCAGTCGGTTCTCCACCGGCGTTCCGGTCAGAGCAACGCGATGATCCGCGGGGATGCTGCGAGCAGCGCGGGCCTGAGATGTCTTGGCGTTCTTGATGTGTTGAGCCTCGTCGAGCACTACGCGCCGCCAGTCGAGATCCTTGAGGGCCGCGACGTCGCGGGTCATGAGCGCGTAGGTGGTGATCACGAGGTCACTCTCACGAACTGCCTGTTCCAACTCCGCCCCGGTAGCGCGATCCGAACCGTGATGAACGTAGACGCGCAAGCTCGGCACGAATCGCGCCGATTCACCCTGCCAGTTACCCACAACCGACATCGGGCACACCAAAAGGGTTGCTGTCTTGGACTTCTCGTGCGCAAGTAACGCCAACAGTTGCAGCGTCTTACCCAGACCCATGTCGTCGGCCAGAACAGCGCCGAGCCCGAGAGCACTCATGTACGCCAACCAGTCGAGACCGCGTCGTTGATACGGACGCAAAGTCGCGTTGACCGTCGACGGTACCGCGACCTGCCGCGGAGCCACCGACTGGTCGAGCAGTGCAGAGGCCCATCCGGTTGCCTTCACTTCCTCGACCGGCAGGTCTTTGAGGTCGTCGGCGATCAAGTCCTTGATCAGATCGACGATCGCTCGGTCCCCGCTCGAATGCCGCTGACTGACAAAACGAGCCGCGCGGGCCAGGACGTCTTTGTCCGCCTGAACCCACTCGCCGCGCAACTGGACCAGATCGGACTTCGCATCGACCAGTCGGGTCATTTCCTCGGCGGTGAGTACCTTGTCTCCGAGCGCCAATTCCCAATCGTATTCCAGCAATTGGTCCATACCGACCGTACGATTCTCCGCAACGATCGGAGATGCCGCCGAGGTCACCCGCACACGCAGGGATGGAGACACCACGTTCCAGGCACGCGGAAGCAGCAGCGTGATCCCTCGCTCTCGCAGGACTATCGCGCCGTGTCCGACCAGGTCCATCACTACAGGAGTGGGCAGCAACAGGTCGAGACTGTCCTCGTCGCGCGGCACGTCGCGAAAACGTGGGTAAGCCTTGATTGCCTCTTCGAGTTTGCGGCTGCCGAGCTGGATACGTTTGGGATCGGCCCGGTGCAGTCGAACACGTTCGGGCGCTTCACCTTCAGGACGCAAACACACTTGCAGACGCCACAGCGCATCGTCGTCGGGATCGGAATTGTCGTCGAGTTCAGGCTCGATCAGCCGCAGAACCAGGTCCGGCTCTCCGGCGGTGAACGTCGACCCCCATTCGGCGAGTCCCTCGGCCGCTCGTACCGACACGTCGTCGAAAGCATCCCCGGACAACACGGCCTGCCACAGCGGGGTCTGCACCACCGGATGCGAGTCCCCGAGAGCACGACGGACGATCGGGTCCGTGAGTTCGTTCGTGATGTCTTCGATCGTCGCCCTCGGCGAACCGACCGCCCGCTGCACCGGCGGCATCGCCACTACCAGTTCGCCGATCCAGGCGCGCTGGCGTTCCCCCACCGACAACTGCCAGCGTGGCCACCAACTTCCTTCAGCCCGCGTCAGTGCGGGGACCACCCGCCCGGCGCGCACCCACCGGTCTATTCCTCGCGCCACATGTACGAGAAAGTGCAGGTCTCCCGCAATTCGCTGATCGTCGGCCTTGAACCGCAGCAGGAGATCGACTGCGTCCGGCGGCGCTAACGCAACAGCTGCGTACTCACTCTGCAAAGGCCCGCCAGGTACGGGCGGCATAGCGACATTCACACGATGACGGAACTTGCGATGCAGGACAGCACTGACCGGATCACGGGGATCGTCGGTCCCGGCACCGTCGTGCCCGTCGACCCACAGTTTGAGCCCCGATCCCGGTGACCAGAGTCCATGCAGCATCCGACCATCCAATCAGGTGCCACCGACACCACTTCCCGCCTACCGGGCAATAGGCTGGCAGGCATGACGACGGCATACGGCTTCACCGAGTACGGCGGACCCGACACACAGTCCTACTTCGACGTCACCTTGCCCCCACCGGGTGCCGGCCAACTGCTGGTGTCGGTCCGAGCGGCGGGCGTCAACCCCGCTGACTGGAAAGTTCGCGCGGGTACTCGAAAAGATACTGTCCCGGTGACGCTGCCTGCGGTTCTGGGCCGCGAAGTGTCCGGTGTTGTCATCGGAGTAGGTCCGCGGGTCACCGAGTTCGAGGTCGGCGACGAAGTGTTCGGCGCTACCGCGACCGGCTTCGGCGGCTACGCCGCGTCGACATTGCTCAACGTCTCCTCGACAGCACACAAGCCGCCTACCGTGTCCTGGGCCGATGCCGCAGTGCTGACGGTTGCGGCAGGAACGGCCTACGACGCACTCCACGATCTCGGTCTGAAACCCGGGGCGACACTCCTGCTGCTCGGCGCCGGCGGCGGCGTTGGTCGCAGCACGATCGCGCTTGCACTGGCGCGGAGTATCAACGTGATCGGTGTCGCGAGCGAGTCCAAGAGAACCGCGATCGAGGAAGCGGGAGCACGTTGGGTTGCGTCGGGGGACGGCTTCGCAGACGACGTGTCCGCGTTGTCCCCAGTCGGAGTGGACGCGGTTTTCGACCTGGTCGGCGGGGACACTCTCACTCGCGGCGCTGAGCTCGCCCGACCGGACGCACCGATCCTGAGCATCGCCGATCCTCTGGCTGCGAGCCGACTCGGCGGCGGTGGTGTCGAACGCCGAAGAACTACAGCAGTATTCACGGAGGTCGCGGCGCTCGTGGCCGACGGGATCCTCGACCCGTCCGTGTCCGGGCGGTACCCATTCTCCCGCGCTGGGGAAGCGCTCGCTGCAGTCGAAGACGGCCATGCCGCCGGCAAAGTAGTGATCGAGTTCGGCTGATTCCTGTCGGCCCCCGATGGTTCAATCACCGTCTACGACGGACGGCGTTGAATCACCGTCTACGACGGGCGGGGGCACAGGTGGTTGCACGGTTATCTGCGATCCTGTCGACGCTCGTGCTCGTATGTCTCGTCGCGTCCTGCGGATGGTTCGGGGACGAGCGTCTCGAGTCGGCCCCGGGCAGCCCGACACGATCGGAGCTCGAATCGCTGCTGTCCCGGACCGCGATTGTCGACAACCGCCCACATCCGGGTGGATACGAGCGCGGCTGCGGTAACGGCGAGGCCCCGTTGACTGAACTAAATGCCGAACGGTGCAGGTCTGAAGGGGTGGGGTCGATGTGGGTCGGTAGCTTGCGGACATGAGCGAAGGCGAAAGTCCGAGAGATCTGTCGGGGCTTGTGGTGGCCCGAGTGGGTCGGTTGACAGCGACCGGCCACACGTCGGAGCCTTATATCCTGCAGGGCAGCGACGATGAACGAGTGGAGTCCGTCGAGGTGTTCTTCCGGGAGCTGATCGCTTCCGGGAGGTCGGTGGCGACGGTGCGTTCGTACGGTATGGATCTGCTGAGGTGGTGGCGGTTCCTTCACGCTGTGGATGTGGCGTGGGATCGTGCCTCTCGGGTCGATGCGCGCGATTTCAGTTGTTGGATCCAGTTGACGGCGAAGGCACGACAAGGATCAGTGGTGCCGGCCAGCGCCGAGTCGGCTGCTACTGCTGCGGCGGCAGCGAATCCTGTCACCGGCAAACCGGCCCTGGGGGCCGGGTACTCGCCGGCGACAGTGGCGCACAGTGAGACGGTGCTGCGAAGTTTCTACGATTTTCATCGGGACGCGGGGACTGGCCCGCTTCTGAATCCGTTCCCTCTCGATCTCTCTCGCCGGTCGAGACGGGCTCATGCGCACCACAATCCGATGGATCATTGGGCACCTGAGCGTGTGGGGCGCTACCGGCCTCGGGTCTCGCAGCGGATTCCCCGAGCGATTCCCGAGGATCTGTTCGATAAGTTGTTCGCGGCGTTGTCGTCGGATCGGGACCGGGCGTTGGTGGCGTTCTGGATTTCATCGGGGGTGCGAGCGTCGGAGCTGTTGGGAGTCCGCGAGTGCGATGTCGACCCGGGGCAGCAGTTGATTACTGTGGTGCGCAAGGGAACACGTGCGGTGGAGCAGGTCCCTGCGTCGGCAGACGCGTTCGTCTGGTTGCGGTTGTATCAGGAGCAGCTGCGGGGCGAGGTGCCACCCGGACGGATGCAACCGTTGTGGTGGACACTGCGGAAACCTCGTCGCCCGTTGAATTACCATGCGGCGCATCGGATGTTCGAGCGTGCGAACGCTACCCTCGGTTCGGATTGGACTCTGCACGACTTACGTCACAGTGCAGCGAGGCGGATGGCCAACGACCCGCACTTGTCCTTGGTGGAGGTCAAAGAGGTGTTGGGGCACGCCCATTTGTCGACGACCGAAATTTATCTGACACCCGATAAGGACGAGGTGATCGCCAGCGTCCTGGCCCACCACGCTCGTACTGCTGATCAGCGGGAACATCCGCGGGCTCCGTCGCCGCCTCCTGCTCCTGGATACGATCCGGCAGCGTTGAGCGTGCTGTTCGGGAGGCCGTTGTGAGCACTGCCGTCAAGCACATGACCCGCCCGGAACGCTTCGAGGTCACACCGGTGCCGCATTCGAGGATTCGCCAACTGCACAAACAGTTTCCACCACGCGAATTTGAACTCTGGTGGCCGCACACCGCTGCCTCTGCCGAGGAGGTCGAGGCCCGACTGAACTGCTCGGTGCTTGCCGAGGCTGCGGTCACCACCCGAGCCGGACGGCACCGAGGCGTGATCAAGATACTGACCTGGTTGGCTTCGGTGCCCGGCGATACCTGGCAAGCCCGGTGGCTCGCCAGCGGCGCCGAGAACATTCGCGGGTCTCGTTACGGCGCGACAGCCTCCTGGGCCGATCTCCCGGTGGAATGGATTGCCCGACAGGGGCGCCCTGTCAGACACGATCGCAACGACCTGGCTGCAGGACTGCTGATGTTGCTTTGCCTGGACGTGATCCGGCCGCAGTTGCCGTGGATGCTCTCCCGGGCGCACCCGTTTCTCGCGCCGATGATGGCGAAGCTGCGAGATCCGGACGGATTCGCGCGGTTGGACGAGCTTGCTGCCACTCAGCCGGATACCTCGCGAGCCGATGCACGAATCGCAGCGACCAGAATCGCGACCCTGCTGGTATCCAAAGGTGGGACGGTCGCCGAGATCACTGTCGGCGATTGCGTGGAGCTGATCGAAACGATGGCGCAGGTGCACTCCCGCCGCGGTCAGAAGAAAATCGATTTCTACCTGCGGCTACGTGCGATGGGCATCTTTCCCGAGGACGCACCACACAGCATCCGCGCGTTCGGCGCTCCCGTCGGACAGCTGACGATCGAACAACTCGTCGACCGCTACCCGATCGAGAACCAACCGATCCGAGCTCTGCTCATTGACTATCTGCGCGAGCGCCAACCCGCGCTGGACTACACCAGCCTCAACTCTCGTGCCCGAGGACTCGCCGGGCTGTTCTGGAGCCGCGTCGAGACACTCGCCCCCGGTATCGACACCCTGGCGCTGCCGCCTGACGTTGCCCGAGCATGGAAGGACGACCTGAGATCGATCACACGCACCGCCGTCGACGCGGCGGGACGAAAGCACGAAACAACTTCGCCCCGAAAGAATTACAAAGACAATCTGTTGCAAGTGCGCGCGTTCTATCTCGACCTCGCACATTGGGCCGTCGAAGATCCGGCACGCTGGGCGCAGTGGGTGGCGCCCTGCCCGATCAGCGATGCCGAGGTCAAAAGAGGCAAGGAACTCAAACACCGCAAAGCGCGGATGGATCAGCGCACCCGTGAGCGGTTGCCTGTCCTGTCTCAGTTGGTTCGGTCCGCCGCTGACCGCCGCGCGGCCGCAGCGGCTCTACTTGTTGCGGCTCAGAACACCGAACCAGGTGAGGTGATCGCGGGAACCGAAGGAGAACTGCGACGATCCTTGATCCTTCGGGGAACCGGCCGCGTCGTATGGGCCGACAATACTGTCAGCGGTGTTCGTCGCGATCTCACCTACGAGGACGAGGAAGCATTCTGGGCATTCGCCACCATCGAAGTGCTGCGGCTCAGCGGTATCCGTCATGAAGAGCTCCTCGAGCTGAGTCACCACAGCATCACCGAATACCGACTACCCAGTACCGGTGAACTGGTTCCGCTGCTGCAGATAGCTCCATCGAAGACCGATACCGAGCGGCTGATCTTGGTCAGTCCCGAGCTTGCGGAAGTCCTCAGTGCGGTAGTTCAACGTTCACGGCAACCAAACGGATCGATACCACTCGTGGCTGCCTACGATACACAGGAGAAGCTCTGGAATCCGCCGATGCCGCTGCTGTTTCAGCGGGCAATCGGAAACGAACGCCGCGCGATCCCACCGAGTTTCGTCCGCAAGCTCCTCATCAATGCGCTCACGGCGGCAGCTCTCACCGATGCCAGTGGCGATCCGTTGATGTTTCAGCCCCACGACTTCCGGCGAATATTCGTCACCGACGCGATCATGAACGGACTGCCACCCCATATCGCACAGGTTATCTGCGGGCACAAGACAATTGACACGACGATGGGCTACAAGGCCGTCTACCCCTCGGAAACTATAGAAGCGCACCGAGCGTTCATCGCGCGTCGTCGTTCGATGAGGCCTAGTGAGGAATACCGGACACCGACCGACGATGAATGGGATGCGTTCTTGTCTCATTTCGAGAAGCGGAAAGTATCGGTCGGGACCTGCGCGCGGTCATTCGGCACACCCTGCATCCATGAGCATGCTTGCGTCAGATGCTCACTCCTGCGGCCGGATCCAACACAGCGAGGCAGGCTCGAAGAAATCCGAGACAACCTCGAAGCCCGCATCATCGAAGCCAAACAGGAAGGCTGGCTGGGAGAAGTCGAAGGACTGCAGGTCAGCTACACCGGAGTCAAGGACAAGCTCGCACAGGTCGACGCCACGACGAAACGAGGATCGACAACGACCGATCTCGGAATGCCTGGATTCGGATTGATCTCGGGAAGGACTTCCACATGATCACCAAGCTAGAGTTCTTGTTCAGAGAAGCTTGCGTCTTCGGCCCCGCTTGGTCCGACGACCAGGACGCTCCAGGTGGCCACGACGGGTGCGATACCCGCAACAACGTTCTGGCCCAAGATCTCTCGGACGTGGTGTTCAAACCGGGAACACGTGACTGCGTCGTACTGTCGGGCGCGATGACCGACCCGTACTCCGGTGATCGCATCGAATTCGAACGCAGCCAGGCCAAGTCCGTCCAGATCGACCACGTCTTCCCACTCGCCGCCGCCTGGGACTTCGGCGCGAACTCCTGGACGCCCGCGCTTCGGATGAGGTTCGCGAACGACATGTCTCTGAACCTGTTGGCCGTCAACGGCCCCGACAACCAGTCGAAAGGCGACAGCACGCCCAGTGAGTGGTTGCCGCCCGATCCTGCGTACCGATGCTTTTACGCCGGCAAGTACTTGACCGTCGCGATTTCCTATGGCTTACCAGTCAGCCGAGCTGATCATTCGGCCCTGACGGACCTTGCCACTCGCTGTTGAGCTACCGGCCGTCCTTCACCACTCGCCCACTCTGGATGACGAGTGCGATCCGCTCACGATCGGCAAAGATCGAGGGATCCGTCAACGGATTGCCGCGGAAGGCAACGAGGTCGGCGAACTTGCCGACTTCGATGGTGCCGACCTCGTCGGCGATACCGAGAATGTCGGCGTTGATCCGGGTAGCGGAAACCAATGCGTCCATCGGGGTTTCGACCTTGGCGCGCAGGACTAGCTCCATTCCCCGGCCCGTTTGATCGGTACCGATGAGGTCCGATCCCAATCCCACTCTGACGCCGGCATTTCGAGCAGCAAGAAGCCCGTCGATCTGACCCTGCATCATCTGGCCGATCCGAGCCGAAATCGATTCGGGTAGACCTGCTGACGCCGCGCTGTCCGAGAGTGCCTGCACCACAGCCAACGTCGGCACCAACGCGACGTCGTGCTCGGCCATCAACTTGGCAGTCTCGTCGTCGATACCTGAGCCGTGCTCGACGCATTTCGCGCCGGCAGTGACAGCGTTTCGGATTCCCTCGTTGTTGTGGGCATGCACCGTGACATAGGTACCGCGCGCATTGGCTTCCTCGACGGCAACTTCGATCTCGTCGACCGTGAACTGGGTATCGGTGAGCTTGTCATGAGTCGATACCACTCCCCCTGTGACACACAGTTTGAGGAAGTCCGCACCCCTGCGGAACGTCTCGCGAACGTTCTTTCGCATTTCGTGCGGACCGTCGGAAAGCAGAGACATACACCGTAATCCGGGGATGTCATGATCGGACCAGTCCGAAGTCGGCTCCCATTCGGCCGCCAGGTGTCCGTGTCCACCGGTCTGGCACTGGATCGGGCCGCACTGAATGATCCGCGGACCCGGAATCTTGCCCGAGGCGACAACTCCGGCGAGTCCACCGTCGATTCCGCCGCAGTCACGAACAGTGGTGAATCCCCCGTCGAGGGTCGATGCGCAGGTCGCGAACATGTCTGCAGCGAGCTCGGCTACCGAGATCTGACGCCGCAGGCTCGGTGCGAGATCGCTCGATCCACCGAGATGAACGTGTGCGTCGATGAGGCCGGGCGTGATTGTCAGCCCAGCGCAGTCCAGCACCTCCGCCCCCGTGGGTGGCGTGCCACCGAGTGCACTGATGCGCCCGTTTTCCACAGCAACAGCGCAGTTCTCGATCGGGTCGGCGCCCGTCCCGTCGATGATCGTTGCACCGGTCAGCCATACGACAGACATATTGAATGTTCCTCCGACGTGTACCGATCGCCGGAAGATTCCGCCGACATACCGAATAGGGTTCGGTTAGTATGATGCATATCGGCTCCCGAAATCAAGGAGTTGTCATCACTCGATGAAGTCCGAGATTGCTGACGAATCCCTCACCAGGAGAATCGATGCCGCGTCCCACCCAGCCGATACTGTCCACGCGAAACATCACCGACGCGGCTCTGGATGCTGTCGACGCGACCGGCGACTTCACCATGCCCGGGATCGCCAAGCAATTGAACGTGACTCCGTCTTCGCTCTACACACATATTTCGGGTCGATCCGAGATCGTCGAACTCATGCGCATCCGCGTGATGTCGTCGATCTCTGTCCCCCACCCACCGGCAGGGTGGAGCGAACGGATCAGCGCGTGGGGGTGGGCCTATCGCCGAGCTGCGGTCGAGCACTGGCGCCTCATCCCGCTACTCATGACCCGCAGCGTCCGCACCGAGGTAACTTTTGATATCGATACTGCACTGGTTCAGGCATTTTCGGACGGGGGTTTCGATTCGGCCGACACTCGTCACGCAATCTCCACGCTGGACAGTCTGGTTCTCGGATCAGTCGTGAAACTCTCGACGCCGGATGTCGCATGGACCCAATCCTCCAACCCGAGCGAGATCACGCGCGAGGCTACGACCCCACTGCGAACCGACGACACGTTCGACTTCGGCCTGCGAACCCTGATCGCCGGATGGATGGCTCAGCGCGTTGTTCGTCTGTATACCGAACCTCATTCGGATTCCGACGTCACTTCACGGTGAACGACCTGGTGTGCCATCCCGTGGCGCCACCGGGAATCGGCGGAGTGCGCTCTTCCACCTGAACGTTCCCGTCCAGATCCGTCGCTCTGACCTGCACCGTGTGCAAACCCGAGCCTGCATCCCACATCCACGACCATTGACGCCAGGTGTCGATCGAGTACTCCTGCGCCAGTGTCGCCGGTTGCCATTCACCGTTGTCGACGCGAACCTCGACCTTCTCGATCCCGCGATGCTGCGCCCAGGCCGTTCCCGCCACCAGCACCTGGCCCGGCTCGATGGGAGCCAGAGCTGCCGGCACCTCGATACGCGAGGACGTCTTGATCGGTGCCTGCGCACCCCAACCGCGCTGGGTCCAATAGGCCTCGACCTTGTCGAAACGCGTGAGTTCCCACTCCGTCACCCACTTGGTGGCGGAGACGAAACCGTACAGACCGGGAACGACCTGCCGAACGGGATAGCCGTGCTCGAACGGCAACGGCTCACCGTTCATCGCCACGGCGAGAATCGCGTCACGGCCGTCGGTGACTATCTCGACCGGGGTGCCGACTGTGAAGCCGTCGACGCTGGTCGAGAGGAGCATGTCGGCGTCGGGATGGACACCGACTTCGTCGAGCAGGTCCTTCATGGGATAACCGATCCACTTCGCGTTCCCGGCCAGAACGCCGCCCACCTCGTTCGAGACACACGTCAGCGTGATGACTCGCTCGATGGGCGTTCGCGCCACCAGATCGTCGAACGACAACGTCATCTCGCGGTCCACCATTCCGTGAATCCGCAGTTCCCACGAATCCGTCGTCAATTGCGGAACGAGGAGTGCAGTGTCGATTCGGTAGAAGTCGTCGTTGGGCGTGATGTACGTCGACGCACCCGCAATCGCGATGTCCGCACCCGCCGGAATCGGCGGCGCCGGGTCAGCGGCGGTGGGCACGACAAAATCTTCACGATTCGCTACTGCTCCGGCGATTCTCTGCCCCACGAACTTCCCGGCCGCACCCGCTGCCGCAGCCACTGCCAACGCCGCACCCGCAAGCAGGAGGAACTGACGACGAGGCAACCACGAGTCGGCGACGCCCGGCGAGAGCGGCACTTCGAGTTGTGTGATCAGCAACCGCAAGGTTGCGACGCCCGCCACCACACCGACCAGCGTCGGGAACACGTACATCGCATCGGCAGTCGGGCGCTGCATCGCCGCATACACACCAACCGCGCCCAGAAGAACGAGAATGACGCTGCCGATCGGGCGGCGTCGCCGTTCCAGGAGCCCGGCCACCGCACCGAGCAGAACGATCAAGATCGACATTCCGATGAACAGCGCCGGCTTGTCATTGGTACCGAAAGTGTCGATCGCGAACTCGCGAGCCCACGCCGGCGTTCGGTCGACGGTAGTCGCACCTACCGCGTAGAAGGGCGACGCGTCCGGGTTGATCGGCAACGCAACCAGCTCACCGACGCCCAGGACGACAGCCGCGGCCAAGACCCCGGAGATCGCGTGAGCAGCCCATCTACGACGCGGTGGACGAGATTCGGTGCTCGGGTGCTCGTCGATGTTCTGTGTGACCATGTCGTCTCGGCTCTGTCGGTGCGAGTGGTGCTTCGATCGGATACCCGACATTCGGCGCTGCGGGCCATCCGGATGGGTGCACTCCTCCATCAAGAACTACTCCGAACTCGCGATTAGAGTGGGAACGATGACCGTCGACCTCAACAAGGACACGCTCCTGTGCATGTCGCTCTCCGGGCGACCGAGCAACATCGGCACCAGATTTCACAATTACCTCTACGAGGAATTGGGCCTGAACTTCGTCTACAAAGCCTTCACCACCGAAGACGTGCCAGCCGCGATCGGCGGCATCCGAGCACTCGGGATTCGAGGCTGCGGGGTGTCGATGCCGTTCAAGGAACAGGTCATCGAGCACATCGACGTCATGCATGATTCGGCCAGCGCCATCGACTCCGTCAACACGATCGTCAACGAGTCCGGAGTGCTGCACGCCTACAACACCGACTATCAGGCGGTGGCCGATCTACTGCGTGACAACAACGTCGACACGAGCCTGTCCGTCGCTGTCGCCGGCAGCGGTGGCATGGCAAAAGCAGTCGTCGCCGCGGTGCGCGACACCGGATTCACCGACGTCACCATGATCGCCCGCAACCAGCAAGTGGGGTCATCGCTTGCGAAGCAGTACGGCTTCGACTGGCAGGCCGAACTCGGTGAGCTTCGTCCAGGTGTGCTGATCAACGCCACCCCGATCGGTATGTCCGGCGGCGCAGAAGCAGATGCACTGTCGTTCCCCGAGCACGCAGTGCGCGCAGCCGATGTCGTCTTCGACGTCGTCGCGATGCCTTCGAAGACGCCACTGATCGCGTTGGCGACCGAACTCGGCAAAACGGCGATCACAGGAGCGTCGGTCATTGCCCTTCAGGCCGCCGAGCAGTTCGTTCTCTACACCGGTGTGCGCCCGAGCGCGGAGCAGATCCAGCGAGCGTCGGAATACTCACGGGCGTAGGAACCACGTCGCCGTGAACGAGACCGGGGAGACTCCACCTCAACAACTCGCGCGGAACTTCAACGAGTTGTTGCAAGAACTGCGCGTCGCGCTCTCTGGTGTGCAGATCCTGTTTGCCTTCCTGCTGGCCGTGGCATTCACCGAACGCTACGAGGAAGCGTCGGCGTACATCCGCGGCATCCACTTGGTGACAGTGATCCTTGTTGCCATCTCGTTCGGGTTCCTGATGGCACCCGCGGTCTGGCATCGCATGCTTTTCCGCCGTGGGCACCGCGAGAACATATTGCCCGTGGCCAACCGATTCGCCCTGTGCGGCATAGCCTTTCTGGCCGCCTCCATGACCGGCACGGTCCTGTTGATCGCCGAGGTCGCCGTCGGCGGAGTTGCCGCAAAGGTTTTGGCAGCGTGCGCCGCGATCATGTTCACGGCGCTGTGGTTTCTCGTGCCGTCATTCATCGATCGCATCAAGAGCTGACTCAGGCTCCGGTGTCGACGGCGCGAGTGCTGTCGTTGGACCACTGTGACCACGAGCCCGGGAACAGCGTCGCGTCGTAACCGGCGATCGCGAGTGCCGCAATCTCATGCGCTGCAGTTACTCCGGATCCGCAGTACACCGCGACACTGTCTCCGGCGCCCAGTCCGGCGAACCGCTCACGCAGGCGGGTCGCATCCAGGAACCGCCCGTCGCCGGTGATGTTCTCCGCGGTCGGCGCGCTCACCGCACCGGGGATGTGCCCTGCGACGGGATCCATCGGCTCGACCTCGCCGCGGTACCGCTCCCCGGCTCGGGCGTCGAGAAGCACACCGCCCGCACGCGTCCAGTCGCCGACGCCGTCGATGTCGACCGTCGGCATGTTGCCGCCGGTGAAAGTCACGCTGCCCGGAGTGACCGACTCACCGATACCGGCCGCCAACGGCAGTCCCGCGGACTCCCAGGCCTGTAGCCCGCCGTCGAGCAGTCGGACATCCGAGAGCCCGGCCCACCGCAGCAGCCACCAACCACGGGCAGCGGCCGTGTTGCCGGTGGCGTCGTAGAGCACCACCGAATCACCGTCGTCGATTCCCCAACGACGCGCAGCGGCCTGCAGGTCTTCGAGACTCGGCAGCGGATGCCTCCCCTCGTCCGGCGACGGCGGCGAGGCAAGTTCCTCGTCGAGGTTCACGAATACCGCACCGGGAATATGGCCATCGCGAAAATGCTGCTCGCCGTTCGAATCACCCAGCGCCCATCGGACATCGAGCAATCGCGGCGCAGCGCCGGCCTCGATGAGAGCGGACAGTTCTTCGACGTCGATCAGCACGGGAAGTGTCATGAGCCCATCCTGACACGACCACTCATGCAACCCCGAAGAAGGCACCGAGACCCACCAACAACACTCCCGTCACCACGTCGATTCGCTTGCCGACGCCAGGGCGACGCAGCTTCTTGCCGGCTCCGGCTGCCAACACCACCACGATCGCCCACCACAGCGCCGCGGCGACCACCGTCGCGCCCGCCAACATCAACGTGCGCAGCCCTGCGCCTTCACCCGGCTCGATGAATTGCGGGAGTAGCCCGAGAAAGAACAACAGCGCCTTCGGGTTCAGCAGGTTCGAGAGGAAGCCGTAGCGAAATGCCGTGGTGACCGCGATCGGTTCTTTCGCTGCCGGAATTCCCTCGTCCGAGGCTCGGGCCTTGAAAGCACTTCGAATCGCGGAGATGCCGAGCCAGGTCAGATATGCCGCCCCGGCGTAGGTGAGCGCGGAGAGCAACTGCGGCCGTGTCGCCACAAGTGCGGAGAGACCAAGTGACGCGGCAGCGGTGTGAACGAAGAGCCCGGAAATCACACCGGCGGCCACCACCGCGCCGGTCCGACGATCTGCCAGAGAATGACGCAGGATCAGGACAAAATCCGGTCCCGGCGTGAACAGGACGATGGATAGCAGGGAGCCGAAAGCGAGCCATTGACCGACACTCATCCGAAATACCTCACACCCGAGCTGATTCGAGACACATGTTCATGCCAGGAGTGTGCAACTGGATCCGGGAAGTTCAAAACGACTCCGGATATAGTTCGGCAGATGACGAAGAATGAGCCTCTGGATCCGGTGGACTGGAAGATTTTGGCCGAATTGCAGAACGACGCGTCGATCACCAACAAGGTGTTGGCCGATCGAGTCGGCTTGGCGACGTCCTCGTGCCACGAGCGCGTACGACGCCTACGCGCCAACGGCACGATCAGCGGCATCCATGCGGTTGTCGATCCGGCAGCCGTTGGCCGGTCGATGCAGGCGATCATCGCCGTTCAATTGCGACCACACCGCCGCGACCTCGTCGACCGGTTCACCGCCGACGCGCTAGCGCTGCCGGAAACGCTTGCGCTCTTCAACGTCTCGGGGCCCGAGGACTTCTTCCTCCACGTCGCGGTCCGTGACAGCGCTCATCTACAACGGGTATTGATCGACCACCTCGCCGCACATCCCGAGGTCTGGCACGCCCAAACGCACCTCATCTACGGCAAAGCGGTCACCTCACCCATCCGACCGGACAGGTAAATCGGGCCTCGAGCGGGTCGGGCAGAATCACTGACCATGTCGGACTCCACAGATACCACCGAACCGGAAGCCGTTCGCAGCAACTCGCAACCGATGAGCGCAGGCATCGTCACGGCCCTCGTCGGCTTCACCAGTTCGTTCGCGGTGGTCCTCACCGGCCTCGCCGCTGTCGGCGCGGACGCGACCGAGGCGGCGTCCGGACTGCTGGTTCTGTGTGTGACCCAAGCGTTGGGAATGCTCTGGCTCTCACGCCGGTATCGGATGCCGATCACCCTGGCCTGGTCGACGCCCGGTGCCGCTCTGCTCGCCGGCGCGGGAGCCGTCGAGGGTGGGTGGCCGGCGGCGGTCGGAGCATTCATCGTCGTCGGAATCGCGATTGTTCTGACCGGACTGTGGCCGACGCTCGGAAGGATCATCTCGGCAATCCCGACGCCCCTCGCGCAGGCGATGCTCGCCGGGGTTCTGATGCCGTTGTGCCTGGCGCCGATCATCGCCGTCCGGGACGCCCCCGCAGCGGTCGCGCCCGTCATCCTGGTTTGGCTTGCCGCGCAGCGCTTCTCCAAGCGATGGGCGGTTCCGCTCGCGTTTCTCACAGCAGCGGTCGTGATCGGGATCAGCCTCGTCACGTCGGATCGAGTGCTCGACGCCGGCGCCATGATTCCCCGCATTGATCTCACCGCGCCGTCGTGGACCTGGCAGGCAATGATCGGCATTGCGATTCCCCTCTACATCGTCACGATGGCTTCGCAGAACATTCCCGGTGTGGCCGTGATGAATTCGTTCGGATACACCGTTCCCTGGCGACCGTCGATGATCGTGACGGGTATCGGCACCATCGTCGGCGCACCGGCCGGTGGCCATGCGATCAACCTCGCGGCGATCAGCGCAGCCCTGGCCGCCGCCCCCACCGCACATCCGGATCCCAAACGTCGATGGATCGCTGCCTTCACCGCAGGCTGGGCGTATCTCGTTCTCGCTGCCGGCGCGGCCGCGGTGGCCGCTCTGGTAGCCGCCGCACCGGCCGGAGTCGTGGAAACTGTTGCCGGACTGGCGCTCCTGGCAACGCTTGCCGGCGCCCTCACGTCGGCGCTGAGCGAGGCGAGTGAACGTGAAGGCGCCGTGGTCACGTTTCTGATCGCCGCATCCGGGGTCAGTATCCTGGGAATCGGATCGGCATTCTGGGCACTGTTGGTGGGGCTGATCGTGCGTGCAGTCCTACAGGGCACCACCCTGCCCCCACTCTCGCGAAAGTCCTCACTACAGTCGAAGCCGTGAGCACAGCGCAGACGCCCCCGTCGATCAGCGAGTTTCCCGTTCTCTGGCCCGTCCCGACGCGGTGGGACGACAACGATCACTACGGCCACGTCAACAACGTGACCTACTACTCGTACTTCGACACCGCGGTCAACGCCTGGCTGATGTCTTCCACTGGAACCGACATCCGCACCCTGCCTGCCATCGGCGTCGTCGCCCAGACGTCGTGCCGGTACCTGAGCGAACTGTCGTTCCCCGAGCAGTTGCAGGTGGGTATCTCCGTCGAGAAGCTGGGCACCAAGAGCATCGTCTACGCCCTGGCGATATTCCACGAGGTCGACGGTGGCAATTGGGAACCCGCTGCCACCGGCCGCTTTGTCCACGTCTACGTCGACGCCGACACCCGTAAGCCGGTGGAGATCCCGGCGGCCATCAGATCTGCAGCCGGGACCTTGACCGAAAACTAGCTCAGACCGAGCTGATCTGCCGTCAAGACGGCGCGTGCAACGATTCCGTCGATCAGCGCGACCGTCGGGCCGCCGTGCTCGGCCTTGTTGCGCGGATCGTCGAGGATACGTCGCAGCACGCCCTCCGCGATGATCGAGAGCTTCCACAGAGCGAGTACGTGCCAGTATCCGACCGCTGACACGTCGCGGCCAGTCGCCTCGACGTAGGCAGCGACCAGCTCGTCACGGTTCGGGAAGCCTTCCAGCGTGGACGCCATGAACGGACCGGCAACCTTGTCACCGGCTTCCGGCCAGTACGCGAGTAGCGCACCGAGGTCCGCGAGCGGCTCCCCCAACGTGCACAGCTCCCAGTCGACGACGGCAACGATGCGCCCCTCGGCCGGATCGGTGATGACGTTGTTGAGGTGGAAGTCGCCGTGAACCAACGTCACTTCGTTCTGTTCCGGAATGTTTCGGTGCAGAATCTCGGCCAATCGGTCGACATCCGGAACATCGCGGGTCTTCGACTTCTCCCACTGCGCCGACCACCGCTTGAGCTGACGCTCGGCAAAGGGCTTGCGGCTGGCCAGGTCGTCCAGCCCGGTCTCTTCCAGGTCAACTCCGTGGATGCTGGCGAGGGTTTTGGGCATCGCCAAGCCGACCGCGCGACGCTCGTCCTCGGTCAACTTCTGAGCAACCGGAACGCCGTCGATCACAACGCCGTCGATGTAGCTCATGAGGACCAGCGGAGCGTCCGTGATCTCCGGATCTTCCGTGATGCCGAGGATCTTCGGAACCGGCACTTTGGTTCCCTGGAGCGAGGACAGGATGCGGTGCTCGCGAACGACGTCGTGCGCGGACGCCAACAACGTGCCGAGTGGAGGTCTGCGCAGTACCCACCGTCCTCCGCCCGCATCCGTCACGGAGTAGGTCAGGTTCGATTGCCCGTTACCGATCCTCTCGAAAGTCAGTGGTGTCGTGGCGCCGACCCCCAGTCCGGCGATCCACGCGGAAACAGCTTCTTCGTTCAAACCGACTGCAGTCACCGCACCGATGCTAGCGGTTGAAGTCCGATCGGTTGGCCGTACCGACACGTTTGTTACTCGCCAGTTCGCAGTTCAGGTCTTGATACGGCAGTGAAAATACTTGCGGATTTCCCAATCAGGGGGATCCTGATGGTAGAGCGACAACTGCATACGACACATCGGGATTGTGCGGCGTACTCACGAGGCGCGCCGGGAATGAGCAGAAACCGAGGTGAGCGAAGATGATCGACAACCTCGATTATCCGGTCCAACTCATCCAACCGAACGGCGCACGGGTGTGCCGTCCCGAATTCGACCGCCTGATAACAGACATCGGGCCTGACGAACTGCTGTCGTTGTATCGCGATCTCGTCGTGAGTCGCCGCATCGACACCGAAGCTGTTGCCCTGCAGCGTCAAGGCGAAATCGGTTTGTGGGCTCCGATGCTAGGCCAAGAAGCCGCCCAGGTCGGTTCCGCGAGAGCGCTCGCCCCAGACGACTTCGCGTTCACCAGCTACCGCGAACATGCCGTCGCGTACTGCCGGGGTGTTCCCCCCGAATTGCTGACCACCATGTGGCGAGGAATCTCCCATTCCGGTTGGGATCCAGAACAATTCAACGTCACCAATCCGGCGATCGTCGTCGGCTCCCAAGGGCTGCACGCCACCGGATACGCACTCGGCGCACACCTGGACGGCGCCGAGATCGCAACGATCGCGTACTTCGGCGACGGCGCCACAAGTCAGGGTGACATCGCCGAGGCGATGGGATTTGCCGCCAGTTTCCGTGTCGGCGTTGTCTTCTTCTGCCAGAACAACCAGTGGGCAATCAGTGAACCGGTATCCCTGCAGTCCCGTACACCCATCTCGCATCGGGCGATCGGTTACGGTATTCCGGCGATCCGCGTCGACGGTAACGACGTCCTTGCCGTGCTCGCCGTGACGCGCTCGGCGCTCTATCGCGCACGCGAAGGCAGCGGCCCGACGTTCATCGAGGCGATCACCTGCCGGATGGGCCCGCACACGACCTCCGACGATCCGAGCAGGTACCGCACCGATACGGATATGTCGGAGTGGAAAAGCCGCGATCCGCTCGAGCGAATGCGTCTGCTCCTCGGCCGTCGCGATCTTCTCGGAGAAAACGAACTCAGCACCATCGCGGCAGCCGCCGACGACGTCGCCGCTGGACTGCGACGCGCAACCATCGCGCTCGCCGATCCGCCCCCGTCAGCGCTCTTCGATCACGTCTACGCCGAGGCACACCCACTGGTCGACGCTGAACGCGAAGAGCATCGCGCGTATCTGGGCAGCCTGGAAGGGGCTTCGTCATGACCGTCATGAATCTGGTGACCGCGCTCAACACCGGCCTTCGACGCGCACTCGAAGACGATCGTCGCGTTGTCATCATGGGCGAGGACGTCGGCCGTCTCGGCGGCGTATTCCGGGTTACCGACGCCCTGCAGAAGGACTTCGGCGACACTCGGGTGATCGACATGCCCCTCGCCGAATCAGGGATCGTGGGAACAGCTTTCGGGCTTGCCTTGCGCGGATATCGGCCTGTCTGCGAAATTCAATTCGACGGGTTTGTCTACCCGGCTTTCGATCAGATCGTCTCGCAGGTGGCCAAGATCCAGTACCGCACCCGAGGCGCTGCCTCTGCGCCACTGACGATTCGGATTCCCAGTGGCGGCGGAATCGGTGCGGTGGAACATCATTCGGAGTCGCCCGAAGCGTACTTCGCTCACACCGCGGGACTGCGGGTGGTGTACCCGAGCAATCCGATCGACGGTTTTCACATGATCCGCCAATCCATTGCGGCCGACGACCCGGTGATATTCCTCGAACCCAAACGGCGCTACTGGGATACCGCCGACGTGAATACCGATGCCGCGCCCGAGCTTCCGCTCCACCGTGCTCGCGTCGCCCGCTCGGGGAACGACGCGACAGTGGTTGCGTACGGATCCATGGTCGCCACCGCGCTCGACGCCGCGAGGATTGCCGAAGAAGAAGGCCACGATCTGGAGGTCGTGGATCTGCGTTCACTCTCGCCCATCGACTTCGACACGATCGAGGCTTCGGTGAACAAGACAGGCCGGCTTGTCGTCGTCCATGAGGCGCAGAAGTTTCTCGGCGTCGGCGCCGAAATCGCAGCACACGTCGCGGAACACTGCTTCTATCAGCTGGAGTCACCGATCCTGCGGGTCACCGGATTCGACATCCCCTACCCGCCCGCCAAGCTCGAGCGATTTCACCTTCCGGACGCCGACCGGATCCTCGCAGCACTCGACCGGACGCTGGCAGCATGAGCACGGCGCACGAATTCCGGTTACCGGATCTCGGCGAGGGCCTGACGTCCGCCGATCTGGTCGAGTGGGCGGTCGGCGTCGGCGACACTGTGGCACTCAATCAAGTTCTCGCCCAGGTAGAGACAGCCAAAGCTCTTGTCGAACTGCCGTCGCCCTACGTCGGCGTTGTCAGGTCACTCCTCGTCGAAGCTGGCTCTACCGTCCCGGTCGGCACTCCGATCATCCGCATCGAGGAGTCTTCAGATTCACCGTCTCCAAGTGATTCGCAGTCTCCGAGTGTGCTGGTCGGGTACGGACCCGCGGCCGAGAGACCGAGCCGACGACGGACCAGGATCACGCCATACTCGCAATCCGCGGCGAGTACCGAGCGACGGCCCGCAACCCCCGCGGCGCGGCGCGCGGCCCGCGAAGCCGGCATCGATCTGAGCGAAATCACCGGCAGCGGATTCGACGGTGCCGTCACCGCGGCTGACGTCGCAGACGCGCTTACCGTGCAGGCGCCTTCGGATAACGCGACACGCCTGGCCCCGTCCGGCATACGAAAACAGATGGCGTCGGCGATGGTTGCCAGCACCCGCGCTCCGCAGGCCAGCGTCTTCCTCACCGCTGATGTCACGCCTTCGATGGAACTGCTCGGCAGGCTCCGTTCCTCGGAGGCGTTCACCGGACTGTCCCTCACTCCGCTGACTCTCGCTGCCAAGGCAATGGTGGCCGCCATCGCCTCGCACCCGATGGTGAACGCGCATTGGGACGAGGCCCGCGGCGACGCCGTCATCGACGATCACGTGAATCTCGGCATCGCCGTCGCCTCCGAACGTGGACTGTCCGTGCCCAACATCAAGAGCGCCCAGACCCTGAGCCTGGTCCAACTCGCACGCGCGGTGACCGAACTGACCGTCGCTGCCCGTGAGGGAAAGACGGACGTCCTTCACCTGACCGGTGGCACCGTCACGATCACCAATGTCGGAGTCTTCGGCGTCGACGGCGGCATTCCGCTTCTCAATCCAGGAGAAGCCGTCATCCTCTGCCTGGGCTCGGTAAGCGAGCGTCCGTGGGTGATCGAGCGCAAGATCGAAGTGCGGAGCGTCGCGACACTGACGTTGGCGTTCGACCACCGGGTACTCGATGGTGAGCAGGCCGCGAGATTCCTCTCATTTGTCGCACAGATGCTCGCGGACCCGGACCTGTTGCTGTCTCACCTGTAAAAAGGAACGAGTGAGCGTCAACCCCACCGACCGAGCAGTCCCCACCTCCGCCCTGGTACGCGCCCGGGCCGGCATCTTCGGCATCTTCGGCATCAACGGATTTCTGCTCGCGATGTGGGTCGTCCACATTCCGTCCATCGAACACCGTGTGGGAATCAGTCACTCGACGCTCGGCTCACTTCTTCTCCTTCTTGCAGTCGGAGCCATTGCCGGCATGCAGTTGAGCGGTCCGCTCGCAGATCGATACGGCAGCAGACGCATGGTCGTCCTGGCGGGTAGCGGGCTGGCATTCGCCACTCTCGGCCCGGGGTTTGCCACGAACACCTGGCAACTGGGCGCTGCACTTGTCGTGTTCGGCTTTGCGAACGGCGCGTTGGACGTGTCGATGAACTCGCAGGCCGTCGAGGCCGAACAGTTGTACCGGCGCCCGATCATGGCGGCCTTTCACGGCATGTTCTCGGTCGGTGGCGTATTGGGCTCTGTCATCGGATTCGGCACTCTCGCACTGGATCTTCCGCCGTATGTCACGCTCAGCATCGCGTCGGCAATCGGCTTGCTGGCAGTCTGGTTGTGCTCGCGACCCCTTCTCCCTCACGTCGACGTGCATGCCGAAACCGCGTCGACTACCGGAAAGACACACGGCAGATTCTCGGCTCGCGTACTTGCCCTCGGAACCCTCGCCTTTGTTCTGATGCTGGCCGAGGGAGTGGCAAACGACTGGAGCGCGCTGCAGGTCAAGGAAGATCTCGGTGTTTCGAATGCCGTTGCCGCACTGTCGTTCGGCGCATTCTCCGCCATGATGACCGTCGGCCGGTTCACCGCGGATCGGATCAGCGCGGCGGTAGGCCCGGTGGCAGTGGTTCGCTACGGTGCGTTGCTTTCGTCCATCGGAATGCTGACCGTCGTGGTATCCGGCTGGCTACCACTGACGTTGCTCGGTTGGGCCCTGTTCGGCGCCGGCCTGTCGGGATGCATTCCGCAGATCTTCACCACGGCCGGAAATCTGGGCTCAGGTTCGGCCGGCACCAACATGTCTCGCGTCGTCGGCATGGGATACATCGGATTCCTCGCCGGTCCGGCAACCATCGGCTGGGTCACCAAGCTTGTGCCTCTCACCACAGCAATGTTGATCCCGTTTGCATGCGTCCTGGTCGCAGCGGGTTGTGCGGGTGTCGTTCGGCGCGATTCTCCGACCGCCTACAGACCTCACAGCTGATCCTCACGATCGGCACAGACTCAACAGGGATGCTGGTACTCGTGACCGTCTCGACCTCCACCCAGCACCCCGCTCCCTCCACAACCACTCGCTTCCTCGTCCTTGCCGCGATCGCCGTCGTAGCGCTGGGCGTCTTGTATTTCGTGCGACCCACCTCGCCCGGTTTGAGCGTCCCGGAACAGGTGCGCGCACTTGCCGAGTGGACGGTAGGCCGATTCGACGTCACCGCCGTACTCGCAGCCACTACCGCTCTGGCGGTCGTCTCGATGGTCCGCGGACTGCCATACGGCATCGGCGCGATCCTGCTCCTCGGAATGGGCGCCAATCTCACCAACGCGGCATTCGGTTCCTGGCTCCCCGATGTGCCCCAGGACCTACTGCCCAGCGGTCACGTCGCAGCGGCGACCGCGCTGTACTGCTCGGCGATCTTGATCTCCGCCCCGCAGTGGCGTCCGGTGGTCGCCGGACTCGGATTCGTCGGAGTTGCTGCGATCGGTGCCAGCGCGCTCGCCGCCGAGCTGAGCGGCCTTTTCGGAGTGATAGCTGGCATTCTGATCACCCTGGTATGGGCCTGTGCCGCAGCCATTTTGATGGCACGATCGCCCATCGCCGCGAAACGTGAAGAGCTGCGCCCAGATACGGCAGCCATCGCGTTCTCCCGGCACCGGAGCATCCGACTTTAGTCCTAAATCTTTGGGATTCAGAGATTTTCGCCGATAGCTCTCCCGCCACGGTTGGACATGACGTATGTTCTGAAATGTCCGAATCAAGTAGTTCCACAGCGAAGGAGTCTTTACCGTGAGCCTCGAAGATCTGAACCCGCTCGAACTGATCCAGAAGTTGATCGAACTACTTTCCGGCTTCTCTTCCGACCCCGAAACCCCCGAGGTTCCGTAAAACGTCGCCAGAGGCGCCTGTTCCGAGTTTCGTCTCGGACCAGGCGCCTTTGTCGTTTCAGCACAAGAAGTCGTTTCAGCACAAGAAGTCGTTGCAACACACGACATCTTTGCAACACACGGCCACGAAAAAAGGCGTCCACTCGCAGCTGCGAGTGGACGCCCCTTCCGAGTACCAGCGCTAGAGCGCCTTGAGCTCCTCGGTTACTTCGGAGACCGACTTCTTGGCGTCACCGAAGAGCATCGAAGTGCCCTCCGCGAAGAAGAGCGGGTTCTCGATACCGGCGAAACCGGAGTTCATCGAACGCTTGAGCACGATGACCGACTTCGACTGGTCGACGTTGAGGATCGGCATTCCGTGAATCGGTGAGCTCGGATCGTTGCGCGCCGCCGGGTTGGTGACGTCGTTCGCACCGATCACCAAGGTGACATCGGTACGAGAGAACTCGTCGTTGATGTCGTCCATTTCCTTCATCGCGTCGTACGAGACATCCGCCTCTGCGAGAAGAACGTTCATGTGACCAGGCATACGGCCGGCGACCGGGTGAATGGCGTACTTGACCTCGACACCCTTCGACTCGAGCAATTTCGCCATGTCCTTGACGGCATGCTGAGCCTGCGCGACGGCAAGTCCGTATCCGGGTACGACGATGACCTGGTTGGCGTAGGCCATCTGGATAGCCGCGTCGGCGGCCGAGGTCGCCTTTGCCGTGCGCACGACACCGTCGGAGGATGCGGCTTCACCGCCACCACCACCGAAGCCGCCGGCAACGATGGCCGGGATGGACCGGTTCATGGCCTTGGCCATGAGGTTGGTCAAGATGGTGCCCGAAGCACCCACGATCATGCCGGCGACGATCATCGCCTGGTTGTTGAGCGCCAAACCTGCAGCAGCAGCTGACAAACCGGTCAGAGCGTTGAGCAGCGAGATGACGACGGGCATGTCCGCGCCGCCGATGGGCAGCACGACCATCAGTCCGAGGATGCCCGAGAGCACGAGCACGCCGACGATCCACAGTGAGCTGGTCGGGCCTTCCGGTGAGATCGCCTTGATACCGATGATCACCGAGAACGCGACGGCGGCAATGAGCAGCAGAGCATTGAGCGGCTGCTGGAGCTTACCGATTCCGATCGGACGACCAGGCAGAGTTTCCTGCAGCTTCAGGAACGCGATCACGCTGCCCCAGAAGGAGATCGATCCGATCACCGCGGCAAAGAGCGACGCGATGACGATGTGTACCGTCGGCGACTCGCCGTGCTGGAATGCGGTGAAACCGTCCGAGTCCAGGAACTCCGCGTACGCGATCAACGCGACCGTGCCGCCGCCGACACCGTTGAACAGTGCCACCAACTGCGGCATGGCCGTCATCTTCGTCCGGAGCGCCGGCGGAATGCCGAGCACGACACCGATGACAAGGCCGGCAGCGATGAGGATCCAGTTCCCCATCTCCGCATCACGAATGGAGATCAGAGTTGCAACGACGGCGATGAGCATGCCGACCGCGGCGATCTGGTTACCGCGGACTGCGGTCTTCGGGCCGGTAAGACCCATGAGGCCGTAGATGAACATCGAGAACGCGACAATGTAGAGCGCATTGACCAGGTATTCCATTACTGGTCACCATCCTTCGACACAGACTTGGCGGCCGGCTTGGCCTTGAACATCGCCAACATGCGGTCCGTGACGACAAAACCACCGACAACGTTCACGGTTCCGAAGACGAGCGCTACGAACAAGATGATCTGCAGCCCGATCGAGGGATCGTGCACCTTGCCCAGGACGACCAACGCGCCCAGGACGACGATGCCGTGGATGGCGTTCGTACCGGACATCAACGGGGTGTGCAGAGTGTTCGGAACTTTGGAGATCACAGCGAAACCGACAAACCCGGACAACACCAGGATCGCGATGTTCGCCAGCAGTGATGTGTACATCAGGCGCCCTTCTCTTCACGGGTGACGCACGCACCGGCCAGAACCTCGTCGGAGAAATCAGGCGCCAAGGCACCTTCCACCAACATGAGTTCGATCAGCGCGGAAATGTTCTTCGAGTACAACTCGGACGCATGCTCCGGCATGGACGCCGGCAAATTCAACGGAGAGCAAATGGTCACGCCGTGCTTGACGACGGTTTGACCCGGCTCGGTCAGCTCGCAGTTACCACCGGTTTCACCCGCGAGGTCGACCACCACACTGCCCGGCTTCATGCCTTCGACCGCGGCAGCGGTCACCAGGCGCGGCGCGGGACGACCCGGAACCAGAGCAGTGGTGATCACAACGTCGAAGCCCTTGATCGCATCTTCGAGTGCCTGCTGCTGCTTCGCTCGCTCGTCGTCGGTCAACTCGCGGGCGTATCCACCCTCGCCCGCCGCATCGATTCCCAGGTCGAGCCACTGTGCACCCACCGAACGCACCTGGTCGGCGACCTCAGGACGCACGTCGTACCCGGTAGCGCGGCCACCGAGACGCTTGGCTGTCGCCAGCGCCTGCAGACCTGCCACACCCACTCCGAGGACCAGAACCGTCGCAGGCTTCACCGTGCCCGCAGCGGTGGTGAGCATCGGGAAGAACCGCGTCGACTCCGATGCTGCCAACAGAACAGCCTTGTACCCGGACACGTTCGCCTGCGAGGACAACGCGTCCATCACCTGCGCGCGGGAGATACGAGGAATCGCCTCCACGGCGTATCCCTCGATGCCGGCGGCCTTCAACTCGGCGATGCGGTTGTCCGCATTACGCGGATTCAGGAAACCGATGAGCTTCGCGCCGGTACTGATCCGGGCGATCTCTTCTGTCGACGGAGGCGCAACCTTGACCACCACGTCAGCAGTCCACGGATCGCCGATCTTCGCGCCGGCAGCGGTGTACAACTCGTCGGGAATCAACGCCCCGAGACCGGCCCCGGACTCGACGACCACGTCGACACCCTTGCCGATCAAAGCGGACACAATTTTCGGCACCAATGCGACCCGACGCTCACCATCACTCGATTCTCGAGGGACGCCGACCGACGGACGCACTTGTGCGCTCTTCGATGTTTCCATTTTCCATTACCTTCTGCGGTTGGTGGTTCGCCTGCTGCGACGAGCGGCAACCAGCATGTGATGAGCGGAAGATGACCCGCTTTTGGGTGAATGGTGACTGATAGTAGCCAGAGTTAACGCGGCGTAGGGAAACCGACGACGCACTTTCTCCATCTGAATCGAGTCCGAACAGTATGTTTGGACATACCTGAAGAAGCCTACTGTGAGGCCGATCACACCGGAATGGCGGACTATTCCACTATTTGAAACGGCCGAAAGACGTAAAGGCATCAGAATGACGCGCCGAATAATCACCGTCGAGCGAGTTTACGAACCGGCTTCCGAATGTAACGCCGTCCGACTCCGCGTAGACCGACTCCGGCCACGCGGCCTCAAACGCGAAAACCTGCAGTACGCCTCGCACCATCCTCGGATGCTCGACCCGTTGTTCTACTGACAGCAAGCAAGGACCTGCCGTACGGTCACGCGCAGGTCCTTGCCGACTATCTCGCAGAATTACTCTGATGTCCTAGCATTTCACTAGAGCATCAATTGCTCACATATTGAGACCGCAACTTGTGCTTGACGAGCTTTCCTGTAGCGGTCCGAGGCAATTCGTCGGCAAAGTCAATGCTTCTCGGAGCTTTGAAATGTGCGACCTGACTGCGAACGTATTCCAGCAATTCCTCGGCGACATGGGCACCGGGCTCGATTCCCTCCGCTAGTTGGACAACCGCCTTGACCTGCTCACCCATTTCCTCGTCGGGAACACCGATGACCGCCACGTCGAACACCTTCGGGTGCAAAGTAAGGATGTTCTCGGACTCCTGTGGGTAGATATTCACACCACCGGAGATAATCGTGAACGCGGCGCGGTCGGTCAGATAAAGGAAACGCTCGGAGTCGATATAGCCGATATCTCCACTCGTCGTCCACGTCGGATGATCCGGATGCTGCGCGGCAGCCGTTTTCTCGGGATCATTGTGGTACCGGAACGGCAAAGTCTCCCGCTCCCAGAACACGGTACCGATCTCGCCGACCGGAAGATCGCGCCCGGCGTCGTCACAGATGTGCACGATCCCCATCACTCCGTCACGCCCGACGGAACCCGGATGCGACAAGGCCTGCTCACTGTTGATGAAGGTAGCGCCCGAACCCTCGGTCGAGGCGTAGTATTCGTAGATCACCGGCCCCCACCAGTCGATCATTGCCGTCTTCACTTCGGGCGGGCAGGGAGCAGCAGCGTGAATGGCGACCTTCACCGTCGAGACGTCGTAACGATCACGGGTCTCCTTCGGAAGTTTCAACATTCGAACGAACATCGTCGGTACCCACTGACTGTGCGTCACAGCGTATTTACCGATCAACTCCAGCGCGGTTTCGGCTTCGAATGCATCCATCAAGATCACGGTTCCGCCGACCGAATTGATCACGCCGCAAAAACGCAGGGGCGCCGCGTGATAGACCGGAGCCGGGCACAAATAGACTGTGTCGGAATCGAACCCGTACATCGGTGCGAACACCGCGGTGTACGGATCCATGGTGGTGTTCACCTCACCCTCCGGGAGATCTCCTTTGATCCCCTTCGGCCTGCCGGTGGTTCCCGACGAATACAGCATGTCAGCCCCACGCGGCTGCGAGTCGAGTGGAGCAGTGGACTGCGCATCGACCGCTTCTTCGTAGTCGTCGAAGCCCTCGAGGGCGCCGCCGTACACCAATCGGTGCCGCACGCGTGGAATCAGCTTCTCGTCCAACGGAACTGCTGCGGACGCCTGCCCCGACGCCACCAGAATTGTCGCCTCGCAGTCGTCGACGATGTAGGCAGCCTCCGAAGCCGTGAGATGCCAGTTCACCGCGGTGATGTAGAGGCCGGATCTCAACGCTGCCCAGTACACCTCGAACGCCCGGAGATCGTTGTTCGAGATGAGAGCGACGTGGTCCCCAGGCTTGGCACCGACACTTCGGAAGTATCGCGCCAACTGCGTCGACCGTTCGTCGAGTTCCCGATAGGTGATGGACTCACCCGTCGCAGGGCGAATGACGGCGGGCTTGTCCGGCGTGGACTGGACAAAATTTCCTGGAAACACGAAGACTCCTCTGTCGGTGACGACAACGCCGCGTGAGCCTGCTTCGGCGTCGACAATCCTGGTCTACCACAGGAACTCTGCCACCCTCGGAGGTTTGGTGACACCGACTCGAAGCATGGGAATGCCCGCTCACTTATCCGCCGGGACATACAGTGAGGAGAACCGCACCGTCCGAAACAGGAGATGTCCACATGAGTGGTTGGCCCCAGGACTCAGTAGTCGACGCATTGACCGAGGAATGGCGAGTCATCGACGCACTGCTGGCCGAACTCGACGGCGATCAGTGGTTGGCACCGTCGAACCTTCCGGGGTGGACGGTTCACGACATCGTGTCCCATCTGATCGGTACGGAATCACTGCTCTCGGGCATCAATCCGCCGTCGATCAATCTGGACGTGCACGCATTGCCCCACGTCCACAACGAGATTGCGGCGTTCAACGAGCGCTGGGTCGAAGGCCTGCGGCGGACACCGCACTCGGACCTGCTGACCCGATATCGCGAGATCACCGCCGAACGAACCGAAGCGCTGCGCTCGATGACCAGCGCGGACTGGGACGCCGAGACACAAACACCGGTCGGTCTTGCGCCCTATGGCCGGTTCATGCGTATTCGGACCTTCGACTGTTGGATGCACGAACTCGACATCAGAGATGCAGTTGGCATTCCGGGTGAGGAAGGCGGATTGCGCGCGGAGACTGCATTCGGCGAAATCACCAGCGCGCTCGGATTCGTCGTCGGAAAACGAGGAAAGGCGCCAGAGGGAGCACGGATCACTTTCGAACTCGAAGGGCCACTTGCCCGTTCACTTCACGTCTCGGTCGACGCGCGAGCAACACTCGTCCCGGAGTTGGACGGTCCGGCGACCACGACCATCTCGATGAGCTCACCGCTCTTCACCCGAATTGCCGGTGGCCGCGTCCACGCGTCGGATCACCGAACCGACATCTCGCTTCGCGGTGACACCACGGTGGGCACACGCGTCGTCGACAATCTGGCGTTCACGATTTGAGGGCTGGGTGGGTAGGTCGCGAAGGTACTGAGAAGTGAAACTGTTTCTCTCGTCCTACCGATTCGGCGATCACCGCGAGGCTTTTGTCGATCTCGTAGGCCGCGGCGCTCGCATCGCGGTCATCGCCGCGGCTGCAGATTCGTGGCCCGCCAATGCCCGCAGTTCAGCAGTCACCAGCGAATTGACTCCGCTACGGGCAGCGGGCTTCACCGCAGAGGAAGTGGATGTCCGAGACTTCCTGGGTGCATCGGAAGCACTGGAACTCCGGCTCCGCGAATTCGACTGCCTGTGGGTTCGCGGCGGAAACACGTTCGTCCTGCGAGCTCAGCTAGCTCGAAGTGGCGCTGACAGGGTCATCGAGATGCTGGTTCGTTCAGGCGTCGTGGCCTATGCGGGATACAGCGCCGGAGCGTGCCTGGCGACTCCGACTCTGATCGGGCTGGACGCGTCGGACGACCCCGCTGAAGTCATGCCAACGTGCGGTATCGACCCGATCTGGTCCGGGCTCGCGCTGATCGACTTCGCGATAGTGCCGCACGGCGGCGATTCGCTACTCGAAGATCCACAGGTGACTGCGCGGACGGTTGCGGCCCTGACCACGGCGGGCGCGCAATTCACCGTGCTTACAGATCACGAGGTGATACTCGTCGACCGTTGATGTAACGCAGACGGTTGATCTTGACGCAGACTGAGCAGTCGACTCGGCCCGACCGGATCAGCCGTGCTCTGCCACCGCGGTTCCGGCTGCCGGCGACTGACGCTCGAGCCTCGTCCACGCGATCTCCCAGCGCTTGACAGAGACCTCGTCAGCGTCCTCGAGAAGGGCGTCGAGGAGCAGGCGTGGATTTTCGCGCCATGCCAGTTCAGCGGCATGGACTTCCGCAGCCGAGAACAACCCGGAAGCCTCGAGATCACGAATCCATTCGCAGATCTCGCCTCGGTGAATCCGTGCGATGGTCTCGTATCCCAGACCTTCGTCAAGGAAGTCGTACGAAAAAATTGCGGCAAAGTAACTGTTCGACTCACGCTGCCCGAAAATCATGTGCGTTCCTTCCTCGAAGTTGTCCGACGAAGACTCGAAATCGAACCGTTGAGCAGCGACGCCAAAGTTTTTTTGGCGAAGTTGTAACGCTTCTTCTATCCCCGACGATTCAAACGCTAACCCCCCGAGCGGGTCTTTGGGATCACGTCCGAGAAACGATCTGATGACCAACGCAATACCCCTGGGGTTTCCGGCCACTCGCACCCATCATCGACACGCAACCAGCGCGCCGCTGACCTGCAATTTGCCCGTTTCAGGCCCTCCACTTAATCCATCCGAACAGACGACAAAAAACTTTGTGACCGGTCCCACATATTGGGATAGTTACGATCGTGATGCATATGTATCACCCGTTGTGGGCACAAAAGTACGGGCAAATCGGCACGTACAGACCAGTTTTGTTCGTTCTCCATGGCGACGAAGGTCCCTTGAACGGTCGTCCAGTTGTAGTTGCGCTAAGTAACGGATCCCACGTCGGCAACCGATATTGCGGACGGCCTGCCAGGTAGCGTGCTCCAGAGAACGTAGACGCGGCGCGGCGCAACCGGCCGCCCTTTCGAAACGGAGCCCGAAGATGACCGAGACAGTGGCGCACAATCCCGCGGAAACGCGTTTCGAGATCCGAGTCGACGGCGAACTCGCCGGTTTCGCCGAGTACTCGGACCATTCCGGCGTCCGTGATTTCCACCACACGGTGACCTATCCGCAGTTTCGTGGGCGCGGGCTTGCCGACATCGTGGTGCGTGAAGCGCTCGATCAGACCCGGAACGAGGGATTGAAGATCCTTCCGACGTGCTCGTACGTCGAGAAGTTTGTTGCGGAGAACCCCGTCTACCAGGCATAACCGAACGAGAACGGCCGGCGAAAAACCAGTCGCGAACCTGCAGACCCCGCTGCTAGCGTCGATGGTGCCGTCGTCGAAATCCTGGGCGGCACCATCTCGGGGAAGGAAAGAACGTGGTCGCCTCAGCAGATCGGCGTCCACCTGCGTCCACGGACGTAGCTATCCCCAGCTATCTCCCTCTCGTACTGGTCAATCTCGCGACGCTGTTCTCGTCGATCGGCAACGGTATCGCCATCGTCGTGCTCCCCTGGCTGGTTCTCGAACGAACCGGTAAGGCTACCGACGCGGCGATAGTTGCCGGCGCAGCAGCCATTCCGCTACTCGTGTCGAGCCTGTTTTCGGGGACATTCGTCGACAAGTTCGGACGCCGTCGAACGTCGATGATTTCCGACGCTCTCTCTGCGATGTCCGTTGCAGCGATTCCGATCATCGCGGCCACCGCGGGCTTGACGATCCCGGTGATCGCGGCGTTGGCCGCACTCGGCGCCGTGTTCGACCCCGCCGGAATGGCGGCGAGGGAGTCCATGCTGCCTGCAGCGACTCGGACCGCCAAGTGGAAGCTCGATCGAACCAACAGTGTGTACGAGGCCAACTTCAACGTCGCGTATCTGATCGGCCCTGGCATCGGCGGTGTCCTCATCGCAACGATCGGAGCGGTGAACACGCTCTGGGTCACGGCGGCAGGTTTTGTGTTCTCGATAGTCGTGGTCGCCTTCATCCGGCTTCCCGGCGCCGGAGTGCCCGAACACGAACACCGTCCGAAATCGATCTGGCACGGCACACTCGACGGTCTTCGGTTCGTCTGGACAAACAAACTGCTGCGCACCCTGGCGCTGATCGACATGGCAGTCGTCGCGCTCTACATGCCTGTGGAGAGTGTCGTGTTCCCGGTGTACTTCACAGAGTTGGATCAACCGGCCCAACTCGGATCGGTGTTGATGGCCTTGGCGATCGGCGGCATCATCGGCTCTCTCGCCTACGCCCCACTGGCGCCGATCATGTCCCGGCGGCTGATCATGATTTTTGCCGTCGCCGTTCTCGGCATAGCGATGCTGGCCATGGCGCTCCTACCTCCGCTGTGGGTGATCCTCGTACTTGCCGGACTGCAGGGCCTCGTCTACGGACCAGTCGGCCCGATCGCCAACTACGCCATGCAGACGCACAGCCCGGAGCACATGCGTGGACGCGTCGTCGGTGTCATGACGTCGACGGCCTACGCCGCAGGCCCGCTCGGCTACCTCGCGGTCGGCCCGCTGCTCGATCAACTCGGACTCGCGTCGACCTTTGTGGCCCTGTCGATTCCGATCATCCTGATCGCCGCAGTATGTGCCTCCCTACCGGTGCTTCGCGAACTCGATCGTCCGCGGCACTCGACCGACGTCAGTTGAACCCCATCACGTCGTTGCCCCAGGCGACGCGCAGTCCGTGATCGGGGTCGCTGACGAGGGTGTCGGCGGAGTCGATCAACAGCGTCGACCGCTTCTCTTCCTCGTACGGCGCCCAGTGCTTCGAGCCGTCGAGGGCCGCCGGCACTGCATGCCTGGCGAAGGCCAACCATCGCCGTTGGATACGGCCGGCCACCTCCATCGCGGCCTTCCGACCGCCGAGCCAGAACGTGGGGTCGACGTTCAGGGTTCCGAAATTGCCGAATACATAAGGTAATTCGGTCGCGTGGCCCGCGCCGATCCGCGCCGCCTTGAGCATCGGCGTCGCGTGATCGAAGCGGTAGACCCATGTAGGGGAATGCCTGCAGTGCGCGTCTGCGATCCAGAGGGTCGGCATGCGAAACGCAGCGTCCCGTGACAGTGCCAGCGCGCCACTCGGTTTCGCATGGTCAGGGTAAGCCGACATGATCTCGGCAAGTTTGGTCGCCGAGATGTCGGGGTGATCGTCGGCCAGTAATTGGAGCATTGCCTCGACGGACTGCGCACTCACCGGCATCAGCGGAGACTTCATGAACTTGAAGATCGACGCCTCGTCCTTGTTGGAACCGATGATCAGTGGGATTCGGTGCGCGTAACCCTTCTGGAAAGCCGCAACCGGGTAGTGCGGCACCAGATCGCGATCGACAACGGGTGCCATCGCCAAAGTTCCCGGAATCCGGGTCGGAATTTCGTTGACCAAATCATCGCTTGCCTTGACGAGCAGTTCCAGATCTGTGGTCAACAGATCGCCTGCGTCTTCGGGGTCGATCGAGAGCAGTTCGAGAAACCGCTCTGCAACGGTCTTGGCGCGCTCGGCCCCGTAGACGGAGGTCGCGGGCGGACTCTGGGCAATCGCACGATGGAACAGACCTTCGGCGCTCGGACAGGTCATGAGCGTCGTGATGGATCCTGCGCCGGAGGACTCCCCGAACACGGTCACCGCACTCGGGTCACCACCGAAGGCGTCGATGTTGTCTCGAACCCATTCGAGTGCCGCAATCTGGTCTCGCAGACCACAGTTCGACTCGAAAACAGTATCCGCGGTGGAGAATGCAGACAGGTCCAGGAATCCGAGTGCGCCGACGCGATAGTTGAAGGAGACGAGAACGACGTCACCGGTTTCAGCCAGATGACGGCCGTCGTAGATCGTTTGGGCGGCGGACCCGAGGCAGTAGGCGCCGCCGTGAATCCACACCATCACCGGTCGCGGCGTGCCGTCGGGTCGCGGGGCCCAGACGTTGATCGACAGGCAGTCCTCGTCGATTTTGAAGGCCCGATCGATCGGAACCGCCGGACTCTGGCCTTGCGGCGCGATCGGCCCGAACTCACGACAGTCGCGCACCCCGTCCCACGGCTGTGCGGGTTGCGGCGCTCGGAACCTCCGCTCACCCACCGGCGCCGCTGCGTAGGGCATGCCCTTCCACGCGAATACACCGCCATCCGGATACCCGCGGGCTTCTCCGCCTCGCGCCCGGATCACCAGAGTTCCGTCCTCGCCGAGATTTGGTCGAACGTCGGTCTCCATGTCTGAATCCCCTCCCGACCCGCGCGTGTGGCAATCAAGACCAAACCTACCAATCTCGGACGGGTGTGCGCCGAGTACGCAACCCCTTGGTGTTAAGGTCGCCTAGTTCTGACACGGGGTGCTCCGCATGGGCGGGGCTGAGAACACACCCGGGAACCTGATCAGGTAATGCTGACGAAGGGATGTCATGGCTACTACGCAGCCTGCATACAATTCTGCCGAAAACTCGGTGGCCACAGCGCCGTCGACGGATCGGTTCACAGATCGACTCTGGGCCGAGACGAAGGCCCTCCGCGAGTCGATCGACTCACTGGAGTTCCTCCGCCGCCTCGGCGACGGAACATTGCCTCTCGACGCGTTCCGCACGTACATCGAGCAGGACAAGCTTTATCTCGAGGGGTATTCGAAAGCGTTGTCCCTGGTCGCGGCCCATGCCCCGGATCCGCAGTCCGCGGGCTTCTGGTCGAATTCCGCGTCCACGGCAGCGACAGTGGAATCTGCGCTTCACGACGGACTTCTCACCGGTGGAATTCTTCCAGCGGGATCGGGAAGGCTCGAGCATTCGCAGGCCTGCCTGGGATACGTCTCGTATCTGACGGCGACTGCAGCCACTGCGCCTTACCCGGTCTCCGCAGCGGCAGTACTCCCCTGCTTCTGGATCTACGCCGAGGTCGGCCGCGATCTTGCCGCTTCAGCGCGCGAGGTACTCGACGCCGATCCGTCGCATCCGTACGCACAGTGGGTCACGACCTACGACGCACCCGAATTCCACGAGTCGGTGGCGCAGGCCCGCGTACTGGTCGATGCTGCGGCCGAAGCTGCCACCGAGACAGAGCGTGAGGCGATGAGTGAAGCATTCCGCATCGCCAGCCGCTATGAGCTGATGTTCTGGGATTCCGCACTCCACCAGCAGCCTTGGCCGGCGTCGTGATGTCGTTTGCGGCGCTGCGCCGCACGCTTGCCACGTCTGCCGCGATCGCAGCCGCGTTCACAGTTCTGACCGGATGCGCCTCTGACACCGGCTCTTCCGACGGGACCATTCGGTTCGCACTCGACTGGACACCGAACACGAACCACACCGGTTTGTACGTAGCACTCCAAGAGGGCTACTTCGAGGACGCCGGCCTGGACGTCTCGATCCTGCCCTACAACAACACCTCGCCCGACACCCTGGTCGATGCCGGCAATGCCGAGTTCGGCATCAGCACACAGAGTCAGGCCACGTTCGCCCGTGCAGCCGGCGCCGCCACGACGTCCGTCATCGCGCCACTTCAGCACCGCGCCACCGGCATCGGCGTGAAGTCGGATCGTGCGGACATCACGCGCCCACGTGATCTCGACGGGAAGACGTACGCCGGGTTCGGTGATCCCGGCGAAGTCGAAACGCTGCAGCAGATCATCCGCAACGACGGCGGGACCGGGAACTTCACGACGGTCACGCTCGGAACTTCCGCGTACGAAGCCGTGTACTCGGGCCAGGCAGACTTCACCGTCTCCTACTTTGCTTGGGAAGGCCTCGAAGCGGAGCGAAACGGAACTCCGATGCGGTACTTCCAGTACACCGATTACGGCTTCCCCGATGCATATTCGATCGTGATCAACGGCAACCAGCAGTGGTTGAAGGACCATCCCGACGAGGCACGCAAGTTCGTCAAAGCCGTTCAACGCGGATATCAGACTGCTGCCGACAACCCGGACCAGGCCGCGCAAGATCTCATCGACGCGAACCCCGGAGCATTCACCGACGAAGACCTCGTGCGTGAGAGTCAGCGGATGCTCGCCGCCGACTACATGAAAGACGCCAACGGCGTTGTGGGCGCCCAGAATCTCGAAACCTGGTCGGGCTACTCGGGATTCCTCTTCGAGAACGGATTGCTCGCCGGACCCGACGGGAAGCCGTTGACCCAGAAGCCGGACTGGTCGGAGTACTTCACCAATGAGTATCTCGACGCGTCCTGACGTGAGCGGACGGTTGGTCTCGACCATGCGGCGGGCGCTTCCCGCGCTCGCCGTGGTGGTGCTCCTCGTGGCGGCGTGGCAGATCTACGTCGAGATCAGTGGGATTCGGCCGCAAGTACTTCCGTCTCCGGGGCGCGTTCTGTCCCAGGGGTGGGACAACCGCGAGATCATCTCCGGCCACGCCTGGTCGACATTGCAGGTCACGTTGGTCGGCTTCACTGTTTCATTGGTGTTGGCCTGGATTCTTGCTGTGGTCGTGGACTTTTCGCCGTGGTTGTCACGCGCGCTGGTACCACTTTTTGTCGTCTCGCAGACGCTGCCGATCATCGCCATCGCGCCGCTGATGATCATCTGGTTCGGCTTCGGGCTGTTGCCGAAGGTGTTGGTGATCGCCCTTGCGACGTTCTTCCCCATGACCATCGGACTCATCGAGGGATTTGCCGCGGCCGATCGGGAAGCGGGCGCTCTCCTGCGCAGTATGGGCAGCACTCGCTGGCAGGAGTTCCGATACGTTCGCCTTCCTTCGGCAATTCCGCGATTCTTCACTGCCCTGCGCATCGGCATCACGTATGCGGTCGTGGGTGCGGTGTTCTCCGAATACGTCGGCGCTACTTCCGGTTTGGGTATCTACATGAGCACCCAGAAGAACTCCTTCCGCACCGACCTGGTGTTGGCGGCCGTACTGGTGACCGCGTTGATCAGTGTCACGCTGTACTTGCTGACGTTCGCCATCGAGCGCATCGTTGCACCATGGGCGATGAACGAAAGGTCGCGGACATGACTGACCCGATGGTCGAGGATGCAATGGTCGAAATCCAGGACCTGACCAAGAGGTTCGACACGGCCGGAGAATCGCGTCTCGTGCTCGATTCGGTGTCCTTTGGCGCCGACGCGGGCGAATTCGTGTCGGTGATCGGGCCGAGCGGCTGCGGCAAGAGCACGATCTTCAACGTCCTGGCCGGGCTCGAATCCCCGACCGCGGGTTCGGTCCGTGTGGGCACGCGCGCAACGGAATCCGAACCAGCCACCGAGGTGCATACCGCGTACATGCCGCAGAAAGATCTTCTGTTCCCTTGGCGTTCGGTATTGGACAACACGGCCCTCGGTTTGGAAGTGCAGGGAGTCGGCAAGAAGGAAGCACGCGAGCGCGCTCGCGAGTTGTTCCCGGCGTTCGGACTGTCCGGATTCGAGGACGCCCGGCCGTCACAACTGTCCGGCGGCATGCGCCAGCGAGCGGCGATGCTGCGCACCGTTGTTCAGGGCAAACCTGTCCTGCTGCTCGACGAGCCGTTCGGCGCACTGGACTCGTTGACTCGGACCGAGATGCAGGCCTGGCTACAAGACGTGTGGCAGCAGTACCGGTGGACCGTGCTGATGATCACGCACGATATTCGTGAAGCGATCTATCTGTCCGATCGCGTGGTCGTTCTGTCGGCGAGGCCGGCAACGGTCAGGTGCGTCGTCGACGTTCCCTTGCCGAGGCCACGCGAACTGGACATGATCACCTCGCCCGAGTTCGCCGACGTCGAGCGTGAACTGCTTGCCGTTCTCCACGACGAGACGCGCAAGTCGCTACACCCCTAGCGGTTACTGACAATGCGCTGAGAGCGCGCCGATTTCACCTGCCGTTCAAGAGAAAGTGCATCGCAACGGTGCAACTTCGCGTAGGATGTCGCGGCGCGTTCGCCCAAAACGCCTTAATATCAGCAAGATCCGAACGCTCGACACGCAATCCGTCAACGCTGCACAATTCTCTGTACTCTTCGGTAACGTACACTCGGTCGCCTACGAGACCAACGGCCAGAAGGTAACTGGACGGTAAAGCGGAATCGTGGAGGCACAGTCATCGCAACAGATTTGGAAAGGGACAGCGTGAGCACACTGCAGTCAGGTCAGAGCCTCGGAGTCGGCCAGGAACTCAAGTCCGACAACGGCGCATACACCCTCACCTTGCAGGACGACGGCAACCTGGTTCTGTCCGAGGGCGGACAGGCTGTTTGGGCCGCAGGCACCAACGGATCCGGCGCCAACCGCGCCGAGGTGCAGGCTGACGGAAACTTCGTCATCTACAAGGACTCCGACGCCGTGTGGGCATCGCAGACCGCAGGCAACGACGGTGCCTCCCTCTCGGTTCAGGACGATCGCAACGTCGTTCTGTCCGTCGGCGGAAATGCTCTGTGGTCTTCGGACACTGCAATCGCAGCGCCGGCCGCCGAGGCTGCCCCGGAGCCCGCTCCGGCACCCGAGCCCGAGCCTGCCCCCGCCGCTCCGGCAGCGCAGAGCTACACCGTCGAAAGCGGCGACACCCTGTGGGCGATCGCAGAGCGTTTCTACGGTGACGGCAACCAGTACCAGCGCATCGCGGATGCAAACGGCATCCCGAACCCGGATCTCATCAACGCCGGTCAGGTACTGACGATCCCCGCCTGATTCACTGCTTGACCTGGCCCTGGGTGCCGACGTCCGCGTCGGCACCCAGGGCCTTTTGTGTTCTACGCCACACAGATTCGCGTCCCGCCCAGCAGACCCTGATACTCCATTGCGGCATCTTTTCGCCTACAGTACTTCCGTACTGCTCCCGAAGGACAGGTGTGCATGAAAGACAGAACAGTCATGATCGGCGCTGTCGCAGTGGCCGCTCTTTCTCTGACATCAGGCCTCGTTTTCGGCGGAGCAGCCGGCGCATTCGGTGCCGGCGGCCCTGTGGTGAAGCCTCCCACTCTGGTCTCGTCGGTTTCCGTGGAGTCCGTCGCCGGGATCGAACCGGCCGCGTTCTACAGCTCGGTTGCAGTCCCCACGGTTGTCATCCCGCCGACGCCGACCTGGCGAATCGCCGACGAGACGACTGCTCCTCGTAATCAGCCGCTTGTGGTGACCGCGACAAGCACGAACTCCGCCACCTCGACTACGACGGCCACCAGTACGACAACACCCGTCTCATCCACCACAACTGCGTCGGCTACCGCGACCTCGTCACCGACCGCGACGGCCACAACCACCAAGACCAGCACCACCCCCGTTGTCACGACCGGATCCACGCCGCCCGTCGTCGAGGTCTCGCCCGTTCTCGCCGGATAACCCTCGCTCTTTCGCCCGCACACCGCCTGGCGTGACGGCGGTTACAGGCACACTTCAGTCGCCGCTCTCGAATAACCGATCTACCTGCGACTACCTTCCTCGTCGTCACGGTTCGTGGTCCGCTGCAATCCGGTCGACCGGAAAAGGACAGCAGCATTGTCGGAGCCTCGCGATACCGTATAGGTCTGAGCTTTTGCGGAAGGAGGTGGCTGATGAGCGCAATGGGCTTCGATCTCGATGTCAGTGTCGACCGGGCGTGGGCAGAATTTCAACGTCGCCTCGGCGATCACATTTCCATCATGGTCGACGGCGACGTTCTTGCCGTGGAATCGTCCACCGGCGACTTCGATCCAGCTGACGGCGCAGCGCCATGCGTTCAGTTCCTCGTGTGGGACGAGAACACAGTCCGCTGCGAGGTTCCTTCCAACGACTTCCTTCATCCGCGCTATCGACTCGAAGATGCCGACGAACAAAAGTTGATCGCACTCGGCTGGAATCCGCCTTCCGAGAATCTGGAGGATCCGAACAACTCCCCCGCCTTCTGCGTCGACAAGGCGCAGAACTGGGCCGATCAGCTCGCAGCGATGACTGTCGCTGCATTCCGTGATGTGTTCGGTGTGCACCACCCGGCTTTTCTATCCAGCGATCTCACCGGCAACGAGCAGACTCCGGATTTCGATCCGTCGGTCGTCGAGTCGACAGAACTTCCGACACTCGACCCCACCGCGGCCTACATGCCCAACGACATCGACCACCTCAAGGAGTTGGTCACTCTCGCTTTGCTTCCCATGCTCGGCACTCTTCCCGAGCGAGACAGTGACGGCGACATACCCATTCGTGTCGGTTCGACTGTCATGTTCGTCGGTCCACTTTCCGAGTCCATGGACGTGCAGTTGTTCTCGCCGCTCGTTCAGGACATCAGCAACCGCACCCGTGCAGCCGAGGTCATCGCCGATCTCAACCGCAAGTGGTCGCGCATCAAGTTCGTCTTGATCGACGACCGTCTGTCGGTGTTCCTCGAGGTGGCGGGTTCGCCATTCGTTCCCAAGCAACTCACCGATACGTGCGCCGCCCTGACGTCGTTCCTGCGTACCGTGGACGACGAGTTCGCCGCACGCGTCGGCGGAGACCTCTTCTTCGCGAGCAAGAGCGGTGACTCCTCCTCGCTGCAGCCCGATCTGACGGCCGAGGACCTGCCTCCCGAACTCGAGACCCTGCTGCACCTCGATCTGGACGTGGCCGAGGATCTCGACGCGGTAGCCGATGTCTGTGGTCGTGATCGCGATCTGATTCTTCAGCTCCTCCACATCAGCAACGAATGGCAGATTCAGCTGCGTAGTCAGGCTGTGGACGCCCACAGTCGCGGAGACGCCGAAGAGGCTGCGGGATACGAGGATCAGGTCGGCGGGTGGGAACTCATGGTCGACCGTCTGCGAGGGGCCTTGCGACTGGTGGTCCTACCCAATTCTCGAACCGAGACGCCGGCAAAGCCGCAACCTGAGCAAATGGGCTTGTTTGCCGATCCCTTGCAACAGAGCCTCTTCGACGATCCGTCCTGACAACACGGATCGCTTTTCCCGCTATTCGAAGTGGGATTTGAAGATCTGTCCGTGGACGCCCACGGTTCGATCGACAACCTGCGAGACCGTGAAATCGGCTGCGGCAGAAAGATAGGCGTAGGCCGTCGCTCGATCCATTCCGCGATCATGCTCGAGGAAGTCGAGCGCGTTGACCACCGCGCGCCGCATGGCGCCGTTGAGGTCACTGTTCTGCCCATCGACCGAACCGTTGGGGTCGGACAGGCCGATCGGAATCCAGGCCTCCTCGGTCTCGGCGAACGGGTATCCGAAAGCCACCGATGGAGCGTCACCGGAATCCTTCTTGCACATGCTGAGTCGGAACGTGCCGCGCAGCGATCCTTCCATCGCCGTCAGCGCCGCCTCACCGTCACCCATGGCCATGTGGGGGTCACCGACGTAGAAGAGGGCGCCTTCAGCGAATACCGGCAAATAGAAGGTTGATCCGACACCGAGATGCCTGATGTCGATGTTTCCGCCGCCCAGGGTCGGAGGAATGGAGTTCGACGACGGGGATGTCGGGTCTGCATCCGCAGAATAGGCAACTCCCATCATTCCCATGAAGGGCCGCAGGGGAAACCGCACCTTCGACTGTCCGAAAGGCATCACGCCCTTGCCGTCTTCGATCGCCGTGAAAGTGGAAACACCGCCGTACTTCAACGGGTCCTTTGTTGCGCGCCCGTCTGTGGCGACCGGCGGCATGACTTCGTCCAGAGTGATTCCCGCTGGAGCGGTTCCGTCTGCTGTGACGGCGAGAGCGCCCTTGCCGTGTCTGCTCGACACAACGCCGTACGGCACGCGGGGAATGGCTTCGAGAGTCTCGATCTTGAGTACGTCTCCAGGCTGGGCGCCTTCGACGAAGACCGGGCCGGTGACGACGTGCGGTCCGTCCTTGTCGAAGTTTCGTTCGGTTCGGTTGTATTCGGCCGCAACGGCAATCGCATCCTCGAGCACGTCCTTCTCGGAAACACCCTTGCTACCGAAGTATTCGAGAGGATTGCGCCCTTGATCCTCGAGAATTCCCTCGTGCGAGAGGGCGTCGATCGTGACGGTCTGGCCCGACTTCATCCGCATCACCTCGCGGGTGTGGATGTTGGGCACATAACCCCACATGACGTCCGACGGATCCGAACTCAGATAGTGATCGCCACTGACGTTTCCGCTGCCCGGTTGCAGAATCGGAATGCCATCGGCGAACGGCAGTGCAGAGGAGGACGATCCAGCCGGTGACGCGTTCGAGTGCGCGCATCCCGAAGCCACACCGGCAACTCCTACGCCCGCACCGAGGGCAGCGACTGCCCTCATGAATCCGCGTCGGCCAAGACCTTTCGTCAGGTCTTCGGCTGCGTTGCGGGCAAGCGTGTTTTCCATCGAGTTTCCTCCGGAGTGCGTGACGATGTGCGACTGCGAAGAAAGCTAGACCCGATTTGTTACTCGTTCATTACCATTTCATGGCAGGAAAATACCGTTGACTGAGAATGAATTCAGCGACGGCGAAGCCGCCACAGCGACGTCGTTTCACGTGCCCGGGCGGCGTGAAGCGCATCGGTTCGGTCACTGACCTTTGCGTGCGTCGGTTTGACGTCCATGCGGTCGACAACAGTGAGCCCACCGGCCGCAATCAGATCGTGTAGTTCGGATCGCGTTCGGAGACCGAGGTGTTCGGCAATGTCCGAGAGGATCAGCCACGCTTCTCCCCCGTCGTCCAGATGCGCTGCGACACCAGTCAGGAAGCCCTTCAGCATCGCTCCAGCGGGGTCGTAGACGGCGTATTCGATGGGCGAGGTGGCCTTGGCCGGAATCCAGGGAGGATTGCACACCACCAACGGAGCGGTGCCTTCGGGAAAGAGATCGGCTTCCACCACGGTCACCTGATCGCCGCAGCCAAGCCGCGAGAGGTTGCTACGAGCGCATTGCAGTGCCCGGGGGTCCTGGTCGGTGGCCGTCACCGTCTGAACTCCACGCCGCGCCAGTACGGCAGCAAGAACGCCGGTGCCGGTGCCGATGTCGAAAGCCGATTCCGTCGACGGCAGTGGCGCAGACGCGACAAGATCGACATATTCCCCGCGGACGGGTGAGAACACTCCGAAGGCGGGATGCACTCGTGCGTCGAGAGCCTCGATGAAAACACCTTTGCGGTGCCACTCGTGAGCGCCGATCGCGCCGAGGATGTCACGCAACGAGCGAACCGAAGGCTCACCGGTAATCCCGAAAGCTTCGGTCAACGCGACTTGCGCGTCCGGGGCTCGCCGGAGTGGAATCGACAGATCTGCATCCAAGGGAATGAGCAGCATGCTGAGGATCTGCGCGCGGCGTCCTTGGGTCTGCCGGTGGAGATGGAAGGCTTTGGCTGGGTCGTCGGACGCTCGGCGCGGCTTGCGGTCGATGCGCGACGCGACGGCCTTCGACAGTTGGCGAGCGTTCTGAAAATCTCCGCGCCACAACAACGCCGTGCCTTCGCATGCCAAGCGATAGGCGTCGTCGGCCTTCATCGTGTCGTCGGCGACAACGATGCGCTTGGGCACCGGGGCGTTGCTCGTCGAACCCCAACGGGCCGATTGCTCGACGTCGTTCTCGGTCCACACAGCGAATTGTTCAGTCATGTAAGCCCTTCCGGCGTCCGACGCATAGCGGCCGGTCTACCGGCTGATGTGGTCCAGATCTGCAAAATCTGCTCGTCTGGTGTCCACACTAGTCGGGACCGGCCGCGCTACATGACTGCGAGAGGGATGTCAGCCCTTGGCTACGCGAGCTGCCTCGGCGATCCGAGCCTCGGCGACCGCGTCAGCAGCCTCGCCGGCGAGGATTCCGTCCTTCTTCGACTTCGCGAAGATCTCGGTGACCGTGTCGAAGATCTTCTCGACCTTGAGCTTGACCTCTTCGGCCGAGTTGCCCTTCAGCTCGCCGGCGACCTGGATGAGGCCGCCGCCGTTCGCCACGTAGTCAGGGGTCCAGGTGATGCCGCGGTCGCGGAGGATGTTCTCGACCTCGGGGACGGTGAGCTGGTTGTTGGCAGCGCCGCAGACAACCTCGGCCTTGATCGAGCGTGCGGTCGTGTCTGTGAGGGTTGCGCCCATCGCGCAGGGTGCGTAAACGTCGAGATCGGCGTCGATGATGCTGTCGACGATGCTCACCTGCGGGAAGTCAGCCTTGACACGGTCGAGCGCTGCGGCGTTGACGTCGGTCGCGAGAACGGTTGCGCCGTCTGCGAGGAGGAGCTTGATCAGCTCGTAGCCGACCTTGCCTGTGCCCTCGACACCAACAGTCTTGCCTGCGAGCGACGGAGTGCCCCAATGCGACTGTGCCGCGGCGCGCATCGACTGGAATACGCCGAGGGCCGTCATCGGAGCGCTGTCGCCGGAACCGCCGACCGTGGCGTTGCGGCCGACGACGAAGTCGGTGTTGCGACCGATGATGTCGAGATCGTTGGAGTTGGTTCCGACATCACCAGCGGTGATGTAGCGGCCGCCGAGGGTCTGGACGAATTTTGCGTAGGCGCCGAGCAATTCGTCGGTCTTGGCCGTTGCGGGGTCGCCGATGATGACAGCCTTGCCGCCGCCGAGGTCGACGCCGGCAACCGCAGCCTTGTAGGTCATGCCGCGCGAGAGGCGCAAAACGTCTGTGACTGCGGCGGATTCGTCGGAGTACGGGTAGAAGCGCGTTCCGCCGAGCGCGGGACCGAGCGTCGTGGAGTGGATGGCGACGATGGCCTTGAGGCCGCTCGCGGGATCCTGGAAGAAGCTCACCTGCTCGTGGGGGTAAACGCGCAGGTAGTCGGCGCGATCGAACACGCCCGCAGTGTCGTCATGGGAAACAACGGAGTTCACGGGCTCGGCGGTGAGAGTCATTGTGGGATAGACCTTTCCGAAGGATAAACGGGGCGCAGTCGAAATATTGGGACGAATTGGGCGTTGGGTACTATTAGGGACAAATAACCCAAAGAGAATCCCGCTGAGCAATTCGTGGAACCAATGCTCTGCCTGAGTTACGATTTGGTCAATGCAAATCTCTTGAACTAGTCAATTCGATCATCCAGTGACTCATATCACTGAGGAGAGGTTCACAAAGTGCTCAGCATCGACAAGCTCGACGTCCAGTTGCTCGGACTGCTCAGCAAGGACTCGAGGATGAGTGTGGCCGAGTTGGCCAACTCGTTGGGCGTCGCCCGCAACACCGTCCAGTCGCGAATGAAGCGCATGGAATCCAACGGACTTCTCACCGGGTTTCGGCCGAATCTCAATCTCCCCGAGGTCGGTATCCCGATTCAGGCATTTGTCGGTCTGGAACTCGAGCAGGGCAAGATCAGCGCAGTCGCTCGGAGTCTGACCGAGTTGCCCGAGGTGATCGAAATTCACGCCACGACCGGTCGCGAGGATTTGCTCGTTCGCGTCGCCACCTCGACGCACGCGGCCCTGCAGAAGTTGGCCGAGCAGATCGTGTCGCTTCCAGGCGTCACGCATTCGACCACGACCATCGCTCTGACCAATCCCCTTCCGTATCGAATTCAGCCTCTCCTCGAGCACCTCACCAATGACGCCGGATGGGGTCGTTCGACCGCCTTCCCCCGTCAGCAGGACTAGGACGGGTGGTCGCGTCGATGCTTCCCAGTGCGCTAGTTTCATGGTTATGAGTGAGATCCAGGGACAGCGCATCGCGTTCATTCAGGCGACGTGGCATCGCAACATCGTCGACCGTGCACGCGACGGATTCACCGACGCGATCGTCGAGCTCGGCTACCCCAAGGACACGGTTGATTTCTTCGAAGTACCGGGAGCTTTCGAGATCCCGCTGCACGCCCGGCGGTTGGCCAAGAGCGGCCGCTACCAGGCGATCGTTGCCGCAGGTCTGGTCGTCGACGGCGGTATCTACCGGCATGACTTCGTGGCGACGGCTGTCATCGACGGTCTGATGCGCGTGCAGCTCGACACCGACGTTCCGGTTTTCTCGGTGGTCTTGACGCCGCATCACTTCCACGAGCACGCCGAGCACGTCGACTACTTCAGCACGCATTTCGTGAAGAAGGGCGCCGAGGCTGCTCGCGCGGTCGACGCCACCGTCAAGTCGTTGAAGGCCCTGCCCACCAGCTAGTCGTCACCCAGTCTCGCTGAGTCGAATGCCATCGGCTCAGCGAGATTTTTTGTGTCTATCGAGGGGTCTCAGCACTAGCCAGCGCGGAGGCGTTCGAGTCGTCGACTTCGCCATAGCGGTCGACGCATTGCTGGAAGAAGTCCCGCATCTCGGTGACCACTTGGATGTGGCTGTTCAATGACTTCTCCAACGAATCTTCACCATCCTTAGCTTTCTTGGAGAACTTCTCGGCCAGGTTGATTCCAGATTGGAGCGTTCCCATTCCAGAAACATTCGCAATCACGAACAGATTTCTGCGCATCTGATCGAGTTCGCCAAGAAACCCTTCGCATGCCGCAACCACATCACGTGCGATGTCTGGCTCAACTTCCAGTCGCGAGTCGTCAGACCCATTGCTTCGATCAGACCCACTCACCGAGACCTCATTTCGGTAGCGTCGGTTCAAGATTGACCGACAGACGCTGCACAACAACACAACTGGACTCTTGCCGAGCCTCAGACAGCTTTCGTTCTACGTTGAACCAGATTGAGCCGTGTTCGACCGAGAAAGCAAGGTAGCAACCATTGTTGTCCTCGTCGTCGACGCGCTGATACTCGATACCACGCCGCCCACCGACAGTGAGTTCCTCGAACCCTCGGAAATCAGGATTCCGTCGAACATCGTCGACGGTGTACGACGATGAATACACGGTCAAGAAATACCAGGACCCGCTCCACCCACAGATCTTCCATCCTGGCTGCTCCACGCCCGCCGCACCAGCTTCCTCGGTAGCCGGATCAAGCCCCACTTCCTCCAGAACCGAGTCCGGAATGTCCTTGCACGGATCGAACAAACCCTTTTGGCCGGATGCAGGCTCAGCCGCCCCCTCCACGACTGAGCTGCATCCTGCCGCAGCCCACACCACCACCCCAGCCATGAGCAGTCGCCCAACCCCCACCGACCCCCGCATGGCACCCCCTGTTGATGTGGACCCACTGTATTGGATGCACCGGAGGCTCGATCGGTTCCCGCAATCCTGAAATTCCCAGGTCACGATTCCTGGTTCACTCAGAGCGCATCTCCAGCGATTGACGCTCAGCTCAGCAGTCGCATACTGGAGAGGTTGACTACGACTTCGGGAAGGCACCGAGTGAGCGCACCGAAAGCCCCGGCCAAACCAGCGATCCTCAGCGTCGACGACGATCCTGGTGTTTCGCGTGCCGTCGTTCGAGACCTCCGCAAACGGTACGGAGAGAAGTACCGAATCATTCGTGCGGAGTCCGGCGACCAGGCTCTCGAGACCTTGCGTGAAATGAAACTTCGCGGCGATGCAGTCGCTGTCATCGTCGCCGATTACCGCATGCCTGGTTTGAGTGGAATCGAGTTCCTCGAACAGGCAATGGACCTGTATCCCGTAGCTCGGCGCGTTCTACTGACCGCCTACGCCGATACTGATGCTGCGATCGACGCCATCAACGTCGTCGATCTCGACCACTACCTCCTCAAGCCTTGGGATCCGCCGGAGGAGAAACTGTACCCCGTCATCGATGCGCTGCTCGATGCCTGGGCAAGCTCGAGTCATCACCCCGCCGAGGAAACAAAGGTGATCGGCCATCGTTGGTCCGAGCGATCCTCCGACGTTCGAGAGTTCTTGGCACGCAACCAACTTGCCTATCGCTGGTACATGTCGGACGAGCCGGAAGGCCAACGACTGCTCTCGGCTGCCGGTACCGACGAACTGCGGCTTCCCGTCGTCATCGCATCCAATGGGGATGTCCTCGTCGAGCCCACTGACGCCGAACTCGCCGACAAACTCGGGTTGAATACCACCCTCTCCGAAGACTTTTACGATCTCGTTGTCATCGGCGGCGGCCCTGCGGGTCTGGGCGCTGCTCTGTACGGCGCTTCGGAGGGACTTCGGACGGTTCTCATCGAACGGCGGGCGACCGGCGGTCAGGCCGGCCAGAGTTCACGAATCGAGAATTACCTCGGCTTCCCCGACGGAGTGTCCGGCGCACAGTTGGCCGATCGGGCGAGGCGCCAGGCAACCAAGTTCGGCGCCGAGGTCATCACCGCGCGAGACGTCACCGGTTTGGAAATCAACGGCTCGGCCCGCACAGTGCGTTTCGACGACGGTTCGTCGGTCGACGCCCATTCGGTCATCTTGGCGACCGGTGTTTCCTATCGCCAGCTTTCGGCGCCGGGACTCGATACATACACCGGCCGAGGGGTCTACTACGGATCGGCCGTCACCGAAGCCGCTCGGTGCAGCGAGCAGGATGTGTACATAGTCGGCGGCGCCAATTCGGCAGGGCAAGCTGCGGTCTATCTCTCCCGCGGAGCTAGGTCCGTCACCATTCTCATTCGCGGCAACTCGCTCGAAGCCTCGATGTCCTACTACCTGATTCAGCAGATCGAAAAGAATCCGAAGATCACCGTGCGCACGTGCACGGAGGTAGTCGGCGCTGAGGGTGACGATCACCTCGAACGAATCACACTGCGTAACAGAGCCACCGGAGAAGAAGACACTGTCAATGCTCAGTGGTTGTTCATCTTCATCGGTGCCGCTCCACTGACCGACTGGCTCGGAGACGTGGTGGTCCGCGACGGAAATGGCTTCGTTCTTGCCGGCCCGGACCTTCCGTCCGAAGGCGTCACACCGGACGGGTGGCCGCTCGACCGCGCACCACATCATCTCGAAACCAGTGTCCCCGGAGTATTTGTCGCCGGGGACGTACACGCCGAATCGGCCAAGCGCGTCGCGTCGGCCGTCGGAGAGGGCGCGATGGCCGTGATGTTCGTCCACCGCTATCTCGCTCAACAATAGGGAGATTCGATGTCCATTCCTGAATGCAGCCCAGACTTGCTTCGCACCCTGTTCCTGTTCGAGAAGCTCACCGACGATCAGCTCGAATCACTTTGCCAGGCAGGCCATATCACCGAGATCGATCGAGGTCAGGTCTACCTCGAAGGTGAGCCTGCCACCTGCTTCTACGTCCTCATCGAGGGCGAGGTGGTGCTGTCAAAGCTGTCGGGCGGCGAGGACATCGAAATCAACAGGACCACCCAGCGTGGCGTCTACTCGGGAGGCTGGACGGCGTATCTCGGCGATCGTGTACCGCAGGTCTACGCGGGGTCGATGCGAGTGACGACTCCTTCGACGTTTTTCGTCCTGGACGCCGACAAGTTCGGCAACGCGATGCGCGAGTGGTTTCCAATGGCGGTTCATCTACTCGAAGGTGTTTTCTTCGGCAAGAAGAACACTCAGCAAATCATCGATCAGCGAGAGCGACTCCTTGCACTCGGATCACTGTCGGCCGGGTTGACTCACGAGCTCAATAACCCTGCAGCCGCAGCGGTTCGAGCGACCGCGTCTTTGCGCGAGCGTGTCGCAGGCATGCGTCACAAACTGGGGATGGTTGCATCGGGCACCTACGACCGCGATGCCCTCGTCACTCTCATGCGACTTCAAGAGGAAGTTGCAGAGGTTGTCGCCAAGGCGCCGACGCTCACTCCCCTCGAAGCCTCGGATCGAGAGGATTCGTTGGGTGAATGGTTCGAGGATCATTCGATTCGAGAGGGTTGGGATCTGGCTCCGACCTTCGTGCAGGCTGGTCTCGACACCGCTTGGCTCGAGAATGTTGCTGCAGCCGTTGACGAGTCCGTACTCGAAGGCGCAATTCGCTGGCTGAATTACACCATCGAATCCGAACTCCTGATGAACGAGATCGCCGACTCCACAACGAGGATTTCGACTCTCGTCGGTGCAGCCAAACAGTATTCTCAGATGGACCGCGCACCCTTCCAGACCATCGATGTCCACGAACTACTTGACAGCACGTTGATCATGTTGGGGCAAAAGATCGGAAGCGGAATCGAAGTCGTCAAGGAATACGACCTCGCGCTGCCACCGATCGACGCCTACGCCGCCGAACTCAACCAAGTGTGGACCAACCTCATCGACAATGCGGTGTCTGCCATGGACGGATCGGGAACACTCACCGTTCGGACAAGCCGCGATGGCGACCGCGTGTGCATCGAGATCTGCGACACCGGCGCCGGGATTCCCGATGACGTCATCGACAGGATCTTCGAACCCTTCTTCACGACTAAGCCTGTTGGTGAGGGAACCGGTCTCGGCCTTGATATTTCGTGGCGAATTGTGGTCGGCAAGCATCGTGGTGAGCTTCGGGTCACGTCGGAGCCCGGTAACACCCGGTTCAGAGTTTTGTTGCCAATCGCGGGCCCACCGCGGGATACGCGCGACGACTAGTCGCCCTTGCACGGCCGGTAGGCAAAGCGCACGATGAAATGACCGACTTCAGTCAGCGAGAGGGTGGACCATGACCGACGGACTTCCAGCGGGGATCGATCCGAGTGTGCCGCCCAGTGGCGCGGGATGCGTTGAATGCGATGCGAGCGGCGGTTGGTGGGTGCACCTGCGTCGATGCGCGCAATGCGGTCACGTGGGGTGTTGCGACTCCTCACCGTCACAGCACGCGAGCAAGCATGCGGCCTCGACAAAGCATCCGTTCATGCAGAGCTACGAACCCGGTGAGGATTGGTTCTGGAGCTTCGAAACCAACGAGGCGTACGACGGACCTGAATTGGCTGCGCCCACTTCACATCCCGTAGATCAGCCGACGCCGGGGCCTAAGGGTCGTGTCCCGGCCGATTGGCAGCAACACATCCACTGACTCAGTTCGGTTGGTCGATCGACCTCAAAGTCGAGACGTTCGACGACTCCTGATCCAATGCGTTGTCGATGCAGGCTTGAAACTGAGCCTGCATTGCCTCCACGACCGCGATATGACTCGCCAACACATCGACGAGCGCATCGTGGCCACCGACGGCCTTCTCCTCGAACTTAGCCTGTAGTGCCTGTGCGGATCCTAGGGTTCCGAACCCTGTCAATTGACCGAGTAGTGCGGCGGAGTTCAGTGCTGCCTCGAACTGCGCGCGGAGTTCAGCGCAAGCCGTGATCAGCTCGCCGGCGACTTTGGCATCAAGATACAAATTCGACATGTGACTCCTGTGTTCGAGGGTGTAGCTGCAATCAGGACCGCTGTCACGGGAGCAATGGAATCACTGTCTCGGCAATTCGTTCCACCAGCGTGCACGGCGTCTCGGCGCGCGCCGCACCGACCTTGGCGCCGACGCGGATCATCGCGGTGGATTGAGAGGTCGCGAACGCGACGTTGCAAGCAGAATCTGTTTTGTCATTGCGTTCCTGGTATATCAGGACTTCGCGCCCGGCGATTTGGGCTCGATGAAGGTCGCGCATGACTGGATTCTGTTCGACCTCTACGAGCGGATGATCGGTCGATGTCAGAGACAAGAAGTACCACCCACCGTTCCACGAGCAAATGTTGAAACCATCGATATGCGTGTCAACGATGTCAACCTCTTTTGTTGCCGGGTCGACTCCGACTTTCTCCAATTCCTCATTGCCGAGAACCTCACACGGATCAAACATCCCAATCACATCGACAGGGAAAGCCTCACCGTCGACCGTCGACGAACAACCCCCAACCAACAGCGCGGCCGCGACCAAGACCACTGCACCCCTCACTCCCACAGCACTCCCCCTCATTCGCTGCCCGGACACTCCAGCGACACTTCGCTGCCTCAATTTGGCAGGTCGACCGACCTCAAAGTCGAGACGTTCGACGACTCCTGATCCAATGCGTTGTCGATGCAGGCTTGAAACTGAGCCTGCATTGCCTCCACGACCGCGATATGACTCGCCAACACATCGACGAGCGCATCGTGGCCACCGACGGCCTTCTCCTCGAACTTCGTCTGAAGCGCTCGACCTGATGCGAGCGTCCCTAAACCACCAACCCAACTCAGTTTCGCAGCAGCAACAGACAAATGCTCCAACGTCATTTGGTATTCGCCGCATGCCGTAACTAGCAATCGCGCCGTGTCCGGATCCAGCGAGAACGAAACCTCGGCCCCGGAGTCCTCATTTGAACTCATGCGTAGCACCACCTTCATCAAGCGAGCGATTCATCTGGGGAGCTCCGGGAAGAGTTTGTCGGTAATCGTCGACGCGAGGCCACACGGGTCGATCGGCGTCTCACCGAAATCTGGGGCGATCCGAACGATCAGCACCCCCTGATTGGTCGTCCAAGCTACTGAGCAAATCTGTCCGGTCGCATCGTCACGCTGCCCGAACTTGATAGCAGGGCCGCCATGAACATTCGCAGCCCTTACATCGGCATTGTTGGTGTTCGCTTCGACTTCGTCGAGAGTGTGGTCTGTTGACCAGACGCTCAGCGAAATTCCCGTCCCATCCCATGAGCAGATTTCAAATCGTGGAATCTGAACTCCAAGAATCCCGCGTTCCTCAGTCGCCGGATCAACGCCGACATACCGCAAGGCGCTGTCGCTAATGCCGCTACAAGGGTCAAATAGCCCAACAGCCTCGTCGGCTCGTACTGCATGCCCCTCGACCGTCGAGGAACAACCCCCAACCAACAGCGCGGCCGCGACCAAGACCACTGCACCCCTCACTCCCACAGCACTCCCCTCATTCGCGGCCCGCTCACAGTATTGGACGCTCCCCAGGACCGATCGGTTCCACCCCATTGCATTCCGTTGCAACCCTTCACCCACGCCAACAATCGGCCTAACGTCGATCTACCAGGGGATTCACAACGAAGTGAGGTGCGGATCAATGAAGGCAGCACGGTTCCACGGGCAGAAAGACATCCGGATCGAAGAGATCCCTGAGCCCGAATTGCGGCCAGGAACAGTCAAGCTGAAGGTCGCATGGTGCGGAATCTGCGGCACCGATCTCCACGAGTACCTCGAGGGACCGATCTTCATCTCCGCACCCGGACACCCGCATCCTCTCTCACACGAGAATGCGCCGGTCACGATGGGCCACGAGTTCTCCGGCACCGTCGAAGAGGTCGGCGAAGGTGTCACGGACGTCGAGGTCGGTGAAAATGTTGTCGTCGAGCCGTACTTCGTCTGCAACGAGTGCGCCCCGTGCAAGGCGGGCAACTACCACCTGTGTACGAAGATGGGGTTCATCGGCTTGGCCGGCGGCGGTGGCGGACTCAGCGAGAAGGTCGTCGTCGACCGTCGCTGGATCCACAAGATCGGCAACATCCCGCTCGACGAGGCAGCTCTCATCGAACCGTTGAGCGTCGCCCATCACGCCGTCGTACGCAGTGGAGCCGAAAGCGGCAACGTCGCCATCGTGGGCGGAGCCGGACCGATCGGACTCCTCGTTGCGGCAGTCCTCAAGGGTCTGGGTGTCACGACGATCGTCACCGAACTCAGCGAGGCCCGCAAAGCCAAGGCCCTCTCCAGTGGAGTCGCCGACTACGTCATCGATCCCACCACCGAAGACGTCAAAGCGCGCGTCCTCGAACTCAGCGGAGGCATCGGCGCAGACATCGGTTTCGAGTGCGCAGGCGTCAACGCAGTACTCGACACCATGCTCGACACGGTCAGGCCTGCTGGAGTTGTTGTCAACGTGTCGATTTGGGGCAAGCCCGCGACCATCGACATGCAGAAGCTGGTCCTCAAGGAAATCGACCTACGCGGAACCATCGCGTACGTACGCGACCATGAAGCGGTCATCAAGATGGTCCAGGACGGTGTCGTCGATCTGGCGCCATTCATCACCGGTCGTATTCAGCTCGAAGAATTGATCTCCGAAGGATTCACCACTCTGATCGAGCACAACGACACTGCAGTCAAGATTCTCGTCAGGTCGTAACCGGACGGGGCACCTCCGGGCCCACCGCAGTCAGGGACCCAGGTGCCCGCCCTTTGCCCCATCCGATCTTCTCTCGGTAGCGGCCGATGTGATCGTCCTCGATCACATCGGCCGTTTCCAACGGCGTGGATTGCGGATGCACATACAGCGCATCCGTCGGGCAATATGCCTCACACATGAAGCAGGTCTGGCAATCCGATTGGCGCGCAATCACCGGGACGCCCGACGGCGTCCGATCGAAAACATCTGTAGGACAAACGTCTACGCACTTGTCGCAGCCGATGCAGTCAGGCGCGGACACCAGCTCGATCATGACGCCACCAGTGCAGACCCGACAGATTCAGAAGTCCGGGTCCACACCGAATCCAAACCGCCGGTGAGGACGTGATGGTGCTGCGTCACATCGAGTTCGGGATAATCGTCTCGCTTGCTCATTCCCCGAGTCTCGGTCCGCGCCAACGTCGAGTGGTACATCCAGCGACCGACGGCCGTGATCGCGGCAGCCTGCCGCGCCGCCATCCGACCTGCTGGATCCGCGCCCAGATCCGACCTCACTGCACCCCACAGCGATTCGAGCTCACCGAGCGCTGCGGATACTCGATCACCGCTGCGGAGGTAGTTCTTGTCGAAGGGAATCAGCTGCGCCTGAGCAGCTTTCACCACATCGTCGGCAGCAAACCCGGTTCGTACCGGATTACGCAATCCGACGGTTCCTGCTCCGCGAAGACCACTGGTAGACCCACGTCCGACCGACAGCGCATAGCGCGCAGCACCGGTTCCCGCCCACGAACCAGAAGACATCGCCCACGCGGCGTTGTGACTTCCCCCGCCGGTAAACCCTCCGCAGATTCGCTCTCGGGTCGCTGCGTCCCCGGCGGCAAACAGTCCTGGAACGGATGACGCGCAATCGTCGTCGACGACGTTGATTCCCCCAGTGCCGCGCACCGTGCCTTCAGCGAGCATGCCGACCTCGAATTTGTCGGTGAAGGGATCGATTCCGCGGCGATCGAATTGCAGGAAGAAGTTGGGTTGCCCCAGCCTCATTCGACGCTGTACATCAGCGTCGGCCCGATCGATCTGCGCGAAGACCGGCTCGTTCCGCAACGTGCTGGCGATGACGGACCTCCCCTTCGCCGAACCGGCCCCTTCGAGCACGCTTCCGTCTGCGTGAAAGAACGTCGCGTACGCGTAGTAAGCCGTCTTGGTGATCGTCGATCCGGCCGCTGCAATTCCGTACGCGTTGGAGAACTCCATCCCAGAGAACTCCGCTCCGACTTCGGCTGCCATCAATGCACCGTCACCGGTATCGACGTTGGTACCCAACGCACCGGACAGAAACGCACAACCTCCGCTGGCGACCACTACCGCGCCTGCCGAGACTCGGTAATCCTGGTGCTCGTGGCGTTGGTAGCCCGCCGCTCCGCGAACTCGCCCTTCGCCGTCCACCAACAACTCCAGCGCCGGCGAATGATCGAGGATCCGCACACCGGTTCGACGAATCCAGGTGCGCATCCGTCGCATGTACTCAGGCCCCTGCAAGCCGGTGCGGATCTGCTTGCCCGTGCTGGAGTCGACGGGGAACGGATATCTGCCCTCCACCGCGAGGAGATCCATGTTGGAGTAGGTCTGCTCGAGGACGCGGTCCATCCAACGGTGGTCGGCAAGATATCCGCCGAGCGCCTCACGACCGGCCTTGGCCCGCTCACGGGCAGTCGTATCCGGTTCGACGTACCAAACACCCGTTCCGGAGGGGGCCGTTGCGCCGCTCGTTCCGCAGTAGCCCTTGTCGACCAGGACGACGTCTGCACCGGCCTTGGCCGCGCGCAACGCTGCCCATGCGCCGGCGGGGGCCACCACCGATCACCAATACATCGGTGGAGAGTTCGAGGACGTCCGTCACTGGCCAGCTCCTGTCAGAGGTCTACGCAACACTTCTGTTGCCGCAATATTCCTCGAACGAACTACCTAGCGCCACAGTCAGAATCACTGTGAACTCAACCGGTCACCATCGCGTGGACAGATGCGCTACGACGCTTCCCGCTCCTCACCGGTGCACAACGCGGAATACTTGGCGAAGGCTTCCTGCAAGGTCAGCGATTTGCGTCGCTCGGCGATGTCGCGGGGCTTTCCCTGCGCAACACATCGGCGAGCATGCTCGATCACAGCTTCACGTATGACGCTGGAAATGTCCGCGCCCGTGAGCTCTTGGAGGGTCTCTAGGGCCCTCAGTTCCTCTACGTCGAATCTCACCGTTACCGATCGTCTAGCCACGCTCAGAATGTTACTTGCGGGTACACCAAATTTGGTGAGTTACATATGCGTCGAGTCGAATATCTTTGGGCGCCAAAACCTTCGAATTCCGATCTACGTGGGTAAATAGTTTTCCACTCACGGCACTCATGTAATGCAACGCACACGGCGCTAGCCAGCGTGCCGACGGACACTGTCGCTGTCTATGCTTGCGAAACACTGCCTTCGATCGGAGATATACCGCGTGAGCATCGACCACATCGTTTCCGCAGTCGACGGCGATGCTGCCGAGCGAATCAAAACGGCCCTGACCCAGAGAGCCGCAACCTCGGCGGACACGACCACGCTGGTGTTCGACGGCGTCCGGATCGAGATTCCACCGTCGGTCGGCGACGCCGTCGTGCAGCTCCTGACCTACCTCGCTGCCGGGGACAGCGTCGCCCTCGGGCCAGTCGCAGAGCTCCTCACCACCTCGCAGGCAGCAGAGATCCTCGGCGTTTCGGACACGTATGTGCGCAAACTCGCCGACGCCGGGAAACTCCCGATCGAACTACGCGGCACCCACCGCAGGTTCCGCCTCGACGACGTGATGGCTTACCGCGAGCAGTTCCCCAAACGCGCCTAGCTCTTCGCGTACATTCCTTCGATCTCTTTCGAGAACCGATCGACGACGACATTGCGCTTGATCTTGAGCGTCGCTGTCATCTCACCGTCTTCCTCGGTCAGATCGCGATCGAGAATGACGAACTTCTTGATCGACTCTGCATGTGAGACAGCGGCATTGGCGTCGTCGACGGCCTTCTGCAGCTCCGCTCGAAGGTCCTTGTCGTCACGTAGTTCGGCGACGGTGGCACCAGAAGGCTTGCCGTTCTCCGCCTTCCACTTCTCGAACACCTCGGGGTCGACGGTCAGCAACGCCGTGATGTAGGTCTTCCCGTCGCCGACGACGACTGCCTGCGAGACGATGGAATGCGAACGGATACGGTCTTCCATCGGGCCGGGCGAGACGTTCTTGCCGCCCGCCGTCACCAGAAGATCCTTCTTGCGTCCGGTGATGGAAAGGTAACCTTCGCTGTCGAGTTCACCGAGATCACCGGTTCGCATCCAGCCGTTGACGAATGTCTCTTCGGTGGCCTTGTCGTTCTTCCAGTATCCCTTGAAGACGACTCCACCGTTGAGTTCGATCTCGCCATCCTCGGCGATGCGAACCCCGTTGCCGCCCATCGGCTGTCCGACGGTTCCGATCTTCTGAGCACCCGGGACGTTGACGCAGTGCGCTGCTGTGGTTTCGGTGAGGCCATAGCCTTCGTAGATCGGAACTCCGAGCCCACGGAAGAAGTGCCCCAGTTCAGGAGTGAGGGCGCCGCCGCCGGAGATCGCGAACCAGCACTCGCCGCCGAGAGCCGCGCGGAGTTTCGAGTACACGAGCTTGTCTGCCACTGCGTGCTTCACCTTCAGGATCAGCGAGGGACCGCCCTTGTCGAGAGCCTGGCTGTACTCCTTTGCAGTGGCTTCTGCGAAGGCGAAGATCGCGCCGGGAATCTTTCCACCGGACTCCGCCTTGCGTGCTGCGCCGTCACGAACTTTTTCGAAGACACGCGGAACACCGAGGATGGTGTTGGGCTTATAACGCTCGAATTGGGTTGTGATGGTGGCAAAGTCGGACCAGTGCGCCTGCGACGCACCAGCTTCGAACGTCGCAAGGGACACCGCGCGGGCCAGTACGTGCGCGAGCGGGAGGAAGGTCAGGACTCGGTTTCCCGGAACCGCCACCTTGCCGATCGATGCCGTGAGAATCCCGCGCACCTCGGACAGGAAGTTACGATGCGTGAGGATGCATCCCTTGGGACGGCCTGTGGTGCCGGAGGTGTAGACGAGTGACGCCAGATCGTCGGCCTTGATGCCCGCGAGTCGCTTCTTCAACTCGGTATCGTCAACGTCGGCGCCCTGTGCGGTCAGCTTTTCGACTGCTCCGTCGTCGATCTGCATGACGGCCTTGAGAGAGCTTGGCGCGTCCTGGAACAGCTGCTCGTGCGCGCCGGTTTCGACGATCGCGATGACAGCCTCGGAGTCTTCGAGGATCCAGCTGACCTGCCCCTGAGACGACGAGTCGTAGATCGGAACGGTAGCGGCGCCGGCAGCCCAGATGGCGAAGTCGAAGAGCGTCCACTCGTATCGGGTCGCGGAGAGGAGTGCGACGCGGTCGCCTGCCTGCACCCCGGCTGCAATGAGACCGTTTGCGACGCCGGTGACCTGCTCGGCGAACTCTTTAGCCGTTACATCTACCCAACCCTCGCCCTTGGGGCGGGAGAACACCGTCAGTTCGGGCGTGCGCTCGGCGTGAGTGAAGACGGTGTGCACCACGGACTCATTGTCGGAGATGGTGAACTGGGCTTTGGCGCTGTACTCACTCACAGGGTGTCATCTCCGTTGGTCTGCGATTCGATGCTGATTCTGAAGCGGTGGAGTGCGCGGGCGAAGTCTGCGACCTCGGACTCGGTCCAATCGTGCAGCCTGCCGGCGACTTGGTCGAGCCGACGCGCGTCGGCGGCGTCGAGGTATTTGCGGCCAGCCTCCGTGAGGTGCAGCGGATTGCCCTGACGAACGGATCCCGGATCGGCATACACCCAGCCAGCCTCGATGCACCCGCGCACTTGGCGCGAGATGGTCGAGCGGTTGACGCCGAAGACTTCGGAGATCTCCGTGGCCTTGCATCCGTCATTGCGGCCGATGAAGGAGAGGAACGAATGCTGGGCGATCGACGGGTGGTCATCGGAATGCCGATCCCCCGTCATCAACTGCCGCGTCAGGTGCACCAGCTCGTCATGAACCGCTGGTGGACCGGTGAGCGCCATTGCTCCGTCGTGTTGCACTGGGCAACTATAACGCTGCCCCCAGTCCCGATTGCAATATGACCGCCGCCACCGACAAGAAGTCCGTCGGTGGCGGCGTGAAAAGTTAGACCAGATCCTCACCGTTGCGGCGAGCAGTTGCCCAATCCTTGAAGAATCCCTTGCTGATGACTCCCAGCACGACCAAGACCAACGCCGGCCAGATCAGAACATAAATGGTCAGTAGAGCTGTACTCATTCGTAGCCCTTCCACTTGTCTCGACGGTTACTTTCCGGACGCTCCCACGGCAGGAAGCTCGTCATCGTCGAAGTCTCCCGTCCGCTGCTTGATCAGTTCGAAATCGAACGTCTCACGCTGATTGACGGACATCGCAAAGCACACGACGGTACTGACGGCATAGGCCACCAAAGAACCGCTGAGCGTTGGGTAGTCGTGCAGGAAGCCGATTGCGAACGGCGCGGACAGCACGATCGCCAGGCCACCGACGATCTGCGCAACCTTCAGGCCGAAGAATCCAAATGCCATGAGCCCCAGCACCACTCCGATACCGACAACGGCAACGATGTCGGAGAAGATCCCGAACATCCCATCCATCGGCACCCAACTGAATCGGACGGGCAAGAAGGCGGCAAGCGCCACCAGAACCGACACAGTGAAGGCCTTGTTGGTGACCTTTCCCCAATAGAAGCTCGCGATAACCGGGAACACCAGCGCGCCCCACAGCGCGCCGACGAACACCAACAGATCAAGAATGCTCAGTTGCAGACTTGCCAAGGAGATAGCCGCCGCCGTGGCAACTATCATCGTTACTCGGCCGATGAGCAGCATCCGTCGAGGGTTCGCATTGGCCTTGCCTGCGACGGCTTGGCCGTACACGTCGGTCATCACGATGGACGAGAGCGCAGCAAGGTCCGAGTCCGCCGTCGATGACAGCGCGCCGATGATCATGACAAAGAAGACAGCCAGCAAAATTCCGGGCAGGTACGACGCGGCCATCTGCGGAATCAGATTGTTGACGTCACCATCCATCGGCTCGATTCCGAGGTATAGAGCGAGAACACCCAGCATTCCGACACCAATGACCGTTGCGCCGTATCCGACGGTTGCGGTGATGAAGGTGGGCTTGATCAGGTCTTCGCGGACCGCGAACAGACGTTGGGCAATGGTCTGGTTGCCGATTGCGTAGGCAAGAACTGCTGCGATGTACGGCGCGCCCTGCTCGAAGAAGGCAACGCTCGAGAAGAAGTTGCCCTGCTCGGCAGTGAGGTTGCCTGCCCCGGATTCGAAGGCTGCCGGGAACCCTGCCGCAAAGAAGATGAACGGCACCAAAACCGCTACCGCACCGAGCATTCCGATCAGCTGAACGAAGTCGGTCAACACCGAAGCGCGGAAGCCCGACCACAGTGTGTACAGCAAAACGCCCAGCGCAACGATGAACACACCCTGGATGAAGTTGAACGGCGAAAGTAACGCGATCAGCAGACCACCAGCGAGGAAGTTCGACATCAAACTGATGAGACTGCCGACGATATTGGAACCCGCGAGCATCAGCTGACTCGAGCGTCCGTGCCGCGCGTACATGACCTCAGCCAGGGTGTGGGCTTTCGGCGCTACTTTGCGAATTCGCTGGCCGAACGGATAAATGAAGAGAATCATCAACGCGCCCCACAAACCGTAGTGAATGGGGCCGGAGATTCCGTAGGAGTAGCCAGAAGTGGCAGATGCGTACATCGACGACGCCCAAATCCAGGTGGCCGTCATGCTCGCGGCCGAAACACCAAATCCTAATTTGTTTCCGGCGGTCATAAAACCGTCGGCATTTTCCTGTTTCTTACCAATACGAAGAGAAATCAGAAAAGTTCCACCATAAAAAGCAACAAGCAGTGAAACAATTACCAAGGTACTGAACTGGACCATGTCGGACCCCGTCACATGCCACATCCTTCGCACATAATCGGCAGAACAAAGCACAAAACCCCTGTTCAGGATCTTTGCGCTTCGTTTCTGCACGCCCTAGGAGCGACCGCCATACCAACACCGGTCACATATTCAATTGACTAGCAACACGCACTTCGTCTTTTCGGAAACCCAACCTCCACAAAATAAATCTTCTGCGCAAGCTTTTGGCTCGACCACGCAATTTAACAACCGAGAATCGACCATAGCATGATGGCAATTTCGAGCAAAAACTCCAATATTTTCCCACCCGAAAATATTCATGATTCCGCCGCAGAAAAATCATGCGCTTCCAGCGCATATAACAACTCCGCATCGATTGAAATCGATGCTCGATTCGATCGCTCAGCTACTTCGACAGGACCATCCTGGCAAACCGTCGACCCCACTCGGGATCGGCGGAAACATGCTGGTCCAGCGGATTGGAGACAATCGCCCCGATCATTCGCAGGTACACGAGAGTGTCTCGCACCATCCACGTCCAATCGTCGTCCCCGAGTCGTGTTCCGTCTGTTGTCGACCAACCCAATGCCGTGAGGCCTTCGATCATCACTTCACTACGTTCGGACTCCGACAAGCCGGCAGCCAACGTAAGGAACAGAATTCGGCCGGCTTCCTGCGCCAACTCACCCTTTCCCAACGGCATGGCCGTCACGATGTGACGCCACAGCTCGCCTTCATATGCAAGCACTGACGCTCCGAGTCGAGTCAGAATCAAAGTGCCTCGGAGTTTCCGGACAAATAGCAGTGTCTTGGCGGCTTCAACGAGTACTGCCAATTGCGAGTCACTCCCTGCCGTGACATCGATCCAGTCACCGCCCCAATCGAGTTCGTCTCGGGCGTCCGCAACATGGTCCGAAGGAAGTGCCCCGGACGCCGTCAAAACAATCCCACCACCTCGCGCGGAGTTCAGCAGCCACAGCAGTTGGCGGGTTACTCCTTCACGCATCACCTCGAAATAGTTGTCATATCCGCCACGAAGCTCCGATTTGGCAACTGCGGCAAACAGTTTCGGCGCGGAATGAACCGACAGGCGGCGCAAGAACTTCTCGAACACCGAGCTTCCCACAGGTGGTGACTTATGCAGTGCCACTGCAATGGTGACTGCTGCATTGGACTCTGCGGGAACAAAACGTTCGGGATCGAACAGTCCGGTACTCGCCTGCACGTTCAGGAACTCGCGATACCCGATCGGACCGCCAGAATCCTCCGGCGGGCACGCTCTCTCGCCGTCGAGACAGGATGGCTCAGAAATCGGCTGGTCTTCGACAATCTGCTCGAGAACCAACGTGTGACTCCACCTTGCGCGGGCGTTGTACTCATAACGGACGTACTCCCCGACCGCGGTAACTGCCTCGTCGATCCGGACTTCGTCCTCACCAAACTCGTCTTCCTGGTATCCGTCGCGCTCGATCACCTCTGGCGCGATATACCGATCTGGGCCATTGTCCGTTGAATGATGGACACTCACCCACTGATGAGCGTGTTGATCTCCCCACCCCATCACCGCCTGCACAATCGAATGAAGTTGGTCCAGTTCGATATTCGACGGGACCGAAAACCGTCTCCAAATAGGCGGCGTGATGCAATCGAGTTCGATCCGCATGACAAAGTTCGCCACCTCCGGCCGTCGACGCTGATTCCGCATCTGCCTCGGCGTAAGGACCTTCATCTGGCTTTGCGTCGCTTGATGTGCAGGTACCAAACGCAGATGTGAAGCTCGCCGAACTCGCTGACCCGTCATGTATGGAGGCTAGATCTACCTACCGACAGCCGAGATACTCACTGGCACAAGGTTGCCCGATTTGTCGGGGCTCGCATCTCGTCGCTGGTCGGCTGTCAAGTCCAGATCAACACGGACCTACCCAGGCATCTTTGATCATCCACTGCGCGGACAATAGTGTGCGCCGATTACCGTAGACCTGACAGCTACCGTACGAAAACAGTGCCCAGCGCCTGCTCGGACTGGCACAGAACATGAGGATCCATGAGCGACCAAGACACGACCGCCGACCAGCCCCTCCACATCAACGGCGCAATTGCCTTGGTGACGGACGAGCGCGACGAGTTGGTTCGCCTGTGCGTCCAGACCCTCGCCGAACTACTGGGTAGTGAGCCTGCCACCGATGACGATGGCGACATCGTCGTACCGGTTCACGGATTTGTCGTCTACGTGACCGTCGCCGACGACGGACCCCAGATCAACGTCTGGTCCTCGGTCCTTACCGGCCTCGGCAATCCCTCGCACGCTGCGACTCGACTCATCGAACTCGCGCAGGAATGGCCGCGCCTCCGTTTCGCCTTCAGCGGTGACCACCTGCTGGTCTCCACGATGCTCGACGCGGACCCCTTCGCTCCACAACATCTGCTGAACCTGATCGACGAGGTTCACGACTTCACTCACGAACTCGACGACGATTTTGCTGAATCTTTCGGCGGGTCCCTCGACTGCGACGCCGATGACGACAGCTACGCCGGAGGCTGCAATCCCGGCGGTTGCGGCGGAGACTGTGACTGCGCGTGCGGCGATGACGCAGACGGCGAGCTCAGCATCAGGGCCGTCACCTCGACGCCCAGCAAGTAGTGACTGTCCGTCCTGATCTTGAGTCGGAATCGACAAAGTCGACCCTGCAGGCGCATGCACCTCCGCAAGGTGCATGCGCCGCGAAGTACTTGATTATCGAGCACGCAAATCCACGATCATCCACCGGCGATCATGCCAAGCAGCAAGTCCGCGTCAGCATCGACAATATTGATTACCTTGTACCCATCTGCACCCAGTCCGCTGTCTCGATCTGGATCATCACCTTCCACGAGCACAATCCGCGAGTCAGGCCAGACGGCCTCGATTGGCCAATAGTGCGTGCCGAGATCTATGCCGATATCTGGCTTCACCGCGCCACGCAACGACAGTTCGAGTAGCAGTTCGACAACGGATTCTGGTGTGTGCACGAGGTTTTCACCCCATGGTCCGGCTACCGCACCATCAACGCCGACGACCTCGAGCCATTGGAAGATGGCCAACGCTCCATCCCTCGTAAGCCGTTCATGAAATCGTTCGTTGCGGAATGAGCGTAGGCATCCGTAGCACGATGTTTCCGAGCCACAATCACAATGACTAACCCGATCGACTGCAAACTGAATAACCTTTTCAAGATTCTCTGCAATCTTCTTTGCAGCGCCGGCACCGGCGGGAACAGTGTCAAAGAGAACAATGCTTCGTTTACGTTCCTTACTCCACGACAATGTGCCATCAATATCGTCACGGCTAATCTCTAGCGCCTCTGAAGCGCCTTCCAGGAGGGCGTACAGCACCGATAGCCAACGTGATTCAGATTCCTTGTCATAGGACATGTCTCCGAACGTGAACTCTGCGACATCAGTCTCGTAGCGATGTGCCAGTGAAACTACCTGTGGTCGTCCCTCGCACGCACCCCCGGTCGCAGGCCGCTGGTGCCCGCCCTTGATTGGCTTTCCTGTCGACGCCTCGGCCCACCCACACCAGCCGCAGAGGTAGAAACCGGCTCCATTGCCCTCGGATATCACGGCCATCCGCGCGCGCGTGCCTGCACGCGCCTTCACTTCCATTCCACCTGTCGATTGCCACTCGAAAGTCTCAGTAACTTTGCCGATGCTCTCAACGTAACTTGCACCACCCCAAAGCCTCTGGGGAGGTTCTGTTTTCACATCGTCAACCTTCCTGTCGGCCACAAATCCGAACTCAGGCACGACGAACGTGCGGATCCTGCCAAACTCCTGCTCACAACTGGGACACTGAGTCTCGACATCAAGTTCGTGTCCGCACTCAAACTCGTTGCAGTTGCGACACACCCGATATTTGAGTTCCTCAAGTTCCCGTTTAGGTAGCTTGTGGAGTCCGCGGGAGGTCCACAACTTGCCCCCTGCTACCACCTGATTGCCTGGCGCGTAGTCGAAAATGGCTTGGCTCAGATCACGAGAAAGCTCAAGCCGCGCACCAACGTCACCCTCACAATGCGCGGTTCGCAGTTCGACGGTGTCCACTGGGAAGCCGTACTTAGGAAGGATGTTCTTGTTCGCTAGATATCCGAGTAACTGACGTTCTTCAATGGTCTTGAGCGTCTTCTGCAGCCGTCCACCGAATGCGAGTTTGTCTGATGTCTTGGCTTCCTCAATCAACGCTTTGAAGGTATCAATGTCGTTGCACATCTCTTGCTCAGCTGTCGCCATGAGCTCACAAAGCCGATCAACCCAGGTCTCGTCGTGCACTCCGATGATCTCCGCAACTGGCGACGGAAGAATTTGTAGGAGTGCATCGTGGATGCTTTTGGGAACTGGAGTGAGGAACATTCGAACCTGGGACGCCGGAGAATCCTGGCCGTCATCACTTGGCGAGAAGAATGCGCCCGCATGCTTCCACGTAAGCCCATCTCGTTCAAAGCGATGACGGAAGTATGCAGAAAGCGCGACAGAATGCGCATGCCTGCGCCCGATTCGTTCGTTCTCGATGGGGATCCAAGGGATGCGCATCTCACCAGCGATCATGGACTCCGGCTTCTGGAACTTCGTCAGGTCGTGGGAACTACGTTTCGCATAAGTCAGGACCAATGCCGCAGATGCGGCGCGACGACCTGCCCGTCCAGCCCGCTGGACGTAATTCGCTGTCTTTGGTGGCATGTTCCGAAGAACCACGGCCTGCAGTTCACCTACATCGACGCCGAGCTCAAAAGTCGTAGAGCAAGAGAGCACGTTGATTCCGCCAGAGACGAACTCGCGCTGGATCTCCGCTGCCTTTGTGGCTTCCCACTGGGCCGTATGCTCCTCGGCGGCAAGTGGGACTGCGTTAAGAGTGCGATAGACCGAGCGGTAGTGATTGGCATCGTGCTCCACTGGTGGGACTTCGAATTCACGCAAAGTCCCATCGCAGGTTCCATGCGCGCAGAGATCGCGAACGTTGTTCGCGCTCAGGCGTCTGCACGCGGAACACTGGTGCCACCTGCTCTCGACGCCAGGTCGAATACGGAGTTGTTCGTGATCTACCTGATAGACATCACCGGCAAAGTTGTCAGTCTTGGGAGTCACGTATCCCTCGTCAAGAAGAAACTTCCAACAACTGTTCAGAACCTTATCTGCAGGCACGTCGGAGCCGAGTGCGGCAAGCACCTTCCGTACGAAAAGGATTCGATTGTTCGTTGTGCCCGCGTGGCCTCCCGGGAGCCAGCTGATAATGCGCTTGTTTCGATCCGAATCCATCGACCGAATACGGATCTGAGTATTCCGTGGCTCGAAAATCGACGCTTTGATATCGACCTCGGGCAGCAAGGTCATCGCGCCTTGCAATCGAATGGTTTTCAGAAGTTCTTCGAACAAGCCCCATACTTCGTCCGGCGTGAGCCCCAAATGCAAGAACCCCTTAGGCAGTTCAGTCTTCCGCGATCGAAACAAGGAAACTCGCATCAGTCCCAAACCTTCGAGCGACTGACGTTCGTCCATACTCATCAGTTCCGCCATTATCCAAGGATTTACGACGCGAAGGGTAGTTTTCCGGGTGGCCCGCTCGTCGAAGTACTGCGCCTTCGTCGCAATTCTTCGAGTTTCATCGGCGAGATCCTCTACCGAGAATTCCTCGTCGATATTCTTCGGATCCGACAGCGCTTGAGTGACGTATCGACGCTCAAGCATCCGACCATACGTGCGCGCAAGATACGGCGCAGCGAATGCTGCGGCTTGCCGCGAGTCGGAGAACATCAGGAGCTTGCGTCCCTCGCCGACCTGTTCGACGGTTTCGTCGGCTGCACGCGGCAGATGTTGATAGAGCGCCGTGGTAATCACTGCAGGCGCAGCATTGGTATCGGTCCGAAGTCTACGAATCACCTGGCGGGACCGCGCTCCGCACTCGGTGCACTTGCTCATCACGCGAGTCGCCGCAGCATGTTCACGTACTTGCAGTACTGGACCGCCTGGGCATTCACTGTCTACACATTCAGACGAACCGCTCAACAGGCCGCAGCCTGTGCAGAGGTTTCTCATACCGGTCGACACCCCGGTATCGAGATCCTCCGCAAGTGTCGTCTCATCCTCGTCGACCATGCCGACGTCGTCGGTACCTGTCAGTACGAGCCAACGTACCGACGAATCGTTTTTCGCTGGACGGAAGAACTGGCGACCCTGATGCACAGAAACATTCCCGGCCAAATGCACTGCGCCGCAACGTAGACAGGTACCGAATTCAAATACCGCTCTCCTCGTCTCGGGATCAATCTCATGACGCCCAAGAAAAACGCGGGGTAGCTCGTCGGTGAAACTGACGTAAGCTCCTTCCGTTGCGCGCACAAACATGTGATAGCGCGCAGACAGAACTGGATTACCACTTGCATCACTCACTTTGGAACCGAGCGCCACTAGCGCCTCAAGCCTTACCATCGCTTCAGGGTCGTCTGGCCACAGCTTTGATGCCAATGTACGGACGTCGGCAGGACCTCGGGAGACTATCGACTTGAGATCCGCAATCCGCTGTTCATCATGGAGTGCGTCTGCGAAATCCCCGCTAACAGAGTGCCCACCCAGTGAACTTAGATCAGCATCAGGCCGAGCAAGATCCATCAACGAATCGTCATCGATGGTCCACGTCGGTGCGCCGCGTCGCGGTAGCCGTGCCGCCGTCACTAAGTCCTGTCGACTGTCGTCGTCGCCAACGAACTCGAAAGGTACGTCAAAAAGTTTGTGGGCGAAGGTCGTTGCCTCTGAACCTTGAGTTTCCGCGCTCTTTCCCGTCAGCGAGGCGGACGTCGCAATGCACTGCAGCGATTTCCCGCGCGCTACCCGTTCCCGCAGGCGCCGCAACAGCAACGCAACTTCCGAGCCCTGTGCACCGTCGTAGACATGCGCTTCGTCTAGTGCAATGTACTTCCACGTGCCAGCGTGCTCACCGTCGAACAGATCCAGATCGGCAGGTCGCAGCAGTAGGTACTCAAGCATCGCGTAGTTAGTCAGCAATATGTGCGGTGGCCGTTCGCGCATTTCCTCACGACTGAGCATCTCGTTCGGCAACGGCGCCTGCCCCGGGTGGAGCGTTCGAAAGATTGATCGTGCGTCCTTCTCTGATTCCTTAGTCTCACCCGTATATCTACCAAAGGTGATGTCCGGCATCGTTGCGAGCATTGTCCGTAACCTCTTGAGCTGGTCGTTGGCAAGCGCGTTCATCGGATACAGCAGCAACGCCCGCACACCCGGCGTCAACGTTCTATTCGCCCGCTCCTCAATCAATGAGTTGAGAATGGGAAGCAGGAAACTCTCGGTCTTACCAGAGCCAGTACCTGTACTGACAACTAGGTTTCGACCCGCAACGACCTTGCGGATTGCGCTCTCCTGATGTCGATAGAGCGGACGATCGACCGGGACTGCTTCGCTGTCCAATTCAACAAAATCTGGGTGCAGTACACCATCACCAATTAATTCTCGAAGCGACGCACCGGGCGCGTACGGCGGCGTCAGCTCGAGCATCGGCCCCTTCGTGAGCAACGAAGTATCGTCCACCGCAGCGTCAAACGCGGCCGCAAGCTTCGGATCTCTAGGGGCAAGAAGTGTTTTCAGATAGCGCTTATAACTAGCCTCAATCCCTACACCAGCCGCCAAAGGATCGAGTCGGTCTGTCATGCGATTTCTCCGATCAGGTCACCAAAGATTGTGTGAGTAACAAGTGCATCCGCGATTAGGAGATCCGTTGCGACCATTGCTGGGAAGAGATCAGCCATCCGCGCCCACCCTTCGCGCATGTCGGACGTCATCGGTGAACACTCAAACTCACCTCGCGCGTCCAACCGCGCAACTGCTGCCATGGTCAGAGACTGTACTGAAAGCGCCATCCATGGGTACTCGGCCAAGTCAACGCCGGCTATTGCGACATTCCGGACCTGGATGGCATCAAATATCTGTGGTGCAACTGCTTTGATCTCTCGCAAGGCCCTCCTCGAGTCAGCTGCAAAGTCCGTCTGCACTGGATCAGAAGACCACTCACCACGTCGATGAAAGGCGTCAACCGTCGCCGCTGTCCTCATATCAGCATCCAACAATGCCCCAGGTGCCAGCTCGAATGTAAGAAAGAATTCGTCTCTTGCTTCGTGCGTCCACTCGGCGATAACCAGTGCTGCCCGGTCTAATACACCGGGCTTGGGCAAGGAAGATTTTCCATCGCTCAGAAGTTCAATTAGCGTCGTGCCACCCTGATTCTCCAGATACCCGAGCGTTTCTGATCGTTCGGCAAACACCTTGTCCCTGCGGGAATACAGCGAAGGCAAGTCAGCGATCTCCACCATGCACCCCACCCACGCGTGCGAATGCACTTCATTGAGGGTGAAGCTAGCGGAGAATGCCATTCCAACTAAGTGCGTTCGTATAAGCAGCCCCATCATCTCGTCTGATGGAATTATGCTGTCGCCCAATGCTTCCAGCGAGGAGCGTGGATGCCGGCACAGAATCCTGGTGAGAGCACCGCGAACTCGTTCACTGTGAGCGTCAGTCGGTTCCTTCGGCAACAGCACCAATGCCGCTACGGCAGCCGACACCACGTCCTCGGACATCGGTGGCGCACCGTTTCCGGACAAGAATCGGGAGAGGGCTTCGTAGCCGCCAGCATCATCCCGAACCCAACCCTGTTGCTCGATCCGATGCGCGGTCCAGTCTGGGCGACTAGGACGGGCGATCGTTACCCACGGATCATCGACGAAAACTTGCACGAGCAACGCGCCCGCGGCATGTAGGCCTTCCGGCAAAGTTGCCCGATTTCCCAAGATGTCGATCCGGGCCACTGGCTTCCAGGGCGCAGTAGCGGCCCAGAGAAACACTGCCAGGTTTTCCTCGTCGGCAAGATCTTCAAATACAAGATCTTTCCCGCTCAGTCGAACTGATCCACACAGTCGTGCTTGTCGAATCTGGGCAATTGTGAGCGTATGGGTACAGTCGCGCTGGTCGTCAATTCGCGCTACCAGTTGGCAAGCCCCGTTTTTCCGAGCCGTGTCCACGAAAGTTCGCGTAGATATCTGAAAGATATTGTCCGCCCGCGCTTCCGAATCTTCCTCCTGGAGAACAGAACCAGCATCATCTGTCAAGGCGAATTTGACCGTCACCTCGCCCGGAACCCGGGCTGCAGCTACTGCATGCACCTCGAGGTCTGAGGGCTTGAGAATCTGGGCCGTGGTCCGCCATTGCGCAGGCGTTCCCATTGTATCGATTCGCGATTCGAAGTACGGCGGCGTCACAACTAGCTTGAATGATGCTGTGCCACTATCAATTCGGACATAGCTATCCCGAACATCAGTCGAAAAATTGATCGACGCCTGGTCGACAGAAAGCGGTTGCGCACATTCCACGTTTGTAGTGCTGGGCGTCAAACCACCAACGACCGGACAACGGAATTCGATTCCATGGTCGACGTGTAGCCCTTCGGCAATGAACAACGTATGGCGAAGGTCTGATCCCACCGCGCCACTGACCACAATCTCATACAGTCCGAGCAACCCCGCTGGCACACCGTCGAAGGGATCGAGATAGGTGTCCACGCTGCCCGATTCCCATTGCTCTTGGGCTATCCAATTCGTCTCACCCGAGCGCCGAACCTTCACGCTCCACACTTCGGGATGACTCCCCAGATGCGGCGGCAGCTTAATGGTCGGCCTCCCTCCGTAAACCGACAATCCATTGGTCGTCTTGAGGCCCTTGACCGGGTCGGCGGGCTCGTAACGTGGAGCGCCGAGCGAACGCACACCACGTATCGGCGCGTCGATGCCCACTCGCTTGACCACTATCGACGTTTTGGCACTTAGATCGATGCCCCAAACTTTCCAGCCTCGCCAACCCGAAGGAACCCGCGGGTCGGCCAGCGGCTCAAGATTATCTCCGGTCATCGCGTCGATAATCGTTGCGTCGTGCGGGAATACCGCCCACACGACCCCACGAGGAAGAGGAGTATGTCGCTGAATTAATCGACCATCTGCGGTGAACAACAAGAGTGGATCTGCCTTGTCCACCAATGGTATTCGATAATTTGCCCCCGTAGATTCGTGACGTAGGAGTATTTCCCGAGCAGGGGCCGTGACTGTCACTGGGGTCAAAGGATGCTCACCATCAGCATCGACGCCCCAGCCACGGTCGGCATAGATCTCACGCGTATTCCCATTGAGCGAAAGTTTCCAGGGCTTTTCAGCGGAGTCGGCCGGGTAGGGCACACCAATCATGATCTGGTCGTCTTGCACGGAAAATGACAGAGTAGGCTTGCGTGATCGAGTGCGTCGCATCGGCTTGTCAATAGATTGCCCAAACGGCCGCTCCTGCAATCTCTCGATCAGCCCATCGAGGATCAGAGTAGGTAACCCCGTTGTCGATGTTTCAAGGTCGAGGTCATTCCACACATCAGGTTTCACAGATGTGAAGCACACGAATTCGATAATTCGGTCCAGAATGTCAATCGCAACCTCGCCACCTAGCTGAAGAAAGTTCCGTACGGGAGAATCGAGCCTGTTTAGCCGATAACCCATTCCAGGTTCAGTGAGCCACTCGAGAAGTGACGCCCCACTGGGATCGCGCCCATGTAAGAGATGTTCCTCGATCAGGTCGATCACATCATCTAGACAATGCACTGGAATTCCCGCGCGCATAGCCATCACCCTGATGTAACTGCCCGAAATCTCGGGAAACTCCCTCAATCCGAACTTCTTGAGTAGGCCAGCGAGCGCACCCCTCAGAGCATTTTCGACCTCGGCGTCGTGCTCTAGGTCCAGCTCTGCCCAGAAACTCTCCCAGTAACGCCCTTGTTCATACGCGAGACCTGCGTGCCCCACCAAAGTCGTCAGCGTCAGCGCCGGATACTTCTTAATCAGTGCGGCAGCACCATGCAACGGAAGAAATCGCACAGCAACCCGGCCGTACAGCTCTTGCGTTCTACGAATTTCATCCTCGTCAAGATTCATTTCGAAGAAGAGCGCAACCTTGTCCAGCTCACGGGCCAAGCGAAACTCCTCGTCATTCGCCTGGTCTGACAAATACCCATTAGTCACGATCAATCCGCCCTTAGTCCCAGTTACTCCGACTGTGCCACAGGTCACCGACAAACCTGCCGAACCAGGCGTCACACACTCAATCGCGTCCGAACGCTAAGTTGATACGTCAGACCGTCAATCCTCAGGAGTAACCACAGCATGACCATCGCCGAATCTCGTGAGGCCCTCAACATCGCCCCTGGCTCGATAGTTGTCGTTCGCGACGAGGAATGGCTGGTCACCTCAGCCGAGCAGGGGTCCGACGGATGGCTCGTCCGGGCCCGTGGCCTATCGGAGCTGGTGGCAGACACGACTGCGTCATTCTATTCAAGTCTCGACCACATCGAGGTTATGGACCCAGCCAAGACCGAGGTTGTTGCTGACGGATCCTCGGGATACCGGGATGCACGGCTGTGGCTCGAGGCACTGCTCCGCAAAACGCCATTCCCCTACGGCGACCAGACTCTGACGGTCTCGACGCAGATGCTGGCCGATTCGCTCGGCTACCAGCGCGCTGCGGTCGCAAAGGCCCTTGATCCGCAACATATCCGTCCGCGCATCCTCATTGCGGATGCGGTGGGCCTGGGCAAGACCCTCGAAATCGGCATGATCCTTTCGGAGCTGGTTCGACGTGGCCGGGGCGAACGCATCCTCGTCGTGACGCCCAAGCATGTGCTCGAGCAGATGCAGCATGAGCTGTGGTGCCGGTTCGCGTTGCCATTCGTGCGCCTCGACTCTGCTGGTATCCAGAAGGTTCGGCAGAAGTTGCCGGCCACCCGTAACCCGTTCACATATTTCAAGCGCGCAATCATCTCCATAGACACTCTCAAGAGTCCCCGATACAAGGCGCATCTCGAACGTCAGCATTGGGATGCCGTGGTTATCGATGAGTCGCACAACCTCACCAATGTCGGTACGCAGAACAACGAGCTGGCTCGGGTCCTCGCGCCCAACACCGAGGCACTGATCCTCGCCTCCGCTACACCGCACAACGGCAAGGAAGAATCGTTTGCGGAGCTGCTCCGCCTTCTTGACCCCACTGCGGTCAAAGCGGATGGCACGTTCACCAAGGACGATGTTGCCTCGTTGTTGATTCGACGCCACAGGCACCACCCGGAGGTAGCGGCAGAGGTGGGCAGCGACTGGGCCGAGCGCGCCGAACCCGTCCACAAACTGATCGCACCATCGCCTTCGGAAGATGCTGTGGCGAGGGAACTCTCACACACTTGGCTGCACCCTCAGGAAGGCCGCTCACCATACTCGGGCGAGACCAAGGCACTATTCCCCTGGACGCTGGCAAAAGCCTTCCTCTCTTCCCCTGCTGCGCTGGCCGAGTCAATCAAACAGCGCCGTTCCAAACTTGACCCACTTGTTCCCGAGCAGCGAATCGAATTGGATGCTCTCGAAACTCTCGGTGCCCTCAACGACTCCGCTTTGAACGACTCCGCCGGCAAGTCCTCTGCGCTAGTCACACGGCTTTCCGAGATCGGCATCGGACCGAAATCGTCCACCCGAGCTGTCGTGTTTGCCGAACGCATCGCGACCTTGCATTGGTTGCGCGAACATTTGCCCAAGGCACTCAAACTCAAGCCGGAAAACATCGCCATGCTGCACGGCGGGCTCTCCGACGTAGAGCAGCAGGAAATTGTGGACAGCTTCAAGCTGGAGACCTCCCCGATCCGAGTGCTCATCACGGGCGACGTGGCATCGGAAGGCGTGAACCTTCATGCCCAGTGCCACCATCTGATTCACTACGACATCCCGTGGTCGCTGATCCGGATCGAGCAGCGTAACGGCCGCATCGACCGTTACGGGCAGAAGTTCCCGCCCGTCATTTCTTCGCTTATTCTTGAGCCGTCCGATCCGAATTTCTCCGGCGACCTGAGGGTGCTCTCCCGCCTCCTCGAACGTGAAAACCAAGCACACACCACCCTCGGTGACGTTGCGTCATTGATGGGCAAACACAGCGTGGGAGAGGAAGAGTCCGCGATCCGCGACGTTCTTGCACGACGCACAACACTCGACGAACAAGTCCGGGAAGTCGACGATGTTGCAGACGGCGACGATCTCGACGCCTTCTTCGCACAATTCGACGCGGTAGAAGACGAGCCCACAGCACTACCCGAATCACCGCGCCAAAGCCTCTACACCGACGACATCACATTCCTCGACGAAGCCCTCCGCGCTGCATTCCACGACGTTCCGCATGCTTCATTGGACGACGGTGGCGTCGGTTGGAAGATCCATGCCAATCATGCGATCGCGGAACTAACCCCACCGAAAGATCTGCGCCAGCGGCTCATTCAGTTGCCTCAGAACTACCTACAGCACGGTCGTGTCCTCGAACGTCTGACGCTCGCGACCTCCCACACCGTCGGCAACGCGCAGCTCCGCGCTGCAAGGGAAGGCAAGGGCGTGGCCGGCACTACCTGGCCTGAGGCACACTTCCTCGGTCCCCTTCACCCCGTGCTCGACTGGGCGAGTGATCGTGCTCTGAGTGCACTTGGTCGAGGACAGATCTTTGTCATCCGCGGCGACGTCGACTCTCCCACAGTGCTGTTGATGGGCACCTTGATGAATCGACGAGGACAGCTGATCTCACGAGTGTTCTCCACTGCCGAATTCCCGAACCTGGACCGCCCTTCCTTCTGCCTAGTAGAACCTCGGGAGGACCTCGACTTTCTCGCCGATGAGACGGGACTCAAACCAGGCTCCGCCAATCCCGGGCCAATTGAGAACCCTGAGACGTACCAGGCGCTGATACCTATCGCCGTTGAAGAAGCCAGCAAGGCCATGTCCATGGTTCTAGCCGCTCAAGAGGACGCCGCAAACGAACGGCTGACGCGCTGGCGTCAGCGTGCCGACCGCTGGCGCACCGGTGCAGAACAGCTTGAGCTGTTCCCGGGCCAGAAGAAGAAGGTCGACAAACTCTCTCGCCGCATTGCAGTGGAACAACGCCTCGCCGAATCTCTCGCGCCCACCCAGCAACTGGTCCGCCCGCTGCTCGTTATCGTTCCCGGTAAGGACCTGTAATCATGGCCTCTTTCGATTCCATCGTCATCGGCGAAGACTGGATTAGCGAGCACTACTTCACCACCGATTCGGTGAAAGAGTCTTTCCACGGCAAAGTGATGGAGCTACGCAAGGTCTGGGATGCCGAGGCAAAGGAAGCTCGCTCGACAGTCCGCAGCGAACTGCTAGCCACCTGTGCTGAACTCCAGGTAGCTCTCGCAGGTTTGGCCGAGAATCCGGAAGGAGCCCCGAAGGCACATGCAGTGGTGCGCACAGCCTTAGGTTACCCGGCTGTCCTGACGAACTTCACTGCCGAGCGCGCAGGATCAGACCTTGAGATCCCCGATGCACAACTCGACGGCATTGCGAGTGCGCTCTTCCTACAAGCTGTTCCCCTGGATTCAATCGAAGACCTACTTGATCCGGCAACCGGATTGCTGCTCACCCCTGCTACCGAAGACGGTAAGCCGATCGCATCGGCATCCAAGGCCATCTCCGCAGCATTCCGTTCGGATACCCCACCTGCATTTGTGGTGGTGCAGGCCGGTCAGTGGATGCTGCTCGCTGAGGCGGAGCGCTGGGCAGAGGGTCGATACATGGCCGTCGATCTGCTGGTTGTCACCGAACGACGCCACGAAGCCCGTGGCGGTGAAATCGACCGGGTCGCAGCCATCTTTGGCAAGCAGGCGCTCGTTCCCAACGCTGACGGAAACCTCTGGTGGACTGGCGTTCTGGAAGATTCGGTCAAGCACACGGTGGGTGTGTCGAAGGATCTGCGTGAAGGCATCAGGCTTTCCATCGAAATCATCGCCAACGAGGTAGTGCGCCGACGCAGAGAGAAAACCCTGAGCCTAGAGAGCATCAACGGCCAGGACCTGGCGAAGCATTCGTTGCGATTCCTGTACCGAATTCTCTTTCTTCTCTATGCAGAAGCATCGCCCGAGATGCGGGTTCTGCCCACTGGCGCAGCAGAATACGAGGAAGGTTACGGCCTGGATCGGTTGCGTGAGCTGACGCTCACCGAGCTGGTGTCAGCTCACGCGCGGACAGGCACACACCTGTACCAATCTCTGGCGACGCTGTTCCGACTTGTCGATCGAGGCCATACTCCCGTTGAGCGAGAAGACATTCTCGATGATCCTGCGCCGGGCTTGTTGTTCAACCCGCTCCGTGCAGACCTGTTCGATCCCAAGTCGACATCGCTGATCGACGAGGTCGGCCTCGGCAATGAGGTAACCCAACGGGTACTCGAGCACCTGCTGCTGTCCAAGGAATCCAAGAACCGCAAGGGCAGTGATCGCGGCTTCATCAGCTACGCCGAGCTGGGCATCAACCAACTTGGCGCGGTGTACGAGGGATTGATGTCATACACCGGCTTCTTCGCTGAGGAAGATCTATACGAGGTCGCAAAGAACGGTGACCCTGAGAAGGGTTCGTGGGTTGTTCCCGTCGACCGCTCCGATCACCTTTCCGAATCCGACTTCGTCCGGGTGATCGACGAAACCACCGGCGAAGAAAAGCCAGTTCTACACCGCAAGGACACCTTCGTATTTCGACTCGCGGGTCGTGAACGCCAACAATCAGCCTCGTACTACACACCGGAAGTATTGACGAAGTTTGTCGTCTCCCAAGCATTGGAGGAATTGCTCGATCAGGATGGTAGCTGGACCGCTCCGGAGCAGATCCTTGAGCTGACCATCTGCGAGCCGGCCCTTGGTTCAGGCGCATTCGCGATCGAGGCAGTTCGCCAGCTTGCGGCCGAGTACCTCAAACGCCAGCAGGAGGACTTGGGCGAGCTGATCGACGCTGATAAGTATCCGATGGAATTGCAGAAGGTGAAGGCGCACATCGCTTTGCACCAGGTTTACGGCGTGGACCTCAACGCCACTGCCGTCGAGCTTGCGGAAATCTCTCTGTGGCTCGACACCATGGTGGCCGGGTTGCAAGCCCCGTGGTTCGGGCTACACCTGCGCCGCGGCAACTCCCTGATCGGAGCCCGGCGATCGGCCTACGCACCAACTCTGCTGACAAAGAAGCAATGGTTGAAGACTCCCGCCAAGGACGTACCGCTCGGCGAGGAAATCGGTGCAGGCATCCATCACTTCTTGTTGCCATCCGACGGTTGGGGCGCGGTGATCGATACCGCCGAGGCCAAGACTTACGCACCGGACAAGCGCGAAGAGCTACGTTTGTGGCGCAACGAGATTCGCAAGTCGCCAAGTAAAGAGATCACCAAGCGGCTCGCCGCCCTCTCGAAGCGCGTCGAGACGTTGTGGGAATTCACATTGCGGCGCTTGACAATTGCCGAATCGGAGATCCGACGCGACATCAACCTCTGGGGTTTGGAACCCGCCAACCACACGCCAGCAGTTACGCGCGAAGACATCGAAAATGTTCTCAGCAATCCGAATGGCGCCTACCAACGTCTACGGCAAGTCATGGACGCGTGGTGCGCAATCTGGTCTTGGCCGCTGACTACCGATACTGAGCCGCCAGACTGGGATCAGTGGGTTGGCGGACTCGAAGCTGTATTGGGCGTGCCTCCCAAGGTCGGGAAGTTCGAAAAATACGGCCAGACCAGCCTCGCGGGCGACATGAGCTGGCAGGAACTCGACGTTGCCGAGGACACCGATCGAACCTTCGCGCAGGCCCAGTCAATCGATGATGCGCTCAACGGGTTCCCATGGCTGACCCTTGCCGCTGAGATCGCCGACACTCAGGGCTTCTTTCATTGGGAACTCGACTTTGCACCCGTATTCGCGAAGGGTGGCTTCGACCTGCAGGTTGGTAATCCACCGTGGGTGCGGCCAGATTGGGATGAAGCTGGCGTACTGGCTGAGTTCGATCCGTGGTGGCAACTCGCCGAAAAGCCTTCTGAATCTGTCAAACTCCGTAAGCGCGAGGAGACACTTGCCCAGTCGCGTGCACTTATCACCCTCTTAGACGAGCGAGCCCTGCAGACCGGAGTCATTGAGAATCTCGGGTCCGGCGTGGATCGTCCGGTGCTGACCGGACTCCGCACAGACCTATACCGCTGCTTTATGGAACACACCTGGCGTGTTATGGCACCGAGCGGGATAGTTGGCCTAATTCATCCAGAAAGCCATTTCTCCGAACTGCGCGCAAAAAACCTCCGCAGGGAGAGCTACCAACATCTACGCCGACACTGGCAGTTCCGAAACGGTCTCCGACTTTTTGAGATCGGCCACGCTCGTGAGTATGGGGTACATATCTACGGGTCGGCTTCCGAGATCCAGTTCCTTCAAGCCTCATCGATATATCACCCGGATACAGTTGAGCGTTCACTCCTCCATGACAGTTCCGGCCCGGAACCTGGAGTACGCGACGAAGATGGGGTATGGGACCTACGACCACATGCCCATCGCGTCACGGAGATCACCGATGTCAACCTCCAAACTTGGGCTACCATCATTGACGAGCCCGGGACCCCGCCCAACGAAGCCCGCATGCTGTATCCAGTAAACCTGGCTAGCGCCAACGTACTCGGCAAAATTTCTGTGGCTTCACGCTTGGGTGACGTCGGATTCGAGTGGACTACAGGATGGAATGAGACGACCGACCGGAAGCGGGGCTTCTTCGAATCCAACCAGGCCATTCCGTCGCGGTGGGAGGAAGCGATCCTACAAGGGCCGCATTTGACAGTCGCCACACCACTGCATCAGCAGCCTGATAACCAAATCGGGCGTAGTCACCTCTACCTTCCGCTCGACCTTGAGACTATTCCCGAATCTTTCATCCCCCGTACTAATTACCAGGTCGCAAAGCCATTCGCCGAATATACGGCCGCGTACACGAGATGGCATCAACGTCCGTCGTCGACCTACTTCCGCGTTGCCTGGCGTGAGATGTGCGACATAGCAACCGTTCGCACACTACAGACCGCAATAATTCCGGCAGGCCCAACCCATGTCCACGCTGTCAATTCATTCACGCTACCAATGCAAAACCGGACCCTAGCCGTAATGGCAGGCGTGAGCCATTCAATCATCGCCGACTTCATGGTCAAAGTCATCGGAAGTGCACACGTCAAGTCTTCGATCTGGAAGCAGCTCCCTCTACCCATTGGGCATACTCTTGAACCCGAACTCATTCACCGAACACTTCGCCTGAACTGCATTGTCCGCCCGTACGCTCCGTTCTGGGAGGAGCTGTACAGCCCAACCTGGCAACAGGATTCGTGGGTCCGTGGTATCTGCATCGATTACTCAGGCCGCAAATCACTAGGTGCCATACGACCAGAATGGGAGTGGGCCACTCCCCTTCGACGCGCCGCAGACCGCCGCCAAGCCCTCATCGAAATTGACGCAATCGTCGCAGTCATGCTGGGAATTACGGCAGCGGAGTTATTGACGATCTACCGTACTCAGTTCCCAGTGCTGCAGAAGTACGAGCGCGATGCTCTCTACGACGTCACCGGCCGCCAGCTCCCCACAAAACTCGCGTCCGAGTACCGCAAGAAGGGCGCCCTCAAGCCCGCCGATCTCACCGTCGACGGAGTCACATATCAGGAACCGTTCACAGGCGTCAACCGCGAGCGAGACATGGAACTGGCTCATACACACTTCATCGCACTGCTGAAAGATTCCGAAGCGTCGAACCCAGGAGAACTTGCCAAGTGAAGAAAATCGACGGAGAGGCGTTGTCTCTCAACGCAATTCTGAAAGATAATAAGTTCTCGATCGACTACTACCAGCGCGACTACAAGTGGGAACAGAAGCAGCTCCAGGAGCTCATCGACGACCTCACTTCGAAATTCCTGGAAGCTTACGATCCGGCGCACACCCGGGAACAGGTCGCCCACTACCCCTTTTACTTCCTCGGATCAATTGTCATCAGCGACCGAGGTGCACAGAAATTCATCATCGATGGTCAGCAGCGGTTGACTACTCTCACACTCCTTCTCACGTATCTGAGACGCCTGCAAGGTGATGCGCGGGAACCTAACATCGACGACCTCATCGTGTCTATGAAGTACGGAAAAAAGTCATTCAATCTTGATGTTGAAGACAGGATTTCGTGCATGACAGCACTTTTCGAAGGTAAACCATTCTCTCCGTCTGATGACGACAGCGAATCCGTTCAGAATCTCCACGCCCGATTCGAGGACATTGCAGAGCTTTTGCCTGACGAGGTCCAGGACAACGCGTTGCCCTATTTCATCGACTGGCTCCTCGAATGCGTACAGATTGTTCAGATCACCGCATTCAGCGACGACGACGCCTACACGATCTTCGAGACCATGAACGACCGTGGCCTGCAACTACGTCCGATCGACATGCTCAAGGGTTACCTGCTAGCCAGCGTCGACGCTTCAAGTCGGAAGACCCCGACGACATTGTGGACGACGCGGGTACAGGAGCTCGCGGCGATCGGCAAGGACACCGACACTGACTTCTTCAAGTCGTGGCTGCGCAGCCAGTACGCCGACACAATCCGCGAGCGGCGCAAAGATGCGGAGCCGCTCGACTACGACCGCATTGGCACCGAGTTCCATCGATGGTTACGTGCAAACACCGATCGTATCGGACTCGCCCGGTCGGATGACTTCGAGCAATTCATCATGCGCGACTTCGAGTTTTACAGTCGCACCTACCGAACGATCATGTCGTCCATCAAGAGCGATAGCCTCGTTCCCGGCTATGAGCACGTCCGATACAACGCGGATCATCGATTTACCTTGCAGGTGCCGATGCTGCTCGCACCGCTGGTCCCGACCGACAGTGACGCTGTGGTCTCGAGAAAGATCGAAATCGTCTCCAGATTCGCAGATATCCTCCTGGCTCGTCGAATCTGGAACCACAAAGCGATTGATCACTCAACCTTGCAATACCGAGTCTTTGTAGCCACCAAGAATATTCGAGGTCTCGACATCGCTGAACTGAGCCAGGAACTGTTCAAACAGCTCGATGAACTCGACGAACGATTCGACAGCATGGATCGTCTACGCTTGAACCAGCAAAATCGCAAGCCCCTTCACCGTGTGCTTGCACGACTCACCGACTACCTCGAAGTCGAGTCCGGCAATGGCCCGACATACCTGGAGATGACTGGCGGCGCACGCGTCAAATACGAGATCGAACACATCTGGGCGAACCACGCCGAGCGCCATACAGACGAGTTCGCTCACCCAAGCGATTTCGCGGATCACAGAAACCTAGTTGGTGACTTGCTGCTGCTGAATAAGAAGTTCAACGCAAGTTTTGGTGACAAAACGTACGAAGAGAAGCTGCCGCACTACTACGCCCAGAACCTTCTCGCTCGATCACTCAATTCCAAATGCTACGAGAACAATCCAGGATTCGTTGCCTTCGTCAAGCGAACTGGCCTGCCGTTCAAGCCGTACGAGAGTTTCAACGCCGAAGCGGTCATCGAACGTGGGGAGCTGTATCGGCAGCTTGCCGGTGTCGTTTGGAATCCAGATCACCTGATTGCTCTCGGCCACAAAGCCCTCTGAACCGTCTGCCCTGCTTTCACCGCCCGAACGAACCGAGGAGAAGTCGACCATGGGAGCCCTACTTCCCACCCTCCAAGCCAAGCACCTGCGCGAGGGCCTCACCGACTACCTCGCAACCACATTCGCGCTCACTGACCCCGACGCTCAAGGGTCATTGAGCGACTTCGTGGGTGACCCCGCGTCGGGAATGTTCAAGGGACCTTATGTGCGGCTGCGACTCCCCTTCGCACCAGCCCGAGGAAACTGGGGCATGCACCTCGACTGGCGCCCAGACGACTTCACCCCGTACGGACACCAGACCAGCGCATTCGAGCGGCTCTCCTCCAAGTTCCAGACCCGCCCGCAGCCGACCCTCGTCACGACGGGCACCGGCTCCGGTAAGACCGAAGCATTCCTCCACCCGATCCTCGATCATGTTTTGCGCGCCAAACGGTCCGGCATCACCGGAATGAAGGCGCTCATCCTCTACCCGATGAACGCTCTGGCCAACGACCAGGCAGAGCGTCTCGCAGGGCTCATCACCAATCATCCTGAGCTGTCAGGAATTTCCGCCGGCCTCTACACGGGCGAACAATCCGCTGGCGGACGCACCAAAGTCTCCGAAGACGGCCTCATCACCGACCGTCGACTGATGCACGACTCTCCCCCAGACATCTTGCTCACCAATTACAAGATGCTCGACCACCTGCTCCTGCACCCCGACCGCGCTACTATCTGGCGACTGTCCGCAGAGTCTCTGCAGTACGTCGTCCTCGACGAGTTCCACACCTATGACGGCGCTCAGGGGACTGACGTCGCGATGCTTTTGCGCCGTCTCGGGCTCACAGTCAAAGCGCACTGGACGGACTTCTCACCCGTCACCGAAGACGACCGCGCTCGACCGCTCGGCCGAATCACACCCGTTGCCACCTCGGCAACCCTCGGGTCCAAAGCCGAACCTACGGCGATGCTCGACTTCGCACGTACAGTCTTCGGCGAAAGATTCGATGCCGACGCCGTTATCGGTGAAACTCGCCTCACGGCTGCTGAATGGCTCGCTGAGCGAGACGCCTCGCTGGACCGCCTGTACCGACCAATTGCCCCTGCTCTCACCGACGCCGTCAAGAGTATCTTCGACGCCGCCGATTCTTCAGCTGGTAATGCAGGCATCACCGCGGCCGTTCTGGCCGAAATGTTTGAGCGCGCTGATGATCTCGATATCGATCGCCGCCTCGGCGCAGCAGATATCCGTGCCCTCACCGACATCGAACAACTGAACCTCCTCAAAGCTCACCCGCTGGTGATCTCACTCCTCGACCACGCCGTCAACGCCATCTCCCTTGCTGACCTCGCCGAAAAACTGTTCCCCACTGCTGCACTCGCCGGCGATACACGACACACCCACTCAGATCAGCAAAAGTTTCTCGACTACTTGTTCGCAGCACTATCTCACTTGCGAGCAGAGGTTGGTCGCGCGGGATTGAATGTTGATGTGCACCTGTGGATTCGGGAACTTTCGCGAATCGATCGAGCTGTCGCTGCCGCGACGTCGTACCGCTGGTCCGATGACGGCGCCCACGAGGACGCCGACGGCATGCACCTACCTGCCGTCTATTGCCGGCATTGCGGCCGCTCCGGCTGGGGCGCCCGGCTGGCTCCTACCGGCACTACCCTCGATGTTACTGACGAGTCGATTCGTGCAGACCACGCGTCGGGTGGCTCGCGCTTCCGCGCCCTGATCTCTGCCCCAGCTGAGGCGTTACTCGACCCCACCACCATGGACCAGGCGGTCGAAGGATTGCGCTGGTTCCGCATTGATGACCGAGAAATCACTGATGTAGCACCCGATCCTGACGGGACTGAACAACTCGAAGGAAAGATTCTTCCTGTCCTCGTACTCACCGGCGATGATGTCGAAGAGAACTCGAAGAAGGACATGTGCCCGGCCTGCGGCACCGCCGACGGCATTCGATTCCTCGGTAGCGCAATAGCTACCCAACTCTCGGTGACACTGTCAAACATGTTCGGAGACAAGAACCTCAGTGCTGATGAAAAGAAGGCACTCATGTTCACCGACAGCGTGCAGGATGCCGCGCACCGCGCCGGATTCGTCCAGGCTCGCTCCCACACGCTGAGCCTCCGTTCCACCCTGCGTAGCGCCTTGAACGAACCCGACAGCTCGGGTTCCGGCGTCCTCGCTCTGGACGAGCTTTGCCGGGCAGTCGTCGCCCGAGCAGGTGAAGATCCGATTCGTCGTTACCACCTGTTGGCACCCGACATCGTCGATCATGATGACTTCACTCCGTTCTGGAAGGCCGATTCGTCCACGCAGGCGCGCAAGAAGGCCACCGAAAAGGTGCTCACGCGCCTACTGTTCGACATCGACCTGGAATTCGGTCTCCAGTCCAGACTGGGTCGAACCCTCGAGCTAACCGGCAGCGCCGTTGCTGAGGTCAATCTAGGATCAGTCGAGCGTCCCGCCAGACTCGGCGCTGCAGCACTGAATGCCACCGAACATCAGATGACCATCACCGCACCGGATTCCGCCGCAATCATCCGCTGGGTTCGCGGAACCGTCGAGCGCGTCCGAACCCGAGGCGCCATCCACCATCCGTGGCTGCGCACCTACGTCGAGAAAGACGCCAACCGCCGCTGGGTGTGGGGAGCTCGCCCCAAGGGGGGCGGTATGCCGGCTTTCCCAAAAGGCCGGCCCGCACCTGCATTTCCGGCCGTCGGATCACGCACTGTCCCCGAAGGATTCGATGCGATCACCGCGCCATCCTCCTGGTACGCACGGTGGGCGTCGCAATGCCTCAACGTCTCCCCCGTCGACGGCGGCTTCCTCGCCAAGTCACTGTTCTCGGTACTCGCCAAACAGCGCGTACTCGCCGCTGTCCTCACCGAGACTGGTCTTACTGCCTACGGTTTGCCCCCTGCCACAGTGCAGGTGAGCGCTCCCAGCCTTGATGATCTCGAGAGTGAGAAGCATCTGCTGGTGTGTGGGGTTTGCCAAACTCCCACGCCTGGCAGCTTGACTGTCATCGACCAGCTCGACGGTGCGCCGTGCCTTTTGGTCCGCTGCCCCGGAACGCTCGGACGAGCAAAGAAGCTGCAGAACTTCTACCGCAAGCTCTACGACTCTTCCGAGATGAAGCGCGTCGTTGCTCGCGAGCACACCTCACTGCTCCCTACCGAAACCCGTCTGAGCTACGAGACCGCGTTCAAGCGCGGCGGCGCTGACCCTCAAGCACCAAACGTCCTGGTCGCGACACCGACTCTGGAAATGGGTATCGACATCGGCGACCTCTCCACAGTCATGCTCGGATCGCTGCCCCGTACAGTCACTTCGTACCTTCAGCGTGTCGGCCGAGCGGGGCGCCTGACCGGAAACTCCCTGGTTCTCGCGTTTGTCAGAGGTCGCGGTGAACACCTTCCCAAACTGTTCGATCCCACTTCGGTCATCCAGGGCGACGTGCGACCACCTGCCACGTTCCTCACCGCCGAAGAGATCCTGCAACGCCAGTATGTCGCCCACATTGTTGATCGTCTGGCACGCGATCCCAACACCATCGCACCGCGAGACGCACGCGCCGCCCTCGGCAGTTTCGACGAGGGAAGTTGGATGGCAACACTTCTCGATTCCGCCGATGTGCAGTCAGAAGTTCTTCTCGACGGATTTCTCACGCAGTTCGACGATGAACTCGACGACGTCACCGTAAATGCACTGCGCCAGTGGGCGACTACACCCGGCGACGGTAATCCCAGCAAATTGGTGGCCGACCTGAGGGAAGCCGTTCATCGCTGGAATCGCGATCTGGTGGAACTGACAACCCGCCGCGCCACCATCGAGGAGGAACTACCCGAGTTCGAGCGTCGGGCGGCCGCACCTGCATCAACCGACGATGACCAGCGAGACTTACGAACTGCCTACGGATCAATCAAACTTCTGGGCAAGCAACTGGTCGAGCTCAATTCGGTGTATTGGATCAGCGCACTCGAACGCTACGGCGTTCTACCCAACTACACGTTGCTCGATGACTCCGTAGTGCTCGACGTAGGTATCACTTGGATCGACCCTGAAACCAACAAATACATGGGCGATGCCACCAGCTATCAGCGCGGCTCCCGAGTTGCACTCACTGAGCTGGCTCCCGGCTCCACGTTCTACGCACAAGGTCTCGCCGCGAAGATCGACGCCGTCGACCTCGGCGCCGGCGAGTCCAACATCCATACCTGGCGACTGTGCCCACAGTGCGGCTGGGCCGGGATCACCCATGCAGGCGAAGAAGCACCGACCCTGACTGCGTGCCCACGATGCCAGAACAGCGCCATCACCGACGTCAGCCAGCAGCTTCAGGTCGTGGAGATGGCACGGGTATCTGCTGAAATCCGTCGCGACGAGGCATCCATCAACGATGGTCGCGATGAGCGGCACAAGGAATCGTTCACTGTAGTCACCGCTGCGGACATCGATCCCGTCAACGTCGGTCGGTCCTGGTTTGTTGAAGGTCGCGATTTCGGCGCGGAATATCTGCGCCGCATGGATATTCGCTGGATTAACATGGGCCGACGCACATCTCAGGGAAGTAAGCGGACAATCGCAGGACAGGAAACTGCCACTGGGCTGTTCCGAGTGTGTTCCTCGTGCGGTCAGCTCGACCGCACTGCCGGCCGCAACAACAGATATGAGCATCGCAGCTGGTGCCGTCACCGCAACTCCACTCTCGAGAGCGTCCGTGAAATCGCGCTGGCACGGACTTTGCGAACCCAGGGAGTGCTCCTGCACCTACCCGCTTCGCTCGAATACGACTCGTTTGCGCATCCGAGCCTGAGCGCAGCAATCCTGTTGGGCCTGCGGCAGGTGATCGGCGGCTCACCCGAACACCTCGACGTCGCCACCATCACCGACGCCCTACATGCTCCTGATCAACGCGCGCTGCTTATTCACGACACTGTTCCTGGTGGCACCGGGTATCTCGCTGAGTTTGCCGACCCTGCAAAGGTCTGGGCAGTATTGGCGGCAGCTAGGAAGCTGGTGCATGAATGCAGCTGCGCCGCAGAAGATCGTCTCGCATGTCACATGTGCTTGCTGCCGTTTGCTCCCCCACATGAGTTGGACAAGGTGTCCCGCAAGACAGCAGCCAAGGTGCTCGACCTACTCCTGGGCACTTCAGACGGATCTGTACCCACCTTGAGCCATGGTTGGCGGCTGTTACCGAAGAGGCACCGGCTGAACGAGTTGGCAGCGAGGAATCACACCTGGAGAAAGAGTTCTACGTCGCTTTCGTCGAACGCCTCCGAGCGATGGGTGCCAGCGTCCGGGAAAAGCCCGGGACGTACGGTCCTTCTGCAACCATCATCATGCCAGGAACGAAGATCCGTACGTGGAAGCTGACCCCGCAGGTATTGATGGCAACATCCAAACCTGATTTCGAGCTCAGCACAAACGATTCCGAGATCCCTCGAATTGCACTCTTTGTGGACGGCCGCAGGTTCCACGCTATGCCTGGCTGCAATCGAGTTGCCGACGACGCCACCAAACGCGCCACTCTGCGAGCCACCGGCCATCTCGTATGGTCTTTCGGTCACGAGGATCTGCAACGTTTCAAGAACAACGAGACAGTGACGCCGTCCTGGTACACGGAAGGTGCCGCGTCAAACACCATGAAAGCGGGTAACTTACGCCCCGCACTCCTCAAGTTGCTGACAGCTGACCCCGTGACGCAATTACTGGCGTTCATCACCGACCCGGATGTCGACGCATGGGAATCGATGAGTCGTTCGCTTCCGCTCATGTTCGTGCGCAACAACAATCGTGCCAAAGCAGATGCCGAATCCGTAGCCGAGAACGCCTTGGCTGAGCTGAACGGTCAGCAACCGTTCTCGTCACCGGGAACCGACATGTGCTGGTCCTTCACCGACGGTTCGCTGACCGTCGTTGCGGCAATGCGACCAGGAACTCGCACCAGCAACGCAGTTCTCGCAGTGGACGACCGAGACGAGATGCTCGAGATTCTTGACGGGAGGGCCTGGAAAGAATGGGTCCGACTGTCCAATTGGTTGGGCATCAGTTCCCACCACCGCGTCACGACCCACAGCTTGCTCACCGCTGATACCTCAGCACCCACAGCCGCACCATCCGCAACCAGTGCGCAACTGACGCCGCAATGGCAGTCGTTGTTCGACGAGACCATTTCTGACGCGGAAAAAACACTCGTTCTGGCATTGGCGGCGACCGGAATCGAGCTGCCAGTGCCTGTCCTCGGATTCGAGACCGACGATGGCGAGGTCCTCGACCTTGCTTGGAGCGCCGCCCGAGTCGGCGTAGTTCTCGACCCGGATTCCGAGGCTGCCAATACGATGAACCAACAGGGGTGGACCATGTGCCCACCGGACGCAACACAAATTGTGAACGCATTGAAGACGAACGGGGTGCTGTAAGTGGCAAATCTGGTATTGGCGACCAACACCAAGGCGATGCCCAAGCTCGACGGGTCGATCAAACACAAGGTGTACGACTTCTTCGAGAAGGTCCGAGCCGACGACACGACCCCGGGCCTCCACATCGAACCGATCAAGGGCGCCGTCGACTCCCGAGTTCGGACCGGCCGCGTCGATCTGCAATTCCGCGCCATCATGTTCCGCGTCGACAGCAAGCTCGGCGACACCACCTACATCTACATGGGCACCTGGCCACACGACGAGGCCAACTCACTTGCTGAACGGTCGACACTGCGCGTCAACCCGATCAACGGCGCACTCGAGGGCATCATCGGTGAACTCGACGGCAACGCCGACCGCAAGAAGCGGTCCGTGGTCCATGATCCCAGCGGGCATATCGGGAAACTCGTCGCCGAGGAAGTGAAGCCATTCCTCCTTGCCCTTGGATTCACGTTCGACGATTTGACCGAGAAGCTCGGCCTCGACCCCGAACTTGCCACCCTTGCACTCACGGCCGCAGACGACCATGCCATTACGGCCATCGCTGCCGACGTGATCGGTTGGCAAGGCAGTGCCCTTCTCGAGCTTGCTGTGGGCACCAGCATCGATACCATCCGGGAAAAGCACGGATTCACTGAAACTCCCATCGATCGCACGCTCGATGAAGACGAGCAAATTCTGGTGGCGCTGGAACACCCTGCGTCGAAGATGCAGTTCACCTTCATCGACGACAACGAGGAATTGCGACGCGTCATCGAAGGTGGCGACTTCGCCGCATGGCGAACCTTCCTGCATCCGGAACAGCGCACGTACGCAGAAAAGGACCACAACGGCGCCTTCCGGCTCTCTGGCGGAGCGGGTACCGGCAAGACCGTGGTCGCGATCCATCGCGCGCGTCACCTCTCCAAGCGCAATCCGGACGCACAAATCATCCTGACTACCTACAACAAGACTCTTGCGATGGGACTCGAAGCAGACCTGCGTGCGCTCGATCCCGATGTAGTAATCGCCAAAAAGCCGGGTGACCCCGGCGTGTATGTCGCGGGCATCGACAAGCTGGGCAATGCCGTATTGAGCCAGTCAGGTGCTATCTCGGATGCCTGCGAGTCTGTTCTCGGTTCTCGCAGCGTCGAGGTCACCAACAACCGAACCAATTCCGATAAGGCATGGCGCGAGGTGGTGCAATCGGTCGCGAGTGGACTCGATCCCAAGCTCGCAACGCCAACATTCCTCGAAAATGAGTATGTGGCAGTGGTTCTCGCCAACCGCGTGACAACCCTCGAACAGTATGCAAAAGTTGCCCGGCCGGGACGAGGTGTACGCCTGAGCAGGCCACAGCGAATTGCAGTGTGGAAGTTGGTAGAGGCATACCGCCGTTACAGCCGAATGGATGGCAGCCTCAGTTTCCCCGAAATCCTGGCGCTAGCCGCCGAGCATCTCCGATCGCGAGGTGAACAAGGTAAGGGATATCTGGCAGACCATGTCATCGTCGACGAAGCCCAGGACCTCCATGCAACTCACTGGGCAGTGTTGCGTGCGCTTGTCGAAGAAGGTCCCAACGACCTGTTCATCGCCGAAGACTCACATCAGAGGATCTACGGGCAACCAGTCGTGTTGTCTCGCTTCGGAATCAAGATCATCGGCCGATCACGCAGACTAACCTTGAACTACCGGACCACTGCACAGAACCTGCACTTCGCCGTGAGTATCCTGTCCGGTGCCGACTACAAAGACTTGGAACAGGGCAACGAATCCACCGAGGACTACCGATCCGCACGTCTCGGCCCCAACCCTGAACTACTCGAATGCGACTCTGTACCTGATGAACTCGACAAGGTTGCCGAGAAGGTGCGAAGCTGGCTCGACGACGATGTCGATCCATCGACGATCGCGATCCTCACCCGAGGCAAAACTGACAGGACTCAGTTTGTTCGCGCACTCGGCGAGCGTGGCGTTGATGCCCGAGCTCTCGAAGACAACCCAGCCACGATCGGCCATGTTCAGGTTCTGACTATGCACCGGTCCAAGGGCATGGAATTCTCGCGTGTTCTGCTCGCCGGTATCGACGACACTCATGTTCCTTCGGCAGCAACGCTCCGGACCGTGCCGGAGGAAGAACAAGCAGAAGCACTCCTGCGTGAGCGGTCCCTTCTCTATGTCGCCGCCAGTCGAGCTCGAGATGAACTTGTCGTGACGTGGAGCGGCAAGCGTTCGGAACTTCTCGGCACCACTTCCATGTCGTAGCCCATCTGTACAGTCGCAATCCGAACAGGTGGAAGGGACACGACGCCAGGTACGGACAGTACCCTCGACGAGCTGACGTCACGGCTAAACTGCCCCGGCCCGGCCCCTGCGACAACAGGGAACATCCCGAATCGAGTTGGGACAGCTATCGCTGTCCCGTGTGCAGAGACATCTATCGGGGTTTACCTCGTCAGGTGCTCTGCTATGGCTGGGTGAGATCGGCGTCGACGGCACGACGCCCATTGACGGTGACGCCCCGAATTTGTCAGACCTCACTCTGCGGCATGTTGATCCGAGCAAGCTACTCTTCGAGCATCACGACCCGGTTGATCCCGAATGGCGACCATCCTGGTTCGGGCTTGTTAACGACGGCGTTCTTGCTCCTACCGGTTAGCTCGGCGCCCCCAATTCAGATACCGTTGAGGTAGACGACTCTGTGTCGTCGCGCGACAGACGACGAGCGACTGGAGTCTTGCATTCGGGCGATCCGAGAGTTGTATCCGTATCTCCTTGCAGAACTTCAGATCCTAAGTAGCCGAATGTCGGGCTATTCCGGGATCGCGCTACAGCCCGAACCGCAAATCAATGTGGCACTCGACGACGTGTAACCGAAGCTCGTGCGTCAATCCAATCGACTCGCGGCCTAGCAACCACTCTACAAACGACACGAAAATTCGTCCGCTCACCTTGAGCTAGGCAGTCTCAAATACCCCAACCGATTTCTCGTAGGTGCATCCAACATCGTTCTCCGCCAGTAGTTTCAACAAATCTTCGACAGGTCGCTCAGGAAGCAGAACCGACACTTCAGGACGAAGGTCAAAGCCTCTCCGATAATCAAGTAACTGCCCCAACGCCATTCGTACCGCCTCGCGCGACGCTGACGCTTTCGCCTCGTACAAGTGATTATTCGAGACGTCGTGAATATCTACGAAGAGTGGACGGGTAGTGCCCTCTGGCAGAATTCGGTAGCCTTGCACTTTGTGGTTCAGAGCAGTTAGATAGTCCGCAAACCTGCTGACCAGTTCCGACTCGACCTTCACCGCCGTCGTCGACGCAAAGCCTGTGAGGTCGTATGACCCAACCCTATGCCTTTCGAGTGCACATGGACCGGAATGTCGCCCACCCGCACGAGTGACACTTCCACCCAGCCAGGGATTTCCGTCGCGCAGGGCCAGCTTCCCAACATGGTCCTTCCACATCGAATCAAGCATCTGGTCCGATGGGCTGTAGACTTTCCGTCCCGAACTCTGAACCGGGAACTTGAAATCAGTAAGGGTGCTTTTCATCTGGTCGTACGGAAGTCGATCAGACGGATCGATCAACACCTCCCATTCCGCGGTGATGTAGGGTGCCATTTTTCCGGGTTCTGACCAATGCGGGTGGAATTCCACACCACTGGAAAGTATCTGGCCACTGGCGATTATCCCATTTCTAAATACCGGTCTTGTGAAGGAAGATTTGATCACCAGGCTCCGGATCGCCGTGACCCTGACCGAAACTCCACCGTATCGGCGCCGTATATCCTTGGGCAGTAAGCCGAACGTGTTCGGCGAACTCGTCGGGGTCGTAGCCCCCATCGCTCCCGTCCCAGAGCACAACGAACGTCCTTGATGCGCGTGCTTCCATGGAACTGATCCTTCCGCGGACCCTAAACCGGTTTGACAAACTACAAATCGTCTCGCCAGGTCCTGCTGTTACACGAGGACCACTGTTAGCCAGCCGACTGAAACTTCTTGTAGCTCAACGCGAGCAGCTCCGGATCAGGCCGCTCAGCTCGTAGGGCTGGTATCACCATCAGTTTCTGACGGTGCCGTTCCTTGAGTCCATGTTCGAGCATCGGACCATCGATCTCTTCGAGAAGATCCTGCCTGATCTCAACTACAAGATCGGGACTGATTCCAAGAATGTGCACGTCGAAGGCCGCATGGTGAATCTTGCACATTGCCAATCCATTTCGAACCGAGGCAACGCCGGCCTCATCTGAGTCAGGGACGATATGCGCTGCATCGAGCAACGAACTGTGCCCCAAAGCGCAAACAGCACATCGAGTTTCGTAGGCTCGCATCACCGTCGCCCGAAATACCGGCTGGTGCAGACGTCTCTTCGTTTCGGAAATCAAGTGGCGTCGCAAGTGGGACTCGATCGGAGAATCCGTCACATGGAGATCACGAGCAAATTCGGTAGCGACAACAAACTGATGGAGACCTACCTCCTCATCAACGAGGTACACGGGAAATATCGGCTGAAACTGGCCCGGCCCGACACCGAAGAACCAGATCAACGGCACCTTCTGCTCCATCGCCGCGCGCAGCCCACGATTGTCCTGGTGATCCGGATCCACACCACTCCACTTGTAGCGGAGAAAGCCATCGGCTCCGACTGCATCCTCATACGGCCGATCGGCACCTTGGCGGCGATAAACTGTACTGATCGAAAGAGCTGACGAGAGCTGACGTGGCTTGCGGATACCTCGCTGAGGATCCATTAATCTGAACATCTCACCGTCGATGGTGAAGTCCAGCAGTTCCTGCTTGCTAATCGAGTCGAGTCCGTCGTTGGTTCGTACTGTGAGGAACTGCATTGCTTCTCGCCGAAGCCGCGTATCAAAATCCTCAGCACCGTGCGCAATACTCACAATGTCAGTCAACTAAGCGTCCTCTCCCCCACGTGTTGGCCACACGCAGTGATGTTGACGTTATCCGAGGCAACGGACTCGATCCCTGGCACCACGCCGGCGAACGGCAGTCCATATGTCGGCGAGGCGTGCCAGGATCTGCACATCGCGCACTGATAGCGCATTCGACGACCAGCTGTCGCGTCCAATCAAATTTGCGGCGGGTACGGTTGCCCCGGGGGTGTACTCGACCGACGCGTAGGTTGCACCCGCGGATACAGGACAAGATTTCGGGGGCTGGGGATGATTCGAGATGACTATAGGGCGATTGACGTCGTGCGATTCTGGAGAGCTGTCGAGTTATTCAGTCCTCAATCGGTACCCAAACCAGATCCCACCGAACCCAATTTTCCGGTAGAACTCATCCGAGACGACCGCCCCCTGCCGTGGGAATGCGGCCATCGACTGCACGCACCCCCAACACGAAAAGGTTTCACTCGCCGACACACGATCTACCTCGGCATATATCGGATCGACGATGTTTGGAAGTCATTGGACGGGATCCTCGACCCTGGTGCCGAGAATTTCGATCCGCGACCGAGTGGCGAGTGTGCACTCGCCGCAATAGTCGTGGATGAACAAGGTTGCTATGTAACAGAATCCGGTGTGATGTCCAGTCTTGCATGGGCTGCCGGCCGCGCATTCAACCCGGGCCCGAAATGCCGCGGTTGGCTCGATGGATTCGACCAAATGGCAGAAAAGTTCAATCTCGCCGTCGCTGATGTTCTCAGCCACACGGAATTCGTCGACGATCAACTACCTTTCGACCACGACACCCTTGAAGTGCTGAGAGTGCGTTGTGCAGCGTTACTCGGAGCCGAAAGCCTCGGCATCAACGTCAACACAATCCGAATTGCATCACGTGAAGTTGCAACGCCCGCTGACGAAGGACAAGGCGACTTCCTGAACAGCTTTATCGCCAACGACCTCGCACATGTTGTCGAGCACATGAATACTGGCAACACTGGCCAAGGTCTCACGCAGTATCTCACCGAGGACGCTGCGATCAACCACACGCAACGAGTCGACCTTCGTACGAACGTCAGCGCAACGCTCAACGGTTGCAGACCCGCCGCAACCCCGCCAGGTCGGTGGCCTAGTCCGTTGGACCAACCACTCGCGCTGAGTCAGCAGTTTGCAGTGAATGCGATTATGGGCGAATTAAACAGCTCTGCGGGGATATTCGCGGTGAACGGCCCGCCTGGAACAGGCAAAACAACTCTCCTCAAGGATCTGGTCGCTGGAATCGTTGTTGAGCGCGCGCAACGAATCGCAGCCCTCATCCACCCCCGCGACGCCTTTGTCTCGAACTCGCCACATCGCTGGAACTCCGGCGACTACCCGCGAACTGTCCAACGATGGAACAGTGCATTTCACGGATTCGAGATCGTCGTCGCTTCCTCGAACAACGGTGCCGTCGAGAATATCAGCAACGAAATACCTTTGGTCGGAAAGCTCGCTGCATGCACTGACGATGCTGACTACTTCGCAGAGATCGCAACCGACTTACTGAACGTCGACAACGCGCCAGGTCCGCAAGCAGAACCCCAGACTGCGTGGGCGCTGTTGGCTGCGCGACTCGGAAAGAAGTCGAACCGTACTCGCTTCGTCGACACACTCTGGTTCGACAAAAAGATAAAATCCGCCGACGATCACACGCGACTCGGACTTCAGTCCATGTTGAAAGAGCTCGAGATTCGCGGACCCGAGCGGCCATGGCTTGATGCGACCAACGCGTTCAAGAAGGTTCACGACAATGTCACTAAAGCCATGCATGAACGTGACCGGGCCTACTCGACGTGGAATGACCTCATCACGTTGGAAAAACAGCTCCCAAATACTGTTCGCCGGCTCGACATCGAAAACACTCGTCTCGCTACGGCGGCTGCCGCCGAACAGGAATGCGCCGAAATTCTTCGCCGTGAACTCAACGGCCGTCAACACTTCGAGGAAGAGTTGCGCCGCCATGCCGAACGGCGCGGGCAGTGGTGGCAACGCCTCGGTAAGACCGCCCGTGCCCAGCACCGCCAGTGGCTGACTCAACTGAGCCAACTCACCGCGCATCTAGGTCGATACGAACATGCCTACACACAGGCCTGGACCGACCACCAAGCAGCCTCCGCGACATTGGTCGGCACCCAAAATGACAACTATATCGTTGCCGCGGAACTGCACTCACTCACCACGCACATCGCACATCTCAACCTCACTATGGCGGAGTACCGCACTCGATGGGGCGACGCAGTGCCGAACCCAGAACTTCTCGAGGACCGGGTCTGTCCAGAAAACGGTGTAATTGATTGATTTCTAACTACTTTCGTCCGGCAGACAGCCGTCCGTCGAACGTTATCTCGAAGGCATTCAGTGCTGCCTTCCATCGGTTGGACCAGCGTTGGCGGGCGGTGCCTTTCGGGTCGAGGCTCATGATGGCCAGATACACGCATTTCAAGGCCGCGGCCTCGGTCGGAAAGTGTCCACGGGCCTTGATAGCCCTGCGGATTCGGGCGTTGACACTTTCGATGGCGTTGGTCGTGTAGATGACCTGCCGGATGGCGTTGTCGAATTGTAGGAACGGCACGAACTCAGCCCAGGCATTGGTCCAGAGCCTGATGATCGCGGGATAGCGTTTCTCCCATTTGTCACTGAACTCTGCGAATCGGTCGAGCGCGGCCTG
>NZ_JAZHFF010000013.1:0-106353 GCF_036541985.1 Rhodococcus sp. IEGM 1306
CAGGTTCGGAATGCTCTACGCGCACCATTCTTGTATCGTAACAATTTATACGATGAATTTCAGGCGCAGGACACTAGCGAGCGAAGGATCGAAATCGCCACCATCGCGAGCGCCACAAAAATGATCATCTGAAAAGCTTCGGTCAAATCGATGCAGGATTCGGTGACGCCACTACTTCGGGTCTTGCTGAGAAACGAAACCTGGTCGAGATCGTATCGGCGTCCGACACAGGCCGGACGCCGATACGTGTTTCACGTCAGCTCACAGGAGCGCCACCGCTCCCGCCGAGGTGGCGGACGAAGAACCGAGCCGAACTGTCGCGCTCGTAGTCGGGCACCGGATAGTGCCTGCCCGAGTAGGCGTGCAGCGTCTTCTCCGTCGAGCCGAAGGCATCGAACAACGCTATCCCCGACGTGCGGTCGTAATCCTTGTCGTCCCAAGGGATCCGGTACTCGACCGGGACCGTGAGCTTTCGTGCCGCTTCGATGAGGGAGTCGTCCACAAAAACTCCACCGAAGCTCACGGCAGCGATCCTGGATTCGACCGGGGCCAACATCAGCCCGGTCACGACCCCTAGCGACACGCCGCCAAAGCCGATCGGAGCGTCGGCGTTGACGTCGGGCAGCGTTTGCAGAGCGTCGATGGTCGCCTGCCATTCCGGCACTGCACGCTCCGCCAGCGATCGGTTGTACTCGACGACGATCGGAGCGATCGGCTCGTGGGCCGCCCTAGCCTGGTGGATCGCCTCGACCCACTGTTCGTCCTGTGCGTTCCGCGGCCGATCGCCATGTCCGGGCGCGTCGATCGCGGCGACTGCGAACCCGTGGGAGCTCACACTGTGGAGTGCGCTGGCAACCAGTCCCGGCGCCTTCTTGTGCATGCCGCCGGAGTGCCCGGACAGCAGAAGTGGTGATCTGACGGATCCGGATGGCGGTGACCAGAGCACGCCGGTGATGTCGTCTACAACGAAATGGCGTTCGATGACACCGTTCGACGTTGTCTCGGAGGTGAATTCGATGGTCTGAGAATTGGATTGCATGGTGTTACCTTTCGGGATTGCCTACTCGGGGCGCTCCCGGCGACACCTACGTCAATCGCCGATCCGTGAACACGAGTGGGAGCACCCACATGGTTACAGCGTTCATGGGTCTCACCTCCTGGCGTGTTGTCACGGTCTCGCACAAGCTATCAACCCGAACCGAAGCTCGTCCAATCATTTTTCCAGCGCGCCCGGCAGCGGTCATACCCGCGATCGGGCGACGCTCTGGCGGACGGCACGGATGTAGCGGCGCGTGACAAACGCCTGTACTCGACGTCCGATCGGAGCGCCGAGACGCACCCACCACGTTCCGGGCTTGGAGAACGCAACGATCTCGATACGAACCGCTTGGCTGGCCTCGTCGAACTGGACGACAAACAATTCCTCCCCGCATTCGGGGTGGCCCGCGCGGGTTCCGTACGCGAAGCCCTTGCGATTGGGTTCGTCTACGACATAGACGATCCGAACGGGGATAGTTACCGGACCGAGTCCGAAGGTCGCATCCTGACCCGCCACGGCGGTCGGGGCTGCCGTCCGTACGGCCAGTCCGGCTCCGCGGTGCATTCCCCAATTCGCGACGGTTCGAGCGGCAACCTCGAAATCCTCCCGTCCGGATCCGACCGTCGCGCTCTCGTGAACGTGGTGATAGCCGGCGGGGAGAACGCCTGACGTTGCGCCCACCTCGAGGTACGTCAGCCCGCCCGGGCGGGACGCCATCATTGCTCGCGTCGGTGGCTGAGGATGTTGATCACGTGGCCGTCGGGGTCGGCAGCGAAGAACCTGCGGACACCCCACGGCTCCTCGGTGACGGGATAGACGATGGTGTCGCCGCGCTGCACCGCGGCCTCGTACGCCGCGTCGAGATCGTCCACCTCGACGGAGACGTCCGGTACTACGGGCGCATGAGCGTCGTGCGTCATGACGCTGATCTGCAATGACGGATCCGTCGGCGAAGCCAACGTCACGATCCACCCGTGATCCATGACAACTTCGAGGCCCAGCACTTCGGTGTAGAAGCGCTGCGCGGCCTCGAGCGAGCTACTCGACAGATCCGAAACTATCCGCGTGACGGCCATGTCCCGCAGGCTACGCCGCCGCCGGAGTCCACCGCGACTTGACGAGGCGCTCGATGTCACCGGAAAGTTCGTCGCTGACGATTCCCGGAAGCAGGATCTGCCACATCTCGTCGACACGATCCGGAAGATCCGAGCGTCGGGTGAGGACGTTCGAAACCAGCTGTACCCCCGTGAATGCCGAGGGCATGAACCTGCCGAACGATTCTGCGCTGACCGATTTTCGGATTTCACCTTCCGCCTGAGCTCTGGCGGTGAGATCGGTGATTGCCGAGATCCATTCGGCGTACGGTTCCACCGGCCCCTCGTACGTGCTCAGTTCCAGCGTGAGGCGAATGCCCGCGCGAACGATCGGCTCGTCGACAATCTGGCGTGCCATTTCGTGCGTGAGCATGATCATCTGTTCCAACGGGTCCTTGCCCGTCGCGGAAATCGCCTGCACCGACTCGATCGAGAGCCGATGCTGTTCGGCAATGATGAATTGCGCGAGCTCGTCCTTCGACGCGAAATGGAAATACAACGCGCCCTTGGTAGTACCGGCCCCCGAGACTATGTCGGCCATGCTGGTGCTGCCGTAACCAGTCTTCTCGAACTGCGCGGCCGCGCCGGCAACGATTTGCTGCCGAGTCAGCTCGGCGCGTGCTTGCTTGACCACTGAATCCCTCTCGTCCTCCAAAGGCCCCGCCCAGCAAACCCCACGGTTCGCGCCACATTCCAGCTATACCCAAAAACTTCACAATTGCCCCACATTACCAGCGCTCCTTCCATTGCTTCAATTACGAATGCAACAAAGTCGCTGGTCAGACGTCCGATTTAGAGGGAATCTCCTCTCCCCAACGTGCTTTCGTCAACCCGCGCACGGTCCACCAACTCTCCGACGAGGAGCGTCAACTCCATCATCTGGTCGGTGATTTCCTCACGCAGCTGCGTTGCATCCGCCTCGGAAATCGCGCTGGACTTGGTATCGAAAGACATCAACAACTCGATATTGGTGCGAAGTGCAGTCAAAGGAGCCAGAAGGTCCTGGCCCGCTTCGGTGATCAGACTTCTCTGGCGTGCCCGCGATTCCGACAACGTCCCGAGCATCCGATTGAAACTGACTGTCAACGACGCCAACTCGTCGTCACCGGTCACCGGGATCGGCGCAAGATCATCCGTTTCGGCGACCCGCCGCGTCGCCGCAGTAAGTCGCGCAATCGGCCGTAATCCTGTGCGTGCCACAGCATCTCCGGCCGCGTAAGCTAGGGCGATTCCGGCCGCCCCGAGTGCCGCCAACACCACTGCCAGTCGCTTGAGTACCGAACGCGTCGGCCCCAGGGATTGCGCGACAACCAAAGTCTGGCCCGCAACCGAGGGCTCGACAAGAATTCGATACGCATCAACCGTCGCGATTGTCTGCGACGAATTGCCGTCTGCGATCGACCTGATGGCGTCTGCGCTCGTGCTGAACGGCGGCAGACCGGGAGTCGCCGTCACCAAGGCGCCGTCGGCAGTGAGAAGCCCCACCGCCTGGATGACCGCTGTATCCGCGCCGGCCGTCAATCCCAGAACCGGTGTGACACCGCCGAAATTGACGGTGTCGGTGATCGCGTCACTCGTGCGCTCGAGTTGTCGATCGACGTTGCCTTGCAAATACGCGTTGAACACTATGTACACCGCCGACGCCGACACGATCACCGCGATCGCCACCAGGCCTGCAGTCAGCAATTTCACGCGAGCATGGAGCGTCCGCACGTGAATTCCCGATGGTTTTCGACGGCTCATTCCGGGAACCGACACTCTCATGCGCGGTCCCGCAGTGCGGCGTCGAAAAATCCCAACATCCCTCCAGTATGGTCACGGAACCTTAGACGAACCTGAAGCGAACGCGATGTCGGCCTCACAGCGCCGTTCCACGACCGAAAGCCGTGAGCCAGTCCATCGCCTCGGCTTCGGTATCGAATGCCGGGACGGTCGCCGGGATCGGTGGTCGTTCGACGACGATCACCGGGATCGACAATTGCCTGGCTGCGGCGATCTTTGCGTACGTCTGCTCGCCGCCACTGTTCTTGGTGATCACGACGTCGATGCTGTGAGTTCGCATCAGATCGACTTCCGCTTCGATGTCGAATGGACCACGTGCGAGCAGCAATTGCGAGTGAGGCGGCAATGTCCCTGAAGGCGGATCGATCGAGCGCACGAGAAACGAGACGCTCTTCACGCGGTCGAACGCCGAAACTCCTTGCCTCCCGATCGTCAGAAAAGCGCGTGAGCCGACCGTCGGCACCAACTCTGCGGCGTGATCGAGATCGTGTGCCGGAAGCCAAGTGTCACCGAGTTGCTCGCGCCAGGGCGGGCGTCGGTACATGGCGTACGGCACGGAATTCGCAAGGCACGCTTCGAACGCATTCTGGGTGATGCGAGCGGCAAACGGATGCGTGGCGTCGAGCACTGCACGAATATCATTGGCCGACAACCACTCCGACAGCCCTTCGGCTCCCCCGAACCCGCCGATACGCACTTCCCCCTCCGGCCATCGAGGATCACGAACCCGGCCGGCCAGCGATGTGACAACCTCGAGGTCGGCTGAACCGGCCAAGCGAGAAGCGATCACTCGACCTTCGCCTGTGCCGCCGAGCAGGAGCACGCGACGACGAGTACCTGTCGAGGTCAGTGTGTGCTTCTCTCGCGCGCTGCCGAGTAGAGGTAGCTGTCCGGAAACCCCTCCGCAGTCAACACTCGGCCGACGATCACGACGGCCGTCTTCGTGATGCCGGCCGCATGAACAAGTTCGACGATCGTCTTCAAAGTGCCTCGAACAACGATCTCCTCGGGCCGTGAGGCGAAGGCGACCACCGCGACCGGGCAGTCCTCGCCGTAATTGTCGGCCAACTCGGATGCGATCTGTTCGATGCGATGAGCGCCGAGGTGAATCACCATCGTCGCGCCGCTGCGGCCGAGGGACCGCAGATCCTCGCCCTCCGGCATCGCCGTCGACAAGGTGGAGACTCGGGTGAGAACAATGGTCTGCGAGACGCCTGGGACAGTCAGCTCGCGCCCCAGCGCGGCTGCAGCCGCGGTAAATGCAGGAACACCGGGAATCATGTCGAAATCGACTCCTGCGGCGTCCAGGCGACGAGCTTGCTCTGCCACTGCACTGAAGATCGACGGATCACCGGAATGCAAACGCGCGACGTCCAGCCCAGCGGAATCCGCTTCGACAAGAATCGCGGTGATCTCGTCCAGGCTCAGCCGAGCAGTGTCCACGACCTGAGCTCCGACCGGGCACCACTCGAGCAACTCCGCTGGAACAAGGCTGCCTGCGTACAAGCACACAGGGCTCGCAGCGATGATCCGTTGCGCGCGGACAGTGATCAAATCTGCCGCACCGGGACCCGCACCGATGAAATGAACGGTCATTGTGTGGATTCCTCCGGCGTATCTGTGTCTGCGCCTGCAGACGGCTGACGTTTTGTGACGGACCATTGGACCACCGGAAGTTGCGGTCGCCAAACGTTGAACGTTCCCAACGGCTCGGCGCGCTGCACCTGAAAGCGTCGCAGCGTCCCACCATGGCGACTCATCCAGCCGAGCAGCAACGATTCGGACTCGGCGGTCACGGCGTTCGCGACCAGACGACCACCCACGCTCAACTGCTCCCAGCATGCTTCGAGCATTCCCAGTTGCGTGACGCCGCCGCCGACAAACACCGCATCGGGACGTCGGACTTCGTCCGCAAACGCCTCCGGCGCGGCCCCTTTCACGTTCAACGCGGGCACGCCGAGATTGAGTGCATTGGCACCGATCTGCGACACGCGGCTCGCCATCTTCTCGAATGTTGTTGCAGTGCAACGTGGGTGAGTTCGCATCCACTCGATGGCGACGGTTCCCGACCCACCGCCCACGTCCCAGAGGTGTTCTCCCGGCGCCGGTGCGAGTGCACACAACGTCAATGCGCGGATCTCCTGCTTGGTCATCTGACCGTCGCCGACAAACGCAGCATCCGGTAGCCCCGGGATTCGAGTCAGCCGCAAGAGAGGATCGGCCGCGATGCACTCGACGGCCAGAACGTTCAACGCGTCCACGTCCTCGTCCGCGTGATCCCACTCGTCTGCGACCGTGACGGTCCGCGATTCCTCGGCCCCGCCCAGCTGGGCCAGCACGGTCACGATCGATCGTCCGAAGCCCGCGCCGGACAACAGACGTGCCACCTCCCCCGGTGTCGAGCGCCCGTTGCTCAGAACCAACAGGCGCGCGCCATCGACCACTGCCGCCAAGACGGTCGCCGAGTCTCGGTTCACCAGGCTCACGACGTCGACCTCGGCCGATGCCCATCCCATTCGCGCGCTCGCCAACGCCACCGACGACGGGTGCGAGATCACTCGCACGTTGTCCGCGCCGAGCAGCCGGACCAACGTGACGCCTAGGCCGTGGAACATCGGGTCACCACTGGCGAGAACACATACTCTGCGGTCCGCGTTCTCGGCGAACATCGACGGCAACGCCGGAATCATCGGAGACGGCCAGGTGAGCCTGGTGGGCGCACGCCGTGCCCCGAGATGTGTCGCCGGGACCAAGTCCAGCTGGCGCGGCGACCCCATCAGGACCTCCGCACCGAGGATTGCGCCCTTTGCGCTCTCGGACAGCCCGTCCCAGCCGTCGGCGCCGATGCCGACGATCACCACCGGGTGTGCGGTCATCGCGGCATCCGGCGCCAGATCGTCTGAGGCAGAAGCCGCATGACGAAGAACACCGGCTGCAGAATTCGCGGAACCCACACACGCGTCGCCCCGGATTTCAGTCCCCGTACGACGGCGTCGGCGACCTGCGACGGAGTGCTCGACATCGGGGCAGGCGACATTCCCTCGGTCATCTTCCCGATGACGAACCCTGGCCGTACCAGCATCAACTGGACGCCCGAACCGTGCAGCGCGTCGCCGAGACCGCTGGCAAAACCGTCCAAGCCGGCCTTTGCGCTCCCGTAGACGTAGTTGGCGCGGCGAACCCGGACGCCGGCGACGGACGAGAACACCACGATCTTTCCGGTTCCCTGTCGGCGCATGATCTCTGCGAGGTGGGTGAGGATGCTGACCTGTGCCACGTAGTCGGTGTGCACCACCGCGACCGCGTGCGCCGAGTCGGTTTCGGCACGCGCCTGATCGCCGAGAATTCCGAAGGCCAGCACTGCAACCGAAATCCGACCGTGCTCGGCGACGACGGCGCCCAGGAGCTCTCCGTGAGTGTCCACGGCGTCGGCGTCGAACTCGACGGTGGAGACGTCGACAGCGCCGGCGTTTTTGAGCATCTGCTCCTGCTCCGACAGCTCTCCGCTGCGTCTGGCAGCCAGAACGATGTTGCGGCCCGGCGCGAGCCTGACCGCGATCTCGAGGCCGATCTCACTTCGTCCGCCGAGGAGCAGTACCGTCTCGATGTCATTCACGTTCGCACCCGCAGTCACCGCTCCAGTGTCCTGGATTACCGTCGTGGCATGACGCTCACCCCCTCCACCACGCCATCGTCACAGCAGACTCTCACCGAAGACGGGCTGAAGTTCGTCGGTGAATACCACCTCGCGACACTCACGACGTTGCGTCCGAACGGCACCCCACACGTCGTTGCCGTCGGGTTCACCTGGGACCAGGAAGCCGGAAAGGCGCGCGTGATCACCAGCGGTGGCTCACAGAAGGCGATCAACGCAGCGCGTGGCGGATACGCCGCCGTCAGTTCGGTCGACGGTGGCCGTTGGCTCACGCTCGAGGGGCCGGCACGCGTGCTCACCGACGCGGACTCCGTGGCCGACGCCGTTCGGCGCTATGCCGAGCGGTACCGCCAGCCACGGGTCAATCCCGCGCGCGTGGTCATCGAAATCGACGTCACACGCATACTCGGGTCCGCTGCGTTCAAGGAAAGCTGATCAGGCGAGGACAGTCAGGCCGTGCGGACGGTTGTTGAACGACTCGCAACCGTCGGCGGTCACGACGACGATGTCCTCGATACGGGCACCCCAACTGCCGCGGAAGTAGATTCCCGGTTCGATGCTGAAGGCCATACCTTCGACGAGTTCGATGGCGTTGCCCTCGACGATGTACGGCTCCTCGTGCACGGACAGCCCGATACCGTGACCGGTGCGGTGAACGAATACCTCTGCAAGCCCTTGTGCGGCAAGCACTTCGCGGGCTGCAACGTCCACGGATTCTGCGGAGACTCCTGGCCGCACCGAATCGACCGCAGCCTGCTGCGCCGCCTCGAGTACCGCGAACTGTGCGGCAACCTCCGCGGACGGCTGCCCCATGCTGTACGTGCGAGTGGAGTCCGAGTTGTATCCGGGCTCGACCGGTCCGCCGATATCGATGACCACGATATCGCCCCTCTCGATCACCCGGTCCGAAACCTCGTGATGCGGATCGGCGCCGTGCGGGCCCGAACCGACAATCACGAACGCGGCCTCGGTATGCCCCTCTTCGAGAATCGCCGCCGAAATCGCTTCGCCTACTTCAGCTTCCGTACGTCCGACGACCAAGAACTCGGCCATGCGGGCGTGGACACGGTCGATGGCCGCACCGGCTCGCCGCAACGCCTCGATCTCGGCGCCGTCCTTGACCATCCGCAATTCGCGCAAGACGCCGGTGGCGAGAATCGGCAACGCGCCCAAGGTGTCTGCGAGCGGGATCAGATGCAGCGCAGGCATCGCATCCGTCACCGCAACCTTCGCGCCGGTCGGGAGTTGCGCCGCCACAATCGCATACGGGTCGACACCGTCGACCCAGTCGAGGACGGTCAACCCGAGATCGCCCACTGCCGATTCCTTCAGCGACGCCAACTCCAGCCGAGGAAGTACGACGGACGCCTTCGCCGTGTCCGCGGCGATGACCAACGCGGTCAAGCGCTCGAACGAGTCAGCCCGAGAACCCGTCAGGTACCGCAGATCCGGACCTGGAGTCACCACCAGACCGTCGAGACCTGCTGATCGAGCCAACTCGGCGGCACGAGCGATACGTGCGCCGTACACGGCGCTGGAGAATCGGGAATCCTGTTCGGCTGGAGACGTCATGGCTTACAGGTTAGTGCCGACTGGCAGGATGGTGACCATGAGTGGGCCATTGCTTCTCCTCGACGGTGCCAGCCTGTGGTTTCGTGCGTTCTACGCGCTGCCCGAATCATTCGTCGACCCCGACGGAAGACCTGTCAACGCGGTGCGCGGTTTCACCGACATGGTTGCTTCCCTGATCACCAAACACCAGCCGAGTCGTCTCGCCGTGTGCCTGGACTTGGACTGGCGACCGCAGTTCCGCGTCGATGCAGTCCCGACGTACAAAGCGCATCGCGTCGAGGAAGGCTCTGACGGTGCGTCCGAAGAAGTTCCGGACACGTTGACGCCTCAGGTCGACATGATCATGGACGTGCTCGCTGCAGCGGGTATCGCGACGGCGGGTGCAGTCGGACTCGAAGCCGACGACGTACTGGGAACGCTTGCCGCCACCGAGCGCGAAGATCTCACCGTCGTCGTCAGTGGTGACCGAGACCTACTGCAGGTCGTCACCGACGAGTACGTGCCCGTCCGTGTCCTGTACGTGGGCCGTGGCCTGTCCAAGGCGGAACTCTTCGGACCGGTCGAGGTTGCGGAGAAGTACGGAGTACCCGGTGACCGTGCGGGCGAGGCTTACGCCGAACTCGCGGTACTGCGCGGAGACGCCTCCGACGGTCTACCCGGCATCAAAGGTGTCGGTGAGAAGACTGCGTCGACACTGATGCTCCGTTACGGCTCGTTGGCCGGACTTCGGGCGGCCGCAGCTGATCCTGAATCGGATATGGCCAAGGGGATTCGCGCAAAACTGACCTCACCTGAGGCAATGGCTTACCTTGATGCTGCGTTGCCGGTCGTACGAGTGGTTCGCGACGCGGACGTTCAGTTCTCGAAGGACGACCGACTCCCGGCGACCCCCGTCGATCCCGCACGCCTCGAGGAAGTGGCGGCCTCGCTGAACATCGAGCGCTCGGCCGGCCGGCTTGCCGCCGCGCTCGAGGCTGCGGCGGCAGGCCGTTCCGACCAATAGGGCGTCAGCTCGGGCGGCTGACCTCGTACGTGCCGTTGTCGTCGACAAACGTCACGGTCACGTTCGACTTCACACCCGCGATCGAAAGCGTGCAGGTGAACTTGTTGCCTGACTTGACTTCCTGGTCCGCGGGGCACTGAACGTTGCTCACGTTCTTCGCCCCGTAGGACTCGGTGACGATCTTCTCGACGCCGGCCTGAGCCGCGCTCTGATCGAGTGTGTTCTTGCCGAAGACTCCGAACACCAGGGCCACCACGACAGCGGCAAGAACGACGAGAACGCCGATCGCACCGAAGATCAGGGGCTTCTTCGACTTACCCGACTGGTTTCCGGGCGCACCGGGACTCGGGAACGGCTGAGCCTGGTTCCACTGGTTCTGCTGTCCCGGAGTCTGCCCGGGGGCCGTGGCGCCCCACGCCTGCTGCGGTGCGGCAGCCGGAGGCTGACCCCACGCCTGGGTTGCGTCAGGTGACTGCTGTTGCCCGGGCTGACCCCACGGCTGTGCGGGAGGTTGTTGCTGGGGTTGTCCCCACGGCTGTTGCTGGCCGGGTTGTCCTTGTCCAGGCTGTTGCGGCTGACCGTACGCAGGCTGACCACCCGGCTGGCCGTAGGCAGGTTGTCCCCACGGCTGTTGCTGGCCGGGCTGCTGACCGGGCTGCGGTGTTTGACCAGGCTGACCCCACGGCTGTTGCTGGCCGGGCTGCTGACCAGGCTGCTGTTGTCCGCCCGGCTGCTGAGGATTCTGCCCCCACTGCTGCTCGTTCGGCTGCTGCTGATCACCAGGACCCCATTGCCGATTCGGATCGTTCGGTCCGTAAGGCCCGCTCATGTTCGCCTCCCACTCGAAATACCAGTCTGCGAATCAAACCACATAGTTGCGGTCATGCTGCGTCGACAGCAACTACCCCGCGACGAATTGCAGCTACCGCCCGCGCCGCAGTCTTCGCGACGTCGGCATCCGTCGAAGTCAGGCGGACCTGATCGAGGAGATCGATCACCTGACGACACCAACGTACAAAGTCACCCGCAGACAGCGCACGACCCTGCACTCCAGCCGCGATCAGTGCGTCGACAAGCGAGTTCTCGCTCGCCCAGTGATAAACGGCAGTGACGAATCCGAGATCCGGTTCCCGCGTCGGCGGCAGCTTGTGGCGAATCTCGTCCGACCGCAGTTCGCTCCACAATCGTTGAGTGTCGTTGAGGGCGTGACGAAGCGCCGCTGTCGGCACCCGATCGACGGTGTCCCCGTCCCGACGTGATTCGTAGACCACCGAGGACACGACGGCCGCCAACTCAGCCGGGCTGAGTCCTGTCCACGCCCCGGTCCGCAGGCATTCGGCGACCAGAAGGTCGCTTTCCGAGTAGATGCGGCTGAGTCGTCGTCCGGATTCGGTGACTTCGGGCGCTGCTTCGGCAGTCATGTACTCACGCTCTTTGAGTAGCTTAATGATGCGGTCGAACGTCCGCGCCAACGAGTTGGTGGTGGCCGCAGCCTTTTCCCTCATCGACTGCGTTTCCCTGGCCAGCCGGTTGTAGCGCTCACCGATCCGGCTCAGATGTTCACGATCGGGCCAGCTGTGGCACGGATGCGAGCGAATAGCACGTCGCAAAGTAGCGACCTCGGCATCTTCGGATGCGCCCGCCTTGTGGCGCTTCTTTCGCCGGGGGGCACTGATCCCGGTACTACGCAACGCCGAGGCCAGATCGCGCCGGATCCGGGCGGTGTGGTGATCGACATGCTTGGGCAGTCGCATCTTTCCCAGAACGTCGGCTGCTTCCGGGAAATCACCCGAGGAGAGTCGGCCGGCCCACTGATCGGCCGTCAGAACCAGCGGACGCGGGTCCTTCGGATCGTTGTCCGGGACGAGGACCACTGCCACCCCTGAATGACGACCGATGGGAATTGCGATCACGTCACCGCGGGCGAGTGCACGGAGGGACTCCACCGCATCTCCGCGTCGGTCTTCGCGGCCCTTACGTTCGAGCGCGCGCTCGCGCGCACTGAGCCGCTCACGCAACGACGCGTATTCGAAGTACTCACCGTCCGCACCGCCGAGTTTCTCCTGCAAACCCTTCAGTGCTTCTTCGTTCCGCTCGATGCCACGCACCAGGCCGACCACCGAGCGATCCGCTTGGAACTGCGCGAAGGAACGCTCGAGCAGCTTCCGTGAATCCGCCGCGCCCATGCGTTCGACGAGATTGATCGACATGTTGTACGAGGGGCGGAACGAACTGCGGAGCGGGAACGTCCGTGTCGACGCCAAGCCGGCGACATCCGTCGGCTCGACCCCGGGCTGCCACAGGACCACAGCGTGGCCTTCGACGTCGATGCCGCGTCGGCCGGCCCGACCCGTCAGCTGCGTGTACTCCCCCGGCGTCAGTTCGGCGTGCGATTCACCGTTGTACTTGACCAGACGTTCGAGCACCACCGTGCGTGCCGGCATGTTGATGCCGAGGGCCAGCGTCTCGGTCGCGAAGACCGCCCGCACGAGCCCCTTGACGAACAGTTCCTCGACTGTCTGGCGGAATGCCGGCAGCATGCCGGCATGGTGAGATGCCAGTCCGCGTCGTAGTGCCTTGCACCAGTCCCGATATCCGAGAACTTCGAGATCCTCTTCGGGTAGTTCCCCGGTGTGTTTCTCGATGATGGTGTCGATCTCGCGGACCTGCTCCGGCGAAGTGAGATCCAGTCTGGACCGCAGGCACTGTGCAAGAGCCGCATCACAACCGGCGCGGCTGAAGATGAAAGTGATGGCCGGGAGCAGTCCGGACTGATCGAGCTGAGCGATGACGTCAGGTCGTGGCAAGGGCCGGAAATCGTTGGAGCTCTGGTAGCTGCCGCGTCGTCCGCGGCCACGCGGCTGCCAGCTCTCGACGCGTTCGAGAGCCTGACGCTGCTTGACGTGGCGAACCAGATCCTGGTCGACGAGCACGGTCTTCGGCCCGGCAGCAGGATGACTACGACTGTCGAAGAGATCGAAGATTCGCCTACCGACCATGATGTGCTGCCACAGCGGGATCGGCCGAGTCTCGTCCACGACCACAGTGGTGTCGCCGCGGACGGTTTCCATCCAGGCACCGAATTCTTCGGCATTGCTCACGGTCGCCGACAAACTCACCAGGCGTACGTCCTCGGACAGGTGCAGGATCACTTCCTCCCACACCGCCCCGCGGAACCGGTCGGCAAGGTAATGCACTTCGTCCATGACGACGTGCGAAAGCCCGCGCAGTGCCTCGGAGTTGGCGTAGAGCATGTTCCGCAGGACTTCGGTGGTCATGACGACCACCGGTGCGTCGGAGTTGATACTCGAATCACCCGTCAGCAGACCGACTTCGCCGGGGCCGTACCGCTCGACGAGTTCGGCGTACTTCTGATTGCTCAACGCCTTGATCGGCGTCGTGTAGAAACACTTGCGGCCCGCCGCGAGAGCCAGGTGGACAGCGAACTCGCCGACCACGGTCTTGCCTGCACCGGTCGGCGCGCAGACAAGGACGCCGTGGCCCGCTTCGAGCGCAACGCATGCCTTCACCTGGAATGGATCGAGTTCGAACTTCAGGCTGGACGCGAACGTGCTCAGTTCACTCTTGTTCATAACCACCTCGTCAGGGTTTCACACGCCGCCGACGTGGTGGCACGGCGCTCAGAGAGTGTCAGTGAAATCCTGGCCGGGCGCGTTGTCGCCGGCGGTGTCGGATTTCTCCGCGACCGGAGCCTTGGACTTGGACTTACGTCCGAACAATCCACTCGATTCGGCCTTGGGTTTGGTCGGATTGTCGAAAGCCTCGTTCAGATCGGACGGAGCCGAGATGGAGGAAGCTTCCTCGTCGGACAGTGCGCCCCAGTCTTCACCGGCTCGCTTGGCCTTACGTTTGTCGTTGAGGCGAGCGATCTGGACCGCGACCTCGAAGAGAAGCGTCAGAGCCAGCGCGAGCGCCAACATCGAGAACGGATCCGACCCTGGCGTGGCAACTGCAGCGAATACGAAGAGCCCGAAGATCAATCCTCGACGCCAGGCCTTCAAACGCTCGTACGTCAGAATGCCGGCAAAGTTCAACACGACGACGAGCAGTGGGATTTCGAAGCTGACGCCGAAGATGAGCAGCAGATTGATGATGAAGCCGAAGTACTCCGAACCACTGAGCGCGGTGATCTGGACGTTGTCACCGATGGTCAGGAGGAAGTGCAAAGCCTTCGCCACGACGAGGTACGCCAGGATTGCGCCGAGAATGAAGAGAGCGGCACCTGCGGTGACGAATCCGACCGCGTAGCGACGCTCTTTGGCGTATAGGCCCGGGGTGATGAATGCCCACAATTGGTAAAGCCACACCGGGCAGGCAAGAACGATGCCGGCGGTGAGCGCCACTTTGAATCGCAGCATGAACTGCTCGAACGGCCCGGTCGCCAGCAATCGGCACGCGTCGTCGGTGCTGAGGTTGGCGCGACTCTCGGACGGAAGCTCACAGTACGGTCCGCGAAGCAGATCGCCCAGACTTTCGAGACCGAGTATCGAGTGTGAATACCAGAAGAAGCCGAACGCCGTGGTGATGATCACGCCGAGGAATGCGAACAACAAACGAGTCCGCAATTCGTACAGGTGGTCGACCAACGACATGGTGCCGTCTGGGTTGACCTTCCGCTTGCGGTTACGCGGGTCTAACGGAATACGCACTGTGCATCCTGGTCTTGGTCAGCAGACAACCGGGGTGAACGAATATTTCACCCCGGCTAGAACGCAGTGTGTACTAGAGCGGCTTGACTTCGGTCGGCTGCGCAACAGGTGCTGCTGCACCGTTTGCGACCACCGCGGTGTTGGCCGTCGGCAACTGTGCTGGAGCAGGCTGTGCGACCGGCGCGCTTGCGGGCGCCGCATCGTCGTTCTGCATTTCCTTGACTTCGCTCTTGAAGATGCGGAGGGAACGACCCAGACCGCGTGCTGCATCGGGAAGCTTCTTCGACCCGAACAGAATTACGACGACAACAGCGACAATCAGCCAATGCATCGGCTGCATTGCACCCATAACGACCTCCCATGATCAGATTCCTCGATGCTACCGGACACAACCGGCGCTCGGAGGTGCCAAAGCACTTACTTCAGCTACCTTTTACCTGTTTGTTTCCTGCGAACTCACTGAACGTGAAGTTTCCCGAAGTTTTACGAACCGATTACGTCATAGGCGTCGAGCGCCGCAACGGCTCGATCATGGACTTCGGAGACCAGTTCCGGCGGATGAAGGACCCGAACGCCCTCACCGAATCCCAACACCAGCCTTGCCATCCATTCAAGTGTTCCGAAACTCATCGTCGCCTCGACCGACCCGTCGTCGTTCACGTGCTCGACGTCCAACGGGTAGTAGTCGAGCATCCACACCCACTCTTTGGTGATGAACAACCGCGCTTCCGGAAGGGAACCGTCGCCGCTGAACAATTCGAGATTCGAATCCTCCTCGAGGGCCTGCGGCGGCGGGTCGGCGGGCTCGTCGAGTTGGACGGCGGCGTCGATCCGATCGAATCTGAACAACCGCACGCCCTCGGCTTGACGGCACCACGCCTGGAGGTAGCTGTAGTTGTCGACCAACACGATACGAACGGGGTCGACGATGCGCTCGGAGACCGCGTCACGCGAGGCCGAGTAATACGTCAATCGCAGGGCGGTCTTGTCTGCGAGCGCGGCTCTGACCGTCGCGGCTATCGGGTCTTCGGCGATGTCCGGCGCAGGCGATGTGTCCCGGTCCTGACCGATGGCTCGTGCCGCGGCCGAGCCTGCTGCGTCCTCGATCTTCGCGATGGCACGCTGCGCCGAGGACGGATCGACCATGCCCGGCATTTCCACCAAGGACCGCAGGGCGATCAGCAACGCCGTCGCCTCCGTCGAGGTGAGGCGCAACGGGCGATCGATCCCGGCCGAGAACGTGACCTCGATACTTTCCTCGGAGAAGGACAGGTCGATGAGATCACCGGGACCGTAACCGGGCAGTCCGCACACCCACAGTTGATTGAGGTCGGTCATCAGTTGAGTGGTGCTGACACCGAGCTCCTCGGCGGCCTCGGCGGGACTGATGCCAGGATTCGCGATGAAGTACGGCACGAGGTTGAGCAGCCGTGCCAACCGCGACGACAGTCGATTGCTCATCAGTGGTCCCCCTGTCCATGGCCGGTGATCGGGCTCGCCGCGGCGGCGCGCAGCTTCGCGACGACCTCAGCACGCAAATCCGGTGGGTCCAGCACCAATGCGTCCAACCCGTGACCGGCGATCAACCGAGCGGTCCATTCCCAGGATCGAACGGGGATGGCCAGCACGCTGCCGTCGCGATCGGTCAACCGCCGTTCGGACGACGACGTCGCAAGCCGCCGAAGCTCATGGGCGCGGCCGTCTGCGACCCATACCGTAGCCGTCCCGGTCACGACGCCCGAACCGGTCACGCGATCGACGACCTCGCGAAGGTCGACACCTTCAGGTTTGTGAACCGAACCGGCCGGGCCGAACTCCCTGACGTCGTCACCGATCCGTGAGAGCCGGAAGGTCCTCACCGCATCACGGTCGACGTCGTGCCCGACCAGGTACCACTTGCCGTTGTGCGTGACGACGCCCCACGGCTCGACGGTGCGCTCGGTGAACGGTTCGTTCAATGCGCCGCGGTGCTGAAAATGAACTGCTCGGCCGGCGTCGACCGCTGCAAGAAGCTTGCCGAGCGCGGGCTCCGAACCGCGGGTGCGCGCGGGAATCGCGGTGACCGGGGCGGCACTGACTTCTGAGTCGACCTGGACGCCGGCCGCTCGGAGTTTGAGTAGTGCACTCTGGGCTGCCGAAATCAGTTCCGGCGACTCCCACAACTGCACCGCGACGGCGACTGCAGCAGATTCCTCGCTGGTGAGGTCCACGTCCGGAAGCTCGTAGGCATTGCGATTGATCCGATACCCCTCGACGGTCGAGAACCGTCCTGCCAGACCGGTTTCCAACGGGACACCCAGGTCACGAAGTTCGTTCTTGTCGCGCTCGAACATGCGACTGAACGCTTCGTAGTTCGCGGAATCGTTGTACCCGGCCACACTGTCACGGATTTTCTCCGCCGTGAGGAACTGTCTGGTGGACAGCAATGCGATCACCAGGTTCATCAACCGCTCGATTTTTGATGTCGCCACGCCGAAATCCTAGTGGCTATCCGATAACCGAACGCGCGCCGGACACTTTCGTGCCCGGCGCGTCGCCGCAAAACAGACCTGCCGTCTTGTACATCTCGAAATTGAGTGACCTACATCGAAGCGATCAAACGCTCGACACGCTCGTCGACGGAGCGGAACGGGTCCTTGCACAGCACCGTTCTCTGCGCCTGATCGTTGAGCTTGAGGTGAACCCAGTCGACTGTGAAGTCCCGGCCTGCTGCCTGGGCTGCGGTGATGAAGTCGCCCCGCAATTTGGCGCGCGTGGTCTGCGGCGGATTCTCGACGGCGTCGTCGATCGTTTCGTCCTCGGTGACCCGCTTGACCAAGCCCTTGCGCTGGAGAACGTCGAAGACACCCCGGCCGCGTTTGATGTCGTGGTACGCCAAGTCGAGCTGCGCGATCTTGGGATCGGACAGATCGAAACCGTGACGGTCCTGGTAGCGCTGGAACAGCTTGCGCTTGATGACCCAGTCGATCTCCGTGTCGACCTTCGCAAAATCCTGAGCTTCGACGGCATCGAGGGTGCGACCCCACAGGTCGACAACCTGCTCCACCTGCGGGTCCGGTTCGCGGTTACGCAGATGTTCGACTGCCTTGGCGTGGTATTCGCGTTGAATATCGAGGGCACTGGCCTGACGTCCACCAGCAAGGCGAACCGGCTTTTTACCGGTCACGTCGTGACTGACCTCGCGGATGGCACGAATCGGGTTGTCCAGCGCGAAATCGCGGAACGACACCCCGGCTTCGATCATCTCGAGCACCAGTGCGGCAGAACCGACCTTGAGCATCGTCGTCGTTTCGGCCATGTTCGAATCGCCGACGATCACGTGCAGGCGGCGGTACTTCTCGGCGTCCGCGTGCGGTTCGTCGCGGGTGTTGATGATCGGACGCGAGCGAGTGGTAGCCGACGAGACGCCCTCCCAGATGTGTTCCGCGCGCTGCGAGAGGCAGAACGTCGCGGCCTTCGGAGTCTGCAGTACCTTTCCGGCGCCGCAGATCAACTGGCGCGTGACGAGGAACGGCAACAAGACATCCGAAATGCGGGAGAACTCACCGGCGCGCGCGACGAGAAAGTTCTCGTGGCAGCCGTACGAGTTTCCGGCCGAGTCGGTGTTGTTCTTGAAGAGATAGATGTCGCCACCAATACCCTCCTCGGCGAGTCTCGCCTCGGCGTCGATCAGCAGTTCTTCGAGCACACGCTCACCGGCACGGTCGTGATTGACCAGCTGGATGAGGCTGTCGCACTCGGCCGTCGCGTACTCCGGGTGCGAACCCACATCCAGGTACAAGCGAGCTCCGTTACGGAGGAAGACGTTGGAGCTGCGACCCCACGACACGACACGACGGAAGAGGTAACGAGCAACCTCGTCGGGGCTCAGTCTCCTGTGCCCGTGAAAGGTGCAGGTAACGCCGAATTCCGTCTCGATACCCATGATTCGTCTCTGCACACTTCGACAGTACAACCAGAATGCGAGGTTCACCCGTGTACTTCGATCGCGTCGTAAGTCACGACTCGACAACGTCGGGCGGCAGCATAGTGTGACGGTGTGAGCCTTATTCGCCGAAAAGTTGTCCGAAGCGACGTCAAAGTCATGGAAAGCACTGGAGCACTGCGCCCTTCCGTGCTCGACCCGACCATGCGGTTTCTCTCCAGAGCCGCCGATCACGGCGTTTTGTGGATGGTTGTCGCCGCCTTGCTCGCGATGATCGGCGGGCGGCCCCGTAGGGCAGCAGCACGCGGGCTGCTCGCACTGGCCGGTTCCAGCGCGCTGGCCAACGGCATACTCAAGCCCCTCTTTCCCCGCCGACGCCCACCGGCACGCGTCTGGCTGAGCCCGAAGCGAGGCGTCGACATTCCGACGTCGTCCTCGTTCCCCTCCGGACATTCGTCTTCGGCCGCGGCATTCACCGCGGCAGTGGCCATGGAGTCCCCGGTTGCTGGAGCTGCTCTCGCACCACTGGCCGCAGCAGTGGCGTACTCACGCGTCCACAACGGAGTCCACTGGCCGTCCGACGTCTTCGCAGGCCTCGCGGTCGGCGGTGCTATCGCTGCCGGCACGCGTCGTTGGTGGGCGGTACGCGACGAAGAGCCCGCCGAACTCGGACCCGAGTGCGTGGTTCCCGCGCTCCCGCGCGGAGAAGGCTTGTTGGTCTTCACCAATCCTGGTTCAGGCTCCGAGGACGACGGGATCGTGGAATCGATTCGAGAACTACTACCGGAAGCGATCGTCTACGAGTTCGACGCGGACATCGACTTCGACATGCAGATCGATGCCAAGATCCCCGAGCTCTCGCCGAAAGCGTTGGGTGTATGCGGCGGCGACGGAACAGTGGTCACGGTCGCGACCGCGGCGACAAAGCACGAGCTACCACTTGCGGTTTTTCCCGGCGGAACATTGAACCATTTCGCCCGCGACGTCGGGGCGGTGAATGTCGAGGAGACCGCACAGGCAGTCGAGTCCGGTCAGGCGGCATTCGTCGACCACGCGGTGGTGCGCACGGATTCCGGAGTGACTGCACGGTTTCTCAACACAGCCAGCCTCGGTGGATACCCGGATGCTGTGCGCCTGAGGGAAAAATGGGAACCACGATTCGGTAAGTGGCCGGCCGCAGGAGCCGCGATGATCCGGGTTCTCGCAGCGGCGGAGCCGATGACGGTGACCATCGACGGGAAGCGGACCACAATCTGGATGCTGTTCGTCGGAAACGGGCGATACTCCCCCGCCGATCAGGTGCCGATGTCGCGTCCGGAGATGAACCGTGGACTACTCGACGTCCGCTATCTGCGCGCGGACAAGAAATTCTCGCGCTCACGTCTGCTGTTTGCGGCTGCCACAGGAACATTGGGCAGCTCGCGGGTCTACGTTCGCGAACTCGTCTCGTCGATGTCGGTTCGAGTCGCCGATTCACCGGTAGCCATCGCCACCGACGGTGAAGTGGTGGCAGACGCGCGCCGGTTCGATTTCGACACCGAACCGGGCGCGGTGGCCGTCTACCGAGTCACTCAGTAACTCCAGACCTGCAGTAACTCCCAGACCTACGGAGTATCTACGAGGGTGCGTCGCCGTTTGCCGGCGGCGCATCCTCGACTGCTGCCGGAGCTGGAAGCATCTCTTCCAAAACCGTTCCAGCGATCCGTTTGAACGCACGGCGTGGACGATTGCTGTCGAGTACGGCAACCTCGAGTGCACTCACATCGAGAGTTCGTGGTTCCGCCTCAGTGGTTCCGGCCGGTGCCGGGCCGCCCTTTTGGAGCGCCCCGACTGCAATCCGCACTGCGGATTCGAGGTCGAGGTCTCGCTGGTACGACTCGCGCATCGCCGTCACGATCGGTTCGGTCGTGCCGCCCATGACCACGAATTCCTGCTCGTCCGCGATGGATCCGTCGTACGTGATCCGGTAGAGCTGAGCCGGCGTACTGCTTCCGAAGCGACCGATCTCGGCAACACAGATCTCGACCTCGTACGGCTTGGGCTGCTCGGTGAAGATCGTTCCCAGGGTTTGTGCGTACGCATTGGCGAGAGAACGCCCGGTTACGTCCCGACGGTCGTACGAGTACCCACGCATGTCTGCGTGGACGATGCCCGCGCGGCGCAGATTCTCGAACTCGTTGTACTTGCCCACTGCCGCGAATCCGAGACGGTCGTACAGTTCGCTGACCTTGTGCAGAGCACGCGACGGGTTCTCGGCGACAAAGAGCACTCCGTCGCGGTAGGTGAGAACGACGACGCTGCGCCCGCGGGCAATTCCCTTGCGCGCCAATTCCGAACGATCGCGCATGATCTGTTCGGCTGATGCGTAGTACGGCATCGTCATAGCGCAGACTCCCCTTCCGGACTCGCGGTCGCCGTGCGAGCCGCGACGATCTCCCGGGCGATCTCGGCAGCCCTGCTGGGCGACAACTCCACAGCGCCGGCCGAGGTGATGGTGACCGCCGTCGGATAGATCCCTCGTGTCAGATCAGGACCACCGGTAGCCGAATCGTCATCTGCCGCGTCGTAGAGCGCCTCGACGGCGAATCGAAGCGCGGTGTCCTCGTCGATTCCCGGTGAATACAGCTTCTTGAGCGCCGATTTCGCGAACAGGGAGCCGGATCCGACTGCGTGATAGCCCGCGCGCTCCTCGTATCGCCCACCGACGACGTCGTAGGAGACGATGCGACCGGCGGTGGACGGATCGACCGCGTCCAGGTCGTAACCCACGAGCAGTGGCACAACCGCCAAACCTTGCATCGCTGCTCCGAGATTTCCTCGAACCATCGACGAAAGTCGATTGGCCTTGCCGTCGAACGTGAGTGGGACGCCTTCGATCTTCTCGTAATGTTCGAGCTCGACCGCGAAGAGCCGGACCAGTTCGATTGCGATCCCGGCCGTACCGGCAATACCCGCAGCCGAGTAGTCGTCCGTGACGTACACCTTCTGCACGTCACGGCTGGCGATGAGATTGCCCATCGTCGCTCGGCGATCACCCGCGAGCAGAACACCACCCGCATAGCTGATCGCGACGATGGTGGTGCCGTGCGGAGCTACGTCTCCCCCGCCCATGACAACACCTCCTGTGTCGGCGAAGCGGTTCTGCGGAAGATGCTCCGGTGCATGCACCCGAAGGTATTCCGAGAATGACGACAGATTCGAGCCGAAGCTCAACCGTGTGTCCCCGTCTGTGATCCGGGGCGCGCGATCCACCGTCACTGGCCGCCCTTCTGGACGTAGGCACGGACGAAGTCCTCGGCGTTCTCTTCCAACACGTCGTCGATCTCGTCGAGCAGGTCGTCGGTTTCTGCAGCGAGCTTCTCGCGACGTTCCTGGCCGGCACTGCCGTCGCCACCAGTGGTTTCGTCGTCTTCGCCGCCACCGGCACGCTGCGTCTGTTCTTGAGCCATCGCCGTCGACCTCCTTGTGTGAAGGGAGCTCTCGCGAGCATCCTGTTCGGCCCAGCAGAGTCGGTAACTGATCCCGCTCGGACCTTCACCCTACCGAGCGGCACCGTCAGGTGTGGAGAGACGCGACGGCGAGCCGCATCGGCTGATTTCAGTGAGTGAGCTGATCAACCAGTTCCGCGGCGCTGTCCACGGAGTCGAGCAACGCTCCGACGTGCGCTTTGGTACCTCGAAGCGGCTCGAGGGTGGGGATACGGATCAACGATTCACCGCCGAGATCGAAGATGACCGAATCCCAGCTCGCGGCCGCGATATCGGCCCCGAATCGGCGTAGGCACTCGCCCCGGAAGTATGCGCGAGTGTCGGTGGGAGGGTTCGTGACCGCGTCGAGAACCTGCTGTTCGGTGACAAGCCGCTCCATGGAGCCGCGAGCAACCAGGCGGTTGTACAGGCCCTTGTCGAGTCGCACGTCGGAGTACTGCAGATCCACCAGATGCAATCGCGGCGCCGACCACGCGAGTCCCTCACGATTGCGGAACCCTTCGAGCAGACGCAGTTTGGCCGGCCAGTCGAGGATGTTCGCGCACTCCATGGGATCGCGCTCGAGGAGATCGAGAACCATCGCCCACTTGGCGACGATATCGTCCGCTCGCGGATCACGATCGGTCTCACGGTCGAGGAACTTCGAGACACGTTCGAGGTAAATGCGTTGCAGCGCAAGCCCTGTCAGTTCACGTCCGTCGGCCAGCGCAACGGTCTTGCGCAGAGTGGGGTCGTGACTGATGTGGTGGACGGCCGTGACCGGACGCGCCAGTTGCAGATCGGTGAGGTCGACACCTGCCTCGATCAGGTCGAGTACCAGCGCCGTTGTTCCAACCTTGAGGTACGTCGACATCTCCGCGAGGTTCGCGTCACCGATGATGACGTGCAGGCGGCGATACTTGTCCGCATCCGCGTGCGGTTCGTCGCGGGTGTTGATGATTCCGCGCTTGAGAGTGGTCTCGAGGCCTACTTCGACCTCGATGTAGTCGGATCGCTGCGAAAGCTGGAATCCGGCCTCGTCGCCGGACTGACCGAGACCCACACGACCGGAACCGCAGATCACCTGCCGGGACGCGAAAAACGGCGTCAATCCGGTCACGATCGAGGCGAACGGGGTCTCACGTGAGCAGAGGTAGTTCTCGTGCGTGCCGTACGAGGCACCCTTGCCGTCGACGTTGTTCTTGTACAGCTGCAGCCGTGGCGCACCCGGCACGCTGGATGCGTGCCGCGCAGCCGCTTCCATGACGCGTTCGCCGGCCTTGTCCCAGATCACGGCGTCGAGCGGGTCGGCGACCTCGGGCGCCGAATACTCCGGATGGGCGTGATCGACGTACAACCGTGCCCCGTTGGTGAGAATCATGTTCGCGGCGCCGATCTCGTCCGCGTCGATCACCGGCGCGGGACCGCTCATTCGCCCCAGATCGAAGCCTCGGGCATCTCGCAGCGGAGATTCGACCTCGTAATCCCAGCGTGTGCGCTTGGCCCGTGGCACGCCCGCTGCGGCGGCGTAGGCAAGCACCGCCTGGGTTGAAGTGAGAATCGGATTCGCCGACGGCTCACTGGGTGAAGATATTCCGTATTCGACCTCGACACCGATGATCCGCTGCATGACACAAGAGCCTATGTGATTGCGGCGCGGCACCCACAGGCGTGGCACAGTTGGAGGAATGCACCAACCTCTCACCGCAGACCTGAATCCCGCGGACGAGGTAGTCGCCGTGTACGACCGGACGGGTAATCCGATCGGCCGAGCACCACGTTCCGTCGTCTACTCGGGTGGGCTCTGGCACGCGAGTGCGGGCGTCCTGGTTCGTACCGGGGACGGCTCCCGCATCTACGTCCATCGCCGAACCGACACGAAAGCGGTGTTCGGGGGCTATCACGACTGTCTGGCCGGAGGTGTCGTCGATCCAGGTGAGACGCCGCAGGAAACTGCGATCCGTGAAGTCGGTGAAGAACTCGGAATCTTCGGAACGGCAGACCAGCCACTCCAACTGACGGAGATCGCTCGAAAATCCTGGGACGGCGAGTGGAACAACTCTCCGTTGCGCTGTCACCTGTTTGCGTTCGAACTCAGATACGACGGGCCGATGGCACATCAGCCCAGCGAGATCGCCGAAGGTTGGTGGTGGACGCCGAAAGAACTCGGCGCCCACCTGCAGGACCCGTCGTGGCCGTTCGTTCCGGACTCACGCGCGCTGCTGGCCGACTATTGCTGGAGCTGAACACCGCTGGGACTGAACACCGCTGGGACTGAACACTGGTGGGACCTGTGATCAGCCCGGGGTGATCGCCGAGAGCCACGCAGCGAACGCGCTGGGGTTGCGGGTCTGCGCGAGAACGCGTCCTGGGCCGGTGAAGTCGAAGACAAATCCTTCACCGGACTTCATCGACTGAATGGTGCGCCCCTGAACGGCGCGCCGCATGTTGAAGTTCATCCCGAGGTCGTAGGCGACCACGTGACCGGTATCGATCGTGACCGTCTCGCCTGGCTGCAAGTCGATGACGTCGATCGCGCCGTAGACGGCCAGCACTACTTCACCGTCGCCACTTGCCCGCAGGCCGAAGCCGCCCTCACCGCCGAAGAGGTTGGACATGCCGCCCCACTTGGACTCGACCGTCACACCGTAGGAGTTGGCCAACCAGGTTCCACGGTTGAGGAAGAACGGGCGATCAGAGGTGATGGTCAGCGGGATCAGATCTCCGGGAAGCACGCCAGTCACGTCGACCCAACCACCTTGCGGCGGAGCGGTATACGTCGTGACGAAAAATGATTCGCCGCTCAGCATCGACCGCTTGAGTCCCTGCAGGACGCCGCCCTGCGCCTTCGCTTCGAGTACTACGCCGGCAGAATGCGCGAGCATCGCCCCGCTCTCCACGCGCAGCGGTTCGCCGGGCGCGAGGTAGCAGCGAGCGACTGTGGACGACGGATTGTGTCGAAGATGTATCTGCACGGCGGGACTCTAAACCAGCGCGACCGACCGGTCCAATCGCAACGAAGTCAACGGCAGCGACGCAGAGATCGGGCCGACAACTCTCGCGGAGTGGCCGGCCCGATCGATGTTCGTTTCGCTACAGGTACTGGCCCGTGTTCGACTCCGTGTCGATCGCGCGGCTTGCACTGGCGTTCTTGCCCGTGACGAGAGTGCGGATGTAGACGATCCGCTCCCCCTTCTTGCCCGAAATACGTGCCCAGTCATCAGGATTGGTGGTGTTGGGCAGATCCTCGTTCTCGGCGAACTCGTCGACGATGGAATCGAAGAGGTGCTGCACACGCAAGCCCGGAGCACCGGTGTCGAGCACAGACTTGATCGCGTACTTCTTGGCGCGGTCGACGATGTTCTGGATCATCGCCCCCGAGTTGAAGTCCTTGAAGAACAGAACTTCCTTGTCGCCGTTGGCGTACGTGACCTCGAGGAAACGATTCTCTTCGCTCTCCGCGTACATGCGATCGACGACGCGAACGATCATCGCCTTCAAGCAGGCAGTGCGATCTCCACCGAACTCTGCCAGGTCGTCTGCATTGATCGGCAGACCGTCCACCAGGTACTTCGAGAAGATGTCCTGAGCGGATTCCGCGTCGGGGCGCTCGATCTTGATCTTCACGTCCAGTCGGCCCGGACGCAGGATGGCCGGGTCGATCATGTCCTCACGGTTGGAAGCGCCGATGACGATGACGTTCTCGAGCCCTTCCACACCGTCGATCTCGCTGAGCAGCTGCGGAACAACCGTTGTCTCGACGTCGGAGGAGACTCCCGAACCACGGGTACGGAAGATCGAGTCCATCTCGTCGAAGAAGACGATCACCGGAGTGCCCTCGGACGCCTTCTCACGAGCACGCTGGAAGATCATCCGGATGTGACGCTCGGTTTCGCCGACGAACTTGTTCAGAAGTTCCGGGCCCTTGATGTTCAGGAAGTAGGACTTGGCGTCCTTGCTGTCCTGACCGCGGGCTTCGGCGATCTTCTTGGCCAACGAGTTGGCGACGGCCTTGGCGATGAGCGTCTTGCCGCAACCAGGCGGACCGTAGAGCAGTACACCCTTCGGCGGCCTCAGCGAATACTCGTGGAACAGATCCTTGTGGAGGAACGGGAGTTCGACGGCATCACGGATCTGCTCGATCTGACGCCCGAGACCACCGATGTCGTCGTAGTGAACGTCCGGAACTTCTTCGAGAACCAGATCTTCGACCTCGGCCTTCGGGATGCGCTCGAAGGCGTACCCGGCCTTGGTGTCGACGAGCAACGAGTCGCCCGGACGCAGTTTCCTGGTCGGAGAATCGGCGTCGTACGCGATGATGTCGGCTTCGGGGTCGGCGAAGACGGCTGCCAACGGCGCTGCGAGCCAGACGATGCGCTCTTCGTCGGCATGACCGACCACCAGTGCGCGCAAGCCGTCGTCGAGTACCTCACGGAGCGTGCTGATCTCACCGACCTGCTCGTAGGTGCCGGCCTCGACGATGGTGAGTGCCTCGTTGAGGCGAACCGTCTGCCCGAGGGCGAGGGTGTCCGTGTCGATGTTCGGTGAGCACGTCAACCGCATCTTGCGACCCGACGTGAACACGTCGACGGTCTTGTCCTCGTGTACCGAGAGAAGGACTCCGTAACCGCTCGGCGGTTGACCGAGTCTGTCGACTTCTTCACGAAGCGCGATGAGCTGCTGACGGGCCTCTTTGAGGGTGTCCATCAACTTGCTGTTTCGGATGGACAACGAGTCCACCTTCGACTCCAGCTCACGCACCTGCTCCGGCGATTGTGCAAGTTGTCGGCGCAGTACTTGTGCTTCCACTCGTAGCGCGTGGAGTTCTTCTGCTGCCGCAACCGAATCCGGGTTCTCTGTCGAGCTCATGTGCGTCTCCTCCCAGTGCGATCCATCAACGCTACCGGCATAAGGCCCCAACTGTCGCCAGACACGGTGCGCGAGTGCGAATTCACACCTGCGCGCGGACCGTGCCGACTGGTCTCGAGCCAGAATTTGGTCATGTTAGCCTTGCCTACAAGATGGAGACAGCGCCTGTCTCTCTTTACAACGAAAGGTAACGCTGTGATCATCCGCAAGACTCTCATCAGCGCTTGTGCTGTCGCTGCCGTCCTGACCATGGGTGCATGCAGCTCGGACGACAACAAGGATTCGACGGCTGCAAGTTCTACTTCCGCCGCCGCCTCGAGCACCACGGCCAAGGCCTCGGCTTCCGCCACGACGTCAGCTGCCGCTGCCGCAGCGGCTCCGACGGCCGAGGAGCTCAACGCTTCGCTCGTCGCTCTGATCGATCCGGCCAAGCCGATCGAGGAGAAGACCGCTCTGGTGGTCGACGGAACCAAGCGTCAGGCCAACATCGAGACGATGAGTGCTGCACTGGGCGGTAACCCGGCCTACGCGATCACGTTCAACGTAAACAACGTCAAGGTCGACGGTCAGACCGCAACTGCAGACGTCGCCGTCGTCAGCCCGCACGGCGCCGCCCCGGCCACCCCGTGGACCTGGGAGCTCGAAGACGGCTCCTGGAAGCTGTCCGACACCTCGGCTTGCGTGCTCCTGGAAATGGGCCGCGCGTCCTGCACCGCATAACTTCCAGCTACGACAAGAGCGGCGATCCGGATACCGGATCGCCGCTCTTGTTGTTTTCGTGTGACTACTTGGCCGCGGTGTTCGAGCCCTTGCCCGCACGCCGCTGCGGCTTCGGGGTGACAGTTCCTTCGGCGAGACGACGAGCGCTCACGAGGAACGCGGTGTGGCCTTGCATCCGATGTTCGGGGCGCACCGCCAATCCGACGACGTGCCAACCGCGCACGATCGATTCCCACGAGCGGGGCTCGGTCCAGCATTCCTGCTCCCGCATCGCCTCGACGACCTTCGAGAGCTGAGTAACGGTCGCGACGTAGACGATCAACACGCCGCCCGGCACGAGTGCCTTCGAGACGGCGGGCAGGACGTCCCACGGGGCCAGCATGTCGAGTACGACGCGATCGACTTTGCCTCCGTGCGCTTCCGGATCGAACTCGGCGAGATCGGCGATGGTCAGTTCCCAGTTCGGCGGACGTTCCCCGAAGAAGGTCTCGACGTTGCGAACCGCATGTTCGGCATGATCGTCGCGGACCTCGTAGGAGATGACCTTGCCCTCGGGTCCGACGGCACGCAGCAGCGAACATGTCAGTGCGCCGGAGCCGGCTCCGGCCTCGAGCACGCGTGCTCCTGGGAACACGTCGCCTTCGTGGACGATCTGAGCTGCGTCCTTCGGGTAGATGACCTGGGCACCGCGCGGCATGGACAGCACGTAGTCCACCAGCAGGGGGCGCAGTGCGAGATAGGGCGTGCCGTTGACCGACTTGACGACGCTGCCCTCGTCGGCACCGATCAGATCGTTGTGAACGATTCCGCCCTTGTGGGTGTGGTATTCGCGGTTCGCCTCGAGAACGATCGTGTAGTGGCGTCCCTTGCCGTCGGTCAGCTGTACTCGGTCGCCGACGCGGAACGGACCTGACGGCCGCTTGCCCGGCGCAGTGAGATCAGCTTCTGGAAGCTCTTGTTCGGGAATCTCGGCGACAGCGGACTGCACAACCTCATCCACTTCGGTCGTGCCTTCTTCTGGTTGCAGCTCGTTCGCCATGCGCAGATGATCCCTGTTCGCTTGTTTCCGGTGTCCTCGCCACCGGCTCCGACGGAGTTGTCGGACCAACCGCATAGCCTGCCAGGTGTGAGCTCTGTCGAATTGCCAACCCCCACTCCAACGGGTGCAACATCACACGAGCGCCCGCGTAGTCGGCCGGCGCTCTCTCCGTCTCGGGCGGGTGACTACAAACAATGCCCCCTGCTCTATCGCTTCCGAGCAGTCGACAGAATTCCGGAAACGCCAACCAGAGCCCAGGTCAGAGGCACCGTCGTACACGCGGCACTGGAAGCACTGTTTGCACTCCCGACCGGTCACCGGGTTCCCGATCGCGCAGCCGAACTCGTCCGTCCCGCGTGGGAACGTGTCAGTGCCGAGTCTCCCGAGGCCGCTGACCTTGTTCCGGAGGGCGAGCTGGATTCGTTCCTCGACGAAGTCGGCAAGCTCGTCGCGACGTACTACACGCTCGAAGATCCCACTCGATTCGATGCCGAGGCGTGCGAGGTCTACGTCGAGACCGAATTGGAGAACGGCGTTCGACTCCGCGGCTTCGTCGACCGGATAGACGTTGCACCGACGGGTGAGGTGCGGGTGGTCGACTACAAGACCGGAAAAGCGCCTCGCGAGTTCACCGAATCCAAGGCGCTCTTCCAGATGAAGTTCTACGCGCTCGTACTGCTGCGCACTCGCGGAATCGTTCCCGCACAACTGCGCCTGATCTATCTGGCCTCCGGCTCGATTCTCACGTACGCCCCGGATCACGACGAGCTCATCCGATTCGAGCGAACCCTCTCCGCCATCTGGAAAGCGATCCTCGCAGCAGGTGCGACCGGAGACTTCAGACCCAAGCCTGGCAAACTGTGCGACTGGTGCGATCACAAGTCACTGTGCCCCTCGTTCGGCGGAACACCTCCGCCCTATCCAGGTTGGCCGGACCTGCTGAGCACCGAACCTGTTGCCGCAAAGGAGAATTCATAACATGACGGACAGTTCGTACTACCGCTACCTCGGAACGACGGAGGAAGGGCACGAGCGGTTCGCGAGCACTCAGGCAACTGTCAGCATCTGGGGCCCGACACTGCAGCACGGCGCTCCCCCGTCGGCGCTATTGGTTCGAGCCCTCGAGCGGTGCGGTGCGCGCGACGAAACCCGTCTGACGCGCGTCGTCGTCGAGATTCTCGGACCGATTCCGATTGCCGACCTCGAAGTCCGGTCCTGGATCGAACGACCCGGTCGCCGAATCGAATTGATCGTCGCCGAACTGTGGGCAACCACCGCCGACGGATCTGCACGCGCGGTTGCGCGCGGTACGGCGTGGCGGATGGAGACGGTGGATACCGGCGACGTCGTCCACGTAGTCGATCCCCCGCTCGAACCCCGCGACAGCGGCACCCCGGGCGTTCTCGAGGGTCTGTGGAGCGTCGGCTATCTCAAGACCCTCGACTGGTCCTGGATTGCTCCGATCGGGTGCGTGGGAACCGGGAAGGTATGGGCGCGCCCCAAGCCAGAGCTGGTCGAGGGTGAGAAGATGTCTGCTCTCGAGCGTTTGTTCGCGGTGGCCGACATCTCAAACGGGGTCGGCGCCAAGCTCGACCCGGAGCACTGGACGTTCCTCAACACAGATCTCACGGTGCATATCTTCCGTGTGCCCGAGGGAGAGTGGGTCGGTGTCGCCGCCGAAACCACAACGGGTCCGGACGGCGTCGGCATGTGTGCGGGCGTGCTCTACGACGAGCAGGGTGCGGTGGGCCGTATCGCCCAGACTTTGCAGATTCGCGCCCGTTCCTGATTTCCAGGAACGGGCGCGAATGCGCGTAAATCTATTCAGGCAGTGATCAGAAAGCGCGTACCGAGCGGATGTTCGACGCGAGGATGGCCTTGGCACCGAGTTCGGCCAAGGCATCCATCACCTGGTTGTGTCCCTTGATCGGGACCATCGCGCGAACCGCGACCCAGTCGGGATCGGCCAACGGCGAGAGCGTCGGCGACTCCATACCCGGAGTCATCTTGATGGCGTCGTCGAGGATGGTGCGCGGGCAGTCGTAGTCGATCATCAGATTCTGCTGCGCGAAGACAATTCCGCGTACGCGTTCGATGAGCTGGTTGCGTGCGGGATCGTCCTGCGGAGCGCCGGTGCGCTCGATCAGGACACCTTCGGAATCGCAGAGCGATTCACCGAAAGCCACGAGGTTGTGTTGGCGGAGAGTACGGCCCGATCCGACCACGTCGGCGATCGCGTCGGCGACGCCGAGCTGAATCGAGATTTCCACTGCTCCGTCGAGACGGATGACGGTGGCGTCGAGTCCGCGATCTGTGAGGTCCTTACGGACCAGGTTCGGGTACGACGTTGCAATGCGCAGGCCGGACAGATCCTCGACGGCCCAGTCCTTGCCGGCCGGTGCTGCGTAACGGAACGACGAACGGCCGAAGCCCAGTGACAGACGCTCGGATACGGGAGCACCCGAGTCGCCGGCGAGATCACGACCGGTGATGCCGAGATCCAGCTCACCGGAGCCGACGTAGATCGCAATGTCCTTGGGGCGCAAGAAGAAGAACTCGACCTGATTGGCCGGATCCAGGACCGTCAGATCACGGGAATCGGTGCGTCGACGGTAGCCGGCCTCGCTGAGAATCTCGGCGGCGGACTCGGACAGTGAGCCTTTGTTGGGAACTGCTACGCGCAGCATGGTGGATGTCCTTTCGGAAGGTGTGGGTGACGTGAGACGACATGAATCGGAAGCCCTGGACGAGCGAGACGGAGTACATCTCGCTGGTCAGCTCCGATCACAGATGTCGGTACACGTCCTCGAGGGTCAGTCCGCGACCGACCATCAACACCTGCGTCCAGTACAGCAGCTGGGAAATTTCCTCGGCTAGCTGCTCATCGCTCTGGTATTCCGCAGCGATCCACACTTCACCGGCTTCCTCGATGACCTTTTTGCCCTGAGCATGCACACCGGCGTCGAGGGCGGCGACAGTGCCGGACCCCTCGGGGCGAGTAGCAGCGCGCTCGGTCAATTCGGCGAACAAGGATTCGAAGGTCTTCACGGGTAGCTATTCTTTCACGAGGACGGAAGCGGTTTTCACACGCCCACGAACAGCGGTGTTCACAGGCCTGCGTCGAGGCTGCGCGAACTCACGAACCTGCGGGTCTGCCCGGTGATCGGATCCGGGTACTCCAACGCTCGCGCCAACAATCGCAACGGAGTCGAGAAGTCACCGGGCACTGCGGGCAGATACTCCGGATAGTAGTTGTCACCGACGATCGGGACGCCCAGCGAGTTGAGGTGCAGCCGAAGCTGATGGGTCCGGCCGGTCCGTGGGAGCAACCTGTATCGCCCGAGCGTCCGGCCGGCCGAGTCGGTGATCACCTCGATCAGTTCGATCGAGGTCTCACTGTTCGGCTCGCCCGCGATTTCGGTAGCCGTCATCTCGCCGTGAACTTTGTTGATGCGGCTGCGCACCGTGCGAGGGAAAGTCAGTTCCGGATCGAAGCCCGCAATCGCCTCGTACTCCTTGACGATCCGCTGCTCGGCAAAAAGTTCCTGGTACGGCCGTCGTAGGTCCGGTGTCACGGTGAACACGATGACACCCGCCGTCATCCGGTCGAGGCGGTGAACTGGCGCAAGATCCGGAAGGTCCAGGTCACGACGCAGGCGCACGACTGCGCTTTCGACGATGTGCGCTCCCCGTGGAATGGTCGCCAGGAAGTGCGGTTTGTCGATCACGAGAATCGAGTCGTCGCGGTACAAGATCTCGATCTCGTGCGGAACCGGAATCTCGGGGGCCGGCTCGCGGTAGAAGTACACGAACCGGGTCGGCTGATAGGGCGTTCGGCTCGTGATCTTCCGCCCGTGCTCGTCGACGACGTCCCCGGCGCTGACGAGGTCCGCCCACAGGTCCCGCTCCCCGGGGTGCTCGCCGACCAGGTGCTCGAGGACGGTCCGCGCCGACGACTCCGCCGGCATCCGCAGCCGGTCAGGTCCGAGACCGTTTCGGATCGGCAACGGAGCCTTGGGCACAGCTCAGTCCTGCTCGAGGTCTGGTGAACAACTCTCGCAGAGCAATTCGAGGGTTCGGCCGTCGCCGTCGATCCGGTTGCGGTACCGCGGGGTCGGGGTACCACAATCGACACACACGCCGAGTGTCTTGGCTTCGGATGAGAACTCGATGTTCATCCGCTTGTCGAACACGTACAGGGAACCGTCCCAGAGGCCGCGGTCGCCGAAAGTCTCGCCGTAACGGACGATTCCGCCGTCCAACTGATAGACCTCGTCGAAACCACGTGAGCGCATCAGCGAAGACAACACCTCACAGCGCACTCCGCCGGTGCAGTACGTGACCACGGCTTTGCCCTTGAGATGGTCGTATTTGCCACTGTCGAGTTCGTTGACGAAATCCCGAGTGGTGGCGACGTCCGGAACTATCGCATCTCGGAAACGGCCGATCTCGGCTTCGAAGGCATTGCGCCCGTCGAAGAACACGACGTCGTCACCGCGAGTGTCGACGAGTTCGTGTAGTTCCTTGGGCACCAGGTGAACTCCTCCGCCGACCACACCGTTCTCGTCGACTTTCAGCTCGTCGGGGGCACCGAACGTCACGATCTCCGAGCGTGCCTTGACACTCAGACGAGGGAAATCGTTCCCGAGGCCGTCCGACCACTTGATGTCAGCGGTACGGAAGGGTTCGTAACCACGCGTACCACGGACATATCGCTTGACATCCTCGATGTCTCCGCCGACCGTCGCGTTGATCCCGTGCGGCGAGACGATGATCCGGCCCGTCAGGTTGTTGGACTCGGCCAGGCTGTGCTGCCACAGCTTGATCGCTTCCGGGTCCGCCAACGGCGTGAACTGGTAGAAGAGAACAATTTTCGGAATAGCCACAGCAAATCCAGCCTAACGTGCCGCGCTCGAGTGAACGTCGTGAAGATCGTGAATGGACAAGTCCAACAGGGACTCTCGAAACACGCGTCCAGGGCCGGCGGGGACGTCGACCTCACACGGAACGACGAGCACCGCGCAACCCGCAGCGCTGGCCGACGCCGTGCCGGTCGGCGAGTCCTCGATCGCGAGGCACTGCGCCGGCTCGAGTCCGAGCAGATGCGCGCCGCGCAGGTACGGATCCGCTGCCGGTTTCCCGTTGGGGACCTCGTCGCCACACACCGAATGGTCGAAGAACTCACGGCCGAGCATGCCGAGTGCCCGATCGACCAGAACTCGCTCGGTGTTGGTGACCAGTGCAGAACGCAGACCACCGTCACGCACGGTCGACAGAGCGTCGCGAGCACCCGGCCGCCAGGTCACGCCGTCCTCGAACAGATCGCCGACGCGGGTGTACATCCAGTCCTTCGCCTCGGCGATGGCATCGGGATGCTTCTCCAGGCCGAGCGCGTCGAACACCGTCGCAAGGGCGAAGGGACTCGACGCACCGATGACGGCAACGCGTGTCGCTTCCGTCATCGGTCCGCCCAGGCGTAGGGACAGCTCACGAAGCGCGATGTCCCACAGCTTCTCCGAATCGAGCAGGGTGCCGTCCATGTCCCACAGGACACCACCGAGCGTTGATTCGGATACTTCGGTCAACAACTCAGACATTGAAATACTTTGCTTCCGGGTGGTGCAGGACAAAAGCGTCCGTGGACTGCTCGGGATGCAGCTGCAGCTCCTCGGACAATTCGACGCCGATTCGTTCGGGTTCGAGCAACGCCACCAACTTGGCTCGATCCTCGAGATCCGGGCACGCGCCGTATCCGAACGAATAACGAGCGCCGCGGTACTCGAGATCGAAGTAGCCGGCAACCTCGGTGGGATCCTGCTCCGCGACGGTGTGACCCTCGGGAAGCACTAGCTCTTCACGGACGCGTCGATGCCAGTACTCGGCCAGAGACTCCGTGAGCTGGACACCGATTCCGTGAACCTCGAGGTAATCGCGGTACGAGTTCGACGCGAACAACTCGTTGGCGAAGTCCGCGATCGGCTGACCCATCGTCACCAACTGGAACGGAAGAACGTCGACCTGACCGGTCGCTTCTGCTTCCTTACGCGAGCGCACGAAGTCAGCGATGCACAGGAAACGGTCGCGATGCTGACGCGGGTAGGTGAACCGGAACCTTTCAGGTGCATCCGGTTTCGGCTCGGTGAGCACGATGACGTCGTCGCCCTCCGAGATCGCCGGGAAGTACCCGTACACGACCGCGGCATGCGCGAGGATGCCCTCGGACGTCAACCGATCGAGCCAGTACCGAAGTCGCGGACGGCCTTCCGACTCGACCAGTTCCTCGTACGTCGGACCGTCGCCCTTGCGCTGACCGCGAAGGCCCCACTGGCCGAGGAAAAGAGCGCGCTCGTCGAGCAGCCCCGAGTACTCGGACAGCGAGATTCCCTTGACGATGCGCGAGCCCCAGAAGGGAGGTGTCGGCACCGCGATGTCGGTTGCGACATCGGAACGCTCCGGCAGGACCACGGGAACCGCTGCAGCCTTACGCTTTTCGGCGATGCGCTTGGAACGCTCGTGACGTGCCTTACGCTCGGCAGCCTTCTCGCGAGCAGCGATGGCCTCCGGGCTGTCCGGCGCCGGGCCGCCACCACGCTTGGTCGTCATGATCTGGTCCATCAAGTTCAGACCCTCGAAGGCGTCGCGGGCATAGCTGACGTCGCCCTCGTACACCTCCTGCAAGTCGTTCTCGACGTAGGAGCGCGTGAGCGCCGCACCACCGAGCAGAACCGGGAACTTCTCGGCGACTCCGCGTGCGTTGAGTTCCTGGAGGTTTTCCTTCATCACGACAGTGGACTTCACGAGCAGTCCGGACATGCCGATCACGTCGGCTTTCTTGTCCAACGCGACGTCGAGGATGGTCGCGATCGGCTGTTTGATACCGATGTTGACGACCTCGTAGCCGTTGTTGCTCAAGATGATGTCGACCAGGTTCTTGCCGATGTCGTGAACGTCGCCCTTGACGGTCGCGATCACGATGCGACCCTTGCCGTCCTCGTCGCTCGCCTCCATGTGCGGTTCGAGGAATGCCACGGCAGCCTTCATGACCTCGGCCGACTGCAACACGAACGGCAACTGCATCTGTCCGGAGCCGAACAGCTCGCCGACGGTCTTCATGCCCGAGAGCAAGGTCTCGTTGATGATGGCCAGCGGAGGCTTGATCGTCATCGCCTCGGTGAGGTCGTCGTCGAGGCCGTTGCGCTCACCGTCGACGATTCGGCGTTCGAGCCGGTCGAACAACGGAAGTCCCGCCAGTTCCTGCGCACGAGACTCACGCGCCGACGCTGCCGAAACGCCCTCGAACAGAGCCATCAGCTTCTGCAGCGGGTCGTACCCCTCGCTACGACGGTCGTAGACGAGGTCGAGTGCGGTTTCACGCTGCTCGTCAGGAATTCGGGCCATCGGCAGAATCTTGGACGCATGAACGATCGCCGTGTCCAGACCTGCCTCGGTGCACTCGTGCAGGAACACCGAGTTGAGGACCTGCCGTGCGGCCGGGTTCAAACCGAACGAGATGTTCGAGATACCCAGGGTGAAGTGGAGTTCCGGGTACGCAGCCTTGAGCTGACGGATGGCTTCGATGGTCTCGATGCCGTCGCGTCGCACCTCTTCCTGACCGGTGGAGATGGGGAAGGTCAAGGCGTCGACGATGATGTCGGACTCGGCGAGTCCCCAGTTTCCCTTGATGTCCTCGATCAGACGCTTGGCGATGGCGACCTTCGTCTCGGCGGTGCGAGCCTGGCCCTCTTCGTCGATGGTCAGGGCGACGACCGCCGCGCCGTGCTCCTTGACCAGAGTCATGATCTTGTGGAAACGCGATTCGGGGCCGGCGCCGTCTTCGTAGTTGACGGAGTTGACGGCGCAGCGGCCACCGAGGTGCTCGAGGCCGGCTTGCAGCACGGCAGGCTCGGTGGAGTCGAGCATGATCGGCAGCGTCGAGGACGTCGCCAGGCGGCTGGCAAGTTCCGACATGTCGGCGGCACCGTCGCGGCCCACGTAGTCGACGTTGAGGTCGAGCATGTGTGCGCCGTCGCGGGTCTGGTCCTTGGCGATGTCCAGGCACTTCTGGTAGTCCGCGGAGAGCATCGCCTCGCGGAAAGCCTTGGAGCCGTTGGAGTTCGTGCGTTCGCCGATCATCAGGATGCTGGCGTCCTGCTCGAACGGCACCGCCGAGTACAGCGAAGAGGTGCTCGGCTCGTGGATCGGCGTGCGCTGGGCCTTCTCGACCTGACGAACCGCGTCGGCGACCGCGCTGATGTGCTCGGGCGTCGTACCGCAGCAGCCACCGACGAGGCCGAGTCCGAACTCGGAGACGAAACCACTGAGGGCTTCGGCCAATTCGTCGGCAGTCAGCGGGTACTCGGCGCCCTTGGGGCCGAGCTGCGGCAGACCTGCATTGGGCATGACCGACACCGGCAGCGTCGAGTACTTGGACAGGTGCCGGAGATGTTCGCTCATCTCGGCCGGCCCGGTGGCACAGTTCAGGCCGATCATGTCGATACCGAGTGGCTCGAGTGCCGTCAGCGCCGCACCGATCTCACTGCCCAGGAGCATCGTTCCAGTTGTCTCTACCGTCACGTGCGTGATGATCGGCAACCGCAGTCCGAGTTGCTCCATCGCGCGCTGACTGCCGAGAATGGCCGCCTTCACCTGAAGCAGGTCCTGGCAGGTTTCGACGAGGATGGCGTCGGCGCCACCGTCGATCATGCCGAGCGCAGCTTCGGTGTACGCGTCACGCAGGACTGCGTACGGTGCGTGTCCCAGGCTGGGGAGCTTGGTTCCCGGTCCCATCGAGCCGAGTACGAATCGGGCCATGCCGTCGCGGCCTGGTCCCATCTCGTCCGCTACTTCACGGGCGAGAGCAGTGCCTTTTTCCGCGAGTTCGCGGATCCGGTGAGAGATGTCGTAGTCGGCGAGGTTGGGCAGGTTGCAACCGAAGGTGTTGGTCTCGACGGCATCGGCACCAGCGGCGAAGTACGCACGGTGGATGTCTTTGAGCACGTCGGGACGGGTGTCGTTGAGGATCTCATTGCACCCCTCGAGGCCGAGGAAGTCGTCCAGGGTGAGGTCCGCGGCCTGCAACATGGTGCCCATCGCTCCGTCGCCGATGACAACGCGCTGTTTCAGCGCATCAAGCAGGGCAGAGTTAAATGGGGCAGACATGCCGTCCAGAGTAGTGGGCGCACCGACAAGCTCTGGCCGTAGGCTGGGTGGGTGAGTCCAAGTGAGTTCCCCGTCACTCCCGACGGCCCGGTCGATTTCGATGATTCCGCGGCCTTCGAGAGCCCTGACGGCTTTGCCGTCGACAGCAGCGACCGCCTCGAGGGCGACATCCCTGTCCTACGTGATCCCATCCTCGTTGCAGCTTTCGAGGGCTGGAACGACGCCGGTGACGCAGCCAGCGGTGCGGTCGAACATCTCGAGCTGATCTGGGATGCCCAGCCGCTCGCCGAACTCGATTCAGAGGACTACTACGACTATCAGGTCAACCGCCCCACAGTCCGGCAGGTCGACGGTGTCACTCGCGAAATCGTTTGGCCGGCAACACGTTTGTCGGTCTGTTCGCCTCCTGGCAGCGAGAGCGACATCGTCCTGCTTCGCGGGATCGAGCCCAACATGCGGTGGCGCAGTTTCTGCGAGGATCTGCTCGAGCTGATCGACCAACTGAACGTCAAGACGGTCGTCATTCTCGGCGCCCTGCTCGCCGATACTCCGCACACCCGACCGGTCCCGGTGACGGGCACGGCCTACAGCAGTGAATCCGCCGCCCGATTCAACCTGGAACAGACGCGGTACGAAGGCCCGACGGGCATCACCGGGGTTCTTCAGGACGAGTGCGTTCGTGCTGGTGTACCCGCTATTTCGTTCTGGGCGGCGGTTCCGCACTACGTCTCGCAGCCACCCAACCCGAAGGCCACAGTGGCTCTCCTTCAACGAGTCGAGGATGTTCTCGACATCGAGGTCCCACTCGGGGAGCTCCCGGCTCAGTCGGAGGATTGGGAGGAAGCGGTCAACGAAATGACCGCGGACGATGAGGAAATCGGCGAATACGTGCGCACCCTGGAAGAACGGGGAGACGCCGAAACCGACATCAGCGAAGCAATCTCCAAGATCGACGGCGATGCCATCGCCGCGGAATTCGAGCGCTACCTCAGACGGCGAGGCCCCGGCAGCTTCGGACTGTGAGCAAGAACACTCCAGAAGAAGGCGGAAGTACACAGCGCCCACTGCGCCTCCGGCTTCAGCTGATCGCGCTGTACGCCGGCGGGTTCCTCGGCCCGTTCGGCGGCGGCGTGGTTGCTTCGATCCTTCCAGAGATCGGTGACGATCTAGGGGTCGGTCCGTCGGCGGCCGCCTCTTCCCTCACCGCGTACCTGCTCCCCTTCGCCGCTCTGATGTTGGTGTCGGGGACACTCGGGACGCGGTGGGGCAAGGTTCGGACGGTGCGCATCGCTTACGGCGTCTACGTCCTCGCGTCGTTGGCATGCTTCCTCGCCCCGACACTCGAGATCTTCCTTGCCGCCCGGGTACTGCAGGGCTCCGCGAACGCATTCACCACGCCGCTACTGCTTGCCTCGTTGGCGGCCGCAACACCGCAGGCACGGCTGGGTCGAGCCCTCGGAGCCTTCGGCGCTTTCCAGGCCGCAGGGCAGTCGTCGGCTCCGTTGATCGGCGGACTGGCGGCCGAATTCGACTGGCGTCTGGCCTTTCTCGTCATCGCAGTGGTCGCGGGCATTCTGGGAGCCGTCGGACTTCCGAAGTCCGAAGCACCGGCAGCGACCACTCCCGCCCGTCTCCGCGATGCATTACGCCCCGAAGTGCTCCGCATCGGTATCGCTGCATTGCTCGGCTGGGGCGCCCTCGGTGGACTGAGCTTCCTGCTCGCCTTCCGCTTCGAAGACGAGTTCGGGCTGTCCCCCACCGTCCGCGGCCTACTGCTCACCGTCTTCGGCGTGGCCGGCATCCTCTCGGCCCGGCGCATCGGAATCCTCATCGATCGCATCGGCGCACGCTCCTCCGTGATGATCGGCGCCCTGGGCGGAGCAGTTCTGGTCTCCGTAGTCGGCCTTGCCGGCTTGGTGCCGGTGATCGCGATCGCATGGTTTGTCGCAGGCGTCGCGAGCCAGTTCGTGCTGGTCGGCGTCAACGCGGCGGTCCTCGGATCCGCGGGGCCGAACCGTGGCGGCGCCGTGTCCGTCGTCCAAGCGATGCGCTTCGGCGGCGCCGCTCTTGCTCCCCTGGCCCTGACACCGATTTACGACTCTTCGCCTGCCGCGAGCTTCCTGATCCCCGCACTACTGCTCGCCGTCGTCGCTCCCCTGATCATGCCGAAGCAACGCTGATCGATCTCCGCAATTTCGAATTTGAAGTTGTGTAGGTAGTGAGTTTCTCGGCGAAAGCGACCACCGTTGTCGCGAGGCTGTCAGGGCGAACATTATTCGGAAAATCTTGTGTTTCCGTCGTCGACAGATATTGATACCATTGGAACATGAGCGAATCTGAGTCGGAACCGGAACGGCCGATCGACATTTTTCGGCGATCGGTTGCCGTCATCGAAGAAAATTTGCCTCCTACCTGGTCTTTGTCGACGCAGCGCTCCCCCGACCTGTCCGAGGCGCCACTCCGACTCGACCTCCGCTCCCCTGACGGCTCGGTGGCCAAATTCGGCGTGTACGCCGCTCACGGTGTCCTGAGCAGCGACGTTCCCGGTATCGCCGATCGCTTCCCCACCGGTCAATCGGGCTTCGTGTGCGCAAAATATCTGTCCGAGCCGGTTCGCCGGCAGCTCGATTCCCACGCGATCTCGTACGCAGACGCCACGGGCAACGTGTCGTTGACCGCTGATCGACCCGCCGTCTGGGTGCGTGGACGCGGAGCCGACGCCGATCCGTGGCGGGGGCCCGGACGTCCTTCCGGACAGTTGACGGGCGATCCGTCAGCTCGCGTCGTGCGTGCGCTTGCCGATTTCGCGGCGCCACTGGCGATCACTGCCTTGGTGCGCCTGGCCGGTGCGTCGACGGGAGCAACCTATCGGGTGGTTCAGACACTGTCGGATCGTGAACTGGTGACCAGGCTCCCCCGCGGTGGGATCGGTGACGTCCGCTGGCCGAAGATGCTTCGTGAATGGGCGGCTGAGGCCGGGGCCAAAGCGCCGACGCCTCACGGCTTTCACGCGCCGGACGGGTTGGAAGCACTCTTCGATCAACTGCGTCAGCTCAGCGGTCACATCTACGCCGGTACCGCCTCGGTGGCCGCCGCACCCTTTGCTCGGTACGCGCCCACTCGACGTGCCCACTTCCATGCCGACAACGTCGATCAGTTCGCCGACGCTCTCGGACTACGGCGGGTGGAATCCGGCGGTGACGTGTGGATCACCGCTCCCCTCTCACCGTCTGCCTTCGACCGATTGCTCACCCGCGACGGCATCCGCATCGTCGCCCCCAGCCAAGCGTTCGCCGATCTGCTGGTCGGCCCGGACTCCGACGAGGCGGCGGCCGAGCACCTGCTCACATGGATGATCGAGAACGAATCGCAGTGGCGACGCGCCGCATCCCCTGCTACGGATCGCCCGTAGGAAAAAGAGGGGGCGTCTCTCGCCTACCCTGTCATGGTGGAAGAAACGAGTGCGCCCGATTACGCCGCGTACGCCGACACCAATCGACTGAAGCTGTTTTCGTTCACGATCGCGGAAAAACGGGCCGAGTACCTCTGGGTACTTCGTGCCTTCGACCATGCTCGCGCCAACTACACCGTCCTGCTGCATGCCGGAGCCGTCGCGCACATCCTCGAGAAGATCGGTGGATCGGATCCGGCGGCCGATCTGTCGGCAGCAGAGGTCACTCCCCTGTTGGATCAGCTCCACGTGTGGGAGATCCTCGAGCGCAGCTACGACGGCACCCGCGCGGCCACGCTGGCCGAGTACCGCAATCGCCACTTCGTCTACCAGTTCGGTCAGGCCGGATACCAGGTCTATCGATCAGTCGAAGACGTTCTCGCCGCACGCCTGGACTCGGCGTCGCTCTCGCGTCTCGCTCTGCCGGACCTGCTCGCAGACATGTCCGAACTCGCCGAGGCCAACCGAAGCTCCGACGGCGATCTGATCTTCCGCAAGCTCAAGCGCCTCGACTCGACACTCTCCGACATGGCCGATCGAGCCGCGCACTTCTATCTGACCCTCGGGGACCTCGTACGGACCACGGAGATCACTCCGCAGGCTTTCCTCACGCACAAGGACGCTCTGCTCACGCACATGCGGGAGTTCAGCTCCGATCTGGCGCGCTACGCCCCCAAGCTCAAGGAAGCGATCGAGCACGTCGAATCCACCGGGGTCGATCGCATGATCCGCCTCGCCGCCGCCAGTGACGAACGGGTGTTCGTCCCGATCACCGAACGCGAAGACGACTGGGCTGCACGTTGGCGAGGATTGACCGCCTGGTTCGTCTCCGCGGAATCGGGGATCAGCGAGTCCGAGCGTCTACGTGAGGGCACGATGAGCGCGATCGCCGCGGTTCTGGCGCTCCTTCGCCGCGTCACGGAAACCCGTCGCGGCGGCGTCAGCCGTGAGAGCCAGCTCCGGCACCTCGCCGGCTGGTTCGCCGCCACGCCGTCCGAAGACGCAGCTCATGCTCTGTTCCAGGCAGTGTTCGACCTCGGTCGTCCACGCCATCTCTCGATGGTGCATCCGGACGCCGACATCATTTCTCACTCACGCTCGTGGTGGGAGGCACCGCCGGTCGAGATCGCGCGAACACTCGCCGAAACCGGCCGCCCGCCCTCACCCGGCTTGCCGAGCAAGGTCGCCCGCAACGACGGCAGCATCCGCCGCCTGCGCGAAGAGCAGTTGGCGGCGCAACGTACGCGCAGTGCCGCGGCGCAATCCCTCGCGTCGAACGGTGTTTATCAGCGCGAACTCAACGAGCAGGAGACCGAAGTTTTGCTGAGTCTGCTCAATGCAGCACTGACCGCGCGCGTTCCGGTGGTGGGACGCGTCAAGAGCTCCACCGGTAGTGAGAACGGGGTGAAGCTGACGCTCAGTCCCTCGGACGGTTCGACCACCATCAAGACTGCTCGCGGACGAATGCATCTCGACGGCATCGAGGTCAGTGTTCGATGAGAGCTCGCGAGATCACGCCCCTAGCCCTCGATTCGTACCAACGAGCGGCGCGTGTGATTCTGTCCAATCACCTGATCACCTCGACGTACCCGGATCGAATTGCGTTGCCGCTCTTGCGCCGTTGGGCCACCGAGCTACGTGACGACTTACTGGAGCTGTTCGGATACCGCCTCGAGGTGACAGAGACCACCGCTCGCCTGTTCACGGTGTCGGATCGGCTCAACCCGTCGGCACCGGCCAGAACTGCCTCCGAGCGAACCTTCGATCGCACGCGCTACGCCTACCTGGCGTTGTGCCTGGCCGCGCTGGGCCGCGCCGGAAACCAGATCACGTTGTCGGAGTTGGCCGATCACGTCGCGGCCGACGCCGCGCAGGTCGACGGCGTGGAACTCTCCACCGATCGTGCGTCGGACCGCGACGCCTTCGTCGATGCCGTCGGCTGGCTCGGCGTCCGGGGCGCCATCGCCCTCGCCGACGGTGACGCAAACGGCTGGGCGTCCAATCCCGAAGCGGGAGAAGCGCTCTACGACATCGATCGTTCCGTCGTCGTGGCCCTGTTCCGTCCGCCGCGCGCCCTGCAGCACCTGCACTCCATCCGAGGGCTGCTGGCGGCGGAGACCTCGAGCGCCTCCGAGGACGACGGAATTCCCGTGGACGCGAAAGAGATCGGACGCCGAGTGCGTCGGGCACTCGTCGAGCGCCCGGTCGTACTGGCCGGTGAACTCGATCAGCACGAATTGATCGCGTTGGCGCAGCCCAAGACCGCGTCGGAAGTCGAACTACTGACGGGGTTGGTGGCCGAGCGTCGCGCCGAGGGAATCGCGATGATCGATCCCACCGGCCGACTCTCCGACGTCCGCTTCCCGAGCACCGGAACGATCGCTCAGGTGGCACTTCTCCTGGCCGGCGAGATTGCCGACCGCGTACTCGACGTCGACGCTCCCGAACTGCCGAAACTTCCGATCCCGCACGTGTCGGACGATCACCTGATCGAACAACTCGATGCCGCCATCCCCGAGGCCGGGATCTTCGAGGACCTCGCCGACGAGGACGACGACTTCGTGCTGCCCGCCGGCGAACCGGCCGAGCCACCGCCACCCGTCACGTACCCGAAAATCGACGACGACTGGCTCGCTGACAAGGTCACCGAGTTGGTGGACCAGTTCGGGCGAACTTTCGCGGCGCAGTGGCAGGCCGATCACAACGGGCTGCGCAAGCAGGCGCTCGGGTTGCTGCAACGTCTGCGCCTGACGCATGCGGTCGACGGCGGCGTACTGGTGTTGCCCGTCCTTGCCCGGTACCGCGACGTCGTGGTCTCCGTGCGCGAACGCGATCCTCAGATCGACTTCGCGGTGGACAACTCCGCACCGGATCCGGTCGACGAATTCGGCCCCGAACCTTCCCCCAACGGCGAACTATCAGAGGTAGAGAACGTATGAGCAACGCCCGCTTCCGACCTACTCGGGCTGGAATCATCAACCTCTGGGATTACCGAGACCAAGAGTTCTCGTTCGCCGACGGTCGACTGGTTCTGCGGGGACCCAACGGATCCGGCAAGACCAAGGCCCTCGAGGTCCTGTTCCCGTTCGTCTTCGACGGCCGCATCGAACCGCGGCGCCTCAACCCGTTCGCCGGTGAAGAGCGCACGATGAAGTCCAACCTGCTCTACCGGGGCCAGGACAGCGCGCACTCCTACGTGTGGATGGAGTTCTGCCGCGGCTCCCTCGAAGATCCCGAGTCGGTGACCGTGGGAATCGGCATGCGGGCAACCCGAACCAACGACAAGGTCACCCGCTGGTACTTCGTCGCCGACGGCCGCGTCGGAGTCGACTTCTCGCTGATCGGCAACGACGATCGTCCTCTCACCAAGAAGCAGTTGGCCGAACAACTCGGCAGCGATTCCATCACCGACCGTCCCCTCGACTACCGCACAGCCATCGACGCGCGAATGTTCGGTCTCGGTGTGCAGCGCTACGACCAGCTGATCAACCTCATTCTCACGCTTCGCCGCCCCCAGCTCGCGAAGAACCTCGACCCGAAGGGCCTTTCGCAGGCACTCACCGACGGTCTCCGTCCACTCGACGATCAGTTGGTCCTCGAAGCTGCGCGTTCGTTCAGCGACATGGAGGAAGTCGGCCGCGCGCTCGAGGGGCTCGCGGCCGCCGATCAGGCAGCCCAGAGTTTCATCGGGGTCTACACCAAGTACCTGCGTCAGCAGTCTCGCGGAGAGATCGAACAGGTCAGCACCCGCCTCGCAGCGGTCACCAGAGGTGTTGCCGCCATGGACGAGTCGTCGCTCGCCCAGACCCGCAGCCGTGAGGCGCGGGCAGCAGCCGAGGAGCGCTTCAACCAGGCCGAGCAGGCACTCGAGAACGCGCGCGCCAATGTCGAAGCACTGCAACGCTCGAGCGCGTACGAAGGCAAACAGCAACTCGACGACCTCGCCCAGGCCGTCGCGACGCTCAAGCTCTCGACCGAGCAGCAGGCAGACAAGTCCCGGAAAGCGCAGGCCGCACTCGCTCAACGCGGCGACGAAGCCGACAAGGCTGCATCGTCAGTCAAGCGTGCGGCCGAAGCACTCTCGCGCGCCGAGGACGAACTTCAGGCAGCAGCCGAGGACGCCGGCATCGTCTGGACTCCCCTGCCCGACGGCTCACGCAGTGACCAGATCACGGCAGCCGTCCGTGGCCATGCCGAGGAGCGTGACGGTGACGTACGCGTCGTCCGCACCGCACTGGCGACCGTCGAGAAGGCGGCGACCGAACGAACCCGGGCCGAAAACAGCTCTCGCCGTGGACAAGAGCTGCTCGAAGCGTCCAAGGCGGCTGTACTCGAGGGCGAAGCTGCCGTGGAACTCGCACGCAGTCAGTGCGCCAGCGGGCTGCGCGCGTGGTGGACCGATCACTCCTCCCTGTTTTCGGCTGTCGGCGCCGACACGTCGCTGTTCGAAGCTCTCGACGCGGCGCTCGCCGAGGTCGGCGACGAAGACGCTCCGGCGCTGTCCGCAGTTCTCGCCGAGCACACCGTGGCCGGCACCGAGACGCTGCGCGAGCGTCGACGTGAGGCCGAAGCTGAAATATCTGCATCACACGCCTCCATCGCGGCTCTCAAATCCGAGCGCAAGGCCGTCTCCGCGGAACACGACGACGCTCCGCCTGCCTTCCACGCACGCTCCGACAACCGCAGTGAACTGGGTGGTGCACCGCTATGGCAGTTGGTGCGCTTCGCCGATTCCGTCGAACCAGACGTGGCCACGGGAATCGAATCCGCACTCCAGGCGGCAAATCTGCTCGACGGCTGGGTCTGCCCGGACGAGAAGATTCCCGAGCACGTCAGCGAGCAGTTCCTGACGGCTCTGCCCGTCAAGCAGCGTCCGAAGGGACGAACGCTGGCCGACGTCCTCGAGGTCGAAGGCAATGCCGACGTGCCCGACGCTCGGGTACAGGACATTCTCGCGTCGATCAGTCTCGTCGAGGCGCCGGGCGACTCCGACGCAAGCGTCGCGATCGGCGTCGACGGCCGCTTCTGGCAGGGCGTCGCGCGTGGCCGGCACGTCAAGGCCGACGCCGAGTACATCGGCACCACAGCACGGGCGCGTCGACGCGAGGCTCGGATCACCGAGATCGACGCGGCTCTGGAAGAACTTGCCGCGGCAGTCGATACGGCCAAGGCACTGGTGGCGCAGACCAACGAGCAACTGAGCCGGATCAACTCTGCGGCAAAGGAATTGCCGAAGACAGGTTCGATCCTGCGCGCACTCAAGACGGTCACCGAATCCGCCGGCGCACTCCGTACTCGTTCGGAGGCCACGGAAACGGCACAACGAGAACTCGATGCGGCGATCGCTGATCTCGCGGCGAAGGAAAAGCAACTCCGAGCGACGGCGTCGCAGCACCGGACGCCGCATATCGGCCGTGAACTCGACTCCCTCGCGGCGGCGATCCGTCATTTCGAGAAGCAGGGCGAACTGGCGCTGCGCTGCCGACGGGAGCATGCCAAGGAAGTCGAACTCGAACGCGAGTCTCGCGACCGTCTCGACGAATCACGCGCCAATGCGGAGGAATTCGCCGAGGAAGCCGCCATCGCCGAGGAGAGTCTGCTCCAGCAGGTGCAGCGTCTCGAGACGCTGCGCGACACCCTCGGTGCCAGCGCCGAGCAGATCGACCTGGACCTGGCAAAAGCCCGCGCGAAGATCGAAGAATGCAAGGTCGAACAGCGTGCGGCGCGAAAGGCGTACGACGCCGCCGTCCTCCAGATCGGCACGGCGGAGGGTGCGTACAACACCGCCGTGGAGACCTTGCGTCACACCCTGACCGAAACCCGCAGTGATGCAGAGCGACTCGCACCCTACGCGCGCCCGGACCTTCTCGAGTTGTTGGGCGTCAAGGAACATCTGAGCTGGCCGGCAAGTTCAGCGGCGTGGATGAGCCCCGATCAGTTGGTCTACCGCATCCAGAACGAAGATCGCAGCGAGGACGCAGCCCACCCGCCCGTCCTCCCCGAAGACGTCGACAAGTTGTACCGAGCGCTCGAGGCTGCGACCTCGGCAGTCCGAGTCACCGACGGCGCCCGAAAGGCAACCCGCACGGCACTGACCTCGGCGCTGCAGGACTTCGACGCGCAACTCGCAGCGGCCGGACAGGACTACCGTCTGCAGTGGGATGCACCGGATGGGCTGACCGTCGTACGAGTCCAGGACGATCAGGGCTATTCGTCGATCGGCGAGTTCGCAACGCGGATCCACGACGCTCGCGGCGATCAGGAGCAGTTGCTCACCGAATCCGAGCGTCGCATTCTCGAAGATGCCCTGTTGACGGGATTGGCCCAGCAGATCCACGAGCGCACGGTCGACGCACGCGAGTTGATCGCACAGATGGGCACCGAGATGCGTGAGCGTCGGATGTCCTCAGGCAATACCATCGGCGTTCACTGGGTGCTCGCCGACAACCTCGACGACAGCTCGCGGGCAATCTCCAAGCTGCTGGATCGAGACGCGTCGGCCCTCGGCGTCGATGAACTAGCTACTCTGCGAGCACATTTCGCGACGCAGATCCGTACCGCCCGCGCGGCGCACCCCGAACGCTCGTACCCGGAGATTCTGTCCTCGGCGCTCGACTACCGTCAATGGCGCGTGTTCTCGTTCACCCTCATCAGCGGTGAGGGCAAGGAAGACCGTCTTACCGTCGCGCGGCACAGCGCGCTGTCCGGTGGCGAGCAGTCCGTCTCGCTGCACCTTCCTTTGTTCGCCGCGGCGCACGTCATGTTGGACTCGGCCGACCCGCACGCCCCGCGTCTGCTGGCACTCGACGAGGCCTTCGCCGGTGTCGACGACAACGGTCGCAGCGAGCTTCTCGGCTTGAGCGTTCAGTTCGACCTGGACCTCTTCATGACCGGCTACGACCTGTGGATCACATACGCAGACGTCCCCGGGTGTGCGCACTACGACCTCGCGCACTCCACGGCCGAACAGGCGGTCAGCGCCGCGCTGCTGGTCTGGTCGAACGGTGAGCTGCTTGCCGAGCACGACGGAACGGATCTGGCGAGGGCATTGGGCTCGCCGCTACGGCGCCGGGTACCGACACCAGCCGAAGGTGCGTTGGACTACGCCTAGAAACTGCTGTGCGCCTTTATTAACCGCGGGCGGTTAATAAAGGCGCACAGCAGGGGTTCAGCGAAGCGAAATACCCAGTAGGGCGTCGACGGCATCGGCGAAATCGCCGGGTGCCTGCGTGTCGGATCCGCCGCCCTCGATGGCGCGGCGGGCCCAACCGTCGAGCGCGTCGAGCGCCTTCGGAGTGTCGAGATCGTCGGCCAGGTGCTGACGCAAACGCGCGACAGTGTCAGTGGCTGACGGCGCAGAACCGAGAGCCGCGGCCTCGCGCCACACCTTCAGCCGCGACTGAGCATCCGCGAGGACCTGATCGGTCCACGCGCGATCCTGGCGGTAGTGGCCGGACAGAAGTCCGAGACGGATTGCCGCTGGGTCCACCCCCTCGCCGCGCAGCTTGGAGACGAAGACCAGGTTTCCGCGACTCTTCGACATCTTCTCGCCGTCGAGACCGATCATGCCGGTGTGCACATAGTGCCGCGCGAATCGGCGGTCACCCGTTGCCGATTCGGCATGCGCGGCCGAGAACTCGTGGTGCGGGAAGATCAGATCGCTGCCACCGCCCTGGACGTCGAAGCCGGAGCCGATGCGGTTGAGTGCAATGGCCGCGCATTCGATGTGCCAGCCGGGGCGACCCGGCCCGAAGGGTGAGGGCCACGAGGGCTCGCCCGGACGCTCCGCACGCCAGACAAGTGCGTCGAGCGGATTGCGCTTTCCGACGCGATCGGGATCTCCGCCGCGTTCGGCAAAGAACTTCTCCATCGTCGCGCGGTCGTAGCCCGACTCGTAGCCGAACTGCTCGGTCGCGTCGGCACGGAAGTAGACGTCGGGGAACTCCGCGTCGTCGACGATGTACGCGGCGCCGGACGCCACGAACTTCTCCACCAACTCGACTACTTCGTTCACCGATTCGACGGCGCCGATGTAGTCCTTCGGCGGAAGCACACGCAGCGCTTCCATGTCCTCGCGGAAGAGTGCCGTCTCACGCATGCCGAGGACGATCCAGTCCTCGCCGTCGCGATTGGCTCGCTCGAACAGCGGGTCGTCCACGTCGGTCACGTTCTGGACGTAGTGGACATCGTGTCCGGCGTCGCGCCAGATGCGGTTCACGAGGTCGAACGTGAGGTACGTGGCCGCGTGGCCGAGGTGGGTGGCGTCGTACGGGGTGATGCCGCAGACGTACATCGTCGCCTTCTCGCCCGGGGTGACGGGGCGAACCTGACGGTCGGCTGTGTCGTACAGCCGCAACGGCGGCCCCTGACCGGGAACGGACGGGAGTGCGGTATCGGACCAAGACTGCATGCTGCCGAGCCTAGTGGAGACTGCTCTGAGGCTGGGAAGGTGCTGGCTGATCCTGCTCTGGTTCGGGCGTCGACGCGAGCTTGCTCGGCCACCAGATCTTCTGACCGATGTCGTAGGTCAAGGCCGGGACCAGCAAGGATCGGACGATCAGAGCGTCGAGCAGGACACCGAACGCCACGATGAACGCGATCTGGGCGAGGAACAACAGCGGGATCACCGCCAACGCCGAGAAGGTTGCTGCCAGAACAACTCCGGCAGATGTGATCACCCCGCCGGTCACCGTGAGTCCCCGCAGAGCGCCCGCCCTGGTGCCGATCTTCAGCGCTTCCTCACGCACCCTCGTCATGAGGAAGATGTTGTAGTCGATTCCCAGAGCCACGAGGAACACGAACGCAAAGAGCGGGACCACCGGATCCGCGCCGGGGAAACCGAAGATGTGGTCGAACACCAGCGACGAAATGCCCAGTGTCGCAGCAAACGAGAGCACAACGGTGCCCATGAGAAGCAGCGGTGCGAGAAGCGAACGCAGCAAGAGCGAGAGAATCACGAACACCACGATGATCACCACGGGAATGATGAGTGTCCGGTCCCGTGTCGAGGTGGTCTTCGTGTCGAGGTCGGTCGCAGTGACGCCACCGACCAATGCGTCGGCGCCCTCCACTGAGTGAACTGCATCACGCAGTCGCACGATGGTGTCTTCGGCCTCGAGCGAGTCGGCAGCGTCAGTCAACGTCGCCTGCAGGGAGACTCGCCCGTCGACAACCAGAGGCGCTCCCCCGTTCTGCACGACGCTCACGTCGCTGACACCCTCCACGCGACTGGCTGCCGCAACGGCATCCACTTGGTCTGCATTCGCGATGACCACGGCCGGTGAACCCGAACCCGCGTCGAAGTGCTCGCCGAGAATCTCCTGGCCTGCAACCGAATCGACATCGAGCAAGAAGATGTCGGACGACGAGACACCGCTGGCTTTGAACTGCGGCATCATCATCGCGAAGATCACCAGCACCAGCGTCGACGCCACCCAGAAGCGGCGCGGATGCCTACCGATTCGAGCAGCGAGCCCGGCCCAGAACCGGTGATCGTTCGCCTCGTCGTGGTGCTCGCGGTCGGCATCGAACCTCGGCTTGGTCGGCCAGTACGCCGTCCTCCCGAACAGAACCAGGACAGCAGGTAGGAAGGTCATCGATGCGAGGAAGGACGCGGCGATACCGATGGCGGCCACCGGACCGAGTCCGCGGTTCGAGTTCAGGTCGGAGAGCAACAGGCACAGAACGCCCGCGATGACCGTTCCTGCAGACGCTGCGACAGGTTCGAGCGTCGCGCGCCACGCAGTGCGCATTGCTGCGTACTTGTCCTTCTCGATCCGCAACTCTTCCCGGTAGCGAGAGACCAGCAGTAGCGCGTAGTCGGTGGCGGCACCGAACACGAGGATGAACAGGATGCCCTGGCTCTGACCGTTCAGTGCGATGACGTCCGCGTCCGCGAGCAGATACACGAGCAAGCTCGACAATCCGAGTGCGAAGATCGCCGAGAAGATCACCACGAACGGCAGGATCGGGCTTCGGTAGACGATGATCAGGATCACGATCACGACGGATCCGGCTACCAACAACAGCAATCCGTCGATACCGGCGAATGCTGCCGACAGATCCGCAACCTGCCCAGCGGGGCCGGTGACCTTGACCGTCAGTCCGTCAGGGCTCGACTCCAGCGCCGCGCGCAGCGCTTTCACGCTGTCCTTGACTTCGAGGGTGCTGTCGACCGGCAGGAACATCTGGAGTGCCTGGCCGTCGGCCGACGGGATCGGCGGCGATGAGGCGTCGCCGAATCCTTCGGTACCGACGAACGAATCGACGGTCTGGGACAGGAAGGTGGAGTCGGCGGGCTCGAGGCCACCCGGTCGTTCCGCCACGATGATGGCCGGCACGAAGCGCGTGTCCGTGAAGCTCTCTTGAAGCTTTGCCACCTCGGTCGCTTCGGCCGACGCGGGCAGGAACGACGTGTTGTCGTTCTGCTGCACCGTGCTGAGCTTTCCGGCGAACGGACCGCCGAATCCTCCGATTGCCAGCCAGCCGATCACGAGGAGAGCTGGCACAATCCATCGAAGGCGACGAACAGGACGATTTTGTACTGGTGTGCTCACTGGGTCTCCAGGGATCGGCAGCAGAGGACTTGCCGACTATTTTGTTCAGCATGCTGAGTAATTGCAAACGGAAGGCAGAAAAATGAGCAGCGACGGCCTGGACGACTGGCCCACCGGCCGGCTGTTGTCCACCGCTGCACGCCTGGTGGAGCACTCGTGGGAGAAGGTCTTGCGGTCTCAGGACATGACGCACGCGGGCCTGATCGTGCTCCACTCGATCGCCGGTGGGGCAGCGTCTCAACGCGACATCGCGAAGAACGCCCGAGTCACCGATCAGACGATGAGCCGCACGATCGACCGTCTCGAACGAGCGGGTTACGTCACTCGTGACACCGATCCGAGGGACGAGCGTCGGCGCGTGATCGCGATAACCGACGCCGGAAGACTGACGTACGAGCGACTACTGACGCTCGAGAAGGAAGATGCGGCGTTGACCGTCGGCGTCGGGGATGTCGCCGCGCTGCGCGAACAACTACTGCGATTGGTTCGCTCACCCGGATTGAAGACGGCAACTCGCGAACAGCAGGAAACGTCTCGCGACTAGAAGGCCGGCCAGGGAATCGTTCGATGGCCGTTCGGCTCAGGCATCACCGCGGACTCGGCGAACTGCATCGCCCGCACCGCCAAAGCCACGATCTCTTCCTCGGTGATCAGTTCGGACAACTCGTCGCCGAGATCCCCGTCGAGAGTTGTCGCGAATTCGGCGACGTCGGCGATCAAAGCACCGGGTACGGGCTGCCCGGCCCACCCCCACAACACCGTCCGCAGCTTGTTCTCCGAGTGAAGACAGATTCCGTGATCAACGCCGTACACCGAGCCGTCGACGCCCTCGAGGGCGTGACCACCTTTACGGTCGGCATTGTTGATGAGGACGTCCAGAACGGCCATTCGCTGCAGCCGTGGATCGTCCGCATGGATCAGAGAGACTGGTTCACCCTCCGAGTCGAAGGCCTGCAGGACCTCGAACCACCCCGGCGGAACGTTGCCGGGACTGCACAGGTCCACCATCTCGAGTCCACCAGATCCATCCGCGCGGCGATCGACGGTGTCGATCCATCGCTGCACCATGCCTGGACCGAAAGGGCCGTCCCGCAACACTGTTCGCGGAATCACTCCCCAACCCAGCGCCTCGGACACGCGGTACGACGCGACCTCACGCCCCGCCAGAGTGCCGTCCGGGAAATCCCACAGTGGGCGTTCACCCCGGACCGGCTTGTAGACCACGCGGGTGGACTTCTCCCCCAGAGTTGACTCACATACCAGCGTGGCGTTGCTCGCCGTGGTGATCTGACCGATCAGAGTCAGATCACCCTCGAGCAGCACGTCCGGCACACCAGGTTCGGACACGACGTCAGACCTCGTCGTCGTCTGCGTCGTCGATCGCGAAACCGAAGGACTCGCCGCGTCGGTACCCATTGGTGCGGATGCAGACGTGCCCCTCGGGCGCCAACGGTTCACCACACAGCGGGCACGGCGCGCGTCCCGCCGCGATGACGCGTTCGGACCGCAGCGAAAACTCGCGCGCTTGCTCCGGAGTCAGGAACACACGGACTGCGTCCGGACCGTCGTCGGCGTCGTCGAGGACAACCGATTCGTCGAACTCCGTCTCGCTGACGGCAAGCAGCTCCACGACGACCGCCCCGGCATCGGCGTCCCAACCGAGCCCCATCGTGCCGACCCGGAACTCCGCGTCGAGTGGTGTGACCAGCGGGCTGAGGTCGGAGACGTCGTCGGCTTGTGGCGGAACCTCGGTTCCGAAGCGTCGATGCACCTCTTCGAGGAGTAAGCCCATGCGATCGGCGAGAACCTGAACCTGCTGCTTCTCGAGCAGCACACTCACCACCCGTGATTCGTGCACGGCCTGGAGATAGAAAGACCTGTCACCGGGTTCGCCCACCGTTCCTGCGACAAATCGGTCAGGAGTGCGAAATACGTGAATCGCGCGCGACATTGCACCTCCTCGAGTTCGAGCAGAACATCACTGAATACCCATTATCCGTCACAGCTCACGCACCGACCTCTCCGCCGGGGACGGACTCCTGCGCGGGAGCCGAACCGTTGGTCGCGGCCTTCGCTGCACCGATCGCGGCGAGCACGTCTCCGGTGTCGTTGACGCGAAGAACGAACGGCAGTGTCGCCGTGTAGCGAATCACACTGACCGAGGCGGGCTCGGCGACGATGCGCTGGAACGAATCGAGATGCATCGCAAACGCGTCGGCGAGAACCGATTTGATGACGTCACCGTGCGTGCACGCGATCCAGACGACGTCCTTGCCGTGTTCTTCGGCCAGCCGTGCGTCGTGCTCTCGGATCGCGGCAACGGCTCGCGCCTGTACCTGGGCCAGCCCTTCACCGCCGGGAAACACTGCACCGGAAGCGTGGCGCTGCACCACTTTCCAGAGCGGTTCTTCCAAGAGTTCCTTGAGCGGGCGACCCGTCCAGTCGCCGTAATCGACCTCGATGAGGCGATCCTCGACCACCGGCGTCAGACCACGGTCGACGGCAATGGGGCCGACCGTCTGCTCACACCGCAACAGCGGCGAGCGGACGATCTCCGCGATGTCCAGACCGACCAGCCGATCGACGACGCCTTCGGCCTGTTTCCGGCCGTGGTCGTCGAGTTCCACACCCGGCGTTCGACCGGCCAGGGTATGGGCAGTGTTGGACGTCGACCGCCCGTGCCGCAGTAGGACAACTGTCATTCCACAACCCTAATGGGGCGGTGGCCGCACGGACGGGTGGTCGACGTCGAAACGGGCCCTATGTCGCGGACACGACCCCTGTGGCCAGCAAAGCAAGGACGACTACGCCGAGAGCGATTCTGTATCCGACGAACCAGTACATGGAGTGATCGACAACAAATCGAAGCAGCCAGGCGATCGCTGCGTAACCGACCGCGAAGGCGATGACGGTTGCCACCAGCAACTGCGGACCGCTCGCGTTCAGACCCTCACCGGCCGGCTCGAAGGCATCCGGGAGGCTGAACAAACCGGAGGCGAGAACTGCCGGAATCGCCAACAGGAACGAGTAACGGGCTGCGGCCTCACGGGTGAGTCCGAGGAAAAGGCCGGCACTGATCGTGCCACCCGAACGTGAGACACCCGGGATGAGCGCGAGCGCCTGAGCCGAACCCATGATGATGCCGTCGCGCGCTGTGAGCGATTCGATCGGGCGCGTCTTGCGTCCGTAGTACTCGGCAGCAGCGATGACGAGCGCGAACACGATCAGCATCGTGGCAATCAGCCACAGATTGCGTGCGCCGGTACGGATCTGGTCTTTGAAGAAGAACCCGAGGATGCCGACCGGGATGGTGCCGATGATGACGTACCAGCCCATCCGGTAATCGAGATCGCCCCGGTGCTCGGCATTGAACACACCTCGGAACCAGGCAGTGATGATCCTCACGATGTCGCGTGCGAAGTAGATCAGGACCGCCAACTCGGTGCCGAGCTGCGTCACCGCGGTGAACGACGCGCCGGCGTCACTGCCGAAGAATATCTCCGACACGATTCGCAAATGTCCGGAAGACGAGATGGGCAGGAACTCGGTCAAGCCCTGCACGAGGCCCAGGATCACGGCCTGGAGCCAGGTCATCGCTTCGCCCATCACTCACCGATCCCGGCTGATTCGAATGGGGTTACTGCACACAGGTTTCGTGTGTCGGGTTCACGTTTCACCGGCGCCACGCTACCGGGGCCCACGGCGCCGCGCCGCGCCCGGCACGTCCGTGTCCGAATACCCCGACTCGAGGCGAGCGCCTACTAGTCTGCACGTGGTGAGATCTCTCGGGTGCCGCACTTGCGCACACGAGTCGGGCGCGAGATGCAGGCGGTTATGAAGCACAGATCTGTCGGAACGAGCGGACTTCGGGTCTCGCGACTTGGGCTCGGCACACTGACATGGGGACGCGACACGGACGGCGACGAGGCTGCTGCGCAGCTACTCGCGTTCGCCGAGGCCGGCGGAACCCTGGTCGACACCTCGCCCGCCTACGGCGCCGGTGCGGCGCAACGAATCCTCGCCGAGTTGCTCGACGACGTCGTTCCACGTGACGAACTCATCATCAGCTCGAGCGCCGGCATCGACCCCACACCGATCGGCACCGACCGCGTCGACTGCTCGCGGCGCGGATTGCTCCGCCAGCTCGACGCGACTCTTCGTGAACTCGGAACCGACTTCCTCGACATGTGGCAGGTCGCAACCTGGGATCCGCTCACGCCTGTCGACGAGGTTGCAGCAACCCTCGACTACGCCGTCTCGAGCGGCAAGGTGCGGTACGTCGGAGTTCGCGGCTACCTCGGCTGGCAGCTCGCGACGGCCGTAGGAGCCGGTGGCGCAACAACACTCGCCGCGACGCAGGCCGAGTACTCGTTGCTCGCACGCGGCGTCGAGGAAGAATTGTTCGCAGCGGCGGCCCATCACGGCGTCGGAGTGTTCGCCGCAGTACCCCTCGCGGGCGGTGTGCTGACCGGCAAGTACCGCGACGGCATTCCAGTCGATTCCCGCGGCGCCGACGAAGCACATTCGCAGGATGTGCAGAGCTATCTGACCGATTCCTCGATCCGGGTGGTCGACGCAGTCGTTACCGCTGCCGACGGTCTGGGTACTTCCCCACTGGCGGTGGCACTGGCCTGGGCGCGCGATCGCGCCGGGGTGGCCAGCGCCGTCGTCGGCACGCGTGATCTCGCCCAGTTGACAGGAGTACTGGCAACCGAAGAATTGGAACTTCCGAAAGCGATTGCCGCGGCTCTCGACGATGTGAGCGCTTGATCTGTCCCGCTGATCGAAATACCGGAGGTATCGTGTTGGCGAGGGCAGGCTAACCTAGTAGGCAACGCTTGACTACAGCCTCAGGAGAATCAATGACCACGCTCGACGTAGACAGCCTTTCCGCAGACGCAGGCCCAGCCTTCTCCGAACGAATCAAGACCGAGACGGACGCAGCACACCGCAAGACGGAGCAGTCGCGATTCGTAGGCGCACTACTCGGCGGTGAGCTGACCACGGCTGGCTACGCCGCACTTCTGGGACAGACGTACCTCGTCTACACGAGCCTCGAAGAGGCCGGCCGCACACACGCCGACAACGAGTTGGTCGCCCCGTTCCTGTCCGAGGATCTGTTGCGCGTGGCTTCACTCGAGGCCGATCTCGAGTTCCTCGGCGGACCGAACTGGCGCGACGAACTCGTGGCACTGCCGGCAACCGAGCGCTACATCGCCCGCCTGAAGGAGGTGGCGTTCGACTGGCCTGCCGGCTTCGTCGCACATCACTACCTTCGGTACATGGGCGATCTCTCGGGCGGACAGATCATCCGCCGGATGCTCGAACGCGCCTACGGATTCGAGACCGACGGACTTCGCTTCTACATCTTCGAAGGCATCCCCAAGCCGAAGCCTTTCAAGGACGACTACCGCTCGAATCTGGATGCACTGCAGATTCCCGCCGAGGAACAGCAGCGTTTCATCGACGAGGTGAATCTGGCATACCGCCTCAACGGCGACCTGTTCGCCGACCTCGAAGGCGACATCGAGAGCTACCTCGTCAAATGATGAAGCGCTTGGCCGCGGCGGCTCTGGTCGCAGCAGCCGGTTTCGGTCTGGTGGCTTGCGGGTCCAGCGACACTTCGACGACATCTCAGGGTGCCAGGACCGCGGTACTCGAAGATTCCAGCCCGGTTCCCGTGTCCGACAACCCGACCGCGACACTGCCCGTGACGGTGAAGAGCTTCGACGGCGTCGACGTGACCATCACCGACAACAGCCGGATTGTTGCGGCCGATCGCTACGGGACACTCGCGACGACGACGGTGGCGCTCGGCCTCGGTGACAATCTCGTCGGCCGCGACACCGCCGCCAAGTTCCCCGCAGTCGCGGACGTGCCGGTTGTCACGGTCGGCGGCCAATCGCTCAACACCGAGGCAATTCTCGACCTCAATCCCACCGTTGTTCTCACCGACACCAGTATCGGGCCCAAGAGCGTCCAGGATCAGTTGCGCGCCGCCGGTGTTCCCGTCGTCTTCTTAGATCCGACCCGAACACTCGAGGGTGTGCCAGGACAACTCCAGGCCGTCGCCGACGCGCTCGGCGTCCCCGCCCAGGGCGCGGCGCTGGTCGATCGGACCGAATCGGAAATCGCTGGAGCTCGTGACCTGGTCCCCACCGAGGGCGATCCACTGAAAATCGCATTCCTCTACATGCGCGGATCGGCCATCACCATGATCGGCGGTGAAGGGTCCGGAGCAGATTCCTTGATCGAGGCACTCGGCGCCACCGATGCAGGAACCGCCTCGGGCATCACACAACAATTCGTGCCCATCACCAGCGAAGCGCTCATCGCCGCAGCGCCTGACGCCCTGCTGATGATGACGGACGGATTGGCATCGATCGGCGGAATCGACGGCCTTGAAAAGGTCCCTGGCATCGCTCAGACGCCGGCTGGAAAGAACAAACGAGTAGTCGACATGGAGGACGGTGTACTGCTCAGCTTCGGGCCGAACACCGGACGCGTCATGGCGGCACTCGCCGAAGCGATCTACGAGCCCGGTGGATCGTGAGCAAAGATTCGTGAGTGCTGATTCGTGAGTACAGAGACAGGTAGTTCCGAAGCAGGTAAGACTGTGTCCGCAGCTGAGGATTCACACGACGTCGGGGGCGCCGACAAGTCGGCGTCTGGCCCCGCGTCGCGGTCGCGGGTGAGTGCGGTTCTGGTCAGCTTGACTCTCGCCCTGGTGATCGTCGCGGTGCTGTCGGCGTGCATCGGTCAAGTTCCGACGTCGCCTCTCGAGGTTTTGGGAAGCATCCTGCATCGCATCGGGCTCGACCTCGGTCCGATGCCCGCCCATCCCAGCGGTGAAGTGACTTTGTGGGAGGTTCGATTCCCCCGCGTCGTGCTCGCCATCTGTGTCGGCGCGGCGCTGGGATGTTCCGGTGCGCTCCTGCAGGGTGTGTTCTCCAATCCGCTCGCAGAACCCGGAGTGATCGGAGTGTCTGCGGGCGCGGCAGTTGGCGCGAGTGCTGTCATCGTCGTCGGGGGAACGTTCGTGGCCGGCTGGGCCGTTGCTGCGGCTGCGTTCGTCGCCGGGCTGGTCACCACCGCGGCGGTCTACCTGCTGGCTCGGCACGAAGGCCGAACCGAAGTAGTGACGTTGGTGCTGACGGGCGTCGCGATCAACGCGTTCGCCGGCGGGCTCATCGCGTTCTTCACCTTCGTCGCCAGCCCGTCCGCTCGCGATCAGATCGTGTTCTGGCAACTCGGCTCACTCAACGGCGCTTCCTGGAACGCAGTCCTGATCGTGGCGCCGATGACCGTCGTCGGGATCGCCGCGACCATGATGATCGCCCCACGTCTCGACCTGCTGGCGCTCGGTGAACACGCGGCCCGTCACCTGGGCGTCAACGTCGAACGGCTGCGCCAGTTCGCGGTACTGATCGTCGCTCTCCTCGTCTCCGCAAGTGTTGCCTTCACGGGAATCATCCTCTTCGTCGGCCTGGTCGTTCCGCACCTGATGCGCATTCTCGTCGGCCCCGGCCACCGCGCGCTGATTCCGGCGAGCGCCCTCGCCGGCGCACTGGTTCTGCTTGTCGCAGATCTGGGCTCGCGGTCGCTGATCGACAACGCAGACCTGCCCCTCGGAATGCTGACCGCTCTGGTGGGCGGCCCCTTCTTCTTCTGGCTTCTCCGACGCACGCGCGCGCAACAGGGCGGGTGGGCATGAGCAGCCTCGTAAGAAACTGGCGCGAACTGTTCGGCCGCGTCACCCCCGAACCGAAGAGCCCAGCCGTCGGTGATGTCACCCTCGAGGCGCGCGACATCACAGTCGAACGCGGTGGTCGGCAGATTCTGGAAGGCGTGTCCATCGAAGTCCGGGCAGGCGAGCTAGTCGTTCTCGTCGGACCGAACGGCGCCGGTAAGTCGACTCTTCTTGCGGCGTTGGCCGGTGATCAGCCCGTCATCGCTGGGCGGGTGGACGTTGACGGCACCGACCTCACTCAGTGGTCGCCGATCGACATGGCGCGCCGACGCGCGGTGCTCCCCCAGAAACACACCATCGGATTTTCGTTCAGCGCTCGCCAGGTGGTTCGTATGGGACGTGCGCCATGGACCGGAACTCGCCGAGAAGACCGCGACGGCGCTGCTATCACCGCGGCGATGAAGACCTGCGATGTCGAGGGGTTCGCCAATCGGCCGTTCGCCGTGCTGTCCGGCGGCGAGCAAGCTCGGGTCGCGCTGGCCCGGGTACTGGCACAGGAAACGTCGACCATCCTGCTGGACGAGCCGACTGCAGCTCTCGACCTCGGACACCAGGAAGCGGTGATGTCCGTGGCGCGCGCTCGCGCTGCGGACGGCGATGCCGTCGTCGTCGTTTTGCACGACCTCGCGTTGGCAGCGGCGTACGCGGATCGGATCGTCGTGCTCGAAAACGGCCGCATCGCCGCTGACGGTCCCCCGGAATCGGTGTTGCACGAAGAGCTTCTGACCCGCGTCTACGGTTATCCGGTCGAGGTGTTCCCGCATCCGACAACCGGAGCAACCCTGGTCATCCCGCGCCGAGAATTCACCGAACAGAATCGATGATCGATCCCAGCCTGTTCAGGACGGCTCTCACCGTCGGCAGGCTGCGGCCGTCGCCCTCGCGAACTCCGTCACCGGGACCCGGCTGTGACCAATCAGCCTCCGTGGACAGAACTGCGTCGCGGACCACACCGGCGATGCTTCGCTCGTCGGTCAGATCGATGTCGGTCACCGATCGCTCCGCGGTGGCGACAACGTCTGCAGGGGTCGGCACACTGTGCTCGCAGTATTCGCCGTATACCTCGACGAACAGCATGCTCTTTCGTACGCGGAACGCGAAAGTTCGACCGTCGGACCTGCCGAAACCGTGTGCATGGGCGCCGACGGTGAGGTCCTCGATCTCGAAGCCCGGCCGCGCCGGTTCGGGCGACTGCGCGCCGGAATCGGTGGGTTCTGTGGGAATCACAATGATCTCCTCGGTGATTGCAGCGTCAACCGCAATCGCTGTTCGTACGGTATCGCGTCAAGGGTGTGAGCGGAATGGTCGGTAGTTCCTCGACGCGATGAACGGCGCCCGACTGCGATCAGGGATGATCGATGACAGTCGCACTGCGTGAAGAACAGATGACAAGAAAAAGAGGAACTACACATGGCTCGCCTAGGGATCCGCACCACTTCAGCAGCAATGGGGGCGGCGGTTCTGCTGGTCACAGGATGTTCTTCCGGAGATGGCGGAGACGACCTCATCACGATCGATCCCGCAACGGCAGCGGTCTCACCGGCCACCACCAGTACCCCGGACGGCGTGGTTCACCCGTATTCAGGTCTGATCGATTCCATCACATTCGACCCGATCACGCGCAGCGCTGTAGTGGTTGCCAACGACCCCCGTTCGGTGCTGGTCGTTCCTTCGGACGGTTTGGCCGGCGCCGACCCCGCCTCTGCAGGTCGTCCAACAGCCCTGGATTCCGACGTACGCGACGTTTCGATCGGCTCTGACGGTAGCGCTCTTCTGTCGATGGATCGCCAGGTAGTGAAGCTGAATCTGACTTCGGGCGAACAGATGTCCATCCCGGTCGACGGGCAGGCGAATTCAGCGGTCGAACTCAACGACGGCCGCATCGCGATCGGCACGGACAATGGTTCAGTTCACATCGTCGACCCGAAGACCGATCAGTCACAGACGGTTTCGGGATTCGCATCCGTCGACGAACTCGCGGTCACCGGCGACAACCTGAGCGCCCTCGATCACCATCAGACCTCGCTGACGGCGATCAACCTCGAAGACGGCAAACTCGGCGTCGCTCTCCGCGCCGGTGAGGGCGCAACTCATCTGGCCACCGATCGCTTCGGACGCATTCTGGTCACCGACACCACCGGCAACGAACTGCTCGTCTTCACTGCCGATCCGCTCCTGATGCACCAGCGCTACCCCGTCGGCGAGTCGCCGTACGCCGTCGCCTACGACGAGGCCGCGGATCGGGTGTGGGTGACACTGACCGCGACCAATGAAGTGGTCGGCTTCGATCTGTCGTCCGGCATCCCCGTGGAGACCGGACGGTTCAAGACGGTGCGACAGCCGAATTCGTTGGCCGTAGACTCTTCCAACGGCAATCTGATCGTCGGATCGGCAACCGGTGACGGGCTGCAGGTCATCCCGTCACGGGAGAACTGATGGAAAAGCGTACGCGCGGGATCCCCGCGCAGTGGGAGACGTCGGACGACAAGTTCGACTACGTGCCGCTCCGGCTACCGCCGAACGTTTCGCGGGTCACGGCGTCGATGCGTCTGGCGATCTCCGCCGAGTTCGGCGGATGGGAACTCTCCCGAGTCCGTCTCTACCCCGACGGCAGTCGTCGCGTGCTCCTCAAGCGAAAGAAGACGCCGCTGCACGTGACCGATCCGGACGGCATTCAGCACTGATCGTCCAACAGACGACCAGGGCCCGCCGCTGTCGAAACCGCTGACAAAATCACACCATCGAAGAGCTGGAGAATCGTGTACCAACTGCTGCTGAGCCTGATGTTCCGGGTCCCACCGGAACGCATCCACCACATTGCCTTCACCGCGATGAAACTGGTGACACGGTTCGCTCCCCTTCGCTGGCTGGTCGCAAAAGTCCTTGTCGTCGACGACCCGGTTCTGCGGAGTCAGGCATTCGGTCTGACGTTCCCGGCACCTCTCGGCCTCGCCGCAGGATTCGACAAGGACGCCACCGGCGTCGACGCCTGGGGCCCGTTGGGATTCGGTTTCGCCGAGGTCGGAACAGTGACGGCCCAGGCTCAGCCCGGTAACCCCGCGCCGCGTCTCTTCCGTCTTCCGGCCGACCGCGCTTTGATCAACCGGATGGGCTTCAACAACCACGGCGCTGGTCACGCGGCGAATTTCCTGCGACAGCGCCGCGTCACGGTCCCGATCGGTGCCAACATCGGCAAGACCAAGATCGTCGAAGCCGCCGACGCCGCTGCCGACTACACCGCCAGCGCGCAGCTTCTGGGTCCGCTGGCCGACTTCATGGTCGTGAATGTCAGCTCGCCGAACACGCCCGGACTCCGTGATCTGCAGGCCGTCGAATCACTGCGCCCGATCCTGCAGGCCGTGCTCGACACCGTCAGCGTGCCGGTACTGGTGAAGATCGCGCCCGACCTCTCGGACGAGGACGTCGACGCGGTCGCCGATCTGGCAATCGAACTCGGGCTTGCCGGAATCGTCGCGACCAACACCACGATCCGTCGCGACGGTTTGAAGACCCCGGACGCCGAGGTAGCTGCACTCGGCGCAGGCGGGCTGTCCGGTGCACCGGTCGCCGAGCGCTCACTCGAAGTACTTCGGCGCCTGTACGTCCGAGTGGGCGACAAGATGACCATCATCTCGGTCGGCGGTATCGAGACGGCCGATCAGGCGTGGGAACGGATCCTCGCCGGCGCGACACTGGTGCAGGGATACACCGGCTTCATCTACGGCGGACCGTTCTGGGCTCGCAGCATCCACAAGGGGATAGCCAAGCGGGTCCGCGCAGCGGGTTTCTCGTCGATCGCCCAGGCTGTGGGAGCTGAGAACCCTCGCTAGAAACTGCTGTGCGCCTTTATTAACCGCGGGCGGTTAATAAAGGCGCACAGCAAAGTGACTATTCGACCTCGAACGTCCCGGTCAGGGTTGCACGCGCAATCGCGTGATGGAACACGTTGAAACCGAGGAACGCCGGCGACGAGTCAGGGGTGACTCCGTCGAGCGTCTCCACGTCGAGGGCATGCACCGCGACGATGTAGCGATGCGGACCGTGCCCGGGAGGCGGGCCTGCACCGATGAAACCGAACCCGCCACCGTCGTGGCTGAGGGTGACGGTTCCGGCGGGCAGGACATCGCTGTCCGCCGCGCCGGCACCGGCGGGGAGCTCGGTGACGGAAGCGGGGATGTTCGCCACGGCCCAGTGCCAGAACCCCGACGCAGTCGGTGCGTCCGGATCGAACACCGTCACGACGAAGCTCTTCGTCTCGGCTGGAAAGCCGGACCACGAGAGCTGCGGTGAGATGTCTTCGCCACCGGGGACACCGAAGGCTCCACTGGCCTGAGCAAGCTTCAGCGGCTGGCCCGCAGTGATGTCGTCACTGGTCAGCTCGAAACTCGGCAACTTCGGCAATGGTTCGTACGGATCGTGCGCCATGCGAATCCTTTCTGTGACAAGAGAGCTCGATGTGCGTCGAGCTCACGGATCTATCTACGTGCTCGTCAGGAATTGAGCAGGAAATGTTCCAGAACACGTGTCCCGAACAGTAGTGCGTCCACCGGAACTCGCTCGTCGACGCCGTGGAACAGCGCGCTGAAATCCAGCTCGGGCGGCAACTGCAACGGCGCGAAGCCGAAGCAGCGAATGCCCAGTTTCGCGAATGCCTTCGCGTCGGTTCCGCCGGAGAGCATGTACGGAACTGTGCGAGCCTCCGGATCGTGGGCGAGGATCGCCTCGTTCATGGCGTCTACGAGGTGGCCGTCGAACGTTGTTTCGTACGAATCCAGCTTGGTGATCCACTCGCGGGTCACGTCGGGACCGATCAGTTGGTCCACCGTGCGCTCGAATTCGGCCTGCCGTCCCGGCAGCACGCGGCAGTCAAAGACCGCCTCGGCAGTCTGCGGAATGACGTTCGCCTTGTATCCGGCCTTGAGCATCGTCGGGTTCGCCGTGTCACGGAACGTCGCCCCGATGATGTTGGCGATCGTCCCCAACTTCGCGAGAGTCCCGTCGATGTCGGGTGATCCCGGATCGAAGTCCAATCCGGTCTCCTCGCCGACGGCGGTCAGGAACTCCGCGACCGAATCCGAGATCACGATCGGGAACTGGTGGGCAGCAAGCCTCGAGACCGCGCCGGCGAGTGTCGCGACTGCGTTGTCGTCGTGGAGGAAGGAGCCGTGTCCGGCGCGTCCCTTGGCAGTCAGACGCATCCAACCGAGGCCCTTTTCCGCAGTCTCCACGAGGTAGAGCCGGCGGTCGGTTCCGTCAGGCCGCGGAACCGTCAGCGAGAAACCGCCGACCTCACCCACGGCCTCGGTCACTCCCTCGAACAGATCCGGGCGGTGCTCGACCAGCCACTGGCATCCGTACTTTCCGCCAGCTTCCTCGTCCGCCACGAAGGCGAACACCAGATCACGCGGCGGTACGACGCCTTCCGCCTTGAACTGTCTGGCGAGGGCCAGGATCATCCCGACCATGTCCTTCATGTCCACGGCGCCGCGCCCCCAGACGTAACCATCCTGGACGGTGCCGGCAAAGGGATGGACGCTCCAGTCGGCGGGCTCGGCCGGAACTACGTCGAGGTGACCGTGAAGCATCAACGCACCACGACCCGACTCGGCTCCCTTCAAACGAGCAAAGACATTTCCTCGGCCGGGTGCTCCGGACTCGACGTATTCCGTCTCGTAACCGACTTCTTGAAGCTGCGCGGCAACCCACTCCGCGCACGCACGCTCGCCTTTGGTGGTTTCGAGTTCTCCCGTGTTCGAGGTGTCGAAGCGGATGAGGGAACTGACCAGTTCGACTACTTCTGCTTCGGCTCTGCTCGGATTCGGATTATTCGGGGTTGTGGTCATTCCACTTTCCTACCATCGAATCAAACGACGCGGGCGACCGGAATGCCCCGCAACCTGGCGATTTGGGGCAGCTCACCTAATCGGATACTCTTTCCCAGCACCGAGAAATCGGGGCCGAGTCCGAGTGGCGGAATGGCAGACGCGCTAGCTTGAGGTGCTAGTGTCCTATTAACGGACGTGGGGGTTCAAGTCCCCCCTCGGACACTCTGTGTTGAGACAGACAGGAAAAGCTCCGGTTCATCGAACCGGAGCTTTTCTCGTAATTGGCGAAGTTCCCGCACCAGGGAACAGTCCGCGCGAGCGGCGATCGAGATGGAACAGAAGTTCGAAGTGGATACAGACACCAAGAAGTCGGATGCACTGCAGGCAGATTCGCTGGAAACAGCCGATTCAGAATCTGCTCGAGCCGAACTCACCGGACTCGACCCCGCGGAACTCGAAATCTGCCTGAAGGTCCTTTCCGAAGCCGCCGAACTCGACGACGAGCATCCCGATTCGATCACCATGCAGCGCGCTGTCGGCCATCTGTTCAAGCGACTCAAGAAGAAGCGTCGCCTCGCCTCGCGCGCAGCCGTCAACGAAGCCGACCGCCGAGTGGTCGCTGCGACTGCCACCGGTTCACCCGATCGCATCGACGACGAGACCGCAGGCATTCCGATCAAGTCGAACACCGCGGGCGCTTCCGCCGGCACGCTCATCAAGGCGCGGCCGTGCTACATCTGCAAGCAGCGCTACACCGCAGTCGACGCCTTCTACCACCAACTGTGCCCCGATTGCGCTGCCACCAGCCGCAGCAAACGTGATGCCAGCACTGATCTCACCGGCCGACGCGCACTTCTGACCGGCGGCCGCGCGAAGATCGGCATGTACATCGCGTTGCGCCTGCTGCGTGACGGCGCACATCTGACCATCACGACGCGATTCCCCAACGACGCGATCCGCCGATTCAAAGCGATGGAAGACAGCAACGACTGGATTCACCGTCTGCGCATCGTCGGCATCGACCTCCGCGACCCCGCCCAGGTTGTTGCACTCGCGGATTCCGTTGCCGCACAGGGTCCACTCGACATCCTCATCAACAACGCCGCGCAAACCGTCCGACGCTCCCCCGGTGCCTACGGCGCTCTGGTCGACGCCGAGTCCGGTGCGCTTCCCGCCGGTGAACTGCCTGATGTCCTGACTTTCGGCAAGACGAGCGACGCCCACCCCGCGGCTCTGGCCGGATCGCTGTCGGACGTCGCAAGCATCACCTCCGGAAATCTGTCCGCCGACGCGGTCAGTTCACTCGCCCTCGTCGCCAAGTCGGCGTCACCCGATCGCATCGAGCAGGGCATCGCCATCGACGCGGGCGGGCTGCTGCCCGACCTCGCGCACACCAACAGCTGGGTTCAGACCGTCGAAGAGGTCGATCCGATCGAGCTTCTCGAAGTCCAGCTCTGTAACTCGGTCGCGCCCTTCATCCTCGTTTCGCGCTTGCGCCCGTCGATGGCTGCGGCCGCTGCGCGACGCAAGTACGTCGTGAACGTTTCCGCCATGGAAGGCCAGTTCAGCCGCGCGTACAAGGGCCCTGGCCACCCGCACACCAACATGGCCAAGGCAGCACTGAACATGCTGACCCGCACCAGCTCCAAGGAAATGCTCGACGACGGCATCCTCATGACCGCCGTCGACACCGGCTGGATCACCGACGAACGCCCACACTTCACCAAGATGCGGTTGGCCGACGAAGGTTTTCACGCACCACTCGACCTCGTCGACGGTGCCGCCCGCGTCTACGACCCCATCGTTCAGGGTGAACTGGGCGTCGACCTGCACGGCTGCTTCCTCAAGGACTACAAACCCTCGCCGTGGTGATGGGCGGCACCGCCGCGGTGGTGATGGGCGGCACCGCCGCGGTGGTGACAGGCAGCACCTAGCCGCCCCGATGTGGCGATCTCGTCACCCCCAAACCCCCGTGTCGAGTAGCTCATTTCAGGTAGAGCACAGCATTGCAGGCGATAATGGAGCTGACACTGCTCACCGACTCGGAGGAACCATGACGATCGCCGTCGTACACAAGGACAGCCCGGAAGGCCGCGCCGCAATCGTGGCCGCCGCACGGGAATCCGTGGGTCGAAGCGAGGAACTGCTGGTTCTGCACGTCCTGGACGACGTCAACATCGGAGGCACGGTCAACCTCGGAGACACCGAGGACGATCGGGCCGCTCTTCGCGGCGAGATCCAGTCAGCGCTCGACGCCGGTGGATTCTCGGAGACGAAGTGGGATCTGCGCACCACCGAGCACGACGGCGATCCGGTTACCGCGCTCGTCGACCTGGTCCACGACGCGGGTGTCGATCTCCTGATCGTTGGAACACGCCGGATGTCCCCCATCGGCAAGTTCCTCCTCGAACGCCCGCTGCAGCGTCTCCTACTCGAAGTGGAGGCTCCGATCCTCGTCGTCAAGGAACCCCTCCCCGCCGAGTGACCTCGGTCACATCACTTTCGGGTGCTCGTTTGTAGGCTGGCTCCATGACTGGAACCTCGCCCGCCCGAGAACTCGACATCATCGTCTACGGAGCGAGCGGCTTCGTCGGTAAGCTACTCGCCGACTACCTCGTCAAACATGCTCCCGAAGGCACGAAGATCGGCCTCGGTGGCCGTTCCCTCGAGAAGTTGGCAGCCACTCGCGCCGATCTGGGTACCGCCGCTGCCGATCTCCCCCTGATCATCGCCGACGCCGACGACGCCACCGCACTGAAGGCACTCGCCCAGCGAACCCGGGTCGTCGCCACCACGGTCGGCCCGTATGCCAAGTACGGCCACGCCCTTGTTCACGAATGCGCCTCCGCCGGAACTCATTACGTCGACCTCACCGGCGAGGTGCTGTTCCACCGCGAGAGCATCGACGCTAACCACGCCCTGGCCGTGTCGACCGGTGCCAAGATCGTCCATTCCTGCGGATTCGATTCCATCCCTTCCGATCTCGGAGTTCACGTCCTGCACGAGAAGGTCGCCGCCGACGGCGCCGGCGAGCTCACCGACACCACCCTGGTGGTCACGGCCCTGCGCGGCGGCGTGAGCGGTGGCACCATCGATTCGCTTCGCAACCAGATCGACGTGTCGAAAGACGATGCGCGCCTGCGGAAACTTGCTGCCTCGCCGTACTCGCTGAGCCCCGATCGTGATCGGGAGCCCGAACTCGGACGCCAGAGCGACGTGAGCGTGGTCGACGGCAAGAAGATCGATCCGTCGTTGAAGGGGTGGAAAGCGCCGTTCGTGATGGCGTCGTACAACACACGAGTCGTCCGTCGCAGCAATGCGCTCCGAGAGTGGGCGTACGGCAAGAAGTTCAAGTACAGCGAGGTGATGAGCGTCGGCTCATCGGTGGTGTCACCGGTGATTGCGGGCGGCGTGGCGGTCGGCCTCGGCGCGCTGGTCGCCGGACTCGCTCTACCTCCGACACGTTTCCTTCTCGACAAGGTATTGCCGGCTCCCGGTGAAGGTCCGAGCGAGAGCACCCAGAAGAAGGGCCACTTCACGCTCGACGTGTTCACCACGACCACGACCGGCGCCCGATACACATCACGAGTGAAGGCGAAGGGCGACCCGGGATACAGCGCGACGGCGGTAATGCTCGGCGAATCTGCGTTGTCGTTGGCGAAGGACCAAAAGGCTCTTCCCCCGGCCACCGGCGTTTTGACTCCAGCGACAGCGCTCGGCGACGTCCTGGTCGAGCGTCTACGCGCGGCTGGTTTCGAGATTTCCGCGCGCAAACTCTAGACAGAACGAATTTCACTTGATCGTTTCAGCTCTTCGCGCCCGATTATCGCAGCTCAGGGCGCGGACAGCGGTGGGAATACTCCCAGGTAACATTGATGTTGGTTCATGGCATCCATATGTGATGCTCCGCTTTCGGAAAAGTGAGGCTATTCATGACTGAGCGCGTTCAGGTCGGCAGTCTTCAGGTTGCCAAGGTTCTCTACGACTTCGTGGTCGAGGAGGCTCTTCCCGGCACCGGTGTAGACGCCGAAACGTTCTGGGCCGGCGCCGACAAGGTCATCACCGAGCTCGCACCGAAGAACCGCGACTTGCTTGCCAAGCGTGACGATCTGCAGGCTCAGATCGATCAGTGGCATCGCGATCACGCCGGCGCTCCCATCGACGCCGCCGCGTACAAGGCGTTCCTGCAGGAAATCGGCTACCTCCTGCCGACGCCTGCCGAGTTCTCGGTCACCACCGCGAACGTCGACACCGAGATCACCTCGACGGCCGGCCCGCAGTTGGTCGTGCCGATCCTCAACGCGCGCTTCGCACTCAACGCGTCCAACGCCCGCTGGGGTTCGTTGTACGACGCGCTGTACGGCACCAACGCCATCTCCGAGGAGAACGGCGCCGAGAAGGGTTCCGGCTACAACAAGGTCCGCGGCGACAAAGTCATCGCCTGGGCGCGTGAATTCCTCGATGCGGCAGCACCTCTCGCGTCGGGATCGCATGCAGATTCAACCAGGTACGTTGTCGACGGCAGTGAACTGAAGATCACGTTGGCAGACGGTACTGTCACCACGCTCGCCCAGCCGGAGAAGTTCGTCGGCTACCTCGGCGAGAAGGACGCACCGACGAGCATCCTGCTGCTGAACAACGGATTGCACGCCGAGATCCAGATCGACGCCTCGTCCCCGATCGGCAGCACCGACGCCGCCGGCGTCAAGGACGTCGTTCTCGAATCCGCCGTCACCACGATCATGGACTTCGAGGACTCGGTCGCCGCTGTCGACGCCGACGACAAGGTTGTCGGCTACCGAAACTGGTTGGGTCTCAACCGCGGTGACTTGTCCGAGGAGATCAAGAAGGGCGCCAAGTCCTTCACCCGCACGCTCAACGGCGACCGTAAGTACACCGCAGTCGACGGCAGCGAACTCAGCCTGCACGGTCGTTCGCTCCTGTTCGTCCGCAACGTCGGTCACCTCATGACCAACCCCGCGATCCTCGACGCCGACGGCAACGAGGTCCCCGAGGGCATCCTCGACGCCTTGATCACCAGTGCCTGTGCAGTGCACGGCCTCTCGATCAGTGACGCCAACGGACCGCTCGACAACAGCCGCACCGGCTCGATCTACATCGTCAAGCCCAAGCAGCACGGTCCCGAGGAAGTTGCCTTCACCACCGAACTGTTCGGCCGTGTCGAGCAGGTCCTCGGGCTTCCGGAGAACACGCTCAAGGTCGGCATCATGGACGAGGAGCGTCGTACGACGGTCAACCTCGCCGCCTGCATCAAGGAAGCCGTCGACCGCGTGGTGTTCATCAACACCGGCTTCCTCGACCGCACCGGCGACGAGATCCACACCTCCATGGAAGCCGGCGCGATGGTGCGCAAGGCCGAGATGAAGAAGCAGAAGTGGATCGGCGCCTACGAGGACTGGAACGTCGACACCGGTCTGGCCTGCGGTCTGCAGGGCAAGGCTCAGATCGGCAAGGGCATGTGGGCCATGACCGAGTTGATGGCGGACATGCTCGAGCAGAAGATCGGTCACCCCAAGGCCGGCGCCAACACCGCGTGGGTACCTTCGCCGACCGGCGCAACGCTGCACGCGACGCACTACCACCGCGTCGACGTGTTCGCTGTTCAGGACAGCCTGAAGGGAAAGCCGCGTGCGAGCGTCGACGACATCCTGACCATCCCGCTCGCTCCCAGCACCGACTGGACGGACGCGGAGAAGAAGGAAGAGCTCGACAACAACTGCCAGTCCATCCTCGGCTACGTGGTCCGTTGGATCGACGCGGGCGTCGGCTGCTCCAAGGTTCCCGACATCCACGATGTCGCGCTCATGGAGGATCGCGCCACGCTGCGCATCTCGAGCCAGCTACTCGCCAACTGGCTGCGTCACGGCATCGTCAGCGAGAGCGACGTTGTCAGTGCACTCGAGCGCATGGCCCCGGTTGTCGACCGTCAGAACGAGGGCGACGCCGAGTACCGCAACATGGCACCTGATTTCGATTCCAACATCGCGTTCCAGGCTGCCAAGGAACTCATCCTCGAAGGCGCGAAGCAGCCCAGCGGATACACGGAGCCGATCCTGCATCGCCGCCGCCGCGAGTACAAGGCCGCCAACGCCTGATTTCACCTTCTTCGAACTCGAAGCTGAACCCGAACAGCCTCGGCACCGCTCCCGGTGTCGAGGCTGTTCGCGTGGGCCCCGAAGTTTCGTCACTAGACTGGCCGAGGACACAGTCCGTTCAACAGACATTCTTCGAGTGACCAAGGTAGGGCAAGGTACGTGGGCGAACATCGCGGCGGGTCAGGCGCCAGAGGTATCAGTAAGGGGCCGATTCTCGTCGTCGTGCTGATCGTCTTGATCGTGGCAGGCTTCTTCGGATGGAAGGCCCTCAGCAACCGGATCGACGATCAGGGACAGCAGGCAGCCGGTACGTGCGTCGAGGGCAACAAGACACTCGACGTCACCGCGGATCCGTCCATAGCCCCACAGGTCGAGGAACTGGCGAAGCGGTACACCCAGACCTCGCCGGTGGTGCGTGATCACTGCATCGCCGTCGTGGTGCACGGTGCGCCGTCCGCGTCGGTCTCGACGGCACTCGAAGCCGGTCCGGCGGCCCCCTGGGACGACGCAGCATTGGGACCACGTCCCTCCCTGTGGATCCCGACGAGTTCGTTCGAACTCGCGCCACTGTCGGGCAAGGCCGTGATCAACGGTGATCCTCGCTCGCTCGCGAGTTCCCCGATCGTTCTGGCAGCCGGTCCCGAGACCGCGGCAGCATTGGCCGGCGCAGCATCGAGTTGGAAGTCTTTGCCTTCCGATCTGACGGTCGCCCTGCCGGTCGGAAGTACCGAAACCTCGATGGCTGCACAGGCGATCGCTGCCGACGTCGCCGATGCGGGTGCCGGACCGGTCACGACGGATCAGGCGAAGTCCGCTCAGGTCAACGCTGCGCTCAGTGCACGGGCGTTGCAGTTCCAATCCTTGCCGACTCCCCCCTCGTCCACCGCCGAAGCCCTCGGAGCACTGAGCGCCGGAACACCGGATTCGGTGAAAGCCGTTCCGGCCACGGAACAGTCGATAGCGCAGAGCGCGAACGCGGCGATGACGACGTACTCCCCCGCCGGCGCAACGCCAGTCGCGGACTATCCGGCGGTCATCGTCTCGGGCAGCGGGATCGACGAAACCGCGTCGCGCGCAGCGGCACAGTTTGCCGATTTCATGCGTGAGCCGAATCAGTCACAGTTGTTCGTCGGCGCCGGTTTCCGGGTCGAGGGCCAAGACCTTCCCGATCTCGGGGCGGTGTCCCCGGCCAAGATCTCGTCCACTTTGAAACCGGCTTCGGCGGAGACCGCAGCGGCGCTCGGTGACATAGTCGCCAACCCGGTCTCGCCGCGTAGTGCCACCATCCTGATGGACACGTCGGCGTCGATGGGTACCGACGACGGTGGCACTACCCGCTTGGCGAACATTGCCTCGGCGGTGAATACCCAATTGGGTCGCAGCCCTGACGCTTCGGACATCGGCCTTCGCGAGTTCAGCACGGGCACCGACGGAAAACCGTCCGAGCGCATCCTGGTTCCGGGCGGTTCACTGTCCGAGCCGAATCGGCGTGCCACGATCACCGATTTCCTCAACGGGCTTCGGGCCGGCGGAAAGATCTCCAAATACCCGGCGCTTGCCAGCTCCTACAAAGCCGCCGTGGACGGTTTCGACGCGGGGCGAGTCAACTCGGTGCTGCTGATCACCTCGAGTACGCCTGACGAATCCACCACGACGCGAGCCGAACTGCTCAGCGCGATCGCCGCTGCGGGCAATCCGTCGCGTCCGGTACAGGTCGACGTGATCGTCGTCGGTGCGGGCGACGACGTCTCCACACTCCAAGACGTCTCGGATCGGACGGGCGGAACATTGGTTCGGGTCGATTCGACGTCCGACCCCGCTCTCGCGGCCGCAGTGACCAAGATGCTGTCCTGATGGGGCGCGTCGCGGTTTTTGCAGTCCTTCTCGCCCTTCTGACCTGGTTCCTGCATCGCCGACTCGTTCGCGCCACCGGCATCCCGAGGCGATGGGCTCGTCTCGCCGACACTGCGCTTGTCGTCTTGGCGGTCTCGACGCTCATCGGGGTCGGCAGCGGCGAAGTCTTTCCGACATCGTGGGCGCGACCGATCGGATTTGTCGGATGGGTCTGGCTGGCTTCGTGGCTGTATCTGATTCCCGGACTGCTCGTGATCGGCCTGTTCGCCGGGATCGGTCGACTACGTGCACGCCACACGGATACCACGACCGAAGTCGACCCAGCCAAGCGTCGTACGTTGCAGTTGGCTACGGCAGCAGTCACTCTCGCGGCGATCGGCACCGCCGGCTACGGCGTCTACGAGGCGTCGGGCCCCAAGATTTCCCGCGTCCGCGTGCCGCTCGCTCGCCTACCTGAGGGCTTCAACGGATACCGGATCGCCTTGATCACCGACCTGCACGTGGGACCGGCCCGCGGGGTCGACTTCACCCGCAAGGTGGTCGATATCGTGAACTCGCAGAATGTCGATCTGATCGCGATAGGCGGCGACCTCGTGGACGGAACCGTCGCGAAAGTTGCTCCCGATCTTGCTCCGCTCGCCGATCTTCGGGCGCCCGACGGAATCTTCGGAGTCAGCGGAAACCACGAGTTCTACGCCGACGACGGCGGCAAATGGCTCGACGTGTGGGAGACATTGGGGATCACCACACTTCGCAACAGCCGCACCTCGATCCAGCATGGCGGCGATACCATCGACATCGTGGGCATCCACGACTACACGTCGCCGGCCCCGTACGAGCCGAACCTGACTGCCGCGCTCGCAGGTCGCGATCCGAATACTTTCGCCTTGCTTCTCGCGCACGAACCGCGTCAAGCGATCGAGGCATCCGAGATGGGTATCGATCTGCAACTGTCCGGGCACACTCACGGCGGTCAGATGTGGCCGCTGCGGTATCTCGTTCCGCTGCAGCAGCCTTCGGTGCAAGGCTTGGACAGGGTCGGAAACACAGTGCTGTACACGACGCGTGGCGCCGGGGCTTGGGGTCCGCCGGTACGCGTCGGCGCCCCGCCGGAGATCACTGTTCTCGAACTCGTACACGAGAGGTGATGATCTCCGGCGGGCACACGCCTTAGTTGCCTGCGAACGCTTCGATCGGCGGGCAGGAGCAGACCAGGTTGCGGTCGCCATGTGCACCGTCGATACGACGCACGGACGGCCACACCTTCGGGCGAGCCTTGCCACGCGGGAAGACGGCGATCTCACGCGAGTACGGGTGATCCCACTGCGCTGCAATGCTTCCCGCAGTGTGGGGAGCACCGCGTAGCGGGTTGTCCTCCACCGTCCACTCGCCCGCTCCGACGCGATCGATTTCGCCGCGAATGGCGATCATCGCCTCGCAGAACTCGTCGATCTCTTCGAGGTTCTCGCTCTCGGTGGGCTCGACCATCAGCGTGCCGACCACGGGGAAGCTCATGGTCGGAGCATGGAAACCGTAGTCGGCCAGACGCTTTGCGACGTCGTCGACGGTGACGCCGGTGTCCTTGGTCAACCCCCGGAGGTCGAGGATGCACTCGTGCGCGACCATGCCGTTCTCGCCGGTGTAGAGAACCGGGAAGTACTCGTCGAGTCGACGCGCGATGTAGTTGGCCGACGCGATGGCGGTCAGGCTGGCGCGGCGCAGGCCCGCAGCACCCATCATCCGGATGTAGGTCCAGGTGATGGGCAGAATGGACGCACTGCCGTACGGCGCTGCCGAGATCGTTCCTCCACCACCGAGTTCGGGGGCCATCGGGTGTCCGGGTAAAAACGGCGTCAAGTGTGAGCGCACACCGATCGGGCCGACGCCGGGTCCGCCGCCGCCGTGCGGGATGCAGAAGGTCTTGTGCAGATTCAGGTGGCTGACGTCGCCGCCGAATCGGCCCGGACGGGCAAGGCCGACAAGCGCATTGAGGTTGGCGCCGTCGACGTACACCTGGCCACCGGCGTCGTGTACCGCTGCACAGATGTCGGAGATCTCGTGCTCGTAGACACCGTGTGTTGAAGGGTAGGTGATCATGATCGCGGCGAGACGCTCGGCGTGATCGGCGATCTTCGCGCGCAGATCGTCGACGTCGACGTCACCGTTGGGACGGCAGGCGACAACCTCGACGCGCATCCCGGCCATGACGGCAGAAGCCGCATTGGTGCCGTGAGCACTCGACGGAATGAGGCAGGTGTCGCGGTGGTCGTCGCCCCGGCTGAGGTGGTAGTTGCGGATCGCGAGCAGGCCCGCGTATTCCCCCTGGCTGCCGGCGTTGGGTTGCAGGCTGACGTTGTCGTAGCCGGTGACCGCGACCAGCCAGTCTTCGAGATCCTTGATGATCTTCAGCAGACCGGGCGCATCCGATGTCGGCGCGAACGGATGGATCGCGTTGAACGCGGGCCAGGTGATGGATTCCATCTCGGCGGTCGCATTGAGCTTCATGGTGCACGAACCCAGCGGGATCATGCTGCGATCGAGGGCGATGTCCTTGTCGGACAGCGCGCGCAGGTAGCGAAGCATTGCCGTTTCCGTACGGTAACGGGTGAAGGCTTCGTGCTGCAGGTAGTCGGAGGTGCGCTCCTGAGCAACCGGAACCGAATTGCCCTCGGCTTCGATGGCGACAACAGCATCCTCGATCCCGAACGCGTCGAGCACGGCAAGGACGTGGTCGGCGGTCGTGGCCTCGTCGCAGGAGATACCGACATGATCGGCGTCGACCAGACGCAGGTTGATCCCGGATTCCTTGGCCGCAGCGACGACGTCGGCCGCCTTGCCCGGAACCTGAGCGAGCACGGTGTCGAAGAACGAATCGTGGACAACGGTCACGCCGCCTTCGCGCAGGCCGTTTGCCAACGCGTGTGCGCGGGCAGCGACGCGCAACGCAATCGCCTTGAGTCCCTCGGCGCCGTGGTAGCTCGCGTACATCGCAGCGAGGATGGCGAGGAGCACCTGAGCGGTACAGATGTTGGACGTCGCCTTCTCGCGGCGAATGTGCTGCTCACGTGTCTGCAGCGCCAGGCGGTATGCCTTGTCTCCGTCGGCGTCGATGGAGACGCCGACCAAGCGGCCGGGCAGCTGACGCGCATGCTTGGAGTGCACGGCCAGGTAACCGGCGTGCGGTCCGCCGTATCCCATGGGAACACCGAAACGCTGGGTGGTTCCGAAGCACGCATCCGCGCCGAGCTCACCGGGTGAGGTGATGAGCGTCATCGCGAGGAGGTCTGCGCCGACGGCAACCAGTGCGCCGCGCTCGTGAGCTTCCGCGATGATCGAGGTGTAATCGACGACTCGTCCCGAGGCACCTGGGATCTGGGCGATGACGCCGAAGAAGTCACCTTCCGGAAGACCAGCGGTGAGGTCCGCAGAGACGATCTCGATTCCGAGCGGCTCGGCGCGAGTCTCGATGACGGCGAGGGTCTGCGGGTAGAGATCGGCGTCGACGACAAATCGTGGGGACTTGCTGCGGTTCGCGCGGCGCAGGAGCGTCATGGCTTCGGCAGCGGCGGTGGCCTCGTCGAGCATCGACGAGTTTGCCAGTTCCATGCCGGAGAGATCGGCGACCATGGTCTGGAAGTTGAGGAGGGCTTCGAGACGGCCCTGGCTGATCTCCGGCTGATACGGGGTGTACGCGGTGTACCAGGCCGGGTTCTCGATGATGTTGCGCAACAACACCGGCGGCGTCAACGTGTCGAAGTAGCCGAGGCCGATCATCGACGTCGCGACGGTGTTCTGGGCTGCGAGTGCAGTCAGTTCGGCAAGTGCCTCGTGCTCTCCGACCGGAAGCGGCAGAGCGTCGAGTCCGGCAGCGATGCCGTTCGGGGCAGCGTCGAGGATGACGGAGGGAACGGCCTTGGTTGCCAGTTCGTCGAGTGAATCGACCCCGACGAGTTCGAGGATGCGCGCGAGTTCCGCGGCGTTCGGACCGACATGGCGGTCGGCAAATATACGGCTTGCAGCGTCGATCACGACAACTCCCAGACAGATCGGAGGATCAGGACACACACCGAACTGCGGTGTGTTCCTCCCCCTCTGTCGCATGCTCGATTCCCGAGCGCCTGAGAGATTCGGTAGTGATCCGCCGAAGGCGGAAGCCACAGCCTTTCCCCGTCGGCGGGTGGGTTGTCCCACCGCTTTCCAGAGGCGTCGGAGCCCGTACGGTCCTTGGTGCCTGAGAGATTGACGGGGAGGTATTGCTCCTTCGGCGCCCTGATCCCGCTCACGACTGACCTTTGAGACAAAGACTGAAACAAAGACAAGTTCGGTGAATCGGTATCCGAGGCTCTCCCGTACGCCGGCGACGCAGGCCCAGTCTAGTTGACCGAAACGCCTACCTGCACCGTGGCATCCTCCAAAGAGATGTGACGTACGTTATCCGGTTTTGCGGCTGGCGCGATTCTTGCGTCGCGAAGCCAACTCGTCTTCCGGGTTGGGATCACTTTCACCGCCGTCGGCCCGCTCGGCGGGGAAGTCGGCGATCGTTCCGGTGAGTTCACGCATCGCGCCACTGACTGCGATGCCGAATACGCCCTGCCCACCCTGGAGGAGGTCGACGACCTCTTCGGGGGACGTGCATTCGTACACGGTGGTGCCGTCGGAGAACAGAGTGATGTTGGCAAGATCGCGGACGCCACGCTTACGGAGGTGATCGACGGCAACGCGGATGTTCTGCAGTGAGATGCCGGTATCGAGCAGACGCTTCACGATCTTCAGAACGAGAATGTCCTTGAAGGAGTACAGACGTTGGCTTCCGGATCCGGCAGCGCCACGGATCGACGGAACAACCAACGACGTCCGTGCCCAGTAGTCGAGTTGGCGGTACGTGATCCCGGCGATCTGGCACGCACTGGGTACCCGATATCCGACGAGGTCGTCGGGGATGGAATCGTCCGGGAACAGGCCCGGCTGCAGCTCTTCGGAAGACATTTCTGCAGTCGCGGCACTACCGGCTATGCCCGTCCCGCGCTCATTCGACTGTTCTTCCACTGCCGTCTCCCTCTCGCTTCGCCATCATGTAACCAACCTGTGCTATCAGCAGTCACGAGAATCCCGTGCCGACCGAACTTTCAGATGTGAATCCAAGGCAGGTAATTCCATGAGTGGACTTACCCAGAGTACGCCTCGATCGACAAGGCGAGAAGATCTCCACCGCACGCAACGGTAAGTCCAGGAGGGTGCATGGTCAACGCAACACGCCGACCGAGACTCAACCTCTACTTGAGAGTTGAAGACTAAAGTCCGCAACCAGTCAATTCAGGCTAACCATCAGTGGCTTTGAAATCGTCCGGCGAGATGGTGTCGAGGAATTCCTTGAACTTCTCGACCTCGTCTTCGCGCTCGTCGGGAATGACCAGACCGGCCTCGGCGAGAACAGCCTCCGACGCGAAGATCGGAACGCCGATGCGCAGGGCCAATGCAATCGAGTCCGACGGACGTGCCGAGACAGTGGTCTGCTCGTCGAAGACGAGATCCGCGTAGAAAGTGCCCTCTTGCAGGTCCACGATCCGAACTTCCTTGAGGCTCCGACCGAAAGATTCGATCAAGATCTTGATCAGGTCGTGAGTCAGCGGCCGCGCCGGCTCGACTCCCTGTTGTTCGAGAACAATCGCGGTAGCTTCGGTTTGCCCGATCCAGATCGGCAGGTACCGATCGCCGTCGGACTCTCGCAGCAACAGGACCGGCTGATTCTGAGGCTGCTCGACACGAACTCCGATCACACGCATTTCGCCCATCGAGCTTGCCTCCAACCTGACGTGATCCAGCCGACCGACTCCGATGCGGTCGTACTGAAATTCTATTCGAGTGTGCCCCGCTGATCGAGGAACTCAGCGATCGAGACTTCCCCGAACTGCCGATTTGACCAGACACGTGTGCAAAGTCAGTGACAGAGCGGCCAGCTCCCGCACCATTTCCTCGGCACGATCACGTGCTCCGGCGTCACGACCCTTGGCAACCGGTCCGGCGATCTGAGTCACCAGTCCCGCTTCGCGATCAGCAGCCAACTTGAACGCGCGCAGATGGCGAACCTCCAAGCCGTACTCGGACATCGCCTTAGCGGTGCGCGCCAACGTCACGGCATCCTCGTCGAAGAAGCCCGCCGCGCCGGGAACGACCAAACCGGTGCGGATCAGATCGGTCAGAAACCGATCGTCGATGTCGGCGCGCGCGAGAAGATCCTGACGACCGACTCGAACTTCGCGATCGACCCGGAACGCCTCGGGTGAGACATCGCCCGTAGCGATCGACAGGACGCGAGCACGACGAGGCGCAGGAACTTCTGCACTCACCGTCGCTGCGCCACTGTCGATCGCTTCGAGTTGTTCTTTGATCACTTTGAGCGGCAGGTACTGATCGCGTTGAGCGGTCAGCACGAAGCGAAGACGCTCGCAGTCCTCGACAGAGAATCTGCGGTATCCCGACGGTGTCCGTTGCGGGCTGATCAAGCCCTCGGACTCGAGGAAACGGATCTTCGAAATCGTCACGTCGGGAAAATCTGGACGCAACCGATCCAGCACGGAACCAATCGACATTCCGGGCTGGCTCTGCTGCCGCACTGCCGTCATTAGCTACCCGCACCTGCTGACGACTCGCCGACCTGCGAACCGCCGGCACGAGGGCCGGTGAGGAACACCAGACGGAACTTGCCGATCTGAACCTCGTCACCATTCGCGAGAACTGCCGAATCGACAGGTTCACGGTTGACGTAGGTGCCGTTGAGGCTTCCGACGTCGACGACGTGGAAATCTGCATCTTCCTGACGGAACTCGGCGTGACGACGGCTGACGGTCACGTCGTCGAGGAAGATGTCACTGTCCGGGTGCCGACCTGCCGACGTCGTCGGCTGATCGAGCAAGAAGCGGGATCCTGCATTCGGTCCCCGCTTGACCACCAGAAGTGCGGCTCCGGCGGGAAGGCCTTCCACGCCCGAAACCGGCTGCTCGGCGGCCGGTGCTGCAGAGGAGGTGTTGTCGAGCTCATTGAGGAAGTCCGCGCGGAAAACCGAAGTGGTCTCCGCCGGCGACTCCCCATAGCCCGCGTCGTTACCGTTCTCGCTCACTGTTTCTCCTCCTGGGTCAATCATCCAGATCATGAATCACTGGACTACGCAGTGCACTTTCTTCACGAGCATCTTTCACAGTCACGTTCGATACGGCCCTGCGCCCCGACTCGGCACATGCGTACCTAACGACCGTACCCTGCGCAGACCGCCGTGTGCAGCGAGACAGGCCGCGACACAACACGAGTTGGCCGGTCCACGCGCAGGTTTTCTACTCGGACGTGAGTCCCTTGTATGCCTCCGCGTCCAGAGTTGCCGCGAGTGCGGCGTCGAGTGTGGCCTCGTCGGCAACCTCGAGTTCGACCAACCAACCCGTGTCGTACGGGTCGGTGTTGACGAGGTCGGGCTGTCCGTCCAATTCACCGTTCGCTGCAAGAACTTTCGCAGTGAACGGAGCAAAGATGTCGGAGACGCTCTTGGTCGACTCGACCTCACCGAGCGATTCACCGGCGGTCACGTCTTCGTCGACAGCGGGAAGCTGGACGAACACGACGTCACCGAGCTGCGACTGAGCAAAGTCGGTGATACCGACTCGAACTGAGGTCGGGCCGGTTCGCTTCACCCACTCGTGCTCCGCGGTGTAGCGCAGATCGGTAGGTGTATCGAGCTCACTCACAGTGGCTTCCTTTCACAGGCCGTCCGAAAGTCGGACGCAAAAAGATCAATTTCCGGGTTGAGCGTATTGGCGCGGATTCAATTGTCGCAAGACGGAGATCGTGACCTGCTGCGATTGCTCGACGGACGACGTTCCTCCATTGCGTGCGACATTGTCGAAGACGCCTCCGGGAATGTTCAACGCTGCCGCCAATGTCGGCGGATCTCCGATCGCGGTCACAGTGTACGGCTGCTCGATCCGGGTTCCGTCCAATTCGATCTCGCCGCCACGCCCACTCACCCACGAGTTCACGCCGATACGAATGGGTTCGCCGTTCGCACCTGCGATCGAGATGGCTTCGGCACCGGCAGCACGCAGTTCCTGGATGAGATCGAGAATCACTTCCGATCCGACGCCGCCCGCCGGATCTGTCAGGGTCATCGTCACACCCGGTCCAGTGGCCGGAGCGGTCCCCACTTGAATGGAGAGTGAGGTCAGCCGCGCCCGCGCCTCGTCCAGCGCTGCTCCCGTGTTGCCACCGGCTTCCAAAGTGGCAAGCGATTCCTGAAGATTCGCGACTTCCTGCCTCAGCGCGGCTTCGCGCCGATTCAAATTGTCGAGAACCACCAGGAGGTCGGCAGGGCGCGCGGCGTCGAGTGAATCTCCGGCCACTGTGCTGCGTACCTGTGTGGCAATCGCAACGCCGAGCACGCCCAACAGCACAGCAGCGAGGATTGCGAAGACGACGTTGGTGCGGTGTTTGGACGGTGAACGCAACTCGTGACGACCTTCACCCGCAGTGGTGACGGGAGGTTCTTCTTCCGGTTCGGTCGTGGAATGTTCCGCCATGACTCACGCTCCGAACAGTCGGCGTCGCAATGCCGCTGCGTTGCCGAAGATCCGGATACCCAACACGACGACGATCGCCGTCGAGAGTTGAGTACCGACACCCAACTGATCACCGAGCCAGACGATCAACGACGCGACGAGCACGTTGAAGACGAAGGAAACCACGAACACCTTCGCGTCGAAGATTTCGTCCAGATACGCGCGTAGTCCACCGAAGACGGCGTCGAGCGCCGCAACGACAGCGATCGGAAGATAGGGCTGGATCACGTCGGGCACCTGCGGGCTGAAAACTACGCCCAGGACGATGCCGACGACCAGTGCTGCGAGTCCGTACAGGGCGGAACCGGCCTTCATCGAACTCCTTCTGTCACTTGGGTTCTGTGGGTTCTGTTGCCACTCGGACGGCGCGAGGCGCCGCAGGCGGCAGAGTCAACGAATCGTCTTCGGCCACCGCGAAACCGACTCCGTACAGTTGCGAGACGCTAGACATTCTCACGTAGGCGTCGCTGACGACGAATTTCCGCTGCAGTGCTCGCGTGTCTCCGATCGCCTCGACGAGGTACGGGGAGAAAACAGGTTGGTTGTCGACGAGCATCGCGCCGCCCGCCTGACGAATGGTCACCGTCGGCCCGATTCGCACGCCGCCGACGGCGATCGCCTCCGCTCCCCCAGCCCACAGGGCGTTTACGACGGTCTGCAGATCGCGATCGAGGACAACTGTCTTACCGCCGACACTCCGTTGCGACGCATCCGAGAGGTTCGGGCGTCCGGCCGGGTCGGTCAACGTCACCACCAGTCCCTCTCCGTGAACAGCTTCGGCTCCTGCGCCGGATTCGACCGCTCGCAGTTGGTCGAGGACGGCGCTGCCGCGTGCATCGCCTTCGAGCGCCACGCCGCGCGCGGCGTCGACGGCTCCGCCGAGTGAATCGCGGGACGCGGCCAGTGAATCGATTCGATCCTCCGCATCACGGACCTTCGCCACCAACTCGCTTCGAACCTCTTCGGTGCCGGTCACCTGCTTCGTCGCCTGAACAGCCGAGACCGTGACGATGAACCCGATCAACAGTGCGCCGAGGGCCAGCCACGGCCCCGTCTTCGAGGATCTGTTCTTGGTGTGCTCGTGCTGGCGTTCGAATGCAGTTGCCTCGTAGCCCGGGTCGAGATGTTCGGTCATGAGTGACCGAAGCAGCGACGGTACCGGGTTACGACGGACGTCCTCCCCGGTCGACTTCATCGGGGCACGACCTCGTGGGTTCGCGCAACGTCAACGGCCTTGAGCACGTAGATCGCGGCAGTCCACACGTACAGGACGGTTCCCCAGATCAGGAAAGCGAAACCGAAGGCATGGGTGAACGGTCCGATGGCCCAGTCTCCGTGCCCGGCAAGAATCAACGGCAGCGCGAACATCAGTAGGAAGGTCGCAGCCTTGCCGAGATAAACCACCTCGGGCGGTGGCAGGCCACGCCTGCGGTAGATCGGCAGCGTCAACGCAAGCAGAAGATCACGGCCGATGAGTATCGCTGCGACCCACCAGGGAATGAAATCGCGGGCGACGAAGGTGACCAGTGTCGTCACGACGTACAGACGATCGACCAGCGGGTCGAGAAGCGCTCCCAGACGCGAGGTCTGTCCGAGCACTCTGGCCAGCTTGCCGTCGAGCCAGTCGGTGAACCCGCTGAGCATCAGCAGCGCCAATGCCCAGCCGTCCGAGTGCGTGACGAGCAGCAGGTAGGCGAACAGTGGCAGAGCGAGTAGACGCACGATACTGAGCACGTTGGGAACAGTGAGAATCCGATCCGTGGGGATCGGTTCTTGTTCGCCAGAGTTCACTGCACACACCTCGCGTCGTTCGATTGCCGTGCGGCCAGCTTTCCACAGCACGACGGACTATTCGCCGAGGCGCCGTAGCCTGAACTGTCCCGAGCGTGTCGAGCTGCCCTTATCGCCAGGCGAACACCGGCTGCTCGAGCTTGTCGATGCGCGTGTGCCGTCCGTTCAGCACTTCGCGGAACTGATAGATGACGGCTCCGGTCGGCGCATGGATCAGGCTCGTTCGGAACGGCCATTGGATCACCGGGTTCGGTGACTCCGCGATGGTGACGAAGCGCGAGTCCACGTCGAGCTCCTCCGACGTGACGGCATACACCTGGGCCACCTCGTCGGGATTGGGTACCAGTCCCCCGATGTCCTCGCCCGACCACATGACGAACGGCCGGATCACGAATCCCGAACGAGTGACGTAGTCGTCGAGCCGGCCGATGATCTTCGACTCGGGAACGTCGACACCCAGCTCCTCGGAAAGTTCCCGAACCGCTGCCTGTTCGGACGACTCGCCCGGGTCGACGCTTCCGCCCGGCAACGCGAATTGACCGGGGTGGGCGCGCATCTTGCTCGGCCGCTTCGTCACCGGGAACACTGGTGTTCCGTCCGCAGTCCGCATGACGACGATGACCACCGACGCCGAGCGCCTTCCGTCCAATTCGACCGACCGAGGTTCGAAAGCGGCAAGTGAGGCGACCACGTGGTCCCGATTCAGTAAATCTCCGTTCACCATGGCTCGACAGTAGCGCCACGAGACTGAGACCCTCAGCCAGTCTGGTCCATTTTGGCCGCTTCGCCTGATTATCGGTCTGTATTCCTGTCATGCTGAACAGGCAGAATCCACCGTGCGGCATGGCGAGAAGAGAACCTCGATGGCTGAGCAGTCCCAGACCCCCACCCCGCAGACCGACCAGAGCGCGCCGGGCGCGTCGAATCGGGCCTCTCGCTTCGCCTCCGACACGCTGAGCGTCCTGCGGCGTGTGCCGTTCACCGCGAGCGTAGTGCTCACCATCACCGTCGTCGGGATCGCGACCGGCGCCCTGTGGAATCACGTCCGTACCTACTCGTGGTTCAACGACATCGCCTACGGAGTTCCTGCCTTGCAGGAAGGCAAGTGGTGGACTCTCGTCACGGGGTGGTTCTTCGGATTGACGCCGGGTCAGTATGTTTCGATCATCGTCGTTTTTGCCTTCGCGGTCGGCTGGTGCGAATGGCGCCTGGGAACCAAGAACGCGGCCATCGTCACGATCAGCGGTCAGTTGGCGGGCGAACTCGGTGCATCGCTCCTCCTCTGGGCGGGCAGCCACACCGACTGGGATTGGGCTCGCAACCTCGCCACCCACCGCGACGTCGGCGTGACTACCGCAATCATCGCCGCACTCGCCGCGACCACAGCAACACTCCGCTCGCCCTGGCGAATGCGAGTGCGCGCCATTCTGTGTGCGTACATTGCGATCGCGTTCCTCTTCGAAGGCCGCCTCGCCGACGTGCAGCACCTCATCGCGGTCGCGATATTCCTGCCGGTGGGCGAGAAGTTCTTCGGCGACGGAGAGCGCGGGTTCATCCCCCGAACGCGACGCGAGATCCGCCTGCTCGGATTCATCGGCCTGCTCCTGATCGGCGTGGTCGAGATCGCCGTCTGGCTGTTCCCCGGAAGCGGACCGTTCGGGCCGACGGAAGCCGAAACCGGTTCGGGCTGGACGGCATTGATCGACGTGGTCATCGTTGCCCTCATCGCGGACCAGTTGCGACGAGGTCGCCGCTGGGCCTGGTGGGTTGCCGTGGTGTTCGGTTCACTGACGGTCTTGGCCACCGCCCTCGTCCTCGTCTCGGTCATCTTCTTCGACTACGAGAGCGCCGGCGCCGTCACGGTCGGTACCGCGCTGCTCTGGCTTCTCGAACTCATCTTGTTGATCAAGGGCCGCCACGCTTTCCACGTACCGATGCGGCGCAAGATTCGAGGCGGGCCGTTGTCCGGGAACGATCCGCGCGCCGCCGCTCGGGAACTGCTCAAACGACACGGCGGCGGAACCATGTCGTGGATGACGACGTGGGACGGCAACAGTTACTACTTCGGCGAGTCGGGTGAGAGCGTCGTTGCATTCCAACGGCATGTCGGTGTCGTCGTGGTCCTGGCCGATCCGATAGCGAACCCCGACCGACTCGCCGCAGCGGTGGACGAATTCACGACGATGTCCGAAGCCAACGGCCTCACTCCCTGCTTGTTCTCCGTGGGGAAGGAGACAGCCGACGCCGCCACCCGGCGTGGCTGGCGCACCGTTCAGGTCGCCGAAGACACGATCGTCGACCTACCAGAACTGCAGTTCACCGGTAAATCCTGGCAGGACATCCGCTCGGCGCTCAACAAGGCCAAGAAGGACGACATCACCTTCCGGATGACAACATTGGCCGACGAGCCGTTCTCCGTATTGGCTCAGGTGCGCGCCATCTCCGAGGAATGGGTGGGCGACAAGGGGCTACCCGAGATGGGGTTCACCCTCGGAAGCGTCGAGGAGGCGCTCGACCGCGACGTCCGGGTCGGCTTGGCCGTCGACCCGACCGGAAGCATTCACGGCGTCACCTCGTGGTTGCCGGTGTACGGCGAAGGCGGCGTGGTTCAGGGTTGGACACTCGATGTCATGCGTCGACGTCCCGACGGGTTCCGTCCGGTGGTCGAGTTCCTCATCGCATCGTCGGCCCTCGAGTTCAAAGAACAAGGTGCCCAATTCGTCTCACTGTCCGGAGCACCGCTCGCACGCAGCGACGACGGCGCCGACGCCGCATCGATGGACCGCCTGCTGGACATGCTCGGAGCCGCGATGGAACCGCTGTACGGCTTCCGGTCTCTTCACGCGTTCAAGAAGAAGTTCAAGCCGAGGTACGAACCCGTTTTCCTGTGTTTCCGCGACGAGGCCGACCTGCCTCGGATCGGAATCGCACTGACGCGTGCATACCTGCCCGACGCAACGGCTCCTCAGCTGATCAAGCTCGCCACCAGCAAGAGTTGACGCCGTGCGGTCCTGGTTCGAGCACACGGTCGTCGACACCGGCAGGCTCCCGCTGTTCTTCCTCCTACTCGCCTTTGTCCTGACGTTCCTGTTCATCCGCTTCAGCGTCCGGATGATCCGGGCCGAGGTCTCGTGGTGGCCAGGCAATGTCACGCCCGGTGGAATGCACATCCACCACATGGTTTTCGGTTTGATGATGATGCTCGTGTCCGGCTTCGCCTTCATCGCTCTGGCCGACTATCACACCCCGATCGCCAATTGTGTTCTCGCGTCGGTGTTCGGTATCGGCAGCGCGTTGGTCCTCGACGAGTACGCACTCGTGTTGCATCTGCGCGATGTCTACTGGGCCGAGGAAGGTCGCTCGTCCATCGACGCAGTGTTCGTTGCCATCGCGATCTCGTTCCTTTTCCTTCTCGGGGTCCACCCGATCGGGTTCGCGGGAGAGTTCGACCCGTACGAGGAGGACCGTAGCCTGGCGACGTTGATCGGCGTTGTCGTCGCGATCGTGATCCAACTCGGACTCGCCGTGATCACGTTGATGAAGGGCAAACTCTGGACCGGCTTGATCGGGCTGTTCTTCACCCCACTTCTGTTGATCGGAGCAATTCGGTTGAGTCGCCCGGGTGCGCCGTGGGCGCGCTCGCGTTACCGCGACAAGCCGGCGAAGATGAGCCGGGCAGTGGCCCGTGAACAGCGTTATCGCGAGCCGATGATCCACGCGAAGATCTACGTGCAGGAAACGGTGTCGGGAAGTTTCGGTTCCGCTCCCCCGCCCCCACCACCGCTCCCCGTCGTCGACACCGCAACCCCCACGTCGAAGGTCGGATTGTCGCGGCGGCTCTCGGACAGAATTCGCTGGCGTCGAACTCGCCGACGACTACGAACAGTCCCCGTCTGGCGTCTCCCCGTGATCCTCGTCGTCCTGTCCGTCGTCACCGCGAACATCCTCGTCGGGATCGACGGAGATCTCGTCAGCGACGGCGACGTCGGTACCATTTCCGAGGGCGTGGACGCCGGGGCCACCGCGACGCTGCTCAGCGTCATCGCCGGCGGGATGATCACTCTCACCGGTCTGGTGTTCACCGCCATCACCCTCGCAATGCAGTTCGGCGCATCGCAGATTTCGGTGCGGGTGGTCCCGATGCTTGCGCAGCAGCGGGTGATGCGGTGGTCGATCGGCATGTTTCTGGCCACGTTCGTCTTCTCCTTGATCATTGCGCTCGATCTGGCGCTCGATTCGGAGAATTCCTCACCGACCATCTCCACGGCGATCGCACTGCTTCTGGCATTGGCCAGTGCGATCCTGTTCATCGCGTTGGTGGCGAAGGTCGGGTCGATTCTCAATTCCAGTCGGTTGCTGCGTTGGATAGCGGCCCAGGGCCGGAGCGCGACGATTCGTGCCTATCCGCTGTACGAGGACCTGCCCTCTGGCGCACCGAAACCCAGTCAGCCGCTCCCCCTACCCCAACCGCGCGAGTCCGAGAACTCCGAGAGCGCCGACGCACTGGTGATTCGCCTGCGCCACCTCTCACCCGACGGCCGGATTCTGCTGGCGATCGATCTCGCACGACTGCAGCGGTTGGCCGGCCGCTGGGACGTCTCGGTCGAAGTCGTCCCCAGCATCGGCGAGTTCGTCGCCCAGAACGCGCCCCTCTTCGAGGTACGCGGACCCTCGCTGAAGGTACGCCCGGACACCTTGATGTCGTGCTTGATCTTCGGTGACACGCACAGCCCGGTCGTCAGCCCCGGTGCAGCGCTTCAGTCGATCGTGGACATCGCGCTCAAGGCGCTGTCACCCGCCATCAACGACCCGGGCCGAGCCGTGCAGGCTCTCGACCACATCGAAGATCTTCTGGTACTTCTCGCCCCGCGGGTCCGCTTCGACACGTCAACCTCGGATCTCACGCTGATCCGAGGGCAGCAACGCACCTGGACCGATTACGTGTCCGTCGCCACCGACGAGATCCGGCACTTCAGTACCAATTCCGCGCAGGTCCAGCGTCGTCTACGCGCGGTATTCGCGACCTTGCTCGAAGCCTGCCCGCCGGACCAGCACCCTCCGCTACTCGAGCGCGTCGACGCACTCGATGCGCAATTGAACCGAGAATGGACCGGCGCACTCGACCTTCGGCTCGCGAGTGTGGCGGATCCGCAGGGATTGGGCTCCGAAGCCGGGGCGACCGGAAGAATTCACCCGCTGATCATCGGGTCTTCGGAACTTCCGGACGATCGTTCATCCGGGCAGGCCGAGTCGCGTTCCCAGCCAACCTAATTGACTCGCCAATCCAGCCGACCACACTTGGAAGCTGTGTCCTCCGTCGACCTCGGCGTATTGGACGTCCATCCCTGCGGCTTTTGCGGCTTCGTAGAGCGTTTGAAGACCTGGGCGGTAGTCGTTGTCCTGTTTGCCGACCACGAACACCCCGGCGCTGTCGGGGAACTTCTTCTCCCGGAGCAGATCCTGCGGATTCACTGCCACGAACGCGGCTTCATTGCCGCCGAACGCTGCATCGACCGTCTGCTTGCGATCGCCGAGTGTGGGTTCGATCTGACCGGACAGATCCAGGAACGTCGGATAGACCGCGGGGAAGTTCGTTGCCATCTGGAACGCGCAGGTGCCGCCGTAGGAAAGTCCCCCGATCGCCCACTTCCTCGGGTCGGGATCCACCTGGAGGTTCCCGCGCACCCAGTCGGGAACATCGCGCGAAAGGTACGTCGCGACGTTCCCGAGTTGGGAATCGACGCAGAGCGGATTCGCCAGTTCCGACCCGGTCCCGTCAGCAACGACGACAACGGGAGCCAAGCCCGAATGCGCAGCGGCGTAGGTGTCCATGGTCTGGACGAGACGTCCGCCCTGTAGCCAGTCCTCGGGCGCGCCTGGTTGGCCGGCTAGCAGGACCAACACGGGCAACTCCGGTCGTGGGTTGGTGAAATACGCGGGCGGTAGGTAGATCTCGGCGTCGCGGGCGCTGAATCCGGAGACCGTCCCCGCAATCGTGACCGTGCTGACCTTGCCCGCCGACGGCATGTCCGTGGGAGCCTTCCATTGCGAAACCGGTACCGCCCCGTCCTTGCCGTCGTCCAGGTCTGCGAGTGAAACCTTCTCCGCGTCCGAGAGTCCCAGCGCTGTTCCCAACGTCGGATACGACTGGAACTGCAGATTCACGTGAGCCGCGCTCGACACGACCACCAGGAGCACGGAGACCACGGTGAGCACGCGACCGTCGATCCGCGTCGCCGCAAATACCCGCGAAACACCCAGCAGCACGCCGAGAATGCCCAACCCGATCCACACGTAGACCGGACGGGCAATCGGATCGGGGAACGGGTGCCACACCTTCTCGATCAGCCAGTACAGCACGAGAGTGATCGCGATTGCCGCGACGATGCAGACCGGAATCGAGATCAGGACGTGACGCCTCGATCTCGAGAAGATCAGCCACAGAAGTGCCAGAATTCCGAGCACCGTCACCACGGGCGGAACCGGGCCCGTGACCAGCGACAGATCCGTGATCGTGTGCACGTCGTCTCCCGTCGCAGCCCTGTTTAGACAATATCCAAGAACAGGACATTTCGGAGCTGATGGCGTCAGATCACCGCGTTCGACGCCTGGGCACGTAGGTCTCGGGCCAGGTGATCCCGACGCTCGAGAACAAGCCTCCGCAGCGACGCGGGCGCCTCCGCATTGGCCTGGATCCAGGAATCGACAGCAGAGGTGTCTTCAGCTGCCGGGAAGAGTCCGTTCACCAACCGTCGGGCGATCTCGATGCTGCGTTCGGACCACCACTTCCCCAGGGACGAGAAGTACTCTGCCGCATATCCCTCGATCAACGACGGGTCCGTGCCCGAACGGAATCCGGCGATCGTCGCATCCAGGCGGTCGTTCGAGAGTGAGCCGTCAGTGGTCGCCGACGCCCAGGCAGCCGCCTTGGTCTCGGCATCGGGAATCGACGCCGCGGCGCGGACGTACGCCGTTCGACCCGCTGACGTGCTGTCCTTGCTCAGCTCACCATCGAAGTCGCTCACACTCGCATGGCCGGTCGCCGACAGGGCGATCCACAATGCCCACCGCAGATCAGGATCGAGAGCCAGTCCGACCGGCCCCGGGCAGGTGCCGTCGAGTATCGACCGCACCTCGTCGGCGCGAGCATCGTTGACCGCTGCAGCGGCCGACAGAGCCCGTGCCCATGCCAGCTGTCTTCCGGACTCCGGTTCGGCTTCGAACACCGCCTTCCAGGTCGTTTCCAACCAGCCTGCACTTACATTGGGCCGCAAGCTTTTCGGAACGTAGTGAAGAACCGCGTATTGGGCATCGGTCAGGATCGAGCTGAGAATCGCAAGATCTGTCTCCGCGGGAGCGAATCGTTCCACCATGTCGAGGTACCGGAACACCGAGAGCTGCGCATCACGCACCGAGTTCCACAGCGACGACCAGATCACCCCGCGCGCAAGCGGATCGCTCACGCGGTCCAGGGATGCCTCGACAGTGGACAGAGATTCCGCGTCCAATCGCACCTTGGCGTAGGTGAGGTCTTCGTCGTTGAGCAGTGTGAGTGCTCCGGGCGGAAGGTCGACCGACGTGCGTGATTCGGTGATGTCGAGTTCGACGCGTTCGGTGCGAACAAGGTCTCCGGACTCGTTGTAGTCGTAGATTCCGACTGCGAGCCGATGCGGCCTCGGGTCCGTCTGGACCAGGTCTGTTCCGTCGAGCGACAGCGTGGACACTCCGGTGGTCTGCAACCAGATTCGGGCCCATTCGCGCACATCACGTCCGGAAGTCTCCGCGAGCACGTCGAGCAGATCAACCAGCGTGGTGTTCCCGAAGGCGTGGGCCTTGAAGTACCGTCGTGCCGCTTCGAAGAACGCGTCACGGCCGACGAACGCCACGAGTTGCTTGAGGACACTGGCGCCCTTGGCGTAGGTGATTCCGTCGAAGTTCAGCTTCGCAGCTTCGAGATCGACGATGTCGGCGACGATAGGATGCGTGGTCGGCAGCTGATCTTGGAGGTACGCCCACGCCTTCCGCTTGATGGCAAATGCTACCCAGGCATCGGTGAAGCGAGTAGCTTCGGCGCTGACCAGCGATCCCATGAAATCGGCAAAAGATTCCTTGAGCCACAGGTCGTCCCACCAGACCATGGTCACGAGATCGCCGAACCACATGTGCGCCATTTCGTGCAGGATCGTGTTGGCGCGGCGCTGATGCTGCTCGTCGGTTGCGGAGCCGCGGAACACGTATGCCTCGGTGAAGGTCACCAGTCCCGGGTTCTCCATGGCGCCGAGGTTGTACTCGGGGACGAAGATCTGGTCGTACTTGCCGAACGGATACGGATAGTCGAAGTGCTCGGCGTAGAAGTCCAGCCCCTGACGGGTGATGTCGAAAACGTTGTCTGCATCGAGGTGTGGAGCCAACGACGCCCGGCACAGCGCACCCAACTCGACAGTGAGTTCGCCGCGACTCCACGACGACGCCACGCGGTGATACGGCCCGGCCGCGATCGCGGTGATGTAGGTCGAGATCGGCAGCGTCGGGGCGAAAGTGACGCGTTGTGCACCGTCCACGGAGAGAGTCTGGGTCGCGGGCTGATTCGACAGGACTTCCCAGCCGTCAGGTGCTGTCACCTCGAACGTGAAGGGCGCCTTGAGGTCCGGCTGCTCGAAGCAGGCGAAAACACGCCTGGCATCGGCAGGCTCGTATTGCGTGTACAGATACGTCTGATCGTCAGCGTCGTCGACAAATCGGTGCAGCCCTTCACCGGAACGGCTGTAGTTGCCGTGAGCTGCCACCCGAACGACGTTCGATCCGCCGAGTCCGCGCAGCACGATCCGGGATCCGTCGTACTCCACCGGAATCGACGCACCGTCGACGTCCACGGAATCGACCGCAGCACCGATGAAATCGAGCCACGTGGACTCCACCGAGGACGTCAGATCAATTGTCGTGACCGTCGAAAAGGTCTTCACGGCGGAGTCGACCGCCGATCGCAGATCCAACTCCACCCGGTAACCGGCGACGGAGATGGCTCGAGATCGTTCGGCGACTTCGCTTCGATTCAGGTTCGCAGTACTCACGCACTCGATCCTGCCAGGCCGCGCGCGGCGATGTGAGCCGCCGTGCGCCTATCCCTTGAACGCGCCCTGCCAGACGGTGTCGAACGGCGTGTGTGCCGAGACGCGGCCTTCGATGCCCGCCGTGACGAACTTCTTTGCCAGAGCGACGGCTTCTCCCACGTCGGCGCCTTTTGCCAGCTCCGCGGTCACTGCGGCGGCCAGCGTGCAACCGGCACCCGAGACGCGCTCTTCGCCGACCTTGGGGGCGGAGAGAACAGTCACGTCGGTCCCGTCGAACAACACGTCGACGGCGTCGCCACCGGCGAGTTCGACACCGCCCTTTGCGAGCACGTACTTGGGTCCGAGATCATGGATACGACGTGCGGCCTCGATGAGGTCGTCGACGCTTTCGATGCTGTCCATTCCGGCGAGGGTGCGTGCCTCGAACAGGTTGGGTGTGACGACGGTGGCGAGCGGGAGGATCGAATCACGAAGTGCTGTATCGGTATCGAGAGCCGCACCGGGCTCCTGGCCCTTGCAGATCAGGACCGGGTCGAGGACGACGTGGCGCCAGGACTGCCGACGCAGGCCCTCTGCCACAACCTCGATGGTGGCGGGCGTGCCCAACATGCCGATCTTGACGACGTCCAGATCGTGAGCCGCAGTGGCAGCCTCGATCTGATCAGCGATCACGTCAGGAGCGATCGGTACGAAGCGATGACCCCAGTTGTTCTTGGGATCGAACGAGACGATACATGTGGTGGTCGCTACGCCGTAGACGTCCAATGCCTGGAACGTCTTCAGGTCGACCTGCAGGCCGGCACCGCCAGTCGCTTCGGACCCAGCGATGACATAGGCGAGGTCAACCACAGCACAATCTCCTTCTTCGGACTTTTGAAACGTGCGTGGATGGCCACGAACGCGGGACCCAGTTTATCAACCGTTCCGACGTCTGGTTTTCGGCTATGCGGGCACCGGAGTTCCCCACGCGACGTCGTTGTCCTCGTATCCGAACGGCGGACCGACGAACTCGCCGCCGCAGGTGATCAGCGCGAGGGTTTCGGGTCCGTCGAGGCTGTTCAATCGCTCGACCGGCAGCTCGCCGTCCTTGCTGTAGTGATCGACCGCATCGATACGGTAGTTCCAGGTCTGTCCCCCGGCGCCCGCCACGGTCACGACCGAGCCGATTTCCAGTGTCGAGAACTTCTTTCCGAAACCGTCACCCTCATAGATGTCGTTGATGTGTCCGGTGATCACCACGGTGCCCGCGCCGGAGCCGGGAAATGCCGAATCTGCCCACCATCCGATCTCACTGACATCCTCGGGCGGAATGAGCGAGCCGTCCGTCGTCGTCTTGATCGGCAGGATGTCAGCGGTGCTGTTGCCTGTGCGCAGCGCGGTCGGGACATCCGGACCGTCGACCACCGCGCGAATCTCTGGCGGCAAATCTTGTTGGCCGGTCGCGAGGACGCGGGTCGGCGAGTCACCGTCGTCGGAACATCCGCCGATCAAGAGCATTGTCGCCACTACTGCAGCGGCCCACGTTCGGCTGGCCGTGGATCCAGGTGCCGCTGTCACGGACGAGAAGTCGGGCCGGACGGAATCTGGGCAATTGGTACTCGGTTTCCTACGTCACGACCGGGAAGTGCGTCACCGGAATCCCCACCGTTCCCACCGGAACCGTCACCACCGCTGCCGTTTCCGCCACCGCTTCCATTCCCCCCGCCGCCGGGGCCGGGGCCGGGGCACTCACCTCCCGGATCGGTGGTGTCGCCTGCCAAGACAATCTTGACTGCCGAGAGGTTGACCGTCTGGTTCTGCGCGACTTGTCCAGGAGTTGTGACGTCGAATGCGAGCTTGGCACGTACGGGGATGACCGAACCGTCGTCAGCGTCGGTGACCGTTGACCCTGACCGGCCGAGATCTTGGGTCAACGTCATTTTGGAGATCAAATCCTGATCTCCGGTCAAGCCGGCGCCGTCGATCCGAAGGGTCCCTCGGACGGGACTTCCGTGGGCTCTGATCGTCACCGATGCGCGAAACTCGAGGATGTCTCCCGGCACTGTCCGCCACGCCTCGATCGAGTTGATTTTCGTTCCAGGCGATCCAGTCGAGATGTCGTACCAACCGTCGATCACGGCCGGATCGAGTGACATCGAATTTTCGTTGATTTCCGAGTTGCACGCGCGGGTGAGCGAAACGGGGGCAGCCGATCCCACTGCGGGGAGTGCTGTCGACACAACGGTCGCCAAGACGAAGGCCGTCGCGGTGATGCCCGCGGTACGCCTGCCGAAGATCGTCATTCTCTCGCTACCTTTTTTCCGCGGACCGTAGCTTCCGGTCAATTCAGTCAAAATACCAGTACAGCTGGACAAATAGGTCGAATTCCGTGCCGAATTCTTCTTGTTTTCTGTGAACTTCGGTTACGAGCAATTTCTCCGCACACGCGTTCGGGTAAGGGGTCCATCGGATCAACAGGGGTCAGAAGTTACATTTCGCCCGCACATCGGAGCAGATCGCACTGATTTCTCACCGCATTGGACAGGTATTTCCGTTTCATAGCGGTCAGCCGGTGGAACAACGATCACTACAACGAGCGTGCCGGGCACGTGTCCGGTCGCCCCCCACCGAATCAAGGGAAACCGTCATGTCGGATACAACATCAGTCAAGCAGGGTTTCGCGGTAGGAACATCGATCGGGGCAGCCGTCATCTTGGTGACGGTCGGCATCGTGCAGTTCTTCCAAGGACTCGCTGCCGTCGCCGAAAACGAAGTGTTCGTAGTCGGGATCGACTACGTCTATCAGTTCGACCTGACGACGTGGGGTTGGATCCATCTCGTGTTGGGCGCGCTCGTCGCTCTCGTCGGGCTTGCACTGTTCACCGGAGCGGCCTGGGCGCGGGTGTCGGCAGTGGTGATCTGCGCGATCTCGATCATCGCGAACTTCTTGTGGCTGCCGTACTACCCCTGGTGGTCGACTCTCATCATCGCGCTGAACATCGTCGTGATCTGGGCTGTGTCGACATGGAAGCCCACCCAGACGACGCACGCCGCTACGCATGCACCGTCAACGCCGACTCGATCTGCTTGAGTTGAAAGTATGTGTAGGTGGATGGCGTATTCCGGAGAGCCGATACTGGCCCATGACTTGCTGTTCAGGCCACAGCACTCGCTGATCGACCAGAGCCTGCATTCTCAACTCGGGGCCACGACGACAAATGGCGACGGCTTCGGAATCGGCTGGTACGGGGAAGGCCCCCAACCGGCAGTTTTCAAGAGCATCGAACCCGCGTGGAACGACTCGAACCTGCGCGAAGTCACCTCCCAATTGCGCACCCCTCTGCTGTTCGCTCACATCCGCGCCTCGACGGGAACTGCAGTGCAGCGCAGCAACTGTCACCCGTTCCGGCACCGGCAATGGTTGTGGATGCACAACGGTTCACTACACGGATTCCACGACATGAAACGGGAATTGGTGACTGCCATTGATCCGTCGCTCTTTCCGGATCTCGAAGGATCGACGGACTCGGAAACCTTGTTCTTCCTCGCGCTGACGTTCGGCCTGACCGACGATCCGTTCGAAGGTGTCGCGAGGGCCGTCGGATTCGTCGAGCACACGGCCCGCTCGCAGGGAATCGACAATCCGGTTCAGATGACCGTCGCCACGTCGGATGGCATCTCCACCTGGATCTTTCGCTATTCCAGCGAGCACCAGTCGAGGTCGTTGTTCTTCTCCACCGAGATTTCCACGTTGCGCAAGCTCCATCCTGAGGTGGATGCCCTGCACCATCTGAGTGAGGAGACCCGAATCGTCGTCTCCGAGCCTCTACGTGACCTTCCCGGCGCCTGGAACGAGGTTCCCGAATCCGCCGCAGGCGTCATCCGGCCCGGACGGGACGAGATGCGGAGCTTTGTGCCGATCCCACCAGCCTGATTGGGTCATACAACCAGGCATAGCTATGAAATAGCTTGCATTCGAAGCGCTTTCACGAAAACTGAGAAAACGGAAACTCGGCACACTAGTCACGCGAGAGGATGAGCCGGAACGCCAAGCGAGCCTTCTCCGTATCCGGAGTGCCACCAGTGAGCAAATCGTTGTAGATGAACGACTCACCCACGCGAACCAGCAGATATGCCATGTCCTCGACGGGCAGGTCTGGCCGAATCTGCTCCGGTATTTCAGCTTCGATCAGCCTTCGCACGGATTCGACCATCGTGCCCTGAATCGGCCCCAGTCCAGTTGTGAGTATGCACAACGCCTTTTGCGGTTCCCGAGTCAAATACGTCCGGAAGAATTCGGTCTCGATTGTCGCCCGTGCATGGTAGGTGAGGACGTCGACAACCCTTGACGCTCCGCTTCCACCGCACTCCTCGAGGCCCATTCGCCACGTTCGGCGCGCCAGCGAATCGAGCACGTCACCGGTAATTGTGTCGCGATTCCCTGCACGCCGGAACAAGGTGGTCCGATCCACCCCCAACTCGGTGGCCAAAGCATTCACATCGAGCGGTTTTCCGGCTGCGAACTGTCGTCGGGCGGCACTCAACGCTTCCGCGCGGATGTCACGTGTCTCGGCCATGGAGTGAATGTATCGCTGACGACGTGCTGGTCGGTAGCCGGAGGCGATCAGACGGCGCCATCGACGGCAATCGTTGCAACATTCATTGACTTTGTTGCAGGTGAGTGTTTATGGTTCCCCGGCACGTGATTCCAGTCACAACAGTTCAGTTGTTTACGGAGGAATGCGATGAACGATCACACGTGGACGACCCGACGATGAGCCCACTTCTGCAAGTACGAGACCTCACGGTTGACACTGGGACAGAATCGATTTCGAACAGACTCCTCGACCGAGTGAGCTTCGAGTTGGGGTCGGGCGAAATCACCGGCCTCGTAGGAGAGAGCGGGAGCGGAAAGACACTGACCGGACTCGCTCTGCTCGGTCTCTTGCCCCGTACGGCAACAACCAGCGGAAGCATCCGTTTGGAAGGACAGGAACTTGTGGGTCGGCCCGCCGCCGAGTTGAGGAAAATACGCGGTCGCGACGTCAGTATGGTCTTCCAGGACCCGAGTTCGGCTCTCAACCCCTCCGTCAGCATCGGTCGCCAGATCGTCGATGTGTTGAAGGCCCACCGCGACATCACGAAAGTCGATGCGGAGGACGTGGCTACAGATCTTCTCCACCAGGTCGGACTGGCCGACCCGAGCAGAACCTTGAAGTCGTACGGGTACGAGCTTTCCGGCGGGATGTGTCAGCGGGTGATGATCGCGATGGCCCTGGCATGCGGTCCGAAGTTGCTGATCGCGGACGAACCGACAACAGCGCTCGACGTCACCATCCAAGCTCAGATTGTCGATCTCCTTCGAGAACTGGCCGAACAGCGCGATCTTGCCGTGTTGTTGATCAGTCACGACCTCGCGGTTGTCGCCGAGGTCGCGGATCGAGTCATCACCATGTTTCGCGGCGAGATCGTCGACGTCGCGCCACGAGACGTGCTGCTTCGGCGGCCCGCGCATCCCTACACGTTCAGCCTTCTCGAGGCGGCACGCTCGACATTCGAAGAAGTCTCCTCCCAATCACCCAAGGCGCGAGGCGATTTCACCAGCAAAGCCCCTGCTGACGGCGTGGGTTGCCGATACGTCGCCCGGTGCAACTACTCCGAGGAGCTCTGCATATCCGATCATCCACTTCTGATCGGATCACCGGAATCGGCAACAAGATGTCACCGCAGCGACGAACTCGAGTTGCTCGGACTGGTGAGCTGATGAGCAACACCGACGTCATCGTCGACGTTCGGAATCTGGCAGTCGAGTACGGACGCGGACGCAAAGCTCTTCGCGCGGTCGACGACGTCAGCTTCTCCGTACAGAGGGGCGAAACCCTTGCGATAATCGGTGAATCAGGATCGGGAAAATCCTCGACGGCTCACGCTCTCGCGGGTCTGGTGGCTACGGCCGCAGGCTCCATCACTATGAATCTCGACGACCCGGCGTTCGGCAAGGGTGGATCTTCCCATCTCATTTTTCAAAACCCTACGTCGGCCTTGAACAATCGGATGTCCTCATGGGCTTGCGTAGCCGAGCCGATGGCGCCAGGGCGTCTGCGCATCCCACAGTCCTTGCGGCCGAAAGCCGTCGAGCTGTTGCGTAGGGTCGGTCTCGGCGCTGAGCTTGCCGACCGCCTCCCGACCCAGCTCTCCGGTGGCCAACGCCAACGCGTGACCATCGCTCGTGCACTTGCCTCCAAGGCGCCACTGATTCTCTGCGACGAACCTGTTGCCTCCCTGGATGTTTCGCTTCAGGAAGAGGTGTTGCAGCTTCTTGCCGATCTCCGAGAAGAACATGACCTCACGTACATCTTCATTTCGCACGATTTGGGTTCGGTGGCATGGATCGCCGATCGCGTCGCGGTGATGTACCTCGGCCGAATCGTCGAGATCGGACCGGTTGCCACGGTCCTGAGGACTCCATCGCACCCCTACACGCAGGCGCTTCTCGCCGCGGCCCCGCACATCGAACTCGAGCGGCGCAGTCGTCGGAAAGCATTGGTGCGGGGCGAGTTACCCGACCCACGGAATCCACCCTCGGGCTGTCGATTCCGCACCCGCTGCACGTTTGCGATGGATCGCTGTGCGTCGGAAGCGCCGTCACTTCGCGCGGCCTCGAATTCCGCACACAGCTCCGCCTGCCATCTATCGTCCCCGGCCACATCGATCGGAATCTTCAACCCGCCGCAGTAAATGCGTGCCGCGTCAGTCTCCCCCCTTCCGAGAAGACCAAAGCGAAAGTCCACCATATGAATCCGCGTCTGTCTTTGCGATCCCGATATCCGATCACACGCTTCCAGAATCATGGGAAAAGTGGCCCACGTGTGCTGGTAGCTGCGTTTGCACTTTCTGCTCTTGTGCTCAGCGGCTGTTCGAGCAGCGCCACCGGTACCGCCGGCGATACCGGACCTGCCGATCCGAACGCCGAACTCAAGGTCGCGACATCGCACGTGCCCGCCTCGCTCGACCCGTGTGCGGGAAACATCGGATACGACATCGACTACTTACAGTTGATGTATGCACCACTGATCGATGCGGAACCTGCCACCCAGAAGTTGCGGCCCGGAATCGCCAGCGAGTGGGGCTTCTCCGGACCGGACAACCTGACGTTCGAGATGACGTTGCAGAACGGCTTGACCTTCCACGACGGTACAGCTGTCGATGCAGCAGCCGTCAAGGCAAGCATGGAACACTGCTTGAGTCTCGGAATCGTTTCCGTCCCGACGATCAAGAGCATCGAAGCAACGTCCCCAGATCACGTCACGATCTCGTTGAGTTCACCTACCTCCGGTTTACCAGGCTGGCTCAACGGCAGATTGGGAATGGTGGTCTCCCCCACTGCGCTGGCAGCAGCAGGGGCAGACTTCGCCAACAAGCCTGTAGGCGCAGGGCCGTACACATTCACCAGCGCAGTCCCGAACAGTTCATACACATTCAGTCGATTCGACGATTACAAACCGGCAGGTCCACCCAGCCCCCAGCTCGCCAAGATCCAGATCCAGGTGATCTCCAATCCCACAGCGCTGACAAATGCCCTGACATCGAACGCTGCGGATTTTGCATACGGGCTCACACCGTCGAGTGCTCCGATCCTCGAACGGAATCCCAACCTGAACGTCAGTCACGACCCGAGACTCGGAGTTGCGCTCGTCGTGATCAACAACAAGAACCCTGTGGTTAACGACGTCCGGGTTCGTCTGGCGATGCAGTATGCGCTCGACCGCAAGGCAATTGCGCGAGCCGCGCTGGACAGCACGGAAGGAACTGCGGCGTTCGGTCAATATCCTCCCGGTTCGCAGTTCTACGACGAGGAAACCGAAGATGCATGGCCGTACGACCCGGAGAAGGCCAAATCGCTGCTAGCGGAGGCGGGGTATCCGAATGGGGTCACCGTGCGCGGACTAGCAGGCAACCTACCGCCGTACTCGACCAACGCTGTCCTTGTCGGAGAACAATGGGAGAAAGTCGGCATCAAGGTCGACTTCGTCGAAATGAGTGGACCTCAGGCGATTACGGAGTTCGTCGCACACAACAGCGCGGACGTCTTCAGCGTGGGATGGCCCACGCGAGCATCCGCACCGCTCAATTTCGAAGCCTCTCTGGGTTCGCGATCGTACTTCCGGCAGAATTCCGTCCCCAACGAGGAGTTGGAGAAGCTGATCGCACTGCTGAACAACACGTATGACGAAACCGCTCAGCTCGACATCGTCAAACAGATAAATCAAGTCGTGATCAAGTCCGCTGAGTACGTACCGTTGTACTTCACTCCCGACGTGGTCGCCTACACGAAGAACGTCCACGGGGCCGTTCCCGCACTGAACGGCTCCCCCAATCTGACGTACCTCTCGAAGTCATGACGACGACCGTTGTATCGCAAGAGAATTCGTTGGCCCCCGAGCCTGAGAGCGTTCCGACCCGAAACCCTCACCGATCGCCGGTGAATCCTTACATACGGATGATCGGCGTCCGGTTCGCACAGATAATTCCTACCGCGATTATCGCTAGTTTCATAACCTTTGCCCTTATCCGGATAATCCCCGGTGGACCAGCCGAGGCACTTCTCGGTCCGAACGGCAGCGATGAAGCGATCGCGGCACTCAACGAGCGCCTCGGATTGAATCAACCTCTGCTGGTCCAGTACTGGAACTGGGTGGTGTCGGCTCTGCACGGAGATCTGGGAACGTCGCTACAGAACAGCGCCCCCGTCGGCCCACAGATCCTTGCGCGCCTGCCGGCGAGCGCCGAGCTCGTTGTACTCGCACTGTTACTGTCCGCCGTCGTCGCCATACCGCTCGGTGTGTGGACCGCGACGCGGCAGGGACGACGCAGCGATGGTCTGACCCGCACGGTTTCGGGGATCGGACTCGCGGTACCGGACTTCTTCCTCGCTATCGTGCTGGTCGATGTCTTCGCCCTCGGTTTGGGAGTTCTACCGGTGCTCGGCTGGGTTCCTCTCGAGAACAGTGTGATCGACAACCTGAGCCATTTGGTCCTACCAGCAACGGCGCTCGCTGCCGGCGCAGCATCGATTGCGGTTCGGCAGACCAGGGCTGCGATGATCGAGACACTGTCAAGTGACTACGTACGAACTGCGCGTGCGATGGGTATCGACGAGCGGAAGATCGTGTGGCGCTACGCGCTACGAAACATCGTTCCCACGATTGTCACTGTCTATGGATTGCTCGCCGCGGCGATGCTGGGTGCGACGGTCATTCTCGAGCAGATCTTCGTGCTGCCGGGCCTCGGGAGCGCTCTCGTCATTGCGATCGACACGCGAGATTATCCGATGCTTCAAGGCATTGTGTTGCTGTTCGTCGTGATCGTGCTTCTCGTGAACATCCTGGTCGACGTCGTCAACAACATGATCAGCCCACAATTGAGGAAGGGAACGATCTCGTGAGCCAACTCGCGCTGACCACCGCAGGCGAGACCCGCTCCAAGTGGGCTCTCCCTCGACTGCACCCCGGATTATGGCTCAGCTACTGCTTTCTCGGAACGCTGATAGCGGCGTCCGTCTTGGCCTCGTTCGTGGCTCCGCACAGTCCGACCGATCAGAACCTGACCAACACGTTCGCCGGTCCGAGTGCACAGCACCTGCTTGGCACTGACGGCTTCGGTCGTGACGTGCTCAGTCGATTGATCTGGGGAGGACGCTCCGCCTTCTTCGGCGTCGCGATCGCTGTCGCTGTCAGTCTGCTGTTGGGAATTCCGTGGGGGTTGATCGCCGGATATTGGCCACGCTGGATCGGCGCGTCACTCCTCCGGGTGGCGGACGCATTGCTGGCATTCCCAGGTTTGGTTCTCGCAGTGGCTATTACCGGTGTTCTGGGGCCGAGCCTGATCACGTCGATGTCAGCGCTCGGAGTCGTCTATGCACCCACAATTGCAAGAATTCTGGCTGCCGGGGTCAGCGAAACGAGGAACCGAGACTTCGTTCTGAGCGCGCGACTCTCAGGATGCCCGCCGCACGTAGTGCTCCTGCGTCATCTTCTTCCGCACGCAATCGGGCCGGTTGTCGTTCAGGTGACCGTGCTCACCGGCCTGACTTTTCTCGCGCAGGCGGCACTCTCATTCCTGGGGTTGGGAATACAGCCCCCCACTCCGAGTTGGGGCGGTGACCTATCCGATGCGTACCTGCACATCTTGAGTGCACCACAACAGATTCTCCCCTCCGGCATTCTGATTTCATTGGTCGTCCTGGCCGTCTACCGAGTGGGTGATGCCGTCCGGGACCGCATGTATGTCAGAGGGAGATAGCCGGCGTAGAACAACCATCCGACTCGACTGTTCGAAGACCACACCACCAGCATGAAGGACTATCGATGACCTCGATCGCACCAGAAACCGCGCGCCGCGTCTTCCGTGGAGCCGAACCAATACACGGCATGATCTACTTCACCCCTTTCGGCGCGGAAGCATATGCCGCACTGGGCTTTACACACCCTCGAATGGGCTACTTCGCTTCGCGGTCTGCGCCCATGGGCGCAGTAGCGGCTGAAGTCACCATCGCTACGTTCTTCAACTTCAACCCCGAACTGGTACACGCGGTGCTGCCGGAAGCCTGGACAATCGCCACCCCCGAACAGATCCTCACCGCTCGACTCGACGCTGTCGACCGTTCGCTGCGCAAGGCCTGGGGAGAACATGTCGACGGCACCGAAGTTCGCGAAGCTGCCGAACTCGCACGTCGAGCCGCGGAACGCGCCTGCAACAGACCACAAGGGCGACCCCTGTTCGGTGGGCACGCATCATTGCCGTGGCCTGAGGAGCCTCATCTCGTGTTGTGGCATGCCCAATCCTTGCTCCGGGAGTTTCGCGGAGATTCTCATGTCGCACTTCTTCACGCCGAGGGACTCAACGGTGTCGAAGCGTTGGTAGTCCACGCCGCAACCGGTGATGTTCCTGCTGCTGCTCTGCAAATGAGCCGGGCATGGGACAACGATCAGTGGGCGGAAGGCGTCGAAAGTGTGCGGGCGCGTGGATGGCTCGAAGACGGCCCCGAGCTTCACCTGAACGAGGTGGGTCGCGATCGCCGAAAGCGGGTTGAGCATCAGACCGATGTGCTGGGGTCGTACCCGTACGAGGCGATCGGAGAGACCGGATGCAGTCGACTGATCGAAATCTCGGAACGTCTCTCCGGTGAAGTGATCGATGCAGATCTCGGATTTCCGGCAGCACTGGCAGCACGTCGCCGATTGCGTGCGTGACAGCAGGTCGTGAGTGTCGAACGTGGCTGGTGGTGATACGACGAGGGTGTCACCACCAGCCCCTTCACACAATTATCGCCGAAGTCGGCTGCGCCCCAATCTGCACAGTGAGAAGGCATCCGGATGAGACTGCCGTTGTGCCGAATTCTCCCGCGGGATGGGTCAAGATGGCTAGATGTGGAAACAGGCACTCGGGTTTGCTTTGTTCGGTGCGACCGTTGCCATCGTCACGGCGGCGCTGACACAGGGATCGGCACAGGCGTCCGCCACGATCACCCTCTTTTCGGGTGGCACCACAATCTCGGGCTTCGCGGGTGAATCGCAATGGACCTGGCCCATCGAGGCTGCGGTGATCGGCGCCCTTCTGGGCGCGCTGACCGGGTTCGTGCTCCGCCTCGCGGGCGTGCGAATCTCCGGAGGCCAGGACAATCGAATGGTTCCAACTGTGGTGGCAGGCCTCGCAGGCGTCACGCTTGGGTTGACGCCCCTGTTGGTCCTGATCGGCATGGCATTCACCGGGTCGGTTGATATCGGATGGTCCCCGCTCCTGGTCTATGCCGTCAGCGGTCTCCTGGCGTATGGCATTTCGGTCGCCGCCGTGTTCGGAGTCCTCCGCGCTGCCGGGGATCGACTTACCGTTCGCACGACGCGAGCGGTGGCGGCGATGCTTCCGGTCGGGGCGTTGGCGGCGACGACTGTAGGTGTCGGTACTGCGTGGAGGCTGGGCTTTTCCACCACCACTCCCACCTGGATCGCGGTCGTACTGCTGGTCGTTCTCGTATTGGCCATGACGTTCGTTGCGGCCCGGGCGTGGGCTCTACGGATTCAGCCTCGTGACTTACCAGAAGTCGCATAGGCAGTGGGACGATTGATTCGGACGGGTGCGTTGAGATGAGGGGCGAACGAATCTTCGCGGGACTCGTCGTCGGCCTCCTACTGGGACTGTTCGGCTACCTGCCATTGGTACTCCTGTGGCAACACTTCGCCGATGTCCCGCAGCCGCAGCTTTATCCGAACCGTTCGTTCACGTCGTTCGGCCCCAACCCGCCACCGCTCACCTACTGGATAAGTTGGGCGGCGCCTGCCGCCGTGTTCGTCATTCTCGGACTTATGACTATTCCCAGCCGCACCGGCAGGCAATTCGCGTTGCCATTGGTGCTCGCGTTCCTTTCTGTGGCAGCAATGGTGGCGTGGTTCTGGATCTCGATGGAACTGTTCTTCAGCCCCGACTGATCACTCACTCGGCTGCGTATCGCGAACCCCACTGCGCGCACGCGCAATGGCGCCCTTGTTGCGCAATGCGATCCCCTGATGCACCGCAGCAAGTACCAATGCCAGCACTGCAGCAGGGAGGCTCCCCACCATCGACAGCAGAGAAGGCATACCAGAGCTGAAAGCGGTAAAGAAACCCAGTACTGCAGCGCAAAGCATTGTCGCCGAGACGATCCAGGAAACTAATGGTCGTGGGATCACGGCTGGAATAACGCACAGAGCCACCGGCAACGCCAGCACCAAGAAGAGCTCCCGCCCGAAATAGTCGTGAATCGAGCGGTAACAATCGGCAGAACTGAGCGGGCCGAGGCCTATTTCGCAATCGGTGATCTCGTACAGCGGCCACTGTGCCGTCGCGGATCCCAGAATCCCGGTGGCGACCGCCAATACAACCCACGCGATCCGAATCCCAATCATACGAAGAGATCATGCCAGTAGGCGAAATTGCGCTCCGGAGAAGAAAGCAATTACGACTCGAACTGCGTGGAAGGTCGATACCGTCAACGCTAATCAAAGAATGGATCAAACTATGTTGATCGCATGGGGAGCGCTGGCGCTTGCCACTGGTGCCCATATCTATGGCGCTCGCCTCGCAACTCACGGCGACTACGGGCGGAGATTACCTCTCTCGGTAGGACCGACCTCCTCGCGAGCGGCACAACATGTCCGACGTGCTCAACTCACGGGCTGGGTATCGAGCTTGATCGGAGCATCTGCCATCGTCGACAACTATTGGGAGACAGCACCTCTCTTGAGTGCGGGTATGGGTCTGTCCAGAAAACGGTGTAATTGATTGATTTCTAACTACTTTCGTCCGGCAGACAGCCGTCCGTCGAACGTTA
>NZ_JAZHFF010000042.1:0-540 GCF_036541985.1 Rhodococcus sp. IEGM 1306
GAATCCACCCGCGTTTCGTCTCCACGACTCATCCGACAATCATCCCTGACTGACGGCCCGGTTAAGTTGACGAGGCCCTGCAGGGTATGCCAACTTACGTCGCCTGGCAGGTGACGGAGGTTCTCGACGAAGGTCAGCCTATTCCCGACCACGCGGTGCAGTTCGCCAAACATCTTATGTCAACGACACACGAAAGTGTGCTCGAACGCGTCGGTTTCGAGCACACACTCATCGACACAGTGGAGGGGGCGGGCCTGAAATCGTAGTGCCACCTTGGGCAGTGCAGCAGTTCGCTGCAATCGGCACCCCTGCCGAGTTGATCGAGAGAATCGCCGCGGCCCACGCGGCTGGAGCGGACTCATGGTCTTGCTCATTCACCGGAACCCCTCAAGAAACTGCTGCAAGCATGACTGAATCGCCCTGGGTCTGATGGAGGCTCTGGCTATTTGATTTCAACCAAGGTCTGCTCACCCTGCTCAGTAGCGTAGAACGTCTTCTCGTACTCTGCTGGCGGGATGTCGCCGCAGTGACCATGCAGCC
>NZ_JAZHFF010000043.1:0-507 GCF_036541985.1 Rhodococcus sp. IEGM 1306
GTCGGAGCCTGGCCGTTGGTTCGCGCGTAGTAGGCGGTCATCACGTCGCGGGTCAGCGGGCCCATCGAGAAACCGTCAGTCGAGATGTGATGCATCACGAACGACAACACGAAGTCGTCATCGGCGACCTGGAAAAGCTTGGCGCGCAACGGAACCTCGACAGTGACATCGAAGCCCTGGGCGAAGAACGAATACAGCTCCGCCTGGATTCGGTCGTCGGTGACGCGTTCTGCACCGAGATCGATCGAGACATCTCCTGCCGAGAGGATCTTCTGGTAGCCGACGCCGTCGACCTCGGGGTAGACCGTGCGCAGAACCTCGTGGCGACCGATAACATCGTGAACTGCCGAATTCAGGGCGGCCAGATCGAGCGCACCCGTGAGCCGAACGGCAACAGGGACATTGTTGACAGCCGATGCCGTGTCGAATCGGTTGAGGAACCACATGCGCTGCTGCGCCAACGACAACGGAACCTGCGCCGGACGCACCTGCGCAGTCAACGCCGCA
>NZ_JAZHFF010000014.1:0-103950 GCF_036541985.1 Rhodococcus sp. IEGM 1306
AAAACCAAAGGCGCAACTCGCATACAAGCAAGTATCGCAAATCCAACTGTCTAATTATTTATCCCACGCCGCACTAGTTGGCACAGACCACTTCAAGTCGTCGACCAGGTAGCCGGTGGAAGCGCTTCGGTCTTCGGCCTGATCACGGGCGGCCGCACTATTTGGTGAGAATCGGTCGGTCGCCTCTTGAAATGTAATTGGCGAATCGCTCAATTCCTGCTTGTGAGAAGCTCCCTCGGCCTGCGCGTTTCAGTGCGGCTTCGACGAATGGGAGCGGTTTCCTGCGGTATGTGCGGTAGATGCTGTCGAGTACTGGTTGCAGTGCCCGGCGTGCGAGGTCTGCTGTTTCCGGGTCTGAACCCCCGAACTTCACTGTCACATTCGGCATTGATACCCCTGTTGGTCGAGTGTCCGATTCCCTGGCCGGAAGCGTACGTATCGGGATCGCGAATCAGTACAGAAACACCAAAACGAGGCGCTAAGTCCCTACTTGCGGTGGATGCGATTCCGTCTTTGGGTTGACGAAAAACAGCCCGACCGCGGCGTGCGGTCCGGCTTCTGTTCTACGACTGCGGGTTACGCCCCGAAGCCGAGGCCGCGGGTTTCGTCTGTTCACGTTGGGTGGCGAATTGCCGATGCTGACGGGTGTTTCGGTCAACCCTGTCCCGTGGTCGACCACCTAGAACGGCGGTTCCACGGTTCCGCAGAAGCTCAATGCCTGTGCCCAACGCCCCGGGATCTGGAAGTCGTAGCTGGTCTGCATCCAAGCTGTTCCATCAGCCTCTGCGATGAATGTCCCGATAGGTAGCGCTCGGAGACCCAAGTCATCGGTGCCAGATTCCGCGATCTCATTGCCAACATGCCCCACGACGTTCTATGGTTCACTACATGAGTAATGAACCAGTGAACACCGGGCATCGATCATCGTGATCGACGACGGACGACCACTGTTCCAGCAGATCGCCGAGCAGATCGAAGGCTCGATCATCGACGGCTCACTGCCGGAAGACGGACAGGTGCCCTCAACCAACGAACTGGCGGCGTTCCACCGAATCAATCCGGCGACGGCAGCCAAGGGCCTCAATCAACTCGTAGGCGAGGGGCTCCTCTACAAGAAACGGGGAATCGGAATGTTCGTCACCGTCGGCGCCCGCGATGCACTCAGGTTCAGACGACGAGAAGCGTTCGCGCGCCAATACATCGAGCCGCTGGTCATGGAGGCCGACCGCCTTCAGATTTCCCTCGACGAACTCAAATCCATGCTGGACGACAGGAAGGCGGACCGATGAACTCGAGCACGACAACGACCAAGTCGCACGTCAGGCGTTTCGACGAAACTGAACTCGTCGCCTCGATGCGAGCAGTGAACAGAAGCTACGGGGACGTCGATGCGCTCTCGGACGTCTCGTTCGAGATCAGCCAGAACAAGATCTACGGCCTGCTCGGCCGTAACGGCGCAGGCAAGACCACGATCATGCAGATACTGACCGGACAAGACCTGCACACCAGCGGCGACGTCGAGGTATTCGGCGCTGCCCCTTTCGAAAATGCCGACGTCCTGGCGAACGTGTGTTTCGTCAAGGAAAGCCAGACGTACCCGGAAGACCTCAAGGTCAAGCACGTACTTGTCGCCGCCGGCCATCTTCTCCCGCATTGGGACCACGCGTTCGCCGAGACACTGCTCGACGACTTCCAACTTCCCCTGTGCCGCAAGGTGAAGAAGCTTTCGCGCGGCATGAGGTCAGCGTTGGGGGTAATCATCGGACTTGCCTCCCGTGCACCGCTCACGCTCTTCGACGAGCCGTATCTCGGCCTCGATGCCGTTGCACGCCAACTGTTCTACGATCGACTGCTTGCGGATTACGCCGAACATCCTCGCACTGTGGTGCTTTCGACTCACCTTATCGACGAGGTAGCCAATCTGCTCGAGCACGTGATCGTCGTAGACAGCGGCCGGATTGTCGTCGACGAGGACGCAGATGCACTGCGAGGTCGCGCCGTAGTGGTATCCGGCCCCATTGATGCGGTGGATGCCGTTGCCACCTCCGGCAGGGTCCTGCGCCGGGAGACACTAGGCGCCCACAGCCGAATCATGTTGCAGGCCGAGGTGACAGAGACCGAGCGAATCCGACTGCGGGAGGCCGGAGTCCAAGTAGAACCGGCATCTTTGCAGGAACTTGTCATCGCGACTTCGACGCAGCGCAAGGAGATCACCGCATGAGCATCGCAACGACAGCGCCACGGACGGTCCCGAAGGCGCCCACCCGGTCCAGGATCGGTTCCGTCCTCAAACTGCACACGGTCGCGTGGCCGTTGCTGATCGCCTGGCCGGTGGGCATCCTGTTGATCTCGTTCCTCATCAGCTTCACCATCTACGCGATCGTCCGGAACGATGAGGGTGAGGGATTCACCGGCAGTGTGTTCTCCGTTTTCGGTTTCGTGCTGGCGTTCTACCTCCAGTCGATGACCCAGACGTTCCCGTTCGCGCTCGGACTCAGCGTGACTCGCCGCGAGTTCTTCACTGCCACCACAGTAATGGCGCTGGCACAGTCCGTAATCTTCGCAATCGCGCTACAACTGCTGTCAGTAGTGGAATCCGCCACCAACGGCTGGGGTGTGCACATGCGCATGTTCGGCATCGCACGCTATTTCACCGACAGCGCAGCCGTTCAGTTGCTCGCACTGTTCGCGACACTGCTGCTGACCAGTTCGATCGCAATGCTGACAGGTGCGATCTACCAGCGGTGGAGGACCACCGGTTTGCTCGCCTCCCTCACCGGCCTCTTCGGTGTGCTCGGCCTGTCAGCGATCGTAATCACCTGGGCCAGCTGGTGGCCGGCGATCGGTTCGTGGTTTGCCGATACTTCCCGAGTGGTGCCGATGGCACTACTTCCATTGGCCCTGGCCATCGCCTGCATAGCCGGAGCCTGGGTCACTTTACGTCGAGCAACGCCCTGACCGAGTAATCATGTGCGACGCCAGATGTCGCACGGTCTCCGAGTGCCCCTCGGATCGACACCGCCCAGGTAGTTCGGCCCCTCCCTAGCCTAGGGGGCCGAACTTCGTAACAGGTCTATCGCGTCCCCGGGTCCGTTCTACTGCCGAGCCACCCGCTCGACAAAACTCGAAGAACGCAGCACCAGTTCATCTTTCCGGTGCTGACGCGCAGCGGAGGCGTCGTAGCCGGTGTAAGGAAGAGGTGGGTCGTTACGAACATTGGCTGAGCATTGGAAGTCTCGACAGATCAGTGTTCCGACCGTGCTGCCGCGGCGACCAGCGGGCCCGGCCAACTTGGCGCCGTAGAAGACGACCTCGTTGGGAAGTCGCGTGTCACGGCACCAGGAGCACTGGGCGCGCGACCGCGGAGTGGCCTCCGCTTGAACGAGCAAGACTCCGATGGTCTCCCCGTCGAGTGTCGGGACGATCGCGTAGGCGCGTCGGCCCATTTTGGGATCTCGCCAGCCCAGATAGTCGAGAACGTCGAAGTCGATGGCGTCGAAGCCGTCCGGCAGGGTGAGATCGGACTTCTCCTTGCGGCTCGCGTTGACGAGGCTGGAACGGATAGATGTATCGGTCAAAATGATCATGGGTGTTTACCAATCGCGGCTCGGTGAAGGTGGGTACAGCTCATGGCCCGATCAGCACCAAGTGCTGTCGGGTCCGAATGCGCTATCTGCTGTCGGCGTAAGCGACGCCGACAACCCCCTCACACCCATAGGGCTTCACCGTGTCCACACCGCGATGGTAGCCACAAGCCTGCGTCACGGGCCACTCTATTTGGCGTCACACCTGCAAGGGCGGGGTTTTGGAAGAGACGAATAGCGCACTGGACAGGAGGAATTCGTGCGACTTCGGATAAGACACGTGGTTCGCCTGCTATCGGTATTCCTGCCTGGTCGCGGAGCGGTCTACCGACTACTGCGAAAGCACTTGCAGGACAATCTCTCCAATAGTCACCGAAATCCCGCAACACAGCAGTCGGGACTCTGCGCTGCAACCGACACAGATGGACAATCCTCACATTCTGCCGATTCAACGTGCCGATCATGCGACAATCGGACCGTGAACGACACCGACAGTGGAGTTTCGCATCCGCACCGATCGCGACTGGTGAGCGTCGGCATCCTCCTCTCTGCCGGTTTACTGTGGTCCACTCCCCTGGCCGCGGCAGCACCCGCCGAATCCGGGCCGGCAAGTTGCGTACCGTTCGGAACCGCCCAACTGCCGCCAGGTGTGCCCTCCGGCGGTGGCCGAGTCGGGCTGGCGCACCTACCGACGTTCACCGGTTCGACGGCCCCTACCTCCGTCGAGATTCGCACGCCGATAACTCAATTCAATCGCTTCTGGGACTTCGCGCTCGTCGACCACGACCTGCTCGCCCGTCCGCGGGAGCCTGGCGTACCGACCACGGAAGCCTGGCATTTCGTGCCGATGCCCGAGTGCCTGCGTGGACGACTGGTCGGGATATCGCTGGACGACGACGAACTGGTTGCAGTCGACGACAACGGCTGGATCTACACGATGGACAACCCGTCGCAGGATCCGCTGGTGTGGAACTGGACCTCAGCGTGGGGTGCGCCTCTGTGGAGTGGCCCAGGCAGACAACTCCCAGGCGACCGGCCGAACGGGTGGGCGCTGAGCGTCTCGTCGCCGTGGGACAACCGAACCTTCACCGACGTCGCGGGACGAATCCACTACGTCGGACTGGCCAAGATGACGATGATCCCCACCTTGACCGGGGACGGTAGCCGGATCACCTATGCGGACCCGTGGCTGCCCAACGACGACAGCTACGAGATCGGCGGCCCGCTTGGTGGTCGGTTCCGGGCCGACTCGCTGTCGGCGGCTGGATCGACCACCTTCGTGATGAACAAGTACGGCGACATGTACACCCGCACATTTGATTTCGACTCTTCGGGCTCCGACTCGATCTTCTTCCGATACAGCTGGGAAGACCAGTCGGGCAAGCCCACCGCACCCAACCTCGTTGCAGAAACGCTCGACCGCAACACCGCCGCGATCCAACTTCCGGCGCCGGACTGGGTGCACCAGCCCAAGATTCCGGGTGAAGTCACATCCGCGATCAGTGTGCACTCACTCGGTCCCGGCCCGAACCGGCGGGAATTGCGCGTCGAGGGCCGCCGCGACGCTGAATCCGGCTTCTGGCACAAGGATCTCGTCGGTGGCGTCTGGGAGTTCACACCGACAGGCGCTCCCATCCTCGGCACAGCGATCGAGAACACGCCGACAGACCGCTCGGCAGACACTCTCGCCCCCGCCGCCCCCTGGCACTTGTCCGCATCCCTGCCCGCTCGCAATGGCGCCATCGACGGCCAAACATTGATCGACATCGGGTTTCCGTACTCTGTCGTGGATCCGCGCCTGCTCGACGCGATCGGCCAGCACGCCCAGCCGTCGGGATACCAGCTGAAGGTGGACCACTTCGACCCGGCCGCCACTACCCGGACCGCGACCGTGACTGCACCTGATGGCACGGCGCTACCAGTCGTCCTGCACACCGCCGACGGGTTGAGGATGTCTCCCCGAGAGTCCGGCCTCGACAGCAATCCGCGCCACCTCGTCGGGGCAATCGAGATCCCGGCGACCGCGTACGCAGATCGGGCATCCAATCCGGCCTTGGATACGTTCGTGCGGGACTGGATGCACGGCAACCACATTGCGGCAATCACCCTCAGCGCCACCGACCACGACTTGGTGATCCGCTAGCTGAAACCCGCGTCGCCCAGGCCCGTTCGTCCATTACGCTCTGTAGATGGCGGAAACCACACGCGACGTGCCGATATCGCCCGTCGACGCGGTTCACGGCCCGCACGGCCCGCTCGCGCTCGCCGGGGCAGCGCTCGTCGAACCCTGGCCGCTTGGCCCGTTGGCCGGCAATGTTCGAGTCGGTTTCACAGCGGCGTCCTACAACGAATACTTCTGGATCGGAATCCAGGCGGATGCAGAGCATCTGCCTCCAGCTTCCAAGATCGCGCACGCCGTCGAGCGAGCTCTCGACGAAATAGCAAGCACTGCAATCTGACTGTGCCCCGCAGGTGATGTCTTGATGTCGGACCACACGCCGCTCATCGCGGGTTCGCACACTCGACCACACCCGCCGAGTGCAGGAGTTCAAGCACCCGATTTAGCTACCACCCAGTAGTAATTTTGTGAGCCTTGACACATCAGTAAGGCACTCAATACTGTTCAGCGGACGATAGTCGTCTCTAATTCGGTCGACTCCGAATCTCCCGAAGACAAGGAACCGAGAACTGATGCGCAACAACCGAACCCACAGTGAATACTCCGCCGAGGGGATCCAGTGACCGAACCGAACGTCCAGTCGAGTTCTGTGATTTCTCCGCGCCAGGCCGGAGGGCTCGCCGCCGTTGGCTTCCTCGCATTTTCCGAAGTCACCAGCGGAATGTTGCAGTCGTGGTACATACCACTCATACCGAAAATCGGACAGAGGCTCGACGTCAACCCCGCACAACTCAACTGGGTCTTGGCGGCATACCTACTTTCGACCGTCATCTGCGTCCCATTACTGGCCAAACTGGGTGACAAATACGGTCATCGTCGCATGGTAATGGTTGTGCTCGGCTCCGTAGCCCTCGGAACGATCCTGACAGCTGTAGCTCCGTCCTTCGGAATCTTCTTGTTGGGCAGGGCCATCCAAGGAACGCTGGGCGCACTACTTCCTCTCGAGCTTGCAATTCTCCGAGAACGCGCGGGTGCCAGTTCAGGACGCGCAATCGGAATTCTCGTGGGGTGTCTTGGCGCCGGAGGAGCCGCAGGAACCCTTTTGGTCGGACTACTCGGAACCAACGCGAGCCTGACTCTGGTCCTCTTCGTGCCCGCGGCACTCGTGCTGGCAAGCCTTGCCACTATTGCACTGTTCGTTCCCGAAACCTCTACCCGTGCAACTGGGTCCATCGACTGGACAGGGGCAGCACTGCTTGGCATCGGCCTCGCGATCTTCCTTGTCGGAATCAGCAACGGAAGCAAACTGGGGTGGACTTCTGCGACAACGCTCATGGCAGTTGGTGGCGGCTTGGCGTTACTTGCCGCTTTCGTCGCGCTCGAAAAGAAGATCAGTACCCCGCTGGTCGATTTGAACTTGTTGACCAAGGGTGGGGTGGGTTTCCTGTTGGGATTGACCGGATTGTTCGGCTTGCAATTCTACGGAGCTGCCACTGTCTCAGCACTGTATTTCGCATCCAAACCCGAAGTCGTCGGGTACGGATTCGGTCTCGATTCGATGGGCATTGCCCTCGCGATCACTCCAGTACCCATCGGCATCATGATTGCGTCGTCACTCGCCGACAGCTTTGCGCGGAGATTCGGCACTCGGACGGCATTGCAGATGTCGGCGATTCTGATTTCCACGTGGTTTGCTGGATTAATCGTATTTCGAGACTCGCAGACCGCGTTCATTTCAATGGGATTTGTCGGCGGCGCCGGAATCGGTTTGTTCGTCGCGATCCTTCCCGCTCTGGTAATTTCGCGCGCACGCCCGGAGGATTCCGCGATAGCGGGTGCTCTGTACAACACATCGCGAACGGTTGCGGGTGCAGTCGCTGGAGCCGTTTTTACCGCAATCATGTCCGGCATGTTGATCAGTGGGTCGAAACTGCCAACTGAGAGTGCATTCGTCGCAATCTGGGCCGTGTGCATCGGAGTCGGTGTTCTGATTTTCGTCTTGGCCCCCTTCCTCAACAAGCTAGGCGGAAAGGCATACCAACCCGAGACGATTGAGCAATTGGTCCATCTTCCGGTCCGAGAATCATCTTGACGCTGCGCGGGAGAAGGCTTTGCCTCGCTTCCTCTCACTTCGAGCAAGAAAGTGACTTCACTTTCGCTGCACCGTCGAGATTGACCCGAACCAACGACTCGACACAGACCCGACGATGGCGCGTGGCATGATGGGTCCATGTCGCGTGCCATGCCACAACCATCTGGTCGTGGGCGACCCAGCGACCCGGACATAGAGACACGCATTCTTTCCTCTGCGTTGGATTTGTACGGAGAACTTGGTTGGGCGAGATTGAACCTCGATATCATCGCCCGACACGCCAAAGTTGGAAAAGCAGCACTCTACCGGCGATGGACGACCAAAGAGCAGATAATGTCGGATGCATTGCGATCGAGCAAGAGAACCGTCCTCGACTTCGATACCGGAACGCTTCGAGGAGACTTGATTGCGATCGGTCACGTCACGGTAGAACAGTTGCTCGGTAAGCACGGCTCAGTACGAATACGAGCCATGATCGATGCAAAGATTTATCCCGAACTATTCGAGGGAGAAATTGCCGACTTTCGCAGTGAGAGCATTGCCGGCGGTCGCGAAATTATCTTTCGGGCAATCGAACGCGGAGAGATCAGCAAAGGAACGTCACCGGCCCTGATTCTCGACGCCGTGGCAGGAACAATTGAGCACCACTATTTGATGACCCCGATGTCCAAAATCAAAGAGTTCGAAGCTGGATCCGACACGTACGTCGAGTTGGTCGTCGACCTCGTTCTCGCGGGCCTCAAATCCCATCCCGGATCCAACGACGAATAACCAACACTGTTGCCGGTAGTTCGACCCCGACGGATAGCCGGGCGAACCATGGAACGATATTGCGCGTGGCCGTTGGAACGGGACTCGAGGTCGTCGACGCTGGGCCCGGTCGGTCAGGATCCGAGCGGATCACGTCCCGTTCACATTTCGGCGCACGAGAAGGAGGCTTGGGAATGACAGAGAACAGTAGTCCCACAATCTTGAGTTGGTCTGTGAAAGAGTCTCTGCTGCAGTATGTTCGCGCGCTGGGTGAGATTTCGTATGTGTCTGGCCTCGTTGAGCTGGGTGACGAATTGGTCTGGCCACTGGCGTCCGATCATCATGACGCAGTCGGGGTTCGGATTGCCGAGTTCAGTGGCGCGATCCATCTTCGTGCTCACGACGGGCTTCTCGATATCGTCATTGCCGATCCGGAAGTTCGTGTGAACGAGACGCAGGGGCAACTGAGCGTGAGGACCGCTCTGGACGCGCCGGAACGCGTCGTGATTGCGACCCTCGATGGTATCGAGAGCTCAGCGTCTGTCCTGCGAGCCGAAGTACAGGTGACCGCCGCCGGCTCAGCTGTGTTCGGCGCCAATTACCCTTCGGGTACGAGACTCTCGCCATTGACAATCGGCAGTGACCGCAACTGACAGACATCTTGCGGTCTTTCAGAATGGATCGAGGGACACGTTGTCCTCCTCCCCCATCTCGACTGCGGACGCGTAACGCACTGCGTGGCGCTCCAACGCCACGGCTGCTTGGGCCTTCCCTTCCCACTGGTCCCGCAGAGTAGATCCGTTACTCGTCGATCGCGAAACCCTCGCCGTCGAGAACTCGATGTCAGTGCGAGTGAAGGTGCACCGCTCGAAGTTGGTGGACGCGGAGAATCGCGCGCTTTGGAAGGTGCAATCGACAAAGGCGGTATCGGCGAACTCCGCGCCTGCCAGGTCCGAGTCGTCGAATGCGCACCGCTCGAACAAGGTATTGGGCACAGAGCGGAGCCTGTGTGCTTTCATCCCGGTGAAATCGCAATCGACGACCTTCGGTCCGATCGTCAGACGCGAAGCAGTGACTCCCCGGAAACTGCATCGCTCGAATCGGCGATTGAGTCGTTGCTGACTCGTCAGCGCAGCGAAATCGAAACGGCAGTTGAACATCTCAGCCTCGAAGGCGGTGAGCGCGCCCCGTACGTAGCTCAGATCAACACGTTCGAGTGCGAGGAATCTGAGGTCGAGACCATCGCTACCGACGACTAGACCGCGCAGATCCACGAAACCGTCATCGGTCTCTGCCCAACGAGAAGTGAGAGTGTGAGGGGGCTTGACAATCCGCGACTGGACGACCAATTGCGCGCGCAGATTCTCGACATCCTCATCCGCCCAGCGGCGGCGCAGTGCGGTGATCTCGGCCTTCTTCACAGATCGATCGTATCGAGCACCGAAAACCGGTGTGTGCCTGCCAAGAGACGGGCCACCTGTAGCCGGGTCACTATCCGATTCATCCCGTCGTCGGGGCAACGCATATTGTCGAGAGGTCCTGACTGATTCGAGCCTGCAAGCCGGTGTCATCTCGACACTGTCGTCGCACTGGGAGGCGAAAGATGTTCACACCCGTGGAATTCGGCAAGGTCTCGGTGTTGATTCCGGAGAACGGTGGAGCCGTCCCCTACGGAAACACCGTGGTGGTGAGCGGATCCGAAGGCACCCTCGTCATGGACCCTTCCCTTTCTCTCGACCGCGACCCCGTCGGCGCGGATCTCGTATTCGTCAGCCACGGCCACGAAGACCACATCGCCGGACTACGTCACTTCGACACACCGGTTTACGCGCACCACCTCGACGCACCCGCGGTTGCATCCCTCGACACGCTGCTCACCAACTACGGCGTTCCCCCAGGCCAACGAGCCGAGGTCCAGCAATCGATAGCAACTCAGTACGGCATCCCCTCGACGCACGAGAATGTGGCGGGGATCGATGACGGTCACGTCTTCGACCTCGGCGACCGCACCGCGACAGTCATTCATTTGCCTGGTCATACTCGCGGACACTGCGGCGTCCTTGTCGAGCCCGACGGCTTCTTCTACGTCGCCGACATCGACCTCACCTCCTTCGGCCCGATGTACGGCGATCTTGGCAGCAGCGTCAACGACTTTCTCGACTCCATCGACCACGTCGCAACGATCGACGCGCGTTGGTACGGAACTTTCCACCAGAAAGGCGTGATCGAGGGCAGCGAGGAATTCCGTCGACGCTTGACCGCCTACCGGGACAAACTCCTCAGCCGCGAAGAACGACTCGTCAACTTCCTCGATGAACCACAACGCTTGGAAGACATCGTCGCCCACCGCCTCGTCTACCGGCCCCACGTCAGTGCCCCGTACGTCGACGCCGTCGAACGGCGAACAGCGCAACTTCACCTCGAACGACTTATCGCATCCGGCGCCGTCATCACAGTCGCAGACAAGACGTACCGTCGTGCCCTCTGACGTTGTAGTAGGCAACCTGCCGCTCGACGATCACTCGTAGCATAATCTTCGGCATGAATTGGAACAGTTCCACAGATACCGGATGGTTTGTCAATCTTGCCGAAGACGGTTCAGCCGTAACGATTTTCGATCCATCGGGAAGCGTCTACGGCGCACTGTTCCCAACACACACGGACGAGGGCGATCAGACGCCAGGTAGAAGGAAGCGGGATTCGTCGATCGCCGCTCGAGATCGACAGGTTCTCACCTTCCGCAAAGGCCATCCCGCAACACTTCGATTGTCCGGAGGGATGACCGGAACTGTGACAGATCAACAACCCAAGGCAATGCGTCGAAAGAACAAGCGATGCGAAGTGGTCATCTCCGACCGGACGTATGTCTTCGCGCATTCATCGAGTCGGAGAGCGACAGCTCTCCGCGACGGATCCGCCTTGGCGCACATGGCCCGCGGACGCTGGTCAAACCGAAGTACCGTCACTCGGAAAACCGTGTCGGTAACGGACGCACTCGACGAGTGCGTGCTGACGCTATTCCAGAAAGTAGTGACTCCCGGCCGTACCGGAGCATTCGATCAGGTGATATCGGACCTCAGCAGTATCTGACACAGCGGTGCCGTCATGGTGTGGTTCCTCCATCGCTGGCTCGTTGCTGGGGATTGCCGTGGCGGACGAACTGTGCCGTACGCCACATTCAGTGGATCTCAACCGCACTCGAGACACTAGCTTTCAACTACCTGGTCCACGCCCATACCCCGGATGAGGCAAGACTTCTTGCGTCATCGACTGATGTCCACGCGGTTTGTGGGTGACCGACCATCGGTATTCCTCAGGTTCAACCGGTTTCGGTAGAACATCACGGATCGGAAGGCTGAAACTCGAATCATGGACACTGTCGACGACTTGGATCTACTCACCCAGCGACTGTCACCGGGCGCGATGACCACCGATCCAGATCTCCTCCAATCCTATCGACAGGACTGGAGTTTCGACCCCGCAGCAGGCACACCGGTAGCCGTTGTTCGTGCATCGACGACATCAGACGTGCAGGAGACCCTTCGCTTCGCCGACAGCCGAAGTATTTCAGTTGTCCCACGGGGCGCCGGAACCAGTGTCGTCGGCGGATCCACGGCCATCGACGGCGCGATAACCCTCAGCCTCGAACGAATGAGATCGATCCGGATCGACGCATCGTCACGCACGGCAATCGTCGAACCGGGCGCACTCACCAACGATGTGAAAGCCGCTGCCGCAAAAGAAGGTTTGTACTATCCACCAGACCCGTCGTCATTCGAGATCTGCTCGATCGGCGGCAACGCCGCAACCAACGCGGGTGGTCCTTGTTGCGTGAAATACGGCGTTACCAGCGACTACATTCTGGGAATGACCGTTGTGCTAGCGGATGGGTCCATCGCTGAACTCGGCGGAAACCGCATCAAGGACACCCCCGGGCTCTCGTTGACGAAGTTGTTCGTGGGCAGCGAAGGCACTCTGGGAGTGATAACCGAACTGACACTTCGGCTCATCCCTCAGCCCCCGACTCCTCACACATTGGTGGCCTTCTTCCCGCTGATGTCCGAGGCCGTCACCGCCGCACGGGACATCACAAACCACACACGCCCCTCAGAACTCGAAATCCTCGACAATGCCGCCATCAAGGTGGCTGAAGAGTTCCTTCGCATGGAACTCGACACCGACGCCGGGGCACTCCTCATCGGGCGCTCCGACGCCGGCAACGCCGCAGAGGCCGAGATGGAACTGATGCGCACGTACTGCGAAAAACGGGGAGCCTCAGCTGTATTCGTCACCGACGACCATCACGAAGGTGAGCTGTTCATCCGTCCGCGCTACGCCGTCTACGAAGCCTTCGAGCAGAAAGGCGTGGTCATCGGCGACGATGTTGCCGTCCCGATCGACAAGCTCCCTGAGCTCACCGACGGTATAGCCGACATAGCAAATCGCAACAACACCACTGTCGTCAGCTACACCCACGCCGCGGACGAGCTCACACACCCCGTCCTCAACTATCCGGTCGGCGACGAAGCGGCCGCAGCATCTGCAGCCGCGGCGAGACGAGAGATCTATGACCTCGTGAGGGCACTGGGAGGGACCGTGACAACAGAATACGGCGTGGGACAACACAAACGAGGAAACCTGTCGAATGCCTTGGACCCGGTCGTGATCAAGCTGAACAGGGCAATCAAGAACGCCGTCGACCCCAACAACATCTTGAACCCGCGCGTTCTGATCCCGTAGAGGCCACAAAGGTCGAGTAATCAGCGACCCGAGTTCGGCACACATCCTCCCGAATCTCGGTCCGAAGTCTCAACCGAAAAATCTGGCACTCGAGGTTGCAGAGTGCTAGATTCTTTGGTTATCATGTTCTCGCACAGTGAGTTCGGTCGCCGTCGAGGTGACGGTGACCTTTCTTCGACGATACGGGAGGTGTGTTGCTGTGCTTCGTTTCGATCCTTTCACCGACATCGACGCGATCACCAAATCCTTGCTTGCTACCGGAACCGGTAGTAACCGAAGTCCACGCTTCATGCCGATGGACCTCTACAAGGTCGATGACCACTACGTCCTGCATGCCGATCTCCCCGGCGTCGACCCGGGATCGGTGGACGTACAGGTAGACGGCTCGACTCTGACCTTGACCGCGCACCGTAGTGCCCTCTCCGAAGAGGGCGTGACGTGGCTGGCCGGTGAGCGTTTCACGGGAACGTACAGAAGGCAGTTGTCCATCAGCGAGGACATCGATTCCGAGCGGATCGTCGCCTCGTACGACAACGGCGTATTGACCGTGAGCTTGCCGATCGCCGAGAAGGCAAAACCGAGGCGAATCGAAATCTCGTCGGCGGCTCCTGTCCGATCTGCACATTCCGAGACGGAAGCTCGGGGACAGATCGAAGCCTGACCTGATCGGATCTGTAGCGCTACCCACACGCCTGGATCACGCTGCAAAATTCTGCAGTCCTGGCGCGAAATCGCATGCACAAGAACCTTTCATCCCAGGAGGTCTCCTATGTCCGCGACAACCGTTGCCCCCGAACCCACTCTCGCTGAACCGGTGCTCTGGAACGAAGACCCGCAGCGGCAAAAGTGGTGGAAGCGCATACTCGCAACCAGTCCACCGGAGAATCCCCACAACGAAGAGTTTCAACCCTGACAAGGCGACACAAATTTCGCCAAATATGTTGTCCAGCACATGAAACGATGCCTTCCGTCCGTTCATCTCGCGAACGGGCGGAGGGCGCCGTTCAGGCGTCTTCCCACACGCGCAGCGTGCAGGTCGTTCACCGTGCAATCTGCGCAAGCCAGCCGGCACTCGATGCGAGAGTTGCCCGAAATGGGCGAAGCAGGACGAAACACTCACACAACCAGGACGAAGCTCGACGCCGCTCTCCAACCGTGACACGTACGGTTGACATGTAAACGTCAGTGACCTCGCTGGCGTTCACCGGCCTCGTCGGTCCCCTGAATTGTGTGACCGTCGAGGTCGTCTCATGTCGCCACCCAACGTGGCACCGGTCAGGCTTCTGCACTCGACGGCGGCGAAGCCGTCGCCAGACCCTCCAGAAGAATTGCCAGGCCGCGCTCGAGTTCGTCCCGTCCGTCGTAGTGAGCCATGACCGTGGCCATCGACCGCAACCTCGGGAACTCGGCAAGCGGAAGCCGATGCAGACCTAGCCGCAGCAGATCGTCCGTCTCCTCGGGCTTTTCGACTACTTCTTGAAGCTCGTTGAGAATATGCCCGTTGAGGAAACCGAAGACCGCCCGGAAGATGTGCAAAGCGTCCTCGGGGGTGAAACCGGCCCGCACCAACAGTTCCAAGATCGCCTCGAGGTAACGCAACGTCCCCGGAGAACGCAATCCGAGCGGCGTCGCCAGTGGCCGAGTGACCAGCAAAGGGACCACGTTGGGATGCTCGAGCGCGAGGCGGCGATACCCATACGCAACCGCGTGCAGTTGCCCTCTCCAGTCGCGATCGGACGGATCGACGACCAGTTGTTCGAGCACAGTCTCTACCACCCCGTCCAACAGCGCGGCCTTGTTTTCCGCATACCGGTAGAGAGTCATCGGATTTCTGTCGAGCGCTTTCCCCAGTCGCCGCATGGAAAGGCCTTCCACACCTTCCCCGTCGATGATCGCCAACGCCGTCGACAGAACCACGGCACGATTGATCGACGTCTCACGACCTACAACTGGAAACGGTTCCACGCTGACGCGCTTCGAGGGGGTTTCGATCATCCACGAAACATACACCGTATACCTACATATTGACAGAACAGGCCGATTGGTTTATCTTTCAAATACGTCTTGCGTGTACAACGTATACACACATCGTATAGCCGGAATGTCCGGATTTACGTGGGCGCTCATCGATACGTCCCGGCGCCGGAGTCGGCGCGGACGTTCGGACTCACTTTCGTCGCATGAGTCCCTTCTTCAAAGGATCGAAGATGAACAGAACATGACAGCACCCACCGCAACACGACGCTCGCGGTTCTTTCAATTCTCAGGCATTGCAACGATTTCCGTATTCTCCGTCGGCATTCTCGTCCTGCCGGCCGGCACTGCCGGCGCGGAAGCGACCGCTGTCGGACTCGGCACCGCTGAGCCCTTTGCAGTCCTTGCCGGAGCAGGAATCACCAACACCGGACCGACAACCCTCGGTGGCGATATCGGCACGTATCCGACGCCGACCATCACCGGTGTATCGGACCTGACGATCACCGGCACCAACCATGGCGGCGACGCGGTATCGCAGGGAGCGAAACCCGATGTATTGACTGCCTACAACACTCTCGCCGGTCAGGGCCCCACACAACCAACCGGAGCTGACTTGACCGGCAGGACACTGGTTTCGGGTGTCTACAATTCCGGATCGTCGATCGCCCTCTCGGGTACCGTCACCCTCGACGCTCAAGGTGACCCGGATGCCGTCTTCGTCTTCCAAGCCGGATCAACGCTGATCACGTCGTCGTCGAGCACCGTCGCGTTGATCAACGGGACGCAGGCATGCAATGTTTTCTGGCAGGTTGGTAGCTCCGCCACTCTCGGCACCAATTCCGTATTCCGAGGAAACCTGTTGGCACTGACAGACATTACTGCCACCACGGAGGCCACCGTCGAGGGTCGCCTGTTGGCGATCAACGGCGCGGTCACTCTCGATACGAACACCATAACCACCCCCACCTGCGCGCCTCCGGTCACGACCACAACCCCGACCGTCACTACGACGACTACGGTCCCGCCCGACACGACGACAACCACCACGACGGCCGTCCCGCCCGACACGACGACAACCACCACGACGGCCGTGCCGCCAGAGGTGACTACAACCACGGTGGGCACCCCCGTTGGAACGGTGACCACCACGGTGGGCGTACCTCCGGTCATCACGACCAGCCGAAACAATCCGTCGATACCCACGATTCCCGGTTTACCGCCACTACCGGGAACACCTCCGACTGTGCACGGGACAGTTACCATCCCGTCTCAGGTCCCGACGACGTCGGCTTCACGAACGAGTGCCCCGACCACTCAACCTGAAAGACCCGAATCCCCAACTGGCCGAACCCCTCAGGTACCGCAGGTACCACGAGGCTCGGTAGACACCGGCGACGGGAGCACACAATCTCAACGCGGCGCACAGCCCAGCGGGGGGTCGATCGCCCTGCTCGTCAGTGTCTTCAGCGTCGTAGCAGTATCGGTCCTCGTCATCCGTCGGACAAGTCGATAGATGAAAAACAAGAATTCCGTGATGGCTCCGCGAACTCGCCGAGCTATCACGGCTGTCGCCCTTGCTGTTTCGGCACTCTTGACAGTCGTCGGATGCGCCGGTGGACAGTTCGACGCCGGAAACTCACAACCGCACCCATCTTCTCGACAAAGTGCCAACTCCGCGCAGAGCACCTCTGATTCTGCACACTCGGAAAAGGTGCCGTCAACGGCAGCACAACGCCCCGTGCGACTCGAAATCCCTTCCATCAGCGTCGATACCGACATCATCGATCTCGGACTCGATACCGATGGAACACTCGAAGTCCCACCGGACGGGAAGGCCGCGGGGTGGTACACCGGGGCTCCCGCCCCTGGCGAGGTCGGGCCGGCAATCATCGCCGGCCACGTCGACTGGGAAGGCACCGACGGGGTCTTCTTCGATCTGCGAAATCTCGAACCAGGGGCCGATATCATCGTCACCCGCGCAGACGGAAGTCGCACAGTATTTACCGCCACCAGTATCGAACACTTCCCCAAGGACGACTTCCCCACCGACGTCGTATACGGCGACCTCGACCACCCCGGGCTCCGAATCATCACGTGTGGTGGATCCTTCGACGAAACCGCCCGCAGCTACACCGACAACATCATCGCATTCGCCGACATCGTCTAACAACCCGACGACGCCGCAGCACGAAACTCATTGCAGCGAAGCGGTATAGATACCTCGAACATTCTGTACGAACAGTTGGAGAGCAATGATCATGTCCCACTTGTCCTTACTCGAGAACTCTCGATGACAGACACCGACGACGTTGGTACCGGCGTCGAAACCGGTGTCGATGCGCTCGCATGGCGGGATCGGAAGCGCTATTGGTGGCCGTTGGGATTGCTGATCCCACTGAGCCCCTTCCTATCCTGGTTACTCGTCGAACATTTGCACCTCGGCTTGTTCTGGGCGACCGGTGCTTGGATCCTGATTCTCGTCATCCCGATCGTCGACGTCGCCGTCGGCGCCGACGGCCACAGTCCGCCCGACAACGTGATCGCGGAATTGCAGGATGACCGATACTACCGATGGTGCACCTACCTGTTCGTGCCGCTGCAATACGGGGGTCTCGTCTTCGCCGCCTGGTGCTGGTCGTATGCCCCGATGGCAACCGGAGAGAAAATCGCACTGGCGATGACCGTCGGCGTCGTGGCAGGTGTCGGCATCAATGCCGCACACGAACTCGGCCACAAAAACAATCGCCACGAGCGGCGGTTGGCGAAAATTGTTCTTGCTCAATCCCTCTACGGACACTTCTACATCGAGCACAATCACGGTCACCACGTCAAGGTCGCGACGCCTCGCGACCCGGCCAGTGCCCGCTTCGGGGAATCTTTCTGGATATTCCTGCCCCGCAGTGCGTTCGGAGGTCTCAGATCGGGATGGCTGATCGAATCGGCACGTCTGCGCCGACAAGGTTCACCGGTACTGTCGCCTCGGAACAGCATCGTGCAGGCGTGGTCGCTCAGCGCCGCACTGTTCGGGACTTTGATCAGCGTGTTCGAGTGGCAGATATTGCCCTGGCTGTTCCTGCAAGCCTTAGCCGGGATAACTTTCCTCGAAGCGGCCAATTACCTTGAACACTACGGATTGCTCCGTGCACGAAGAGAAGACGGCAGCTTTGTCAAAGCCAGGCCCGAAGACAGTTGGAACAGTGATCATCTCGTGTCCAACTTGTTCCTGTATCAATTGCAACGACACAGCGACCATCACGCGAATCCGCGACTGCGCTACCAATCTCTGCGCAGCGCTCCGACGGCTCCGCAGCTGCCGGCCGGATACGCGGTGATGATCGTCTGCGCTGCCGTACCACCGTTGTGGAGGCGGATCATGGATCACCGCGTCCTCGACTACTACAACGGCAACATCGAACTCCTACACTCCAAGGCCACCATATGAATGACACTGCCCGAGATGGCGACCGCAGCGACGAGCAGTACACATCCATCGGACCGACACAGAACGCCCGAGCCGACTACCAGCCGGCCCGTGTTCGACTCATGCGCGCCGCTCCGAGTCCGGAGGTCGTCGCTTCCGCGGAGTACCTGTTGACCAAGCCCGACGCATACCTCCATCGCCGCCGCTACCTCGACCTGATCGCCCACACCCCCGGGCCTGACGGCACATCGATCACCGACTACGCCGCAGCAGAACGCTACCTTCTTGACACCGCCACCGCGTACCGGCGAACGATTCGTGAGCGTCTTCTGTCGCCGGTGACCGGCGAATTCCGGTGAAGTCGACAAAGTAACGAGCCCGATATCCAGATCACCGGTGAGTCATCCGCTTCGCTCAGTGCCATTGTGGGTATTGGTGTTCGGCGCCAATCATCCTCAGGAACAAAGCTTTCGCCATCGACAATCGGGATGGTCACTGGGGCTCACCGATACCTTCCAGGACCAAGAACTCGATCTTCCGCAGTTCGTCGTCCGCATCGAACTCGCTGTCGCGGGCGGCGACTCGCCTGATCAATTCCACCATGGCCGAGTGGATTGTCTGGAACAGGAATGCACGTGGGTCGGAAGCATCCGAGACGTCGTCACTGTTCATCTGGATCTGTGCTGTTGCCGTGCGTCGCCCCAGAAACACGCGCGGAACCCGAAGTCCGGTCGGGTGAGTCACCACGGTGATGTCTCCACCAACGACGACGAACAGATCGAAGCCGTACTGGAACTCGACGGCTCTCAGCCGGTGCCGGAGTCGAGCCAACTCCTCGATGAAGTCCGGCGGTATCGACGGCCCACCAAACACCGTTCTGAACGAGATCCTGCGAGTTTCCATGGTCAAAACACTAGGACATATCTGCTACCCCGCCTTAGAGATATCGATCGCCGGAATAGTTGACGACGCTCCCCGATTCCAACTCGATCTATCGACCCTGAGATTCGGGATCAAGGCTCATTCCAGGAACGGGGCGCAACCACGGCGTCGTCACCAGTGGCGTCGTGGTGGGCATCATCCTCGCCCACCGTGGCGGTACTGGTTGCTGATCTGGCCGGCTGGCGCGCGGCCGGGTCAGTCGTGACGCTGACAACTGCGAACCGAGTATTCCGTACCCGGGCACTGATCACACTGTTCCTCTTTTCACACTGTTCCTCTTTGCATCCTTCGGTGCACTTGTGGAGTGGAATGGCACTGCCACTGAGCGAGGAACGGTAGTGGTTGTCCACAACACAGACCTGACGCGCACATCGTGGGTACGAACACAGCCGGGCCGCAAACACGGCCCGGCTGTGAAGTTCTCACGCACCACTGGGATTCAGAATGAACGTAACTACTGAACCGGATCGAGAATCAGTCGTCCACCCTCGATCACTTCGAATCCTCCACTCTTACAGGTTGATGACGTCACCGACAAAGATCTGGTCGGGATCGACGATGTGCGGGTTCATGTCCCAGACCTGCTGCCAGGAAAGCCCCCGTTCTGCACCGAGACCGGACAACGTATCGCCCGCCGCAACGATTACCTCTTCGCCCGACACACGAGATTCAGTCTCCGGAATACTTTCTGCCGGTGCAGATTCAGATGACACGGGTTCGACAACCGGAGCGGAAGCGGGCTCCGGTGCGGATTCGATTGCCGCCTCAGGTGCAGGTGCAGGTGCAGGTGCAGCGGCAGGAACAATGCTCGAACCGGTATCGCACGCGCCGACCGAACTCAGGAAGGCCATCGGATCGACGGCCCCGCCACTGTGAATCCGCAGATGCAAGTGGGGACCGGTCGAGCTACCGGTGTTGCCGGTTGCCCCGATCTCATCGCCGACCTCGACGTGCTGACCCACTCCGACCCAGGTGTCGGAGAGGTGTCCCATCTGGATCTGCTCGCCGGTGTCCGCTTCCAATTGGATGTAAGTTCCGTATCCTCCTGGATCATTGGGCCCTGCAACAGAAATCGTTCCCGACGTCGGCGCGTAGAGCGTGGTACCGACGCTTACGGCGAAGTCGACGCCGTCGTGGCCCGCGTGGTACCCCTGCGAGAGTGATCCACCTACCGGCCACTCCCAACCGCAACTGGCCGACCAGCCTTGCGCACCGGCGATACCTGCGTTGGCTACTGCTCCGGCACCTACGAGGGCGCTCACTCCCGCGGTCAGGGCGATGAATCGTTTTGTGTTGGAGGGCTTGTGTTTTCTGTGCTTACTCATTGTTTCCTGACTGGATGTGGACGGTGAAGGTGCAGCCTCTACCGGCTGACAGCACTCGAAATGTGCTGAGCTCATGGCGAGCAGCACCGACTCCGTTGTGTAGAACTTTTCGAATGCGCCCAATACGGGGCGTGTAAAAGACGAAGCTCGCGATCGAGGGCACCTGGCGATCAAACGGACCGATCAGACTCTGACGAGTTCTGACTTCGTGGCGGTTCGATCTGCCGCGCGCTGTGAATGCAGGCGCACCGAACTTCAAATTTTTCGATCGCAGACCAATCGAGGCGGGTGTCTACCCGGACGGTCGAGAAAGGGGTGGAACATGCAGATCCTTGCGTTGCGGATGACGAATCACCTCATACGCTGTCGCTTCACGACGCTGCACGCGACGGTTGAACTACCTGGATACGTACCTGTTTTTGCACGTTCGTCCCGACCGGTCGTGTCATAATCCCGCGCCTGACAACGCCCCCACCAGGAAAAATGCCGAACGGGAGACCAGCGCACGTTCCGGTATCGGAAACGCGCGCTGATCTCCCGTCAGGTAGATCTATTTATGTGGTCGAGCTAGCGCTCTGTGTTTGTCGAGCTACCGCTCTGCGGCGTGATGGGCAGCGATGTAGCCGTAAACCAGGCCCTGGCCAATCGTCGCGCCGGCACCTGGATAGGAGTGACCGAATGCGTTGGCCGCGGTATTGCCGATCGCATAGAGACCGTCGATGATGCTGCCGTCCTCACGAAGCACGCGGGCACGCGCGTCGGCTTGTACGCCACCGCAGGTACCGAGGTCACTCAATGTCATCTTCACCGCGTAGAGGGAACGACCGTCGACCGGCCTCAGGTTGGGGTTGGGAGACACTGTCGGGTCACCGTAGTAGCGGTCGTACGCACTTCCTCCACGACCGAATTCCGCGTCGCTACCTGCTGCTGCGGCCTCGTTGTACGTCCGGAAGGTCTCGGTGAAGGCGTCCTCCGGCAGTCCGACCTTGCGAGCGAGCTCTGCCGGGTTGCTCGCTTTGTGTGCGATACCGGACTCGAAGAAGGCCGGTGGAAGGGGCTGACGCGGGAAGATGCCGCCGGCGAACACGTAGCTGTTGCGGTACTCCTGGTCGAAGACGAACCACATGGACTCGGCCGGGTCGCCCGCCTTCTCCCTCTCGAGCACGCGCTGACCGAAGGTCATGTAGTCGGTTGCCTCGTTCACGAATCGCCGGCCGGTGTGGTCGACGATGAACGAGCCAGGCAGGGCACGCTCCGCGAGCATCACCATCGGCGGCCGTCCCTTGATGCTCGCGACCGCCGGGAACCACCACGACTGGTCCATGGAACCGATACCGGCGCCCAACTCCTGCGCTGCCTCGATCGCCTCGCCAATGTTGCCCTCGGCACCGAGGCTCTCGTGCTCTCCGAGGCTCTCCGACTGGTACTTGTGGCGCCACTCCATGTTGTGGTCGAACCCGCCGGCGGCCAGAACTACGCCGCGCCGGGCCGTCACCGTCACCTCGCGGCCGTCTTGCACGACGACTGCACCGGTCACGCGGTCGCCCTCGGTGACGAGCCGAACCAACGACGTCTCCGTCCACACTGGGATACCAGCTTGCACCACACCGGCGAACAGGCCAGCTGCGAGCGCCTGACCACCGGCGATGTATTCACGCTTGAGGACGTACTTGCCGTAGACGCCCTGCGCCAAGCGGCGGATGATGCGCGGAAAAGCCTTGGTCGGCTTCTTCACCATCAGGTTCATCCATTTGTAGTCCGCGCCGGTCACGGGCATCGGCAGCCCGGCTTCCATCAAGCCGGGGCGCAGGCGACCGCGTTCCGCACCGAGCACCGACGCATCGAACGGCAGGCACTCACAGGTGCGGCCGGCAGCGCTACCGCCCGGCAGTTCGGGGTGGTAATCGGAGTATTCCTTGGCCCAGAAGAATTTCATGGGCGTCGTGCGATGGAGCATGTCGACCGTGGCGGCACTGTTGTCGACGAACGCCTCACCACGTGCGGCAGGTGCCGTATCACCCACCGCTGCATGCACATACGTCTTCGCGCGCGCAATCGTGTCGCCCGCACCGGCTTCTGCCAGTACCGGGTTGGCAGGCATCCAAAACGCCCCACCGGACCGCGCCGTCGAACCGCCAACGTACTGCGTCTTCTCCACGATCAGCGTGGACAAGCCGAGCTCGTTCGCGGTGAGGGCCGCCGCCATGCCGGTACCGGACCCGATCACAAGCAGGTCGACAGCGATGTCATGGGCTCGTGTCGCGGGGGGTGCCTGATTCTTAGCCATTGAACGAATCCCTTCACGTGGTTTATCGACGCAAACGCTAGGGCAGTCGCAGCGGAGTAGGGTCCGGATGCCCATTCAGCGGGACACTGCGAGCGGGTTGGCTCTGACAGCATCCGGTCAGAGTGGGCGCAGTTCGGCCGTCACGGCAAACAGCCCGGTCCCTGAGTGACATATTCGCGGCGGTTGATGCCGGGAGTCGGGAAGAATCGTGGGTGCGTTTGATCGTGCCTCGACATTGTCGACCAATTCGCAGATCGGTCCACCATCACGCCAGTGTGTCCTCGATCCACGAATTTCTCCTATTCGAGCGGATATGGTGAGGCTGTCCCTTCGATCACGACCGTGGTGGAAAGTGGTAACCGCAGGCGACATTGCCGAACACTGGAGGTCTCTCGTGATGAATCTCGTTCGCCGACTCAGCGTCTGCGCATCCGTCGTGATCGTTTCGGCTCTGACGCCGGTAGCCCTCGCATCCGCTTCGGTGACCATTCCGTTTCAGATCAACCCTGCGCCGTACGGCAACCCGAACGGCAGCTTCGACGCGCCCGCCGTCCGCTGCGTAGCTGTAGTCGGCGAACAACCCGGCACGGTGACGATCACCGGCGGCAAGGAAGACCGCTGGGGATGCCTGCTCTCGTCCGAAGTGCGCTGGCTGAACCTTTCGACCGGGGCTTCCGGCTCCGCTCGACTCTCGGACGGTCTGAACGGAGTCCCGGCCGAGGCGATCGTGCAGACCGGGACCGGTCAAGTCGCTGTCGCCGTGCTGTCTATGGCCGGATCCATCATCACCCCAGGTGCCACATCGTTTTACGTGCCGTAGCACCGGACTCCGCATCACCGGCACGGTGGGACCTAAGGTCCTGTTTACCGACCTGTCATCCCGGTTAGCCTGAAAAGACGCTACCGAGAGGACGCCCATGACCTCGTCAGTGCACGAAACAATCGCAGTCGATCTGGATTTGATCGACGTGTACAAGGATCTCCACAGTCACCCCGAGCTGGGGTTTCACGAAGATCGCACGTCCAAGATCGTCGAAAAACATTTGCATGCATTGGGATTCGACATCACAACCGGAGTCGGGACTACCGGAGTCGTCGGAGTCCTGAAGAACGGAGCAGGACCCACTGCGCTGCTGCGTGCGGACATGGACGCCCTCCCGGTTCGGGAAGAAACGGGATTGGACTACGCCAGCACCGTGACAACGACCGACGATCAGGGGAAGTCCGTCCCGGTCAGCCACGCGTGCGGCCATGACCTGCATACGACTTGCTTACTCGGTGCAGCCCGGATCCTCTCGCAGGACACGACGACCTGGTCCGGCACTCTTGTCCTCGTATTCCAACCGGCCGAGGAACTTGGCGCGGGTGCGCAAGCCATGGTCGACGACGGACTGTTCGAGCGATTCCCGAAGCCCGACATCGTTCTCGGCCAACACGTATCGCCGCTACCGGCAGGCACGATCGCCGGGCACGCCGGCCCCTCGTATGCGGGATCGGACTCACTTCGTGTGAGACTGGTCGGAAAGGGCGCCCACGGATCTATGCCGGAGAACTCGGTCGATCCCGTGGTCATGGCAGCCGAAACCGTGTTGCGTTTGCAAACTGTCATCTCACGCGAGGTCCCGAGTACTGCGACAGCTGTCCTCACCGTCGGCTCCATCCATGCTGGAGATGCCGCCAACGTCATTCCCGGCGAAGCAGAACTGCAACTCAACATCCGCAGCTACGACGCGGCTGTGCGTCAGCGCATCCTGGACAGCGTCGACCGCATCGTCCAGGGCGAAGCGGCCACCGCCGGCGCACCCACCCCACCGACCATCACCGAGACGGAGCACTTTCCGATCGTCGTCAATGACCCGGCGGCGCTGGACAAGACACTTGATGCGTTTGCCGAATGGCTGGGAACGAACAAGATTCTCGACCCCGGTGCGGGCGCAGGTAGTGAAGACGTCGGCATCCTCGCCACCAGTGCCAGTGCGCCACTGTCGTACTGGCTGTTGGGCGGGACCGACCCTTCACTGTTCACTACGGGTGACATGACTGATCCGGCCCTGCGAACCGTTCCGTCGAACCACTCTCCGCACTACGCTCCAGTGATCGAGCCGACCCTGACCATCGGTGTGAACGCCTTGGTCGTCGCGGCCAGGACGTGGCTCCCAACTCCATAGTGCGGGACCGGTCCGCAATCGATCAATCGTCCACACCGCCAATGCTGCAAACGCGTAGGCACCGCCGAGAATGCTTGCAGCACCCCACCCTGCCGCGTCGAAAACCATTGTGGTGGTTACCGCTCCAGCGGCGCTGCCCAACGAATAGAACACCATGTAACCGCCGATGATCCGTCCGGCCGATTCCGGTTGGTCCGCGACGATCAGATTCTGGCTCGTGACGTGAACAGCCTGTACGGCGAAGTCCAATGCGACAACACCGACTACGAGCAGGACAAGCGAATGCGGCGCCTGCGCGTTCAATACCCACGACAGCAAGAGAACGACCAAAGACGCCCCGGTAACACGTTGCGCCTTCCTTTGATCGGCCCAACGTCCGGCACCGATCGCGCCCAATGCTCCGACCAATCCGGCGATTCCGAAGAGCCCGATCTGTGTGGTCGACAACCGCCATGGTTCTTCGCTCAATGGCAGGGCCATTCCACTCCACAAGGCGCCAAAGGACGCGAACAAGAACAAGGTGATGAGAGCCCTCGTGCGAAACAGTCGGTTCGTAATCGCCAATGTCACGACCGATCCCATGGCATGCACATAAGAAGACCGATCCGAGTGCGAGCGAGTGTCTTTCGGCAGCATCGTCAACGCGACTGCCGCGACCAGTACCGAAATGAAAGTGGATCCCGAGTAGACCGCACGCCAGCCTGCCAGATCCGCAACTGCGCCGGCGACAGTTCGAGCGAGGATGATGCCGACGACAACGCCACTGGTGATTACACCGATGTTTGCGCCCCGCTCGTCCGGGTCGCTGATTGCCGCAGCGTAGGCGACTACGACTTGAACGACAACGGAGAACGTGCCGGCGACGGTCATCCCGATCAGCAGTTGCGCGCTCGTGGTGGCCAGAGCTACAACCATCGTTCCCGTTGCAGCAGCGACGATCTGGAGTGCGATCAATCTCTTGCGATTCACGAGATCGCTCAGTGGCACCAACACGATCAACCCGACCACGTAACCGAGTTGGGCGAGTGCCACGACGAAGCCGAGGCCGGCCGGAGGAAGGGAAAGATCCGAGCCGATCTGTCCGAGTAGCGGTTGCGCGTAGTAGATGTTCGCCACCGAGACACCGCAGAGCACGGCGAGCAACAGGCGAAGTCCACGAGGCATTTTCGGCCCTACCGGTGCGATCGTGAGTGCATGACGTTCGGACACTTCCACCTCAACTTGGTTGCATTTTGATACCATTTGAAGGCTACGTCAATTCGGTTTCAAAACGCAACCAATGAGGAATTCGATGCCTGATCGCGCACAGTGGACGGACTCGCACTGCCCGACGGCCCGAGCGGCCGACATCATCGGCGATCGATGGTCGTTGTTGATCGTGCGAGACGCCTTCGACGGGGCATCCAGATTCAGTCAGTTTCAACGAAACCTGGGCATCGCAAAGAACATTCTCACGGACAGACTCAAAGCCCTTGTCGAGCAAGGGATCTTCGAGGTTCGATCAAACGTGCAAGGGACCCGCAACGAGTACGTCTTGACTGAACGTGGCATGGATCTGTTCGTCGTGATCACGAGCCTGCGACAGTGGGGCGAACGCCATGCGTTCGATGACGGTGAACCCCATTCGACGTTGATAGACGACACCACGGGAGACCCGGTACCCGGACTCCGACTGGTCAATGCACGGAAAATCGACCTGAACCCGACCAACACACACGTCGAGAAGGTCGTTGAAGGTTGAGCGACGACTCGGCACAGTGAACGGTGGCCACGCAGGGTTGGTAGTACGCGCATACTCCATTCATGACCGTCGATCTCGAGTTTTCCTGGCCGCAGTTTCTCTGGATCGTATTCATCTTCGTCGGCGTGCCCACGGCTGTCGGTGCGAGCTTCATCTGGACTATTTGGCGTTCGGAACGACTTGACCTGGAGCATTCCACAACCGCCCCCGGTTCCGGGCTCACAGGGTCGGGCTCACTCGGACTGTGGCGCACTGGCCTGTTGGCTTTTGCGCTGGGCGTTCTGTCTTGCGTGGGCTGGCTCAGCTGGTCAGCCGACTACAAAGGCGGATTCCGCGGCCCCGGCCTGCCTGCCCCGACGCAGTTTCCGACCTGGCAGGTCCTCGCCTGCGGATTAACGGTAATTCTCGCGTGTTTCGTTTCCGCACATTGCGCGCGATGGATCAAGTCGGGAGGTCTGACTGCAGCTGCCGGCACGGCTGCAGGATTCACCACAGCTTTCAGCATCGGCGCTAGTACTGATGTCACCGGCCAAGCGGGCGTAGGCGTTGCGCTGTCTGCAATCGGATGGGGGCTAACCCTTACCGCACTGATGCTTCTGCGCGACAGATGGTCGCGACGACGCTGAATCCTGCCCTCAGTACATAGCCCCCGCGGCGCGATTCAGCGGCGACGACAGCATCACGCGGGTGGTAGTCGAATCCTGACGAAGGAATGGACGTGACGTCCATGCGGATCAATATCGCGAGTAGTGCTGCATTTCCTCGCGATCGGCGGCACAGATGCACTTTCGGTCGAGACCGCGGTCGGCAGTCACCGCGCAGAACCGAACTCCGAGCGGATCGTGGGATTCCATACTGTGCTGACATGCCGGACAGATGGACAATGCTTTCTCATCCGCGTCAGTCGACTCGGCTTGCCCTGGTGCATTCGACACGTCGGACGGGTTCGACGCCATACAGGCGCTCCAGTTCTCGGCCGTTCGACCACGGACCGGGTTGGCGTCGAGGACGACATGGCTTGACCGCGCATATTCGAATGACCCTCGACCTACCCCACGCTACTCGCTTCGGCGCACCGGTTTGTACCAATTTCTGCCCGCGCGACAATCCCCGTCGAGCAGGATAGAACTACTGCACGCAGCAATTTCCGTGCAGGATTCGATTTCGTGCAGTAGTCGATGTGAAAGGGCTTCTTGTGAACACTTTCCAACGTGTGTCCGCCGCCGTGAACGTAGTGGTCCAACCACTGATCGGTGCCCCGATAGTGGGCAAGCTTCTCGGCCGTTCGATGACCGTCATCACCTATGTCGGTCGCAAGTCGGGACGCACCTTCAGCGCGCCCGTCTCCTACAAGCGCAAGGGCGACCATGTGACGATCGGCGTTGCCATGCCGGACAAGAAGAGTTGGTGGCGCAATTTCTATCCGGAACAAGGACCGATCATTCTCCAACTGGACGGTATCGATCGCCCGGGTGAGGCACTCGCACACCGGAAAGGAAAGGGCGTCTACGTCTCGGTCGAACTCGCTCCCGTCGACTGAACGAATCGAACCGCCACCGGCGCAATCACATTCAGCTCACACCCACCACTTGGTGACATCGGGGTGATTCAGATCTCGTGACGGTCGGGACCTTTGACTCTGTGCAATCGGCACCCGGTCTCGCACCCTTCGACGCGGGTTTCTTGTCGACCATCGGTCGGACAACCCGATCCTGTCGGGACATTACCGTCCGGTAACATCGATGGCAGGCGTGAGCTGGAAGAGGTGACCACCGTGACGATCGGCATCTATCTGGTCGACGACCACGAGATCGTTCGTCGTGGATTGGCAGACCTGTTGAATCGGGTTTCGGGATTCAATGTCGTGGGCGAGGCGTCGTGTGTTCGCGAAGCCTCGACCGGCATACCCGCATGCCGACCCGACGTGGTTGTCATGGACGTCAGGCTTCCCGACGGCAACGGTGTGGAACTGTGCCGAGAACTGGCGTCGACCTATCCGGAAGCGGCCACCTTGATGCTCACGTCGTATTCCGACGACGACGCCCTCCTCGACGCCATGATCGCGGGCGCACGCGGATTCGTCCTCAAGAACATCCGCGGCCACGACCTGGTTTCGGCGATCCGTACGGTCGCCACCGGCAAATCCCTGTTGAACACTCAGGCAGTCATCGGTTTGGTTCGGCGCATCCGATCCGAGCAGGAGTCCGGCACTGCGGCAGCAATGTTGACCGATCAGGAACTGTTGATCTTCGAGTTGATCGGCAAGGGGCTGAGCAATCGAGAGATCAGCACGCACGCGGAGCTCTCGGAGAAGACAGTCAAGAACTACGTCTCCCGCATCCTCGAAAAACTGGGTCTCGAGCGTCGAACTCAGGCCGCAGTTCTGGCGACAAAGCTTCGTGCGGGCACTGCTCACCCGGATCCTTCCGGACAGGCGACCACTCACCTGCTGACTCCGTCAGGTTCGCCATTCTCCGCCACTACGGGCACACACCATGCCAGGTAGCCGCGACGCGCTCATGCTCAGCCTTTTCGGCGACATCGCCGGAAGCGCCGAGGCGACTGCCCTCAACCCGACCGCGATTCCCAAGCTGCTCAGTGCCGTATTGACCGTCGGGTCCACCCTCGAGCTCGACGAAACCCTGCAACAAATTGTCGACGTCGCGCGCCATCTCCTCGAAGCGGACTACGGTGCGCTCGGCGTGAAGTCCCCCGACGGACGCTTGTCGCGATTCATCCACTCCGGTTTGGATCAGGGGCAGGTCGCCGAGATCGGGCATCTTCCAGAAGGTCACGGACTACTGGGCCTGGTCGTTCAAGAACCGTGTCCCGTTCGAACCGAGCGCATTTCCTCGCATCCGTCCTCGGCGGGGTTTCCAGCCAATCACCCGCCGATGGATACGTTTCTCGGAGTTCCGATCTTCGTCAGGGGCGAAGTATTCGGAAGCATCTACCTCGCGGACAGTTCGGACCGGACTGCATTCGACGACCGCGACGAGGCCGTACTCCAGATCTTGGCAAACGCTGCGAGCATCGCCATCGACAATGCGCGCCTGTTCGAGGAATCCCGGACGCGAGAAGCCTGGCTCAAAGCCGTCGCCGCCGTCAACGCGCGTCTGCTCAGCGGCGGATCGCGCGACGAGACGCTGGCCGAACTCGTACGCACGACGCGCCATCTCACCGACGGCAATCTGGTGTGCATAATTCGCTACGACTTGGGCAGAGAGCCAGTAGTTCACGTCGCGGACGCTGCCGATTCCCAGCCTTTCACGGCGACCGGCTCAGCCGTCGATCTGTCCGGGACCGTGATCGACGACGCTGCGCGCAGTCGTCGACCGATCTCTGCCTTACGTGGCAGTTCCGTTCCGGCGCTGAATGTTTCCGGCGACGATTCGGTGGTCGCGCTCCCCCTCTCCGGAACCTCGTTCGGCGGCGGCGTTCTGTTCGCGTCACGCCGCAGCGACCGCCCGTGGGGCGCCGAGGAGATCGAGCAACTGACGGCAATGACAGACATCGCTTCTGTCACTGTCGAATTCGCCGAACAGCAACGGAAAGAAAGACTGGTCGACGTCCTCGAAGATCGCGACCGAATCGCGCGCGATCTCCACGACCACGTCATTCAACAGCTGTTCGCCACTGGATTGAGCCTACAAGGGGTATTGCAACGTCCAGGTGACGAGAACACCGTTCGAACCGTATTGGACACCTCTGTCGATCAACTCGATCGAACAGTCCGTGAAATCCGCACCGCAGTCTTCGACCTTCACACGAGCGAGATGTCTACTCCCACAAGCCTGCGGCGCCGCTTACTCGACGCGGTCAACGGTCTGTCCGGCCACTCGTCGATCACTCCCAGCGTCACCTTTGAAGGAACCATCGACAGTTCCGTCCCGGCTCGACTCGCCCCGCACGCCGAAGCCGTTGTGCGCGAAGGTTTGAGCAACGCACTGCGACATGCTCATGCCGATGCCATCGACGTCACCATCCGGGCCACCGAGGAACTTGTCATCAGCATCGTCGACGACGGCGTGGGTATCGACCAGGCAACCAGAATCCACGGTCTCGACAACCTGTCGACCCGCGCCCGTCAGTGCGGAGGCTCGAGCAACATCACCAGCGAGAACGGTGTCACCGAACTGGTGTGGCGGGTTCCGCTGAGCCCCAGGCGAAGTCCGATACCAAGCTCTGGCCGTTGAGCGTCAGAGCGGATCCAGTTGGGCCTTGAGCAGGCAGAACTCGTTGCCTTCCGGATCGGCCAGGACATGCCACTGTTCCTGACCTGTCTGGCCGATGTCGGCCGGGCGCGCACCAAGAGCCAGTAGGCGTTCGAGTTCGGCTTCCTGATCGCGGTCGGTGGCGTTGACATCGATATGCAGGCGGGGCTTACCCTTCTCCGGCTCGTCTCTACGACTGAGGATGATCGTGGGCTGTGGACCGCCGAACCCTTCGCGTGGGCCGATCTCCAGCGAACCGTCGTCCATTCGATCGAGCACGACGAAGTCCAGGACCTCGCACCAGAACCGGCCCAGCACCTCGGGTTCCCGGCAACCGAGCACCAGTTCACTGATACGACATGCCATGACCATCTCGCTTTCTTTCCGCCCGTGAAGACAACTCTCTCGACCGTACCGGACCACGTGATCTACGCCATGCCGCCCTGTCCGATCCTCGGGACCTTTTCCCCTCGCCCGAGGTCGTAACCGCCACGATCATTGCGTTTATGTTCCACAGTCCCAAGCATTCTCGGTATGTCGTCACGTCGATGCGCGTAGGCGGCCGTCGTGGTTGATCTCGCTCCCCGGCCGGTCGACGAGGTTGATATCCACATCGGCGCCACTCCCCGAACCGCTCCGAAGGGTTCGAAACTGGTCGAGATCCTCAGGACCACCGATCACAAGATGATCGGCCTGATGTACATCGTGACATCGTTCGCGTTCTTCCTGATCGGCGGGTTGATGGCGCTGCTCATGCGGATGGAATTGACCGTTCCGGGAATGCAATTCCTGTCCAACGAGCAGTACAACCAGTTGTTCACCATGCACGGCACGATCATGCTCCTGCTGTACGCGACGCCGGTCTTCTTCGGATTCGCCAACTACCTCATGCCACTGCAGATCGGCTCGCCGGACGTGTGTTTCCCGCGACTCAATGCCTTCAGCTACTGGTTGTACCTCTTCGGCGGCCTGATCACCTCCGCCGGATTCGTAACACCCGGTGGTGCGGCAGATTTCGGCTGGACCGCCTACGTGCCGCTCACCAGCGAACTCCACTCCCCCGGAATGGGCGCCGACCTGTGGATCATCGGTCTCGCTCTCGGCGGCGTCGGCACCATCCTCGGCGCAGTCAACATCGTTTCGACGATCGTCTGCCTGCGCGCCCCGGGTATGACGATGTTCCGCATGCCGATCTTCACGTGGAATGCGCTGGTCGCCAGCATGCTGATCCTTCTCGTTTTCCCGCTGCTCGCTGCTGCCTTGATCGGATTGTGGGTGGACCGGCACCTGGGAGCGCACCTGTTCGACCCCGCCACCGGTGGAGTCATGTTGTGGCAGCACCTGTTCTGGTTCTTCGGCCATCCCGAGGTCTACATTCTTGCACTGCCCTTCTTCGGCATAGTCTCCGAGATCTTCCCCGTCTTCAGCCGCAAGCCGATCTTCGGATACACCGGATTGGTCTACGCAACACTGGGAATTGCAGCACTGTCGATCGCTGTGTGGGCGCACCACATGTATGCAACCGGCGCTGTTCTCCTCCCGTACTTCTCGTTCATGACCTTCCTGATCGCAGTTCCGACCGGCGTCAAGTTCTTCAACTGGATCGGCACGATGTGGAAGGGACAGTTGACCTTCGAGTCCCCGATGTTGTTCTCCGTCGGCTTCCTGGTCACATTCTTGTTCGGCGGACTCTCCGGCGTCATCCTTGCCAGCCCGCCCTTGGACTTTCATGTCACCGACTCGTACTTTGTTGTCGCGCATTTCCATTACGTCCTCTTCGGAACAATTGCGTTCGCGACATACGCCGGAATCTATTTCTGGTTCCCGAAGATGACCGGCCGGATGTTGGACGAGAAGCTCGCCAAGATCCACTTCTGGTTGACTCTGATCGGCTTTCACGCAACATTTCTCGTCCAGCATTGGCTCGGCGCTCAGGGTATGCCTCGGCGGTACGCGGACTACCTGCCGTCGGACAATTTCACTCTTCTCAACACGATCTCGACCGTCGGCGCATTTGTGCTCGGAGCCTCGACGATTCCGTTCATCTGGAACGTTTTCAAGAGCTACCGGTACGGCCGAATTGTGACAGTCGACGATCCTTGGGGCTTCGGAAACTCGCTCGAATGGGCGACGTCCTGCCCACCACCGCGACACAATTTCACCGAACTCCCCCGAATCCGCAGTGAGCGGCCGGCATTCGAACTGCACTACCCCCACATGGTCGAAAGAATGCGCAACGAGGCGCATGTCGGGCTGCTCGGCCACAAGTCGGTTTCCGACGTGAGAACTGAGGTGAAACAACATGAATGACGGCACGAAGTACCGAGCCTGGGCAGAAGATCAGCAACACGAACGCCGAGCGAAACCCGGCCATCTTCTCGCGCCGTTGCTCGTGCTCATGTTCGCGGTCGCGACGCTGGTGTGGTTGCCCTTGACGACTGCCGCATGCTCGATAGTCGTCGCAGGATTGCTGTTCGGCACTGTCCTGCAAGCCAGTTCGCATTCGACAGACACAGCTCGAGGAGTTCACGATGAAGCCCGAACTATCGACTGACCTCATCACCTCCGAGTGGTCCGCAAACGGAGCGGTCGTCGTGTGTATCGACGGATCCCCTCTGCGCCATGACGTGATCACGTGGGCGGCCGAGTTCGCGCATCGCCACAGTCTCTGGATGCGAATTGTTTTCGTAGCTCCGACCACCGCCGATCCGAACACCTCGGCGTCACCGACCGGCCTGTTCATGGAAGCCATTCAGATCGCCGAGTCGGTGTCGCCAGATCTTCGGATCCGGACCGATCTGATCTCCGGGGAGAACACCGCAATTCTCACCGCGCTGACCGCTGAGGCCGCCTTGATCGTCACACCACAGGACGATCTCGCTGCCCCTGCCCCGAGGTGTTCGTTCGCAAAAGTCGGAAGACCGCGTGAAAGCATCGCTGCGGCAGCCTTGCCCGTTGTCGTCGGTTTGGACGGAAGCGCCCACAGTGAAAGCGCTTTGGCTATTGCATTCAAAGAAGCAGAGGCTGCGAATACCGAACTGGTCGTCGTGCACGCCGCCCCGCCAGAGGGCGAACTGCGTCGAGACTTCGCATCCGGGCACGCGCCCCAGCACTCGACGCCGCTGACGTGGCAACTATCGGGTTGGGCCACGCTCTACCCTGGCGTCGCCATCCGTCAGATCGAGTTCGACGGCCCCTCAGTTGCCATTCTTGAACAACTCTCCACCGAGGCACGGCTTCTCGTCGTGGGTCGGCGTGGGCGAGGTTCGTTCGACGACGCCGGTCTCGGCACGACGAGCAGCACGATGATTCGAAAAGCTCAGTGCCCGGTCATCGTTGCGAGCGAAGTCTGAATCAGATCCTCACCCGGTCAGAAGCCGTAGCTGTGGATGGGTGCGAGCTGACCGTACACCGCTGGTACCAGCGCAAATTGATCGGCCACACGACCACGCTATCGTGTGCAGAAGCAACGGCGCCCCGCGAGAACAAAGCTCGCGGGGCGCCGTCGGTTGATCTGCTGGATCAGCGGGCGTCGAACCGGTCGAGGTCCATCACCTTGGTCCAGGCAGCGGCGAAGTCCTCGGCGAACTTCTGCTTGGCGTCTTCGCTGGCGTACACCTCGGCGAGTGCACGCAGTTGCGAATTCGATCCGAAAACGAGATCGACCGCAGTTGCCGTGTATTTCGGATCGCCCGTCGCACGATCAACGCCGTCGTAGACGTTCTCGTCCGTCTTCGACGGCTTCCACTCGGTACCCATGTCGAGAAGGTTGACGAAGAAATCGTTGGTCAACGTCTCTGGGCGGTCGGTGAACACTCCGTGACCGGTCTTGGCGAAGTTCGCGTTCAGCGCGCGAAGTCCACCGACCAGCACTGTCACCTCGGGCGGGGTCAGCGACAGCATGTACGCGCGGTCGACCAACAGAATCTCTGCCGGAATCTTCTCCCCACCCTTGAGGTAGTTCCGGAATCCGTCGGCCCGGGGTTCGAGTACCTCGAACGAGTCGACGTCTGTCTGCTCCTGCGTTGCGTCTGTACGCCCCGGAGTGAACGAGACCGTGATGTCCTGTCCGGCGTTCTTCGCAGCCTGTTCGACGGCCGCTGTACCACCCAGAACGATCAGGTCGGCGAGCGAAACCTTGGCTCCACCTGCCTGGTTGAAGTCTTGCTGAACCCGCTCGAGAGTCTGAAGCACCGCGGAGAGAGCTGCGGGCTCGTTGACTTCCCAATTCTTCTGCGGTTCCAAGCGGATTCGCGCACCGTTGGCGCCGCCGCGCATGTCGGTGCTGCGGAAGCTCGCAGCCGACGCCCACGCCGTCGATACCAACTGCGAAATGGACAGCCCGGAGTCGAGAAGTCGACTCTTGAGGATCGCGATGTCTGCGTCCCCGATCAGCTGATCCTCCGCCGAGGGAACAGGGTCCTGCCACAGCTGCGGCTCGGGAACCCACGGCCCCAAGTAGCGCGTGACCGGTCCCATGTCACGGTGCAGGAGCTTGTACCAAGCCTTGGCGAACTCTTCGGCGAATTCTTCCGGATGATCGAGCCACCGCCGGGTGATCTTCTCGTACGTCGGATCCAGGCGTAGGGAGAGGTCGGTCGTCAGCATCGTCGGAGTGCGTCCGGCCGACGAATCGAACGGATCCGGGATCGTGCCCGCCCCCGCGCCGTCCTTCGGAATCCACTGCCAGGCACCCGCCGGGCTCTTGGTCAGCTCCCAGTCGTAGCCGTACAGGATCTCCAGGAAAGTGTTGTCCCACTTCGTCGGAGTGGGCGTCCATACGACCTCGAGACCACTGGTGATCGCGTCCTTGCCCACTCCTGTACCGAAGGCACTCTTCCAGCCCAATCCCTGCTGCTCGATGGGTGCGCCTTCCGGTTCCGGTCCGACGAGGTCGGCCGGGCCGGCGCCGTGCGTCTTGCCGAAGGTGTGGCCGCCGGCGATCAGTGCGGCTGTCTCCACGTCGTTCATCGCCATGCGAGCGAAGGTTTCGCGAATGTCGCGGGCGGCCGCTACCGGGTCCGGTTGGCCGTTGGGCCCTTCGGGATTGACGTAGATCAGGCCCATCTGAACTGCGCCCAGCGGCCCGGACAGCTCGCGGTCTCCGCTGTAGCGCTCGTCGCCGAGCCAGGTGTCCTCAGGACCCCAGTAGATCTCCTCCGGCTCCCAGATGTCTTCTCGACCGAAGCCGAAGCCGAACGTCTTGAACCCCATCGACTCCAAGGCGCAGTTGCCCGCGAACACCAGGAGGTCGGCCCAGGAAACCTGCTTTCCGTACTTCTGCTTCACGGGCCAGAGCAGGCGCCGCGCCTTGTCGAGGCTGGCGTTGTCCGGCCAACTGTTGAGCGGGGCGAAACGCTGAGCGCCCTGACCTCCGCCGCCGCGACCGTCGGCGATGCGATAGGTGCCGGCAGCATGCCAGCTCATACGCACGAAGAGTCCGCCGTAGTGCCCGTAGTCGGCCGGCCACCAATCCTGCGACGCCGTCATCAACGCGATGACGTCGCGCTTGAGTGCCTCGACATCGAGTTTGGCGAATTCCTGGGCGTAATCGAAGTCGGCACCCATGGGATTGGATTTCGACGAATGCGAATGCAGGACAGAGAGATCCGGCTGATTCGGCCACCAGTCGCTGTTTGTTCTCGGACGATTCCCGGTAGGTGTCGGAGACGGGATTGCGGGGTTTTCACTTTCGCTGGTGCTCTCGGTGTTTCCATCGTGAGCAACCGGGCAACTATCGGACACGGTAATCCCTCCATGAGCGAGTAGAACGGACTTCGATCACGGGTGTGATCGCAAACTCTGAGTTGTCGAACAGTCGGCACACAGGCCCCAGTAAATGACCTCGGCTTCATCGAGGACGAAGCCGTTGCGCGCCGACGGCGTCAAACACGGTGCCTCTCCGACTGCGCAGTCGACATCGGCAACGACCCCGCAGGACCGGCAGACGACGTGATGGTGGTTGTCGCCGACGCGGGATTCGTACAGCGCCACCGATCCGGACGGTTGGATCCGCCGTATCAGCCCGGCGTCGGTGAGAGCGTGCAACACGTCGTAGACCGCCTGCCGAGATACCCCCGGCAGAACTGCCCGCACAGCATCGAAAATCGTCTCGGTGGCTGCATGTGGGCGTGCATGCACAACCTCGAGCACCGTGACTCTGGGACGAGTCACGCGAAGCTCAGCGTTACGCAGTTGGGCTGCATAATCCGGCGTCGAAGGCACCTTTCCACTATTGCGCAATCTTCTGGACTGAACCCAGACTTTCGCGAAAATCATCGCTGACAGGGCCCTCCCGACCGATTCGTCCGTGCTAGGAGTGAGCCGGATTCCTCGCTTTTTCTGGCACCCCCACAGCGTCTTCAGGCGTGTTGCGCGTCGGCGCGTCCTGCTGCGTGGTTCCACAAACGACGACAATCTCCCCTTCGTCCAACTACCGTGAAAGAGAGAATCCGCCGAGGTCAGGAGTCATCGTGCCCAAACTGGAGATCAAGAGGAAGTCAGAACTCTCACGGCAGGAAGTCGCCGACCGACTCATCGCCCTCGGCCAAGCCCTCGCCAGCGGATCCGAAGTGGAGCTGGGGTCGGGTGGGGACTCGATCGAAATCAGTGTTCCGGAACAGGTTCGGTGGGAACTCGAGATCGAAGTCGACGGCAACGAAGTCGAGATAGAAATCGAGATTCACTGGCGCGACGACCCTCAGGAAGAATCAGAAGTGAAGTCTCCGACGCCCGCCAAAGCAGTTCGTCGCAGCCGACCGCGCAAGAGCACTGCGAAGTAACTCGTCGCGAACACGGTTGTCAGGTGGTTACGGAGACGCCGACACCTCGAGAGACACAACGCGCAGCAGTGCTCGGAGATCACTTTCGATCCGTCGAAACAGTTGATACACAACGATGAATCCGGCGATCCCGCCCAGACACAACGCACGAACTGTTGCGTTGAGCTCCTCGCCGGCCCCGGAACCGACAAAACTGAGCCCCGCGATTCCCACCAGTGGAACCGATGCCGCCACCGCGAGGTAACGCGTGCTGCTCCGACCCAGCGAGCGAATATCGCGTCCGTCGTCGCTCCGTAACTCCCCGTGTGACAACAAGATCGGATACAGACATCGAACCGAGTAATACGTCAGGATGAAGAACGGATACGCGACTGCGACGGCGCCGCACACCGCCAGCGACGACATCAAGTGCACGTAGGCTCGCTGCGGAATTCCGCCGGCGGCAATCTGCAATGCAACCGGATATGCGATACCGGCCAGAACCCACAGACCGAATGCGATCACCACCGCGCGGTGTCCGACGTTCAGCGTCGCGGTACGCGCCTTGTTCAAAACCTCTGCGCTGTACGTCTGACCGTTGCGCAGTCCGTGAGGCACGGTGAGGGCGAGCCGACACCAATACAGGATCGCTGCGGCGCCGAGAGAGAACGCAGCCACCCCGATGACCAGATGAACCTGCTCGAGGTGCTGCTGGGCCTGCGGCGAGAGTCCCGAGATGATCAGCATCTTGTTGTAGTAGTAGTTGTAGCCCGCCGCCAGGAGATTCGGAATTCCGATCGCGGCCAGAAGAATCGGCAGTGCCCACTTCCACAGCGTCGACCGTGGGCTCCCTTCCGGTGGGTCCACCAGATTGCGGGCCGACCGGTCCAGGCACAGAGCGAACTGACGAGCCAGCTTTCGTCCGCCAGACCACCTTCCGTCTCGCTCGGGCGAGAGAGACTTCACCAGCACTCGGCGCAGCGCCGGCGGACAGTCGTCCGGTAACCGTGCCTCGGCCGCAGGATCCACTCCACGCCGGCGGGCCTCGAGCGCCTTCTTGGGCGACGGCGGGTTCTCTCCCGTGCCGTCGCCCAAGAAAGGCCTACTCCCGGTGAGGAGTTCCCACAGCATCACGCCGAGCGCATAGATGTCGCTACGGGTGTCGAGTGTGCCGGGCGCCCCCACAGAACAGGCCTCCAACTGCTCCGGAGACATGTAGGCAAGCGAGCCTCCGACAAAACATGCTGCATCCTCGGTGGACACCTCCTCGCTCGAACTGACGTTGAAGTCGGCGAGTTTGGGAATGCCTTCGACACTGAGAAGTACGTTCGCCGGCTTGATGTCCCGATGTAGTACGCCGTGCTCACGCGCGTATTCGAGGGCGTCGGCCAGTCTCATTCCCATCCAGGCCACGGTCTCCGGCCACGACATCGCCGCGATCTCGCTCCGTAAACTCGTCTCGCTCGGCTTCATCTCTCCCTTCTTCGCCAGGGTGTGATCGATGGCGTCGAGAAGTAGTTGTCCGGACCGCTGCGCCTGCGGTGTCACGCGGACAAGTTTGACCACGTCGAGCAGGGTCCCGCCTGGCACGTATTCCATGAACAGAACTCGCAGTGCACGTTCTTCGAGCAGTCGTTGGTCGAAGACGCGAACGATGTTGGGATGGTCGAGTTGGGCGAGAGTCTGCGGTTCGACCCCGACGTTGCGCGAGATCTTCAATGCGACCCACCGCTGCATCGAAAGTTGCCGAGCAAGGAACACTCGGGCAAACGCTCCGTGCCCGAGTTCCAACACCAGTTCGAAATCGTCGAGGTGCTGCCCGATCTCGAACTCGTCGAAACCCGAGAGTCCCAACATCATGACGTCTTCGCGTCCGGCCATCGAATCACGATCGAACAACCGCTCGAAACTCTCTGCCTGCAAGGGGAACTCGCTGAGATAGTCGGCTGCTACGACGTTCTCCCCACTCTGCTTCCGCAGCCGGAACTCCTCGTACAGGAGCTCGGCCGGAAGTGGTTCTTCGAGTAGTTCGGGATACTCGGCACAGTAGTCCGTGAGTCGTTTCGGGCGATCATTTTTCAGCCAGCGATACTCCATGTCGATCCCGACCAATTCGATCAACGCCGCCCGACGAATCTTGGCCGGATCGGGCAGATAGTCGCTCAAGTCGGACGGGGTTCGCCCCTCCTCCCAATCCCCGACAAGGCGCCCGAGGCCGTCGACACCGTTCTGTCGGTCACGCACCACCGGCGGTGCGGACGGGCGCAACCCGGTGACGGTGCCCCGTTCGGTCAGGGGCCCGCTCGCGATTGTCGCGTCAACGGCCTGCGCACCACGTTCATTCATGACACTTCTGTTCCGCACCTCGATCACGATGAATCGGGGTGACTCACTTCAGCGTAACCCCGGCGGTACCCCAGACCCCAGCGAAACTATTGGGGGTGAACCGGCAGATTCGTGCCGATACCGACAAGTACCTCGCGATCTTTGATCTTGACGCGATCACGCCCATACTTCACACCGAGATCACGTTCGGCGGCATCGATGCGAAGCCATCCGTCCCAATCGACGGACACGACGTTGCCGGCCCCGAGGAGCCTCGCGATCCCGCTTCGGTCTGCTCGCCGCTCGCCAACCGAATCCAGCTGGTACAGCATCGTTTCGACGGTCTGGCGAGCATCAGGCCGCGCCGCGCCGATCAGCCCGGCGGCACCTCGCTTCATCCACCCGGTCACGAACAAGCCCGCAACCGGTGAGCCGCTCTCGTCGACCACAGCGCCGCCCCGGTGCGCAACGGTGCCGCGCCCGTGATCGAAAGGCACCCCTGCAAGTGGCGTTCCGAGGAATCCGATTGCCCGGTACACAGCGTGAACCGGATAGTCGGTACAGGTGCCCGAAGCGGTGACGTGACCGTAGCCGTCCGGGACTGACCGCTCGACGCGGAGTGCTTCGACTTTCCCACTGCCGAGAATCTCCGTCGGCTGTCGGTAGAAGTGCAGGTGAACGCGGCGGTGAGAAGTCCGGTCGGCAGAAGGGTCCGCGAAAGTGCGGAGTGTCTCGACTGCCAGTCGGGTGTGCACCGACTGCTTTGCCATCCGCTCGATATGCCGGTCCGGTGCGACATCGGCAGCGTCGACGACGACATCGACGCCTGGCAGTTCACCGAGAGCGCGCAACTCGTTCGGGGAGAAGCGAGCGTCGGCTGGTCCGCGCCGGACAAAGATGTGCACTTCGCGAACACGACTGCCTGCCATCCCTTCCCGAACTTCGGCCGATACGTCCGTGGCCTGCAGCGATTGCGCCTCGGCGAGGAGCATTCGGGTGACATCGAGTGCGACGTTGCCACCTCCGATCACCGCAACCGATGCGGCGTTCAGCGGCCACTGCAGCGAACTGTCCGGGTGATCGTTGTACCAGGCGACAAACTCGGCGCTGCCGAAAGAACCTGGAAGCTCGACGCCGGGAATGTCGAGAAGCGCATCCCGCGGCGCACCCGTTGCAATGATCACGGCATCGTAGGAAGAGCGTAGGTCCTCGACGGAAAGGTCCTTGCCGATCTCGACGTTGCAGAACAACCGGAAGTCACTGGCGGCCAGCGTGGTGTGCAGAGACTGGACGAACTTTTCGGATTCGGGATGCCCCGGCGCGAGACCGTAGCGCACCAGTCCGTACGGCGTGGGTAGACGCTCGAACACGTCTGTCTTGGTGCCTGGTGCCAGTTCAGCAAGAGCGCCCGCGGCGTGGATTCCCGCCGGACCCGCCCCGACGATCGCAACACTGAGCGGTGGTGAGAAAAACCGGGGCGACGCAAGCGGGGGTACCTCTGAACCTCTCGCACTGATCATGCCCCGAGGCTAGGGGCTCAACTGCACTAGAGATCAAATTCGCTTTTCGGTAACACGAACACGCTTTCAGTAACACGCCGTTCAGTAGCCCTGCGCAGCCGGCTTGTGCTCGGTTGTGTAGCGGTAGAAGTCAGCTAGTTGGAGTTCGCCGGCAGCTGCCTCGTCGACAATGACGGTCACGTGTGGATGCAGCTGCAACACTGATGCCGGGCAGAATGCCGAGACCGGACCCTCGACCGCCGCCCGGACCGCGGGCGCTTTACGGGCGCCGTCCGCGATCAGAACGAGATGCCGTGCATCACTGATGGTTCCGAGCCCCTGCGTGATCACATGATGCGGCACGTCAGCCGGGTCAGCGAAGAACCGTGCGTTGTCGGCGCGGGTCCTCTCGGTCAAGGTCTTCACTCGGGTGCGCGAGGCGAGCGAGGAGGAGGGCTCGTTGAAACCGATGTGCCCGTTGAGGCCGATTCCGAGGATCTGCAGGTCGATGGGACCGTTTTCGGCAATGGCTGCGTCGTAGCGTCGGGCAGCTTCACCGGGATCGGCGGCTCCGCCGTCGGGGCTGAACACTCGCGCATTGTCGATGTCGAGATGATCCACGAGTTCCGTGCGGATGGTGTGCGCGTAGGACTGCGGCTGATCGGGCGTGAGACCTACGTACTCGTCGAGAAGATACGCACTCATCGCCGCGAACGACACTCCAGATTCTCGATGCCGCTTGATCAGCTCCCGATACGTATGCAGCGGTGACGATCCCGTCGCGAGGCCGAGCGTCCGCGCTCCGTTTTCGATGGCGCCGCACACGATATCGGCAGCGATTCGTCCGCCGTCTTCCGGACTGGGAACTATGACGATTTCCATTCAGACTTCCTCACTGCTTTTGCCGGCTCCGACGATGGCCTCACGTACCGAACCCGAGGCGCGGTCCAACAATTCGGCCGCTTCGGCGAAGTCGCATTCGGCCAACAACATGACGACCGCTGCCTTCACATGACCGTCGGCATTTTCGATGGTCTCCGCAGCGATCTCGGTATCCACTCCGGTGGCTGCCGCGACGATCCGGTTTGCACGATCGACCAGTTTGGCGTTGGTAGGCCGAAGGTCGACCATCAGGTTGTGAAACGCCTTGCCGGAACGGACCATGCTTGCCGTCGAAAGCATGTTGCACACCATCTTTTGTGCAGTCCCGGCCTTGAGCCTGGTCGATCCGGTGAGGATCTCGGGGCCGGTCTCCACTTCGATGGCCACTCCGGCGTGCGAACTCATTGCCGCATTTCGGTTGCACGAGACTGCCACTGTTGCGGCGCCGAGTGCGCGGGCATGGTCAAGTCCCCCGATGACGTAGGGAGTACGACCGCTGGCCGCCAAACCCACCACGACGTCCGTGGCGTTCAACGAAATTGCGTCGAGGTCGACCCCAGCCGCTCGCGGATCGTCTTCTGCACCCTCGACGGCGTTCAGAAACGCTCCCGGACCACCGGCGATGATGCCGATCACCTCGCCCGGATCTGTCCCGAAGGTCGGAGGGCATTCCACTGCGTCGAGAACCCCCAGACGGCCACTCGTCCCCGCTCCCAGGTAGATCAGTCGACCACCTCGCGCCCGTGCCGCGACGATCAAGTCGACTGCGGCTTCGATGGCAGGTAGTACCGCCGCGACCGCGTCGGCCACGATCGCGTCCTGTTGATTCATCACCGTCAGCAGATCCGACACCGACATGACGTCGAGATCGCGGGTGAGAGGGTTGGGTCTCTCGGTGGAGAGCATTTCCAAGTGCATTGTGGCGAGTCCTCCTCGATCAAGTTCCATTAGACGACTCCTCGTCGGATTCACAGCGACGACTCCTCGTCAGATTCACAGCGACGACTCCTCGTCAGTGCCGCTTCGAAGCAATGGCGTCATGGCTTCGTTGCAGAGCAGAGAGTGCGCTGGGCAGCGAGTGCGCCACCATCGCGAAAATTGTGTCCACTACCAACAGCTGGCCAGTTCGGCTTGCCATCGCAGCCGACCGGAAACCGAATTCTCTACCGGCAGTGAGCAGTACGTGGTCTGACTGCACGGCGAGCGTCGAACGCGCTCCACCAGTGATCGCAGCCGTCGATGCCCCGGTACGACGGGCAAGGGCGAGTGGTTCGACGACATCGGAAGTCTCACCTGAATGTGAGATCCCCACTGCGATGTCGTCCGGTCCGAGCAAGCTGGCGCTCACCATCGCCGCGTCTCGGTCGAGATGAACCCGGCAGTTGACGTCGATACGCGAAAGCTTCAATGTGAGGTCTTGCGCGACGATGCCTGACGCGCCGATACCGTACACCTCGACCCGGCGGGCGGATCGAATCCGGGAGACAACTTCTTCGAGCGCAGCAGGATCTGTCAATTGCGCCGTGCCCTTGAGTTGTTCGGACTCGAACTCGGCAAGCTTGGCCATCACCTCGCCGGCCGAGTCAGCAGCAACGATGTCCACACCGAGTGGGATCGTGTCGCCGGCGCTGGACCCGCTGATCGCCGCCAGCGCGAGACGAAGCTGTGGATAGCCCTCGAAGCCGAGCCTTTTGGCTGTGCGGACCACTGTCGCCGTGCTTGTCGACGCTCGGTCGGCGAGATCGTTGACCGTCAGCGTGGAGGCCAGGCTGGGGTCGGCTTCGATGATTTCCGCGATCCGCAGCTCGGCAGGCGAGAGGCTGCTCAACGACGCGCGAATACGGGCAAGCAGGTCGACGGACGCCGGAACACTCCGGTCCAAAGTCATAACGCCTCGATTCGCATCGTTTTCGGAGCTGACGGCACCGATGTGATTCTAGGCAGCCCACGGCTTCCCGGCGTCAAGGATCCGAGCACACTGGCGTGACGCGCACCGGTGCACGAAGCAATGCTGCCAGGCAATCCGTGTGCGGTGAGAAAGCCGAGTACCGCGAAAGCCAATGCTTCCTTGATGTCGGAGGTGACCCCGAGTTCGTCCGAGGAGACGAGCGCAATGTCGCCCAGTTCGTCGCGAAGCATCGCCATCAACGTCGGGTTTTTGGTACCACCACCTGATACCACCACTTCGGTCGCCGCAAGCCCTTTGACGGAATCGGCGACGGTTCGGGCGGTCAGTGCAGTCAGTGTCGCGACGATGTCGGCCAGGGACAAGGATTCGTAACCACGCAGAGCGGCGAGTAGATAATCTCGATGGAACAATTCCTTGCCGGTGCTCTTGGGAGCGGGCTGCGCGTAATACGGCTCGCTCAGTAGATGCGCGAGCAGATCGACGTTCGGGGTGCCTGCTGCACCCAGAGCACCACCGAGGTCGAACCACTGCTCCCCCGCCGTGAATTCGCTTACCGCAGCGTCGATCAGCGCATTGGCCGGGCCGGTGTCGAAAGCAATCGGTTCAGCGGCACCGTCTGCCGTCGACGTCGGGGCGCCACCTGGAGCAGTGACGTTCGCGATGCCACCGAGATTGAGCGCGACGGAGCCCGAAGTTCTTCCGTTGAGCCACAATACGTCGAAGGCGCTGACAAGTGGTGCGCCCTGACCACCCGTCGCCACGTCACGAGAGCGCAGATCCGACACGACTGTGCACCCGGTCTCCTCGGCTATCCAGGCCGGCTGCCCGAGTTGAAGAGTGCCCCTCACTTGCGATCCTTCGACCCAGTGGAACATCGTCTGACCATGTGAGGAGATCAATTCCGCACTGCCACCGCACAGTTCCGCGTTCGCCCGTGCGGCCACCGCCGCGAATGCCTGTCCGATCTCGGTATCGAGTTGGCAGATCTGACCGACAGTGGTGGACGCAGGCGGTACCGCAGCAGCCACCGCTGCCCGCAACTCACCGGAATATGGTTCGCTGACCATCCCCAGTGGGGTCAGCACAAGAGTGTCCCCGTCGATCCGGATGTCTGCTGCGGCAGCATCGATAGCGTCGTACGAAGTACCGGACATCAGGCCGATGACTCTCATGAAATATCCCTTACTCGGATTGTTTCGGCATTCGGGAAAGCTGCGGTCAGTCGACGAGTGCCCGCTTGTGGGCATTACCTCGCAAGGTACTCAAGGCGATCGCGCTGACGGCGCATGTCGCCATCACGAAGTAGGCCGGAATATCGAGGTTGGAAGTTTCCTTGATCAACCACGTGATGATCAGACCGGCACAGCCCGAAAAGACTGCGTTGGACAGGGAGTACGCGAGTCCCAATCCGGTGTACCGCACCGAGGTGGGAAACATCTCGGAGAGCATCGCAGGTCCGGGTCCGGCAACGAGTCCCACTGCGGCGCCGGCGGCAAAGACTGCAAATCCCTTGGCGGTCAGAGACGTCTGCTCGTTCTGCAGGACGTTGAGCAGCGGCAGAGCCAAGACCAGAATTATCACGGTGCCGGTGAGCATGACCGCGCGTCGTCCGATGCGATCGCTGAGTCCACCCGCGATCGGAATGGTCACCGCGAAGCCCGCATTGGCGAGCACGGAAGCAACAAGCGCCTGATGGAAGGTCGCGTTGAGCGAACTCTGAAGATAGGTAGGCATCACCACGAGGAAGGTGTAACCGGCAGCAGACCACCCCATCAACCGCCCGATTCCGAGCAGGATCGCTCTGGCAGTCTCCCCGACGGACGGTTGCACTATCGGCACCGCTGTTTCAGCTGTCGGTTCGGATTGGACCGATCGAGCACGCTCGAACGAGGGCGTTTCCTCGAGCCGGAGCCGGAGCCACAGGGCAACCAGACCCATCGGAAGTGCAAGGAGGAACGGGATGCGCCAGCCCCAGTCACTGAGCTGTCCCGAGTCGAGCACGGTGGCGAGGAGTGCCGCGATACCCGCACCGGCGAGCAGTCCGAGTGCGACGGTGAACGACTGCCACGAGCCGTACAGCCCACGTCGCCCGGGCGGAGCGAACTCGGTCATCACCGATACAGCACCACCGAACTCACCGCCCGCCGACAATCCCTGGAGGATTCGAAGGACCGTCAAGAGCAGCGGTGCCAGAATTCCGACGCTCTCGTAGGTGGGCAGCACGCCGATCAGAGTCGTCGCACCCGACATCAACAGAAGGACGATCACCAAGGTGGGGCGTCGGCCGATGCGGTCACCGAGTCGACCGAACAGTGCGGCACCCACTGGGCGGAAGAAGAACGCCAGCGCAAACGACGCATAGGTCTTGATCAGGCTTTCGAGGTCGCCGGAGCCGTCTGCGCTGAAGAAGTTCGACGCGATGATCGTCGCGAAGAACCCGTACACACCGAACTCGTACCACTCGATGAAATTTCCGACGGAGCCGGCGACGAGCGCCCTGCGCCGTTTGAGCTGCGCACCATCGTTCCGTGTCTGCACTGTGATGCCCATGCCGTCCTCCGTTGACGAAACCCGAATATGCAACAAAGTTTCATCTGAACGGAGTAGAAATGTCAAGAAGTTTCACAACTGGGTTTTTGTGGGTCCCGAATCCCTATGCACCTGCGAACGTGAATGCCTCCGCCCGTTCGAACCGATCAGTGGAGTCGCCGGAGTAGACGGTGCTCTCGTTCGGACCCAACCCGAGCTTTCGAACGGCAGTCCCTTCTCCGAGATCCATCGACGCCACGTCCACCCAGAAGGTATTCGGCGTCATCGCGGATTCGAAGAAATAAAGCGCACGTTTGTGGTCGACGACCGTGCGCCATCTGGTCGACGAGATGTTGGGCTCGTCGGGAGTCGAAATACCCAGGGGTACCGAAACATTCCGGATGACGCTGAAAGTGGATGCCAAGGCCGATCGAGGATCGTCCGTCTGCGGTATCGCATCCACGTAGAACGACGCCCGGGCGAATCTGTCAGCGGCACGGTTGGTTCCGGGCAGCATGACGGTTCCGTTGATCTGCTTCCAGTACTCGTTGACGGCGAGTTGCTGATCGAAGATGGGTGAATTGGTCATCACCTGGTACTCGCGGCTGTGGTGAATCGTCGGACGTCCACCGATGTACTCGATGATCGCGCTGTCTCCCCCAGCGTCCGAAAGCGACATGTGCAGCGTGGCGAGGCGGTCTTCGCCCGGAACGGCAGCGGTCACCACCGTGAACGGTTCCGACGACAGCACTTCGACCGCTTCCCGAACTGTCGCAAAGCTGTCCAGGACGTACTGCGCCCACGCCGCGATCGACAATCCCGGGCTCGAACCGTCGTACTTCGGATACTCGGACTCGACCAACCACAAGAGATTGGCCGACAACCCAGCCTCGTTGACGCCGTCGGTCGTGCACATGTCGTAGGCCGTCGCGACAACACTTCCGTATTTCGACGTCCACTGGATCGAGTTCGGACCCGCGCAACCCTCTCTGGTCATGCCGCGTGGGAACGCCCAGAGGTTCGTTCCGAGGTCGACCTTCCAATCCATCGATCGAGCCGTGATCACAGTGTCGTTGGGCCCCAGGTAGACCAAGCGTGTGCACATCGAGAGCTCTCCCTTCGTTACGGTGTGACGATATTGAAACTGGGATCGAAAGTGTCCAGTAACCCTCCCAGCGTCTCCAGCGCCGATCCGTCTCCATCGAGCGAAATCTTCCCCGCCTTGGCCAGTTGGGCGGCGGCGACCGGCTGTAGAAGTGCCCCTACCAGTGCGGCTTTCGGTCCGGAGACGGTCAGTGGTGTGTTCGGTGACGCGCCCTTACGTGCGTTGAGAACGCCGCGCTTGACCCACACGGTCCATGCCTCGTCGCTGTGATCGGTGAACACGAAATCGATGCGCAGGTCCGCGTCGGCTGCCTTCTCGCCGATCAGATGTATTGCGACGAAGTCGAAGAGGATGTCGATGGGCATCGCGAGGACACTGTCCTGACTCGCCGTGACATACGGGGCAGGCTGGGCACCTTCGCGTAGTTCCAGGGCGGCCGAGAGATAGATTCCACGCCACTGAGGCCCTTCGGCTTGATAACCCATCTGCTCGTAGACGTCGGCTTGGAGATTCCTCGCTTCGGTGTTCTCCGGTTGCGCGAAAACCAACTTGTGCAGAATCTCCGCCGCCCATCGGTAGTCCGCAGCCTCGAAGGCCCGTTTACCCTCGTCCAGGATCTTCTGCGCGCCAAGGAGATCGACGAACCTCTTCGCCGATTCAACCGGCGGATGTGGATGAAGCGTCACCGGATCGCCGTCCCACATTCCCAGTTCCTTGGTGTACACGGCGCGCACGTCGTGGTGCAGAGTTCCGTGGTATCCGCGGTTGTACCACTTACGCGCGAGCTCGTCCGGCAGTTCGATCACCTCGGCGGCTTCGAGCGGCGTGTACCCCTTGTTCGCGAGGCGGAGCGCCTGATCGTGAATGTACTTGTAAGTGTCCCTTTGAGATTCGATGAACGGAACCAGGTTCTCGTTGCCCCACACCGGCCAGGTGTGCGGTCCGTAGTGAACCGCAGCTTCGTCGCCCCACCGTTCGAGAGTCTCGTCCAGATAGCGAGCGAAGTTCCGAGCGTCGCGGGTGCGCGCGCCACGCAACGTCTGAATATTGTGGAGCGAGTGGTTGGCGTTCTCGGCGCACGTCAGGGCCGCGAGTTCCGGAATCCAGATGTGCATCTCCTCCGGCGCCTCGGTATCAGGGGCGTACAGGAACTCGAACTCCAGACCGGCGATCTCGCGCTTGGTTCCGGTCTCCGTGATGCTGTCAGTGGGGGAAATATACGAAATCAGTGGACCTCGAGTACTGATCGTGCCGATGCCGCACGTGACCATCCCCTTGGCATCGAGGTCGAGCAACCCGCCGAATGCGTAGAAGGACCGTCTCGCCATGGCATTTCCCGCGACGACGTTTTCACCGATTGCAAACTTGTCGAACGACGCGATCGTGCCCGGCGCGATGATCGGCACTCGCCCCGACGTCACGTCGTCGAGGTCGACGATCCCTTTGACGCCGCCGTAGTGATCGATATGTGTGTGCGTGTAAATGATTGCCGCGACAGGCTTGTCGCTGACGTGCTCGCGAATCATCTTCATGCCCTGCCGTGCCGATTCGACCCCTGCCATGCAGTCGATGACGATCAGCCCCTCGTCACCTTCGACAACCGTCAAATTGGCCAGATCGTTGTTTCGCACCTGATAGAGACGATCCGTTACCTGGTAGAGCCCTCCGCGACGCATCAGTTGACCCTGGCGCCACAGGCTCGGATTGACGGTGTCGGGTGCCGGAACGTCGTCACCGATGTACGCCATTGCCTCGGGGTCGAAGACAACGTGCCCGTCATCGGCCACCACCTTGCCCGGCAACGGGGCGATCAGACCGCGATCGGCATCGGCAAAATCTTGCCGGTCCTCCATGGCATACCGCGAAAGCGCTTCGCGATTCGCCGTGACCGTGGCCGGTGTTGCGTCCTTAGGTGTCTGGCACATGGCACTCCCCGCTCGGATACGAGTCGATCAGATACCCCATCATCTGTATCGGGTGCGAACACACTTGGAATCACCCGCGCAGGGTGAAGCTCGAGCGGACGCTCGGTGGTTATCCGTTCGGTTCCTCGGAATTTCGAGATGCAAGTGCAATCGCCAGGACCGCGAGCCCACACCCGGCAACCAGGATCCATCCCGGCCTCGATGCTTGCGCGACATCCACCGGGGCGCTGCCACCGATGATCCATCCCGCCAGCGCCACACCGAGAGCGGCGCCGAATTGGCGTGCACTGGAGGTTATTCCACCGGCAAGCCCGGCCTGCGATCTCGGCAGCCCGTTGACGGCGGTGTTGGTGATGGGGGCATTCGAGAACCCGAATCCGATACCGAGGAACAGGTAGGCGACCAACAGCGTCGGAATCGCCGTGTTGTTGTCGAGCGCGACCAGGCACAGCCCGCCGAGTGTCGTGAAGCTACCGGCGATCAGTAGCGGCCGCCGCGGACCGAAGCGCCCGACGAGAATTCCGGACAACGGCGCGCAGACCGTTGCTGCAACAGCCATCGGGAGGGTGATCGCACCGGCCAGGGCCGGACTCATACCGCGGGAGTGTTGGAGATAGAACGTGCCGAGCAGCAGCGTCGCGTTCAAGGCGACGAACACCACGACCGCGCCGATCACGGCCGACGAAAACGGCCGTCGGCGAAACAGTGCGAGATCCATGAGTGGCTCGTGCTTTCGTGATTCGACGCGAATGAACGCGACCAACGCTGCAGCGACGACGACGTATCCGGCCGTCGCCGCGGCAGAGAACCAACCGATTCGCGGACCCTCGATCAGAAGGGCAACCGCACCGCCGACAAGAATCACCAGCAACAGCTGACCGGGAAGATCGAGACGTCGCGACTGCTGCGCTCGGGACTCCGGTACAAACGCAGCAGTCAGGGCGAGCACGGCCAAGATCACGGGCACGTTGATCCAGAAGACCGATCGCCAACCGAAACTTTCGATGAGCACCCCGCCGACGATCGGACCTGCCGCCATACTCAGGCCGAAGACGGCAGCCCACACCCCGATCGCCTTGGCACGCTCCTTCGGGTCGGTCATCACGTTGACCACGATCGCGAGGGCAACCGGGCTGAGCATCGACCCGCCGACGCCTTGGAAGATCCGCGCAACGATCAGCACCCCGACGGACGGAGCGAGTGCGCAGGCGATCGACGCCACCCCGAAGACAACGAGGCCGATCTGAAAAACTCGTCTCCTGCCGAAACGATCGGCCACCGCTCCGGACGAAATCAGCAAGCTCGCCAACACAAGTGTGTACGCGTTGACGACCCATTCGAGACCACGGGTTCCGACACGAAATCCCTCCCCGATCGTCGGCAGGGCCACGTTCACGATGGTCGTGTCCAACCCGACGACGAACAGACTCGTGCAGCAGATCGCCAGGACTCCCCATCGCCGCCCTGCATCAAGTCCGATCACTTGCGTTTCGTCGGTCCCGCTCGAAGGTTTCATGGTCGGACTCCATCTCTCGAAGTGTTCTGCCGTGCTCGACTGCCGCGAGGATCGTCACCCGCACACCTGCTAACCCGTTAGAAAACTTGCAGAAACTGCAAAGATGGACAGCATGGATGCTGAATTCGAGCAGTTGATCGCCGATATCGGACCGAGGCTGCGCACGCTTCGACGCGCTCGCGGGTTGACTCTCGAGGTGCTGTCCGAGGCCACCGGTATCTCCGTCAGCGCACTCTCACGCCTCGAATCGGGTAACCGTCGTCCGACCCTCGATCTGCTGTTACCGCTCGCGCGGGCTCATCGGGTTGCACTGGACCAACTCGTCGGCGCTCCCGCTACGGGCGATCCCCGGGTTCACCTCACTCCGAGTCGACGCAAGAACGGCAGTGCCGTCGTTCCGTTGACGCGTTATCCCGGACGCGTGCAGGTGTTCAAGCAGGTGATCGGTCCACGTCCACCGAAGCTCGTCACCCACGCCGGCTACGAATGGCTCTACGTCCTCGCCGGGAATCTGCGTCTCATTCTGGGTACGAACGAGGTTGTCCTGCGCCCCGGTGAAGTCGCGGAGTTCGACACTGCCGAGCCCCATTGGTTCGGGCCCGCCGATGAACAGGTGGTGGAAATCTTGCATCTGTTCGGCCCGCAAGGCGAGAAGGCGCATGTGCGCACGACGGCAAGAACGACTACTCCACAAGACCTCGTTCACGAAAGCTAGTTCACTGCATGCGTTTTCAGTCGGTTTGACAGTGTATGAGCGTGCTCGAGGAGTAGCGTTCCCAACTCGGCATGGCGTGCGGGCCGGAAGCGAGTTTCCACTCCGGTCAGGCTCAGCGCCCAGGCCGGGCGACCGTTGCGGTCGAACACCGCGGCACCCATCCCCCAGCTTCCTTCGACGATGAGGGCCGGATTGACGGCGTAGCCGGTGACACGCGTCGACTCGATTCGCTCGCGGATTGACGTCTCACTGTGGATCTCGCCCCATTCCGGTTCCAGATTCACTCGGACGAAATAGTCGTCGACGTCCCGCGTCGGTAGGTGACTCAAGATGGCAAGGCCGGCCGACGCGACTCCCAACGGGAATCGCTTCCCCTCGTGCAACACGTGGGATCGCAGCGGAAAACTGCCTTCCTGACTCAGGACGCAGACTGTCTCGTCACCTCGACGTGCCGACAGGAATGCGCTCTCCCCCGTGACCCGGGCAAGTTCGTCGACGACGTCGCGAGCGCGGTCGGTGATGTCGTACCTGTTTCCCGCCGCCGCCCCCAGCAGGTACAACTCCGGACCGAGAGACCACCGACCGGTTCTCGCATCACGGTCGACCAGTCCTTCGGCAGCCAGAGACGTGAGGAGCCGATGCGCGGTGGGGCGAGCGAGGCCGGTGGCCTTGCCCAATTCCGTGGTGGAAGTACCCGTTGGCTCGGACGCGCCGAGAGCTCGCAGAAGTGCCGCCACCCGCGCGACCATGGCCGGCGATTGCTCGTGAGTTGGCATGCAGCCATCCTAGCGTCCATTGAGTGAACGAAATTTCTTCAGATGATCAGTAGCCGATCAGTTCTGCATTGATGGTCGAGATTCCTTGAACCTGTGAACTGGAGATAGTTCACTGGATACCGAAGTGAGTGAGTGTCTACTCAATGAACGCTTGGCAGGGAGAGAACATGACAGCAAAGGTGTACGAGTCCGCAGCGGACGCAGTCGCCGACATCGTCGACGGCGCAACGCTGGCCGTCGGCGGATTCGGTTTGTGCGGCATACCCGACGTACTGATCGACGCGATCGCTGCAACGAGCGCAACCGACCTCGAAGTGTTCTCCAACAACTGCGGCGTCGACGATCACGGTCTCGGAATCTTGCTGAGCGCGGGACGTATCCGACGGGTGACCGCGTCGTACGTCGGTGAGAACAAGGAGTTCGCACGGCAGTACCTGGCCGGCGAACTCGAAGTGGAACTGACGCCGCAGGGCACGCTTGCCGAGCGTCTGCGCGCCGGCGGAACCGGAATCCCGGCGTTCTTCACACCGGCCGGCGTGGGTAGCCCCATCTCCGACGGCGGAATGCCATGGCGCTACGACGCCGACGGCTCGATCGCTATTGCATCGCCTCCGAAGGAGACTCGCGTCTTCGGAACCAAGCGCTACGTGATGGAAGAGGCGATCAACGCCGACTACGCACTCGTGCACGCTGTTCTCGGTGACACCGACGGCAACCTCGTGTTCGACAAGACCGCAATGAACTTCAACCCTCTCGCTGCCATGGCCGGTCGCATCACCATCGCGCAGGTGGAACGCCTCGTCGAACCCGGTGAAATCGACCCGGCGTCAGTGCATCTACCTGGGGTGTTCGTCCAGCGCGTTGTCCACACCGGACCTCAGAACAAGCGAATCGAAAAGCGAACCGTCAGCGCTTCGGAAGGAACCACACGATGACCGCACCAGTGACAGTGACGGGTTGGACGCGCCAGCAGATGGCAGCACGGGCGGCCGCAGAGATGATCGACGGCGAGTACGTCAACCTCGGAATCGGTCTTCCCACACTGATTCCCGGATACCTGGGCTCGGACATTCGCGTGGTCCTGCACTCGGAGAACGGAATTCTCGGAACGGGACCGTATCCCACCGAGGACAACGTCGATCCTGACCTCATCAATGCCGGTAAGGAGACGGTCACCGTCAATCCCGGTGCGGCATATTTTGATTCGGCCCTCTCGTTCGGGATGATTCGCGGCGGACACATCGACACCGCGGTCCTCGGCGGCATGCAGGTATCGAAGACCGGTGACCTCGCCAACTGGATGGTCCCCGGCAAGATGGTCAAGGGCATGGGCGGCGCGATGGACCTGGTCCACGGTGCCCGTCGTGTCATCGTCGTCATGGAGCACAACGACCGCGACGGTAACCCGAAGATCGTCGACGCCTGCACACTGCCGCTCACCGGCCAGGGCGTGGTGAATCGGATCATCACCAACCTCGCCGTCATCGACGTGAGTGAGGACGGCCCACTCGTCCTACGTGAACTCGCCCCCGATGTCAGCGTCGAAGACGTAGTCGCCGCAACCGGCACCGAACTGAAAGTTGAACTGGCATGACCGACACGACCACTGTGATTGTTGCGGGAGCTCGTACCCCGATGGGTCGACTCCTCGGATCGTTGAAAGACCTCTCCGGGTCCGACCTCGGCGGCATCGCCATCAAAGGCGCCCTCGACAAGTCCGGAGTCGCCCCCGAACACGTCGACTACGTCATCATGGGACAGGTCCTCACCGCCGGCGCCGGCCAGATGCCCGCCCGCCAAGCCGCCGTCGCCGCCGGCATCCCCATGAACGTGCCCGCCCTGACCATCAACAAAGTGTGCCTGTCCGGCATCGACGCCATCGCCCTCGCCGACCAACTCATCCGCGCCGGAGAATTCGACATCGTCGTCGCCGGCGGGCAGGAATCGATGTCCCGCGCACCCCACATGCTCGAAAAAAGCCGCGAAGGCTTCAAATACGGCGACGTCACCCTGCGCGACCACATGGCCTACGACGGCCTCCACGACATCTTCACCGACCAGGCCATGGGCCTGCTCACCGAACAAGTCAACCAACAAGACTCCGCCCACATCACCCGCGAAGAACAGGACGCGTTCGCCGCCGCCTCACACCAGAACGCGGCCCGCGCCTGGAAAGACGGCCTGTTCGACAACGAAGTCGTCCCCGTCTCCATCCCCCAGCGCAAGGGCGAGCCGATCGTCTTCGCGCAGGACGAAGGCATCCGCGCCGACACCACCACCGAATCGCTCGGCAAGTTGCGTCCCGCGTTCAGCAAGGACGGCACCATCACCGCCGGCTCCGCCTCCCCGATCTCCGACGGCGCCGCCGCCGTGATCGTGATGAGCAAAACCAAAGCCGAAGACCTCGGCCTGACCTGGATCGCGGAAATCGGCGCCCACGGCGTCGTCGCCGGACCCGACTCCACCCTCCAGTCCCAACCCGCCCGCGCCATCGCCAAGGCCTGCGCCAAGGAAGGCATCGACCCCACCGACCTCGACCTCGTCGAAATCAACGAAGCATTCGCCGCCGTCGGGATCGCCTCCACCCGCGAACTCGGCCTCGACCCCGCCAAGGTCAATGTCAACGGCGGCGCCATCGCCGTCGGACACCCCCTCGGCATGTCCGGCGCCCGCATCGCCCTGCACCTCGCCCTCGAACTGCAACGCCGCGGCGGCGGCATCGGCGCCGCCGCACTCTGCGGCGGCGGCGGACAAGGCGACGCACTCATCATCCGCGTCCCCAAGGCGTAATCAGTTCCTGCTGACCAGATAGGTCGCCGAGCCCTCATCGTGCTCGGCGACCTGTCTGCTTCACGCCGGAGTCACGTCGGATCGAGTGTCGTCGAGCGGTTACGCAACAACTTCTCGATCTCCGACCGTCGGTATCTCCGATGTCCGCCAAGCGTTCTCAGCGTTCCGACTTTGCCCTCCCTCGCCCATCTCGATACCGTCGTCCGGTCGACGTGGAACAGTGCCGCAACCTGTTTGGTCGTCAGCCACTCGTCGACTGGTGCTGTGTGCTCTTCTTCTCGGCTCATTGACAGGCATTCGTAGCCGCAGCCCGGATGGACGGGTCCGATAACGAATTGGCTACCCCAGGTGCGCTGTGAAAGACTGGCTGCAAAACTTTACTATTCCTTGGGGAAACTATGTCGAAGTCGGTAACTCTGATCCGTTCCACATCGCTCTCTTCGGTCGCTGAATATGCTTATGCAGCAACGGCTCCCACCGAAGCCAGACTGATCTTCCTCGCAGGATCTTGCCCGTTGAACGAGGACGGCTCTACTGCCGCCGTCGGCGATTACGCGGGACAAGCAGCCAAGGCCGTCGACAACCTGAGAACCGCTCTCTCGGACGCCGGCGCGTCGATCACCGATGTGATCAGCACCCGCGTTCTGGTGGCGTCGAGCAGTCAAGAAGACCTCGTTTCGGCGTGGGAGGTAGTCCGCGACGCGTTCGGCGATCATGACGCCCCGAGCACTCTGATGGGCGTGACCGTTCTCGGCTACGACGATCAGTTGGTCGAGATCGAGGCAATCGCGGCCGTCGTCGACTGAACTCGAACCGAACCGGACGTTCCTACCGGGGATCTTCGTGAGCCAGCGCCTGGTAGCCCTTTGCCCCCGCACGATCGACTGCGGCTCGCACAACAGCGAATATGGCCCCCTGTAGGGCTGCGGCGATCAGGACTTCCTTGCTCGACCTGCTCAAGTCTTTCGGCTCGGGCGCATTCTTGTCGTCACCGATGCGCTTCCACACCTGCTGGAAGACGGCGCCGGCCAAAATGCCGCCGAGGACGCTCGTCGCCAGTGAGAGTGGCTTGTACATCGCTTTCGATACTGCGCTCATTGCGCGGATCCTCCATGGTTCGATTTCGTACCGCCTGAGCGGGCTGACCGACTCTCACTACCCCGCAGGTGAACTGTCGAAACATTGCACCGGCGCGCCGCGAAGTCGACTGTCGCACGTTATGTTCCACGGGTTTGCCACTTCGCGGGCCGGGTAGGATCGTCTTAGCGAAAGAAGGTTGTGTAAGTCATGGAAAACTACAGAATCGAACTACCGGACGGTACAACGGTGATGGAAGATTTCGTCTCGGATCGCGCCGCAATCGCATACGCGGTCGATCTGAATCACGGGTGCAGCGAGAAAGTATCGGTATTCCGTATCACCGACGAAGGGGAAACCATCCCGACTCGGATGTGCCCCAAGCCGAATCCTGGTTCGCGGCGTCGCGCGCGAAGCGCCCGATAGAGGCCGGTCAAGAAGCGTCGAGGCGGGGGAAGAGTGTTTCTCTTGCGAGCAGCAGCAGGGCCGCAGCAACCGGAATCGCCAGCAACGCACCGACAATACCGAGCAGCGCTCCGCCCAACAGAACCGCGACAACGGTCACCAGTGCCGGGACCGCCACTGTCTTCCCGATGATCTTCGGAACAAGCAGGTAGTCCTCGAGCAGGCGTAACGCGATGAAGAACGCAACTGTCGCCAATGCCGTTGGGACAGAGACTGTCAGGGAGACCAAGGCGACGATGACCCCTGCGATCGTGGAACCGACTATCGGGATCAGATCGAGCAGGGCGACCAGCAGCGCCAGTATCAACGGGTACGGCACGTCGAAGATCAACAACCATGCGAAGGTACATCCTGCGGTGATCACGGAGATCAGAACATTGCCGAGGACGTACCCACCCACGCCTGCCAGTATCTGATCACCGATGGCGATTGCTCGTGGCCGCCGCGAATGTGGCACCAACCGATACAGATTCGTGCGGATTCGTGGATAGTCGATCAAGAAGTACGTGGTCAGTACAGCAACGATTCCGGCGTCGGCGACTGCGCTGAACACCGCCCGCCCGGCACCGAGCAAACCCGTTGCGAGCGCAGAACCCGAACCGTCCAGTTGCGTGGTGAGGTGCTGCTCGAGGTGATACTTCTCGTCGAGGTCGCTGACGATGGGATACCGGTCCCGAATGTGCGTCAGAAGTTCTGGAGCGTGCGATGCGAACTGACGCCCCTGCTCGACCAGCGGGGTGATCGCAGCAACGAGAAACAGCGCCAACATCACGGCAATCCCGAACAGCACCACGGTGACCGCGATCCAGCGTCGGAAATTTCTCCGCTCCAGCCAGACGATCACCGGTTCTATGCCCACCGCGAGAAACAGGGCCACCACGATCAGGATCAGCATGCCTCGCGCCGCAAGCAGCACTTCGATCACCGCGTAAGTCACGGCAACTCCGGCAGCGGCGGTCAGACCGATGAAGAACGGTGAACGACGATCGAACCTCGGTCCGGGTTCACCCAGCGGCCGGACGGGCGTCGCCAATGCGGCGGCTTCGCGTTCGGCCACCGCCATCGGATCCGGAGCTTGGACTTCGCTTTCGGGGTCGGGTGACGTGTCCGCGGAATTGGGATCCATCCAAGCCACCTCACGATCCGCGCGACTTCCCGGCTCGAGGGTGAGTACCCGTGCCGTAGTCGGATCAACCTCGAGGCTTCTCCGCTCCACTTCGTGTCAGCGCGAGCCCGGTTCCCACAACTCCGATGACCGACACAGCGATGGCGATGCTCGGCCAGCCGTCACTCTGCCAGTAGACGTCGTCGAGAGTGATCAGTAACGCGGCCTCGTCGACGATGAGTCCGAGCGCAATGCCCAACGCGATGCCCATCCATGTTCGTGCGCGAGGGCTTCGGCCGACGAGTCCGAAGATCGCCACCCCCGCCAACAGGAGAATTCCCCACAAGTAGTGGTGCAGATGAGTGCCGCCGGCACTGATGTCGCCGACATCCCTGGTGTCGATCTGGATCAACCACGTCACCAGACGTGCTCCGCCGAACGTCAGCGTGAAGGCCACCCACGCCAACACCAAACCGCGACGTGATTCGTCAACTTGATTCCATCTGCGAGGGAATCTGAATCTCTCGGCAGATTTCTCTTCGTCATGATCTCGAGAAAGCATGCTTCATGTTTACCCGACGCCGATCAGAGTGATGATTTCGGGTAGAGACACCGAAAAGCTACTGAAGAACGAAAAAGCGGTACTCGATCTCCGAAGAGACCAAGTACCGCCTTTTCAGCTACTCGCCCAGTATCGATCAATACCAGACTTTTCGTCCGCCCACTGCACGCCCGGTAGCACCGAGGATGGACAAAACTGCACCTACGACGACCAAGATGATGCCGACGGTGGTCAGAATACTCAACCCCGTGAAGAAGCCGATCAACGCCAGAATAATGCCGAGAACAATCATGTGAGAACCTCATCCGGTATGCGTATAAAAATGATCTACTCATCTGACGCTACTACAAAAACGTCACATTCTATAAATCCGATAATTGACGTCGTAAATACTGAACTCGTATTACTACCCAATAGTCTCGACGTTAAAACATCAGCGTTTCTTCGCATTCTCGTTCACGGTTCCGCGTCCTCGATCTTCGCCTCGACCGCCGGCGTGATGTGGCTCAACACGCAGCGCCAGCGACCTTCTCGCCGGGCGAACACGTCGGTGGTCCACTCGTCGGCGTCGTACTGCCTGCCGTCGTAGTGCGCAGTATTGGTGATCCGTGTGGTGAACAGTGCAACGTCACCGAAGAAGCGCACGCGAGCGTTCCCGACACGGTCCATCGCCGAATGAGTCAGGTCGCCTGAGGCCACGAAGCCCAGAAACTCCGCTTTGGTCGAGACCCCCGATTCCGAAACGATGACCCAGTCGTCGGCCATGAAGTCGCCGATCCGTTCGGCGTCGTTCGAGCACATCGCGACGTTCCATTCGTCTGCGGTCGCTGTCAACGCCGCTTTCTCCTGATCCGACATGTCCACTCCCTCCGCGCCGTCACCCCTTGTGGGTGATGCCGCGACGACAGGGTTCCCGCAAGGTGGACCTCGAACCGACGTGGACGACGAGAGGGCAGCGATGACCGACACCACCCGCACCGAGCTTGCAGCTCAGGCGTACATCTACGGCTTTCCCCTCGTTTTCAATCTCGACCAGGTCAATCGGTACGTTCACGACGGTGTCGGGGCAAACCCGGCCGCACCTTTCAACACCTTCAGCCACGCCCGCACACTTGCCGGCCCGGCCGACACCTTCGTCACGATCAACAACGACACCGTGTATTCGATGGCACAGATCGACCTCTCGGTCGGCCCTGTCGCGCTGCACGTCCCCGATACCGATGGCCGTTACTACGTCCTCCAATTCGTCGACGCCTGGACGAACAACTTCGCTTACGTAGGGCACCGTGCCACCGGCACCAAGAGCGGAGACTTCCTTCTCGTCCCGCCCACCTGGACCGGAACCCCGGCGGCCCAGACCACGGTGATCAGATTTCCCACGACTGTTGCATCGATCGTCGGCCGGTGGGCGTGCGGTGGCGACGACGACCTCCCCGCCGTGCACGCCTTGCAGGACGCCACCACCCTGACCGTCGTCGACTCCGCCGGGGCTCCGGCAGGTCTCCCGGTCCCCGACGCCGAAGTCAGCCAGGACCTCCTGTTCCTCGAGAAACTCCGCATCTGGTCGCAGGCCTTTGCGCCTGCACCGCGCGACCGAGAGCTTCAGAATTCGTTCTCGGCGATCGGAATCGACGAGCGCGGGCCCTCGCCCTACACCTCAGCATCTGCCGACTCGCTGTCTGACGACGAAGCAGCCGCACTCGCCGACGGATTGAGGGTCGGTGAGAAGAACTTGCTCGAGGCCCTCACCAAAGGCTCCAGCCCCGAAGTCAACGGATGGAAGCTCACCTTCCACGCTTTCGACTACAACCTCGATTACTTCGAGGTCGGCGCAATCGACGATCCACAATTCAAAATCGCCGATCCCAGGTTGCGCATCGTCGAACGTGCCGCGGCGGCCAAGGGCGGGCTCTGGGGCAACCATCCCTACGAAGCGGCGTACATCATGACCTACGTCGACGATCAGGGAGAGCAACTGAACGGAACCCACACCTACACAATCAGACTCGACCCCACTCCGCCGGTGAGCGCCTTCTGGTCGCTGACGATGTACTCGGTGCCGGACTTCTTCCTCGTGGCGAACCCCATCGACCGATACTCGATCGGCGACCGCACTCCAGGTGTCGTCCACGACCCCGACGGCGCGTTGACGATCACGATCAGCCACGAGGAGCCGAAAGATGCCACAGCGAAGGCGAACTGGCTCCCCTCCCCGCCCGGAGACTTCCGACCGGTCCTGAGAATGTACGAGCCTTCGCCCGCCGTACTCGATCAGTCCTACGTAGTCCCCGCTATCACTCGCTCGCGAGAATGACGGCTCGCGTCTGACGGCCTGCCCTGGGGCAGGCCGTCAGACGGACGCAGAATCAGGCGTGTGTGCCGCCGTCGACCCGGATCTCCGTGCCGGTGATGAAAGCACCATCCTCGGAAGCCAGCATCGCGATAACTCCCGCAACACTTTCCGGCCCCGCCATGGGGGCGCCGCCGGACTCCAGATCAGTGCTCAGAATCGGCGACAGCTTGCCGAAGAGCGACCAGTCGGTGTCCTCCGGCAGATACGACGCCGTTGTGTCGGTGATCCCGCTCTTCACACTGCCCGGAGCTACCGCGACGGCGCGCAGACCTTGCTTGCCGTATTCGAGAGCCAGTGCGTGAGTGAAGGACTGGATTCCTCCCTTACTTGCCGCATATGCGGCCATGTACGGGTGCGCGAAGGCTGCGGAGGTGGAGCTGAAATTCACCACTACTGCGTTGCCCGTGGCCAGGAGAGCGGGCAATGCCTCACGCGTGACGAGGAAGGTGCCGGTCAAGTTCACGGAGATCACCTGATTCCACAGCTCCAGTGAGGTCTCGTGGGTATGCCCGCCGCGCAGTATCCCGGCAGCGTTGACCAGTACATCCAACCCACCGAGGGCCGAAATCGCTTGACCCACAACCTTGATGACGGAACTCTCGTCACCGATATCGACGACGACGGTGTCGAGACGGTCGGCCGTCAAGGCGTGTTCGGCCGATTTCCGGGTGTCCGCCAAACCCGCCTCGGAGATGTCTGCAGCGACCACACGGCCACCTTCGGCGAGCAACCGCAGCGCGGTGGCCTGCCCGATTCCAGATCCTGCGCCGGTGACGAGAATACGACGACCTTCGAAACGATTCATTGCTGAGTACCTTTCACGAAAACGAGTTGGTTGGTAATCCAGGCTCGGCGGCGCCGACACACAACCACCCGACACAGAACTTCGGTACGGGAAAAGCGCAGCACGGCAACAGGTGTGGTGCTGCGAAGTCACGGCAAGGCGATGCCCGCCGCAGTGGCGAATGTCAGACGGATCCGGCCGGTACGGCCAATGCTCTTTCGATCCAGACGAGACCGGAGGGGCGGCGGTCGATCGCCTTGCGCCCCCGTCGGAAAGTCGCTACGCCGAATCGGGCCGTGCGCAGTGCACGGCCGGAAGCGAGAGAACAGCGGCGTATGGACATCACGAGCACGGTAGCAGTGCGAGTACAAATCGCTCAAACGCGTTGTTCGCTGCGCCAGTTCATTCAGGTAATCAGATGTCACTTCTGGACAAATCTGTCGACTTAGGCAGTACTAACCTGATCGCATCTCGAAAACCCGATCCAGGAGCACAGTCGATGACACATGCAGACGCCACGAGCACAACAACTCCCCCGACGACCGTCCTACGCACCGCTGACCACAATCGCGGACTCAACGACGTTCGCGCGGTCGTAGAAGCACTGGAGCGACCGAGCGACCATCTGCTGCGGATCACGGCCCGTTTGACGGAGTCGACCGACGATCCGGCCTGGTCACTCCCGAACGTCACCGTACGCATGAATCTCGGGCCTTCCTTCGACGACGCTTCGCGCGTGTACACGGTGCGTTCCTACGATTCCGCCGCAGGATCGATCGTCATCGACGTGGTCCTGCACGGACATACCAGCCCGATGATGAGGTGGGCAGCAACATTGACCGTCGGGGACACCTTCGACCTCACCGGTCCGCGACCACACTTCTTGGTCCCCGAAGTTCCCGGTCGACGTATCGCGCTTTTTCTGGACGGCACCGCAATACCCGCGCTGTTCTCGATCATCGAGCAGCTGCCTACCGACGTCGTCGGAATCGGCTGGGTCACAACAGATGACGAGGTCGCATTCGACGAACTTCCCACCCTCCCCGGCCTGGAATTTCATCGCGTGAGCGCCGATCCCGCCGAGTCCGACGGCCCTCTGACAGCACGGGCACGCGAGCTCGCCGATCCCGAGAGTTACGTCGTGTGGGGAGCCGGTGAACGCAACGAGATGCGCGCAATCCGGAAGCACTTTCGATCGACCGTCGGACTCGACAAAGACGACGTCGCGATATTCGGATACTGGAAGCACGGCGTCAGCAACACCGAAATCGACCTCCGCCGGCGCGAGAACTACGAGCGCATCCTCGCCGACGGTGGAACCCTGACCGACATCGACGACCTGGCGATCGAGATCTGATCGCCCTCACCGGCCGACCTGACCGGCTGTGCACTGCGGTGATAAGTTCCTCTGTGCCAGCAGACCTCCACACAGGGGGTCAGGGAATCCGGTGTGAATCCGGAACTGACGCGCAGCGGTGAGGGTGACCGCCCGGGCTTACGCCACTGGATGAGAATCTGGGAAGGCGCTCGGGTGGAGTGATCTCGAGTCCGAATACCGGCTGGCAGCAGGGGCCAACAGGCGCCTGTTCACACGGTAACGGGCTCCGCGAACGAGCCCCTGCGAGAACGAGATTCCATGCGTCTGTCCACACTTCGCCTATCCGCCGCTGCCGTCGCGGCCCTGTTGGGTGCATCGTTGGTTGCCTGTTCCTCCGAAGACAGTGCTGCCGAACAATCCAACTCTTTCGAACAATCCGGCGCCACTGTTCAGAACTGTGGCCGAGACGTCACGGTGGAGCGACCGATCGAACGAGCGATCGCGGTAAATCAGCCTGCCGCCGAGATGCTGTTCGCGCTGGGAGTGCAGGACCGGATGGCCGGCTACGCCATGAGCGATGACGATGTCCTCCCCGAACTGCGTGAGGCGCGCGGTCAGGTCCAGGCCTTCGACACCGAGTTCCCGTCATTCGAGAGTGTCCTCGAACGCGAACCGGACATGGTTTACACGACTTTCAATTACACGTTCACTTCGGAGGGCATCGCCGACCGAACCAAGTTCACTGACCTCGGTGTCGCGACATATCAGTCACCCAGTGAGTGCACCGGCCAGGACGCAGAGCAGAACAAGGCCCTCACACTCGACGACCTGTATGACGAAATCGGGGACGTGGCAACACTGTTCGACGTCCAGGACAAAGGTGTCGAGCTGACCGAGAGTTTGAAGGATCGCGCGGCCACCGCCACGGCGTCACTGGGAGCCGAGAATGTGACACTGGCGTGGTGGTACGCAGCCACCAAGACCCCGTACTTCGCCGGGTGCTGCGGCGCACCGGGAATCATGACCGACGCGGTGGGCGCAAAGAACGCCTTCGACGACAACAAGCAGTACTGGCCCGAAATCGGTTGGGAGAGTGTGCTCGACCGGGACCCCACCGTGCTGGTGCTCGCTGATCTCGACCGCGGCGGAGACGGCGACAGTGCGGCTGCCAAGATCGCGTTCCTCGAATCGGACCCGGTAGCCAGCAAGCTCACCGCAGTGAAGAACAAGCGATACATCATCCTCGAAGGCACGACGATGGATCCCTCGATCCGCAACGTCGGTGGCATCGAACAGCTCTCCGACGGCCTGCGCCGGTTGGGCGTGGTCTAGATGTCCACGGAAGTCAGCGAACTGGTGCGTCAATGGGACGACCAGCAGGCGGCATACATCGCCGATCGCGAGAAGCGCTTCGACGTGATTCTCGACGTTCTCGAATTGCAGTACGCGCATGCTCCGTTCACAGTCGTCGACCTGGCCTGCGGACCTGGTTCGTTGAGCGTCCGGATCCTCGAGAAGTTCGGGCAAGCGAGCGTTGTGGGGATCGACTACGACCCGATGTTGCTGGAAGTCGCCCGCCAGTCGTCGACTCGTTTCGGCGACCGAATGCAGCTGGTCGACGCGGACCTGCTGAGTACCGATTGGCCGACTTCGGTGACTGCGCCGGTTCAGGCGATCGTGTCGACGACCGCGCTGCACTGGTTGCAACCGCAGCAGCTCGTCGAGGTGTACCGGCAGTGCCGCGAACTGCTGAGCCCCGACGGCGTTCTGCTCAACGGTGATCACTTTCGCTTCGACGGTCGCTCCCCTGTCATCGGACGGTGGGCGAAGGCACACGACGAGCAGACACAACGCTCCGCTTTTGCTGCCGGGGCTCCCGCGTGGGACAGCTGGTGGGACGGGTTGCGGGCCACTCCCGGGATCGGGGCACTGACCGACGAGCGTGAGCGCAGATTCGCCGGTCGCGACGCCACCGCGCCCACCGCCGTCGATTTCCAATTGGCGGCGCTCGCGCAAGCAGGTTTCCGGGAGTCGGGTACGGTCTGGCAACTGTTCGACGACTACGTGGTCTACGGCGTGAGATGACGACAAGAGTTCGGCTGCGTGACAACCCGACTGCCGTCAGCCTGCTGTGGGTGATCGGTGTTGTCACGCTGGCCGGGTCGGCCGCCGTGGCGATCACGTTGGGGCCGGCGGGCCTGTCGGTCGGGGAGGTGACCTCGATCGTCGTCGGGCACCTCGGAGGTACCGCGGCGGACGTCACACCTATCCGCGACGGCATCGTGTGGGATCTCCGTCTGCCGCGTACTCTGCTCGCCGCGCTCTGCGGTGCCGGTCTCGGGTTGTGTGGAGCGATCATGCAGTCGCTGCTTCGCAATCCACTGGCCGATCCGTTTGTCCTCGGCATCTCGTCCGGCGCCTCGACCGGTGCCGTACTGATCGTGATCCTCGGAGTGGGGTCGGGAGTGATCGGCCTGTCGAGCGGCGCCTTCATCGGCGCGGTGATCTCCTTTGCCCTTGTGCTGCTGCTCGCCCACGCGGCCGGCGGCACGCCGGATCGGGTGATCCTGGCCGGTGTCGCCGCGACCCAACTGTTCTCCGCGCTCACCTCGTTCATCGTCATCACCTCGGCCGATCCCGAGCAGACCCGCGGTGTGATGTTCTGGCTCCTGGGCTCACTCGGTGGCGCCGACTGGCTCGACGTCGCGCTCTGCGCTGCAGTGGTCGCAGTCGGCCTCGTGGTCTGTCTGACTCACTCCCGCGCACTCGACGCCTTCGCCTTCGGTGAAGACGCGGCGGCGTCACTGGGAGTGAACGTGTGGCGGGTGCGCGTGACCCTGTTGTTGGCTACAGCTTTGATGACCGCGGTGATCGTGAGCGTCGCTGGCGCCATCGGCTTCGTGGGCCTCGTCCTCCCTCATGCGGCACGGGCCCTCGTCGGTTCGAACCACCGCCGACTCCTGCCCGCGTCTGCACTGATCGGCTCCATCTTCCTGGTCTGGGTCGACGCTGTGGCACGCACAGCCATTGCACCGCAGGAACTCCCGGCCGGCGTGGTGACCGCACTGGTCGGTGTGCCTGCGTTCGCCGTCATCCTCTGGAGACGGAAGGCCAGGCCATGACACTCGAAGCAACCGGTGTCAGCTGGCGGGTCGGCGAGGCGCTCATAGTCGACGACCTCGACGTGTCCCCCATCGTCGGAAGCACGGTAGGACTCCTCGGCCCCAATGGCTCGGGTAAGTCGACACTGCTGAAACTGCTTGCCGGGCAGAACCGTCCGACGTCCGGTGTGGTGACGCTGGACCGAACTCCGTTGCCTGACTGGAAACGCCGCGATGTCGCGCGCCGGATTGCCACCGTCGATCAGCACAGCAACACCGAGATCGACCTGACGGTAGCCGAGGTCGTCGAACTCGGACGCACACCGCATCGCGGACTGTGGGGCGGGCAGTCGGATTCCGACCGCGACGCCGTCCGCGCTGCGATCGAACACACCGACCTCGCCGCCATGCTGGACCGTTCGTGGCACACGCTCTCGGGTGGGGAGCGCCAACGCGTCCAGATCGCGCGCGCCCTCGCTCAGGAACCTCACGAGCTGCTACTCGACGAGCCGACCAATCACCTGGACATCAACCACCAACTCGAATTGCTCGCGCTCGTGCGACGCCTGCCCACCACCACGATCATGGCTTTACACGATCTGAATCTGGCCGCCATGTTCTGCGATTCGATAGTGATGCTGAACCGTGGATCCATCGTGGCCCACGGAAGCCCGACCCAGGTCCTCACCGCCGACCTGATAGCCGAGGTCTACCAGGTCGACGCCGAGGTCCGCTTGGACGGCCCCGGCGGCATACCCACCGTGAGATACCTTCCACCCAGCTCGGATTAGACGCGCTGGGATCTGTCATTCACGCGAGAGCATCGCCACTGCTTCGCGTTCGAGGTCGACGTACGGTTCACCACTGACGTCGATCGCCACCCGGTTGAGCGTTCCACCGGTAAACGCCCAAGGTGACGTACCCGGGTAGTCGTCGGTCACAGGCTCCCCGCTGTCACGGCCTGCGTTGAGCCCTTCGCCGCCGCCGATGCTGAACTTGCCTGGCTGAGTGCGGATTCTGCCCTCACCGACTTTCCGGTCGCCGTAGTAGAGACCGAGCACCCCGTTCGCAGTGCCCGGCGGGTCCTCACCTTCCTTCTCGAAAGTTGCTGCCAAGATCACGTTTTCGCCGACCGGAAGGTCTTCGGTGGCATCGATCTTCTGCTGTTCACTGCCGAGGAAGTTGTACACGTAATGCAGTCGGTTGTCCTTGACGTACAGCGAATGACCACCGAACCTGCCGCCATGCGAGAACAGCACGCCGACCGCACCCGGTTCGGCCAAGTCGACAACTGCTCCGATCGAGAAGGAACGATTACGAAGGTTGACGGCGACGGCTTCCGGTACCTCGGCTCCCCCTGGACGGTAGACGTACCGGTTGCGCGGCGGAGCGAGCTGGGGGCGAGGGGTGGTGAGGAGTTCGACACCGGACCGATCGTCCAGTGGCAGAGCTTGATTGGCGCCGGCCTCGTGGAACCACAACCCCACGAGCTCGGCCAGCCTGCCGGGTTCTTCATCCGCAAGGTTCCGGAGCTCGGCTCGGTCGACCTCCGTGTGGTAGAGCTCCCAGGTGTCTTCCGAGAAATGGCCCCACCCGCTCAGAGTCGGGTGCGTGGTGACGGCCTTCCAGCCGTCATGCCAAATCCCTCGTCCTCCGAGCATCGAATAGAACTGGGTGTGCTTGGCGGTGGGGATGTTGCCGGCGTCGAAGCTGTACCGCATGCTCACGCCTTGGATCGGGTGCTGGGTGTATCCCTTCACCGTGTCGGGCAAGTCGACGCCGACGCAGTCGAGCAGAGTCGGGACGACGTCGATAGCGTGGTGGTACTGATCTCGAATCTCACCACGGGCGTCGATGCCTTCCGGCCACGAGATGATGCAGGGGTCGCAGGTTCCACCGTTGAACGAGTACCGCTTCCACATCTTGAATGGAGTGTTGAACGCCATCGCCCACCCGTTGGGGTAGTGATTGTATGTCTCGGTGCTGCCCAACTCGTCCAGCTTTGACAGGTTCTCGGCGAGGTCGTCGGGTACGCCGTTCGCAATCTTGTTCTCGTTGACGGATCCGTCGGGTCCGCCCTCACCGCTGGCACCGTTGTCGGAGACCACCACGATGATCGTGTTGTCGAGCTGCTCGATTTCTTCGAGGTATGCGAGCAGGCGTCCGATCTGATCGTCGCAGTGCGAGAGGAAGCCCGCGTACACCTCCGCCATCCGTGAGAACAGTCGCTGCTCGTCAGCGGACAGGGTGTCCCAGGGGCGGGTGAAATCCAGCGGCGGGAACGGTTTACCGTCAGGTCCGGTGCGGGTGTCAGGAGTGCCTATCGGGTTGAGTGAGGGCAGAGTCGTGTCGTTCGGGACAAGTCCCATGTCCTTCTGCCTCGCCAGAATCTCATCCCGCATGGCTTCGTACCCTGCGTCGAACCTGCCTGCGTAGCGATCGGCCCATTCGCGGGGCGCGTGATGTGGAGCGTGTGCGCACCCGGGTGCGTAGTAGAGAAATACCGGCCGGTCCGGAGCTATCGACTTCACGTCGCCGATGTATTCGAGCGCTCTGTCGGTAATGTCGACGCTGAAGTGATACCCCTCTTCAGGCGTCGACGGCTGTTCGACGGGGTGGTTGTCGTGGACGAGGTCGGGATACCACTGATTGGTCTCGGCACCGAGAAAGCCGTAGAACCGCTCGAATCCGCGACCGACCGGCCAATTCCGTTTTGTGGAAGCAAGATTCATCTCGTCTTCGGCGCAGAGGTGCCATTTCCCGACCATCGCGGTACTGAACCCCTGCTCGACCAGAACCTCGGCGAGCGTGGCACATTCGGGAGGGATGTGACCGTTCCCGCCGGGAAACCCGACCGCGCACTCACTGATGCAAGCCATTCCGTTGGTCGTGTGGTTCCGGCCGGTGAGCAGACACGATCGCGTCGGTGAGCACAGCGCTGTGGTGTGCCACTGCCCGTACCGCAATCCGTTGCCCGCGATGCGGTCGATGTTCGGCGTCTCGATCGGTCCCCCGTAGCAACCCAAGGCGCCGAATCCGACGTCGTCGAGAACGATGTAGAGAATGTTCGGCGTGCCGGCGGCAGCCTTCGGCTGCTCGTACGGGCTCCAGTCGGGAATCGAATCGCGAATATCGAGGTTGACGACGCCTTTGAATGCGTTGGCCATGACCTGGCTCCTTGTAGGTGATCTGAATTCCAGCCTCTACGGCCGCATGGTCAATCGCATACCCGGATTGTGGTCACCGAAGCGCTGTCGCCCGAAATGGGCGATGACATCGTCGGGAGAGGATCCGAGTATGAGAGTGCCGGGTTTGTCATCACCTCACTGGAAGCCAGGGACCACATGAACAGTCACTTCGTCGAACCCTCCGACTCCGGTAGCCGTGACCCGCTTCCGAGCTGGCAGGACGGCACGTCGAAACAAGCCATCCTGCAATTCGTCGAACGCGCGACGACGGAGGGAAGTCCGGACGAAATCGCACCGGAAGACCGGATCGCAGTCTTCGACAACGACGGAACCCTGTGGTGTGAGAAACCGATGCCGATCCAACTCGACTTCATCTTGCGCCGCCTCGTCGAGATGACCAACCAGGATCCGACTCTTCGCAACCGTCAACCGTGGCAGGCGGCGTTCGAACAGGACTACACCTGGTTGAACGATGTGATCTCGAAGCACTATCGCGGCGACGACAGCGCACTGAAGGTGCTCGCGGCCGGTGTCCTGGCGGCATTCGCCGAAGTCACGGTCGACGAATTCGAGAACCACGCCGATACCTACCTGCGCACTGCTTCGCATCCCACTCTCGATCGCAAATATTTGCACTGCAGCTATTCGCCCATGGTGGAGTTGCTCGATTACCTTGCAGCCAAAGGATTCTCCAACTACATAGTGTCCGGCGGCGGACGTGACTTCATGCGGCCGATCAGCCAGGAGGTCTACGGCATCCCCCGAGATCGCGTCATCGGCAGCGGCGTGGCTCTGACGTGGAAGGACGACGGTCACAGCGGCACGATCCTTCGTCAGCCTCAAACGGATGTCGTCGACGACAGGCCGGCCAAGCCCGTCCAGATCTGGAACCGAATCGGTCGACGACCTGTTCTCGCGGCCGGAAACAGCAACGGTGACGTACCTATGTTGAAGTTCGCCGACCACCCGAACGTTCCGGCACTTCGCCTTCTCGTGCTCCATGACGATCCGGAACGCGAGTTCGACTACGTGGACGGGGCCGAGCACGCGCTCGACACCTCGCGCACAAACGGGTGGACCGTGGTGAGTATCAAAAACGACTGGAAGGCAGTCTTCGAACCACCCGCCGAATGACAGTATGGATACGTGACCCTCGATGATGTCGCCGACGAACTGTACGGCCTCGACCCCGGCGAGTTCGTCGAGGCGCGTACGAAGCATGCGAAGGCTGCGAGGGAGGGCAACGACCGCGCACTGGCCACGGAGATCGGAAAACTTCGAAAGCCGACCACCGTGGGCTGGTTGGTCAATCTCATTTCGCGCGATATGCCTGAAGAGCTGGAAGCACTTCTCGCACTTGGTGAATCGCTACGCGACGCCCAGCGACATCTCTCGGGCGCGGACCTGCGCAAACTGACGACACAGAGGCAGCAGGTGGTGCGCAGCCTCGCCCACAAATCCGGTGAGATCGCGGCCTCACGGGGAAAGAGTGTCGGTGAGGATGCATTACGTGATGTCGCGCAGACGCTCAATGCCGCCCTTGCCGACGAGGAGACCGCCGAGTTGGTCCGACTCGGACGAGTTGTGACCGCTGCCAGTTACAGCGGCTTCGGACCGGCGGGACTTGCTGTGGTGAAAGGGAAATCGCAGCAGCACGCCCCGAAGGAACCAGCAGAAGTGCCGCAGACTCCGAAGACGAAGACTCCGGATGTCGAGGCCGAACGTGCCAGGGTAAAAGCAGAATTGAAGGAAGCCAGGGCAGGCGTCGAGAAGGTCCGACGACGGGTCAAGGCCGAGACCACCCAGTTCGAGGATGCCAGGTCGAAGCTGTCCGACCTCGACCGTCGCATCGAGGAACTCCGCGCCGATCTCGAACACGCAGAACAGGAACGACAGTTCGCCGAGAACACCGAGAAGGCTGCCGGCGTCGCGGTTCGGGAATCCGAGGAGGAACTTCGTGAGGCCGAGCGCCGGGTCGAAGAGGCAGAAGAGAGCCTCGACGAGATGGAATGAGTTGTACGTTCGGAGACCTTGACCTCTACAGCTGTTCAGGTTCTAGCGTGGTTTCATGACAATGACCCGTATCGAACTCGACTACCTGGCCACACAGACTCTCGGACGCCTGGCAACGGTTCAACGGAATGGAACGCTGCAAGTCAGTCCGGTCGGGTTCCACTACAACCCGGATGCAGCCACGATCGACATCAGCGGCTACAACATGACTGGCAGCCGTAAGTTTCGCAATGTCGCGGAGAACGGGCGGGTCGCCTTCGTCGTGGACGACATTGCATCTGTACACCCATGGCGGGTCAGGTGCGTCGAAATCCGCGGACGAGCAGAGGCTTTGGACGCTACGGCTGCTGCTGCGCATGGTCTCGACGCACCGATCATCCGTATCCACCCCGAACGCATCATCAGCTTCGGCCTGGACGACAAGGAGTTGGACGTCCACCAGTTGGTTGTGAACGGACGTGACGTCTGAATGCCCGAATGGAAACGATCAGCCTGCGGCGGCTTCGAGTTCACTCAGTGATTCCTCGAGGTGGCCCAGGAGTCGCTGCAGGTGCGGCACATTGCGGCGGCAGCCGACGAGACCGAACTGCATGGTGTCCGCGTAGCCGATGACGGTGATGTTCATTGCCTGCCCGTCCAGCGGAATCGATGCCGGATAGCAACTCTCGAGCTTCGCACCGTTCCAGTATCGCGTCGTCGTCGGACCGGGGACGTTGGAAATCACCAGGTTGAACACCGGACGCCCAGTGATCAATCGGGAGGAACCAGGGATCAGCGGTAGCCCGAGACCGGCAACGTTCAACGCGCTCAACGCCGTGATCTGAAGGGGCGTCAGGCCTGACATCAGGGACTTGGCGCTACTCATCGAGTCGTGAATTCTCTGTAGTCGGGCCGCCGGATCCGCCAATTCGGTTGCCAGATCACACAACACCGCACCTACGGCATTGCCGGAAGCCTCACCCTCTTCGCCTTTACGAAGAGATACCGGCACCATCGCGATCAATGGCTTGTCCGGCAACGCATCCAGTTCGATCAGGTATCGCCGCAACGCGCCGGCGCACATCGCCAACACCGCATCGTTGAGCGTCACGCCTGCAACGCAGCTGACCTTGCGCAGGCGCTCGATCGGCCACGACTGCGCCGCGACACGCCTCGCTCCGGTGATCGGGACGTTGAAGATCGATTTCGGAGCAGCAAACGGCAACGGTGCGACGTGGTCCTTCACTGCCGAGGCAGCCGCGTTCACTATCGCTGGGCCCACCCCGACCACGTCTTGCACGGTCTCGATCACGGAGCCCACCCGCCTTTGCAGGTCCAGCCCGCGATTGGCCCGGACCCGCTCCGAAGAAGGTCGCTGCGCCCACGGAGGCATCGAATGTCGATCTAGCGGATCCGACGAGAGGCTGCGGTACCACGCCTGAACAGCAGACACACCATCCATGAGCGCATGGTGCGTCTTCATGTACACGGCAACTCGGCCGTCGGCGAGACCTTCGATCACGTACGCCTCCCACAGCGGCCGATGCCGATCGAGCAGCGTGCCGTGGAGCATCGAGGTCAACTCCAACAATTCGCGGACTCGACCCGGTTTGGGCAGTGCGAGCAACCGGACGTGATATTCGAGATCGACGTCCTGGTCCTCCGTCCAACGCACCGGCGCGAAGTTCGACAAGAACTGCACCGGCTTGCGGCGGAACAGGGGGCGAATCGAGTCGACATCGGTGAGCGAACGGTAGAGCGACCTGGCGAATTCGCCGTCATCCCCTTCCGGCGGAACGAACAGAGACAGGCCACCGACGTGCATGGGGTGCTCCCGCGACTCCATCAGCAGGAACATCGAGTCGAGCGGCAGCATCAGCGTCATGTCGATCCGTTCTCTCGGGCAGCTGCCCGGAGTACCGATCAGCCGCTGTTCGACAAAGTTACTCGCCCTGACTTCGCACATTGGCGATTCGCGAGTTAGTGATGAGACACGGAGCACTGCAACAAATTTCAAAGCACATGACCACAGGTAGTAACGGAGCCGATCGCACTAATACTTTTGTCGGAATTGTTGCAAATTGTCTGTACATCCAAGTCACACGTGACTACCGTCACTTATCATCACAAATCCGACTGGTCGGTTGCCTTCGAAGGAGAAATACATGTCCCGACGTCCAACGTCGCGTGCGCTTTCCGGCGCGCTCGCCACCGCAACTGTGCTCGCCACCGTCACAGCAGCGGGAACCTTGTCAGCAGGTATTGCCGGAGCCGCCCCAGCAGCGGACATTCCATTCGGCGGTTGGAGCTCCTGTCCGATCGACAATCCCGAGACCAGCACCTGCATGGACGTCACAGTCACCGGCGGCAACATGAAGATCGGCAAGCTCTCGGTCGGCATTCCCGCGGGGGCGATGCGCATCGCAGGCGGAGTTGCCTACCGAGAAAATCCGGAGGCCGAATTCGGATTCGACCAAGTATTCATCCCGCCGAACGACAACAGTCGAGGGATCTACGCCGAACCCATCGAGATCCCAGGCGGCGCACTCGGAATCGATCTACCCTTCAACAATCTCTTCGGACTGAACAAGGCCTCGGCCACCGTCGAGTCGACGTCTGCACTTCCCACCGTGGATGCATTTCAGCTTGGCGTGAAGCTACCCGTCAAACTGAAGATCGCGAACCCTCTCCTCGGCGGCAAATGCTACCTGGGCTCGGACAACAACCCTGTCCAGCTCAACTTGGATGTGACCGAATACGGCGCCCTCGAAGAGGTTCCAGGATTCCCGGATACTGCAGTGGTTCGAAACACCGGGCACACCGGACAGCCCTTCACGGTCCCGACAGCGTCCGGGTGCGGCCCGTTCGGCGTTCTGAATCCAATCGTCAACTGGCGCGCCGGGCTTCCATCGTCCACCACGTCCAACTCACTCACCACGACGAGCGACGTCTACAACATCGGCGCCGACAGCCTCAGGCCCCAGCCTGCCGGCTCACCTGAACCCGCCGCCGTCATCGCCGAACGTAACGCCAGGTAAGTAGTTCGGACTTCATTCATCTCCGGCTTCGGTGGCGTCGAGCAATGCACCGAGGGCGCGGTGAAGTTCGGCAAGCTCACGTCCACCGGCTTCCGTCAGCACGCGAGTATTCTCCGCATCCAATTCGCGGACAATGCCTTTGGCGAGCACGATGACTCGCCCTCCCTCGTCACTGAGATCGAGGCGAACGGCGCGCCCATCGCGGTCGTCGCGTTCGCTGACGACAAATCCCCCCTTCTCCAAAGCTCGCACGAGCTTGGATATGTAGATTCGCTGCAACCCTGTGTGCGTGGCGAGTTCCCGCTGGCTGGGCCTCTCCCCCGCACTCACCAAACCGTGCAGGGACGCAAGCACCGAATACTGGGCGTGAGTCAACCCGAGATGCGCAATCGCTCTGTCAACCCCCGCCCGCCAGCGCAAGGCAAGATGCCACACCAGCGAGCCAGTCGTCCATGTTTCTCGATCTTGCATGCATATAGAGTACATGGCTACTATCTCAATATAGAGTATATGGAAACTATTTGAGGAGTCGCAATGGCCGCAATTTCCGTGCTCGACTCGACCATGGCTTACAACTCGTGCGGCGCAGGCACCCCCTTCGTGCTGATCCACGGGAACCCCACATCGTCACACTTGTGGCGAAAGATACTGCCAGACATAGGAAATCTCGGCCATGCACTCGCTCCGGACCTCATCGGCATGGGGGCTTCCGGCAAACCGGCCATCGACTACGGTTTCCTCGACTCCGCCCGCTACCTCGATGCGTGGTTCGACGAGATGAAGATCGACGACGTCGTACTCGTCGGGCACGACTGGGGTGGAGCACTCGCTCTCGACTGGGCCGCCCGCCACCCCGATCGCGTCCGAGGTGTGGCCTTCTTCGAAACGATCCTCCGTCCGATGACCTGGGACGAACACTTCCCGGGAGACGCACGAGCGCGGGTTGAGGCGCTGAGGGCCCCGGGCACCGGCGAAACGAAGGTGCTCGACGAGAATTTCTTTCTCGAAATTGCGCTTCACAGAACGGTTCTCGGAGCTCTACCCGAAACAGATGCTGACGCCTATCGCGCCCCTTACCCGTCACCCGCGAGTCGACGACCCCTTCTCGCGTGGCCACGATCCTTCCCCATCGAAGGAACTCCCGCCGAAGTGACGGCACGCGTGTCGGCGTACAGCCAATGGCTTGCCACAAGCAGCGAGGTACCCAAACTCCTTCTCACCTTCAGCGGACCAGCCGAACTGCTCATGATCGGACCGGACGAAGTCGCGTGGTGCCGATCGAACATCACCAACCTCGAGGTGATTCAGTGCGGTCCCGCCGGGCATCTTGCCCCCGAGGATCAGCCAGGAGCAATCACCGCGGCGCTCACCGAATGGACACAGCGGCATCGTCTCAGCCCACGAGTGACGTAAGACCGACACCGACACCGACCCGCACAGCTAGCGTCCAGACCTCGCTCCGAAATGTGGGACCGACACCACCTCCGCCGGATTTGTCCGATATAACTATCTGGCGAGTACGCCGGTTGGGACGAGGTCGAGAACGAGGGGGCGTGTGTGGTGAACGAGGACGGGTTGGGGCGGACTTCCGAATCGGGGGCTCCACACCGAGTGGGTGGGTTTCTCTATCACCGCAACGGCGACCGTTGGGAGTGGTCAGCCGAAGTTGCGCGAATTCACGGTTACGAACCAGACCAGGTAGCTCCGACGACGGAATTGATGCTCTCGCACAAGCATCCGGACGATCGAAGACACGTTGCTCAGACACTGCATGCCATCCGCACTTCAGGCGGCCCGTTCAGCAGCCGACACCGCATCATCGACACTGCCGGAGACACTCACTCGGTAATCGTCGTCGGCGACAGCGTCGTGGACGAGTCAGGGGATGTGATCGGTAGCTCCGGCTTCTACATCGACGTCACCGAAACCCTCGACAGCACCGTGAAGGCATCCGTCGACGAACTGGTCAACGAAATCGCCACGTCCCGCGGAGTCATCGAGCAAGCCAAAGGCATGCTCATGGTGATCTACGGCATTTCAGCCGATCGTGCCTTCGATATTCTCGTGTGGCGTTCCCAAGAGACCAACGTGAAACTCAGGGATGTTGCCGAGCAGTTGATCGTTCGCGCGCTGGACGACTTCCGGGTCCCGACGCTTCTGCGTACCCGGTTCGATCACTTGCTGCTGCAGGGTTGAATCACTGATGGGTTGAGGGATCTGCACGGTTGAGGGATCTGCTTGAGGCGGTTCCCGTGGCTGGCTGCTCAACCTCGAGGAACCTCGCCCGCATTGATTCCGGGACGGTCCGATGCGGCCTATCCCCGTTGTTACCCAACACCGGGTAAAAGGAAACTACTCCTGGTCAGACTTTTTGTCGGAGGAGTCCTCGACCAGTTCAGGTGCTTGTTCTCGCGTTGCCATTCCGCCGTCGCCGCCCTTGTCCACGGGCCCTGGGTGCCCACCCTTGGGCGACTGGTCGTTGTCGTCTTTGTCGGTCATACGATTGTCCTCATCATCTCGCGTCCTCATCATCTCGTGGTCCAGGTCCTGGAGCCGGCGCAAAGACCGGGACCCAGCTCCATCTCAATCTAACGCGCTCAGGACTTCTCGCAACCCTCACCGATTTTGTTTGCATTTCAGTGCTTTCGGGCAGGTGAGTGCGAACAGCAGTTCCACGATGAGAGGTCGATTCCAGTGCGCGCAGTGACTTGGCAAGGCAAACGGAAAGTAAGCGTCGATACGGTTCCGGACCCCACGATCGTCGAACCCACCGACGCGATCATCAAGGTCACCACGACGAACATCTGCGGGTCCGATCTGCACCTGTACGAGACCTTGGGTGCGTTCATGAATGCGGGCGACATTCTCGGTCACGAACCGATGGGCATCGTCGAAGAAGTCGGGTCGGAGATCACGAACCTCGAGATAGGCGATCGCGTCGTGATCCCGTTCCAGATCTCGTGTGGCAACTGTTTCATGTGCGATTCGAGCCTCTACACACAGTGTGAGACGACTCAGGTCCGCGATCAGGGAACCGGCGCAGCGTTGTTCGGATTCTCCGAGCTGTACGGATCGGTGCCAGGTGGTCAGGCTGAATACCTACGAGTGCCGCAAGCACACTTCACACACATCAAAGTTCCCGAAGGTCCCGCGGATTCGCGCTTCGTCTACCTCTCCGATGTGCTGCCCACAGCCTGGCAGTCGGTCGAATACGCCGACATCCCGCCGGGTGGGTCCGTGACAATCCTGGGTCTCGGACCGATCGGTGACATGGCGGCTCGCATCGCCCACCACAAGGGATTTCGGGTAATCGGCGTGGACCGTGTACCCGAACGCCTTGCACGCCTTGCCGAACGTGGGATCGAAACCCTCAATCTCGACGACTACGGCAGCAAGATCGGCGACGCCGTCAGGGATGCGACGAACGGCCGCGGAACCGACTCGGTCATCGATGCTGTCGGCATGGAAGCGCACGGGTCTCCGATCGGAAAGCTCGCGCAGCAGTTCGTCGGACTTCTCCCCGATGTTCTAGCCGCGCCTGCGATGCGTAACGCAGGAATCGATCGCCTCGGTGCTGTCTATTCAGCCATCGACATCGTTCGGCGCGGTGGAACCGTTTCTCTGATCGGTGTTTACGGCGGCATGGTTGACCCACTGCCGCTGATGACCATGTTCGACAAGCAGATTCAGCTCAGGATGGGCCAGGCGAATGTCAAGAAGTGGGTAGACGACATCATGCCCCTGCTCACTGACGACGACCCACTCGGCGTCGACAGCTTTTCCACTCATCAGCTGCCGCTCGATCAGGCGCCACACGCCTACGAGATCTTCCAGAAGAAACAGGAAGGAGCGGTCAAGATCCAGCTGAAACCGCACCTGTAGTCCAACTCCGATCAGCTCGACGGGTTCATGCGCCGCTGCGCATCTTGTTCGCGAAACCACCGATCGCCATACTCACCTCACACACGCTCGACAGAAAGAAACTGAAACCGAAATGGCTCGCGTACTTACCGTCTCCGACAGCGTCGTCGTCAATGCCGACGCGCTCTCCCTCTACGAGCTCATCAGCGATCCCACTCGTATGGGTGCCTGGAGTCCCGAAAACTTGGGCGCGACCTTGCGAGGAGATCGCGAAAGCGCATTCCTGGGTATGGAGTTCGACGGACATAACAAACGTGGGCGCGCACAGTGGACCACGAGATGCACAGTCACCGCTGCCGACACCGGAAAGCTCTTCGAGTTCCGCGTTCACAAGATTGGCCTCTCCACGCCGCGGATTCCTGCCGCCATCGCAACCTGGCAGTTCCGATTCTCGCCGGTGCCCGGCGGAACGCGAGTTACCGAAACGTGGACCGACGACAGGCGCGGCTGGCCGGACCTTGCGGCCGAGTTGTTCGACAAGGTTGCCACCGGTGGAAAGACGTTCGCCGACTTTCAGCGCGGCAACATCCGCAAGACGCTGCTGAACTTCAAGAGCGTCGTTGAGCAGGAAGTATCCGGCGTCGAAGGCAGCACCGGCTGACCAACTGCAACCATATATGGCAGTTTCTGCCACTTTTGGTACAGTGCGGATATGGCAACAGCCCGCCGCACCGCACTACTTCTCCGCGTCTCGCAGAGTTGTGCTGCCGCTTTCGTCGAACGCGGCGACACTTCGACGACAATCGCCGAACTCGCCGAGCGTGCGGAAATCTCCGAGCGCACGTTCTACCGCTGCTTCGCCACCAAAGAGGAGAGCATCTGGCCGATGCTCGACGACGGCAACCGGAGCCTCGCCGCCGCACTCGGTGAGCAGCCACGCGATTCGGGACTTGCGCCGGCTGTCCGGAACGCCTTCGTCGCCTCGGTCGGCGAGTCTTTCGAGGCCATGACACGGTCACTGATGCCGATCATCTTCAGTGATGCTGCACTCCGGAGAGTCTGGGAGTCAGCGACTTTCGAGACGATGGAACTCATTCGCCCCGAAGTGGCCCGGCTGATCGATCGGCCGGAAACCTCGCTCGACACCACCGCAGCTGCGGGTCAGGCGACGCTCGCGGTGGTCGCAGCACTACGGGAAATGGCAGACCACCGAACCCCGGCGCCCGCGGCAATCAACCGCGCACTCGACGCGTTTTCGACGTCGTATCTCTCACATCCAACTGGTAAGGAACAATCATGACTCAGGATCTCTCCGGAAAAACCGTACTCGTCACCGGCGGCGCACGCGGCCTGGGTGAGGCGTTTGCGCGCGGCATCGTCGCGGGTAACGGCCGCGTCGTCATCGGCGACCTACTCGACGACGGCGGTCGAGCAGTAGCCGAATCTCTCGGCGACGCAGCGCGTTACGTTCATCTCGACGTCACCGACCCAGGGTCGTGGAAGTCTGCCGTCGAGTTCACCGTGTCCGAGTTCGGCGCCATCAACGGTCTGGTCAACAACGCCGGGATCTCCGCGTCCGGCCAGACGGTCGCCGATGAGCCCCTCGAAACGTTCCAGCGGATCATCCAGATCAACCTCGTGTCCGTACACACCGGCATCCACACGGTGGTCCCGTTCATGAAGGCAGCAGGCGGCGGATCCATCGTGAACATCTCCTCGGCTGCCGGCCTGATGGGCATGGCTCTGACCAGCGGGTACGGCGCGGCCAAGTGGGGCGTGCGTGGACTGAGCAAGATCGCTGCCGTCGAACTCGGTCGCGACAAGATCCGAGTCAACTCGGTTCACCCCGGCATGGTCCTGACACCCATGACTGCACCGACGGGCATCAGCCTCGAAGAAGGCGCATTCCCCAACAATCCGTATCGACGTGTCGGCCGCCCGGAAGAGTTGGTCGGTGCGGTCACCTACCTGCTCTCCGACGATGCTTCGTACACAACAGGTTCCGAGATCGCCGTCGACGGCGGTTGGACTGCGGGACCGTCGATCGAGTACATCGCCGGCCAGTAACGCAGAGTTCTGTTCGCTCCTCGTCTTCTGACACACTCCGGGAACCTCATATCGGTGTCAATATTTCCCTGATTGCATTCGCGGAGGGCAACTTTCGCAGTCGCTGCAGCGCTCGATGCAGGTCGAGTGACACCTCGTCCGTCGTACGGGCAAGCGATGTTGCGGTCGCCTCGGTGCCGAGGCCGACGATCAGACGCAGAACCAGGACATCGCGTTCGACAACCGGAAGGGCCGTTGGCGACGGAAGCGGCCCACCACTGAACCCGTTGGATGCCGCCCGAGCAATCGCGACGCTCGTTCTCGCATACAGCAACCGCAGGAAAGGCTGATTCAACTCCGATCCGTCGCGCACTGCCTCGAGAACGGCGAGGCACGAGGCATCCGCGGCGGAGTCGGAGACAGTCCGATCAAGCTCGGCGCGGCACCGCAGCACAACCATCGGACGAAACGCCGCGTACAAATTGGCCATGGCTTCATTGCTACCGCTCCGTGCCGCGGCGGCCAACACCTCGAGCGCGCCTTCCTGCAACATGGGCTTACATTCTCTCTGTCTCGAAACGAAATTCGTCGTGCAGACGACCGATCAGCTGGAACCGAACAGTCCGGCAAAGGGGTTCACTGTCGGCGCGGGTGCCGGACCTTGCCCGCCTTGCCATTGATTCTGGTTGCCCTGATTCCAGTCGTTGCCCTGATTCCAGTTATCACCCTGGTTCCAGTCGCCGTTTCCACCATGGTCCCAATCGTGCGAGTGATCGCCACCCTGATCTCCGTACCAACTGTTATCAGTCTGCGTTACATCATGATTCACCGTATCCGCCGAGGCCGGCGCGGCGAGCACGGCTATCGGTACCGTCAAGACCGCACCCGTCACTGCGAGCTTGGCCCAGAAGTGCTTCTTACGTTGTTCCGGTGTGAATAGTCGAGCCATGATCGATCCCTTCTCCGAAGATTTCTCCAGACTCTCTCTGGCTGTCCCGAACGGGGCACACACCAGTGAAGTCCTGCATCCTGGCCGTCCACTGGCACTACCCTGGCAGATGCCTGGCAGGACTTACTTCAAACCGAACGCCTTGCACTACAGAATGTTCCGGCACTGACGCGCTGCTCGCACCGCGCCCCAGTTCCGACCGTTCCGTTCCAGGCGGCAAGCGATCGCTCGGGCGTAAAGTCGAGAGAGTTCGGCTCAGTCACCCAGAGCGGAAGGACACCCAGGCAATGCGGAGCGATGGAGACACCTGGGACATCGTCAGTAGTGTCGGACTCACTGCGCTGGCAGTGGCGACGTTCCGCGCATTGGAAAGCACCCGCACGGACGCGATCATCGAGGACCAATTCGCATCGTGGTTCGTGGAAGCCGCAGCGGAGCCGCATTTCACAGCTCTTCTGAAAGATCCCGCGCTCCTCGACGACACCCCCTTCGGCGGTTTCATGGGGTTGCGAACCCGGTTCTTCGACGAATTCTTCTTGTCGTCAACCGAATCCGGAATCAAGCAGGCGGTAATCGTTGCGGCAGGGTTGGATTCGCGCGCCTATCGACTGGACTGGACCCCAGGATCGACAGTCTTCGAAGTAGATCAACCAAAGGTGCTGGAGTTCAAAGCCGAAGTGCTCACTGCGCGCGACGCCCAGCCGAAAATCGATCGACGCACAGTTCCTACCGATCTGCGCAACGATTGGCCGACTGCGCTCGAGAGCGCTGGTTTCGATCGGAACGACCCCACTGCCTGGTCGGCAGAAGGCCTGCTCGCGTACCTCCCCGGCGCTGCCCACGATGCATTGTTCGAGCGGATCGACGAACTCTCGGCGACCGGTAGTCGGTTGGCAGTGAACGACTTTCCGGCCGGTACGGACCCGAAGAAGCTGGCGGCCATCAGATCCAAGTACTTTGCCCAGAGTCCGTTCGGAGACCTGGACATTTCGCAACTGTTCTACAGCGACAAACGATCCGATCCGGGTCAGTGGTTGACTGAACACAATTGGACCGTCCGACGCTTCAACTCGGTCGAGTTGGCAGATCTGTATGATCGCCCGATTCCTGATCTCCCCGAAGAGATCGCCGCACTGTCGACGCAGCCCACTTTCCTGGCCGCAACCAAGAACTGAATCTCGCAGTCATCACGAAAGTTACTCGGGCGCAGCATTTCTCCCTATTGTCCAGCTTCAACATGCGCGTCACCACCACAAGGAGTTGACGGTACTCGAGGATGAACCGATTCAGTACTTCAGGCTGAGCATGTCCACACCTCAGACGGACGCGCGCCGAAGAGAACGCTGATGAAGTGAATCCATGAAACTCGAACACGCACGCAGGAAGGGTCGCCCGCTCACGCTGGTGGCACTTGCCTCCGCAGCGGTATTCGCCCTCGCTGCATGTACCTCCGGGTCCGATTCTGCACAAACCTCTGAGAACAGCACAACGAGCTCCGCCTCCGATACACCTGTGACAGTCACGATCCCCGACAGCTCCGTCGGCAAGCAGATCACCTGGCTTCTCGGTGCTTTCAACACGAGCACGCCATTGACCCAGGAAGAAATCGCCGAGCACTTCGGACCCACCGCACCCGTCGTCCTGACGCCTCCGGACTTCGACTCCATCCGAGCCGGACAGCCCTGGACACCAGTGAATTACACGGGAGGTGATACCGACGGCACCGTTTCCATCACCAGTGCCACCGGCGGCGCGTTCGACATCAACGTCGTCGTCGACGGCAACGGATTGGTCCTTGGAATGGCGATCACACCGGCCAAAGACGATCATGTGCCTGCCGCATCGTGGCAAGAGCTCGAAACAGCTGTCAAAGCACTTCCCGCGCCGACGAACTTGACCGTCACCGAAGTCACCGGCGGAAAGAACGCCGAGGTCTTCGGCGTCGGCGACACCTCACCGCAGCCCACAGGGTCAACGATCAAGCTGTACGTTCTCGGCGCAGTTGCGACGGCTGTCGAGAACGGGACACTCTCCTGGGATCAGAAGCTCACCGTCACCGACGACCTCAAGTCGATGCCAGGCGGGACCATGCAGGACCTGCCGTCCGGAACCGAAGTCACGGTCCGGGAAACCGCCGGCAAGATGATCTCGATCAGCGACAACACCGCCACCGACATGCTGATCGCTGCTGTCGGGCGCGAGCAGGTCGAAGCCGAGTTCACCCCGATGGGCATGGCGGATCCTTCGCTCAATATTCCGCTGAAGCCGACCCGCGCACTGTTCCAACTCGGCTGGGGCAACGATGGCGCACAACGTGTCGCCTGGCGCGACGGAACCCCGGACGAGCGTCGAGCAATACTGGCGGCACTACCCGGCGGCCTGGTGGACATTCCTGTGTCAGCATTCACCACCCCCGCATGGCCTTTCGACATCGACTGGTTCGCCTCGCCGGCGGACCTGCGTGCCGCGCTGGTCTCGTTACAACAGATGGCGAAGACCGAGACCGGCGCACCGGTTCGAGACATACTGGCCGAGGATCCAGCGCTCAGTGAGGAATCCGCGAAATGGTTCACCTACGGCGGATTCAAGGGCGGCAGCTCCATCGGCGTCCTTGCAGGTGCCTACTATGCCGAACACGCGGATCGCGCCTGGGTTGTCACCATGCAAACTCATAGTGACGAGGCTGCACTGGTTGCCGACCCGGCTCTGTACTTCGATCCGGTCGACGACGCGATGCTCTTGGTCCAGAAAGACGCGACCAGCTAGGAACCGATTGAGGTCGAGATTTCGCGGAAGTTCCCAGCGTGGCTTGCAGCGGAACAAAGACCGCTGCGCATCCGGTGACATCCGGATGCGCAGCGGCTTCGGTAAGTCTTAGCCCGTCGGCGTCTTAGCCCGTCGGCTCAGTCTCGTCCGACGAGAATCCGTCGAAGAATGCGATGACCTTCTGGAGAAGTGCCGCGATGTCGAAATCTTCCAAGCTACCCATTGCGTTCGTCCTTTCGTTTAACACTGAGGATGAAACGTGCATCTTGCAATTCCCAATGTAAAGCATCAATGGGATTATTTCTCGACCACGCAGCACTTCTGCCACAAAACTCCGCACAGCAAGATACGAGCAAATTGCCACAAATAACTGCTTCCACCCGCAGTATTTCCAGTCTTTGGAACCCGAGAAACTTCCCCAATTAACCGATGGGTAAATCTTGAGAAAAATTTCCGGGCGCGTCGATTCCGATAGATATCCCTGGCGAAACTCTTCATCGAAGACGGCGAGGTTGGCGAAGTTTCCACACTGTTGACACGCAGTTTTGCCAGCCTCAAAGAGGCGCCACCCACATACATAGTGGACATTCGACTGCGATAACGAACCGGTAGCAACACGATCCCAGGCACTTTCTCCCAAATTCTGACGTTCACCCATAACCACTGCATATTTCCGCTGATGAAACGCAATACCAGTCCAAAAGTCCGATAACTTTACCGGATACTGTGCACGGGATTAACTGGTCACATATCCACTGCCGCTCCGAGTGGCCACTCTCACCGAAACCTCACATCTGAATGTTGGACGTTAGTTTAGATGGGTTCACATTTCTCCGGGATCGGCGTGATAAATGCGGACTCCACGGATAAAACCGAGACAGCCCCACCGCACTCCGACAGGCACGATCCGCGACTCGACGACGTGCGGGCGGGCAGGCTCACACGAGGGTGAAATAGGGGGTGAAACATGCCAGGAGGTCTCGTTTTTCCGAGTCCGACACAGTACGTTTTCCCAGGCACGCCAGTCCCCAGATTCACACGGTGTGCAAGGGCTCGTTGACGCTTACGAGATGTTGGCAAGACCGACCACAGGCCCCGTTCTCCCGACGAGAACGGGGCTTCCTCGTGTCGGTTTCCTCCGTCGACCGACCGGGTAGACGCGAGCATGAGCGCCACCAGCTCGACCGGATCCACCGCTGGCCGCTACGAATCGACGACCCCGACCGTCGGCGTCGAAGAAGAATTCATCCTCGTCGACCCGACATCGTGGTTGCCCTCCACCGACAATGCCGCGGTCGCGGAAACCGCGTCGGCACTCGGTATGGATCTTCAGCTCGAATTGTCCCGGTGCCAGGTCGAGACCAACTCTCCGGTGTGCCAGAGCATCGGCGAACTCCGAACCCATTTGATCGACATGCGTCGGCGCGCAGCGAAAGCGGCCGAGTTGAAGGGCTGCAGGCTTTTGGCCGTCGGCGCACCGCTTTCCGGGCCTTCGCGTTTCGAGATTAGCGATGCGCCTCGTTACCGACAGATGGGTGAGCGCTTCGGCGCCCTCGCTGCCGAACAGAGCATCTGTGGTTGCCACATCCATGTTGGCGTCGCTGATCGAGCCGAAGCCGTGCAGGTCTGCAATCACGTGCGCATCTGGCTGCCCGCCTTGCTTGCTCTGAGCGCCAATTCCCGTGTCCACCAAGGATCCGACACAGAGTTCGCGAGTTGGCGGGCGATCCAATGGTCCAGGTGGCCCGTCGCCGGGCCGCCGCCGTACTTCGAGAGCGCTGCAGACTTCGACACCGTGGTAGCGCGGATGGTGGATTGCGGTGTGATGCTCGACGAGCGGATGGCCTACTGGGACGTCCGTCCGTCGTGCCATCTACCGACCGTCGAGATCCGGGTTTGCGACGTTCAACCGACAGCAGACGATGCAGCGCTACTGGCAACACTTGGACGGGCTCTGGTGGCAACTGCGTTAGGCGCGATAGACCGGGGCATCGAGGCTCCGAACATTTCCCTCGAGAACCTTCGTCTCGCAACCTGGGTGTCCGCGAAGGAAGGGGTCCTGGGAACGTCGATCGATCCTGTTACCACACAAAGAATTTCGGCCACCGAACTGTTGCGCCGACTCCTGATCCATGTCCGCGACTCACTCGACGAGACAGGCGAGTACGCGAGTGTGGAGTCGGCGCTGCGGAACAAGTCGGTCACCGGCAGCGGCAGCGACTGGCAACAGCGAACGCTTCGCCAGGTCTGCCTTCGGGAACTGATCGCACGTGCCGTTCAACGCACCACCCCGATCGAGCCGGCACGCATGGATACGCATGCGGGACCGGCTCCCGATCAGTAGTAATGCCGCCGACCGCCGACAGCGTGCCCGGCCGCGCCCAACGCGTACAGGATGATTCCGATCACCAGCAAGACGACACCAATCGTCCACAGGATCGGAATGTTCACCACGAAACCGATTATCAGCAGGATTACGCCGAGGATGATCATGACAAGCTCCTTCAGTGCGTTCACTCGGGCGGATACGCCCGCCTCGAGCCGCATACACCCCGGATACCCGTCGGCCGTGCGTTTCATACCCTCGCTGACCGGGTATTTCGCTGGGCACCATAATATTTGAAGAATCGAGCACGCCATGATGAGAATTGTGACTCTGATCGTTCTGATCTGGCTGATCGTCGGAGCCGTTGCGGCCGGCCAGCGCGGTTACTACAGCAGTTCGCCGACCAACTGTGCCGGCGTCGGGACCATCGCGCTCACCGTCATCGCGGGTCCGCTGAACTACTTCGGCGTCAATCCCAAAGTTACGGACTGCACGCTTCCTCAACCGACCGAGTGAACTGCCGATATGCAGCGCTAAACCGACTAGTCGTTACCCTGGAGGTGAGTCGACACACATCGAAGTGAGGGGCCACCATGACCACTGCGCCAGATCGCACCCGAATCGAGTTCCCGGACATCAGCTCGCGTGCGTGGGAACACCCTGCCGATCGGGCTGCATTGGTGACCCTCCGGACGCTTCGGGGGTTCGACACCGTGCTGCGGACGCTGTCCGGCTTACTCCAGGAACGCCAGCATCGCCTCATGTATCTCGCTACATCCGTGCGGGTCGACGAACGCCAGTTCAGCGACCTGAACGATCTGCGACGCGATTGCGTCGACATTCTGCAGGCCGACGAGACACCAGAGTTGTTCGTCCTCCAAACCCCGATGGTCAACGCCTTCACCATCGGTATGGACAAGCCGTTCATGGTGGTCACGACCGGCCTGCTGGACGTGATGAACTACGAGGAGCAGCGGTTCATCATCGGCCACGAACTCGGCCATGCGCTGTCCGGCCATGCGGTCTACCGCACCATCCTGATGCATTTGATGCGACTGGCCGGAACCATCGGTTGGTTACCCGTCGGCGGGTGGGCACTGCGCGCGATCATCGCCGCCCTCATGGAATGGCAGCGCAAATCCGAACTGTCCGGCGATCGCGCCGGATTGCTGTGCGGGCAGGACGTCCACACCGCGATTCGCGTCCAGATGAAATTGGCGGGCGGATCGCGAGTCAGTGAAATCGACATCGACGCATTCCTTGCCCAGGCTGCCGAGTACGACGCCAGCGGCGACCTCCGGGACGGCGTACTCAAGCTCCTCAACATCGAACTGCTCTCGCATCCGTTCTCGGTACTTCGCGCCGCAGAACTCAAGAAATGGGTGGACAGCGGAGACTATGCCGCGATCCTGCGCGGAAACTACCCGCGGCGAGGAGAGGACGACGGAGCGAAGATCAGCGACGAGTTCAAGAATGCAGCCAAGACCTACAAGCAGAACTTCGACGAGTCAGAGGACCCTCTGATCCGAATGGTGCGCGAGATCGGCAGCGGACTGGGCGGCGCGGTCGGCGCCGTCGGAAACGGCGTCGGCGACGTCGCGTCGGATATCAAGGAACGATTTACTCACTGGCGCAAGAGTTCCGACAGAACGAAGGGCACCGACGACGCCGAGTGAGCAGAATCGGGACCTGCCACCGAAGGCAGTCGGCGGCAGGTCCCGGGCTCTTGGCGTGAGAGTGATGCAGGCTTCCCTCTGCACCACCCTCACGTTCACAGACAGTACCAGCAGTCGAACAAACGTGCGAACTGAAAGCGGTCGTGTCGAATACCCGGTTGTCGGGTACGCGGCATAGGACCACTACAGAAGGGAGCCGACATGCATGCTGGGCGACTGAAGAAGGTCGGTTCGAGTGACGGCCCGTTTGCCTCCGTGTACTTCGAAGACGTCCGCAACCGGGAGGATGCGCGCGAGCGCTTCGAACTCGAATGGCGCTCGATGCGCAATCAACTCTCGAAACAGGGCGCGTCCGAAACGCTCATCGCACGACTGGACGAGGTGAAGGACAACCATCACGGAATCTCGGGACGCGCTGGGCGAGCGATAGTTGCCACACCCGAAGCAGTGCTGATCGACGATATTCTGCTCGAACCCGCCGGATCGACCATCGCAACCTTGGGCGAGCTGCCCTACTTGATTCCACTGATCGCACACGGATACGACACCGAGCCCTTCCTCATCGCCAAGGTCGACCACACCGGCGCGGACCTGTGCGTGCGCGATGCCCGCGGGCGTGACGTGTACGGCGAATCGGTCGACGGCGACGGCTTCCCGGTACACAAGGCGCACGTGGGCGGCCAGGAGCGGTACACCGACAGTCAAAGCCTCGTGGAGGAGAACATCCGGAAGAACCTGGCACAGGCTGTGGAGCGCGCGGCATCGCTCGCCCGCGAACACAAGGTCGCGCTGGTGGTCGTGATCGGAGAAGTACAGTCACGCAAAGCTTTTGCACAGCTCCTACCGTCGACGCTACGAGTGGTGGATGTCGAAAAGGGTTCACGTTCAGTGGGTTCGTCACCTGCTGAGGTGTCCAAGTCGATTCGTGAACTGATCGATACGCAGCGGCTGCGCAGGATGGACTCGGAAACCGAACGCTACGTCGCAGAGCAGGGACGGGACTCCGGTCTCTCCATCGACGGGACCGCGCGCGTCCTCGACGCTCTCGAACAGGGCAAGGTCGAGACACTGTTGCTCACCGATCCCGACGACAAGGAAGTCACCAGCGGAAAGTTGATCGGGCCCGCCGATCGCGTACTCCCCTACATCGCAATCGGGACCGGAACCGAACTGGTACAGATTGACGAACGCCTGGTTCTCGCCGACGGATACGGCGCGATCCTCCGGCATCCCTGAACATCAGGCAGCCTGATCGGATTCGGTGGGTGAGCACCTTCAGCGAGAGGCGTGCTTGCCCACCGAGTCCGGAAATCCGTCGGCAATTGCTGCGACAAGTTCCAGATATGCCCGCGCAGTGCGCTTGTTCAGCAATTTCAAGTCGATCGGACCGCCCTCGCCGAGGTGATCGTCGTAGGGCAAGGTCTTGACCGCGCGCACTCCCCGCTGAGCGAAAACGTCTTCGAGTTGATCGAGGTCGAGCGAAGACGAACCCGGCCTCGTCGAATTGATCGCCACGACCGACCTGCTCACCAGGTCTGCGTAGCCATGCTTGGTCAGCCAACTGAGCGTTGCAGCAGCGCTACGGGCACCGTCCTGTGCCGTCGGGCTGACGACAACCAACGCATCTGCTTCGTCGAGGATTCCGTACATGGCCGAGTGCATGATCCCTGTGCCGCAGTCGGTGATGACGATGTTGTAATGCACCTCGAGAATTCGCAGAGTATCGAGGTAGTCCTGTTCGTTGAACGACTCCGAGGTTTCCGGATCTGCTTCACTCGCAAGGATTTCGAGCCGGCTGTCGCCTTGAGACGTGTAGTAGCGAACATCGCTGTACGTGCGAATGTCGCCGTCGGCCAACAGATCACGAACGGTCAGATGATGTTCACGTCGTTCGCGATCCGCCAGGGTCCCCAGATCGGGGTTGGCGTCGATGGCCACGATGCGATCCCCACGGATCGACGCGAACGTCGAACCGACGGTCTTGGCCGCCGTGGTTTTTCCCACACCGCCCTTGAGCGAGATGAAGGCAATTTTGTACACACCGCGCACCGTGCGGTTGGCACGGCGCACGAGAGCTTGGTGCTCGAGTTCGGCAGCAGACTGCCCCGTGTTGATCCGCCCACCGGTGAGTTTGAACAACACACTGCCCAAACCGCGTTCAGGCGGACGCTTCGCTCGCTTGATGATGTCCAGGTCGTCGACGGACGTCATAGCCCTGGGCGTCGAGGTCCGAAAATCGGTCGGCTCTTCACGACGTTGCTGACGCATCCGCTGACTGGGCAACGGTTTTGCTGCGGGTTCGTCGAATTGCGGTGTGAAGGTGACGGTTCGAATCGACGTTGCGTAACCGTCGTCGGACGCGTCGAAAAGGCCGTCGCCCTGAGTTGTTCCGGAGTTGTTCCCCAAGACTCCGCCATTCGAACCGTTGTTATCGCTGCGCACCGTTTTCCTAGGTCGAGTTCGGAATCATTTCGGACATAGCCTCTCGGACGCTATCACTCTGGCGGGCTTGCCGTTCTCTGCTCAATACCGTCACGGCACAACAGACCGTTACACCCGCACTTCGATGACTTTGGTCCTCACACTGGTGCCATTCTCAGCAAATACGATCGTCGTAAGGATATGCGGCACATATATCTTCATCTGCCGACAAAAGCAGCCTTCCGCAATGTCAGGGCAAATCCCTTGGTAACAAACGAAAAAAGGGAGGGTGATCGCGCAAGCGACCTCCCTCCCTTCATGGACATGTGTTCAGCTGCTGCAGAATTCCGAGCTCCCGAGGCTCCCGAAAATCGTCGACAGATCCACACTTCCGAGCGAACTGCCCGTATCGCAGCCGTCGGCAGTAAGCGCGAAGTCGACACCGGTGACGTCAGCCGTACTCAGATTCACCGGAATTGCGGTTGGATCGGCGCCGCAACCGCTGCCGGGAATCACTTCGACGGAATAGCCATCCTTGGCCGGCTTGTACTGAAAGAAGTAGTCACCGGATCCATCCGTGATTGTCGTCGCGATTTGTGTGCCCGCATCGAGCAGATTCAACGTCACGTCGGAAGCACCGACTCCATCGACGCCCGGACACCCGGTGACAGTTCCGAAGATGCTGAACACTTTCACCATCTCGAAGTCGATCCCGGTTGCGTCGGATGTCGTCAGATCCACCGGCGTGCCGTTGGGTACGGATCCACATCCGGCGGGCGCGTAGGGACTGACGGTGTAATTGCCCGGAGGAACGTTCGCGATCGTGTACGCGCCACCCGCCCCGACAGTGGCCGACGAGATCTGCGTCGAACCGTCCCATACGACCATCCATATCCCGACCGGATCGCCAGAGTCGCTGCACGAGTTGACGAGGGTTCCCGACACCGAGCGTGTGACCGGGTCCGCCGAGGCCACCGAAGACAGGAAGAGACCGAACGCACCCACCAGGGCGAATATCGCAAAGAATCGACGCCTCATGAAACTCTCCTATGTGTTTGCCCTGCCGTCGACCCGTTGCCGGCGACCAGAGCCAAGTCAACACGGGAAAATGACCGTCATGTTTGTTTCGTCCACTCCTCGGCAAAGTTTGGCGAATCGGACAAATCGCCCTCTGGCACGGTCGTCGGTCGGCGACCACAACGATCCCGACCGATCACCTACTAAGCCCGGTAGTAGGCGCCTGTATCCTTTCGCGTATGACGCCGGGTCCGAAAGATGTCGCGCAGCTGCGCGGCGCTTTTGTGGGCGGCACCTCCGGCGCGGTGTCGGTCGCAGCCCACGCCCTCGGTGGCGGCGGCATGGCCCCGTCCGAAAGCGCCGTGGTGTTGTTGATCCTCGCGTGCGCGAGCGTCGGCGCGGTGGTCACGTCCATCGACACCCGCAGATCCCCCGCGCTCTTGCTTGCCCTCATGCTCGCAGCGGGTCAGGCCATCGGCCACGCGACATTGACGATCGCTTCAGATCATCAACACGGCTTGCTCCTGTCGCTTCCGATGCTTGCAGCGCACATCGCTGCGGTCGGAGTGTGCGCAGTACTGATCCGCGGCGCAGAACGCGGGTACGTCGTGGCGGCGTCGACGGTAGCGGCCATCGTCGCGGTGCTCCTACGGCCGTGGGCGCCTGAACCATCGCCGTTCACTGCGCGCACTCGATACCGCGCCAAAGTTGTTCTGCGTCAACTTCTCACTTCCGGGTTGGGCACTCGCGGCCCGCCGGCATTCGTGTAACTCACCTTCCCTTTCCTTTCACGCACGTGATTTCGTGCGCTACTTTGCTGTGCGCCTTTATTAACCGCCCGCGGTTAATAAAGGCGCACGGCGGGATCGAGTACACGCATGTCCGCACCCGAATTGGAGCGCGCACAGACGCGCGCGTCCAACGACAGTTCTCCCCCGAAGACGCAGGTTGGCGGCGCCAGACCACTGATACTGCGTCTGCATTTCTACGCCGGCATTCTCATCGGGCCGTTCATCCTCATCGCCGCGTTGAGCGGTGGCCTCTACGCGATGGCGCCCACCATCGAGAAGTTCGTCTACAGCGACTACCTCCAGACCGACACCACCGGACAGATCGCGTCTCTGAACGATCAGATCCGTTCCGCTCAGCAGTATCGACCTGACCTGACGGTCTCGGCAGTACGTCCGTCCCCTGCTGCCGGAACCACCACACGGGTCCTGTTCACCGATCCGTCACTGGGCGAATCGGAGAGACTCGCGGTCTTCGTCGATCCGGTGCTCGCACAGCCGGTCGGCGAATTGGCCGTGTACGGAAGCAGTGGTTCGCTGCCATTGCGCACCTGGATCTCCCAGCTGCATCGCCACCTTCATCTGGGCGAACCCGGCCGCCTCTACAGCGAATTGGCCGCGTCGTGGATGTGGGTGGTCGCACTCGGTGGCGTCTACCTGTGGTTCCGTCGATACCGCACCGCCAGGAACGCTCGTCTGCTCACGATCGACCGAGCGTCCACCGGACGAAGCCGGACCCTGAACTGGCACGGTGTCGTCGGCATCTGGATAGCAGTTGCATTGGTCTTCCTCTCGGCGACCGGCCTCACGTGGTCGACCTACGCCGGAGAGAACGTCAGCAATCTGAGAACTGCATTGAGTTGGACGACGCCCTCCGTCGTGAAAACTCTCGGCGACGCTCCCCCACCGGCGACAGGCGGGCACGAGGGCCACGACATGGCTCCCGCTGCCACCGGCACTCTGACCGATACCAACGTCGGACGCGTCGACACCGTTCTCGGAATCGCCAGATACAACGGGATCACCGGTCCGGTCGAAGTATCGATACCTGCCAATGCCGAGACAGCGTTCACCGTCGCCCAGACTCGTGAGCCCTGGGTGTACAGCAACAACACCATCGCCATCGACGGAGCGACACAAAAGGTCACCGACGAGTTGTGGTTCTCGGATTGGCCACTCGCAGCCAAACTTTCGGCCTGGGGAATCCAACTCCACATGGGCCTGCTGTTCGGCCTTGCCAACCAGATCGCACTCGCCGCACTGGCGCTCGCGCTGGTCAGCGTGGTCATTCGGGGTTACATCATGTGGTGGCGCCGACGCCCCACCCGTGGCTCCGACTGGGCAGTCGGCCGGGTTCCTGCCCGCGGCGGAATTCGCAACCCCTCCCCGATCAGCCTCGTTGCGCTCGTCGCGATCACGGCGCTGGTCGGCTGGTTCGTTCCGCTACTCGGCATCAGCCTGCTCGCATTCCTGCTGATCGACGTGTGCATTGCGGCGTTCAAACGCCGCGCCACTACCTGACAATCACGAATTACGGAGACACACATGACTGTTCGCACCAAGATATTCGCAGCTGTTGCATTGACCGCAGCTCTCGCGCTGACCGGCTGTTCTTCCAACTCCGACAAAGAAACCGAAGCTGCACAATCCATCACAGTTCAGGATCAATGGGTCAAGGCCGCGCCGGAAGGCATGAGTGCGGCGTTCGCCGAACTCGTCAACTCCAGTGACAAGGACGTACGCGTGGTCTCGGCCACCAGCCCCGCGTCGTCTCGACTCGAATTGCACGAGGTCGTGACCGGCGACGGCGGAACGATGACGATGCGCCCCAAGGACGGCGGTTTCCTGGTCCCTGCCAACGGTTCCGCCTCCCTTACCCCGGGCGGTGACCACCTGATGTTCATGGACCTGTCGGCGCCGCTGCTCCCGGGCGCCGAAACCGATCTCACCCTGATCTACGACGACGGCTCCAGCACCACGTTCACAGCTCAGATTCGCGACTTCTCCGGTAATCAGGAGAACTACGACCCGAATCACGGTGGCTGAGAACACGAACCCGCCCAGCCGAGCTCTCAGCCGGCGGCGCCTTCTCGGAGGAGGCGCCGCCGCGCTCGGCGTCGCGGGAATAACCTGGGGCGCAACCACAGTGGTCGAGCGCAGCGAACACGAGCAGCAAGCAGGCAAGCTCGTGGAACCGTTCTACGGAGTCCACCAAGCTGGGATCGCCACCACTCCACAAGCGCACGGCACGTTCATCGGGTTCGACCTCTTGCCTGGAACCGATCGAGCAGTCGTCGTCGGGATCATGAAGATGTGGTCCGAGGATGCGTCACGGCTGACCGCCGGCAGTCCGGCGTTGGCGGACACCGAACGGGAACTTGCCGTGGATCCGGCGCGCCTGACGGTGACCGTCGGTTACGGCCCCGGCCTGTTCACCAAGCTGGGATTGCAGTCACGTCAACCGGATTGGTTCGAGCCGTTGCCGAGCTACGCGATCGATCGACTCGACGAACGATGGGGCGGCTCGGATCTGCTGCTGCAGATCTGCGGCGACGATCCGGTGACCATTGCTCACGCCGTTCGAGTGCTGACCAAGAACGTCCGATCACTGACGACAATCCGATGGACGCAGAAAGGATTCCGGAACGCACGTGGCACCACGCCCGAAGGAACCACGATGCGTAATCTCATGGGCCAGGTGGACGGGACGGTCAATCCTGCTCCGGGAACAGTGGATTTCGATTCACTGATCTGGCACGACGGGACCGGGCAGTCGTGGCTCGCGGGCGGAACCTCGTTGGTACTACGACGCATTCGCATGGAAATGGATACCTGGGACGAACTCGATCGCTCGGGACGCGAACTCACCATGGGGCGCACGTTGTCCAATGGCGCTCCGCTCAACGGAACCGACGAATTCGACGAAGCGGACTTCACTCTCACGGACAAGTTCGGTATTCCGGTGATCCCTCCGGGATCACACATCGCGCGAGCCCATCAGACGCACGAGAAGGAGCAGTTTTTCCGCCGGGCGTACAACTACGACGACGCACCCGAGAGCGGGCAGACCTCGAACTCGGGGTTGATCTTCGCCGCGTTCCAACGGGACATCGCCGAGCAATATCTGCCGGTCCAACAGCGGTTGAGTGACTTCGACGCACTCAACGAGTGGACGACGCCGATCGGTTCTGCGGTGTATCTCATTCCGCCGGGGTGCACCGAGAACGATTACCTCGGAAGCGGTTTGCTCGGCTGACAACACTGGGTAACGATATTGTGGGGGCGGGATCCGAACGGATCCCGCCCCCACAATGCCCTCTACCTGAAGCTTTTGCGTTACTTGGACTTACGAGGCCCCGGCATAACCGCACCCGGACGAGCGGTAGTCAACCTCGTGACCCAACCGCTGGCGGGCCACTTCTTCAGGCCGACGTTGTGCGGGGTGACCTCGGTTCCGACGTACTTGGCAGCAAGCTCGTCGTCGACGGTTCCGTTGAACCGCCACAGTTGGCTTCCGTCGGCATTGCGGGTGGACACCTCCCATGACTGAGCGCGGAAGGCACCACGAATGATGCTGTCGGCAAAGACCAGAACGGGAATGCCGATCTCGGCACGGACAGCCGCACCGGCAGACCACTCGGCCCGTGCGAGTTCGTAAATCTCTTCCGGCGTTGCTCCCGGACGGGCGGAGGCCGGTACGTGGAGGACGATGCTCGGCGTCGGGAGTTCCGGCGCGGGATCGGCCGAGTATCGCAACGCGAGTTCCTCGACGCGGGTCGCACGGGCGTCCTTGTCCGAGGTATCGCCCGCGAGGTTGGTCAGGCCGTCTCCCGCGTCGGTAATCCGCAAGGCTTCCACGATGCCGCGGACGACCTCTCCGGTAGTGGCAGCCGAATCGGTGGCGGCGGAAACAGATCGGAGGAGTACGAAGTGCTCCACTGCCGAACCTGCGTCGTAGATTTCACGGATCCGAGCGATCTTGGCTGCCGTCACAGCAGCATTCGACTCGGCCGGGCCGTCCGCTCCTTCGAGATTCGCGAGTTCACCGAGCGCTTCGAACACCGGCGCGAACACCTGGTTTCCCGTGCCGTGCCCGACATGGAATACCTGGTCGTTACGTGGGTCACGCAGCGCAAAGACATACTGCCCCAACCGCTTCCCGACCTTTTCGGTGAACGGCTGCGGAGCCGGCTTCCTGACGACGACCTCGGTGGACAGAGTGCGCATCACGGCCAGACGCAGTGCGTCGGGCACGCTGGCAGAACCGGCAGCACCGGAAAAGATTGCCGCCGAGGCAGCGCTGATCGAGGTGAACGTGCGGCCGACTTGCTTCTCGAGAGATGCAGAGACCGTACCGACCGCAGTCAGTTTTGCATCGAGGGTGCCGTCACCCTCGACAAGGAACTCCTTGATCAACGGAGCAACGAGCAGGGTGGAGCCGATAGCGCGAGGAACTGTCCAGACAATAGCCATGACACGAGCCTAGGCGATCACTTCGAGACGCGAGGCGAACGCGACTCAGCCCGCCGCTGTCGGCCCGGCCAGTCCCTGCACAAGTAGGTTCCAGGCCGCGTGCGCGACTTCTTTTCGTGAGCTCTCGGCGGTCCGTTCCATGATCGCGGCGAACATGGCGATCGCCAGGATCACGTCCTCGGCAGTGACGGACTCGCGTATCTTCCCAGCTCGACGCGCTTCGTCGAGGCGACCTTCGAGAAGATCGGTCAGGCGGGTGCCGGCCGAATTCAGTCGTGAATCGCCGAAGGAGACGGGCTTGATGACCTCCACGAACACGATCGAGGTGGTGATCTGGTCGACCAACAAACGAAAAAGATCGTCGAGAGTCGAATCCGGATCGGCAGCCAGATCTTGCAACTCGACGATGTTCTCGTCGAACACTGCGAGTGCCAGGCTTTCGCGAGTGGCAAAGTGCCGGTAGAGGCTGCCCTGGCCGACGCCGGCCGTACGGGCGATCAGGCTGAGCGGAGCAGCGAAACCCTGGGTGGCGAATACCTCGCGAGCTGCTGAGATGAGTGCCGCACGATTGCGCGCCGCGTCTCTCGGCCCTCTGTTGAGAGATCCGCTATTGACGCGGCCAGACGATGTCACGCACACTACGATACCAACCGGACAGCATTGTCCGGTTGGTTGCGGCCCGACACCGGTTCACACCCCGACCCGACCGTCGTGAGCGCTCGAACCCGCGCCTGCCCTCCGTGCTGCCTGTCCGTGAGATACGTCTGCCCGTGAGATACGTCTGCCCGTGAGATACGTCTGCCCGTGAGATACGAAAGGCAATCCCGCACCGGGAGTTGGACTCGATGAAATCGTTCACGACCATCAGAACCAGATCTGCCATCGCGCTCGTCGCTTTGATCACCATCCTTCCCGTGTGTGTTGCCGCTGCCGAACCAGCCACCGCCCCCGGCTCGATCCTCGAGACCTCCGGTGTCGGTTCGAACGCGGCGAGTCGTGCGGAGTGCGGGCCTGGTTCGATGCCCGAGACCGGGTTGCAGGGTGATGTTCCGGCCGAGGACCGAAACAGCGGACGCAGCCGGGATGGTTACAGCTGCAACATGTCTCAGATCGGTGGTTACTCGGGTCGCGGTGGCGGGATCACATCCACCAACTTCGAACACTGCTCGTACGTCGGCAGCTTCTTCCCCGGGAACCTCCTCGGCCCCGCGCAAGGCGTCCAAGTTCTCGACGTGTCAGATCCTGCCAACCCCGCACTCACCGCCACTCTGACCGAACCGGCGATGCTGGCCGGAACGTGGGAGAGCCTCAAGGTCAACGCCACGCGAAAGCTGCTGGTGGGCACGGGCGTTCCGCTCTTGACCGGCGTCGGCCTGATGTCGGTCTACGACATATCCGACTGCGCGCACCCGAAACTGCTCAACCCCGGGCCGGGAACCGATCTGGGAATGCTGCTGCCCATCACCAATCACGAGGGTGGGTTCTCACCGGACGGGAACACCTACTGGTCTTCCGGCACCGCCCCCGGCGTGGTGAGCGCCGTCGATCTCACCGATCCCACCAACCCGCGTGTCATCTGGCAGGACCTCATCGGGTTGTCGACCCACGGATTCGGAATCAGTCCCGACGGAACCCGCATGTACCTGTCGAACAATCTCGGCGGAATACATGTTCTCGACATCAGTGAGGTTCAGCGCCGCGTCCCCAACCCTCGGGTGCGCCAACTGTCCCAGCTCTCGTGGACCGACGGGTGGGCCACCCAGCACAGCATTCCGGTGACGTACGACGGTTCGCCGTACCTGTTCACCGTCGACGAAGGCGGTTCAGGCGGAGTCAAATTGATCGACGTCTCCCATGACGACGAACCGTCGGTCGTCAATTCGGTGAAGCTCGAGATCAATCTGCCGGAGAATCAAGACGCTGCGCTGGCGTCCGCTGCCGGCGGATCGCTGTTCGCGTACGAATCTCACTACTGTTCGGCCGATCGCCCGGTCGACCCGACGGCGCTGGCATGCGGATGGATCTCGAGCGGAATTCGGGTCTTCGACATTCGAGATCCCTTCGATGTCCACGAAATTGCGTACTTCAACCCACCTGCTCGGACCGGCGACAACCTCCAACTCGCCAACTCGCCGCACGCTCTCGCGTCGCTCATCGGGGTACCCATCCTCAGCACCCCGGCAATCGCGCAGTCGATCGCGCAGGGCCAGTTCGACCCCGGCCAAGCGCTGAGTTCGCGGTCGGGCATGCTCGCTCTCGGCGACATCTCGACCGATTGGTGCTTCTCCCCACCCGAATGGCGAGGTACCACATTGTGGGCGACGTGCGCCGACAACGGCTTTGTTGCCATGCAACTCGAAAACGGTGTCTACACACCACCCGCCGACCAGAAGACGACCGTGGGATCATGACGGTGCCACGATCGGTCAAAGCCGTCGCGCTCGTAGCTGCGGCACTGATGCTGCTCGTACTCGGCGCAGCACTACGTCCCCTGTTTGCACCCGAGAACCACACGCAGACAGCTGTTCTGAGCGAAACCGAAATCGGATTCGTACACGACATGGCGGCCCACCATCAACAGGCACTCTTCATTCTCGCGCGTCTGAGTCCTGATGTGGACCCGGCGGTAACGAGACTGGCCCAACAGATCGACGATGTTCAACGAACGGAAATCGGTGTCATGCTCGGTTGGCTGCGGTTGGCCGGTGTCCCGCCGAACAGTAGAACGCCGATGGCGTGGATGGAGGCGTCACCGAGCAGTGCGGGCGACTCTCATCATCACCCGGCAACGCCGGAAACAGAGGCCGACGCCATGCCGGGCATCGCTACGACGGAAGAACTCGAGAAACTGAGCGCCGCTCGCGGGTTCGACGCCGAGGTGCTGTTCCTTCAACTGATGGAACGCCACCACCGTGGCGGGATCGCCATGGCACAGGTGGCCGATACCCTGCTCGAGAGCGGGCCAGTGAAACAGTCCGCCCGCGACATGATCAACACGCAGAGTCAGGAGTCCGGGTTGATGACACTGATGCTCGGACAACGTGGGGCACAACCACTGCACTGACCCGCATGTGCACTGACTACCATGGGTGTCGACCTGTGAACTACAGAAAGAATCGACACTTCAATGACCCTGCTCGTTCGCGGAATCGAATGGTCGAACCCGACAGCACCGCGGATCCGATGCGTCGACGACACCACTTCCGCTACGACCTTCTACACTCACGACTCGGTTCTTCGGTTCTCCGTCGACGAGAAGAAGGGCCGCCGCTGCCTCGGCTGGCGAGATCTCACCGCAGAAGGTCGAGGGCACTCGCCGTGTGACCGCGAGGCCACGGTCGTTGCCGGGCGCCAATGCGACCGGTGCCGAAATCGCGAGGGGTTCACCACAGTTCATCAGGCCCACGTCAGCGGGGCGCACATTCATCCGAACGTGCGCACCTACCTCGCACAACCACAATGGCTCTACGTGGACGTATTCGCCGGCGGTCAGATGAAGGTGGGGACGGCGTCCGAGTTTCGCAAACATCCGCGAGTCGCCGAGCAGGGCGCGGTCTGCGCGTTGTTCGTCGCGCGGTCGACGGACGGTTACAGCATCCGTTCGCTCGAAGCCAGGGCGTCGGAAGAGTTCCACTTGAGCCAGGCCATACGTACGTCTCGGAAGATCGAGGCGTTGACGGGAACTCTTGATCGAGAAAAACTCCGAAAGTCGTTGCACCACTTCGTATCGTCGATCAGCGACGAGCTGAAGGACATCGGATCGGACATCGACGGCATCGAGATCCTGGAGGCCCCCGAAGAATGGCGGGCGCCGGCATGCGCCGACGTGGTCTTCGATGCCGCACCATTGATCGCGTATCCGCACACTTTCGAGTCCGGGGAGCATTCCCTGTATCTGGAGGGCCTTGCCGGTTCGATCGCATCGATGCGGATCGAACCCGATCCTGAATCACCACGCTTTGTCGCGGACGTGTCCGGACTGGTCGGTCGAACCATCACCGTCGGCGAGTTCGAGTCCCCAGGCGTGGCGATTCAGGAATCGTTGTTCTGAATGTTGGTCAGCAGCTTCCCGCAGTCGCTGCGGCGAATCCGCGAGTGACCTCGGACTGCTCGTCGGCAGACAAGCTCGACCATTCGGGATAGGCCTGGATGGAGGTCAGCATGTCGTTTGCCAATGATTCACGCGTCATACCCATTTCCTCGCCCGACTCGTCAATCGCCGGCTGGTATGCGTCGAGGTACCGGAGAACGTCGGAGCACGCCTGCGCGTAGGTCCGTGGCAGCGCCGAACTCACATTCGGGTCCGACGGGACCTCGGCCGGGACGCTCGAGTCGACGGGCGGTGCCTCGGTAGTCGATTCCGGCGACGTCGCCGGAGCCGCGGATGACGTCGTCGGCGTCGCAGTGGCGGTCGCCGAAGCGGAGGAAGTGAGTGTTCCGACCTCGGTCGGCTTGTCTCCGTCAGAACCGCAGGCAACCAGCGCCACCAGCGAGCAGGCACCGATGAACCCGGTGATCGTTTTCTTCATCCTTCAAGGATGCCAGAGGGCAGCCGGCGTTCGAACCGACCGGCGTCGCCGACCGGCCGGGATCGCCTGGGCGGCCCGTCGAATCCGAGCGCCTCGTCGGCCCGACTGCAGGATTGGACCGTATGCCCCGTCCACCAACCCATGCTACCGTGATTTAACTGCAAAGTAACTATGGGTGGGATTGTCCGGTCTGCCGCGTTCATCCGGAACGCTCTGATCGGAAATAGTTCGTTTTTAAGGGGCTGGAACGAGTGGGACTTTTTCGTCGACGAGGTTCCCGGGAGGAAGACGACGATCGCGGGCAGAACCTCGATCGCAGCGACCCCGGGTACGCTGCCTGGTTCGCGAACCTCGCCGACGCGGGCAGTCAGCGGGTTCCGTACAAGCGGCCGCTGACCGCACCGGTCTATCCGCAACTCCACTCGCCGACACCGGACTACGAGACAGACACCGGATGGCCGCTCGACGCGCCCTCCGGAGACGGCTGGCTACCCGCAGACCGAATCGACGAATTCGAGTCGTCGTATGGCCGCTCATCTGCATCGAACGGAACGAACCCGCACATCTCACCAGCTGAACAGTTGCCGCCCGGCCCACCCCCGACGCCGCAACCGACGATTCCGCCTCGAAATGTACCGATGACTTCACCACCGAAGCATCACCTGGAGTCGCCCAGCGCGACTCGGCCCTACCAAGGAGAAGCAATGAGCAACATCGACAAAATCCTCGGCGAATTGATGCGCATCGACGGTGCCAGCGGTGCAGCCGTCGTCGACGCCGACAGCGGGATGGTTCTCGGTATGAGCGGCAACCCGTCGTTCAGCCTCGAATATGCCGGCGCCGGTAACTCCGAGGTTGTGCGAGCAAAGCTCCGCACGATGAGTAACTTGGGGATTACCGACACCCTGGAAGACATCCTGATCACTCTGAGCAACCAGTACCACCTCATTCGCGTCCTCGAGACGCCCGGACTGTCGACACTGTTCGTGTACCTCGTTTTGGACCGCGCACGTGCGAACTTGGCGCTGGCCCGCCACAAGCTGGGCGAGCAGACCCCCAAGATCGAGATCTGACGCGTCCACTCCACCCGAGAAGGCCCGGTCCTCACCCAACGGCGAGGACCGGGCCTTGTCCGTTCAGAACCGTCGATTGGTGAACGTCGCACCGGCACCGATACTGGGACCGTGACTATCGCGGATACACCTTGCGTGTGGTTGACCACCCTCCGAGATGACGGCTCGCCGCACACGACTCCGGTGTGGTTCTTACTGCGTCGGAACACATTCTGGATACCGAGCGCAGAGCAGAATCGGAAGGTTCGGAACCTGCGGGACGATCCTCGGGTCTCGTTGGCCGTCGACGGATCCGCCGGCGATCCGTGGGTCGCACAGGGACTCGGGACAATTCATCACGACGTCGGCGAGTTCGGCGATCTCCTGAGACTTTTCGGCGAGAAGTACGCCGGCTGGGATGCCGCGGACGAGACTCCCGACGGCCCGCGGGTTCTCGTCTCGGTCCCGGTGACGCGGTGGCTCCTTCGACCGGACTGACAGACAGTGCCGGTTCGGCCCGAAATGTCGTGAATGACATACTTGTAGTTCATCTCTCGCAGAAATGGACTCTCACACATGGCACGCACGGCACATCACAGGCACGGCATCACCGGCGTCACCATCGGCATTGCTGCCGTGATCGTGCTGGGAGGTTGCGCGAACTCCAACGCCGACGCGCCCGAAACATCTTCTCTCGGTTCAGGAATCGGATCCGGTGTCACGACGACGGCGGTGGCCGAAGCCTCGACGCCGTCTTCCGCTGCAGCTGAACTACTGGCGCAGATCCCGATCAAGGGACGCGCACCCAAGACCGGATACGACCGCGCGCTGTTCGGCACCGCTTGGACGGACGACGTCACCGTCGAGTTCGGTCACAACGGCTGCGACACACGCATTATCTGCACGCAGTTTTGACATATCTCAAAACCTTGCTGGTAGGCCCCCATTGTTCGATGTCGACGGTGTGAGTT
>NZ_JAZHFF010000044.1:0-453 GCF_036541985.1 Rhodococcus sp. IEGM 1306
GCCACCGGGGAGAACCCGTGGCCACCAGCGGGGAGAACTACTGGCCGCCTACGGGGAGAACTTCGTGGCCATTGACAGGTGAGCGCCACTTTCGGAGCAGAAATGCCGTTTCCAGCTCGGGACTTAGCTCCCTAACCAAGACAGCTGCGAGCGCCTTATTTGATTACCAACGTCGGTGACCCGCCTATCCGATCGGGTAGGTAATTTCACCGAACATCTTCTCACCTGTTCAGATGATTAACCTTCACCGCACTGAGGGCAATCCTGTCGTTAATATGTTCTTCATCCGTACTGGATATTTCGACCGGAAAGTCGAAGATCACCTTTCGATAACCTTTAAAGGTGAAATAATTTTCGCTGTAACTATTTTGTTATGCAGAACCTAGTGCGGTGTTCTTGAAGTTTTTCGACGGTCGGCTTTCGCGAGTATCTGCTCGGCGGTTTTCGTCCAGA
>NZ_JAZHFF010000015.1:0-84329 GCF_036541985.1 Rhodococcus sp. IEGM 1306
CGATTTCTTGAGATGTACATGCCACGGTCGTCGCAACTCCCACAGTGGGGTGTTGCGACGACCACTAGAAGCCGCCCCATAGGTGCAAGGGGGCATTGCTCTTCGGGAATCGCGGATTGGTCGTTAGCTGAACTATTGGCAATTCGTGAATATTTGTCTGAAATAACTGATACAAGTACTACTTTTGACGGGTACTGTACGAGCGTCCAGCTCCATTCCGATTTCCGCTCTGTTCGAGTGATCTCCTTCCGTGCGGTTCCCGATCCACGTCTGTTGCTAGCTGAGGAGAGTTCGTGTTGGTGAGAAGAAGTTCCGCGGTCGTGGTGGCGGCGTTGGTCGGTGGCGTGCTGGTGGCAGGTGGCGTTGCTTCGGCAGCTCCGACGTCATCTCCCGCGGTGGAGAACTCGATCGGGTTCAAGCTGGGTTGCGATGGTTATGAACATCTGGCTGTTGATATCGCGGATGTGTTTCATTCGACGGGTGTGACGGTGTCTGCGCCGGAGAAGGTGGTGGCGGGGTCGACGTTCACCTATCGGGTTCAGCCGAACGTGATGTCGGTGCCGACGGGTGGGCATGCAGGCCGCAGTGTCGGTAAGTGGACGCGGCTCAAGTACGACTTCGATATACCTGCAGGGGTGTCGTTGGTGGATGCTCAGGTCGTGGCAGGTACTTCGTCGAATTTGTCCGGTGTGACTCCGTCGGTGATTCGGATCAACGACGGCGGTTCGCCGGATGGCGCGGGTACGCATCTGCGTATTTCGGGGAACAATCAGACTGCTGACTCGAACAACAAGGGCGGTAACGGCCCGAGCACGAGCAAGAACAGTGACGGTGGAATCGAGGTAGGGGCAGGGAAGACCTTCCGGTTGCCCGCGATCGACGTGACGGTGGTTGCCGGTGCCGCGGGTAGTACGGTGCAGCCGAAGTTGCGTGCCACAGATGGTGATTCGGGTGCGTTCAATTCGCCGAAGAATGCGTTCACGTTCTTGCAGTACGAGACCCTTTGGCCGGGGTACTGGGAGCGCTACAACTGCTCTCCGCGCGATTCGAGTGGTGGTGGGTTGAATGCGGGTGGTCAGGCATTGGCCACCGTCAACGTCGTCTCGCAGGCGGGGACCGCGACTGCAGTGACATCCGGCGCGGCTGCAACGGTCGGTCAGTCGACCGATTTGGTTGCGCAGGTCTCCCCGGCACCGACAGGCGGCACCGTTCAGTTCAAGGATGGCGGAACTGACATTGGCGCCCCGGTGGCCGTCGTCAATGGCGTTGCCACACTGCCACATACATTCACCGCAGCGGGAGATCACTCCATCACCGCTGTATACGACGGTGTTCTCGAGTTTCTGACATCCACGTCACCAGCACGCACAGTGAGCGTGGCCGCTGCCGATGTACAGACGACTGCGTCGTTGACAGTCCCGAGTAGTGCCGTCGAGCAGACCTCGGTCGCGCTGACCGCAAACATCTCACCGGCAGCTAACGGCGGAACGGTCCAGTTCAAGGACGGTGGCATCGACATCGGCGGACCCATCGCGGTGACTGGCGGAGCGGCGACCCTGGATCACACGTTCACCACGACGGGATCGCACTCGATCACTGCGGTCTACTCAGGTACTGCAGGTTTTGGTGGTTCGACCGCGCAAGCTCAGACCATCGAGATCTCGAGCTCATCGCTGAGTACGACTACAACGCTTCAAGTTCCGGCTACGGCGGTTACGGGTACTGCTGTTGATCTGACGGCGACGGTGGCTCCGAACAATGCGGTGGGTTCGGTGCAGTTCAAGTCGAACGGCACTGCGATCGGTTCACCGGTTGCAGTTGCGTCAGGTGTCGCGATGCTGTCGCATGCATTCGATACTGCTGGTGCACAAAGTGTTACGGCTGACTTCACCGCCGGTGCTGGCTTTGTGAGCTCGTCGGCGTCGGCTCAGACGGTGACGGTGTCGGATCCGGCTCCGGTGGATGTGGTGACCACGACGTCACTCTCGGTTCCCGCGACGGCGGTCACGGGTACGGCCGTAGATCTGACCGCTACCGTCGCTCCGAACAACGCTGTCGGCACGGTGCAGTTCAAGTCGAACGGCACTTCAATCGGTTCACCGGTTGCAGTTGCGTCGGGTGTTGCGACATTGAGCCATACGTTCGATACTGCTGGTGCTCAGAGTGTTACGGCTGACTTCACCGCCGGTGCTGGCTTTGTGAGTTCGTCGGCGCCTGCTCAGACGGTGACGGTGTCTGATCCGGCTCCGGTGGATGTCCAGACCATGACCTCACTCTCGGTTCCGGCGACTGCCGTCACGGGTACGGTTGTTGATCTGACCGCGACTGTTGCTCCGAACAACGCTGTGGGTTCGGTGCAGTTCAAGTCGAATGGCACTGCGATCGGCTCGCCGGTGACAGTCTCCGCGGGTGTCGCGACGCTGTCGCATGCATTCGATACTGCTGGTGCACAAAGTGTTACGGCTGACTTCACTGCCGGTGCAGGGTTTGTGAGTTCGTCGGCGTCGGCTCGCACGGTGACGGTCTCTGATCCGGCTCCGGTGGATGTCGAGACGACGACGTCGCTCTCGGTTCCCGCGACGGCGGTTACGGGTACGGCGGTTGATCTCACCGCGACGGTTGCTCCGAACAATGCGGTGGGTTCGGTGCAGTTCAAGTCGAACGGCACGGCAATCGGTGCACCGGTGACGGTGTCCGGTGGTACCGCGACCCTCTCGCATTCCTTCGATGCCGCTGGCGCGCAGAGCATTACCGCGAATTTCACCGCTGGTGCCGGATTCAAAAACTCGGTTGCGAGTGCGAAGTCAGTTCAGGTCAGTGTTGCCGACCAGGAATCCGTCGTCGAACTGAATATTCCGACCGACGCCAAAACTGGTGTGGCGACCGACTTGTGGGCAACCGTCCGAACGTCGTCGGATGATGCTGTCGGCGTCGGAACCGTGCAGTTCTACGACGGTGGCGTCGCGATCGGCGGTCCTGAAGCGGTTACGGCCGGCGCTGCGGGCCTGACGCATTCGTTTACCTCTGCGGGTGCGCACAGCATCACTGCGGTCTATTCGGGAGGAGCCGGTGTAGTCGGATCCTCGGCCCAGGCGCGGACGGTGAATGTAACGGACCCTGCGCCTTCGGATGTCACCACGGAGACTGTGGTGACGGCGCCTGCCGATGCTGTGGTGAACAAGTCGGTGACGCTGTCGGCGACTGTCAGTTCGGTGCAGAACGGTGGAACGGTGCAGTTCATGGATGGGGATACTCCGATCGGTGACGCTGTTGCAGTGGTCAACGGGATCGCGGCGCTGAACCACACCTTCACCACAACCGGCACGCATTCGATCTCGGCAATCTACAGCGGGGCAACCGGATTCACAGGATCCACCTCGACGGCCCACGCAATTCAGATCAAGGCTGCAACCGGCGGTGGCACGGGCAGCCTCGGTTCAGGAAGCGCTGGCTCGAGCGATTTCCTTCCGTTCGGTTCCTGACCGAAGCAGTTCAGGTCGCGGCCCCGAGGCAATATCCCTCGGGGCCGATCGACAGGGTGAACTGCATCGAGCGCGAGTTACCGGTTCCGTCGCTGACGGGCAGGGTGACACGGACGTAGTCGCCGCGAACCGGAGTGACTGTTGCAGCGTCGGCGTCGAAAGACTTGATACCGGCCAGCTGATTCGGATCGAGCTTGAGAGGCGGCTGGCCGGTTGCGCCGGTGCCGTCCGGATCCCACGGGCTGTTGCCGGGGCAGATCAGTGGATAGAACGTCTCGACGTCGCGGGTATTGACCGGCCGTCCCGTGGCGCGTGAGAGAAACCTGACGACGGCGTGGGAAGCGTCGGCCGCGGTGTAGAAGTTTGATTGCCCCGCAGGGAAGACGAACGGGCACGCATAGCCGGAAGCGATCTCCGAGCGCTTGGCGGCGACGGAGAGTCCGCCGCCGCTCCAGGTGACCGCGTACTGGCCGTCGACGCCTGGTGCGGCGATGGCCGTCAAGATGGCGGGAACATCCGAGTATCGGTCGGCGATCGTTGTGGGCGGCATCGTCCAGCATGCGTTCGTGAGCGCGTCCACGTCCAAGGACACCAGGTCCGTTGCCCAAGCTGCCAAGGCCGGCGCAGCAGCCGGATTGCCGGGCACGTCACCAACCGGAGGTGGCGCGACCGGCGCAGCGGGCGCAATTGTCGTCGTGGGTGCGAGAGTGGTTGTCGTCGTGGTTTCAGTCGTCGGCGGAGACGGTTCGTCCGTCAGGATTCCCGTCCGTCCGTCGTCCTCACATGCGGTTATCGCCAACGTCATGGCGAGTGCGACTGCCCCCACTGCCGCTCGTCCTGCCGACTTCATTCGTTCGTACGCCCCTTTTGCGACATTCTGACCAACATCCACCCCAGAACTGCTGCGGGTCAGATCACGGATTCCCGTCTACGCTAGCGAACTGTGGATCCCGTTTACAGAACAGTCATCGGCATCGCCCGTACCGTCTTCGCTTTCGAGGGCCTGAAGTTCTCCGTCAAGGGAGAGCAGAACATCCCGGCGTCCGGTGGCGCCGTGATCGCGATCAACCACACCGGGTACATGGACTTCACGTATGCGGGACTGCCGGCACGGACCCCGAAGCGCTACATCCGGTTCATGGCCAAGAAAGAGGTCTTCGACAACAAGATCTCCGGACCGATCATGCGGGCCCTCAAGCACATCCCGGTCGACCGCGGCGCGGGCGCCGACTCCTACAAGGCGGCCGTAGATTTCCTGAAGCGCGGCGAATTGGTGGGCGTGTACCCCGAAGCCACGATCAGTCGGAGCTTCGAGATCAAGGAATTCAAGTCCGGCGCCGCCCGGATGGCGATCGAGGCGGGCGTCCCGATCGTTCCCGTCGTCATCTGGGGCGCTCAGCGCGTGTGGACGAAGGGTTATCCGAAGCGTTTGGGCCGCACCAACACTCCCATCTCCATTGCCGTCGGCGAGCCGATTGCACCTTTCGAGCCGGCGAGTGAGCTGACGGCGAAGCTGCGGTCGACGATGCAGGAGTTGCTGCTCGATCTGCAGAAGAGCTACGACCATCCCGCCGGCGAGTACTGGGTGCCGGCCCGCCTCGGTGGCAGCGCGCCGACGCTCGAGCAGGCCGACAAGATGGATGCCGATGAGGCCGAGGCGAAAGCCAAGGCTCGCGAGGCGCGGAAGTCCGAAGGCTGACCCATGCCCTTCGAACCCGTTTACACCGCCGTCGAGGTAGTCGCGCGTGGTCTGAGCGGTTTCCAGGGCGTGAAAGTCACCCGCACCGGGACGGAACACGTCCCGGTGTCCGGCGGTGCCGTCATCGCGATCAACCACACGAGTTACCTCGATTTCATACCGGCGGCCCTGGCGGTCGGCACCGCGAAACGCAAGCTCAGAGTGATGGCCAAGGCTGAGCTGGCGGACAACAAGGTCCTCGGCTTCCTCATGCGTGGATGCGGCGTCATCGAAGTGGACCGCTCCGCCGGAGCGCAGGCGTATCGAGCCGGAGTCGACGCCCTCAAGCGTGGCGAATTGGTGGGCGTCTACCCGGAAGCGACGATCAGCCGGAGCTTCGAGATCAAGGAAATGAAATCCGGAGCAGCTCGGATGGCCATCGACGCCGGCGTGCCGATAATTCCGCTGATCGTCTGGGGCGCCCAGCGGATCGTCACCAAGGACGGACCGAAAAATCTGGGCCGCAATCATTTCCCGATCTCGGTGGAGGTGGGTGCACCGATCGATCCGGTCGAGCCCGCCGAAGCGCTGAGCGAGATCCTGCGCATCGAGATGGATGCGATCCTGCGCCACGTTCAGGACGGGTTCGTGCACGAGCCCGGGGCGTACTGGGTGCCTCGTCGACTCGGCGGTGGCGCACCGACGCCGGAAGAAGCCGCGGCCATGGACGCACAGGAACGCGCGAAGCGGGCGCGCTGAGCGAGACCGTCGTACCGGGCAGGCACAATGGCGGTGTGAGCCCAGACCGTCGTATCAGCCCTGACCGCCCAACCTTGGTTGCGACCGATGTCGACGGCACCCTCATCGATCACGACGAGTTGGTCAGTGCCCGCACCCGCGCCGCCGTGCATGCCGTCGTCGAATCCGGCACGCCGTTCCTGCTGGCAACCGGGCGTCCTCCGCGATGGATTTCGCCCGTCGTCGAGGGCTTGGGATACGCGCCACTCGCCGTCTGCGCCAATGGAGGCGTTGTCTACGACAGCTACGCCGACCGCGTCCTCAGCGCCGCGACCTTGTCGGTCGACGCACTCACCGAACTCTCCGAGCTGGCACTGGTTGCACTCCCGGGTGCAGGTTTGGCCGCGGAACGAGTAGGGGAGAGCGCACATGACGCCGCCACCCCACAATTCGTCAGCTCACCGGACTACGAACATGCCTGGCTCAACCCGGACAACACCGAGATGTCCGAGGACGAAGTGCTTGCGGCGCCGGCCGTCAAACTCCTGATTCGCCGTCCAGGCATGACCAGCACGGCGATGTACGACACGCTCGCCCCGCACGTCGGTGCGCTCGCCGACATGACGTACTCCACCGAGAACGGACTGATCGAACTCTCGGCGCCGGGCATCACGAAGGCGTCGGGCCTGGTTGCTGCCGCGGAGAGGTTCGGCTTCGACCTGTCGGGTCTGGTGGCCTTCGGAGACATGCCCAACGACATCCCGATGCTGGGGATGGCTCGACTCGGCGTCGCCATGGGCAACGCTCACCCCGAAGCCAAAGCCGCAGCCGACGAGGTCACCGACACCAATTCGGCACACGGGGTCGCAAAAGTCCTCGAGCGCTGGTGGTCGTAGAACCCACCAGCGCCCGAGGACGTGTACTGCTCGAGTGTCAGCCGACAGGCGCGCTGTTGGCCATTTCCTGGGCAAAGGTCTCGTTGTAGGTCTTGAGGACCTTCGTGACCATGCCGGTGATCTGGTTGAAGATCAGCGAACCGTTCTCGAAGTCACTGCGCAGGCCGTCCGGGATCGAGTACTCGTCCGAGATCGGCAATCCCAGTTCACCCGCGTCGGAACCGAAACTCTGCCACGACTTGAAGATCTCGCCGAGCACGGTGAACACTCCGCCGTTCGGCGAGGTGTAGACAGCGCCGTTCTGGAACAGCGCACCCTGGTTGCCGAGCTTCGCCTGCAGAATTCCGGACAGTGCCTGGCCGAGGCGTCCGATCTCGCCACCTTCGGCGATCCACTTCTGCGCGAGCGGTGAATTGTCGGTGATCTGCAGAATCTGGGTGACCAGATCCGGGATCGACGAACCGGTGCCACCGGTGACCGTGTCGACCGGAGTGGTCGGCTTGGGCGCAGGCGTCGACGGATTGGAAGGGTTCGAGGGGTTCAACGTTCCCCCGATGTTCGCGGCCGCGATGTTCCGGATGTCGTTCATGTGTGCGTATGCGGCATCACCCGGGCACGCGGTGTTTCCGACGTCGCGGTGGGCGAAGATGATCGGCAGATCGACTGCTGCGCCCTGCGGGTACGGCGTGAACTCGGTGCCCTCGGAGTACATCGTCGTTCGGCCCTTGGGATCGAGTCCGGCCATGCCGAGCTTCCAACCGAGGAACTTGCCGACGGCGTTGAGCGTCGCCTGCGAAGGCTCGACGGTGGAGTAGTCGCCCATCATCGCGATACCGGTGGTGTTCTCGTTGAATCCACCCGCATGTGCACCCTGAACTGCCTTGTCGAGTCCGCCTGCGCGGCCTTCGAAGGTCTGACCGTACTTGTCGACGAGGACGTTGTATCCGACGTCGCACCAGCCGAGCGTCTGTGCGTGGTAGGCATAGATCGAGCGGACGATGCCGGCCGATTCGGCCTTCGTGTAGTTGTTGCTACCTGCGGTGTGGTGAACGGTCGCGCCACCGATGAAGTCGTCGTAGGTGGGGGAGTCGCAGCGAAGTGACTCGTCTGCTCCCCACTGAGCACGGGTGATGACGGACGGTCCGCTGCCGCCGAGCGGCGCTGCGACGGCCTGCAGATTGCTGTCTGCCTCGCTGGCACCCGGGTCGATCAACACGGCGGTGACGGCATCTGCTGCCGTCGTCACCTGGCGAAGCGGCTTGGACACCGAAGCGGGTGTGTACCCGAGTTCGCCGGTGGCTGCGGGTGCTTCAGCGGGGGCAGCTTCCGGAGCGGGCGCGGGGGCAGCTTCCGGAGCCGGGGCCGGCACAACCTCGGCTGCGGGAGCAGCGGCACCCTGCGGCGTGAGGATCTGGATGGACTTGGTGGCGCCGACGAAGACCGGTTCGGTGGCGGTACCGGCGTTGGTGGCCTGATCCGAGCTGGCGGAGTCGATGGCGTCAGGGGTGAACCACGGGCCCCAGGTGCCGTCTTCGGCCAGGGCGCGGACCTTGGACTGCGCCGAGGCGATGGTGTCCGAGGTCAACGCGACCATGCTGAACGGAGTGTCGCGGGTGACTTCCTTGACCACGGCACCTGGCTCTTCCTCGGAAGGAACCGGAGCGGTTTCGGTCGGGGCGCCGGGAGCAGCGGGTGCCGGGAACAGCTCGGTCGGCAGCGTGATCCCGGGAGGTAGCGGGATTTCGGTCGGGAGCTTGAGGTTTCTCAGATCACCGAGGTTGATGTCGGGGAGATCGAGACCGGTCAGCTCCTTGACCGGAATGATGATGTCGGGCACCGACGCGAGGAGCACCTCTGCGATCTGGGTCGGCACTGCTACTGACGTCGTCTCGTTCGCGGAACGTACATCGGACGTAGTGCTCGTGAAGCCGTAGACCGCAAAAGGACTTGCGACAGCCACTGCGGCTACAGCCCCGAGTACGAGCGAGGGCTTCGGTCGACGGTGTGGCAAGGGATTACTCCTCGGTTGTAGTTACTTGCGAGCGAACTTCAGGGCCGATGACGGCCGTGAACGGAATCCTTCAAAACCGGATCCGAGCAGGTCGGATGCCATGTTCTGGGGTTGAACTCCAGTTTTCGGACGCGTACGTCTGCAACTCGTGATGCTGATGTGACTCGTGTGACTGGTGTTGCTAACTCCAAACACTCTTGCCACACTAGTCACAAAAGTCCATAACGCTCAACCTTAGGGTGAGACTTTAGTTAAATCGTTGTGGACTGGCCTGCGCGCGAAGTACCGACTTCGCGGACTCGTGAGGCCGGTAGCGATGAGGAGAGCATTGATGGCGAGAAGCGGAAGAAGCGGAACTGCAGGTAAGAAGCCTGTGTCCGGTCGCGCAGGTCGCTTTCTGGTGGGCGGACCCGGGAGGCGAACCTCGCTGATGCGGATCTCGGTCCTCGGTCTCGTTCCGGCTCTTGCGCTCGGCGTCGCGATCGGAGGTTTCACGCAAATCCGCGCTGACGAGCCGTCGATCCTGCACGCCGTCGCTGCCGACACGCAATTCACGCTCTCCGGGCACGGCAACGGACATGGCCGTGGAATGGGCCAGTGGGGCGCTTACGGCTACGCCAAGAACGACGGCTGGTCCGGCGAGCGAATCCTCAGTCACTACTACGGGGGAACCGTCCTGGACTCGATGCCGCCTGCCCAGATGAGTGTGCGGCTCACGGCCCAGGACAACTCGACGCTCGACGTCTACTCCGACGCCGGCCTCGTGGTCAACGGTCAGCGCACCGCGCCCGGCGAGGCTGCCCATCTCACTGCACTGCCCGGTGGCGGTGCGCAGGTAGTGGTCACCAGCGGGTGTGGTGGCGGGGTTGTCTGGGAAGCGGTCACCGACCATCCGTGGGTGGACCCGGTGGACCTCGGTCCTGATCGACCCGCCGACCAGTTCCTGAAGCTGTGCAACAACGACGCGCCCTATCGAGGCGCCCTCGGCGTAGTGCTCGACAACGGCTCGGCTCGGACAGTCAATCTCCTCGACATGGAGGACTACCTGCTCGGCGTGGTGCCGGTCGAAGCGAAGGCCGAATGGGCCGATTCCGGTGGGGCCGAAGCGCTACGGGCGCAAGCCGTGGCAGCACGCTCGTACGCTGCGACCGAGCATCGCAGCTCGTACGCCGACACCTGCGACACTCAGGACTGCCAGGTCTACGGCGGAGCGGGCAAGGAAGATCCCCGCACCACCGAAGCCGTCCGGTCCACCGCCGGCGCCGTTCTGTCGCGTGACGGCAAGATCGTTGCCACCGAATTCTCCTCGTCCACAGGAGGTTACAGCTCCGGCGGTGAATTCCCGGCCGTCGAGGATCTCGGTGACGCCCTTTCTCCGAATCATGACTGGACAGTGAATCTGACCGCAGGGCAGATTGCGGACGCCTTCGATGTGGGTGAGCTGCAATCGCTCAAGATTCTCTCGCGCAACGGATTCGGTACCGACGGCGGGCGAGTGACGGCAGTCGAGGTAGTCGGAACAAATGCAACTGTTGGCGCCACCGGAATTCAGTTCCGCCAGAAACTCGGCCTGAAATCCGACTGGTTCACCATCGGTGACGGTGCGGGTGTGGTAGTGGCACCGGATTCGGAATCGACAGTGCCGGAATCCAATTCGCCATCCGACGATCCATCGGGTACGGTTACGGAGACGCAGATCGAGAAGAAGTATCGGGAGCTCGGCGGTGAAAGCGGCTCTCTCGGTGCTCCTGCCGGCCCGGAGATGCAGTTGCCCTCCGAAGCAGGCACTTTCCGTGTCTACGAAAACGGAACCATCATCTGGACAAAGGTTTTGGGCGCGCAGGTAGTTGATGCCAACGTGCTCCGCGAGTGGATACCGACGGGCGGAAGCTAGGGGAAGGTCGGTCGGTACCGACTCGCACGTATCGACTCTGAAGGGTCTCTGCCGTAACCCGGCGGAGGCCCTTCAGGTCGTTCAGGGTTCGTTGGTTGTCGGTCAGATGGTCGGGGCGTCGCCGAGCAGGCGGTACTCGAGCCACAACTCCGCACGTTCCGTGGGGGAGCCGAGGTCGAGCTGGAGAAGGCTCTCGATCCGAGCGAGTCTGCTGCGCAACGTATGCCGATGAATATTCAGCGCTGTGGCTGCGGCGTCGCCCACCCCGTTGTGTGCCAACCACATGGCCAAGGTCCGGTAGAGATCGCTACCGCCCTTCGCTTCCAGAAGCGGGCGCAAGTGTGCCGCCGCGAATGCCGTCGAGCGATCCTGGTCGAGAAATGCGGACAATCCGCTCTCCGAGAGTTCGGCGAACCGCATCGAAGGCAGGTTGCGGGCACCCGCCTCGGCTGCTGCTTGCGCGGCTTGGCGTCTGGCGCGCGAGAGATCGTCCCACCACAGCATGTCCGACACGCCGACGGTGACGTCGATTTCGTTGACACGGGCGAGGATTCGCCCGCTGTCGGTAGCCGAGACGACGGCAATCAGTGCACCGTCGGTGATGCCGAACGCCAGATCGCGGCTGAGACCATCGAGCAGTGAGACGGACACGCTCTCGAGCAGGCCACTCGGGCCCGCTACGTGGAAGACCTGGAAAGGCTCGACCGGAAATCCTCCCCACAGTTCCCCGGAGATGTTGCGGGCGAGCGCATTCTGTCCCTCGAACAGCTGATGCATCGCAACGGTACGAAGGTGGTTCATCGTCAGCTGTGCGTCTCGGGTTCGAGCCGTCATCAACGTGAGCAGAGACGCGGCTGCGATGACGATGCCCTGATTCAGTGAACCGACGGCGCCGGGGCAGCCGGCGACGAGGTACCCCATCAGCTTTCCCCTCGACGTCAGCAGCGGATGGGAGATGACGTCCTCGTTCTCACTCGTGAGGAAACTGACTTCCATCGGGCGGGCGTCGCGCTCGGGGGCAGTTCGCTCGATTCCGGCGGCCGCGGCGGTGTGTGAGATCTCGACGGTATGTCCGGCCGAGTCCAGCAGAGCCGCCCATCCGCCGATCAATTCCGCCACCCGTCGTACGACTGCCCGGGTGCCGTTGACCGTCACCGCAGCTTGAAGCAGTCGCCGCAGGCTCTGGTAATTGCTGCGCAGCGCTTTCATGTCGTCGTCGGATTGCGCCTTCGACACCGCTTTGGTCAGGGCGATGAAAGGTGTTCGCAATGGGACGTCGAGAAGGGGCACACTGAAACGGGTGGCCGCATCCACCAGAGTCTGTGGCGCCTGCTCGTATCCGAGGCCGGTTCCGAAACCGATTCCGGCAATTCCGGCCGCCACCAGGGTCCGTACGAATCGGGTCGTTTCCGCGGCCGTCGTCGGTAGTGACACCCCGGTGATGAGTAGTAGTTCACCGCCGTCGAGGAAGGGCGTCGGGTCGGGAATTTCGGAGACATGTGCCCAGGTCAGGGTGCGATCGAGCTGGTCGTGCCCAGCCAGGACGCGAAGGCCGAACTGTTCGGTCGCACAAAGCTGGCGGAGCGTGATGGGCATGAGTCCAGTCTGACACCTCGAACTCGCCACTTTGTAGTGCCTGCGGTCACGTTTGTACAAAGTGGAGCCTGACGCGAGCTTGCCGAAGGTCCGACACTGGCGCTATCGAAAATGCGCTCCGGATAGAGCGCCACCGAGATCCACGTCCCGAACAGCCCACAAGGAGTACTGATGTCCAGTACAGACCAGCCGGCACTTCAGCACACGCTGAAGAAGCGGCATCTGTCGATGATTGCGATCGCAGGCGTCATCGGCGCCGGACTGTTCGTCGGCTCCGGTGTGGCGATCCAGGAGACGGGACCCGGTGTCCTGATTTCCTACGCGCTTGCCGGCGTAGTCGTCATCCTCGTGATGCGCATGCTCGGTGAGATGTCGGCAGCGTCGCCGGAAACCGGCTCGTTCTCCTCGTACGCCGACAAGGCCATCGGCCGCTGGGCGGGCTTCTCGATCGGCTGGCTGTACGCCTGGTTCTGGATCATCGTGCTCGGGATCGAGGCCACCGCCGGTGCCCTCATCATGAATCGCTGGGTCCCCGGCGTTCCCCAGTGGACCTGGGCATTGATTCTGATGATCGTGCTGACGCTGACCAACATCATCTCGGTCAAGTCGTTCGGCGAGTTCGAGTTCTGGTTCGCCTCCATCAAGGTCGTCGCCATCATCGCGTTCCTCGGCATGGGCATCGTGGCGATCTGCGGATGGATGCCCGGCGTCGAAGCACCCGGAATGACAAACCTGACCGGTCACGGCGGCTTCCTGCCGAACGGAACAGGAGCGATGCTCGCCGCAGTCCTTGTGGTCGTGTTCTCGTTCTTCGGGGCCGAAATCGCCACCATCGCCGCCGGTGAATCGGCCAACCCGCTCGAAGCTGTTCGCGCAGCCGTCAAATCCGTCGTCTGGCGAATTCTCATCTTCTACATCGGCTCGATCGCAGTGGTCGTCACCCTGCTTCCCTGGGACAGCGCGTCGGTTGCACTCAGCCCGTACGTCGCCGTCATGGACTCCTACGGCATTCCGGCCGCGGGCAACATCATGGACGTCGTCGTCCTCACGTCGGTTCTGTCCTGCCTCAACTCCGGTCTCTACACCGCGAGCCGCATGATCTTCTCCCTCGCCGGCCGCGGCGACGCCCCCAAGTCGCTCTCACGTATCGAGAAGACCGGCGTCCCGATGCGCGCTGTCCTGGTCTCGACGATCGTCGGCTTCCTGACCGTCGGCATGAACTACCTCTCCCCGGACAAGGTCTTCCTGTTCCTGGTCAACTCCTCCGGTGCGATCGCGCTGTTCGTCTGGCTGGTCATCTCGGTGTCCCAGCTGCGCACCCGCCGCAAGCTCGAAGCTTCGGGCCAGGAGCTGGAACTCAAGATGTGGTTCTTCCCGTACCTGACCTACGCCACGATCGCCGCCATCATCGCGCTCTGCATCGGCATGCTCACCCTGGACTCGACGCGCAGCCAGATGATCGTGTCCCTGGGACTTGCAGCGATCCTCGTGGGTATCGGGCTCTACCGCTACCGGAACCACAAAGACACCGACGCCGACGCCGAGGTCGTGCCCGTCGCCGAGAGCGCTCCCACACCCTGACACCAACGTCCCCATCTGCGAGATACTTCGATGTCCTAGTATCGGCCACGGACAGAGAAATCGACGTGAGCACAGCAGATGGGGACAATCATGACCACACCCGAACCGATCGTCATCGTCGACGGGGCCAGGACCCCCGTCGGTAGCTTCGGCGGCGTCTTCAAGGACGTACCCGCACACGAGCTGGGCGCCGCAGCAGCCAAGGCCGCGCTGAGCCGCGCCGGCGTTGCGCCCGAAGACATCGACGAGGTCGTCATGGGCTGCATCGGCCAGGTCGGCCCGGACGCCTACAACGCACGCCGCGTCGGCATCGCCGCCGGACTGCCCGAGAACGTCCCCGCCTACACCGTCAACCGTCTCTGTGGCAGCGGCCTGCAGGCTGTGTGGTCTGCGGCGATGCAGATGCGATGGGGCGCAGCTGCCATCACGCTCGCCGGCGGTGACGAGAGCATGTCTCGCATGCCCTTCTACGACTTCGCCGCCCGCTCGGGCTACAAGCTCGGCGATCGCAGCCTCGTCGACGGCACCGTCGCGATGCTCACCGACCCGTTCAGCAAGGCTCACATGGGCCGCACTGCCGAAGCCGTCGCCCGTAAGTACGGCGTCAGTCGCGAGCAGCAGGACGAGTTCGCGGTCGAATCTCAGCGCCGCGCCGCTACCGACGCAGCGAAGGCGGCATTCGCCGAGGAAATCACTCCCGTCGAGACCGGTGGTCGGCGCTCCGTCACCGTCACCGAGGACGAGCATCCCAAGCCCGGAACCACCGTCGAAACCCTCGCCAAGCTGCGCCCCGCATTCGAAGAGGGCGGATCCGTCACCGCCGGTAACGCGTCGGGCATCAACGACGGCGCCGGCGCACTCGTCCTCGCGACGGGCACCGAGGCAGCCAAGCGCGGTCTCACCGGACTGGTCACGCTCGAAACCGTCACGACGGCAGCCATGGAGCCCGGCCTGATGGGCTACGCTCCCGTGCTCGCTCTCGAAAAGCTCTTTGCGCAAACAGGATTGAAGCCTTCCGACATCGGCACCGCCGAGGTCAACGAGGCGTTCGCTTCGCAGGCCATCGCCGTCATCCGTGACAGTGGCCTGGATCCGGAGAAGACCAACCCGTACGGCGGAGCGATCGCCCTCGGACACCCGGTCGGCGCCACCGGAGCCATCCTGACCCTGCGTGCGGCCCGCGACATGGTCCGCCGCGACCTCGAATTCGGCATCGTCACCATGTGCATCGGCGGCGGTCAGGCACTCGCTGCCCTGCTGAAGCGGGTCTGATCATGGCGACCAAGCGCAAGCCGTCGTGGCACGACGACGAGATCACCGCAGTAGCCGAACTGGCCCGTGGTTTCTTCGATCGTGAACTGATCGCCAAGCGTGAGCAGTGGGACGCTCAGCATCGCGTCGACCGGTCCGTGTGGCTCGAAGCCGGCAAGCTCGGCCTGCTGTGCTGCTCGATTCCCGAGGAATACGGCGGGGGCGGTGGAACTTTCGCGCACGATCTCGCTGTCTTCGAGGCGCAGGGCTACTGCGGTGACTATGCGCTCGGTAACTCCGTGCACAGTGGCATCGTCGCCCACTACGTGCTCGAGTACGGAAGCGAAGAGCAGAAGAAGGCCTGGCTGCCAGGTATGGCAACGGGCGAAATCCTCGGCGCCATCGGAATGACCGAGCCAGGAACAGGTTCCGACCTCAAGGCAATCACCACGTCCGCGATCCGTGACGGTGACCACTACGTCGTGAACGGGTCGAAGACCTTCATCACCAATGGTGGCAGCGCAGACATGATCGTGCTTGCCGTCAAGACCGACCCCAAGGCGGGCGCCAAGGGTGTCTCGCTCCTGATCGTGGATCTTCGTGACTGCGAAGGCTTTGCGGTCGGCCGCGTGCTCGACAAGGTCGGTCAGCACGGCGCAGATACGTCGGAGCTGTCCTTCACCGACGTTCGCGTTCCCGTCTCGAACCTCCTCGGTGAGTCCGAGGGGCTCGGCTTCGGTCAGTTGATGGCGCAACTGGTGCAGGAACGCCTCATCATCGGCGCGCAGGCCATCGGCACCATCGAGCGTGCAGTCGAGGAGACCGTCGCATACACCAAGGCGCGTCAAGCGTTCGGGCACAGCCTCTTCGAGTTCCAGAACACCGCCTTCGAGCTGGCCGAGTGCCAGACGATCGCACGCACCTGCCGTGTCTTCCTCGACAACTGCATCGAGGATCACCTCAACGGCGAGCTGGACGGCGCAGACGCCGCGATGGTCAAGTACTGGCTCACCGAGCAGCAATGCGCCGTCGTCGACCGGTGCGTGCAGCTCTACGGCGGATACGGCTACATGCGTGAATACCCGATCGCGCGCATGTACGAGGACTCCCGCGTCCAGAAGATCTACGCCGGCGCCAACGAAGTGATGAAGGGCATCATCGCGAAGAGTCTTTGATCACCGGCGTCGAAAACCATTGACACCGACCAGGCACCCACCGAGCATTTCGGTGGGTGCCTTTGTGTGTGCCCACAAGCGGTATCGAGCTGTTCGGAAGGCAAACACTGATGAGCTTCACCATCGACGTCGGGTCGGCACGCGTCACCCAACTGACAGAGCTGGCGCACTGGCCGTTTCCGCCGCGAGAGCTCTTTCCCCAGGCGAGTGAGGCCGAGATCAGTGAAGCGTCGGCGCGGCTGACACCGGAGTTCTTCGACGAGGGTAGTGGTGACCTCGTGCTTGCCATCCACACCTACCTGGTGGAGATCGGCGGCAAGGCCGTCGTCGTCGACACCGGCAACGGAAACAGCAAGCACCGGCCGAACCTCTTGCCGCATCACATGTTCGGCACCGACTACCTCTCACGCTTCGCAGCCACCGGTGTGTCCGTCGACGACGTCGATCTGGTGGTCAGCACACATCTGCACCCTGACCACTGTGGCTGGAACACCGCCCTCGACGCCGAAACCTGGCGGCCTACCTTCCCCCGCGCGACCTACATTTTCGATCGCACCGAACTGGCCGCGCTCGAACAACTCGCCGCCGACGGTCCACACCAAGGAGTGGTCTCGGATCTGGCGCAGACCTTCGAGGACAGCGTCCGTCCCGTTCTGGACGGGGCGAAGTGGGAGGCGGTCGACGACGGCCACGTCCTGGCCGAGTCCGAAGGCACACGCGTCGTCGTGCGCAGCGCGCCCGGCCACACGCCGGGTCACATCGTGATCGAGATCCGCACTGCCGACGGCGGCGCCGTCATCTCCGGCGATGTGATCCACCATCCGATCCAGTTTCTGTACCCGGACCTCAGTCAGGGCGGCGACGCGGATCCGGAGATCGCGAGGGTCACCCGCCGCGAACTTCTCGAACGCTGCGCGTCGGAGGGACTGCTTCTACTTCCCGCGCACTTTCCGGTCGACGAACCGATCGTGATCGGATTCGATTCGAGCGGTGCACCGAGTGCTTCCGGTCTGATCGGTCTCGCAGCGTCCTGACTTGCCGCATCGGCCCTGGTGACGCATCCAACCCTCGGCTTCCGAACAGGTCCGATACCCTGGTTCATCGTGACCGCTGCAAATTCAGAGACCGTCCGTGCCCAGTACGACCTGATCGTCGTCGGTTCGGGATTCTTCGGGCTGACCATCGCCGAGCGTGCCGCTACCCAGCTGGGTAAGCGCGTGCTGGTGTTGGATCGCCGTCACCACCTTGGGGGGAACGCATACTCGGAGGCTGAGCCGGAGACCGGCATCGAGGTCCACAAGTACGGTGCCCACCTGTTCCACACCTCCAACAAGAAGGTCTGGGACTACGTCACTCAGTTCACGGAGTTCACGAACTACCAGCACCGCGTCTTTGCGCTGCACAAGGGGCAGGCGTATCAGTTCCCGATGGGACTCGGTCTCGTGTCGCAGTTCTTTGGTCGGTACTTCACTCCCGAAGAAGCACGCGCCCTCATCGCCGAACAGTCCAGCGAGATCGATTCGAAGGACGCCTCCAACCTCGAAGAGAAGGCGATCTCCCTGATCGGGCGCCCGCTCTACGAAGCATTTGTGCGTGACTACACGGCTAAGCAGTGGCAGACCGACCCCACCGAGTTGCCCGCGGCGAACATCAGCCGCCTGCCGGTCCGCTACAACTTCGACAATCGCTACTTCAACGACACGTACGAGGGCCTGCCCGTCGACGGATATACGGCGTGGCTCGAGAACATGGCGAAGGATCCGAAGATCGAGGTCCGCCTCGACACCGATTACTTCGACGTCCGCGACGAACTGCGTACCGCCAGCCCCGACGCACCCGTCATCTACACGGGCCCGCTCGACCGCTACTTCGACTACTCCGAAGGTGCACTGGGATGGCGCACCCTCGATTTCGAGACCGAGGTTCTGCCCACCGGAGACTTCCAGGGCACCCCGGTCATGAACTACAACGACGCCGACGTGCCGTTCACCCGAATCCACGAGTTCCGTCACTTCCATCCGGAGCGCGAGTACCCGACCGACAAGACCGTCATCATGCGTGAGTTCTCACGTGCAGCGGAGGCGAAGGACGAGCCGTACTACCCGATCAACACTCCGGAGGATCGTGAGAAGCTCTCCGCGTACCGCTCACGCGCCAAGAAGGAGACCGCGGAGAACAAGGTCCTCTTCGGTGGGCGTCTCGGCACCTACCAGTACCTGGACATGCACATGGCGATCGCCAGCGCGCTGACGATGTTCGAGAACACCCTGCGCCCGCATCTCGAAACGGGTGCGGAATTGGCAGGGGAGAGCGAATGAACGCACGTCATCTACTCGAAGGCGAAGATGCCGTCACCGGCGACGAGGTGACCTACCTCGGCAAGTCCCTGCTCTCTCGGATCATCCTTCCCCGCGCCGGCGAACCTCTCGACGTCCGCACGCTGTACTTGGAGGAAGCTTCGACCAACAGTCGTCGGGCTCACTCCACCTCGAGGACGTCCGTCGCGCTCGGTGCCGAGACCGAGGTCTCGTTCGCCACGTACTTCAACGCGTTCCCCGCCAGCTACTGGCGTCGATGGTCCATCCTGAAATCTGTGGTCCTTCGACTCGAACTGTCCGGACACGGCCGCGTGGATGTCTACCGTTCCAAGGCGGACTCCTCGCGAATTCACGTGGAAGGCAAGGAATTTGCCGACGGTGATGCCGCGGTCGAACTCGAGGTGGAGTTGGCACCGTTCGAGGACGGCGGCTGGATCTGGTTCGACATCACCACCGATACGGCCGTAGTCGTCGAGAGCGGCGGCTGGTACGCGCCCGTCGAGGCTCCCGGCGAAGCGACGGTCGCCGTTGGTATTCCGACGTTCAATCGCCCGACCGACGCTGTCAAGGCGCTGGCTGCGTTGTCCTCGGATCCGCTGGTGTCGGACGTGATCAAGGCCGTCATCATGCCGGATCAGGGCACCCGCAAGGTGCGTGACGAGCCCGGGTTCGCCGAAGCTGCTGCAGCACTTGGTGATCGGCTCGCCATTCACGATCAGGGCAACCTCGGTGGCTCCGGCGGATACAGCCGAATCATGTACGAGGCACTCAAGACCACGCAGTGCCAGCACATCCTGTTCATGGACGACGACATCGAGATCGAACCCGACTCGATCCTTCGTGCGCTTGCTTTCTCGCGCTTCGCGAAGTCGCCGATGCTGGTGGGTGGGCAGATGCTCAACCTGCAGGAACGTAGCCACCTTCACGTGATGGGTGAAGTGGTCAACCGCGGGATCTTCATGTGGTCTGCCGCGCCGAACGTCGAATACGACCACGACTTCTCCAAGAATTCGCTGCGAGATTCGAAACTGCTGCACCGTCGCATCGACGTCGACTTCAACGGTTGGTGGATGTGCATGATCCCGCGCCAGGTCGCGGAAGAGCTCAAGCAGCCGCTGCCACTGTTCATCAAGTGGGACGACTGCGAATACGGTTTGCGCGCAAAGGAAGCCGGATACCCGACCGTCACGTTGCCTGGTGCCGCGATCTGGCACATGGCGTGGAGCGACAAGGACGACGCCATCGACTGGCAGGCGTACTTCCACCTCCGTAACCGTCTGGTGGTGGCCGCGCTCCACATGCCGGGCAACGGCCGCGGCCTTGTCGTCAACACGGTGAAGGCGACTCTCAAGCACCTGCTGTGCCTCGAGTACTCCACCGTCGCGATCCAGAACAAGGCCATCGCGGACTTCCTCGCCGGACCGGAACACGTCGCGAACATGCTGCCCACCGCACTCGGTGAGGTTCACGCCCAGCGCAAGGAGTACCCCGACGCCGTCGTGGTGCCCTCGGCAACCGCACTACCGCTGCCCTCCGGCGCCGAAGTCGGGGACGTCAGCGCGCCGACCAACCCCGTCGCGAAGATCGTCCGCGTCGGCAAGGCCGTGGTACACAACCTCAAGCCCGCGCACCCCGAGCATCACGAGCGTCCTCAGCTCAACGTGCCGACCATCGACGCCAGGTGGTATCTGCTCTCGCAGGTCGACGGGGTCACCGTCACCACCGCCGACGGTCGTGGCGTCGTCTACCGCAAGCGCAACCCCAAGCAGGCACTTGAACTGCTCAAGGAAGCCATGCGTTTGCGCCGCGAACTCGCCGCACGTTTCCCCGAGCTCAAGAAGCAGTACCAGGACGCCGTTCCTTCACTGACCAGCACGGAAAGGTGGGAACGTGTCTTCGGCATCTCCTGAAGTACAGATTCTGGCCGGGATTCAGTCGACCGTCGGGCAGCTGCCGGGAGCCGTCAAGGTCGCCCGCGGTATGTCTCACTTCGGTGAGCACTCCCTCGGGTGGATCGCGATCGCTGCCGTCGGAGCTGCTGTGGACAAGCCGCGTCGACGGGAATGGGCCGGAGCAGCCGTCGGAGCATTCGGTGCACACGCCGCCTCCGTGGTGATCAAACGAGTGGTCAGGCGCAAGCGACCTTCCGATCCTTCGGTGCAGGTCAACGTCTCGACACCGAGCAAGCTCAGCTTCCCGTCATCACACGCGACGTCGACGACGGCGGCGGCTGTGCTGATCGGTCGGCTCACCGGGCTACCCTTACCGGCGTTGCTGGTGCCCCCGATGATGCTCTCGCGTCTGGTCCTGGGAGTTCACTACCCGACCGACGTACTCGCCGGAGCGGCACTGGGAGCCGCATCCGCGGCGGTAGTTCGCCGGGTCGAAGAAGCCAGAGCCGAACAGAAATGTGGAGATAAATGAGCGAGGAACCGCCTACGGTCAGCGGACCCCCGAAGTCCCTGCCCGCCGGCATCGTCAAGGCGCTTCGCCCACGTCAGTGGGTCAAGAACGTCCTTGTGCTGGCAGCGCCCATCGCGGCCGGAACCGCCACCGAAGCCGACGTGCTGTTGCCCGTCGCGCTGGCGTTCGTCGTGTTCTGTATGGCGGCATCAGGCATCTATCTCGTCAACGACGCGATGGATGTCGAAGCCGACCGTGCTCACCCCACGAAGCGATTCCGTCCCATCGCGGCCGGCGTTCTACCCGTCAACATCGCCTACGGCATGGCAGTCGTGCTGCTTGCCGGTGCGATCGGGCTGTCCTTCCTGGCCAACTGGCAACTCGCCGTGGTCATGGGCGTGTACATCGTCATCCAGCTCGCCTACTGCTTCGGTCTCAAGCATCAGGCCGTCATCGACATCTGCATCGTCTCGTCCGGCTTCCTGCTTCGAGCGATCGCCGGTGGCGTTGCCGCCGAGATCGATCTCTCGCAGTGGTTCCTGCTGATGATGGCGTTCGGCTCACTCTTCATGGCGGCAGGCAAGCGCTACGCCGAACTGCAGTTGGCCGAGAAGACCGGCGCCAAGATCCGTAAGTCCCTCGAGAGCTACACGATGACGTACCTGCGTTTCGTGTGGACGATGGCAGCGACGACGCTGGTCCTCTGCTACGGACTGTGGGCGTTCCAACAGGACGCCATCAAGGGCACCAACTGGTACGCCATCTCGATGGTGCCGTTCACCATCGCGGTGCTGCGATACGCGGTGGACGTCGACGGCGGCGAAGCCGGAGAGCCTGAGGAGATCGCGCTCGGTGACCGGGTGCTGCAACTCCTCGCGATTGCGTGGATCGGAGTAGTGGGTGTCGCTGTCTACCTCGTCTGAGCCACGCACCGAGGCCGACCCGCACGTCGACACTGCGGCGAATCGCACCACCCTCAGTCGAGGAGTTTTTCTCGGCGGGGTGGTGCTTGCTGCTGCCCTCATGTTCTGGGGTGCGTGGGAGCGTCGCTGGATCGCCGACGACGGACTCATCGTCTTGCGAACCGTCCGCAACCTGCTCGCGGGGAACGGCCCGGTCTTCAACGCGGGTGAGCGTGTCGAGGCGAACACGAGTACCGCGTGGACGTACATCGTCTACGCGTTCAGTTGGCTCACGCAGATCCGTCTCGAATACGTTGTTCTGACGATCGCGCTCGTACTCTCGACTGCTGCCGTCGTGTTGGCGATGCTCGGCACCGGTCGTCTGTACCGCGGCGTTCGGCCGTCGGCGGGCGGAACGATCCTGCTGATACCGGCAGGTGTTCTCGTCTACATCGCGGTTCCGCCTGCGCGAGATTTCGCCACTTCCGGGCTCGAGACATGCTTGGTGATCTTCTGGATCGCGCTCCTGTGGGTACTGCTCGTTAGGTGGGCGCAGGCGTCGACGCCGTCCACGGCGTCGATCCTGACTCTCTCGTTCGTGGCCGGACTCGGACCACTGGTTCGACCCGAGATGGCGATTCCCGGTGCTGCCGCGTTGATGATGATCGTTCTCTCCGCAGGCCTGACCTGGAAGATTCGCACACTGATCGTCGTCGTCGCCGGACTTGTCCCGGTGGGCTATCAGATCTGGCGAATGGGCTATTACGCCTTGCCGTACCCGAACACCGCGGTGTCGAAGGACGCCGGTGGCGCGAAGTGGGCGCAGGGTTTTGCGTACCTGTGGAACCTGGTCGGGCCGTACCTGCTCTGGTTGCCGTTGCTGTTCCTGCTCATCGGTGCGCTGCTGCTCGTGTGGCGAAGCCGAGCGGACACACCTACCGCTACCGCAGATCAACCCGCACGCCCGCTGTGGCAGCGCTTTCAGCAGTTTCTGCGCACGCCGCGGGCGATTGTCACCTTCATTCTCGGCAGTGGGCTGATCCTCGGGATCTACTCTCTGCGCGTCGGCGGCGACTTCATGCACGGCCGCGTCCTGTTGCCGGTGCTGTTCTGCCTGCTCATCCCGGTGGCGGTCATTCCGTTGCGGGTGCCGGCGCGGGCAGCGTTCGGAAGTAATCGCGACACCGCGATCTTCGGAGTCTCGGCGGTGCTGTGGATCGGCACGATCATCTGGGCCTTCTTCGCCGCGAACACGACGGGTATGCCCGAAGGATCCGTGGTGGGTCGCTCGGGAATCGTCGACGAGCGAGCGTTCTACGCACTCAACACCGGTCACAAGCATCCGATCCTGGCCGAGGACTACCTCGACTATCCGCGAATGCGTGCCATGGTCGAGACCATCGCGCGGACTCCGGAGGGTGGGCTGCTGCTGCCGTCCGCGAGCTACGACTCCTGGTTCGTCGTCCCACCACCCGGACCGATCGAAGAGCCGGCCGAGCACGTCGTCTTCTTCCTCAACCTCGGAATGACGAGCATGAACGTCGGCCTCGACGTTCGGGTGCTCGATCAGATGGGGCTGGCGTACCCCCTGGCAGCTCACACCGAGCGACTCGAGGACGGCCGGATCGGGCACGACAAGAATCTCTATCCGGACTGGGTGGTCGCGGACACGGGAATGATCGACGTTCGACCGTGGCTGCCGTTCTTCCTCGACGAAGACTGGGTTGCGGACGCAAAGCTGGCCATCACCTGCCCGGAAACGCAGGAGCTGCTCACGTCGTACCGCTCCGAGCTGACCTGGGCCAGATTCAAACAGAACTTCCAGCAGGCATTCGACTTCGCGAAGTACCGATTCGACCGGGTTCCGGCCTACGAATTGGAACGCTGCGGTCTCGTTCCACCGGAGTCACCCAGGTGATGTGATCAGCATCACCGACTGTTGAGGGTTTGAATATTTCGATTCAGTAACACCGAATTGATTGGCCACGATGTACTCGAAGACGATTCACCTAACCTGAATCACCCCCGAGGGGTGATGACGGTGTTGCTCGCGGATTGGGACGTAACGGTCCACCTATTTGTCACAGCTGAACCTGTGACATAAAGTCCAGCGAGCGCAGTGTGACTTGGAAGAGGTCCGCTGCCGACCCGAACTCGTTCGGGCTGGCAGAAAAGCCTGTTCCCCGACGGAATCCGCCGGAACCACTCCACCGAGTGGGTTCCGCAGACGAAGAGAGAGAGCAGTATCCATGCGTTTTGCCAGAAAGAGGCTGACCCAGCGCCTCAAGCACCGAGCGTTGGCCATCGGTGCCGCAGCACTTGTGCTCCCCCTTGCTGCAGGAGTTGCCGGTAGTGCTGTCGCCTCTGCTGCGCCTGCGCACACTGCTCCCAGCCACACCGCCCCCTCCGGCGGATACGACGAGCTGTGGGTGCCCTCCTCGATGGGCAACATCAAGGTCCAGGTCCAGTGGGCCGCTCGCGGCGGAAACGCTGCCCTTTACCTCCTCGACGGCCTGCGTGCGCGTAACGACGCCAACGCGTGGAGCTTCGAGACCAATGCGAAGGACCAGTACCGCAACGACAACATCACCCTCGTGATGCCCGTCGGCGGCGAGTCCAGCTTCTACAGCGACTGGTATGCACCGTCGAACTTCAACGGCCAGCAGATCACGTACAAGTGGGAAACCTTCCTCACCGAAGAACTGCCCAACTTCCTCGCGAACTACGGCGTCTCGCCCACCAACAACGCGGTCCTCGGCCTCTCGATGGGTGGCAGCGCTGCTCTGACGCTGGCTGCTTACCACCGTGACCAGTTCAAGTTCGCCGGCTCGCTGTCGGGCTACCTGAACATCTCGGCTCCGGGCATGCGCGAGGCAATCCGCGTCGCAATGCTCGATGCCGGTCGCTTCAACGTCGACTCCATGTGGGGACCGCCGTGGAGCCCGTCCTGGCTGCGCAACGACCCGTTCGTCTTCGCACCGCGTCTGCAGGGCCTGTCGATGTACATCTCGTCGGCAAGCGGCCTGCCCGGTGAATACGACCACCCGCGCGCACCGATCGACTACTACAACACGGCTAACGGCATGGGCCTCGAGGCTCTCGCCCTGGTCAACACCCGTGCATTCCAGATCCGCATGAACTCGCTGGGTATCCCGGCCACCTACAGCTTCCCGTCCAACGGCACGCATTCGTGGCCGTACTGGTCGGCGGAGCTGTGGAAGGCTCGCGGCCAGATCCTCGACACCATGAACGCTTGGTGATCGTGCGCGATCCCGTGACCTAGTCACTTCACCAGTGCCGTTCCGGACTCCTCGAAGGAGAACCGGGACGGCACTTGTGTATTCAGGTGCTGCACAAGCGCCCGATGTCAGTAACAATTGCACCACCAGTAACAGCGCGGCTACCCCAAGCGGGGATCGTTTGCGTGTAGAAATAGTTTCAACGGGGGTCTGGCTGCTCAGGCGGCCACACGATCGACGCGCGGACCGAACGTAAGGAAAGAGAGTGAGCTCATGCGAGTAGGCCTTGCCACGGAGGACCGTCGCCGGTCCCGGGCAACCTTCCGGACAAAGGTCGTCGGCGCACTGGCAGCGATGCTGGTTCTGCCGATCGCCGCGGGCTTGACGACGGCCGGAACCGCGGCAGCCGCGCCGGCACCTGCTCAGGCCGCACCGGCCGCCACCCAGAACCCCACCGGAGCAGCGGTCACGAAGGTCGACTGGCTCAGCGAGCGTCGCGTCGCGCTGTGGGTGAACTCTCCCGCGATGGGCACCCCGATTCAGGTGCAGATCCTCTTGGCCCGTGATTGGAACGTCAATCCGTCGGCCAGCTTCCCCTCGGTCTGGATGCTCGACGGTCTTCGCGCGACCGACAACGAGAACGCCTGGACCTACGAGACCGACGCCGAGTCCTTCTACGCGGACAAGAACGTCAACGTCATCCTCCCGGTCGGCGGTCAGTCCAGCTTCTACTCCGACTGGCTCCAGCCCGACAACGGCAAGAACTACCAGTGGGAGACGTTCCTGACCAAGGAACTGCCCCCCATCCTCGAACAGGACTGGCGGACCACGCAGACACGCGGTGTCGTCGGTCTGTCGATGGGCGGTACGTCCGCCATGTTCCTCACGGCGCGCAACCCCGGCTTCTTCAAGTTCGCCGCTTCGCTCTCCGGCATCCTCACCACCACCTCGCTCGGCATGCCTCAGGCAATCCAGTTCGCGATGACCGACGCCGGTGGATACAACTCCGCCGCGATGTGGGGACCGCCGTCCAACCCGCAGTGGGCTGCACACGATCCGTACGCGCTCGCCGAGAAGCTCAAGGGCGTCAGCCTGTACGTCTCGAGTGGTAGCGGTACGACCGGCCCGTACGACCAGCCGTCGGGAATTCCCGGCGTGAGCACCAACTACGCAGGCATGGGCCTCGAGATCCTCGCTCGCCTGACCTCGCAGACCTTCGCGACCAAGCTCAACCAGCTCGGCATCCCCGCGCAGGTCAACTACCGCCCGTCCGGAACCCACTCGTGGCCGTACTGGCAGTTCGAGCTTCATCAGCTGTGGCCGCAGTTGGCCAACGCCATCGGCGTCGAGGTCGAGAAGCCGGCTTGCGGCACTTCGGGCGAGATCGGTGCGACGGCCGCAGCCAACGGCTGGATCGGTGACTGCATCACCCCCGAGTACAGCGTCGCGGGTGGCCTGGCACAGGACTTCCGCAACGGTCGCATCTACTTCACCAGTGGAACGGGCGCCCAGCCCGTCGCCGGTCGTATCGCCGGCGCGTACATGAACACCGGAGCAGCGGCCGGCCCGCTCGGCTTCCCGCGTACCCCCGAACTCGGTACCCCCGACGGACGCGGACGCTTCAACCACTTCCAGAACGGCTCCATCTACTGGACCCCGCAGACCGGCGCTCACCCCGTCAGCGGTGACATCCTCGCCGAGTGGTCCGCACAGGGTTGGGAAGGTGGCCCGCTCGGCTACCCGACTGCCGACGAGATCGCGACCCCCGGCAAGCCGGGCAAGGTCCAGGGATTCGAGATCGGCGCAATGTACAGCAGCGCCAATGGAACTCACGCGGTTCTCGGAATGATCATGGGCAAGTACGGCGAACTCGGCTGGGAAAACGGCTGGCTCGGATTCCCGAAGTCGAACGAGGTTCCGATCAAGGACAACGGACGCTTCACCGAGTTCGAGGGCGGCAACATCTACTGGAGCCCCGGCACCGGTGCATGGTCCGTCGAGAACGGTCCGCTGTTCGACGGTTGGAAGAGCGTCGGATACGAAGGTGGACGACTCGGATTCCCGATCAGTGACAAGTTCGACATTCCCGGTGGTGTCCAGCAGAACTTCCAGTTCGGCTACATCACGGTGATCGGTGACAAGACAGAAGTTCACTAACTCACAGTGGTGCACGACGGGCGGGCCCGATCACGGATCGGTGCCCGCCCGCGTGCGTTGCGTAACCTGTTGATGGACTTTCGACTGAAGGCAAGGACGGACATTGATGTCGCTTTTCTCGGGTAACCGAAACACTTGTGCACGCGCGATCGCGGTCGGCGCCCTGGCGCTCGCCACCGGTGGCGCGCTTGTCGCGTGCGGTAGTGACGACTCCACTGCAACCTCCAATCCGGTCACCACGACGTCCGCGGCGGCTTCGTCCTCGAGCGGTTCGGCATCTGCGTCCGCCTCCGCGACCACGACGGCGTCGGCTGCGCCCACCAGTCCGGGAGCCGCGGCCACCGCGCCGCCGGAGCAGCCGCAGAGCATCGAGGGCTTCCCGGGTCCCACAGTCGTCGAGGTCAGTCCCGAGGCACAGAAGTTCCTCGACGGACTGAAGGCGAAGGGCATCACCCCAGCCGGTGACGGAAGCATCGCCGTCAACACGGCCAATTACATCTGCGCTGCCGGTCCTCAGACCGACGACGAGGTCCTGACCTTCGTGACCGCCTTCGTCGGCCAGGAAGCGTCGGCGGAAGGCAAGCAGATCACTCCCGAGCAGGCAGGTGCGAACGCTCAGATCTACATCGACGTCGCCAACGCCACCTACTGCAAGTAGGCGCGGGTCATGGCGAGGTCTGGAAAGCGTCGTGGGTGCCTGATCCCGCTGCTGATCATTCTTGTGGTCGCAGCGGTCGTGATCGGCGGTTGGTACATCCTGGCCGGGCGGGTGCCTTCGCCGACTCCGATCCCGCCGAGCCCGGAGCCTCCGGTGTCTCAGCCGGCCAGTTGCCCCGATGTCCAGGTAGTAGCCATACCGGGTACGTGGGAGTCGAGCGCTACCGACGACCCGTACAACCCGACGGCCAATCCGGCGTCGTTGATGCTGAACGTGACCCGTCCTCTGCAGGAGAAGTTCGATACTTCACGGGCCGACGTCTACACCGTTCCGTATGTCGCACAGTTTTCGAATCCGGTTGCGATCCCGCCGGACGGACAGCAGTCCTACAACAACAGTCGGGCCGCGGGAACTGCTGCCACTAACGACTTTCTGATGAAGCGGCACGCCGAGTGCCCGCTCACGAGTTACGTCCTGACCGGATTTTCCCAGGGCGCGGTGATCGCGGGTGACGTCGCCGCGAGTATCGGCGACGGTACCGGCGCGGTGCCTGCCGATCTGGTTCTGGGCGTCGGCTTGATCGCCGACGGTCGGCGCGATCCGGCGTTCGGGAACACCGTTGGCCCGAGCGTTGCCGGTGTCGGCGCCGAGCTGTCGCTGAACGGGCTGAAGCTGCCCGGTCTCACGATGACCGGCCCGAGGCCCGGCGGGTTCGGTGACCTCAACGATCGGACCTATCAGATCTGTGCGCCGAGCGACGGTATCTGCGACGCGCCGGCAGCCGCTCTCAACCCGACCAACTGGCTGAGTTCGGCGCCGCGACTGCTCGAGTACTACAACAACCCTGTGCACGCGATGTACAACTCCTTCCAAGTCGATCCGAACGGCACGACGGCCACCCAATGGATGGCACAGTGGGCTGCGGAGAAGATCGACGCTGCACCGACGCCGCCCCACAGTTGAGTCACCGCCGCACTGTTGATTCGTCACAATCGGGCGTCTCGGGAGTTCGCTCGCGGGTAATCTGCTCGTTTGGTCCCGGTAGAGTGCTGCACGGTCCGGGGGCTTCCTCTACAGTGCTGTCACGTAAGTGACTGGCGAGTAGGTTCGATTTGTCCGAGTTTGTAGTTCGAGTACGACGTACGTGTCCATCACAGGAGATCGATATATGAGTTCCACCCACGGCAGCGATGCCCTACGCAAATTTCGGTTTGCGGCCGGTGGCGAGGGCAACGCCGAAGAGGGTGGTGCGCGACGCTTCGTCAAGCTCGCGCAGAAGGCCGAGGAACTCGGCTACGACTCGTTCATGATTCCGGATCACCTGGGTAATCAGGTCGGCCCGATCGCCGCTCTCGGAGCGCTCGCGGTGGCCACCGACAAGATTCGTCTCGGCACCGCCGTGTTGGCCAACGGCTTCCGTCATCCTGCTGTGCTCGCGAAGGACGCGGCGACAATCGACGTGCTGTCCGGTGGTCGACTCGAACTCGGTATCGGTGCGGGCTGGATGAAGGAAGAGTTCGACAAGGGCGGCATCGCCTACGAAAGTCCGGGCGTTCGCATCGAGAAGCTCGAGGAGTCTCTGCAGATTCTCGACGTTCTTCTGCGCGGGCAGGAATGCACTTTCGAAGGCAAGCACTATCAGGTGCGCGGCCTCAAGGGCAGCCCGCGACCGCGGCAGGGCCCGCGGCCACCGATCATCGTGGGCGGCGGAGGCCCGAAGATGCTTGCTCTCGCGGCGAAGTACGCGGACATCATCTCGGTCGCCACACCGACCAACCGTGACGGGCGGCTTCTGCTCTCCGGAATCACGATGGAAAAGACCATCGAACGTGTCGAGCGGATCCGCGAAGCTGCCGGCGAGCGTTTCGATGAGATCGAACTCAACTGGACCATCACCATGATCATGATCACCGACGATCGAGAGCAGGCTGCCGAAATGGCAATCGCCGCTCTGGACCAAGGTTTTCCGCCGAACATCGAAGTGGATCGTAAGCTGAGCGTGGAGGAGCTGTTGAACTCTCCATACCTGGCTGTGGGCACTTTCGAGGAAATCGCAGACCAGATTCGACTGGTCCGCGAGAAGACGTCGATGTCGTACGTCGGGGTCTTCCCGACGCAGATGGAAGCGTTCGCCCCGATCATCCCGTTACTGGCGGGCGAGTAGGCCGGAGAATACGGACGATGCGAATCTGTAACATATCGATGGTTTGGGATCGATGAAGTGATTCAGGTGAGTTGCGCACAAAGTGCGATTCGATTGATCGAAGATGGACCCGAGAGAGCGAAGGAAGTCTGGGGCGCAGGCATGAAAGACAGTGCTTGTGTGATCGCTTCGGAGGAGATGGAATGAACGCGCTGTTCGATGGCTTTCTCGACGAGAAGGGCCAGATCCGCCTGCAACCAGGCTTCACGCTGGTCGACTACGTCGAGCAACACTCGCGTGTCAACGCGGACGAGCTCGCGTATCGGTACATCGACTACTCACGCGAGCGTGACGGTGAAGCCCTGGAGCTGACCTGGGAGCAGTTCGGTGTGCGTCTGCGCGCTGTTGCAGCCCGTCTGCAGCAGGTCACCAAGCGTGGCGACCGCGTCGCGATTCTTGCTCCGCAGGGACTCGACTACGTCATTTCGTTCTTCGCGGCCATTCAGGCCGGTTCCATCGCGGTGCCGCTCTTCGATCCGGACGAGCCCGGTCACACCGACCGTCTTCACGCTGTTCTCGGTGACTGCAAGCCGACTGCGATTCTGACTGCCGCATCGTCGGCGGCCGGTGTTCGCCAGTTGTTCCGCTCGCTTCCCGCTGCCGAGCGTCCGCGCATCATCGCCGTCGACGCGATTCCCGATACCGTCGGTGAAACGTGGGTTCGTCCCGACATCGAACTCGACGACATCGCGTACCTGCAGTACACCTCGGGTTCGACCCGAGTTCCCGCCGGCGTGGAGATCACCCATCGTGCTGTCGGAACGAACGCGCTCCAGATGGTCGACTCCATCGAACTCAACGAGGACTCACGCGGTGTCACGTGGCTGCCGCTGTTCCACGACATGGGCCTGCTGACGGTCATCCTGCCTGCTCTGGGCGGCAAGTACATCACCATCATGAGCCCGCGCGCTTTCGTGCAGCGGCCGTACCGGTGGATCAAGGAACTTGCTGCGGTTTCCGACGGCGCCGGCACCTTTGCTGCCGCTCCCAACTTCGCTTTCGAGCACGCTGCCGCGCGTGGCCTGCCGAAGGACGGCGAGACCCTGGACCTGAGCAACGTCATCGGTCTGATCAACGGCAGTGAGCCGGTCACGACGTCGTCGATGCGCAAGTTCAACGACGCTTTTGCTCAGTACGGTCTGCCCAAGACTGCGATCAAGCCGTCGTACGGCATGGCCGAGGCGACGCTCTTCGTCTCCTCGACCAAGCATTCCGACGAGGCCAAGGTCATCTACGTCGACCGCACGGAACTCAACAAGGGACGCATGGTCATCGTCGACCAGTACTCCGAGAACGCAATCGCGCAGGTCTCCTGTGGGTACGTCTCGCGCAGTCAGTGGGCGGCGATCGTCGATCCCGAGACGCTGACCGAGGTCCCCGACAATCACGTCGGCGAGATCTGGTTGCACGGCGAGAACATCGGTATCGGCTACTGGGGTCGCCCCGACGAGACGGCGGAGACCTTCCACAACAAGCTGGACAATCGGTTGAGCGAAGACAGCCACACCGAGGGCACGCCGGCGGATGCCAACTGGATGCGTACCGGCGACTTCGGCGTCTACGTCGACGGCGAGCTGTACATCACCGGTCGCGTCAAGGACCTCGTGATCGTCGACGGTCGCAATCATTACCCGCAGGACCTCGAGGCTTCGGCTCAGGAAGCCAGCCCGGCTCTGCGCCCTGGCTTCATCGCTGCGTTTGCCGTACCGGCCAACCAGCTGCCGTCCGTCGTGTTCTCCAACACGCACTCGGGTCTGAAGTTCGACGACGACGATTCCTCGGAGCAGTTGGTCATCGTGGCCGAGCGTGCTCCCGGCGCAGGCAAGGCCGATCCGCAGCCGATCGCGGACACCGTGCGTGCGGCGATTTCTTCCCGTCACGGTGTTACGGCCCGAGACATCCTGCTCGTCCCCGCGGGTTCGATTCCGCGTACGTCCAGCGGCAAGATCGCTCGCCGCGCGTGTAAGGCGAGCTATATCGAGGGAACGTTGCGAGGCGGCTATCAGCAGACCGCATTCCCCGATAGCGTTTGAGGAGCAGTCCCTTCATGATCGGTGGCTTGGTGAGTTGATGGTTGAACAAGATGGTGCGCAGAGCAAAGACGTTGTGAGCGAGATGAGTGTCGCGCAGCTGCGTGAGTGGCTTCGCAATTGGATCGCCAACGCGACCGGTCAGCCAGCGGGTTCGATCACGGACGATCGCCCGATGGAAGAGTTCGGGCTCGCCTCGCGGGACGCAGTTGCTCTGAGCGGAGACATCGAGGATCTGCTCGGCGTCACGCTGACCGCCACGGTTGCCTATCAACACCCCACCATCGCTTCGCTGGCTACTCGGATCATCGAAGGTGAGCCCGAGGCGCCGGAGGAGACCGTCGACGCCTCGTATTACGTCTCAGGCGGCACGACGGACGCTCACGACATCGCCATCGTCGGACTGTCCACACGATTCCCCGGTGCCGGGCACACGCCTTCGGACATGTGGGAAATGCTGGCGGACGGACGCGACGGCATCAGCGACCTCCCCGAGGACCGCTGGGCCGAGTTCATGTCGGATCCCGCCATCAAGGCCGCGGTCGAGAACGCGAACACCAAGGGCGGGTACCTCGACGACGTCAAGGGTTTCGACGCCGAGTTCTTCGCGATGTCTCCGCTCGAGGTCGTCAACGTCGATCCGCAGCAGCGCCTCGCACTCGAACTCGCGTGGGAAGCACTCGAGCACGCTCGCATTCCGGCGAGTGGGCTCAAGGGCAAGCAGGTCGGTGTTTTCATCGGCAGTTCCGCCAACGACTACCAGTTGCTCGCGGTCAGTGATCCGACGACGGCGCACCCGTACGCGTTGACCGGAACGTCGACGGCGATCGTCGCGAACCGGGTCTCGTACTTCTTCGACTTCCGTGGACCGTCCATCGCTCTGGACACCGCGTGTTCGTCTTCGCTGGTTGCCGTTCACGAGGCTGTGCGCTCGCTGCGCAGCGGTGACTCCAACATCGCGCTGGCCGGTGGCGTCAACATGCTGCTGGCCCCTCCCGGAACCCTCGGTTTCGATCAGACCGGGATGCTCGCTCCCGACGGAAAACTGCGTGCCTTCTCCGCTCAGGCTCAGGGAATCGTTCGCAGTGAGGGCGGCGGACTCGTCGTGCTCAAGCGCCTCGAAGACGCCGAGCGTGACGGAGATTCCATCCTCGCGGTGATCGCCGGATCCGCGGTCAACCAGGACGGCCGTTCCAACGGTCTGCTCGCCCCCAATCCCGATGCCCAGGCCGACGTGTTGCGTTTCGCGTACCGCGACGCCGGAATCTTGCCGACCACCGTCGACTACATCGAGGCGCACGGAACGGGTACCGATCTCGGTGATCCCATCGAGGCCGACGCGCTCAGTCGTGTCGTCGGTCGTGGTCGTGACGAAGACAAGCCGGCACTGCTCGGTAGCGCGAAGACCAACTTCGGGCACCTGGAAGCAGCTGCGGGCGCCGCCGGCCTGATCAAGGTCGTTTTGGCGATGCAGGAAAACAAGATTCCCGCGACGATCAACTACCTGGGCCCGAACCCGCACATCGACTTCGAGAAGTCGCACCTGCAGGTGACGCCCGAGGCCACCGACTGGCCGCGCTACACCGGCAAGGCTGTCGCCGGTGTCTCCGGTTTCGGTTTCGGTGGAACCAACGCGCACGTCGTGGTCAAGGAGTACGTGCCTGCCGACGCAGTAGTCGATGAACCGGTTGTGGATGCCCCGGTGGTCGACGAACCGGCAGCAGAGAACGAGAGCACCGTTGTGCTGGCCGTGTCCGGCGCGCTGCCGTCGCGTCGTCGCCGCGCAGCCGCTGACCTGGCCGACTGGCTCGAAACCGAAGAGGGAAGCAAGACGCCCCTCGCCGACGTCGCCCGCACACTCGCGCGTCGCAACCACGGACGCTCGCGCGCCGCTGTTCTGGCGAAGACGCGCTCCGAGGCCATCAGCTCGCTGCGCGCCGTCGCCGCAGGCAAGCCTGCTCAAGGAGTCTTCTCGGCCGACTCTCCGTCGCCCAAGGGCGCGGTGTGGGTGTTCTCGGGCTTCGGCTCGCAGCACCGCAAGATGGCCAAGCAGCTCTACACGGAGAACTCGGCCTTCAAGGCGGCCGTCGACGAGGTCGACGCGCTGATCCAGGACGAGGCCGGTTACTCGATGGTCGAGATGTTCCTCGACGATTCGATCGAGTACAACGTCGAGACAGCCCAGGTGGGAATCTTCACCATCCAGGTCGGTCTGGCCGCGTTGCTGCGTCACCACGGCGCCGAGGCCGAAGCCGTGGTTCCGCACTCGATGGGTGAGGCCGCTGCCGCGTACGTTTCCGGCGGTCTGAACCTGGAAGACGCTGTCCGCGTGATCTGTTCACGTTCACGGCTGATGGGTGAGGCCGAGGGCGCACTTGTCGGTGACGACATCCGTCTGATGGCTCTGCTCGAGTACAGCGCATCCGAGATCGAGGCGCTGCTGCCCACGTACCCCAAGCTCGAGGTCTGTGTTTACGCAGCTCCGACGCACACGGTGATCGGTGGACCACAGCCGGACATCGAGGCGATCGTCGCGGCCGCCGAGGCCGACGGCAAGATGGCGCGTGTCCTGCAGACCAAGGGCGCCAGCCATACTTCGCAGGTAGATCCGCTGCTCGGTGAGCTTGCCGCCGAGTTGGCCGGTATCGAGCCGACCACGTTGAAGCTCGGCGTCTACTCGTCCGTCGACAAGGACACCTTCTACCGCCCCGGTCACGAGCCGATCCATCAAGAGGCGTACTGGGTCAAGGGTCTTCGCCACAGCGTGTACTTCACCAACGCGGTACGCGGTGCAGTTGCCCACGGCCACACCACTTTTGTCGAGCTTGCACCCAATCCGGTGACGCTGATGTCGGTGGCGGCTACCGCGTTCGATTCGGGCCTGCACGACATGGAGCTCATCCAGACGCTCAAGCGTAAGGAAGACGAGTCCGCGGGTGTTCTTGCCGCTCTCGCGCAGCTGTACGTGCACGGCCATGCCGTGAACCTCGAGTCTCTGCTTCCCGCAGGCGATTTCGCTTCGGTTCCGCGTACCGCATTCCTGCGTAAGCCGTATTGGCTCGACATTCGCGTCAGTGCCGGCGGTTCGGCTCGCGTACCCGGTTCGCACGTCGCTCTGCCCGACGGCCGCCACGTGTGGGAGGTCGACGCATCCGCCGTCACCGATCTGGCTGTGCTCGTGAGCGCTGCTGCCGGACAGGTGCTCTCGGATGTCGCTCTCACCGCTGCCGTTCCCCATGGTGAGCTGGCCGGCGCTGCGACCCTGACCACGACACTCAATCCGCATCCGGGTGGAGCGTCGGTGCAGGTGCACGCTCGTGAGGGTGCTACGTTCCGTCTGCTCTTCGACGCCGTCGTCACGTCCGGTGAGCCGCTGCCCGAGCTGGTCGTCAGCGCGCCGGTCAAGACCAGTGCGCCGATGGAATCCCTGGCCGAGGTCGTCGAAGACGCCGGAGACAAGTGGGATCCGAACGGTTCGCAGAGCCTCGACGACCGCCTCAAGATCGTGGTAGCCGAGTCGATGGGGTACTCGCCGGAGGATCTGCCGGCCGAGGTTCCGCTCATCGAACTGGGTCTCGACTCGCTCATGGCGATGCGTATCAAGAACCGCGTCGAGTACGAGTTCGACATTCCGCAGCTCCAGCTCCAGGCAGTCAAGGATGCGAGTCTCAACGAGGTCAACAAGTACCTGCGCTACGCGATCGACAATCGCGAAGAGGTTCAGGCGATGGCCGACAAGCAGGCCGCGGAGAAGTTGGCGGCCGACGCTGCTGACGAGGACGTTGCTCCCGCAGAGGTGGCAGTGGAACTACCTACCACTGCTCCGGTTGCTGCTGCGCCTTCCGATCCTTCTCGAGCCGGAACTGCCGACGACGCAGGCTCGGACGTTCCGCCGCGAGATGCGGCCGAGCGCTTGACGTTTGCGACGTGGGCGGTTGTCACCGGGAAGTCGGCCAAGGGCATCTTCAACGATCTGCCGATCGTCGGTGACGAGGTCGCCGAGAAGCTTGCTGCTCGGCTTTCCGAGCGTGCCGGCGGCGAGATCACTCTCGACGACGTTCTCGACTCCACCACCATCGAAGAGCTTGCGGACGTCGTTCGCCAGTACCTCGAGGACGACGGCAAGATCGACGGACTCGTACGTACTCTGCGTGCCCGTCCCGAAGGTTCCACTGCCGTACCGGTATTCGTCTTCCATGCTGCCGGTGGTTCGACGGTGACGTACGAGCCTCTGCTCAAGCGCCTGCCCGCCGGCACGCCGATGTACGGGTTCGAGCGGGTCGAGGGCTCGATCGAAACCCGCGCTGCTGCTTACGTTCCGCTGCTGCGTGAGATCCAGGGCGACGGGCCGTACGTGCTGTGTGGCTGGTCGTTCGGTGGCGTGATGTCGTATGCGGTCGCGAAGTTGCTGCGCGAGCAGGGCGCCGACGTGCGTGTGGTCGGGCTGCTCGACACCGTCATGGCCGGCGAGGTCGTGCCGGACACCGAGGCGGAACGACGCAAGCGCTGGGAGCGCTACGGCAAGTTCGCCAAGCGCACCTACAACCTGGATGTGCCGCTGCCGCTTGACGTTCTGGCTTCCACCGAAGCCGACGAGGATCAGATCCAGATCTTGATGGACATGATCAAGATGAGCGGCGCCAAGATTCCCGGCGGCATCATCGAGCATCAGCGGACGTCGTGGTTGGACAATCGCGCCATCCAGACGGCCGAGTTCAGCAGTTACGACGGCGACGTCGTGCTCTACATGGCTGACAAGTACCACGACGAGCTGATGACGCTCGAGCCTGCATTCAAGACCCGCAAGGCAGATGGTGGCTGGGGTGACTACGTGAAGAACCTCGAGGTCGTCTACATCGGCGGGGACCACCTGCAGATCGTCGACGAGCCGTACATCGCGAAGGTTGCGGCAGACCTCACCACCAAGCTGGCCCAGATCGAGACAGCTCAGACCAAAGCAGCGGAAACCGGAGTTCAGAAGTGACGACAACCACCGCGGAGAAGCTCGCTGAACTCCGCGAAAAGTTGGAGAAGGCAAAGGAACCCGGCTCGGCTCGGGCCATTGCCAAGCGCGATGCAGCAGGGCACAGCACGCCGCGCCAGCGCATCGACATGTTGCTCGACCCCGGTAGCTTCATCGAGATCGGTGCCCTGGTGAAGATGGCGGGCGAGGGCAACCCGTACAGCGACGGCGTCATGACCGGTCACGGAACCGTCGACGGGCGTCCGGTAGCCGTGTTCGCGCACGATCAGACGGTGTTCGGCGGTGCCGCCGGAGAGATGTTCGGCCGTAAGGTCGCAGCTGTCAACGATTTTGCGCTGAAGGTGGGCTGCCCGGTCGTCGGTATCAACGATTCCGGTGGAGCTCGCATCCAGGACGCCGTTTCCTCGTTGGCCTGGTACGCCAACATGGGTTCACGTCAGGAGCCGTTGTCCGGCCTGTGCCCGCAGATCTCGGTCATCCTCGGTAAATGCGCCGGCGGTGCCGTGTACGCCCCGATCAACACGGACGTCGTGGTCGCGACCGAAGAGTCGTACATGTTCGTCACCGGACCCGACGTCATCAAGTCGGTCACCGGCGAAGAGGTCAGCCTCGAGGACTTGGGTGGAGCCCGCAAGCAGGCGGAGTACGGAAACATCCATCACGTCGCTCCCGACGAGAAGGCTGCCTTCGACTGGGTGCGTGAGTACCTGAGCTTCATGCCGTCGTCATGCCAGGAGAAGGCGCCGCTGATCAACCCGGGCCTCGAACCCGAGATCACCGAGTCGGATCTCGAACTCAATGCGTTCATGCCGGATGCCGACAATGCCGGCTACGACATGCACGACATCATTCTGCGGATCTTCGACGACGGCACTTTCCACGAAATCGGAGCCCAGGTCGCGCACAACGTGATCACCGGATTCTCCCGCGTCGACGGCCTGCCCGTCGGTGTCGTGGCCAACCAGCCCACGTACCTCAGCGGCGCCCTCGACGCGGACAGCTCCGACAAGGCCGCTCACTTCGTGCGTCTGTGCGACGCTTTCAACATCCCGCTCGTCTTCGTCGTCGACACACCGGGCTTCCTTCCCGGCGTCGATCAGGAAAAGGTCGGCGTCATCAAGCGCGGCGGGCGTTTCCTGTTCTCGTACATCGAAGCCACTGTGCCGAAGGTGACTGTGGTGGTTCGTAAGGCGTACGGCGGCGGTTATGCCGTCATGGGCTGCAAGCAGCTCGGTGCCGACATCAACCTCGCGTGGCCGACCGCTCGTATCGCCGTGATGGGCGCCGAGGGTGCCGTCAACATCATGGGGCGGCGTCAGCTCGCCGAGGCCGGCGAGAATGCACCCGCGGTGCGTGCTCAGCTGATCAACTTCTACAACGAGTTCGTCGCGACGCCGTACATCGCGGCCGAGCGCGGATACATCGACGCGGTGATCGAGCCTTCGCAGACGCGTCTCGAGATCCGTAAGGCTCTGAAGTTGCTCGCGGACAAGACGATCTTCAAGAACCCGCGCAAGCACAACTTGATGCCGCTCTAGTTCTTTTTGTCACCGAGGGCGTCGAACTGGCGGCGTAGCGCTTCTATCGCCGCCAGGACGGCCGGCCTTTCGCTGTCGGTCCGCCAGGCGAGGTAGATGTCTCGGCCGAGCGGCGGAACCGTGTCGAGCATTCGAACACCTTCCGGCGGTACAACTCTCGCCAGACGTGGAATCAATGCGACGGCGAGGCCCTGAGCGACGAATTCGACCTGGGTGGGAAACTCGGCGACCTCGTACTCGATTCGTGGGTCGAACCCCTGCGCGCGCAGGGTCCTGACGGTGAAGGTGTGAAAGTCCGTTCCCCGGGTCCACGTCGCCCAGGCATGCTCGGACAGCTCGCTGAGCGCGACGACCTTGTTCTCCGCCAGCGGATGTGACGCCGGGAGAGCGAGCAGCGCCACGTCGTCGTACACGGGCGTGAAGGAGAGTCCGTCGGGAAGTTCGACGGGCAGAGTGCTCCAACTGTCGACCACCACGACGTCGAGGTCGCGGCGAATCAGTGCTGGGAGCAGTTCTTCGGATTCGCCTTCGTTGAAGGTGATTTCGAGCTGCGGGTGCGCATGCCTGATTTCGGCGATGGCTCGCGGCAGCACCGTCCTGCTGGGGGAGACCAGGGCGCCGATACGTACGCGGCCCGTCACCTCGCTCTGCAGCGACGCGATTTCCGCCTCGGCCTGAGCGAGCGTCGAGAGAACCTCTGCGGTTCGGCGCGCGAGGATTCGGCCCGCTTCTGTGAGTCGCACACCGCGGCCCTGCGGTTCGAGGAGCGGAACACCGACCTCGCGCTCGAGTTTGTTCAACTGCTGCGAAATCCCGGACGGTGTGACATGCAAGGTGCGGGCGGCAGCCGCCACTGATCCGTTCTCGGCGACGGCGTGCAGGGCGCGGAGTCTTTCGAGATTCAACACAGTAGCAATGCTACCGAATATACGGTCTGAACATTTGCTTGTGCTGAATAGTTAGCGGCAGGAACATTGTCGAGTGACCACTCTGACCTCCGCGACCGCGCAGACACCGACACCCACCCGAACTCCTCGGGGGCGCATCGACCCTCGATTGCTCGTCGTCGGAGGCGCAGCCGCGATCTCGATCAGTTCGCTCCTCATCAAGTTGGCTGATGTCGGGCCCTCGACGGCCGTCTTCTTCCGTTGCTTCCTGGCCCTGCCGCCGCTGTTGTGGTTGGCGTGGCGGGAGTACCGCCGGGTGGGCAAGCCGAGCCGGCGGGCAGTCGTTCTGCAGGTGCTCGGCGGTCTGCTGCTCGGACTGGATTTCGCGTTGTGGTCGCAGTCGATTCTGATGATCGGCGCGGGGATGGCGAGCGTCGTCGTGAACGTGCAGGTGGTCGTGGTGCCCGCACTGTCCTGGTTGGTGTTCGGCCATCGGGTGCCGATGCGGTTCGTCTTCGCCCTGCCGTTCATGTTCACGGGAATCGCCTTGGCGGGCGGCGTGTTCGGGGGTGGGGGAACCGGCGACGACTTGCTGTGGGGAACGGCGCTCTCGCTCGTCTCCGGAATCGCCTACGGCGGCTACATCTTCGTGGTCGGCCGGACGGGCGAGGCGGATCGGGCAGCGAGCCAGGTGTTGATCTCGACGACGTCCGCGGGCATCGCCGGGTCCGTCATCGGATCACTGTGGGGCCGGATCGATTTCGTCCCGGGCTGGGAAGCGTTCGGCTGGCTCGCGGCACTGGCACTGGTCGGCCAGGTGTTCGGCTGGATGCTGATGGGGAACTCGCTCCCTCGGCTTCCCGCCGAGGTGGGCGCGACGCTCCTGCTCATGCAACCGGTTCTCGCCGTGCTGCTGGCAGTTGTGCTGCTCGGCGAACGGCCAGGCGTTGGGCAACTACTCGGGTGCGTCGTCGTTGTCGGAGCGGTCTCGGCCGTCTCCGTACGTCGCACCCGAGCAGTCACCCGAGTAGGTAGCGCAGGCTAGTGCACTCGCATCTCGCCGGGCATCCACATGCCCGAGCGGGTTGCGGTGCCCGTCTCCACCTCTGCCGGAACCGCATTGGGGAAGTACCGGTCGTACCGCTCGAGTGATCCCCAGTCCCGCGCCCAGTCGTCCTTCAGGTACGTAGGAACCGTCGTCGCACCGGCAAGAACCTCGGTGAATCCGAGCGGGCCACCGTTGTCCGCGGACTGCCAGGTGTCGGTGGAACTGACCGCAAGAGGACGGTCCGGGAGGATGCGGAAGTTCGGCATCTCGGCCACACCGTTCTGATGTGTGAACGGACGTTGGCACGGGAACTGAAGGCCGACAGCCCAGTCCAGGAGGACCGGCTGCTCGTTGCCGATGTACGAGTTCAGGGACTCGAGCTTGGGCACGCGCGGCGGCGTGAATGCCATCCACTGATCGCCCGTGAGGTTGGGATCGAACGCGACCACCCGAACGGCGTCCGCGTCCGGCGCGAGTTCGTCGATCGGGATACGGACGTTGCGCCACGACGGCGCGGGTCCGATGTCTCGCGGCATGTACGAACCCTGAACCTGCACGGTTCCGTCGGGCTGAGTCTTGCCGTACTCGACCAGAAGTGACTGGCCGTACGTGATCGCACCGGTGTTGTCGACGGACCACACACGCCCGGCGACAGACATGACCACCAGCGGTGATTCTTCACTGCGAGTGGGCAATCCGTACCAACTCGAGATGAGGGAAGCAGGTTCCTGCACGCCAGGCTGGTAGCTGCCCATGACCGGCGTTTTCGACGGATCGAGGCCGAAGGGGAGCTTGGCCGTGCTGCCGTTGACGCCGACGTTGCCGGTGCCGCCGCTGGTTCCGGCACCGGAACCGGTGGCGAAGGTGGGACCGACACTCTGGCTGTCGGTATTGCCCATGCCCTGCTTGACTTCGATGTAATCCGCAGTCAGATCGCTGGGAACCCCATTGGGGGAGAAGCCCTTCGAATCAACTCCGGACAACGGATCCTCGGCGTTGAATCCGGGAGCGGTCAGAGGCCGCAGATTCCCGGAATTGACGTCGGTCTCGACCAGAACGTCCTCGGCCATGCCGCAGGTCTTGCCCGCGAGTGCCTCGATGTTGCTTCGGCCCAGCGAGTACGCCGGGTACTGCGACACTGCACCCTTGAGTAGCGAGAGCACCTCGAACAGGACCATCAGACCGGCAATCACGGTGAGGGGAGCGGCCGCGAACTTGCGAATTCGTCTGCCCTTGGCCGTGTTCGGCTTCTCGGGCGGGGCGGCAAATCCCTCACGCAGGTACTGCCAGGCGGCAAAGGCCAAGGCGAGAGCAAAGAGCGCGAGGAACAGGGTGTTGGATTCACGGCCGTCGTAGGAGATGGTCTTGTCGAACCACGGCACGCCGTAACTCGAGACGTACCAATAGCCGTTGATGCCGGCGAACGTCAACGCGAGCATCAGGAGCAGTCCGGCCACGAACACCGATCGGTTACGACGCGAGCGCAGGGCGGACGCGGACACGGCCACGGCGGTCAGCGCGGCGAGAGAACCGGCGATGCCCGCGTACGCACCGAAGTGGTGAGTCCACTTGGTGGGGTTGAACATCATCAGGAACATCGTGCCGAAGACGACGCCGACCAGGCGCCACGACGGACCGGTTGCCGCACCGGGGACGCGGCCGCGGCGCAACAACACGAAGAGCGTCGTGAAGAGGCACAGGATCATCGTCAAGAACGCGAAGCGTCGGGCAACCGAGCCGTCGACTGTCTGGACGAAGAGGTAGTAGTAGCGCAGGAAGTCCTGGTACCACTCGAGATTGGGGCCGATGATCGTTCGGACGCGCGTGGCTTCCATGACACCGGCAAAGGTCTGGTCGGCGAAGATGACCACCAGCACGATGGTTCCGGCAGCGGCGATCGGAGCGAGAAGCGGCAGTGTGCCGACCAGTCGGTGACGCTTGACGACGATGCGTACCAACGGGCGCACACCGGCGAGAAGGGCTGCGATACACATCAATCCGGTGGGTGCGGCGGCAAGAGTGAAGGCGCCGATCAAGATTGCCGTGGCCGCGGGCAGCAGACGTCCGGTCGCGATGGCGCGCTCGATGGAGCACCAGGTGAGCAGTGCGCCGAGAGCCACGATGGGTTCGGGGCGAAGACCGTTGTTGTACGCCAGCCAGAAGGACAGGAACACCAGCCCGCCGGTCCAGAGGGCGACGTTGCTCCGGCGAACCGCCCGGCCGAGACGCGGGACGACCTCGCGGCTGATGACCATCCAGCACAGGATTCCGGCGAGGAGAGCGGGCAGACGCATGAACGGGCTCGCGGTCGAGATCTTCGCCATCACGGCCAGGACTTCGTAGTACCAGCCGAACGGGGCCTCGGGAACGCCGAACCAACGGAAGTAGTTGGCCATGTATCCCGCGTCCGGCGAGACTCGAGCCATGGTGAGGAGGTAACCGTCGTCGGCGGTGTTCGCGCCGATGAAGTGCCACACGACGAGCGTGCCGACCACCACTCCGTCGATACCGGAGAACTTCCACCAGCGTGCGGGCAGGAAGCGTCGGTGCTTGCGGCCGTCGGTGCCGTCGAGGCGAGCCAGGGCGACCAGCGCGACGATGGTCGAGAGGACTGCCACGATCATCGCGACCAGCTTCAAGACGCTGGGGCTCGAGGAGAAACGTGAGTCGATCGTCATCGAGAAGCCGAGGCCCTCGGGGGCAGCGCCGTCGGGCAGGTCGCTGAAGACGCCGACCACCTGCGGGCGGAAGTCACCGTCGAGCTGGCCACGAATCGGGTTGCCGTCGGGATAGGTCAGTCCGACGAACTCTGCCGTGGTTCGGTTGACGTCAGAGCTGAACGCGATGGCGCCACAGCGACTGGACTCGACGTCCTCGCGTGCCGCCGAAGCGACGACGACGTTGCGATCGAGCACGTCGACGCTGGTAGCGGACACGCGGACGAACATCGACGAGAGCGCGCCGCCGTCGCCCTGAGCAGGTGCCGTCGACAGCAAGATACCGCCGCCCTCGGGCAGCGAGCTGACCGCGGTGCAGGGGATCGACGCGTTGACGTCGATGGGAACCTGCGCCATCAGCGGTGCCTCGACGTCGCCGATCACGCCGTTCTGCGGCCAGTTGACCGAAGCCGTCGTCTGCACGACGGGAAGCAGCGGAGTTGCCAGTGCGAGCACGAAGCCGAGCAAGCCGGCGATGATCGCGACCCATCGCGTGCGATGGAAACGCTCGCGGGCATCCTGACCAGCAGGAGGCGGCGAACTCGAAGTCTGAGGTGAAGCTGTCACGGCGTCGGGCACGGCTACCGATGGTATGTCAGGGCTGAGCGTGGACCTACCGTGCCCAGGTGGTTGGTAGGTCCACGCGTAACAGTTACGACTGGTAACGAATCGGGCCCGGTGTCCAGGTGCCCGATCGGGTCTCTGTGGTGACGTTCATTTGCGCGGGAACCGCGTCCGAATCGAGCGGTGTGTACTGCTCGAGCGATCCCCAGTCACGATCCCAGTCGTTGTCCAGATAGGTCGGCAATGCCCTGGCCGAGAGCAGTTCGGTAGTCCAGCCGAGCGGTCCGCCGCCGTAGTGGTCCTGCCAGGCGTTGGTGGACTCCGCGCCGATGCGGTCGGGCAGGATGCGCCAGTCGGGGATCTCGGCGACGCCGTACAGGTGATCCACCGGACGTTGGCACGGGAAGGCCAGACCGACAGCCCAGTCCATCAGCACGGGATCGGTGGATCCGACGACGTCCTGCAGCGTGCGCATGGTCGGCACTCGTGGCGGTGTGACCGCCAGCCACTGGTCGGCGCTGATGTCGGTGTCACTGGCCACCAGACGCACGGTGTCGGCGTCGGCGGGCAGCTGATCCATCGGAATGCGCAGGTTGCGCCACGACGGCGACGGGCCGATGTCGATCGGATCGACACGTCCCAGTGCGTCGACGCTCCCGTCGGCCTGCTTCTTGCCGTACTCGACCTGCAGCACTGCGCCGGGGGTGACGATGCCGTCGGAGTTGACGTAGCGGATGCGTCCGGCGGCCGCGACGGTCAGGAGCGGTGCGGCGTCGTTGCGCTCGGGGAGTGAATACCAACCGGTGGTCAGTGACGCGTTCTGAGGTGCTCCGTAACTACCGAGCACCGGGGTTTTTGCGGGGTCGAGCCCGAACGGGAGCGCGACGTTGCTGCCGTTGACGCCGGCCGTCGACTGCGAGCCACCGGCGGTGCCGGATCCGGTTCCCGGCGTGGTGGTGCCGGACTGCGAGGTCGAGGTGTCGAGGCTGTTTGCACTGCCTGCCGTCGAGTCTTCTGCGTCGGCCGTGAGGTCGCCTGCAACCCCGTCCGGCGAGAACCCGGTTGATTCGCTCGCACCGAATGCACCTGCGCCGGCGAGATCGGTGGGCCGATCCGTCAATTGCAGAACGCCGGCGTTCGGATCGGACTCGACGAGTACCTCACCCGCGAGACCGCAGCTTCCGCCGAAGACGGATTCGATGTTGGACTTGCCGATCGAATACGCGGGGTACTGCGCGACCGCGCCCTTGAGCAGGGACAGCACCTCGAACAGCACGACCGCTCCGGCCGCGATGGTCAACGGTGACGGGGCGAGAAGGCGGAGTCGCCTGGTCTTCTTGACGCTGTCCTCCGTGCCGTTTCGCCGGCGCGGCTCCATGACGTGGTACCACGCGGCCAGCAGCAGCGCGAGAATCGTGAGGCCGAGGAAGGCCGTCGAGAATCCCTTGCCGGCGATTGACGGCGGCTTGTCCCACCACGGGACGCCGTAACTCGAGACGTACCACCAGCCGTTGGAGCTCGTGAACGCCACAGCGAGGATGAACAGGATGCCCGCGGCGAACAGCGCGCGGTTTCGTTTGGAACGCATGCTCGACGCACTCACACCGACGGCAGCGAGGACGGCCACCGTGGCGGCCAGACCGGCGTACACACCGAAGTGGTGAGTCCACTTGGTGGGGGTGAACTGCATCAGGAGCAGCGACGCGAACACGATGCCGAGGATTCGGTGCGAGGGCCCGATCGCGGTGCCGGGGATCCGGCCCTTGCGCAGGATCATCATGACGCAGAAGACGAGTCCGACGATCATGACGAACATGCCGAAGCGGCGTGCGAGTGAGCCGTCGGGGGAGATGGTCATCAGTGCGTCCCAACGCAACCGTTCCTCGAACCACGGAACGTTCGGCCCGACGGCCGTTCGCACTCTGGTCGATTCGAGAACTGTCGCGAGGGTTTGATCTGCGAAGACCGCGACGAGCACCACGGTTCCGGCGGCGAGAATCGGCATGATCTGGGACAGGAAGCCGACGCGTTTGCCGCGGGCGATCAGGATCTGCAGGATCGGCCTGGCTCCGGCGATCAGCGCGCCGATGGCGATCAGCCCGGAAGGCCCGGCGGCCAGCGAGAATGCGGCGATCAGCACGGCCATCGCGGCGGGCAACAGACGTCCGGTGGCGATGGCGCGTTCGATGGAGCACCACGTGAGCAGGGCGCCGAGGGCGATGATGGGCTCGGGACGCAGGCCGTTGTTGTACGGCAACCAGAAGGCCAGGAACACGAGCCCGCCCGTCCAGATGGCAACCTTGTTGCGGCGCACCGCAACACCGAGTCGCGGTATCACCTCGCGGCTGATGACCATCCAGCACAGAATGCCGGCGATCAACGCGGGCAGGCGCATCCACATGCTCGCGGTGCTGACCTTCGCGAACAGTGCCAGCACGTCGTAGTACCAACCGAACGGCGCTTCGGGGACGCCGAACCAGCGGAAGTAGTTGGCCATGTACCCGGAGTGCTCCGAGACTCGGGCCATGCCGAGCAGGTAACCGTCGTCGGAAGTGTTGGCGCCGAACACATGCCACAGCGCCAGCGTGCCGATAACCAGGGCGTCGATGCCGGTGAACTTCCACCATCGCGCCGGCAGGAACCGCCGTGCACGACGGCCGTCGACGCCGTCGATCCGGTGCAGTGCGTACAGCGAGACGATGGTCGAGAGTGCCGCGACGATCATCGCGAACAGTTTGAGAAGTGTGGGGCTGGACGAGAACCGGGAGTCGACGTCCATGTGGGCGGACAGTCCGGCGGGCGCTGCGCCCTGCAAGTCGGTGAAGATGCCGACAACCTGTGGGCGGTAGTCACCGGTCAGGGTGGTGCCGACGCCGTCGATACCGGTGACCGCCGCGACGGTCTGCTCGGAGTTGGTCGTGATGGTGATCGCCGTGCACCCGCTCAGTTGATCGAGCGGGGTCGAGATCAATACCGAATCGCGGGTGAGTGCTTCGAGGCGGTCGGCAGTGGTGCGGACGGTGAGGCCGCGGTCGTTTCGGTCCGGCGCGCCGTTCGGCATGGTCGAGAGCAGTGTGCCGCCGCTGCCGCCCAACTGGCCGAGGGTGGAACAGGGAATGCTGATGTCGAGCGATGTGGGCGAGTAGGAGATCAGCGGCGACGAAACGCTGTTGACGGTCCCACCCTGCGGCCAGTCGATGCTCGCGGCTTCCTGCTTGACGGGCAGGAAGGGCGTAGCGAGTGCAAGAAGCAGGCCAAGAAGGCCGGTGACTATCGCGATGAGTCGTGCCGTCCGGACTCTCTGGGAATCCGATTCTCGGGGAGCTTCGGGGCCAGTGGGCACGGGTTTCGGGGGCACTACTACTTCAGACGGCACAAGGAACGATGTTAGGCGAGTGCGGGCCCGCACATCCTGAGAGAACTACTCAGGATGCAACTTCCTGTTCGGATTGTGGTGTTTCAAGTGTTCGGGCGATGGTGTCGAGTGAAATACCCAACACTTCCGCGACCGCGCTGATGGTGAAGAAGGCGGGTGTCGCGATGCGGCCGGTTTCGATCTTGCGCAGAGTTTCGACCGAGATACCGGCGTCGAGCGCTACCTGAACCATGCTTCGGTCCCCCCGCGCCGATCGCAGGAGTTCACCCAGTCGTAGTCCTCGTTCGAGTTCTTCCGCCGTCAGCGGCACGCGCACCATGTGCTTATAGTAATACCGGTATAGTTATTCGACAAGGAAGGTGTTCGAAATGGTCGAAATCAAGACCGCAGGGGAAATCGACGCGATGGCGGCGGCTGGGAGAATCACGGCGCAGGCTCTGGCTGCGGCGCGTGAGGCGGCAAGCGTCGGGGTGACGTTGCTCGAATTGGACGCCGTTGCCGCGGAGGTTATTTCGGCGGCCGGCGCCTCGGCGCTGTTCTTGAACTACCGGCCGGCAACGGCATCGACGCCGTTCCCAGGCGCCATCTGTGCGAGTGTGAACGATGCTGTGGTGCACGGTATCCCGAATGAGTACCGGCTTCGCGACGGTGACCTGGTCAGCATCGACTGCGGCGCGAGACTCGACGGCTGGTGCGGCGACTCCGCCATCAGCTTCACTGTCGGGCGGGGGAGTAGTGAGGATCAGGCACTGATCGACGCGACCGATGAGGCACTTGCCCGTGGCATTGCCGCTGCCCAGCCCGGAAACCGATTGGGCGACATCGGTGCCGCGATCGGACAGTACGCGCGTGGCCGCGGGTACGGCATGCTGGCCGATCACGGTGGGCACGGCATCGGCCGCGAGATGCACGAAGGCCCGGACGTGCCCAACGAAGGTCGAGCAGGCAAAGGCTTCCGGCTGCGTCCCGGCCTGGTCATCGCCATCGAACCGATGCTCGTCGCCGACGGAACCGACGACTACCGGCACGACGCCGACGGGTGGACCCTTCGCACCGTTTCGGGCGCCCGGGCTGCGCACAGTGAGCACACGGTCGCGATCACCGAAGACGGTCCGGTGATCATGACCCGCTGATCAACCCGCTCAGCTCTGGTTGGAGGTCTTGCCGCTCACGAGGTCTCGTACGTCCCACACCCACACGTCGTCGACGCGCTTGGCGTCGAAGCCGACCAGTTCGTCGACCGTGTGGCGCAGGGCGTCGTCGCCGGAGAATCGGGGAAGCACCAGTACGTCGGCGTGCCAGTACCGCAGGTCGGTCAGTGCGTTCGCTCTGGTGCCCACGTCGATCAACGGGACCTTGCCGGTTTGTTTGGCATTGACCAGCAGGGTCGAGGTGGGCCGGGACTCGGCGCCGTAGATTCCGGCGCGGGTCTTCGAATCCGGGCCGACGAAGTACCCGCCGGCGATGGGGAAGCCGAAGTCGGCGTCGACCTGCCAGCTCAGTGCGCGGGCGTCTTCGGCGCTCGCGACGGGAACCGTCACCAGGGTGCCGTCGCTGACGTAGTTCTCCCACGAGCCGCTGGTGATGAATTCGGGCGTCGCAGATCGTTGATCGGCGTCGATGGGGGTCGGTATGAGAGGAATCATCGCGACGGCGAGTGTTACCAGCCAGACACCGGCAGCAGTGCGGCGCGGTCCACGAAGTTCGACGAAAGCGCGGTAGGTGCCGAGGGTGAGCAGCAGTCCGATCGCCGGAATCGCGCCCATGGCGAATCGGGATTCGAGCACCGATTCGAACAGCGGCAGGTCGGCGAGAAGTTTCCACGGCAGGGTGATGCCGGTCCTGTCGCCGTCGATGATCAGTTCGGAACCGAGCGAGAGCACACCCATGACTACGATCACGGCGGCGGCAGCGCGGGTCAGACGGATGCGCCACAGCCACACCGTGGCACCGAGGAGCAGGATCACCAGCGGCCACCCGAAGTACGCGTTCTCCTCGGTCGGGTTCATCCGGAACTCGGCGCCCTCGGGATCTCCCGCAACCGACTCGGTCGGGAACGTGGTGAGGGCAGCGGTGTCGTTGCCGGCCTGACCGTGTGAGACGCCGTCGTAGCTCGCTGGGCCGAAGAACTGCGACCACAGCGGCACTGCGGTGATCAGGAGTGTGACTGCACCGCCGATCACGAGGCCGGGCATCGCACGCTTGATCGCCTGGCGTGACTTGGCCAGGTCGGGCAGGGCGTATGCGGCGCCGAACACCATGGCCGACATCGTGAAGATGAGGAGTGGCTCTTCGCCGAGGAAGATCTGCCACGCGACGAGTAGGCCGAGAACGATTCCGTCGCGAACCGGACGCTTGCCGTTCGAGATGCGCACGACCTGCAAGAAGATGAACGGAAGGACGAAGAACGCGACGAAGTTCGGATGGCCGTTGGCGTGCGAGATCATGGCCGGTGCAAATCCGCAGAACCCCGCGCCGACGGCGGCGGCGATCTTGGAGCGGACCGAGACGCCGGTCAGCACGTGCCGCGAGAATGCCCAGTACCAGGCGATAGCGGTGCCGCCGAGGCCGGCAGTCAGTCCGATCGCATACGTGGCTGTCGGTCCGAAGATCAATGTGATCGGGGCCAGCGGGATGCTGATCCCGAACATGGCGGTATTGGCCATCAGGTTCACGCCGAGCGGGTAATTCTGCAGGTCACTGAACAGTGGGCTGCGGAACTGGGCGAGGGCGTGAGCGGTATCGGCGAAGAACCATTCCCACATGGCCTGGTCGCGGCCCGCGTTGAACAGATAGCCGGACTGCAGATCGCTCCACAGGTTGGACATCACGTAGATCGCCGCGACGGTGAACGTCGCCATGATCGCGAGGTCGACCAGACGACCGCGCTGGACGACCGAGCGCCGCACTGCTGAACGGACTCGCCCTGGACGTGCTTCTTCGAGCAGTTGGACGTCGGGCAAGGTCTCGGTCATGCAGTCGGTGCCTTTCGGTTCTGGCGCCCATCCCTGAAGTGGCAGTTCTCAGAAGTTCGGGGTGGCCTACTTAGGTCTCGATTCGATAACTTCCTCTGTCAGAGTAACGAACAAAACGGTTCGCGTCCGCGAGCGGGCGCACTCAGCGGGACAAACCGGTCCGCCCGACTTGTCCGAAAAGTAATGTTTTCGTGCACCGTTTGACGGGTTCGTGACCGGGGTATCGCAACAAGGATCTTGCTCGCGTTTGTTCAGGCAGCCCCGACGAATCCCATCCTCGACGAAGAGTTGGAACCTACGTCCGGGGCCTATACCGGATGGGATGGTGCTTGTGCATGTCGAAGACAGCAGTTCGTAGTAGCGCAGTAGGAGCAGTGGCCTTGTTGGCCGTTGTCCTGGGGGGTGGGACGGCGTCGGCAGGCGTCGACAACACCAGTTCGATCACCGACGTCAAAGGAAATCGGATAGAAGTCTTCCAGGCTGATACCGCTATCCACGTCTTTCCACCTCTCGACAGCTCACCGCTGAGTGTCGAGTTCTTCCACGACGGGGTTGCCGGCGTGAAGATCGACGGCCCGGATGCAGCAAGTTTCACCGGAACGAAGCTGACGATCGGCTATCAGATCGGTTACCCGATCGCGCTGACCGGCGCGACGGTCGTTCTCAACAGTCCTGGTCTCGACTGGGCAGTCGAGAGCGGAACGAACCTCGGGATCGGTCTGGTTCCGGATTTCGAACTGGGCCTGGATATTTCCAATGGGTTCGTCATCGGCGGCGACATCATTCCGTCGCAGGAACTGGACGTCGACCTGGCGCCGGGCGGTATCACCGACGTCGCGCTGCTCGAAGATCAGGAGTTCGACGGTCCCGAAGCCGCTGTCCGTCTGTCCGGAGTTCACGGTTACGTACAGGGAGCAATCGGGCCGGTGACCATCAGGCCGTACGCGAAGGCTGTCACGTCGAATGGCGATACCGTCGTCACTTACGGTGTACCGCAGAGGCTTTAGCGAAAGCGGATGCTCCCGCCGTCACGCTGCAACAGCGTGATGGTGGGAGTTTTCCGCGTTCCTTGTGGTCGAATCGGCGCCACGAATCGGCGAAGCGTCCGCCCAGTGGGCACTACGGGAAACACTGACGAGTTTCGCGACCAACCGTGCCGCGATCCACACGAGGTACACGGCGGTGATCAGAAGCAGAAGTGCCCAGTCGTGCGCGAAGAATCCGACTATCCCGCCGATCGTGAACGCGAGGGCGACGAAGACGACCCGTCCGCCCACGTCGGTCTCGACCAGATACTCGGGTTCGATCGGATCGTCGGGTTCACTCGATTCATCGACGTCCTCGGATGACTCGGCCCTGGACTTCTCGTGGTGTTCGGTGGGGATCTCGAGTAGCTCGCCCCATTCGAGCACCGCAACGGTGTGCGCGGTGTCGGTCGGGATCGCGCGGTAGTCGCGGGACTCGGACACGTCGATGAGAGCCCTTGCCAGAGTGAGTACTTCGATGCGATTGCGAATCGCGACGCTCAACACTTCATGGAAAGCCTGTTCGCGCCCGAACGGTTTGCCGCGCGCAATGACCAGAACATGCTCTGCGGAATCGAGAACTGCACGATGCGGTACAAGCTCGCGGCTTTGCGCAACGAGTTCGCTCACTGTCATCACCTACCCCGCCGGTGGTTGATGCGGCCGTTTGCTCGACTGCGCTTGGAGGGGCTGAGTACCCCGGCAGTTTCGGAAACAAACTCGCCGGACAGCGTGTCAGATTTGCGCAGCCGGGGCCGAGAGTGCTCCGAGGCAACTTTCGATCAGGTCGGCAACGATCACGTGAGCACGTTCGCGGCTGTCGACGCGGCCTTCCCACGTGGCAAAAGTGACGACGGTGAGCACGGTCAGAGTTCCTGCCCGAAGTTCGGCGATCTCTGCCGGTAACGAGGACGCAGCGACTATCCGCCGCTGAACTTCGCGGAAACTCTCGGCCTGCATGTGGTCACGGATAGTCGACGACATCGCCGGGTCGAAGATCGACTGCACCAGGAACCGCGCGTACAACGTGCCCTCGCGGTAGATGGTCTGTTCCGCCAACGGCAGGACGAGAGCCTCGACGAGGGCACGCATCGTCGGTGGATTCGCGTCGAGATCGATCGTGTCGAGCAACTCACGACGACGCTCACCGGCAGGTCGCATTCTGGACTCGACGACGGCCGCCAGCAAACCTTCACGTGACCCGAAGTGATACTGCGCAGCCGATTTGTTGGCCTGCCCGGCTTCGGTCTGAACATCACGAAGAGTCAGAGCGGCCAGACCTCGCTCGGCAACCAGACGCTCGGCTGCATCGATCATCGCCGCTCGGGCATCGGTTCGGGGCACGGTATGAAGCTAGGGGTGCGTCGGGGTCGCGTCAACGACCCCGACGGTAAGCCTTTTGTGACGTATCTCCTGGTTAGATTGCGTCAGAGCGGGTAACGACCACAAACGGCCCCTGCTCGGTCACGGTGAAACGAGGATCGTCGAACAGTTCCTTGGGGAACGTGACCGTGTAGCGGCGGACGTTCGGGTCGTTGGGGTAGACGTCCTCTGCCAACCGCAGCGTGTACCCGTCGGCGCCCTGGCGGAAGACGAAGGCGTCGGGGCTGCGCCACGGCGCCGAGTCCAGCGCAGCTATCAGTTCGTCAGGCGTCTTCAGTTCCGACCACTGCTCGATCAGCGCAGCGCGCGCACGGAAATCGGCGAGCGGGTTCGCGTAGTGCGACGTCAGTCCTTGAAAGCCGAAGTACGGGTAGAAGCTGAGGAAGCCGATGTCGGCAGTGAGGACCACCGTGTCATGGGGTTCGCGTCCCAACTGCTCGCGAATGATCCGGTCGATGTCGGCGTAATTGGCTTCGGCACCCGGGGGTCGCTTGTCCCCGCGCTCGCCGTTGCCGTCGGTATCGCTGTATGCCACAGCGATATCCGGCGCCAGCACCTGCGGGATGTTCTGCGCGAAGGCGATGGCTCCGATGACACCGAGTGCAACCAGTACCGCTTTGACGCGAGGATTTTCGCTGGTGGCCAGCACGATCCAACCGGCGAACTCGAAGAAACCGAACACACCGGCGGCGGCAAGGAGTCCGATCAGGACCGGCTCCAGTCGGAAACCGAGGAGCGTACTGCCGGCGACGGTGAACGTCATGGACAGCAATGCCCACAGGTACACGGCAATGACACCGATACCGAGTGCTCGGGCGCGGCGGGAGAACAGGAACCGCGAAATCAGCCAGATCGTGCCGAGTAGGCACAGTCCGCCGACGAGGGTGAAGCTCAGCATCGGGAAGGGCAGCACCGCACCGGAATCGGGGAGGTAGTGCATTGCGGTGCCGGACTCTGCGGTGGCACCGGAGAGTGCCTTCAGCAGGTACGGCGTCCAGACGGTCAGAGCCACCAGGCCGGAGATCACCGCGATCACGGCGAGCCTGACGAGGGATCCCAGTGCGGCTTTCCACGTGTTCTGGGCGCGTGCGGCAAGTACTGCGGCAACCAAGGCCATCAGAGTCACTGCGAACGCGGCGAATCCGAGATAGAGCGTGTAGACCGTTGCGGCGAGACCGAGGAACAGGCCCGTCCCGAGTATTGCGCCGGCTCCGGCAAATCGAGATGCCCCCGGCCGGTCCAATGCGCCCCACGCGAGGATCAGCACTGGCGGGATCAGGAGGTTGATGACGGCGCCGTACGCCTCGGGGGAGTTGTACGCCAACACGACGGCAGTGACGGCCAATGCCGCGACGACGGCCCAATCGCGTCGAATCAGCTTGGTCCACAACACGAGTGCAACGACGGCGACGACAGCCAACGAGCCGATCGCATAAGGCTTGAAGGCTTCCCAGCCGTCCATTCCCAGCAGGTTCGCGACGCGTCCACCGATCCAGAACCAGCCGGCCGGGTAGAACGGCGGCAGATCCACGTACGTCATGTCCTGCAGCGCAGCAGAATCCGTCAGCCGGGTCAGGTACTCGGTCCGGAACTGCTGATCGACCGAGACGCCGTGCAGATACAGACTCGTCGCGGCCAGGGGAAGTCCGAGCGTCGTGGTGACGAAGCCGGAGAGCCCGGCCCACGAGAGGAGTTTTGCGACCCGCTCGGCCTTGCGGGCGCGGAACATCAGAACCGCAACACCGACCACTGCGATGCAGAGCACCTGCAGCACCGTCGTGACTGCCTGCGTGACATTGGAAGAGGTGAACGCCGGCCACTGCACTCGGCCGAAAGCAAAGAGCCCGACAGCGGCTACAACAGCGGCGACCAGCGCTCCGAGGGCCATTTCCACCACCGTCGCCGCGGCATTACGCCACGGCGACGGGGTCGAAAGGTCTGTACTCGGAGCAGTTGTTGTTTCTGGCACGGGAGGAGCTTAAACCGGCAACTTCCGGAAGATCGGGCGCGGCACGTGGCGAAGACCCATCATGACGAAGCGCCACGGGCCGGGAGTCCAGACGATTTCCTTGCCCTTGTCCGAGGCGGCAACAGCGAGCTTCGCGACGATGTCCTTGTTGACCGTCAGCGGAGCTTCCTCGACGTGGGCACTGAACTGCGTGCGCACCATGCCGGGGCGAACGACGGTGACCTGCGGTCCGAATTCCGCGAGAGCCTCGCCGAGTCCGAGGTAGAAACCGTCGAGGCCCGCCTTGGTGGATCCGTAGACGAAGTTGGCACGCTTGACGCGCTCGCCGGCAACCGACGACATCGCGATGATCTTGCCGAAGCCCTGAGCCTTCATCTTCTCGCCGAGAAGAACACCGACCGAGACGGAAGCGGTGTAGTTGACGTTTGCCACCAGAACGGCCTTGCGCTGGTTCTGCCACAGCTCTTCGGAGTCACCGTCCAGTGCGAAGGCGACGATGGCGACGTCGACGTCACCGTTCGAGAACGCCTGGTCGATCACCTTCGGGTGCGATTCGAAATCAACGGCGTCGAAATCGATGAGCTCCACCGAGGTGGCACCCTTCGCTTCGAGCTGCTTGACCGCAGCTTCGCGTCCCGGATCGCCAGGGAGTGCCGCCAGAACGACGCGGAGCGGCGCCTTCTTCAGGTATTCCTCACAGATGGCGAGGCCGATCTCGGAGGTTCCACCGAGAAGCAAAACGGTTTGCGGGTTACCTACAGCGTTGATCACAGTTCCAGCCTTCTGGACATATCGGAGGCGAAAACGCCTGTGGGGTCGTACTTGCGGCGCGTCGCGATCCACTCGTCGATGCGCGGGTACATGGCGTGGAAGGTTTCCGCGGACGTCCGCGAGTCCTTGGCCGTGTACAGGCGTCCGCCGAATTCGAGGACACGCTTGTCGAGTTCGGTGACGAACTCGTTCAGGCCCGGCTTGATGCGGAAGTCGACGCAGATGTTCCAGCCCGGGATCGGGAAGCTCAGCGGCGCCTGATTGCCTTCGCCGAAGAGCTTGAACACGTTGAGGAACGAGTAGTGCCCGCTGCGCTGGATGTCGACGATGATCTTCTTGAACTCGTCGACGGCCTCCGGCGGAACCACGAACTGGTACTGCAGGAATCCGTTGGATCCGTACGCGCGGTTCCACTCACCGAACATGTCGAGCGGGTGGTAGAACTGCGTCAGATTCTGGACCTTGCCGCGATACTTGCCGGACTTGCGGAACCAGACCTCACCGATCGCGGTGAAGTTGAACTTGTTGGCCAGCCCGTTCGGGAAGACGTCGGGGAACGTCAGCAACTGCGGTGCGTCGAAGGCGAGCGGGTTCTTCTGCAGCTTGGCCGGAAGCTGGTCGAGCTTCGCCAGAGATCCGCGCGAGACTGCCGCACGACCGAGCTTCGGGGGCGCGGAAATCGCGTCGAACCAGGCGCTCGAATACTCGTAGTTGGCCTCGCTGCCGTCGCTGTGCAGCGCGATGGTCTCGTCGAGGCTGTTGGTGACGTCGCCGTCGGCGATGAAGTACGCCGTCTCGGTCGGTGTCATCTTGATGGTTGCCCGCAAGATGATGCCCGTCAGGCCCATGCCGCCGATCGTGGCCCAGAACAGTGCGGCCTTCGGGTCGTTGCGCCCGCCCTTGGGGGTGAGCGTGCGAACCTTGCCGTCGGCCGTCAGCAGATCCAACGACACGACGTGGTTGCCGAAGCTGCCCGCGCTGTGGTGGTTCTTGCCGTGGATATCCGAGCCGATGGCGCCGCCGATCGTGACCTGACGAGTACCCGGCAGGACCGGAACCCACAGGCCGAACGGCAGAGCAGCCTTCATCAGCTGATCCAGATTCACGCCGGCGTCGACGTCCACCAGAGCGGTGTCGCGATCGATGCGGTGAATGCGGCTGAGGGCATTCATGTCGATGACCAGGCCGCCGGCGTTCTGCGCTGGGTCACCGTACGAGCGGCCGAGGCCGCGCGCGATGACGCCGCGTCGCAGATGCGAGGGCTTGGAATCGTTCTGTTCCGCAACCTGGGCGACCGCGTTGGCGATCACTTCCACGTCGGGGGTGGACAGCACCTGTGCAGTGGTGGCGGCGGTGCGTCCCCAACCGGTGAGGGTGCGGGCTTGGGTGTGGAGAGCCGGCTGCGGCGTCTCTTCTGCTGTCGTGGACATCAAGGTAGAGGTTACCTGGGAGTAGTGCCGACGGCTCCGACTCGAGTGGTTACTCTCGTCGTCGTGCCCGAAACACCTGCAAGTCACCAGCACGAACCCCACGTCCCGCTGCCCGTCGAGATTCCTGTCACGACGGACATCGCCGACGACGCGTTGGACCTGAAAACGCAGATCGTCCGGTTCGTCGCGACGGGTGGGCTGTCGGCGGTCGTGGACTACGGGCTGTATGTGCTGCTCCTCGCGTTGGGGTTGCCGCGCGTCGCCGCAAAATCGCTGAGCTTCGTTGCGGGCACCACGACGGCGTACCTCATCAATCGTCGGTGGACGTTCAAGGCCGAGCCTTCTCGCGCCCGCTTCATCGCTGTAGTCGCGCTGTACGCGGTCACTTTTGCGGTTCAGGTCGGACTCAACGAACTGATGGTCCATGTCTTCGACGAGCATTGGTGGCGGACACCGCTGGCCTTCGTCATCGCGCAGGGCACCGCGACGGTCATCAACTTCATCGTTCAGCGGGCAGTGATCTTCAAGATCAAGTAACGGTTCGGGGTGGATTAGCGCATTCGTCCGGTTTCTCGAGAGAGAATCGAGCCCATGATCATCGTTCTCGATTCTTCGGCCCTGACCAGGGGCGCACGGTTCGACACTGCCATCGCCGACGCTCGCGCACTCGGACACCGCGTCGTCGTGCCGCGATTGGTCGTCCTCGAGGTTGCGAGTCGCTACCGCGAGGAATCGGCGGAGATGATCGCGGCCCTGAGCGTCCAGGCGCGCATGTACGACCGACTGGGGTTGCGGCGCGACCTTACGAGGTTCGTCGACGCGGCTCACGACAAGGCCGACGGCTACGTCGACGACGTGATCGAAGACCTCGTGGCGATCGGCGTCGAAGTGGTCGATCCAGTCGACGTTTCGCATCTCGAGGTGGCCGAGAGGGCGATCTCGCTGCGTCGGCCCTATACCGACAAGAAGAAGCGAGACGGATATCCGGCGACGCTGAACTGGCTGACCGTGCTCGATCTCGCCGACCGCAACCCGGGCGTCGACGTCATCTGGGTGAGCTCCGACGCACGGGCATACGGCGACGGCGAAGACGGGGTCTGGCACGGCGATCTCGCGCGTGAGCTGGCGTCGCGCGGTCTGGAGTATCGGGTCCGCTGGGCGTCGGACATCCCGGTGATCGACGGACCGGTGCAGGTGGAGCAAGTGGCGGAGGTCGAGGAAGCCGCTGAGGTCGCGCCCGAGGCCCCGGTTGCTCAGGGCTTCGTGGAGCCGGAAGCGGTGGTTCCAGCCGAGGTTCCCGAACCCGCGGCACCTGCAGCAGCCCCCGCCCCCAAGCCTGTTCAGCGCGCAGCGCGGACGAGAGTTGCGCCGCAGCGCATCGAACCCGCCCCGAAAGCTCAGTCCGGTGGACTGCGCGGTCTGGGCAAGGTCATCGGCGGGCGGAAACGAAAGGTCACGATCGTCGACGATCTCGACGAAGTCGACCTCTTCGGTGCCTGATCGCTTCTAATCTGGACAGATGTCTCTGTTGCCGACAGTCAGTCGAAGGACCGGAACTCGATACGGCAGGCCGAGTATCGAATCGCAGGTCCTCTACAACGCGTGCCGATGGATGCTTCGGCCCGTGGTCGGGATCGCGCCGCTGACGCCTGGCGCCATGCGCCGCGCCGCAGTGCTGGACTCGGCCGCGGGTGTACGCATTCCGTCCGGGATCGATCGGGAAGCGATTCGCTTTCCAGGTTTCGACGGTGAACTCGTGCGGACGGCAGGCTCGACGGCTGATCTGCGCGACGGTGTTGTTCTCTACCTGCACGGCGGCGGGTTCATGTGCTGCGGGCTCAACACGCATCGGCCGGTCGTTGCAAGCATCGCCAAGCGAACCGGCCTTCCGGTCCTGCACATCGCATATCGACAGTTGCCGAGCACGAGCATCAGCGGGTCCGTCGACGACTGTCTCGATGCATACCGGTGGCTCCTCGAACAGGGAGCCTTGCCGGAAAAGGTTGTCTTCGTTGGCGATTCGGCCGGAGGCTTTCTGGTCTTCGCGACGGCACTTGCAGCTGTTTCCGCGGGGCTCGAGGTTCCGGCCGGTCTTGTCGGGCTCTCACCTCTCCTCGATCTCGATTGCACCACCAAATCAGTCCACGCCAACGCTCGACGCGACGTGATCGCCCCGGTGTCGGCATTGATGGCGATCGGAAAGCTTGGCGGACAGACGAACTCACCCGTCGACGGCGATCTGGCCGCTCTGCCGCCGTCGTTGCTGATCGCCGCCGAATCCGAGGTGCTCAGAGTCGATTCGGAGGTGATGGCGCAACGGCTCGCCGCCGCGGGGGTGCCGTGCTCGCTGCAGATCTGGAACGGCCAGGTTCACGCGTTTCCCGCCGTCTGGCCTGGCCTGCCGGAGAGCCGGGCAGCGCTACGTGACGTTGCCAGGTTCATTCGCACCAGGCTGGATGCGGTCCCGCCCCAGGTCGCGGGCGAAAGTTGTTCGGGAAGTTGAACTTCCGGTCCGGTTAGGGATTCTCGTGTCCTGACGTTGTGGTAGGTGCCATCGCGCGGGCATAGATCGATTCGAGCTCGGTTACTGCTGAACGTCGATCGACGTTGTCGGGATCGAGGCGATGTTGGAGGTTGATCCCGAGAGTGCCGGCCAGAAGGGTGACGGCAACCAACTCCGGATTGGTGACCGGGGTGTCGATCGAACGCAGGTAGTCCGCGTACAGCGTTCGCATTGCGACGTACTGCTCTGCGTAGGTCTCGCGGATGGTGGACCCGGGAATCACGGCTTCGATCAAGATGGTCGAGAAAATTCGTGCCTCGGGGTATGACATCAGTACGAAGTTGGCTTCGATCAATGCTTCGATTCCAGTCGCCGAGGATGATGCCAACTCTGCGCGTAGCTTTTCCATGCCCCACCGGAATGCGTCCTCGACGACGGCTCGTAGAAGCCCGTCCTTCGATCCGAAGTGCCAGGCCACGGACCCTCTGCTGATACCGGATCTTTCTGCCACGGCTTGTACGGACATCGCGGTCGACCCGCCTTCGGCAGCCAGTTCGGCCGCGGCTTTCACCAGTCGCCGTCTGGTTTCCTCGGAAATCTCCTGCTTGCGTGTCGACGCCATTCGGTGTTCCTGCCTTCTTTCGTTCTCGAGTGCAGCCAATTCCGGCACGCGGTGACGTCGACGCGCCCGTCGGGGCCGAGACCTGCGCACCGCACTCATGCTACGAGGCCGGCCATCGGCCGGCCGTATTCCTCTCGCGACACCCTCTTGCCTATGTTGATCGTCCAGTTCTATGCTGAGCGTCCAATAACTTAACGGAATGGGCGGACATGGAACTCATCGATCTGACTAGAACTCTCGATCCGGCCGATCGGGAATTGCTCCCCGAGGGTTTGAAGGCACTGGCTTCCGTCGTTGCCCCCTCGGTGACCTACTCGCACCCCGCAGGTGCCGGACGCGACGAGTTCGCGGCAGCACTGCAGTGCGGAGTTCATGATCTTCCGGACGGTGAGGGGTGGGGATCGGAGATGTTGAGTGAGTTCAACAGCCATCTGGGCACACACGTCGACGCGCCGTTGCACTACGGATCAACCTCGGAGGGTAAGCCTTCTCGCACGATCACAGACATCGCGTTGGATGAATTGTTCTGCGAGACAGTGGTGCTCGACCTGCGCGGCCGGTGCGAGGCGAATCAGCCGATCTCGGTGGACGCGCTGAAAGCTGCCCTGGCGGAAAACGGTGCGTCCGTTCCCCAGGGTGGTGCCGTGTTGCTCCGTACCGGACAAGAGAGCTTCACCTTGGCTGATCCAGGGTTCTTTCAGTATCCAGGGATGAGTCGCGAAGGCACGCTGTTTCTCGCCGAGCAAGGCGCGAAGGTGCTGGGCACCGACGCTGCCGGCTGGGACTTGAGCTTTGCAGTCATGGCGCAGAATTTCGTGACACCGGGGACAACTCGGTTCTCTGGGACGGGCACCGGGCCGGACGCGAACGTGAAGTATTCATCGTTCAGCAACTGGCGAACCTCGCCGCGCTTCCGCCCTCGGGATTTCACGTGGCGTTTTTCCCGATCAAGCTTGCGCGAGCCAGCGCTGCCCCGGCTCGTGTGGTCGCGTTCGTCTGAGCAAAATTCCTGCCTCACCTAACGAACAATTCAGTGAAAGGTATTGACTCACAGTGAAACTTGCGACCGTCGAATACGAAAAGACTCAGCAGACGGCTCTGGTGACGGGCAGCGGCGAGCAACTGTTGTTACTCGAGCGAGCTCATCATGATGTGACGGGAAAACCGGCTCCAGAACTGGAAACCATGCAAACCATCATCGAAGGTGGTCCGGCGGCACGGGAGACCCTGGATCGGCTCGCAGACGAGCCGCCGGCAAGTGCAATCGTCGACGCAGGTGATGTGCGCTGGATGTCGCCGCTTCCTCAGCCGGTCCAGATCCGAGACTTCGGCTGCTTCATGGATCACTTCCGCAACGCTCGCGCCCGAATTCAAGGGGTCGCACTCGAGGACGTCGAACTGCCGAAGATCCAGTTGGAGCGCCCGCTGTATTACATAGCGAACCGATTGGCGGTGACCGGACACAAATCTGACGTCGTGTGGCCCGAGTACTCGAGCCTGCGCGATTACGAACTCGAATTCGCCTGTGTGCTGGGGCGCGGTGGAACCGACATCTCACGCGCGGATGCCCCTGCGCATATCTTCGGTTACACCATCTTCAACGATTTCAGCGCCCGCGATACTCAGCTCGAGGAGATCTCCACCGGACTCGGTCTCAGTAAGAGCAAGGACTTTTCGAACGCGAATGTCCTCGGGCCCTGGATCGTGACGGCCGACGAAGTCGGTGACCCCTACCAACTCGAGATGACCGCGAGAATCAACGGAGACGAGGTGAGCCGAGGAACCAGCGCCGACATGGACCATCGTTTCGAGGACGTGATTTCGTTCGCTTCGACTTCCACGCGGCTGTACCCGGGTGAAGTCTTCTGTTCCGGCACCGTGCCGAGTGGATGCGGCTTGGAGCACGGGCGGTTCCTGGAACCGGGAGACGTAGTCGAACTCGAGGTCACCGGCCTCGGTGTATTGAGGAATCGAGTGGTGGCGTGAGCGGCGAAGTCATGGTTCTCGGTGTCGGCGCGACTCTCTTCGGGCGGCACGCGGATACCGCGGCCTCGGAATTGGCGGGGCGTGCGGCGATCGATGCCGTCGAAGACGCGGGCCTGACCCGCGGTGACGTCGGTGCGGTCTTCTACGCGACAGTCAGCCAGAAGGCGATCGACCGGCAGCACATGATCCCAGGCCAGATTGCCTTGAGGCCATACGGTTTCGGGGGAGTCCCGGTCGTCAATGTCGAAAATGCCTGCGCCGGCGGCGCGACTGCACTCTGGCTGGCGATCGCCCACGTTCGCGCCGGTCTGTCCGAGGTCGCGTTGGCGGTCGGGGTGGACAAGCTGGTGTGCTCGGATCCGGCTCGAAGTCTGGAGGTGTTCGACGGTGCACTCGACGTTGCGCATCGCGACGAGACGCTCGCGGGCCTTGCTTCGCTGTCCGCTCCGCTGCCGGATGCACTCGGATCGCAGGGTGAGCGGTCGGTGTTCATGGAGATCTACGCTTCTCTTGCCCGGGCGCACATGGAGAGATTCGGAACCACCGAGTTCGAGCTCGCGTCCGTAGCAGCCAAAAATCATGCGCATTCCGTGCACAATCCGCGGTCGCACTTTCGCAAACTCTTCAGCGTCGAAGAGGTGCTTGCCGCAAGGCGAGTCGCGTGGCCTCTGACAGTTCCGATGTGCTCGCCCGTCAGTGACGGTGCAGCGGCGGTCATTGTGACCAGTGCGGACTTTGCTCGAAGGCACGATTCCTCTCGGCGGGCGGCGCAGGTACTCGGTTGCAGCTTGGTGTCAGGCACGGATCGGACCGCAGATGACGTGGAGAGTCACATCGGTCGCCGTGCAGCAATGAGCGCATACGAGGAAGCCGGAGTCGGGCCAGGCGATGTGGATGTGGCAGAGGTCCACGACGCCACGGCCTTCGGTGAAGTGCAGCAGGTCGAGAATCTGGGGTTCTGCCCGATCGGTGAGGGCGGCGCGTGGTCGGCGTCCGGTGCGAGTTCGTTGGGAGGCGTGCGTCCGGTCAATCCGTCAGGTGGGCTCGAGTCCCGTGGTCATCCGGTCTCGGCAACGGGACTGGCGCAGGTCTTCGAACTTGTCACGCAGTTGCGTGGACAAGCAGGGCGGCGACAAGTTCCGGGTGCTCGAATCGCGGTCGCAGAGAACGGCGGAGGTCTCTACGGCATCGAGGAAGCCGTCGCCGCGGTCACGATCTTGGGAGGGCCACGATGAACGCGGACATCATGAACGATGAACCGATGGCGCCAGGCTTGCAGGTGCAAGCGGGATATGCGGATCTGATTCTGTCGGCGCTGCGACGCCGACCAGACCACATCGCGTTTCGATTCACGGATCGGAACGGTGATCGGGCCGAGCTGACATATTGGCAGACTGCGGAACAGATCGAGCGGATTGCAGGTGTCCTCAGTAGCTTCGCTCTGCCGGACGGAGCCGGGGTCGCCCTGCTTGCGGGGCCGTGTCCTGAAGCATTCACGGTCATGGCCGCGGCGTGTCTGGCGGGCGTGCGCTACACGGCACTCCATCCGCTCGCGACCGAAGAGAACGACAGGATGGTGCTGAAAGACAGTGGTACCGATCTCCTGTTGGTTGCCGACGGACAGTTCCAGGTACGCGCCGAAGCGGCACAGACTCGAGTGATGTCACTGTCAGCCCTCGAATCAGCGTGTGAATTGGGTACGGCGGGAATAGGTTCAGGCTTAGGCGGTCAGGGTCGAGCTTTGTATCTCTTCTACACCGGTGGAACCACCGGTGAGCCGAAAGGCGTCATGCTCAGGGACCGATCCTTGGTCGCCAATGCCTGGGCCTGCACCACGTGGGAGTGGCCGGCTGAAACCACCATGCTGCTCACTACGCCGATGTCTCATGCTGCCGGTCTGCTCGTCGCACCCGGTCTGCTGCGAGGTGCAAGCTTCGAGTTGCACAGGTCGTTCGACCCGGACAGAGTTGTCGACGCCATCGAAAATGGCGGAGTCACAGCTACATTCGTGGTTCCCACGATGCTCTATGCCTTACTCGACCATCCACGCCTGTCGGATGCGAATCTGTCTGGGCTGAACTGGATGCTTTACGGTGCTGCACCCATCGACCCCACCAGGCTCGAGCAGGCAGGGGCGGTGTTCGGGCCGATCCTGAGCCAGCATTACGGTCAGGCCGAAGCCCCGAATGCGTTGACGGTACTCGATACACGTGAGCACACGGACGATCCCGCAGTTTTGGGGAGTTGTGGGCGCGCGATGCCAGGTGTCGAGGTGGTGTTGCTTGACGAGCAGGGAAACGAGACGGCGACGGGCGTACCCGGCGAGCTTTGTGTGCGAGGTCCGCTCGTGATGGACGGCTATTGGAACAAACCTGAACAAACCGCTGCAGCGCTCGCGAATGGGTGGTTGCACACCGGCGACGTTGCTCGAATCGACGAAAGTGGGCTCATCTCGATCGTCGACCGCATCAAAGACACGATCATCAGTGGTGGATTCAACGTCTACCCGCGCGAAGTCGAGGACTCACTCGGACATCATCCCGCGGTGGCAGCATGTGCGGTATTCGGTGTCCCCGATTCTCAATGGGGAGAAGCTGTTACCGCCGCAGTCGTACTGAAGACGGGATGGTCGGTCACACCCGATCAACTCATCGCGCACGTGAGATCGCACAAGGGTCCGATCTGGGCGCCCAAGGAGATTTCGATTCTGGAAGCGCTGCCGCTCACTGCTTTGGGGAAGATCGACAAGAAGGCACTCCGTGGCGCGTCACCGACCTAGTGACGCGACAACTGCCCGTGCGAGGGCGTCGGCAGATCCAGGGGCGAATGGCAGAAAGAGTTCGGGCTCGATCAGTTCCACTTCCATGAGCAGTGGCTGATCCACCGGACCCACGACGTCCACACGCGCATAAAGCAATTCGCCGGGGCCGCATGGGGTCGCGGCCAGTGCTGCGTCGGCCACCGCGAGTTCGGCGGCGGACGGTTCGTGGAGGTGGTTGGTTCCGCCGTGAAATTCCTGCACGCGGAAGTCGTGGGCGGCCGGGATCTTCCGGACAGCGTGTGAGTAGCGTCCGCCGATGTGGATGATCGAGCGCTCACCGTCGACGACGTCCGAGACGAATGGCTGGACCAACGCGTCGTTACCGCCGTCGAGGATCGAGCTGAGGTGAGCGTGGGCCTGCTCGGACCCGGCGGCAAACTTTCCCACTCCGACAGCGCCGGCGGACACTGCCGGCTTGACGATGACGTCGGCACCCTCGAACGAAGGGAGGGTGAGTGTTTCGCTCTTTCCGGCAGCGATCACAGCGGTGGGGACGATGGGGACGCCGGCCGCGGCAAGTTCGGTGAGGTATCCCTTGTGTGCGTTCCACTTCACGATCGAGAGTGGATTGGCGATCGGAGCGGTCAGCTGATCGAGAACGGCGAGAAATTCGTCGAGGCGCTGGGTGTAGTCCCAGGTCGACCGGATCAGAACCAGGTCGGCGTCGATATCGAGGAGGGACGGGCTCGACCACGGCGCCATCGTCGACGCGATGCCGTAGGAGGTGAGAGCTTCCATGACGAGTTTGCTTTCGACATCCGCCTCGCGGGCGGCGCCGTCACAGGTGAGCAGGAGAACCGTGGTCATGCCACGATGCTTTCACGGCTGGCGCCTTCTAAGACTAGCGAGGTGGCCCCTCGTCGAGGACCAGCGAACCGGTCCCGGGTTGCCCGGTTGCGTCCACCCACGTCACCGCGACGGTGTCGCCGGGGCGGCGCGAGCTCATCGCCGCGTTGAGATCAGCGGACGACGCGATCCGGCTGCCACCGAACTCGGTGATGACCGCACCTTTGGTCAGCCCCACCCGCTCGGCCGGCGAATCGAAGCTCACGGCAACAACTTCGGCGCCGGCCGGCATGTCCGCGTGATCCTTCACCGCGACACCGAGTACGGGTGTCGGTCCCACACGCACGTTCTCGGAGGAGCGGCCACCGAGTACCTGCTCGACGATCGGTAGTGCGGTGTCGATCGGTATCGCGTAGGACTGAGGCGCCGGTGAGGTTTCGGTGCGGTCGGTGACGGCGTTGCCCGCGCTGCTGACGCCGATCAGCTCGCCAATGGCGTTGACCAGGGGGCCACCGGAATCGCCAGGCCGGATGTCCGCGTCGACCTCGATGAGGCCCTTCAACTGGTTTCGCGATCCGTCGGACACGTTGCGGGTGTTGACGGTGACACCGAGGTTGGTGATGACGCCGGGAGCCGGGACGGGTACTCCGCCGCCTTCCGCATTTCCGATTGCGGTGACGGAGTCCCCGCGAGCGGCTTCTGCTGATTTGCCGACCACAGCCACCGGCAGATCGTCAGCGCCCGCGAGTCGAAGGACGGCAAGATCGCTGACGCTGTCGTACCCGAGGATCTCGGCGTCGTAGATCAGCCCGTTGGACATGCTGACGGCGGTGACGTCCGAGGCTCCGCTGATGACGTGGTGATTCGTGAGCACCACTCCGTCAGGGGAGAGCACGATCCCGGTCCCAGCAGTGGTGGTGAATCCGGCCGGCGCCGTGATGGTGACGATGGTGGGGACCACTCGGGCCGAGAGCTCCTCCGGGGTGAGCGGAACAACCGGCGATGGTGGGGTGGTCGTGATGACGGTGACCGGTGCGGACTCGATCGTTCCCGGAGTCAGGGGCGGTGCGACCAGCGCGAGACCACCGAGGCCGGCTGCGAGAACGACGGCCGTCCACAGGCCGCGTCTGCTCGCACGTTTGGTCATCCAGCCGTCCGTCCCGCCGGTGTCATGCCATCGAGTCGTGAAAGGTGAAGATTACCGATTCGGCGAATCTTCGGCCACAAAACCGGGCAACATGCCGTCCGCGCGGAGCGTCGCCAGGGACGGCGCGGCAGCGTCCTTTGCGGAGAGCTCGTAGGTCAGAGGGTTGCCCTTACGGTCTGTTCTCGGCCATTCGATCGCGAGTTCCGGATCGAAGGGATCGAGGTCGCGGTCCAGGTGGGGGGAGTATTCGACGCTGCACAGGTACATCACTGTCGATCCGTGTTCGAGTGAAAGGATCGCGTGGCCGAGGCCTTCCGCAAGGAACACCGCTCGTCGATCGACGTCGTCGATCACCACTGCATCCCACTCGCCGAAGGTCGGTGATCCGACGCGCAGGTCTACGACAACGTCGAGGAAGGCACCTTTCACGCAGGTGATGTACTTCGCCTGTCCGGGCGGATTGTCGGTGAAGTGGATCCCGCGGAGGCTACCGGCTTCGGAAACCGAGCAGTTGGCCTGCGCGAGGTCGAGAGTGCGGCCGGTCGCGGCGGTGAAGGCGGAGCTTTTGAACCATTCGAGAAAGACACCGCGGTTGTCGCCGAACTGCTTCGGTGTAATTTCCCAAGCTCCGGCGATCTTCAGTGGACGGATTTCCACGTCACCATTCCTTGCCGTGCTCGAGCAGCTCGAGTAGGTAGTTGCCGTACCCGGATTTGCCCAATGCTTCTGCCTGAGTGCGTAATTGGTTGGAGCTGATGAATCCTTGACGCCACGCGACCTCTTCAGGTGAACCGATCTTGAGGCCTTGGCGGTGTTCGATGGTCCGCACGTAGTTCGCTGCCTCGAGCAGGGAATCGGGTGTGCCGGTGTCGAGCCACGCGGTTCCGCGGGGGAGGACGTCGACAGAGAGTTTGCCAGCTTCGAGATAGTGCTGATTGATGTCGCTGATTTCGTATTCGCCACGCGCAGAGGGCTTCAGCGTGCGTGCGATGGCCACGACGTCGCTGTCGTAGAAGTAGAGGCCGGGGACTGCGTAATTGGATTTCGGTGACGTCGGTTTTTCCTCGATGGACACTGCTCGACCCGAGTCGTCGAATTCGACGACGCCGTAGGCGGTCGGATTCGAGACCCAGTAAGCGAATACGGCTCCGCCGTCGATGTCGGAGAAACGCCTGAGTTGGGTTCCGAGGCCGGGGCCGTAGAAGATGTTGTCGCCGAGGACGAGCGCCACGGAGTCGGATCCGATGTGCTCTGCGCCGAGTGTGAATGCCGTTGCGAGGCCGTTGGGTTCGTGCTGGATCGCGTACGTGAGATTCACACCGAATTGTGAGCCGTCGCCGAGAACTCGTCGGAATTGCTCGGCGTCGTGTGGGGTCGTGATGATCAAGATGTCGCGAATGTCCGCGAGCATGAGAGTGGAGAGCGGGTAGTAGATCATCGGCTTGTCGTAGACGGGCAAGAGTTGCTTGCTCACTCCGAGGGTGATCGGGTGCAACCGCGACCCGGTGCCACCGGCCAGAATGATTCCGCGCATGCGTGCAGTGTCCTGCACTCCTGCCCGCCGATGCAAACGGGACATGGCGAATTCTGCCGCTAAAGTGGGAGTTCGTTCGATGAGCCTGAGGAGATGAAGTGCGACTACTGGTCACCGGGGGTGCCGGCTTCATCGGTGCCAATTTCGTTCATCAGACGGTGGCGACGGGTCCCGACGTGGAAGTCACGGTTCTCGACGCTCTGACCTACGCCGGAAATCGCGAGTCCCTGGCGTCCGTCGAGGACCGGATCACGTTTGTTCACGGCGACGTGGCCGACGAGCCGCTGGTCGACGATCTTGTCTCGCGCTCCGACGCAGTCGTGCACTTCGCGGCCGAAAGCCACAACGACAATTCCCTCGCCGACCCCGAACCGTTTCTGCGCACCAACGTCATGGGCACCTTCTCGCTCCTGCAGGCAGTGCGTTCGCACGGGGTCCGTTATCACCACATTTCGACCGACGAGGTGTACGGCGACCTCGAACTGGATGATCCGGCGAAGTTCACGGAGACGACACCGTACAACCCGTCGAGTCCGTACTCGGCGTCCAAGGCGTCGAGTGATCTGTTCGTGCGTGCCTGGGTGCGCTCGTTCGGGATCGCGGCGACCATCTCGAACTGCTCCAACAATTACGGCCCGTACCAGCATGTGGAGAAGTTCATCCCACGCCAGATCACCAATCTGCTCGACGGGGTGCGTCCGCGGTTGTACGGGGAAGGTCGCAACGTCCGCGACTGGATTCACGTCGAGGACCACAACCGCGCCGTCTGGGACATCCTGGACCGCGGAAAGTCCGGCGAGACGTATCTGATCGGCGCCGACGGTGAAACCGACAACCGGACGGTGATTGCGGCTCTGCTCGAAATTTTCGGACGCAAGCCGGACGATTTCGACTTCGTCACCGACCGCCCTGGTCACGATCTGCGGTATGCGATCGATTCGACGCGACTGCAGCAGGAACTTGGGTGGAAGCCGCAGTACCGCGATTTTCGAAGCGGACTGGAAGCCACCGTCGAGTGGTATCGCGATAACGAGCAGTGGTGGCGTCCGCAGAAGGCCGGCGTCGAGGCAACGTATTCAGCCGGAGAATCCGTCGTCCGCTGAACCACCGGCTGCCGCGGTTGATACCCTCGAGCCCGATACGTGCTCAGATGTAGCTACATCAACAACGGTAGGGATCAGTAGATGAACGAGGCCTCCGCGGATACGCCGGTCGCAAATGACACGGCTGTGCTTGACGAGGTAATGGTCGAGCATCCACACGGGGATCGTTTTCTGGTCCAGCGTGGCATCTTCCGATCGATGTCCCCCAAGGTGCCAGAGGCAATGTATGTGGTCACCAAGGGTGATGCGCTCGTCGATCGGCATTCTCTGACATTGGGCGAAGCGGCGACCGCGAGCACCAACACGTATTTCGGACGATTTGCTGCCAGTTTCTGGCAGCGGTGGACGCGTGTGAGTTCGGTGCGGATTCAGCTGAGCTACGTCGGCGACGGCGGGCTCGACGTCAGCCTGCGTGCATCGGATGTGCGCGGACGCAAGAGGACGATTTCACTTCACTCGGTCGCCGGATCGGGTGAACTCTCGATTGATGCGCCGCTCGCTCATTTCGTCGACGGCGGGGCGATGTGGTTGGAATTCGTCGCGACCAAAGGTTCCGTTGTCGTTTCCGGCGTGTCATGGACTGTCTCGGCCCCAGAGTTCATACGCCCGGCGGCTGTTGTCATCTGCACTTTCAATCGCGCCGACGACTGTGTCGAAACCGTTGCGACCATGGCGTCCGATGCGGGTGCGATGACCGGTATCGACGCCGTCTGTGTGGTCGATCAGGGCACAGATCAGGTTCAATCCAGGGATCGTTTCAAGACTGTCGCGCACGATCTCGGCAAGAAGTTGATTTATCTGACGCAGCCGAATCTTGGTGGCGCGGGCGGTTTCTCGCGTGGAATGCTCGAAATCACTTCCTCGTCAGGTTCTGAGCACGCCAACGTCATCCTCATGGACGACGACATTCTTTGCGAGCCCGAATCGGTGCTCAGGATGAATGCATTCGCAAATATGACGGTCGAGCCGGCAATCGTCGGGGCTCAGATGTTGTCACTGAACAATCCGACGATGTTGCATGTCAGTGCGGAGCGAGAGGTTCTCGACGAGCTCAAGGCCGGGGTCCTGACTCCTGGCGCGATGATGGGCGTCGACCTGTTGAAGAAGAAGCAGGAGATGCGCTTCGATGCGGGCTGGAATGGTTGGTGGACTTGCCTGTTGCCGGCCGAGATCATCTCCGAGCTGGGCTTGCCGATACCGCTTTTCTTCCAGTGGGATGACATCGAGTACGGAATCCGAGCGCGCTTCGCCGGCCACCCGACGATAACTCTGCCCAATGCCGGTGTCTGGCACGCGGATTTCCATCTGAAGGATTACGACGACTGGTCCCGGTACTTCAGCATTCGAAATGGGTTGATCGTTTCTTCGATCTACGGCCCGTTCGACGGTAAGGTGATCTCGAAGTTCTTGTTACGCAAGATTACTCAGCTCATTGTAGGAATGCAGTACGGGTTGGCGGCAACATTCGTCAAGGCGGCTGAGGATTTCCTGCAGGGGCCTGACTTCCTCAACGACGGCGGGCAATCTGCTCTTGTCGACGTTCGTGCTCTACGTGACGAATACCCTGAAACGAAAATGCAGCCGGCCTCGGCAGTCGGTGCGGAGTCCGATCCACATACGCAGATGACCGTGTGGGAGTTCGAGCCCGACGAGAACCGCGAGGGTCTGGTGCTTCTCAAGCGCGTAGTTCAACAGTGGACTGGGCGTGTCGACCGTCGACCGGTAACGGTTCCTGCGATCTTCGGCGACTGGTGGCATGTGTCGTTGTTCGAAAATGCCGCTGTCACGGACGCGTCGCAGAACGGCGTCCGCGTCCGTCGGCGCAACAAGAAGCAGGCTACCGAGTTGGCCAAGCGCGCGGCCAAAGTCTGTTGGGAGCTGCGTAAGCGCGCACCTGAGATGAAGAAGGCGTACTCGGACGCCATGCCGCGCCTCACGAGCGCCGAGAACTGGACGCGCTTGTACGGAAACAAGATCGGATAGCTTGTGGCCCTCCCGCTGGGGCAGAGATTGGCCCAGTGGCGCTTGCCGGCTCTACTGGGGCTCGCGGCTACCGTCGTGGGTGTCGCGTGGTCCGGTCGTCCGTCGTTCTGGTGGGACGAAGCGGCGACGGTCTCGATGGCGGACCGATCGCTTCGTTCGACGCTGGCAACCCTCGGACACGTGGATGCGGTCCATGGGCTCTATTACGTGCTGATCCACTGGTGGTTTCAGGTTTTCGGGGTATCGGAATTCTCTGCGCGAGCGCCGAGTGCGCTGGCAGTCGGAATCGCGACGGCAGCGTTGGTAGCGCTGGCGCGGATGTTCGGGGGTACCAGACTCGGCGTTATCGTCGGCGTCACTTTCATGGTGCTTCCCCGAGTTACCTGGGCAGCCACCGAGGCACGCTCGTATGCAATGGTGTTGGCATTGTCCACGGTCACAATGCTGGTGCTCGTGTGTTCGCTGCGAACGTCGAAGCGCGCGTGGTGGATCCTGTACGGCGTGTTGGCAGCTGTCTCTGTAGCACTGTTTCTCTACAGCGCCGTGCTGCTGCTGGTACACGCTGTCATCGTGGTGTTCGGGGCCAAGGTGATTCCGGACGCCGATTCGAAGCGGAATCGTTTCAAAGGGTTGTGCTTTGTCGGTGCTTCCGCGTCCGCGGTCCTGCTTGTGTCCCCGCTGATCGCCCTGTCGCTCGGACAATCGAGGCAAGTCAGTTGGATACCACCGTTGGATCGGCATATTTTCACGACGATCGCCGTTGACCAATGGTTCCTTTCGAGTCCGTTGTTTGCTGTCGTGGCGGGGATCATCGTGCTCTCAGGGATTGCGGGCTATTTCTTCGCACCCAGTCGGTGGACTGTCGGGGATCGCAGTGCGTCGACTGTCGCACTGGTGTGGATTCTGGTCCCGATGGCGCTGTTTCTCGTGTATTCGGTCGTCCTGGGAAACATCTACGTCGATCGGTACGTCATATTCACTGCGCCCGGTGTGGCCTTGCTGCTGGGTGTCATGATCAGCCGCCTGACGTCGAGCTGGGTCCTGGCCTCGGCGGCGGTGATACTTCTTGCTGCGGCGTCTCTACCTGCATACGTCAGCCAGCGAGAGCCGTGGGGAAAATCGGGTGGGATGGACTACAGTACGGCTGCGGATTTTCTGAAAGCCAATGGGAATGCGGGCGATTGCGTCGCGTTCCAGCCGGTGGTGTCCTGGGCGCCGAGTTCGTTGCATGCTGTCGCCGAGGCACGGCCTGACTCGATCAAAGGTTTGCGAGATATCGGCCTCGAGCATGATGCGAACTCGATCGACGAGCTGTGGGATTCCGAATATTCAGTGGACGAGACGGCCGAGCGGGCACAGGGCTGCCAGACCGTGTGGGTCGTCACCGACGGTGAGCGTCAGAGCTATGAGGCAATACTTCATACGGCCAATGTCGTGTGGAATTTCGAGCCTTTCCATTTCATCGACACGGAACTGTTCACACAACTTTCAGTGCGAGGGTTCGTTGTCGAAACAGCGACACCGCTGCACCACTTGCAGATCGTGCAGATGGTTCCTTCCACACGCAGGTGACTATACCCAGTACGCGACGCGTGAACGGTAGTTGCGCATGGCCAGAAGTGCCAGGCCCCACCCCACGACGGTGACGGCGAGCACGATGACCCAGTGGTACAGCTGCTGGTCCCCGCCGAGGAGCGGCGTTCGCACGATGTCGAGGAAGTGATACAGGGGATTGAGCTCCGCGATTCGTGCTCGTTCAGCGTTGGCTGTTCCTTGCAGTGACTTCTCGGTCCAAATGATGGGAGTCATGAAGAACAAGAGTTGAACGACGCTCGCGAGCAACGGGCCGATGTCACGGTACCGAGTGGAGAGGATGCCGAAAACCAGGGAAACCCACACTGCGTTGATCGCGATCAACGCCAAAGCAGGAATGAACGAAAGATCCGTCCAGGAAAGCTGTTTCGGGAACACGATCAAAATGACGATGTAGATCACGAAGTTGTGGGCGAAGAGAATCAACTGGCGCCAGACCAGCCGATACACGTGAACGCTCAACGGCGTGGGTAGCTGTTTGATCAGTCCCTCGTTGGAAATGAAGACTTCGGCGCCCTCGAGGATGGCACCGGAGATCATGTTCCACACGATGAAGCCAAGAGTGACGTACGGGAGGAATTCCGCGACGTCCAGATTGAACAATGACGAGTAGAGGATGCCCATCGCGACTGCAGTGGTGCCAGTGGCGATCGTGATCCAGAACGGTCCGAGGATGGATCGTCGGTAGCGCTGCTTGATGTCCTGCCACCCGAGATGGAACCACAGTTCTCGATGGCCGAGACCCTCGCGCAGATCCTGGATTGCTCGGGCGAACGTGCGGGACGCCGGCGCTATGGGGGCCTTGTCGGCAAGGGTTGGGGCAGACACAGCCGCCAAGCCTACTCGGTCGCCGAGCGGGCTCGATCAGATGCGAGAGAAGCGTTCGGATCTACCCAGCTTGCGTAACCTCATCCACTCGCGCAGCCCGGAGACGTCACGCCTGGTGATGAGGAAGTACCAACCGAATCGCACCCATTCCTGTGGAAGGAGCCGTCGCATCCCGGGTTGCGAGAGTAAATAGCCACGGTTGCGATAGGTGTAGAAACGCTTGGTCTCGTTGTCCGGGTACTGCGTGTGCATACGGCCGCCGAGAATGGGTTTGAATTCGTCGGCGCCGTCGGGGTGCAGGTACACAGTCTGTAGGCATGTGCCGAACCGAAGTCCGGAACGGATCAGTCGGCGATGGACCTCCACCTCGTCGCCACGGACGAAGAGCCGCAAATCGGGAACGCCAACGGTCTCGATCGCTTCCGCGGTGAACAGCGCACCGTTGAAGAGGGACGCGATTCCCGGGAGAAGATCACCTTCACCCAGCTCGCTACGTCGTCGACGCCATTCGACCCCACGGCGTAGCGGGAAGGCCAGCTTGTCAGGTTCGGAGATGTCGCACACGACGGGAGATACTTCCGCCAGGTTGTGACGAATTGCGCAATCGAGAAGCGTCGAAAGTACCTCGGGCCCCTCGGGGCGGCCGTCGTCGTCGGCAAGCCAGACTCGGTCTGCACCGAGCGACAATGCCAGCAACATTCCGAGGGCGAAACCACCGGCGCCGCCGAGATTGTGTGCCGACCCTATGTACGTGGTGGGGATCGAGCAGTCGTCCACGAGCGCGCGGACATCGGATTCGTCGGCATTGTCGACGACGACGAGATGGTCGAGTGGGCGCGTCTGGGTTGTGAGTACTTTCAGGGACGAAGCGAGAAGTTCACGACGCCGATGGGTGACAACGACGCCGATTATCCGCTCAGGCATCGTCCGAGCTCGCTTCAGCAATCGCCGATGCCGCGGCGTCTTCGCGTTCCATTTCGCGAATCACATGAGCGACGTGGTCGCCGGCATCGTTGCCCTCGTACGCGCGGACGATTTCTTCGATTCCCCCGGACTGTCTGACAGTTCCGTGATCGATCCACATCGCGCGGTCGCACAGTTGCGCCAGAAATTCGTTCGAGTGGCTCGCGAAAACCAAGATTCCAGATCGTTTGACGAGGTCTTGGAGACGGGTTCGCGCCTTCTTCATGAATTCTGCGTCGACGGCACCGATGCCTTCGTCGAGGAGCAGGATCTCCGGATCGATGCTGGTCACCACACCGAGTGCCACTCGGACCCGCATTCCGGTCGAGTAGGTGCGAAGCGGCATCGAGAGGTAGTCGCCCAACTCGGTGAAGTCTGCGATCTCATCCATTTTCGCGAGCATCTGCTTACGGGTCATTCCGAGGAACATTCCGCGGATGATGATGTTCTCGTATCCCGAGATCTCGGGATCCATACCCACCCCAAGATCGAAGACAGGGGCTACGCGGCCACGAATTGCGGCTGATCCGCGAGTCGGCTCGTAGATCCCGGACAACAGTCGGAGCAATGTGGATTTGCCTGCACCGTTGTGGCCGACGAGTCCGATTCGGTCGCCCTCCTTCAGGGACAACGTCACGTCCCGCAAAGCTTCGACGACAACGACGTCGGAATCGTTTCGTCCGATTGCGCCACCTGCACGACCGAGGAACGCCTTTTTCAGCGAACGCGATTTCGCGTCGAAGATCGGGAAGTCGACACACGCTCCGCGTGTTTCGATGCTGACGTTCTCGGTCATTCTGCTCCTTGCATCCGGTGGAGCGCCTGGTTGGGCGGGCTCCCCGGTTCGGCGTCGCCGGGATTGAATCCGCTCAGTTCGCGGAGTCGGGCACGAGCACCGAGCCTACCGGGGCGCAACACCGTGAAGACTTCAGCTGGGGACGCAGCGCTGCTCGTTACAGATACTGGCCGGTTCCTGGGCTCTGTTGGTCCGGATGTGCCGGCGAATGCGGAGCCCCGATGCTCATGCCGGGAGGCAGTGCGCCCTGACGCATCTGTTCGAGCTGAGCGCGCGCTGCCATCTGCTGCGCGAACAGTGCGGTCTGAATTCCGTGAAACAGTCCTTCGAGCCAGCCGACGAGTTGGGCCTGCGCGATTCGCAGTTCGGCGTCCGAGGGAATGGAGTCGTCGGTGAACGGGAGGCTCAGTCGCTCGAGTTCTTCACGGAGTTCGGGTGCCAGGCCTTGTTCCAGTTCTCGGATGGACGAGGTGTGGATGTCCTTGAGGCGCTTGCGGCTGGCGTCGTCGAGCGGCGCGGCGCGCACTTCTTCCAAGAGCTGTTTGATCATCGTGCCGATTCGCATGACCTTCGCCGGCTGCTCGACCATCTCGGCGACGGACTCGGCTTCGGATTCCGCGCCTTCGGTGGTGCCGGAGGTGGCGGCCTCTGCCTCGGCCACCGGCATCGCGACGGGTCGACCGTCGGGTCCGATAACGAGTACCTGCTCTTTGTCGGGGTTCGTCATGCTTCCATCTTGTCGTGTGTGGGCGACAAACGCCGCGTAACCCCCAAAAAGTTAGCTATCGAATAACTGTACTGACGGGTAATTGGGTGACTGCCTTCGACTAAGCGGGCGTCTGCACCTAGAGTGTCGAGCATGGCTTACGACGTTGCCCGCGTACGGGGGTTGATTCCCTCACTCGGTGACGGCTGGATCCACCTCGATCCGCAGGCCGGAATGCAGATCCCGGACGCCGTCTCGCGGACGGTCTCCACCGCGTTCCGTGCCTCTGCATCTTCTTCCTCCGGTCGCCACGTCTCGAACCGTCGTAGTGCTGCCATTCTCGAGAGTGCGCGCACCGCGGTCGCCGATCTGGTCGGCGGAGATCCTGCGGGAGTCGTTCTCGGATCAGACCGAGCGGTGTTGTTGGCTTGGCTCGCCGAGTCGCTCAGTTCGCGGTTGGGCCTCGGAACCGGTCTCGTGCTCTCGCGCCTCGACGAAGAGGCGAACGTCGCGCCCTGGCTTCGTGTGGCCAGTCGCTACGGCGCTCAGGTGCGATGGGCAGAGGTCGAAATCGAAACGTGTGAGCTCCCGAGTTGGCAGTTCAACGATCTCATCACCTCGACCACTCGATTGGTGGCCTTGACGGCCGCATCACCGGTCGTCGGTTCGGCTCCGAACGTCCGCGCCGCAGCTGATCGTCTGCACGAATTCGGCGGACTGATGGTGGTCGACGCCGTCGGTGCAGCGCCATATGCGCATGTGGACATGGCTGATCTCGGGGCGGACATCGTTGCCGTCAGCGCGCCGTCGTGGGGCGGTCCACAGGTGGGCGCACTCGTCTTCCGCGATCCCGGACTGCTCGACCGAATTCCGGCCGTGTCGCTCAACCCGTACGCGCGTGGCGCCGAGCGACTCGAGGTGGGCGGTCATCAGTTCGCGCTGCTGTCCGGTCTCACGTCGTCGATCGATTTCCTGGCCGGGTTGGACGAATCGGCAACGGGAACCAGGCGTGAGCGCCTCGAAACCTCGATCAGCTCGCTACAGGACTATCAGGACGGTCTGTTCGATCACCTCATGCGTTCTCTCGCAGCCCTGCCCAACGTGATGGTGATCGGCGGCGCACCCACGCGGGTGCCGACGCTCAGTTTCACACTCGAGGGGATGGCGGCAGACAAGGTCGCGGCGCACCTGGCCGACAAGCGCATCGCGACGGTAAGCGGTACGCATGGTGGTTCCAGGCTGCTCGACGCCCTCGGTGTCAACGACGAAGGCGGCGCGGTCACCGTCGGCCTTGCGCCGTACACGACGCGGTACGAGATCAATCAGCTGGTCGCCGAACTCGGCGCCCTGGGCTGATCGATCCCGCTCGGCTCACTTCACGGTGAGGATGACCTTGCCTACGGTTTCCGGCGAATCCAGCAACTGATGGGCTAATGGCGCCTCGGTGATCGGAAGTTCGGTCGACACGATCGGTTGAACCGATCCGTCTGCGATCAACGGCCACAACTTCGCGCGGACGTCGGCGACGATGTCCGCTTTACCGCCGGGGCCGGTGAGCGGACGCCCACGCAGGCCCGTCGACGTGATGTTTCCGCGCTTTCCCATCAGCTTGGCGATGTCGACCTCGCCCTTGCGGCCACCCTGCATTCCGATGATCACGACGTGGCCGTCCATGGCGAGTGCGTCGACGTTGCGCCCGAGGTACGACGCTCCCATGTTGTCCAGAACCACGTCGGCGCCGTGGTTGTCGGTGGCTTCGGCGAGTGATGCTACGAAGTCGCTGTCGCGATAGTTGATGAGAATATCCGCGCCCAATTCGCGGCAGCGGTTCAATTTGTCCTCCGAACCCGCGGTAACTGCGACGCGGGCGCCGAGGGCTTTGCCGACCTGGATGGCGTGGGTGCCGATTCCGCCGCCACCGCCATGGACGAGTAGTACCTGTCCGCGTCGTAGTCCGCCGCGCATCACGACGTTGGACCACACTGTGCACGCAACTTCCGGCAGTGACGCTGCGACACGGAGATCGACGCCAGCGGGAACGGGGAGAAGTTGTGTTGCCGGGACCGCAACCTTCTCGGCATAGCCACCGCCGGCCAGCAGTGCGCAGACTTCGTCGCCGACGGACCAACCGGTGACGTCTTCGCCGAGTTCGGTGATCACACCCGAGCATTCGAGGCCGAGAATGTCACTCGCGCCGGGCGGCGGCGGGTAGAAGCCTTGACGTTGGAGCAGGTCGGCGCGGTTGACTGCGGTCGCGGCGACCTCGACGAGTACGTGCCCGCGAGGTAGTTCAGGATCGGGCTGCTGCGCCCATTTCATGACCTCGGGACCGCCGGGCTGATCGATCGTTATGGCGTACATGGATACGACGCTAGCGAATCTCCCCGCTGACGGGTGTTTTGCCGCTACCGTCGCGGACGTGACTTACTTCGGGAACATGCAGAACGAGATTTATCTGACGGGACTGAGCGGCGCGAAGCCGGCTTTGCCGATGACTGCGGCAGGCTTGGAAGATGCCGCGCGCGAGCAACTCTCACCGGAGGCCTTCGGGTACATCGCCGGTAGCGCGTCGACCGAACGAACCGCGGTGTCGAATCTGCGGGCGTTCGACAAGCATGCGATCGTGCCGCGGATGTTGCGGGGGACTGCGGCGCCCGACGCGCGTGATCTGAGCGTCGAGGTGTTGGGGACGCGGTTGGCTGCACCGATCCTGACGGCTCCGGTGGGCGTGCTCGGCTTGGTCCACGACGACGCCGAGGTTGCGGTCGGTTCGGTCACCGCCGAGTTGGGGATCGGATCGATTCTCTCGACGGCGGCATCCTCGACCATCGAAGACGTAGCGGCGGCCTCCGGCGAGAACTGGTGGTACCAGCTGTACTGGCCGGCCGACGACGAGCTTGCCGAGTCGTTTGTCCGTCGAGCGGAGACGGCGGGCGCGAAGGCTATCGTCCTGACTGCCGACACTCCCGGTATGGGTTGGCGTCCAAGGGATCTCGAACTCGGTCACCTTCCGTTCCTGCAGGCGAAGGGTATTGCCAACTACCTGTCGGATCCGGTGTTCCGCGCAAAACTGGCCACGCCTCCCGAGGAGAGCGCAGAAGCGCTGCAGATCGCGGTTCTCACGTGGGTGTCGTTGTTCGGCAATCATGCGGTGCGGATTGCCGATATCGCGAAACTTCGCCAGTGGACGACACTTCCGATCGCAGTGAAGGGAATTGTCCATCCCGACGACGCACGTGAGGCCGTCGCGGCCGGCGCCAACGGCATTGTCGTGAGCAACCATGGTGGGCGTCAGGTTGACGGGTCGATTTCGGCACTCGATGCTCTCGGTCCCGTCGCTGATGCGGTGGGGCATGAGGTGAACATCCTGATGGACTCCGGAATTCGTTGTGGCGCAGACGTAATCAAGGCTCTGGCCTTGGGTGCCGACGCAGTGCTGTACGGGCGGCCGTGGGTGTACGGGTTGGGATTGGCCGGAGCGGACGGAGTGCGTCATGCATTGCGCAGTCTCCTGGCCGACCTGGATCTCACCATGGGGCTGGCGGGGCTGGCATCGGTCGCCGAAATCGATTCCTCGATCCTCATGTCCAATTCGTGACTTTAGGGTGAGTCTTACTGTGACGGGCGGACACAGGTCTAAACTTGGAACCTGTGACAGCTGAAGCGACAACCGAGGAGACATCGCAGGCGGCGCACGGTGAGACACCGTGGCTGACGCCATGCGAGATGCGTGCATGGCGCGGCTACATGGACGGTAATCAGCGCCTCATGGAGGTTCTCAACCGCGAACTGCAGGATTCACACGACCTGTCGTTGGCCGATTACCGCATTTTGGTCATGCTCTCGGAGTCAGCTGACGGGTCGTTGCGGATGAGTGACCTGGCAGACGGCGTGCTGTCTTCGCGGAGTCGCCTCACGCACCAGATCAGGCGGATGGAATCTCAGGGCATCGTCGTGCGAGACACCTGCGTCGAAGATGGTCGCGGCGTGCTCGCGCGGATCACGGAAGAGGGTAGGCGTCGCCTCGCCGAGGCAGCGCCTACTCACGTGGCCGGGGTGCGGAACAATCTGGTCGATCTGCTGACTCCCCAGGAACTGGACGTGCTGGCAGACGTCTTCGAGAAGGTCGACAAAGCCATCGGCGAGCGCTGACTTCTGGAGCCGTTTTCGCGGTCCGTGGGAACACCCGATAGGATCGCCCACGGAAGCGTGGCAGAGCGGCCGAATGCACTCGCCTTGAAAGCGAGCGTGGCGTTAAACCCACCGGGGGTTCAAATCCCTCCGCTTCCGCCAAATGTTCGTTGTTCAAACCCAGCCCGCGCGAAAGCGTGGGCTGGGTTTTTTCGTGCCCTACGAAGCGCAGGAGCGTCGAGGAGTCGGATGTGTAGCAATCTTTGCCGCCCTGGGGTCGCCGGGTGAAGCAATGGCTTCGCCACTTCGGTGCTACGTCCGATGTTGCGGCAATCTGCCGGTTCTCGTTGTGCTGTGGTGAACGATCAGCCATTGCGGCGCTCGGCGACGAGAGTTCCAGGTGATCGCATCGTGCGGCTGGTGGTCAATTCGATTCCCTCCTTGGCTAGATGGGCTCGTGGTTTACGCGGCCTCCTTGCGCTTGGTGTCCGAATGAGCTGCGCGCCACCAATTAACTGTTGACCGTTCAATAAGTTTGCGTGGCCATATCGCCAGAGACCACGTTGCATTCAATCTGCTGAAATGCTCCGGATCGTGCCTTGTTTGCACGTTTGCTCGACTGTCACCAATGGGCGGATGGTCCAAGTTTGGTGTCGTTCGCCACATTGGGACCTAAGTCCCATTCCCTGCTCTGAGCCCTGTCGATATGTATCTGTTACCGGAAGTTCACCGCAAGTCTCCGATAGTTGGTCGCGGGAGCCTGTTGATAAAACGGAACGCTTGGTACTGTCCGGTAACTTGCATTTAGTTAGTGTTCAGCTACCGAATTGGTTGCTGGTCCGCGACGTAGGAGTTACTCATGGCAACCGAATTGAAAGCACGAACATCTCGCCGTCGATCGAGGGCCGCGGTAGGGCTCGCGGCGTGTGCGGTTGCCGCGCTGTCGTCGGGTGTGGTCTTCGCAGGGAGCGCATCGGCAACGCCGACGGCGTTGGCGGACAAGTTCGCGAGCACTGTCACCGATGACGGTTGGTCGTTGGATCTTGCCGCCACGAAACTGTCGGCGAACCCGTTGCCGAATCTGGCGACGACGGCGTTCACTCGTGAGGGGTTCGTGTCGGCGAAGGTGACCGGCACGATCGGTGGTGCGGGTGATTCGGCGGTGAAGACCGGTTATGTCGAGCAGGGGTTGCAGATTGGCTGCCAGATCGATGTTTCCTCCGGACTTGGCTTGGGGCTTGGTTTTTCGCTCGGTCCGTCTGTCGGTGTGAGTATTTCGGGTGTCCCGTCGGCGAACGTGGGTGTGAATGCGTCGGTGAATCCGAGTATTCAGTCGACGATTGCGCCGGGCACGATCACGACGATTCCGTTGGGGAAGAAGGATCTCGAGTCGTCGAAGGCGTCGATCACGGCAGAGAACGTGCACGTGAAGGTTGATGCGTGCATGGGGCCGGTGACGATTCGCTCGTATGCACAACTCTCGGTGTCGACGGCGACGTCGGACAACACGTTGTTCGTGTACTCCGATCCCACCTGGCTCTGACCCGCGCAGCCGTCGTCAGCGCTGCTGGCGACTATTCCCGATCCGCCCAGTCCAGGGGTGGTTACTCATCACGCCCACAAAGGAGAAATCATGAAGATTCGTACCTTGGCCACTGCCGGAACCCTCACCGCGGGTATCGCCCTGTTCGGTGTTCTCGGCGCCGGCGTGGCATCTGCTGCAACTCCGATCGTCGAACCTGAGCAGGGTCGGATCGGTCTGTCGCTCTCGAATGCGGAAACCGCGGCGTTGGCGGCGAGCCCGATCCCGGACGCCATCTCCGACATCGTTCCAGGCTCGCAGCGGTGGATTGAGCTCGCACCGGGCTCGGCGCTCACCGTCGGCCCCGATGGCAAGCTCAGCGCCCCCGACCGCGTAGTGATAGGCGAAGCCGCTGCCCATGCTGGTGGCTACGTCGATGTCTACCTGGCTGATCCGAACAACCCGGCCAACGCCGGGTACGTCACCCTGACCTACCAGTACTGGAACTGATGCCGCGCCCAGCACCGGCGACCCGTTTTCCCCGCTCTCCCTTCCCATTTGGAGTTCCAGTCATGACCGTCAACAACGCCGAACGCCGCAGTGTCCAAACGGAACCCGCTGCCGTCGATAGGAAAGACGTTGCAGACGTTGATGACTGGGATCCGGACAGTGAACTCGGTCCACTCTCCAAGGCTGTGATCGCTACGGCAGTTGGACTGGGGTTGCTGATCGCGGCATTCGCGGTGATCGGGAAGCTCGCCGGCTGGGCGAACGACTACGGGACGATCCTGGTTTACCTGGCGTTCTTCTTGTGGATGTCGATCTCCGGACGGTTGTTCTGGTGGGGCGCAGACAAACTCATCGCGCTACTCCGAACGAAGAAGAGTGACAATCGTGGTGCGCGCCGGTGAAGTCCGGTAGACGACTTCGCCGGACTCTCGCGGGAGTGCTTGCCGCCGGGGCGCTGTTGACCGGAGCGGCCGGAGCGATCGGTGCGGGAATTGCACTCTCCGCCGCTCCGGCGAACGCGACGCCGGAAGAAGACTGCGCGGCGGTGCGGGCACGTGATCATCAGATCTACCTGAATCTCATTGCGTCGCTGCCACCTGGCGCGCCCATCCCGCCAGAGATCATCAACCCGTGCCTGAGCGCGCCGTCCACGACGTCGACAGCTGCGCCGACGACCACTGTCGGGCTCCCCGGTGTGCAGGCTCCAGGCGGTGGCCCGAATGTCGGGGCCAATGCTCCGACGAACTTTCCCACCTACAACGGCACCCCCATCGTCCCTGTGCCGACGATCGAGGTTCCGCCCGTTACTTCCGAGTCCCCGGCCTCGGAAACTGGTGTCGGTGCATTCCCCAATGCATCGGCATCAGCGGTTCCCTCACCCACACCCACCCCGGGTGAGGGAACCACCACCGATCGTGGTCCCGGACCGATCCCCGCGGATTCGGATTCGAATATCGCACCGGCCCAAACGGTTCCGGACCCGGCAGCAGATGTTTCCACCGCCGGGGAGGACTCGGGCCGTGACCGGTATCTCGAACTCGCCCTGATCGGCGCTGCGGCGTTCACCGCTGCGGGTATCGGAGTGCGCGGGCGGCCGGGACCTTTCAGCCCCCGCACGCCCGAATCAGTACTCTCCCAGGCGGTCGGGACTGTCGTGTCGCCGTTGACTGCGTACGCACCTGGCGGGCAGTCCTCGTTGCGGGTGTTCGATCCGATCACCGGCGGAAGCCGGTTCTTCTTCCTGATCCACGACGAAACGTCGTCGCACGAATCCGTGATTCCGGTGACGGTGCCGCCCGGCGGTCACATGAGTGTCAACCCCGATGGCACGGTCACCGTCTTCGACGCCGACGGGAATCCGGTCTCGACAATCGATGCCCCGTGGGCGTACGACGCCAACGGCACTCCTGTTCCGACGCACTACGAGATCCGGGACGGGCAACTCGTCCAGGTCGTCGACACCGCGGGCATAGAGAACCTGCTGTACCCGATCCTCGCCGACCCGGAGCTGACACCGGAAGAACGTGCTGCGCTCGAAGCGCAGGCGAACTTCATCGGCCCGATGACCCCGGAGGGCGAACAAGCACGCAGGGACGCACAAAACGTCCTCGCCGCCACCCCCCCGGAGCCGGCAGATTCAGGCCTCGAGCAGCTCATGCTCGGTGACCCTAACTCCGAGGTCTCCGAACCACCGATCACCGAAACAGGAACCGGAAACCCTGTCGGCGACGCAATACTCGCCAATCAAACCCAGGAGCCGATCACTTCGAACATCGGCGGGCAGGACTACACCACAGAACCTGCGGACCCGGCAGATTCAGACCTCGGCCATCTCATGTCCGGTGACCCTAACTCCGAGGTCTCCGAACCACCGATCACCGAAACAGGAACCGGAAACCCTGTCGGCGACGCAATAC
>NZ_JAZHFF010000015.1:84429-92046 GCF_036541985.1 Rhodococcus sp. IEGM 1306
TCGCCAATCAAACCCAGGAGCCGATCACTTCGAACATCGGCGGGCAGGACTACACCACCGAACCTGTCGTCACTGACACCTCCTTCACGGACGAAAACGGAACCAGCTGGTCTGGCACAGCCTCGAAAGTGCCGAACGTGTGGAGTTGGACGTACACCGACGCCCAGGGAGAAGAGCACGACCTGCAGGTCACCTACGACGAGCAGGGTCGCCCGCATCGGGTTTTCGACAACTACACCTCCACTCTGTACCTGTACGACTGGAGCACCGGCGAACCCGTTCTGATCGGCGACCCGCATTATCTGGACCCGGGCGTTGCTTTCGATCAGCCTTACACCGGCGAGATCATGAGCTTCGTTCTCCCACCATTGCGTGGGGGGCGTCTGATTGCTGGCGCAGTCCGGGCCGAAGACCTGATCGTCTCGAACCGGACAACACCGACCCGGCCCCCGACCAGCGCACCGTCTGTTCCGGCGCAGAGTGTTCCCCGGCCGGGTGGAGTGCCACCGCGCGGCATACCCGTCATCGACGGCACCGTTCCACCTGCCGAGCATGACCAGCCCTCTGTTCCGTCTGTAAATGAACCTGCACGCCCGGATCCCACGATTCCGGAACCCTCGCAACCCACTTCGCCCGGCGATCCCGATCGTGGCGAGTGGGAATCACCCTCGCCCGGTGAGGTTGCTGATCCGGGGTCGAACCCAGAACCGAAGGCTCCCTCGCCAGGTCACGTCGAGGAACCGAGTGTGCCGACTTTGCCCGATGTCGGTCATGTGCCGGTGAATCCGGATGCTCCCGGCGCTCCGCAGCAACCCGGACCACCGGAATTCGACCCCTTCGCCACCGATCCGAGCACGATCGAGCAGCCAGGTGTTATTCCAGGTCCGACAGACCGGCCGACTGTCGCTACCCCGCCGCTACAGCCCGATTCTGGCGAACCAGGCGTATCGCTTCCGATTACAAACACGCAGACGGATCCTGGCGGAATCGAAACCGGTGAACCCGCAGACGTTCCTGCAGGTCGTATTCCGATACTCGGAGATCCTGAGGGCGGTCACGGTATTTGGGACAACGCCTATCCATCAGAGATCGCGTCGATGTTCGACCAGAACGGCAATTTGACACCCAACGCAGCTTTTCAGCAGTTGGTTACCGGAGTTGACCCAGCGTTCACTTACTACCTTCCGGCGCCTTTCAGACCAACCGGGCGCATCAGTATCGACAACTGGATCCGAGAACTCAATATTCTTCAAGAGGTCAAAGGTAATTACGACATGCTGTTCAGACCGCATGTACCAGACTTCATGCGCGACAATATTGTCGATGGCATGCTTGAGCAAGCTGAGCGACAGGTCCGAGCCATAGCTCTTGCGGGCAGCGATGCACACCTCCAATGGGTGTTTCTGCAAGAACAAGCTGCGCAGATAATGGAGGATGCGTTCGACGAGGTAATCGGGCTGGAGAACATCAACATCATCGTATTTGGAGGGGAGTGAAGAGTGCCTACATCATCACTGCGCCGCAATCCTACGGCGGGCTTGACAGTGAAGGTCATTCCACGAAAGGGTGCGCCTGAAAGCGAGGCCGTCACGGCCGCGCTCGTTGCACGTTCGCTACGATTGCTTCGCGACATCGATCCTGTCTTCGACGTCGACTTGTACCAAACAGTAGGCGATGCCCTCCCCGACGGTGCCGGAGTCGAGCAAGCCTTGGCGTCGAATATCCGTCAGATCCTTGTGCCTCCGACGGAAAAATCGATCGAAGCCGCATTGATCGAGCGCAGACGATCCCCTGATGCCACCGGCGGTATGTATCCCCTCTCATTGGGACGACATATGACCCTGTATTCACCCGCTGGAGACGTCAAAGTCGTTGTTAGTTTCGGGGGCACCTCAGGGTCCGGCGCATTCGCATGTGCCTTTGCCGACGAATCACTGATTTCGCTGGCATCGAAGCTCGTACAGGGACTAGCCGACATCTGGGACTCGCGTGTCACCGTGCTCTACCGCCGAACCGAATCATCGCCTCAGCGCAACGTACCGGGTGACGCAATCGTGGGCAGTTGCACCTACTTCGGTCCTGAGTTGCCGATCAAGGAAACGCAGCTCCCGCCCAGCGTGGAGGCATTTCCCTACCATGACGGCACAATCGTCATCCAGAAGAATCTGTCCACGCCGGTAACCGTCGAGGACATCCGAAGCATCCGCGCAGCAGCAGGACTGCCGACCGAACGACCGGAGATTCCTCTACCCAAAGGTTTCAGACGGCTGTGAGCCCTACGTTGGGCGCACTCGGGGCTGCCTGCAGGTAGGGATGGCGCGGACCGACCAGCCTGCCCGCAATTACCGCGCCGCGATCCCGATCCGGCTACGCACCAGCTGATCGACGCTCCGGGTGGAGTGCCACCGCGCGGCATACCCGCCATCGACGGTACCGTTCCACCTGCCGAGCATGATCAACCCTCTGTTCCGTCCGTGAATGAACCTGCACGCCCGGATCCCGCGATTCCGGAACCCTCGCAGATAGTGCTTGATACTGAGGGATGATGTCCGGACTGCCAGGTAGGCCGGGGCTAATTGTGCGGATGATTCGTGGGTCGGTAGTGAGGCGGTCAGCGGAGACCATACCGTTTTCGAAGGCGGGCGGCCGGCTGCGGCCTTTGTCTATGGCGTCGAACCCTTCGGCGATCCAGTCGATGTGGGAGATTCCGGCGCGGTCGAAGGCGCTGGGAGGTGCATCACATACTTCCCCGAAAGTACGGAGGTACGAATGAATTCTGGAATCTAGTTCCCCTGCCCACTTCTATACATGCACTCTTCACTCGATGGTGGGAATTTTATGCCGATATCTATAACTGATGCGCTGGAGTCCTATCCCGACATCCAGCGGGTCCTAGTCCCGACGCATCCAGGCCGATCATTCGACGTCTACAACACATACGACCCGCCGGCAGAGGCTGAAGAGGTGTCTCAGTATTGGAACCTAGATACCCTGCCGAGAGATCTCTTCGATTTATGGAGAAGCGCGAGAGAATGCAGACTTCACCACGATAGGGGCTTAGGAAAGGACGGAATAACACTCCTTTCTCCGCCCAAAGCTCGAGAAGTTACGGAACGCGAGCTGGAATTCTGGGATGACGAGGATGGGCGCTTCTTGAAGAGTGACATAATAATCGGCACAATGGTGGTCGAGCCAGATTTCATTGTATTCGACACAAGAAAAAACGACTTCAATGTTCTGTTAGCTTCAACTCTCGACGGACGTGAGGACTGGCCTATCGTGGGGCGGAACATTTCCGACTTCTTGCTGCGTTATCGTGATTTACCTGGAGAAAGCCACTGGCAGCGCTCGATCGTTTGATACACCGGAGAGCGAAGTTGGCTTCCATCCTCGAGGGAATCGATGGCTTGGCCATGGCGACCCCGAGGAAGGGGCGCGGTTCTGCATGGGAGCGGGTGTTGAAGGCTGCGGCGAGCAACCTTGGCCCAGAGTGGGTTGTGGCACGCTCTGGCACCCAGGCGGAGTTGATCCATCTACCAGTGCGATGGTGGTTCAATTCCATTGGGTTGGATCCCAAACCGAATCGGGAAGAGCTGACCTTCAGTCATGCGCCCCTGATGAGAGAATTCACGCCGGGCACTATCACCTTTCGGCAGAGTTCATATCAACCTGGTCCCACAGATTCTGCACCACCGAATGTTCAGATGGACATCTTCGATACCCGCGGTGCTGCGGAGATCGTGCGCTGGTGGGCGCTTGGTCCGTCCACCAAGTTCTTTGCTGCACCGCCGCTTCCTGACTTGGTCGCTGCAGCCGAGCAGGCTTATGCCGACCGCGAGGAAAAGCCACGCCGGGATTGGATGATTTCGGCTGGACTGCGGGTGATAGCTGACACCGGTTCGCCAATCGAGGTCATCGACAGCGTCCTCTGGGAGTTGGCTCGCCGTGATGTCGGTGGCCACGTCCAAAGTTTCTGGCGACAATTTCGCGCGGTCGCGGAAAACAGAGACCGACTAGCGACTTTGCAGTGGCTGGACGAAGAACGACGTCGTTCTGTAAAGGATGCATACGGGCTTCGGGATTCTGCGTTTGCCGATGTGATCTCCCATACAGAGGACTCGTAGCCGAGGGAAGTAGGCGTGAGGGAGTGGAATCGGATGGATCGCGCGCCGCGTCGGAGAACCGCTGGCGGTGCGCACAGTCGCTCCTTTTCGTCTACCAAATAATACGAATGGCCCTTTATGGCAAGCATGCACATGAGCGATGACAAGCCTAAGCCTCCGAAATCGGTCACTGAGGTCCTGGAGTCCCTGGGAATGGACCGGGATCAGTTGCGGGAGATGGCGATAGATGCGATCGCAGACCTGACTCCGAAAAAGGGGAGAGGCGCTGCGTGGGAGAAGGTGTTGGGAGCGGCGGTTAAGAAGCTCGGGCCGAACTGGACGATCATCGGGAGCGGGTTGCGAGCCAAGCTGCTGCACACTCCGGTGCGATGGTTTTTCGACACCGTCGGGATCGATCCGATTCCCAACCGTGAGAAACTGACGATTACTCACCTACCACTCATCGAACCCCTCGATCCCGGAACACTCACTGAGTGGCAGGACCACTACGACAGCAGGCATAGCGGACACGACTACCATGGCCGCCAGATTGATATCTTTGATACCGTCTCCGCTGCCGAGCTAGTGATCTGGTGGGCTGAGGGGCCAGCATCCGAGCTGTTCGACGCACGATCGGTGGAGGCACTCACCCCACTCCGTGAGAAGCAGTACCTTGAGCGCAATCAGTCGGGTCCAGCACGCTGGACAATCTTGGCGGGGCTGCGTGTGATCACTGACACCGGTTCACCGCTCGAGGTTATCGACAACGCGATTGAATACTTCCGCGGCCGGGCTGCCGACCCGGCAGGTCCACTTGTCATGTTCTGGGAACAGTTTCGTGAGGTCGCTGCTGCCGGTGATCGAGAGAGGACACTGCGGTGGCTCGACGAGCATCGACGTGCCACGGTACGTGAGCACTGCGCGCTACCGGCGGTGTTCGCCGACGTTCTCGAAGACCTGGGCAACGGCTAGCCATGTGAGTACAAGAATCTCGAATTTACTTCGACCACAACACTTCAAGAGGAGAAATCAATGGACCACTGGGTCGTCGTCCCGGAACAGCCAGGGTTTGTCGGGGATCGCACAGTTGTCGATACCGCAACCTCGCCGCCGACCGTGGAGAGGGCGCACTTCGTGTTGACCCGGCAACCTACCGACGGACTGATCGGTGCCGGCCCGCTGGTGTTGGTGGACCGTGAGACCGCGGAAGCGTTCGAGGACAACGTCTTCGGTGAAGTGTCCCTTCATCCGGCGGACCTCGATACGGACCCGGCGTCGGGGTTGTTGCGGGTTCCCGACTTCGTGTGGTGTCAGGTGCATGGGCAAGCGGGGATGCTCGATATCGGCCTCACCGAGGACGGCCGCCTGGTGATGTCGGGGCAAGCGTTGTTGGTGTTCCACTCTTTCGGTGGCGGCATCGACAACGCCACCATCTCCGAATGGCTCGGCTGAACCAACTTGCCCTACATATGCTTTGCCGTGGTGAAACTATGTGATGGCATGCCTTGAGCGCAGCGCGCTCCCCCAAGCCGCCGTGATCGAGGAACTACCCACTGACACGTTGATCCGGTTGGGAGACAAGCCTATGCACGTCCATGCCGCCGACATCGTGGCAGTGCGCGCAGTGTCGGGCTATGGAGATCAGGTCGGATTGGAAAGGACGGGGCGATGAGCATGTTCGGGCGGCGGCCGACGGTAGCCGGATATTGGGGCACGCGGGTGCAGTCGAGTCAGGAGGTGGCGCAGACGATGCGGGCTTTCCTCGATGATCTGGAAGCGGTCGACCCGGAGTTGGCGTTGCCGTGGGTGTACACCAAAAAACTGGACAAAGGCCCCGCGGATCTCAGTGTGGACGGGTTGGTGAAAATCTTCGAGCATTCCCGCTCGAAGGAGATGGGGTATTCGGACACCCCCGGACCGGGGTACAGCATCGGTTTGTCGCCCGAGGACGGGACCGCGCGGCGGATTATCGCCGGGGTCGGCGGCTTAGAAACCAGCGCCCCCAACAGTGTCCGGGTGTCGTTGCCGACGGAGACGCAGCTCACCGACAGCACCCGGCAGCTGCTCGGCCCTGACATCGGAGACGCGATCATGAAAGTTATCGTCAAGCATTGGAAACCGGATCGAGCTCGGTGGAGCATCGGCGACTACATAGATCTTCAGAAGCGGTCGAAAGCTGAGGTCGAGGTGGGATGGGAATCATACTTCCATTCAGGAGTTACGTTCGATCGCAGCGCGCTGCCCCAATCTGCGGTGGTAGAGGAACTGCCCACTGGCACGTTGATTCGGTTGGGGGACAAGCCTATGCAGGTCGCTGCCGCCGACATCGTGGCGGTGCGGGCGGCGTTGGGTTATCCGGTGTAGGCCACGCAACGGGTCCGGAGTTCACCATTGCATCAGACGTCGAGAAATGTGTTAACCGGATGGCCTGCTTCGCCTTTCGATAGTATTGCCAGATGGCACCCCGAGCCGACTTGCTCGCGTGGCTCCTCGATTCGGATCCGGCGATTCGGTGGCAGGTGGAGCGCGACCTGCTGAACGAAGCGCCCACTGTGTGGGCGGCGACGCGTGCGTCGATCGCTACCAAAGGATTTGGTGCACGCCTGCTTTCGTTGCAGGATCGAGACGGCCAATGGGCGGGTGGGGCGTTCTTCCCGGCAGAATTCGACTTCGTGGGACCCGAAGCAGCAGAAGAAGGTTCGCAACCCTGGACGGCAACTACTTGGACGCTCAACTCCTTGCGTGAGTGGGGCCTCGACGCCAGTGTTCTGCGGGAGCGTCGTACTGCAGAACTGCTCGCGGAGAACTGTCGCTGGGAGTACGAGGGCCGGCCGTACTGGGACGGTGAGGTCGATTGCTGCATCAACGCCTGGACGGTGGCAAACGGTGTTTGGCTCGGCATGCCCGTTGATGAACTGGCTGATTGGTTTGTGCGGCATCAACTTCCGGATGGTGGGTGGAACTGTGAGTGGATCGAAGGTTCGACCCGATCGTCGTTCCATTCGACGCTCAATTCACTCAAAGGGCTTCTCGCGTACGAGATCGCGACCGGGGGAACAGATGAGACGCGCGCGGCTCGGCGATCCGGTGAGGAATTCTTACTGCGGCGCGGTCTGTTCCGGCGACTCTCGACCGGCGAACCGCTGGGGCCCTGGGTCGGACGGTTCGCGTATCCATTCCGGTGGCGTTACAACGTGCTCAATGCGGCCGACTACTTCCGTGAAGCGTCGTTGTCGTATGGAAATGAGCCTGATCCGCGAATGGCGGACTCGATCGAGATGATCCGGGCCGCTCGAGCCTCGGATGGGACGTGGCTCCAGGCCGGTCGCCAACCGGGGCGGGTGTGGTTCGAGGTCGACACAAAGGCGGGGGAGCCGTCGAAGTGGCTGACTTTGTCCGGCATCCGAGTGCTCGCCTGGTGGGATCAATCCTCCCCTCTAGTGCGGCGTGGGATAAATAATTAGACAGTTGGATTTGCGATACTTGCTTGTATGCGAGTTGCGCCTTTGGTTTT
>NZ_JAZHFF010000045.1:0-337 GCF_036541985.1 Rhodococcus sp. IEGM 1306
GTCAGCTCGATGCATGTCTCACGACCGATAAGCTCGGCGTTGTCCCATGCGTGCACTGACACGCCCACGAAGCATCCACCCCAACGCCCCACGAACTCGGTGAAGTCTTTGTCCGGGACGATGTCGAGCGCATGCAATTCCGCGTGAAGCTCGTCTGCCGGAATCGGACGGCCGGGACCGTAGAAGTCCACGGTCCGCTCGATGCGAGCGACCAGCCCGTTTCCGAGAGCCATATCGGAAGGTTACTTACCGGCACAGGACACTAGTGTCCTGCGCCTGAAATTCGTTCGATATATTTTGCGAGCGAATTGAGGATCTCGTCTGCAGGTTTGGTCCA
>NZ_JAZHFF010000046.1:0-311 GCF_036541985.1 Rhodococcus sp. IEGM 1306
GCGAAGAAGTTGCCGCGGAAGTTGTTGCGGGAGACTGTGTTTTTGGGGGAGTTGGCGCTCGACGGTCGTTTGCGGACTGTGCGTGGTGTGTTGCCTGCGGTGCTTGCGGCGAAGCGGGCGGGGTGGGGGACTGTGGTGGTTCCAGCTCGGGCGTTGGCAGAGGCGGGCCTGGTCAAGGGGATCGAGGTGCTGGGTGCCGACGATTTGTCTGCGGTGATCGGGTGGTTGCGTGGGGAGTTGGCGTTGGCTGTTCCTGATGTTTTCGAGCGTGCGGATTCGGTGGTGGTGCGGGATTTGAGTGAGGTTGTCGG
>NZ_JAZHFF010000016.1:0-69799 GCF_036541985.1 Rhodococcus sp. IEGM 1306
CGTACGCGGGGAGAAACCATGGCCACAAAATGCGCCATAAATGGCCGCCAGTGGGGAGCTTACGATGGCCGTCGACACTCACCTGCGGCTACGTTCCCCATTTTGCAAGATTTAAACCACTTTCGGCGAGAATTAGTCCCGCAATTGTAGGTTGTGGAGCGTCCGCAATGTTTAGGCAAAGTCCCATCTTTTCCCAGAACAATGCTCTACTAAACGTGAAAACCGGATGTTCCCCCGATTTTGCTGAGAAGGTGCAACTATGGGGCGTAGCGTAACTGTCGCAGCGAACCGGAACATCGCGAATTGCTGCTCTAACCAATGACTTTGTTCAGGTCCGAATAATGCTCGGAGGTCGTCGATGTCGATGGAAATGGTGTTAGTCGAAGCAGTGATAGACAGTGGGGACACGGCGTGGGTGCTGATCTCCGCGGGTCTGGTTCTCTTCATGGTTCCCGGACTCGCCTTCTTCTACGCCGGTCTGGTGCGTGGTAGCAGTGCGCTCGTCATGTTGCAGCAGAACCTCGTCCCACTCGGACTCGTCTCGATTACCTGGGTCGTGTTCGGATACAGCTTCGCGTTCAGTGGAGACTGGGGTTCCGGCTTCCTCGGTGACCTCAAATTGTTCGGCTTGCAGGACATACACACTGCCGCCGCCCCGGGCTTCCACCTGATCGAAGGTGCAGTCGCGGTACCGACTCTGGCGTTCGTGGTCTATCAGATGATGTTCGCGATCATCACGCCTGCGCTGATCACCGGTGCGACCGCAAACCGGCTCAAGCCCTTGGGCTGGGCCGTTCTGCTCGTGCTGTGGTCGATCATCGTCTACCCCCCGATTGCGCACTGGCTCTTCAATCCCGAAGGCTGGTTGGCGCTCCGCGGAGCTCAGGACTGGGCCGGCGGAATTGTCGTCCACGCATCCGCCGGCGCCGCCGCCCTGGCAATCTTGCTGGTGGTAGGTAAACGTCCGGGATGGCCCAACGCCGAGGCAGTCCCGCACTCGGTGCCTCTGGCGTTGATCGGCGCAGGCATCCTGTGGTTCGGCTGGTTCGGATTCAACGCGGGCGACGGATTGGCTGCCGATGGTGTTGCGGCACAGGCCTTGATGAACACTCACATCGCCGCAGCGGGCGGTATGGTCGTCTGGCTCGTCATCGAAAGGTACACCGAGGGCAAGGCCACGGCGATCGGCGGAATCACCGGCGCGGTAGCCGGTCTCGCGACCGTCACCCCTTGCGCCGGCTTCGTCAGCACCTTCTCCGCGTTGGCGATCGGCGCGCTTGCCGGACTGGTCTGCCACTTCGCGCTCGCGCTCAAGTCGATCTTCAAGTTCGACGACGCGCTCGACGTCATCGCGGTCCACTTCATCGGCGGCATCCTCGGTTCACTCCTTCTCGGTTTGTTCGGCGAAAAAGCCATCAATTCGATCGGCCGCGACGGACTCTTCTTCGGCGGCGGGGCAGGACTACTCGGCGAGCAGGCGCTGGCGTTGATCGTCGTCATCGCTTTCTCGTTCGTGGTGACCTGGCTGATCGCCACGGGCATCGAGAAGACCATCGGTCTCAAGCTGGCCCCAAAAGACCAGGTGGACATCGACCGTCGTCAGCAAGGCATGGACGCATACCGCTACAACGCCGCATTCGTCGACGCAGGTGGTGCGCCGCAGACCAGCGGGTTCGACTCGGGGGTCCTGGTCGAGGGGGCAAAACTTGTTCCGAACCTCGGCGCCCCGAAGCACGAACTCATCACCGCGGTATTGCAGACCATCGAGTCCGAGAAGCTACGGGAGGCGCTGCTGGCCGCCGGAGCGGAGTCGATAGTCGTATCGGAAGCGCATGTCTCCGCGAGTGACTCGGCCTCGCTCAAGTTCCGCGGACAACGCAACGACGTCGTGTTCACCGAGCGGTTGCGTGTCGAGGTGCTGGTCGCCTCGGAACATGCACAGGCGGTTCTGGACGCGATCAACGAGTACTCGGGCGGCAGGAGGAGCGGTTTCGTCCAGCAAGCGGCCGAACCTCTCACCGAAGCGACGGAACAGGGGAGCTGACATGTATTCGACGACAGGGAGTTACCGCATGATCGACAAGGAGCGTTCAGAATGCATCTGACACCGCGAGAACTCGACAAGCTGACAATCCTCATGTTGGCGGATGTCGCACTGAGGCGAAAGGCAAAGGGGCTCAAACTCAATCACCCGGAGTCCGTCGCAGTTATCACTGCAGCCGCCCTGGAGGGAGCTCGGGAGGGCAAGACTCTCGAGGAGGTCATGGCCGACGCATCGCACGCCTTGACGGTCGACGACGTGATGGACGGTGTCGCGGAGATGATTCCACGTGTGCAGGTCGAGGCGGTGTTCCTCGACGGTAGCCGGCTCGTCACCGTGCACTCTCCGATCCAGTAGCCCGACCGAGATGTCAGGAGCACTCCAAGATGGCAAGCAAATCGACGAAGAAGGATTCCGGCGGCGAGAAGAAGGTGCCGGTCGGCGGATACGTGTTGCGGGACGAGCCGATCGAACTCAACGAGGGCCGTCCACGTTTGAAGTTGCGAGTCCGAAACACCGGTGACCGTCCCATCCAGGTGGGTTCGCACTACCACTTCATGGAAGTCAATCGCGCGTTGTCCTTCGATCGTGAACAGTCCTTCGGCTGGCGCCTCGACATTCCCGCGGGCACGGCGGTCAGGTTCGAGCCGGGCGACGAGAAGGAAGTGACGTTGGTGCCGTTCGGCGGCAAGCAACGAGTGCAAGGCTTCAACGGACTTGTCGACGGTTGGGCGCCGACCCACGCCGCCTACCGGCCTCGGCTTCCCGGAGCCGTCCAGCGTGCCGAAGAACTCGGCTTTCTGTCCGAACCTCAAACCGACTGATTCTCGTTCACGGCGGACGAAGGAGAGCAACACCCATGACAAGCATTTCGAGACAAGAGTATTCGGGTCTGTTCGGGGTCACCACGGGTGACCAGATCAGACTGGGCAATACCGACCTGTACATCGAGGTCGAGGAAGATCTTCGAACGATCGGCGACGAGTCGATCTACGGCGGCGGCAAGACGCTGCGCGACGGCATGGGCCAGGATCCGGAGTCATGCAGCATCGACGGTGCCCTCGACCTCGTGATCACCAACGTGGTCATCGTCGATGCAACCATCGGCGTCGTCAAGGCAGACGTGGGAATCAAGGACGGCAAGATCGTTGGCTGGGGCAAGGCGGGAAACTCCAGCACGATGGAAGGTGTCACCCCGGGGCTGACCACCGGTCCGGCGACCGACGCGATTTCCGGTGAGCAGATGATCCTCACTGCCGCCGGCATCGATCCACACGTTCACCTCGTGTCACCACAGCAGGCGTACCACGCACTCAGTGGGGGAGTGACGACGCTGATCGGTGGTGGTATCGGCCCGACCGACGGAACCAACGGCACCACCATCACTTCCGGTATCTGGAACATGGAGATGATGCTCAAGGCCAACGAGGGTTTGCCGGTCAACGTCTGCATGTTGGGCAAGGGGAACTCGTCCGGGCATCAGTCGCTGGTCGAACAGATCAAGGCCGGTGCGGCCGGTCTGAAGGTCCACGAGGACTGGGGCGCGACACCGGCCACAATTCGTGAGTCTCTGCGGGTGGCAGACGAAATGGACGTTCAGGTCGCCATTCACACGGATACCCTCAACGAGGCCGGATACGTCGAGGACACCATCGCGGCCTTCGAAGGCCGTACGATTCACACCTATCACAGCGAGGGTGCGGGCGGCGGTCACGCACCCGACATCCTGCGAGTGACGGGCGAGGACAACGTACTTCCGGCGTCGACCAATCCGACGTTGCCGTACGGCATCAACACTCAGGCCGAGCTCTTCGACATGATCATGGTCTGTCACAACCTCAATCCCAAAGTGCCCTCGGATGTTTCGTTTGCCGAGTCCCGCGTTCGCGCCGAGACGATCGGTGCCGAGAACGTACTGCAGGACATGGGCGTCATCTCGATGTTCTCGAGTGACTCACAGGCGATGGGCCGGGTTGGAGAAAACTGGCTACGCGCGATCCAAACAGCGGACTGCATGAAGCGGTCCCGCGGAAAGCTGCCCGAGGATTCACCGACGCACGACAACTTCCGCGTGTTGCGCTACGTCGCGAAGGTCACGATCAATCCCGCGTTGACGTTTGGTCTTTCGCATGTGGTCGGGTCGATCGGTGTCGGGAAGATGGCGGATCTTGTTCTCTGGGAGCCCGCATTTTTCGGTGCGAAGCCGAAGACGATCATCAAGAACGGTCTGATCAGTTGGCATGCCATGGGAGATCCGAATGCTTCACTCCCGACACCACAACCGGTGATCTACCGGCCGATGTTCGGTGGATTCGGCAAGGCGTTGCCGCAGAGTTCGGTCTCGTTCGTCTCGCGAGCGGCACTCGACGACGGCATCAAGGACCGGCTCGGTCTCGAACGTCAGGTTGTTGCTGTCGAGGGGACCAGAACAGTCACCAAGCGTGATCTGGTTCGCAACTCGGCCACTCCGGAAATCAAGGTGGACCCGGAGACCTTCGCGGTGACTGCGGACGGCGTCCACGCATACGTCGAACCTGCCGAATCCATTCGCTTGAACCAACTTTACTTCTTCAGTTAGGGGTCTCCAGTGTCGGGAACAATCACACACACGCACGGCGCCGATGCGACGCCACACACGCACGGCGAGATGACCGCGCCGAGCGGAAAGCCGACGCGAGTCGACGCGCTGCTCGGGAAGGAGACCGACGAGGAGTGGGCCGGTCGACTCGACAATGCGGTAGTCGACGTCTTGTCGCTCGATCAGTGGGAAGCGCAGAAGAGTCGGTTACGACGCACCACGATCGGTGGCCGTGAATTGGCCGTCTCGCTCGATCGGGGTATTCAGTTGCAGGACGGCGACATTCTGCTGTGGGACGAGCAGGCGAACACCGTCGTCGTGGCGAGGATCAACCTCAAGGACGTGTTGGAGATCGACCTGAGCGCACTGGTCGAGGTGACGCCCGAGAAGATGATTCAGACGTGCTTGGAGTTGGGACATGCCGTGGGTAACCAGCACTGGCCTGCGGTGGTGAAGGGAATGAAGGTCTACGTTCCGTTGACGGTCGACAAGGCGGTCATGGGCTCGGTGATGCGGACACATGCTTTCGAGGGCATCGAGTACACCTTCATCCCGGGCGCCGAGGTAATTCCCTACATCGCTCCACACGAGGCACGCCGTTTGTTCGGTGCGGCCGCGCGTGAGGGCGAGGGGCATACCCATGACCCTCTCGTCTGAGGGATCCGGGCTCAGCATCAACCGCGCGATGCGGATGATGCAGTTTTCCGATTCCATGTTCCCGGTCGGTTCCTTCTCGTTCTCCAACGGTTTGGAATCGGCCGTGGCGCAGGGAATTGTCACGGGTGGTCCGTCGCTGCGGGAGTTTGTGCTCTCGGCCGCCCATCAGGGCGCGACGTGCGACGGTATCGCCGTACTCGCGGCGCACCGGGGTGCGGCAGCCGGTGATTTCTCGGCGATCCTCGCCGCTGATCATGCAGTGATCGAACGCAAACTCAACGAAGAAGCACGCACGATGAGTACCCGCATGGGTAAGAAGTTGGCCGAACTCGGCGGGCGCTTGGCCGGTGAGACCCTGTTCAACAAGTGGTTGGCCGCGATCGCATCGGGGGAGACGCCGGGTACCTACCCCGTCGGCCTCGGAATTGCTTTCGCGGAGATGGGTTCTCCGGAAGAGGACGCTTTCACGGTCAATCAGTACGGTGTCGCGATGACGTTGCTCGGCGCTGCCCTTCGTATCGTCCGAGTCGATCACCTCACGACGCAAGAGATTCTGTTCGAGGTCAATCAGAGCGCCGGCCGTGAGTACGCCGCAGTGCGTGACTACGGACTCGACGACATGTCCAATTTCGCCCCGATGATCGACATTCTGGCTGCGGTTCACGTCAAGGCGCACGTCCGAATGTTCATGAACTAGAAGGAGAACGATGAAGAAGACAACGCGCATCGGAATCGGCGGACCCGTGGGTTCGGGTAAGACCGCACTCATCGAGGCGATCACGCCGGAGTTCATCAAGCGGGGCACCAGCGTTCTGATCATCACCAATGACGTGGTCACCACCGAAGATGCCAAGCATGTGCGCAAGGCTCTCAAAGGTGTTCTCGTGGAGGAACGTATCGTCGGCGTGGAGACGGGAGCCTGCCCACACACCGCCGTCCGCGAAGACCCGAGTATGAATCTCGCGGCGGTCGAGGACATGGAGAAGACGTTCCCGGACACCGACGTGGTGTTCATCGAAAGTGGTGGCGACAACCTCACACTGACGTTCAGTCCAGCTCTGGTCGACTTCTTCATCTACGTCATCGACGTAGCCGCAGGCGACAAGATTCCGCGCAAGAACGGTCCGGGAATCTCGCTTTCCGACATCCTGGTCATCAACAAGACCGATCTCGCACCGTACGTCAACGCCGATCTCGGAGTCATGGATCGCGACTCCAAGGGGATGCGCGGCGACAAGCCGTTCGTCTTCACCAATTGCATGACCGGGGAAGGCATCAAGGAAGTGGTGGACCTCATCGTGCACGGAGTCCTCTTCGACGAAGAGGAAGTGGGAGCGAGCGCACCGTGAGCGCAACGTCCGTCCCGGGAGCATCGCGGTCGCTCCCGGGGCCGATCCCGACCATCCCGGAACTCGACCAGTACCAGGACCAGCCGAAGCAGGCCCCGGCCGGCAAGGTCGGGAAGACCGGCGTTCTCGAGATGCGATTTGTCGACCGTGGCGACAAGACGATTCTGCGGGACATGTACCGCAAGACACCGCTGCTCGTTCAGCAGGCGCTGTACTGGGACGAAGCGTTGCCGACCATGCCGTGCGTCTACATGATCTCGACGTCCGGCAGTGTGTTGCAAGGCGATCGACTGTTCCTGACCATCGAAATGGAGCCAGGTTCCCTTGCACACGTGACCACCCAGTCGGCTACCAAAGTCCACCGGATGGATGCCAATCACGCGTCACAACTCCAGAAAGTGGTGCTGGCCGAGAATTCGTATCTCGAACTGATGCCGGGAGTGACGATCCCACACCGCAGCGCGAGGTACTACGCGCGCACCGACATCACGGTGGATCCGACTGCAACGCTGTTGTTCTCGGAGATCGTGATGCCGGGTCGCAAGTACCACGACGGCGGAGAGATGTTCGTCTACGACCTGTACTCCACCTTGATCAAGGCGAAGCGCCCGGACGGGAAGAATCTCTTCACCGAGAAGTTGGTGATCGAACCGGCACGCTTCCCCGTGCGATACGGCGGAATCATGGGCGACCACGACGTCTTCGGCAATGTCATCCTACTGACACCGAAGGAGCACGCAGACGCCATTCTCGAGGAGATAGTTCCGGGCCGTGACGGCAAGGTCGTCTCCGGGGCGAGCCGGCTACCGAACGACGCCGGTCTCATCTTCAAAGTCCTCGGTCCGGAGAGCGAACCCGTCAAGGCGAAGGTCCGTGATTTCTGGTCTCTGGTACGAAAGGCAGTTCTGGACACCACCATTCCGCCCGTCCCGCTGTGGGGATGACGCGGATCGTCGGAGAAGGATCGAGGGACGTGCGATGACCACCATCACCAAACCCTGGGACGACGTCGCGGACAAGAACGTCGTGCTCAGATTCATCGACACCAATCTCAAAGGCTCCGGGCAGGTGATGTTCCAGGGCAATGCGCTGACGGGCCTGCTGTTTCTGGTCGGTATCTTCTGGGGAGCGATAGCCGCGGACACGATCACCGTCGCAATTGGTGCCGTGGTGGGTCTGGTGGTATCCACCGTCACCGGCATGATGCTGCACTCCGACGACGATTCGATGCGTATCGGCCTGTACGGATACAACGGAGTTCTTGTGGGAGCTGCCTTTCCGACGTTCCTTGCCGGCGGTGTGATGCTGTGGATCTACCTCGTGGTGGGAGCTGCCGCGTCGACGATCGCGTTCCTGGCCGTTGCCAATGTCTTCAAGACGTGGGGCGTACCGGCGCTGACCTTTCCGTTCAACCTCGTCAACTGGTTCTTCCTCCTCGCGGCGTTCCAGTTCCTGCGGATCGAAACGTCGGACCTCAGCGCCGGCCAGTTTCCCCAGCACATCGGGGACGCGTCGGTTCATGCCGACATCACTTTCAACTTCCTGTGGGACACGCTGTTTCGCAACGTCTCCCAGATCTTTCTGATCAACAACACTGTCACCGGCATTATCTTCGTGATCGCGCTGCTGGTCGCGTCGCGTTGGGCGGCGTTGTTCGCGCTCATCGGTTCCGCGATAGCGATGGGTTCGGTACTGGCGCTGGGCGCAAACACCGTCGACATCGGCAATGGTCTCTACGGGCTCAGTTCGGTGCTGACGGCAATTGCTCTCGGATCGGTGTTCTACAACCCGTCGTGGCGTGTGTTCGTCTACACCGTCTTCGGAGTACTGGTGACTGTTGTCATCCACGGCACGCTGGTGTCTGCCTTTGCTCCGATCAGCCTGCCGGCCGGAACGGGCCCGTTCGTCTTCGCGACGTGGCTGTTCCTGCTGCCGAAGAAGAAGTTCGTTCCCATCCAGCACGACACCATCGAGGGTGGAGCGGCCGAGGGCAAGGATTCGATCGCAAAGGCGAACGGATAGGGCTCGAACGGGCAGAAGTTCCTAGATCGTTCCGCTATGGCACCCTCGCGAACCGGTATCACTCGAGTATTGTCTGGCCTTCGGTAGTCGGGCATGGTCGAAGCATGACCGTGCAGGTAGTTGTGATGGGTGTGGCCGGTGCTGGAAAAAGCACCGTGGCAGTGGGTCTCGCCACGTCTCTCGGGGCAGACTTCGTCGACGGTGACGATCTGCACCCCGAGTCCAATGTCGCCAAAATGCGTTCGGGGACACCGTTGACCGACGAAGACCGTGTGCCGTGGCTCGACGCGATCGCGGCCTGGCTTTCCGAGCGTGCCGATGCGGGACGAACAGGCGTCGTTGCCTGTTCGGCTCTGCGAAAGGACTATCGGGGCCGGTTGCGCCCGGACGGTCTCGACGTGCAGTTCGTCCACCTGGCCGGTGATTTCGAGACTATCTCCGCACGTATGCGTTTCCGCGCCGGGCACTTCATGCCGGAGAGTCTGCTCATCTCCCAGTTCGAGGCTCTCGAACCGCTTACAGACGACGAGCGCGGCATCACGCTGAATGTCGTCTCCGAACCGAGCACACTGGTGGGCGAGGCAGTCGACTACATCCATACATCTCAGAGGAGCGTCACAGCGTGAGTAGCACCGCAAGCCCCGGCCCGTTCGACATATCCGGGAAGGTCGCGCTGGTGACGGGTTCGAGCCGAGGCATCGGCTCGGCCCTCGCGACTGGTCTCGCCGAGGCGGGTGCGGTGGTGGTGCTCAACAGCCGAAATTCCGACGTGCTCGAAGCCGAGGGTCGACGCATCGCCGACGCGACCGGCGCAACGGTGCACGCATACGCGTTCGACGTCACCGATTCGGCCGCCGTCCGGGATGCGGCGACACGCATCGAGGCGGAGGTCGGCCCGGTCGAGATCGTTGTCAACAACACCGGCGTGCAGCACCGCGCCCCGCTTCTCGAGTTCGGCGACGACGACTTCCGGCGTGTCATGGACACCAACCTGACCAGTGCGTTCTACGTCGGACGTGAATTCGCCCGCGGCATGGTCGAGCGCGGACACGGGAAGATCGTCAACATCTGCTCGGTGCAGAGCGAACTCGGCCGAGCGGGAATCGCACCGTACGCGGCCAGCAAGGGCGGGCTCAAGATGCTCACCCGCGGAATGTGCGCCGACTGGGCACCCTTCGGTTTGCAGATCAACGCGATCGCACCGGGATACTTCGACACCGAACTGACCTCTGCGCTGGTCAACGATCCGGAGTTCACCGCGTGGCTTGCCAAGCGGACACCCGCCGGACGTTGGGGCCGTACCGAGGAGCTGATCGGGTCGCTACTGTTCTTGGCCTCCCCGGCTTCGGATTTCGTCAACGGTCAGATCCTCTACGTCGACGGCGGAATGACGGCCGTCGTCTGATTGTCCGCTGTTAGATCGTCCGCTACTCGAACAGAAAGCACCCACATGACAGACGCCAGCGCCCCTCGCATCCACCTCGGTCCCGTCGAGGATCCTCACGTCGCCGACGGAATACGCCGAGCCGGTGGAGTTCTCGTTCCACTGGCAGACGCCGAGGGCGTCGTGTGGGTACACGGGCCGGAGACGTTCCCGTCGTCGCTACCCGATTCGGTTCGCTGGGTGCAGTTGCCGTTCGCCGGCATCGAGCCCTGGTTCGACGCCGGGGTGATCGACGACAAGCGGGTCTGGACGTCTGCTGCCGGAGCGTACGCGGGCAATGTTGCCGAACATACGATGATGCTTCTCCTCGCCGGAGTTCGTTCTCTCCCTGAACAATTGGCGGCGCAGTCGTGGCGCAAGGAAGAGTTCGACCCGCGGGTGGGCACTTTGCAGGGCTCGACAGTGGCGATCATCGGTTGCGGCGGAATCGGCCGTGCGTTGATCCCGTACCTCGCCGCGTCCAAAGTCAAGGTCATCGCGATCACCCGCTCCGGGACCCCTGTCGAGGGTGCTTCCGAAACGCTCTCGGCCGACCGCACCGGCGAAATCTGGTCCAAGGCAGATCACTTCGTGATCGCAGCACCGTCGACATCCGCGACGCGGCATCTGGTCGGCAAGGCCGAACTGGACCAGATGTCGGAGTCGAGCTGGATCGTGAACATCGCGCGTGGCACCCTCGTCGACACGGACGCATTGGTCGACGCACTGGAAGCCGGTTCGATTGGCGGGGCGGCACTGGACGTCACCGATCCCGAGCCGTTGCCGGACGGGCATCGGTTGTGGAAGCTGCCCAACGCGATCATCACTCCACACGTCGCCAACCCGGCTACGACGCTCACCCGCGTCCTGGCAGATCACGTTGCAGCCAACGTCGCCCGATTCGCCGCAGGTGAGGACCTCGCCGCCGTGATCGATCCGTCGGCGGGCTACTGACCGCTCGCGTTGGTTCCCTTCACGTAATCGGCAACGACGGTGCGCAGAACATCGCGCACCGCCTCGGCCGGTTTGGAGAGGGGCTGATTGGCCGGGGTGCCAAGGGAGACATGCACTTCGATGCCCGGCTCGATGCGTCGTAGCTCGAGCGCTTCGACGTCCATGACCCTGCGGGCCACCGACCACGGCAGAACCGTCGCGCCCAATCCGGTGCGTACGGCCTCGGACAGCGTCATCACCGATTCCACTTCGGCCACGACGTTCGGTTGCTGCTCTGCACGGTCGAAAGCCTGCTCCACCACCTTGCGGATGGTGTGCATCCGACCCGGAAGCAATAGTGGCAGTTCGGCGATCTCGGGCAGGGAGATGTCGGATCCCGATTCGCCTGCCAGTCCGGTACCGAACGGCGCAACCACCACCAGCTCCTCGGTGAGCAAGCGTTCGAACGTCACACCCTTGATCGGGCCGGCGTCGTACAACAACGCCAGATCCATGCGACCGGTCATCATCGCTTCGCTGAGCACGCCACCGAAGTTCTCGTTGATGTGCAACAAGATATTCGGGTGCTGCTCGCGCACACGGGCCAAGAGCGGCAAGGCGATTGCCGTCGCGGTGCTGTACGGGGCGAGGCCGACCGAGACGCCACCCGCCAGCGCCCGTCCGACCACGGACACCTCGGCCTGGGCACTCTCCACCTGACGCAGAATCACCTGAGCATGCCGATAGAGTGCGTGCCCCGCATCGGTCGGCTCGACACCCTGTTTGCTGCGGATCAGAAGTTGCTGACCGAACTGCGTTTCCAGCGACGTCATCTGTTGGCTCAGGGCGGGTTGTGCGATGTGCAGGATGTCGGCGGCTCGGGTGATGCTGCCGGCATCGACAATTCGTACGAACGAGTAGAGCCTTCTCGTGTCCATGCTGTGCAAACTACCAGCTCAACGGACATATCGAATTCCGATCACCCCAACGCGAAACGGTATTAACAACCCTTTGGCGTTCCTGAGTAGCGTCCCAGAAACACCGAAGTCGACACACAGAACTTCGACAGTCGGACCAACCACGGGCAACGGCGCCCGTACGAACAAGTAAACGAACCGGAAGGACCGAAATGGCAACCAGCATCGATCTTGTCGCCGATCTCGGCGAAGGTTTCGGCACGTGGACCATGGGCGCCGACGATGCTCTGCTCGACACGCTGACTTCGGCCAACATCGCTTGCGGATTCCATGCAGGCGATCCACGAACCATGGATGCGACCGTGCGGGGGTGCGTATCGCGCGGTATCGGCATCGGCGCGCATCCGAGTTTTCCGGACCTCGCCGGATTCGGACGTCGCGCGATGGATCTCAGTGAGAACGAGGTCCGAACCGACGTGCTGTTCCAACTCGGCGCCCTTCACGCCTTTGCGGTCGCGAGCGGAACGTCGTTGTCGCACATCGCTCCCCACGGCAAGCTCGGGAATCTTGTTGCCGTACGCCAGGATTACGCGCGCGCCGTCGTCGATGCGGTCGCGGCCTTCGATCCGTCGTTGATCGTGCTCGCCCAGGACGGGGCGTTGGCCGACGAGGCGACTGCCCGCGGATTGAGCGTCGGCATCGTCGGAATCGCGGATCGCGCATACAACTCCGACGGAACTCTCGTGCCCCGCAGCGAGCCGGGAGCGGTGATTCACGACGTCGACGTTCTGGTCGAGCGGACCGTTCGGATGGTGGTCGAGGAAGTCGTCGAAGCTGTGGACGGCACGTTGATCCCGGTTGTCGCCGATACGGTCCTCGTGCACGGTGACAACCCCGGTGCCGTCGCGAACGCGAAGGCGATTCGCGCCGCGCTCGAGGCCGCCGGTGTCACCATTGCGCCGCTGACCCGGGTCGTGGCGTCACGGCGGGCCCGTGATGTCGGGTGTTCCGCGTGAAGACCTACGTCGCCGACTGCGGTGACGCCGCCGTTCGCGTCAGTGTCAGCGGCGGGACCGCCGAGCAGAACTGGAACACCGTTCGATCGATCGCTGCACGTTTCGATCTCGGTGCCGACGGCATCGTCAGCGTCATCCCGACATACGACGCCCTGCTGGTCGAGTTCGACAACCTCCTCACCGACCACGACGCCGTCCGCGGCCTGGTTCGCGAAGCAACGACTATCCCCCGACCGCTGGAAGGTGAACCTAGGACGTTCGAGATCCCCGTCGTCTACGGGGGCGAACACGGCCCGGACCTGGGTGATACAGCGCGGTTTCTCGGCGTCACCGAAGCCGAAGTGGTGCGCCTTCACTCCGCAGCCCCGTTGGTCATGCGTTGCTACGGCTCACCCGGCGGCGCCCCGATGCTCGACGGCCCGGCGTTCGGCCTTCCCATCCCGCGCCGATCGAGCCCGCGACCGCACGTCGCGGCCGGTTCCGTTGCGGTGGCCGGACGTCAGGCAGTCGTTTCGGCCAGGCCTGCGCCCGGCGGTTGGGCAGTGATCGGCCGGACCCCGCTCATCTTGGTCGATCCGGCGTCGGAGCAGATTTCTGCCTACCGCCCGGGCGATCTGTTCGTCTTCCGTGCGATCGACGCCGATCGCTGGGACGACTTCGACGGACGCTCGCTCCTGCCCTTAGGGGGTGATCCCCATGGCTGAGACCGTCACCGTCCTGACTCCCGGAATCAGCTCCGTCCAGGATTTGGGGCGTGGATCGGCGTCACAGTTCGGTCAGGCGACGGGCGGCGCAGCCGACCAGATCAGCGCGGAGATCGCCAACGCGTTGGTGGGTAGTAGGCGCGAGGCCCCGCTACTGGAGTTGACGGCCCTCGACTTTTCAGCGTCGGCGTCCACGGATCTGCTGATCGCCGTCACGGGTGCACCCGCAACAGTGACGGTGGACGGACATCGGCAACCGCAGTGGGAACCGATCGTCTGGCGAGCCGGTCAGCGGCTTGCCGTCACCGGAATTCACGACGGATTGCGCGTCTACGTCGCCGTCCACGGAGAGCTGACGGCCGACTACCTCCTGGGCAGCTGCGCTCCCGACCAGGTCCTCGGATTCGGCCGTCACTTGACCGCGGGGGAGACGCTGGTCGTCGACACCGACTGCCCGCCGATCGACCACCCGGTCTTCCGGCTACCGCTGTTCCGGTTGTTGCCCGACCGACCGTCCTTCGGCAACGTGTGGACGCTCGACGTGACCGACGGCCCCGACATCGACGACTTCGGGGAGAGTGCAGCCGCGCTGTTCGGCACCGAATTCGTGGTGGGCGATCAGAGCAATCACATCGGGCTTCGGCTGGCATCTACCGATGAGCAGCCGCTCCCACAGCGCACCGGCACCGGCGAGGTCCTCTCGCGCGGCGTCCCCATCGGCGCCGTCGAAGTACCCGCTGGCAACGAACTTCTGGTCCTGCATCGAGGTAGAGGCGTCACCGCCGGTTATCCGGTGCTGGCAGTCGTCACCACCGTTTCACTCTCACAGCTGGGACAGGCCCGACCCGGGCACCGCGTCCGATTCCGGAACTGCAGCGTCGCAACGGCGGTTGCAGAGCACCGCGAACAGCAGCACCGCATCGCCTTGCTGAGGCGGCGTGTGGAGAACGTATTCACCACCCTCCGGATACCTCTTCACACCTCGGAAGCCCGAGTACCGAGCCACGTCGGCACCACACGCCCCGCGAGCGCTCCGCGCCGCGCGTCTATTTTGGAGACAGCATGACCAACACCATCGAAGCGGTAGACGGCCAGGTAGCCGACCCGCGCAAGGTCCGGAAAGTCGTCGCAGCGGGCTGCGTCGGCATCTTCGTCGAGCTCTACGACAACGGTGTCTTCGCGTTCATGGCGACGGCACTGGCCATCGTGTTCTTCGACGTATCGAAGTCGAGCGACGCGCTGATGCTGGTGTTCGCCGGCTACGCGGTCTCGTTCTTCGTTCGGCCCCTCGGCGCGGTGGTCTGCGGCATCCTCGGCGACCGGATCGGTCGACAGAAGATGTTGGTGTTCGTCATCATGCTGATCAGCGTGGCGACCGCCGGTATCGGCTTGCTGCCCACCTACGCGGCCATCGGTATCGCGGCACCGGCACTGCTGATCTTTCTGCGGATCGTGCAGGGATTCTCCGTCGGTGGTGAAGCTGCCGGCGCCATGACGTTCCTCGCCGAACACGCCCCGGAAGGCAAGCGCGGCTTGATCACGAGCTACGCGCAGATCGCGTCGTTCCTCGCACTGCTGACCGGAACGATGATCGCGTTTGCCATGTCGCCGTGGCTCAACGCCGACGCGATCAACGGCGGCGGACTCGCATCGTGGGCGTGGCGCATCCCGTTCCTCATGGCCATTCCGATGGGAATCATCGGCTGGTACATCCGCCGCGCGACCTCCGATACCCCGAACTTCGAGCGGCTCAAGGAATCCGGCGGTTTGTCGCGCAATCCGCTCAAGGAAGCATTCTCCACTCCCGAACACCGTCGCGCCATGATCCTCGCCCTGTTCATCCCCTTGATGAATGGTTCCGGCTACTACGTTCTGTTCTCGTACATGCCCACGTTCCTCAAAGGCGATCAGATCGGATTCTCGACCGGGACAGCGCTTCTCGTCACCGCATCCAGCCTGGTCGCGATCTGCTTCGCGATTCCGTTCATGGGCGCTCTCTCCGACCGGATCGGTCGCAAGAAGGTCATCGCCGGTGCAGCTGCGGCAATGGCGATCGGAGCGATCCCCTGCTATGCCATGATCGTGACCGGCAACGTCGGCCTCGCCGTTCTCGGTGCCTGCCTCATGGCAGTGATCTTCGCCGGGCACACAGCCGTCATCCACATCCTGATCGTCGAACTGTTCCCCACGCGGGTTCGCTACTCCGCCTACGGTTTGGGTTACAACATCTCGTCCGCACTCTTCGGTGGTACCGCACCGTTGTTGATGACCTGGTTGATCCCCGAATTCGGTATCTACGTTCCCGCCTTCTACGCGGTCATCACTGCAATCGGCACGCTGATCGCGGTCAGCACCATCACCGATCGCGCCCACGTTCCGCTACGCGACACTCTGTGACTTCTCGCGTGAGTCACTCCTGATCCGGCCCGGTGGCCGCCTGCAGTCCGCGGCGGCCGCCGGGTCATACCAATTTCTTCCTGTAGGAGCACACAATGCCTTTCTCCGATTACCGCACAGCTCTCGTCACCGGCGCCAACACCGGAATGGGTGCCGCCGTCACCGAGATGTTCACCAAGCGCGGACTGACGGTCTACGGCGTCGCCCGCAATGCCGACAAGCTCGGTGAGGTTGCCGATCGCACCGGAATGATCCCTCTGCCCGTGGACATCACCGACACCGCCGCGCTCGCCGAAGCTGTCGGCGGACTGGAGATCGACATCCTCGTCAACAACGCGGGGGTGTCCGCAACCGGAAACATTCTCGACGCCGAAGAAGCATCGGTCGACGCGATGGTGGACGTGAATCTTCGTGCGGTGCTGCACCTGTGCCGCATTCTGCTGCCGGGAATGGTGGAGCGCGATCTAGGTCATGTCGTCAACATCAGCTCCATCGCCGGCCTGTACAACTTCTACGGCCACACCGCCTACCACGCGACCAAGGCTGCGGTGCACCAGATTTCGCGCCAGCTGCGAAACGACTGCATCGGCAAGCGGATTCGAGTGACCGAGATCTGCCCCGGCCGGGTCGAGACCGAGATCTTCGGTCGCAACCTCGGCGGCACGCCCGAAGCCATGAAGGAAGCGTGGGAGACCTTCTACGAAGGCTACGAATCCATCACTACCAAGGACATCGCGGATACCATCGAGTTCGCGATCGACGCCCCTGGCCACGTCAATCTTGGTCTCATCGAGGTGCTCCCCACCTTCCAGGTGCCCGGTGGCCTCGACTTCATCCGTCGCAACGACTGAGAGAGCGCATCATGAGTTTTGTACTACCGGAAACGACGCTCGGAGTGGTGGCCCATGCGGCAGGTGACCTGCGGGTCGAGCATGTTGCGTTGACTGCGCCGACCGCCGAGCAGGCAGTGATCGAGATCGCTTACGGCGGTGTGTGTGGATCAGATCTGCACTACTGGACGCACGGCGCGGCGGGGGAGTCGATTCTGAAGGCACCGATGCTGCTCGGTCACGAGGTGGTCGGCACGGTCGTGACGGCCGCGGCGGACGGAACGGGGCCGGCAGTTGGAACTTCCGTGGCCGTACACCCCGCAACGCCCGGTGGGACCGCGCCTCGGTTCCCGAGCGATCGGCCCAACCTCTCGCCCTGCTGCACATACCTGGGAAGTGCAGCGCAGTACCCACACACCGAGGGCGCCTTCGTGAAATACGCAGTGCTCCCGACACGCATGCTCCGGGAACTGCCCGAGGGGTTGGACCTGCGGACTGCGTCGGTAGCCGAACCGGCAAGCGTTGCCTGGCACGCTGTTTCGCGAGCGGGAGACGTACGCGGGAAGAAGGCGCTGGTCGTCGGCTGCGGACCCATCGGCGCACTGGTCGTGGCTGTGCTCAGACGAGCAGGCGCGCAGTCGATCACCGCGGTCGACGTGCACGACGTTCCGCTGCAGATCGCGTCGACGCTCGGTGCGGATCGGGTTCTCGAGGCCACCGACGCCGAGGCAGTCGCCGCATCCGATGCCGACGTGGTCGTCGAGTGCACCGGCAATCATCGCGGGCTCGAATCCGCTATTCGCGGGGCGACGCGCGGTGGACGGGTGGTCATGCTCGGGCTTCTTCCGTCCGGACCTCAACCGGTACACATTTCGCTGGCGATCACGCGAGAGTTGGAGTTGGTGGGCTCATTCCGCTTCAACGACGAAATCGACGAGGTGCTGCTCGCCCTCGCCGACGGTTCGCTTGCTGTCGATGCTGTTCTCACACACGAATATCCGGTCGAGGAAGCTCTGGAAGCTTTCGCAGTCGCCAAGGATGCTTCGGTGTCGGGGAAGGTGCTGTTGCGGTTCTGAGTCCTTCGACCCTGTGCGCCTTTATTAACCGCGGGCGGTTAATAAAGGCGCACAGCAGGTTATTCGACCACCAGGCCCTTGGCTTCCAGCAGGGCAGTCAGATTGCTCACCTCGAGTGGGGTCTCGCCCCGCTTGTAACGCTCGATGTACCCGGCTTCGGCTTCGTCACGGGCACGCGAAAGTTCGATTGCCTCGGCAACCTCCTCGCGGCGGACCACGACAACGCCGTCGCAGTCACCCTTGACGACGTCACCGGGATAAATGACCTGTTCTCCGAAGACCAGGGGATGGTTGATCGGGCCGAGAGATTCCTTGACGGTTCCCTCGATGTACACGTGCTTGGAGAAGACGGGGAATCCGAGTTCGCGGATCTCCCGGGTATCGCGCACTCCGCCGTCGGTGACCAGTGCGGTAATGCCGCGCGCAACACAGGCATTGGCCAGAACATCGCCGAACTGGCCGGCGGCTTGATCACCTGAAGAGACGATCAGGACGTCACCCGGCTGTGCGTAGCTGATCGCAACCTGCAGCATGAGGTTGTCGCGGGGATGGCACTTGACTGTGAAAGCGGAGCCGCAGAACTTCATGTCGCGGTCGATCGGCTTGATCGCCGGATGCAGCGAGCCCTTACGTCCCTGTGCCTCGTGAATCGTGGCCGCGGAGAACGTCCCCAGTTCGGCAATCAGGTCCTTGTCCGCGCGATCAATTTTCGTCTTGACGTGAATCATCTTGTACTCCAGAAAGTATGAAAGATCAGGAAAGGCGTTCGACTGCCGCGGCGATCTGTGCCGCGGCCTTTTCGAGGACAGCCTCGGAGGTGGCGAAGGAGATACGGAAGTACGGCGATGCGCCGTAAGCCGAACCCTGAATGGTGGCAACCGACGCCTCGTCGAGGAGATAGAGGACGAGATCCTGGTCGGACTCGATCACGGTGCCATCCGGGGTCTGCTTGCCGATCAAGCCGGCACAGTTGACGAACAGGTAGAACGCACCCTGCGGCACGACGGGCTCGAGCCCGGGGACAACACTGAGGAGGTGAGCCGAGAGGTCGCGTCGTCGTCGGTAACTTCGTACGGATTCGGTGAGGAAACTCTGGTCGCCGGTGAGGGCTTCCACGGCTGCGGCCTGGCTGATCGAGGACGGGCAGGAAGAACTCTGACCCTGCAGTTTGTTGACGGCGCCGATCAATCCGGAATTTCCGAGTCCGTATCCGAGTCGCCACCCGGTCATGGCATGAGACTTGGAGACTCCGTTGGTGACCAGTACCTGATCACGGAGGTGCGGAGCGACCTGCAGCAGACTCGGGATCGGAGCGTCGCCGAAGTTGATCTCGTCGTAGATCTCGTCGACCAACACACTGACATGGGGATTGGCCTCGATCACTTCGGCGAGGGCCTGCAGCTGCTCGCGGGTGTACACAGATCCGGTGGGGTTGCCCGGGGCATTGAGGATGACCCACTTGGTGTTCGAAGTGATTGCAGCGGATAGTGCTTCGGCTGTGAGAAGAAAGTTGTCGGACTCCTCGCACTGAACGATCACCGGAGTTCCGTCGTGAGCGAGGACCATATCCGGGTACGAAACCCAGTAAGGGGCGGGAACGATAACCTCGACGCCGGCTTCGACCGTCGCCATGAGAGCGAGGAAGATGACCTGTTTCGCGCCGCCGCCGACGGTGATCTGGTTGTCCGCGTACTGGATTCCGGTTCGCGAAGCCGCGCGTGCTGCGATTGCCTCGCGTAGAGCCGGGATGCCGTTGACTGCGGTGTACTTGGTCTGACCCGTGTTGATCGCAGTGATCGCCGCAGACTTGATGTTGTCGGGTGTGTCGAAATCGGGCTCCCCGACGGTCAGGTCGAGTATTTCACGGCCCTGGGCCTTCAGCTCGCGCACTCGTTGTGCGGCAGCCACACTCGGCGACTCCCTGATTCTGTCGACGCGCGCAGCCGGAACGAAAGTCGCCATGATGGTCTGCTCCTGGGTCCGGGGTGAGCGTGGATTCCCGTCGTCGACGAGCCACAGTTCTCACTCGGTGATCCGTTCGACCATAGGGTCCTACCAGGGAATCTGACCAAGACCGAACCGTTGTGGCCCGATAAGCAAACGTGATGGAGCGGTGACGGAATCAGACCGACAGAACGCGCAGATCCTCGAGACCGTCCACGACGGGAACTCGCCACGACGCAAGCTCTTCCGGTCCCTGCTCGTCCCACAATTCGAACAGTTCCGAATCGGTCGATGCGATGGTGCGCTCCACCATTTCGATCAACCAGGTGAGCCGTTCGCTGGTCAGGGCCGCGGTGAAGGAATCGAGATCGAGGTCTTCGGTGGCGGGGTCGCGCTTGTGATCGGCGCGCACGATCAGCACCAATTCGAGCAAGGCGATGGCGATTTGGCCGCCGTCCACCTCGAGGTAGTCGTCCTCGAATGCCCACTCCACCGATTCGAAGGTGAAGTCACCGTGCCCGATGGACGCGATCAAATCCCCTGCACCGTCGTTCTCGAACGGTCCCGATCCCCACGCGCCCACTGTCTACTCTTTTCCGATTGCCGTCTCAGCGCGCTTCGAGCGCGATCTTCGCTCCGAATCCTAGAAGAACTGTTCCGGTTATGCGCTCGAGTGCCTGTCGCACTCGGGGCTTCTCGAAGGTGCTACGCGCTCGCGAGAGAAGGACCACGTAGCCACTGAGCCACACGATGGTGATGGCTGCGTGGATGAGCACCAGCAATGCAAGCGACGGTCCCGTCGGCCACCCGGCCGGAACCAACTGCGGCAACAGTCCGGTGTAGAAGACGGCGATCTTGGGGTTGAGCAGGTTGGTGGTGAAGCCCGTCTTCCATGTCCCGGCCTTCTGCGATCGTGGAGCGTCGGCATTGTGTTGCATCCGCGACGTCCGGCTCTCCCACAGTGCTCGCACACCGAGATAGATCAGGTAAGCCGCGCCGGCGAGCTTGACGACGGTGTACGCCTCCGCCGACGCGGCCAGGATCGCCGACAGCCCGAGGACGGTCAACAGACCCCACACCAGAAGGCCCGAGACGATGCCGGCAGCTACCCGGAAACCGGCGGATCTGCCCGCGCCGAGAGCAGCCTGCGTCACGACGGCCATGTCGGGCCCGGGGACCAGAGTCAGTAGGGCGAGCACAGCTGTGGCGGCGAGCAGAGCGGTCAGCATGCAACAAGTATGAAGTCGGGGTGGGGAGCATTGTCGGCCGGTGGTGTCGGGCCTGTGAACAAAGAGTGGCGCGGCGGTGTGAACTGCATGGACACGCCCGGAAACCGGCGTCTCGCGAGCCCTGTTCGACAAAGTTATGCACACTGTGGGGAAACGAATCGTTGCAGGTAGAAGGAATAACTATGTTGTAATTCATCCTTTTGTCCACAGGTTATGCACAACTGGGAAGCGGATGTGAATGAAGTTATCCACACCTGTGTGTGCATCGGTGGAGAACTGTCCAACTCCATTGGATACCCGCGAGTAATAAATCCCAACCAGTGGGTTGACCCCGGGACGTTCGTCCTGTCCAATCGAGAGTCAGCGGTAGTCGTGCGATGCTCAGGGGGCGCTTGACGGATGCGGAGATTTGGGTTTGTCGGGATTGTGTTGGTCGTGCTCGCGCTTGTCGTGGGCGGAGTGGCGTATGCCGAACCGGCACCTGAAAACCCGCCAGGAGATTCGGCCGGTCAGGCCGGGGCTCATATCAATCGCATAGAGCAGTTGTCGCCCACACGCAGTGCCGTCTTCGTCGAGTCGCCGGCCATGCGGCGCGAGGTGCAAGTGCAGGTTCTGCATCCAGCGTCGAGTGCCGGTTCGCGTCCGTCCTTCTACCTACTCGACGGCGTCAGTGCCGGTTCGGAATCCGGATACTCCGAAAGCACCTGGACTCAAAAGACCGACATCGAAGCGTTTTTCGCCGACAAGAACGTCAACGTCGTTCTCCCTGTTGGCGGTACCGGCAGTTTCTACACCAACTGGAAGAACGACGATCCGAACCTCGGTGTGAACAAGTGGGAATCGTTTCTCGCTGAAGAGCTTCCGGCGTTGATCGATTCTGCGTTTTCCGGAAATGGGACGAATGTGGTCGGCGGGGTGTCCATGGGTGCGCTCGGCGCGGCCAACCTCATCACACATCACCCGAAGCTCTATACCGGATTGGCCTCGTACAGTGGCTGTCTCGACAACTCCGAATCGTCCTCGCAGGATTCCGTGCGGCTCACCGTGGCCAGCAAGGCGGGCGACGCCACCAACATGTGGGGCCCGGCGTCGGACCCCGACTGGCAAAAGCACGACCCGTCCACCAACGCGGAAACGCTGCGTGGGAAGACGATCTACGTGTCCTCCGGTACAGGTGCGCCCGGAGAATACGACAACGTCTTCACCCCGAGTGGACTGCAGACTGCCATCGAAGGCGGACCGCTCGAGGCGCTCGCTAATACGTGCACACAACTGTTCGAAGCGAGGTTGGGGGAGTTGTCGATTCCCGCAGTGTTCGCGTATCGGAACGACGGCACCCATTCGTGGCCGTACTGGCAAGACGCGCTTCACGATTCCTGGCCGACGGTGAAGACGGCGCTGGGAATGTGAGCTGAGAACTACTCGGCCAGTGCCAGTTCGAGCAATTGGAGGGCGCCGTCACGGGTCTGCGCAGCCGCGATGAACCCGGCCTTGTGGCAGAAGACCGAACTGTCGACGCCCGTCTGGGCGGCAAGATCCGAGCCGTTCAGGCCGCGCCACGGCTCCGGCAACAGCTTTCGTGAACCGAACTTGGAGTCAGCAGGCTTGACCGTCTGAATCGACCAGCCGCCGTTGGTGTTCGGGAAGATGGTGAACAGCAGCTCTGGCTGGGCCGACGCGGCGCGGCCGTGGGGAACGAAGCGTTCCAGCACGACGAAGCGCGGATCCGTTGCTTTTTCGTAGGTCTCGGTGAACTCGCGCTCGGCCGCCGCGTCGCCGGCATACTTGGCGCGCAGGCGAATCAAGACCTGGGTTGCGAGAACGACGGCCAGCTCGAACTGGGTGTCGAACTCCTCGTCGGTGGACGAGATCGGATTGAAAAGGTCCAGCACGGACGACAGATCAAAAGGCTTGGTGCCGTAGTCGTTGAGGGTGTAGATCTCTTGGCCGTTGTCGACGGCGTCGATGCCCTCGACCAGTCGGCTGTCGATACGGCGGAACACGGAGGCGTCGCCTTCACAGAACTGCAGGCCGTATTCCTGCCAGAGCAGACCGAAGGCGGAGTACAGGATGCCGTTGCTGCGCTCGCCGGCATCACGCTGGTGATGGTCGAAGCGCCCCTCGGCCGGGTTGTAGCGACCGCCGACGTCGAGCACGATGTCCGCGCTGTCGAGGACGGACTCGTCACGGCTGCGAACGACGGTGGCGTCGGGGTACAGCTGCTTGAGCAGCGATACGCCGAAGACGTCGTCTGCATGGAACTTGCCGTTATGGGTCGCGATGATCACCCGTCGAGACTAGGCAATCGAGCGCGGGGATGCCTAGTCAGCCGATGGTGCGGATGCGGTCGGTGGCAGGTGGCGAGACCGGCGACCCGGCTGCGAACAGGGCGGTCAAGGCGTCGAGGTCGTTGCCAGCACCGGTCATCTGGGTGGAGTTCTTCAGTGCGGTGAAGCCGTCCCCGCCCTCGGCGAGGAACTTGTTCACCACGACGCTGTAGACGGCGTCGGGCGCGATGTCCTGCCCGTTCAGACGCATTTCCGAGATTCGCGAGCCCGGCGCTGCTCGCCGGTCCATGGCGTAGGTGAAGCCCGCGGACGGGGAGAGGATGCGCTCGGTAGCGGTGCCGTCGAGGTCGATCTGGAATTGCTGTTCGAGAGCGTCCTTCAACACCGCTCCTGTGACGGAGAGCACCTCGAGGCTGTTACCGAAGGGTTGAACACCGTAGGCCTGGCGGTAGGTGACCTGGCCGGAAGTGCCGAAGTCCAAGTCCTCGCGCATGCCGCCGGGGTTCGTCAACGCTAGTTGGGCGCCTCGTGTCGATCCGGCGGCGAGTTGAGCGTCGGCGACCAGGTTGCCGAGTGTCGATTCGCCGCTGGGGACGCGGTCGCGTGTCAGATCGGCGGTAATGGTCCCCACCGGCCGCTGAGCGCTGTCCGACGCCTCCGACCAGGCCCGGTCGGCGAGAGCCTGAATATCGGGATCCGGCGAAATATCGTGTGTCACTATCTGATTGAACGCGGACGTCTGATCGCGAACGACCTCGCGTGTGTTGCGGTCGATGGTGACGTCTGCGACGGACACGATCCGGCCGTGCGAAGCGCCCTGCATCACGACTCTGGGATTGCCTGCGGGATCAGGGAATTCGCAGTTGTACTGCTGGTGGCTGTCGGCGGTGAAGATGACGTCCACCTTCGGTGAGGCGCGGAGGGCGATGTCGCGGGCCGGGCCGGACTCGACGTTGCAGTCGTTGGGCCCACCTTCGACGGCCGGTTCGTCCCCACGGTGCAGGAGGACGGTGATGGCTTTGACGCCGAAGAAGTCGAGGACGTCGGCGGTGCGGTTGATCGCTTCGACCTCGTCGCCGAACTGCAGATCGGCGATCCCGCCCGGTGTCACGATCTGCGACGTGTTGGCGGGGGAAATCGCTATGACTCCGAGCGGAATGCCGTCGACCATGTTCACGGTGAACGGCAGCGTGGCCGGAGCGCCGTTGGTGTACGTCATGTTCGCGGCCATCAGAGGGAAGTTGGCGCCGCCGAAGGACGGACTGAACGTGCACGCATCGACGGCGGAGCAACCGCCGGACTGCATGCGACGGAACTCGGCGAGCCCTTTGTCCAGTTCGTGGTTGCCGATCGCGGAAGCGTCGATCTTCATCCGGTTCAGGAGTTCGACCGTCGGTTCGTCGTTGAACATCGCCGACTCGAGCGCCGACGATCCCCAGTTGTCACCGACCGAATACAGCAGCGAGTTGGTGGCTTGGCTGCGAAGTTGCGTCACGTAAGCAGCGAGATACGCCGCGCCACCTGCGGGAGTGAGCGAGCCGTCGGCCTGCCTGATCTCGCTGCGAACACCTTCCGGCGGGCGGAGACTGCCGTGCAGATCGTTGAACGCCAACAGACGTACCGACACCGTGTCCTGGGACTCTGCGTTGGCGACGCCACTCAGGGAGGTCGCGGTGGTGGCGAGAAGGGTCGTTGCGAGCACGGCACACGTTCGTGTCATGCGTCGCGTCATGCGTCGTGCTCCCTCACTCGGACCGGCCTCGAACCTCCCTGAGTGTGCCCGTCTGCCGAAACGAATTCCAGTCCTCGGCGTAACAGTTATGTATCGAGTGTCACGCGGTGACGCCGATGCCCGCGGCCTGCTTCGCGACGTCGGTGTTCGCGAAAGCGAGGAATGCGTCGTTCTCGTGTGGATCGCCGATGGTCATCCGGACGCCCTCGACGCCGTACTGGCGGATCAGAATGCCCGCTTCGGTACTCGCCTCAGCAAAAGCGGGAGAGAGTTCTCCGAGGGGGAGATAGACGAAGTTCGCCGACGACTCGGGGACGGTGTACCCGGCTTCGATCAGAGCGGTTCGAACTCGCGTCCGCTCGGCGATGACACCTTCGGTGCGGGCAAGCAGTTCGTCTGCTGCAGCCAGGGAAGCGATTGCGGCGGCCTGCGCGACAGCGCTCACGGTGAACGGGGTGTGCACCTTGCCGAGGGCCACGATGATCTCCGGATCCGCGACCGCGTAACCCACGCGGATTCCCGCGAGGCCGTACGCCTTCGAGAAGGTGCGCAGAACAACCACGTTGGGGCGGCTGCGGAACAGCTCGATGCCGTCGGCGTCCGAGCGTGAGTATTCGAAGTACGCCTCGTCGAGTGCGACGACGACGTGCGCCGGGACCGCGTCGAGGAAGCTCTCGAGCTCTGCCTTCGACAGTGCATTGCCGGTCGGGTTGTTGGGGTTGCATACGAAGATCAACCGCGTGCGATCCGTGATCGCGGCCAGCATCGCGTCGAGGTCGTGGCCGAAGTCCTCGGTCAGCGGAACCTTGACCGAGACGGCATGGCCGACCTGGGTGACCACGGGGTACGCCTCGAACGAACGCCACGCGTAGATGACCTCGTCACCCTGATCGCACGTGATCTGCACGAGTTCCTGGCACAGCGTCACGGAGCCGCAACCAGCGGCGACGTTGGCCGGCTCGACTTTCAAGAAGCTGGCCAGCGCCTCGATGAGTGCAACCGCGGCATTGTCCGGGTAGCGGTTGGCATTGGCGACCGCGTCGGCGACGGCGTCACGCACACCGGGCAACGGCCCTACTGTCGTTTCGTTGCTCGCCAGCTTGATCGCACCCGGAAAATTGCGTCCGGGAACGTAGGCGGGGATGGAGGCGAGGTCAGGGCGAATGTGTGCGGTCACGAGTCGATTATGCGCGCACTGATTTGGTGCGTAGCGGCCGTCTGCGTGTCAGAGTTAGAAGATGTCGGAAATCTTCCGAGCCACCGCGTATCTGCGCGGAGCCGAAGGGGAGGTCGCCACGGCTGTTCCGCTGACCGTGGTGGAGCCGGACGGCCCGACGCGGGGCGGGATCGTCGTCCTGCATGAAGCCCGGAAGTTCAGCCCGGCTCTGCTGAATCTGATGTGCGCGCTTGCCGGCGAAGGGTGGGTGAGCGTCGCACCTCACCTGTTTCACCGCGAACCCGAACACATGCAGGGTGAGGTGTTCGGTGACAACCTCTTCGCCGACTTCGACGCGACCCTCGATTGGCTCGTCGGACGCGAAGTTCTCGCAGACACCATCGGGGTGCTCGGATTCGACGACGCCGGTACCGCCGCGATGCTCGTGGCCACCAGCCGTCCCGTCGGCGCCGCGGTGAGCGTCGCCGCCCGGGGAATCGTCGAAGCCTTGTCGGTGGATGCTCAGGCGCTTGTCGACGCGGCCACTTCCCTGCAGGCGCCGTGGCTGGCGCTGTACGGCGAGGACGATCCCAGCACGCCTCGCGAACACGTGACTCTGCTCCGGGAAGCGACCGCGAAGGCCGACGTCGCGACACTGGTGGTCAGCTACGCCGGACTGGCTCACCGGGCGGACGAGCCGCCACAGCTGTCCGAGGACGCTGACCTCGACGACCCTGATTCGGCCTCGATCATCGAAGCTCAGACCCGGATCTTCGACTGGTTCGACAGCCACCTGCGGTAAGTCCACAAAACAGCCCGCTGACCACACGTTTTGCCTTTGGTGGCGAAGGGTGTGTAATCTTTCGATCCGGCGGTCCGAAAGGATCGGAACCCCCAGGGAGGCGTGCCAGAGCGGCCGAATGGGACTCACTGCTAATGAGTTGTCCCTTTTACGAGGGACCGGAGGTTCAAATCCTCTCGCCTCCGCCAAGCCGGTGATTTTGACCGGCGGGTTAGAAATGATAGAAATTACGACGGTAAGACACGCAAGACCAGCAAGACAACAGAACATGCGCCCGTAGCTCAACGGATAGAGCACTTGACTACGGATCAAGAGGTTAGGGGTTCGAATCCCTTCGGGCGCACAACAGAAAGCCCCTCACCAGCAGAGATGCCGATGAGGGGCTTTCTTGTATCCGAACCCTCTGGGCCGGCTCAACAGTTACTCAACAGATTGCGTCAGATCTGGGCCGAAAGTGTTGAGTACCGATGTCATGTCTGGGACGTGTGTCACACGCTCGATGTAATGGGCTTCAGTCACTCGAGTGTTGGCGTGACCAAGTTGGGCCTGAGCACCTTCGACGCCGTACTGCTGCTTCACTAGCGTTGCTACCGTGCGCCGGAACGAATGAGGCTTCACCCACGCGTACTCCTCGCCTAGTGCTGCTCGCCACGCCCGACGCACGTTGGCAGGAGACACCCAGTTGCCCGTCCCGGTGACAAAAACTGCCCCCACGGACTCCTCGGGCACAGGCAGGCTCAACCGTCGCCGCAGAGAGTCTGCGGCGAACTGAGGCAGCATCACCGTCAGTGGAGGTGCGTCACCTTTTCGGTACTCCTGACGACGCAGCTTTTCTCCCTTTGTTCGAGGAACGATCAGCGTGCCTCGAATCTCGACGGTCACCGGGTCGGTGGACAGGTTGACATCCTCGGCGCGGCGCAATGCCAGTACCTCACTGATTCGACCACCTGTCGCAATGAGCAGATCCATGATGTCTTGCAGGTCTTGTCCAGGTTTCGGGCCAGGCCGTGGCCGCACTGTTCCGTCGAGGCTCACTTCCTCATGCCGGCAGTAGGCTGCGATCTTTGCTCGGACAGCCGCAAACTCCTCCACAGTGATTGCTCGGACAGGCTTCCTCTTGATCTTCGGCCTAGTGGTCTCTCTTGCGGGGTTGTACGGAATCAGGTCGAGTCGGACGGCAGTCGAGAAGATTCCGCTGCAAACGATCTGAGCGAGTCGTGCGCGGGAGGGGGCGGTTTTTGCGATCGCCCGCAAAAAAGCGTCAACCGTACCGGTGGTGACCTCGCCAATCTGGAGAGAGCCGAGGGCGGGCCGGCAAACCCGATCCCACGTGTCGGTGTAGGTGCCCAAGGTCTGAATCTCGACGGTGTCCGCCTTTTCCTCCAGCCAGTACGCAGCAAGGTCGGTCATCGGAGATCTTGCACTCAGCGCAGCTCGGACACCCGCCGGCGTCACTCGATCGGTGAGCTTCTTCTGAACATTCAGCCGGGCATCTTCCGCCGATGTCCCAGTCGCCTCGACAAGACGCAGCACGCCGTCTCGGTCGCGCACTCGAACCTTGGCCACATCAGTACCGTTGCGGCTCGTAGTGGTGATCTTCCCCCACTCGCCCGGCTTGAGACGCTGCCTAGTCATCGGTCCACTTCCATGCCTAGCGACCGCATGCGGGCTAGGAGAAATTCGAGCAGGCGATTTACCTGGGCCAACTGAGACAATAGGTTCGCGCTGTGCTCGACGGGCTCAGTGTCCGGAAGGTCTGCAATCCGATCTTCGAGATCAACCGCCTGTTCGATTAGCCCTTGCCATTGCCGTGCCAATCCCAAGCGTTCCCCCGACTGCCCGAGATTGTCGAGCCAGTCATATCGGTCGTCGACGTCGGCAATGCTCGGATCTCCGGGAATCTTACTGAAGTCAAAACCTGTCAGCACCTCGCCCGTGAACTGAAGGGCAGCTTCCAGGCTGTCGCCTTGTCGGCCCGGAAAAATATCTACCTGCCGGGAAATCAGGCCGGGAAAGAGTAGTTCAAGAGGCGCGACTTCTAGTGCGGCAGCTAATGTTTGGATCTCAGCCACGTCTAACTTGGCGGATCGGCTATTGCTTTCAATCTTGGCGATAGTGGCTCGCGTGATCGGAAATCCAACATGGCTTGTCCTAGCGGATAGCTGCGATGCCGAAAGCCCACGCGTCACCCTTAGTTCCCGAACTGCCACCCCTACGCGCTCGGCTTGGTCATTCGCCCAAGCCCTTGCCGTCTCAGATCCTCGCATTGTCGCTTCGTTGCTCCGCATAGGAGCAGACTAAACCGAACTTAGGCGCATCGTGGAACTACGTGTGATACTGTTCCGAACAGATCCAGCATCATAGATTACTGGACCTTAAATGGAGCAATCGGAGGTAAGTGGTGACAACCCCAGCAACTCAAATGCACGCCATCCCAGCTGTTCAAGTTCGCCTGAGCGTCGGCCGCGCCAAGGTCTTCGAGCTAATTAAGTCCGGAGAATTGCGCTCGGTGAAGATCGGCAAATCTAGGCGCGTCTCCGAGTCTGCGCTCTGCGAATACATCAAGGGGCTCGAGGCTTCGGCTTGATGTGCGCGCAGGAATCAAACGAAAAAGGCACCAGATGCGGGACTCCCATCCCGGAAATGCACCTGATGCCTGTTCAGAACCCCAACAACCCTTACGAAAGCAGGAGATCTGTCATGAGTTTACCAATTATCCCTACCGTTGCCGAGGTTCTCGCGGGTGTGCCCTCAGGTGAGAGCGTCCACACCGTCGTAGCCGTGATGACTATCGGAAAAGTTGCGCCACACACGAGCGTTGATGTCGAGCTCAGCCGCTTCGATGCCCTCGATGATGAGGGTATCGCTCGTCCGTCCGAGTGGGAGGTCGAGTTCAGTAAAGGCGAGGGGAGCAGTTCTATCCATCCCTCCGAAGTGCCGGCCCTGATCGACACGCTGACCGAGATGTATCGGGCATACCTGGACCTCACCGTCGCCGCATTCCAGATGATCGAAGACGGGCAGGCCCCGAAATGACGATCATCGTGAATGCGCCGACAAGTGAACAAGTCTCGGCAAAGCTGGACGAAAATGGCGGCGAGAGCACCATTTTGGCCCAAGTTGAACGTGCTCCCTTCAAAGCTCAGATACTTCGATACGACGGGCATGACGGCGAGGAGTTCTTTACCGACCTCCCGCGCATCGAGATCGACTGCTCGGATCAGGACGGCGGAGAGATGTTCGTCGACCTGACGATCCTGCCGGATTACGTGGAGACGTTCGCGGAAGTAGTGAACGAGATCGTGTCCGACTACCGGGCCATCGCCAGCCGGTGCAAGCTTCTCGCCCGCAATGAGTCCGAGATCCGTACATCGGCCGACTACCGGGAGTCGCTGTGACCACAACAACTTTCGCGCTCACCTTCCTGTTGATCGTCGAGAACATCACGATCATCTGCCTGGGCGCCTTCCACCTCCACGAAACGGGGCTACGACATGGTTCATCCGGAAACGCAACGCATGCGCGACCTCGGGTTCGCGCTCGGACCACTCGACGGGAAGAAGGCGTTCCTGCCGGGAGGATTCCACGACTTCACCACCAACCCAGACGTGCTCACCCGTCAGGCGCACAAGTACCCGCACTGCAACTGGGGCGGCACATGTCAGGGCGTGATGGTGCTCGATGAAGATCCTCGGAACGGCGGCAACCTCGAATCTTTAGACATGCCCGAGGTTCTCGACACCTTGGTCGTGCGGACCGGATCAGGTGGCCGGCATGCGTACTTCCGATACGACGGAAAGGTCCGCGGCAAGCTCGACAGGTACGACGGGATCGATCTCAAGACCTGGCGCACGGGCTACACGGTGATGCCCGGCTCCGTTCACCCAGATACCGGAAAGCTGTACCGGATCGAACGCGACCATCCGATCGCACCATTGCCACAACAACTGCTCCCTCTTGTAACTCCACCCGTCTACAAACCGTCGCCGGTCACCGCGAATCCGGAACGGCGCTCGGATGGGTTGGTGCGCAAGGTTGCCGAGGCTGTCGGTGGTGGCCGTAATCAAATCACGTTCTGGGCGTTGTGCCGCGCTCTCGAACGTGGGGGCAGTTCTCTTGTGCCTGAGATTCGCGACGCGGCACTGTCCACAGGTTTGACCGAGGGAGAGTTCGATACATGTCTGAGATCGGCCCAGCGGACGACAGGTCGGGCGGCGTGAGCGACTCGGAGTCAGTGCCTGAGTATGTCGAAACTCGACCGAAGGTTTGGAAGGCGACCGACCTAGATGGTGCCCGTTCGATCGAATGGCTTGCCGTTGGTCGTCTTCCGGCCGCGTCGGTGACGTACATGCTCGGGCCGGAGGGAATCGGCAAGTCGATGTTCTTGGTGTGGCTGATCGCGCTGGTGACGACAGGCCGACCATTTCTCGCCTTTGGGATACCAGCCCGCGCACCTCAGTGTGCGGTGCTGGTCCTGACGGAAGACGACTGGTCGACAGTCGCCCGCCCGAGACTCGAACTCGCCGGCGCAAACCTGGACTACGTACGCGTGATCTGTGCCGACAGTGACGGCTCTGGCTCTCCGACGTTTCCACGCGACTTGGATGTGGTGGCGGAGGTTGCCCAGGATTCAGCCCTGGTGATTGTCGACGCTTGGGCAGACACCCTTCCGGGGTCTCTCACCGTTAAGGATCCGCAGCATGCACGTCGGGCACTACACCCCTGGAAGGAACTGGCAACCCGCACCGGCATCTCAGTCCTGTTGACCGGGCACACAAATCGGGAAGCCACAGGCAATGTCCGCAATGCCTATGGAATGACCGCCGAGTTGCGCAAAAAGGCTCGCATGACGTTGCTCGCCCAGCCTGACCCGGATGACGACACGGTGCTTCTCATCGGACCCGAGAAGACGAACTTGACGAAGCCCGTGGCGGCGTCGAAGTTCCGAATCGAGTCCGTCCAGGTGTTCGACCCGAGCCCTGACAGTGACGGCACTGTTCCTCGCTTGGTGTGGGCAGGTGACGCCGAGCATTCTGCGCGGGATGTGTTCACTGACGCGGCTGAAGCTGCACAGGGCGAAGGTGGCGATCGGACCGAGGCGGAGGCATGGCTCGAGGACTATCTCACCGAACAAGGCAAGGCTCCCAGTAAGCAAGTCAAAACCGAGGCAGCTAAGGAGAAGATTTCCGAACGAACTCTCAAGCGGGCCGCACAGAAATTGAAGGTGGTGTACACCACCGAGGGATTCCCTCGAATCTCATGGTGGGCACTCCCCCCGCAGTCAGGCCACGCAGCGAACCATCCCTCTGAGAGTGGCCCAACTGGCCCAACTGTGTCTGACCTGCACAAACTGGCTGGCCCCACTGAGCGTCAAATACAGCTGGGCCACTTGCCAGAAGACGGGCCACACAGTGGCCTCACTGCCAAAGTTGACCTTTGCGGCAAATGCGGAGGGACGCTCGGCAGGTCCGGGAAGTGCGTGGCATGCATCGTCGCCGATGCGAGCGGGGTCCCCGCATGACTGCACCCCGAACGCGGTCCGGCTCACGAAAAGTGCCGGGAGCGGAATCACTTCTCGCAGCGATCTTGGCTAATCGACCAGACCTTCCTGAAGCAAAGTGCCGAACGCACTGGGATTTGTTCGACAACATCGCAGACGCCAAGGCAACCGACGATGACAAGAACTACGCACGCGGGCTGTGTGCCCGCTGCCTGCACCTGACCGAGTGTCCCGATGCACTCATCACACTCCACCGAAAGGCGACGGCATGAAGGTTCCAACGGAACTCTCGCTCGACCAATACCGAGAGCTCAATGAAATTTGCCTCGAATATCGGGGCAAGCGATGGACGCAATTGACGATGACGGAATGCGACGACCTCTTGCAGGAAATCAACCAGGAGGTGGCGGCACTAGAGGAAAGAATCGTGGAGCTCAACGCCTCACGTACGGAAGAGCTCGAATCGACTGCGGAAGTTCCGCAGTTTTCAATCAACGCAAAGGACGCATCATGACCAACGAGACACCCGAGACACCCGCCCTCGTGACAGTCGTCGACGACAAAGGGGTCCCCGACGCCGTGATCGACATCGACGTCATCCAGAAGGCTGCTACCCGGCTCATGTACGACATGGCCGCCAAGAGCCACGACATCGAAGCCATGCGGAAAGTCAACGAGCGGTACCTGACAGAAGTCGGACCTGAACTCTTCGGCTATGTCGCCGGCCATGCCCTGAAGTTGATGGCCGAGTGTGTAGTCGAACCGCTACTCGTCATGTGCGACAGGGCAAAGACTCCGAGGCGAGCGGATCTCGTTGCCGCTGCCGAGAACGCTAATTCGACCCTCCGCGACATCCCCCTGCCGGATGACGAGGGCTGACGCCGAACACCTCGGGGCAGGAGTGATCTTGCTCCGAGGTTCGGCCATCCCAGAGATCTACTACCTTGTCTCCGTTGCAATCAAGCAGCTGCAGCGCGACGGGTATCGACCCTCACCGCATGTTCTCAATCTGCAGGAAGAACTCAAGCTCGGCGCTCTCGAAGCGAACGATGAGCTGAGTCGACGGCGACAACGCGACGTCGCCAAACCCCCTATCCCGCAAGGATTATCAATAGGCAGCACTGAAGCCGCGGAAATCCTCGGATGCAGTAGACGCCACGTTCAACGAATCGCAAGTTCGTTGGATGGTCGGAAAGGGAGCGCCGGGGCTCTCATCTTCGACCGAAACGTCGTGATGGCTTACTGCGGGGCAAGGGGTTCCGTGGCGTAGTACCCGGAGGTAGCCCGTGAGTGTCCAGTTTCAGGCAGGCACAGCATCAATCGCCATTGGACCCGACCTCACGGGCTTCCATCGGAAGGTCAAAGTCAGACTGCGCTCCGAGCGCATCGAAGCACCGGTCATCGTCGTACCGAACTTCGACAACTTCAGGCAGAAGCTCGAAGCGGGTCTGGGGAGATTCAACGCCAATATCAAGGTGACGGTCTCCCCGGACCTGTCTGGTTTTCGCCAGCAGCTCCGGGCTGACCTCGCAGCTGGATCTGCCGGGGCTGATATCGAAGTGCCACTGCGGTTGGACCTGACTCTCGCTCGGGAGCAGTTGCGCCTGTTTCGCATTGAAGCCAATCAGGCCATGCGGGCAGACTTCGATCTGGACATCACCGCTGCACTGGCTCGTTTGGCAACTCTGCGCGCCGCATCTCAGGGCATCGGTTCGACGGCCAATATCGGAGGTGGCGCCGGTCGTCGAGGTAATGACCGCCTCGGTGGCTCTCTGTCGAGCGTCGGAACATCTGGTCTCAAGTACACCGCCATTGCGGCCGGTATCGGTGCCATCGGGGGCGCTGCAGGCCTGGCGGCGGGCGCGGTCGGGGCACTCGCCGCCGGTCTCGGCGCAGTCGGGATTGCCGGCGCGGCAGGCATGGCCACCACCGTCGTTGGACTCAATGGAGTCAAGGACGCCTTTACCTCACTAGCTGCGGAAGCCAAGTCGTCAGTTTCCGACGCGCAAGCAAAGGCGAAGAGTGTCGCCTCCGCGCAGAAGGGTGTCGAGCAGGCGAACCGCGGCGTGGAAAGCGCCACACGTGGAGTCGAGCAGGCGAATCGAAGTCTCGAGCAGGCCGAGAAGGGTGTCGCTCGCGCTCACCAATCAGCCCAGGATGCTCAAGAAGACCTGACCCGAGCCCGCAAGGATGCTCAGGAGCAGATCGAGGACCTGAACCTCGCACTGAAGGGGTCCGCTCTCGATGAGCGTGGCGCCGAGTTGGCGGTTCGTCGTGCCGAGCAGCAGTTGCGTGACCTCTGGAAGGGTGGCCAGCCGGTCACCCAACTCGACATTGCCGAGGCTGTTCTCGGAGTCGACGAGGCTAAGCAGCGTCTCGATGAAGTGCGTGAGCGCAACGGTGATTTGCGAACCGAAGTCGATGCAGCCAACAAAGCAGGCGTCGAAGGTTCTGAACAAGTTGTCTCTGCCAAGGAAGCGATCGCCGAGGCTGACGACCGAGTCAAGGAAGCCGAACTCGGAGTGCAGGACGCTCAACTCGGAGTCGCGGACGCCAACCGCGGTGTCGTAGAAGCGGTTCAGGGAGTTGTCGAAGCCCAAGCGGCTCTGCAGGAAGCGAACAGTGCCACATCGAGCAGTGCCGACAAGGCCGCCGAGGCAATGGCCAAGCTCTCCCCGAGCGCGGCCGGCTTTGTCCTCGCGATGCGCGAGCTCGGGCCCGCGTGGAGCGATGTCCGTAAGTCGACGCAAGAGAACATGTTCGCCGGACTCGACGCATCGTTCACGAACCTCGCCCAGGTTTCGATGCCGATGCTCAAGGAAGGCTTCGGCGAGGTAGCGACTTCCATCAACGGGGCCGCGACAAACTTCTCCGACTTCTTCGCATCCGCTGCGGCTCAGGACAGCCTGCGAAACATCTTCGCCGGTACCGCTGACCTGATCACTGGCATGCAGCCCGGTCTGGCTGCCATCACCGGAGGCATTCTCGACATCGGCAACGCCGCGGCACCCGTCATGGGGCAGCTCGGCGAGTCTCTGGGAAATGTGCTCGGCGGCATCGGAACCGCATTCTCCGATGCCTTCGAGTCCGGAGCATTGACTGAGCTGATCGGGAACTTCTCGTCGATTCTCGACGGTCTCGGCGGCGGCCTGAACGGCCTACTCGACGGATTGATCCAGTTCGGCAACATTGTCGGTCCGGTCATCGGCCCAGTCCTTCAAACACTCGGTGAGTCGATCGGAGCCCTCGCTCCTTCACTCGGTCAACTCGGTGTCGCATTCGGTGATGCGCTCGTCAAGATCCTGCCGGATCTGTCGAAGTTCATTTCCGCTCTGGCAGACGGGCTGACACCGGTCATGCCCATCGTCGCCGAACTCCTGGGATCTCTCGGGACCGCTCTCACGCCACTGATTCCGCCTCTCTCGCAGATCATTCAGACGATCGGCACCGCCCTCGTCAAGGCAGTCGACGCCCTGGCTCCCGCGATCGGCCCACTGGGCACCGCCTTCGCAAGTCTGGTCGAGGCTCTCGCCCCGTTCCTGCCGATGGCAGCCGAGGTCATCTCTGTACTCGTCCAGGCGCTCGCGCCGGCACTGCAGAAGATCTTCGAGGCGCTCGGGCCGGTGATCGACCAGTGGCTCACCGGGATGAAGCCGGTACTCGAAAAGTTGGCGCCAATCCTCGCCGACGTTGCGATGCAACTGGGTACCGCGATCGCCGACGCGCTCGTCCAGATCATGCCGCTGCTACCAACTCTGATCGACTCGTTCTCGCGGATAGTGCTGGCGATCACGCCGTTCATTCCGCAACTGATCCAGATCGGCACCGATCTGCTCCCCGTACTGATCGACCTGTTCGTGGTCCTTGTGGAGACAGTCCTTCCACCGCTGACCAGAGCTATCGAGTGGATCGCCGAACATGTCTTACCCCTGGTGGTCGAAGGCATTAGATCCTTCGCCCAATCATGGGGCGAGAAACTCACCGAAGCCAAGGACGCCGTGCTGGGGGCGAAGGAATTCATCGGCGAGACTTTCGAGAAGGTGAAAGGCACCCTCACCGACTTGAAGAATTTCTTCGGCAACATCGTCGAATCCATCGGCAATGTTTGGGATGGGTTGAAGGACAAGGTCGCTGGACCGATCAACTGGATCATCGACAACGTCATCAATGGCTCCCTGAAGAACGCATGGAACGCGGTCGCGAAGGTCATACCCGGCCTCGACGAGTGGGGCGGCGTCAGCCGTATCGAGATAACCGATGCAGGCAAGGCGGATGGCGGCCTTAATCAGGTAGTCAAACGAGCAACGGGCGGCATTCTTCCGGGCTACACCCCGGGCCGTGATGTGCACGAGTTTGCATCACCAACCGGTGGGCGACTGCACCTTTCAGGCGGCGAAGCTGTAATGCGCCCGGAGTGGACCCAGGCCATGGGCTCCGGCTACGTGAACGGCATGAATGCCGCAGCACGAGCCGAGGGCGTAGCTGGCGTCAAGAAGCGAATGCAGTACTTCGCAAACGGCGGAATCGTCGAGTCGATGACTTCGGCCGTGCAGGAGAAGTTCGGCACCGGAATGCAAATGACCTCCGGTCTTCGCTACACCGACAACGGCTACCACTCGCAGGGCATGGCTGCGGACTTCTCGAACGGGTATTCCTCAACCCCTGAGATGCGTCAACTCGCAGGCTGGATTGCAGACAACTTTGCAGGCCGAACCATCGAGTTGATTCACGATCCGTTCAATCGCAACATCGGCGCCGGCAACCCAGTTGGTGACGGTTACGGGTTCTATGGCGCGGGCACGATGGCGGAGCACAACAACCATGTGCACTGGGCAGTCGCGGAACCGGTTGGCCCTGGCGGCGATCCGGCCGACGCGGATGGTGGCGGGTTGCTGGGCAGTATCCGTCGAGCCGTTGGCGCGGCAATGAATCCTGCGAAGCAGGCTGCGGCAGCCGGATTCGATTTGGCCGCTTCGCAGCTCGGTAAGTCTATTCCAGACTTTGGGCCCTCGCTGTTTGGCCAGGTGCCCAAAGCTGCCTTCAATGCGATAAAGGATGCGCTGACTGAGAGGATCCGAGGCGCAGCGGGTCCGAACGATTCAGGGTCGACGCCGTTCGATATCGGCGCTGGCGCAGAACAATGGCGCTCCAAGGTGATTGAAGCTCTCCAGCGAGAGGGGTTTGACGCCAACGAGCGGAATCAGAATCTGATGCTCGCGCAGATTCAATCCGAGTCCGGCGGCAATCCGAACATCGTCCAGTCGGTTCAGGACGTGAACTCGGGCGGCAATGAAGCGGTGGGTCTACTTCAGGTCATTCCTGGAACCTTTGCGACCTACCGCAATCCGGATCTGCCGAACGACCGCACGAATCCCGATGCTTCAATGTCCGCGGCGTTGCGCTACTACCGATCCAGGTATGGCGACGACCTCGGGGCCATGTGGGGCCAAGGGCACGGCTACGCACTCGGCGGGATCATCCCCGGATACAGCCCCGGCCAGGACAAGTTCCAGGTCGGAGTTTCCGGTGGTGAGTCGATCATGCGGCCCGAGTGGACTCGCGCTGTGGGTTCGTCGTTCGTCGACGGCATGAACTCGATCGCCCGTAAGCAGGGCGTCGAGGGTGTGCAGCGGGCGATGGGCGCCGGAGTGATGGGAATGTTCGCCGAGGGTGGCGTCTTCACGCCGGAGGAACAGCGGCTCTACCTCGAAGGCCGACTCAGCAAGTTCGGAACCCAGGCGGGCGACATCGCCAAGAAGGCGCTTCCGGAGATCCTCGGAGTTCAGGGCACGCCCTTGGATCCGAACCACCGGTACTGGCAGGCGGCGATGGACATCCAATCCGCGGCTATGGGAGCCCAAGCAGTCGGCCCGGTCGTCTCAGACCAGCTCGGGTCCAACTCGATTCAGTCCGCGATCGCCGAAGGTGGCCGCGTCATCGAGGAGCACATCCACTATCACGTCACCGACATCGATGAAGCGATCCGCAAAGAACGCATCCGGCAAAAGCAGCAAGCCACATCGTTCACCGGACGCTAACTACAAGAAAGGAATCCACCATGACCGAAGCCCACGAAACAGACCCCGCACGACCGCTCGGCGCCGTCGTCGAGGAATACCTCAGCGGACTCACCGAGCAGGACTTCACAGACCTCGTCGCCAGGACACGTGAGCCGGTGCAGGAGGAGACCCTCTACCCGGCCTCCTGGCGGACTCAATGAGCCCTGAGGAAGAGGACGCACGCTCCGAACGCATCCTCGAGCAACTCAGGCTCGGCGGGTTCAAACCTGGAGCCTCGCCGGCCAAATCACCCGAATCTGACCACTCGTACCCACCCCATTGGAACTCTCGACGAAGGAACGAACAACAATGACTGCCTACTACAGCTCGCTCACCACCACTGCCCACTGCAAGCGTCTCGTCTCCAGCATCAAGGCATTCGACATTCCGGTACCCAAGCCGCTCTCGGACACCCTCGATGCGTGGCAGCGAATGAAGGCATTTGCTGCTCCCTCTGATGCAGTAGCCGACGAGATCAAGGACAAGATCGTCCGCGGCGAGCTCACCGACGCCCAGCTCGCCACCCTGGCAGCCAAGGGCGCGGCCGAGCAAGCCGCCCGTGACTACGTCGGCTCGATCACCGGCCATGAAGCGTCGTACGTCCGTCGCTTCCACGACGCTCTCGACAACGGCATCGCAGACGAGATCATCGACGCACTGCGACCCAAGGTCGACCAGGCAATGGCAGCCATCGCCGCAGCCAAGGAGCACATCAACGGCGACGAGTCATTGGAAGCGTTCCTCAATCACGCTGACGCCGAGGCGCTCGACGCATGGCAGTCACTACCCGGATACATCGCGACCCTCGACAGGGCCGAGAGCATCCTCAACGACTTCCTGCCAGGCTCGAGCTTTCCCCTCTTCGAGTCGTCGCCGGCAACTCTCCGCATGTCAGCGTTCGCTGTGTTCTTCACCGACCCCTCACTCGGCAAGCTGATGGAAGCGTCACAGTTCTCTCACACCGGACGCAACGGGGACCGACGCGACAACCCTTGGTACCGAGTGATGACATCGATCAAGCTCAACACTCTCGCAGAGGCGCGTGAATACCACCGCGCCTACCTCGAACAGGACTACGAGACGGTGAACCAGACGTTCCGCGGAACAGTGACCGAGGACAACGGCATCGTGCAGGACGCACCAATGCCGAACCCGTACCGCAAGCCCGAGCCTGCCGAGAGCTAACCAGCCGGCCAACCCATCGGCGTCAACCTCACCACCGCGGTATCAAACGGGCAGTGCCGTGCGTGGATGGATGACCAGCTCATGACCCGCACCTTTCCGGAGAGGCTGGCTCAGCGCCGATGACAGGCCCTTACGAAGCACCCCTGGCCATACCCCCTCGATCGATCCACACGGAAGGGCGCTTTGAGCCGCTGACCTTGTACGGGATACAAGGTCGGTTCGAGGCCCGTTTCCTGGTCTTTTGCCGAGTTCCGGACCAAAAAGTGCGTGGGGAGAGAAGCGACGCAATGCGGAGCGGGTGGCAGCAGGATCGATCGAGGGTGCACCGGGAGGGTCTAGAAATTTGACCCCTCAGCCATAGGGTCAGGACATGAGCGAGAACATCGATACCCCATGGATGAACGTCTCCGAGGCCGCGGCTTACATGCGCCGGCATCCCGTCACTGTCCGCAAGGATCTTGAGTCCGAGCGCCTTCTCGGGTATCAGCGCAAGGCGCCGAATGGTCACTGGCGAATTCACCGTGACGACTGTGATCGGTTCCTCCGTGGCGAGTCGAACTGACCTGCTCTCGGTTCAACTGACATCAGGTCCAACCTTGGCCGGTGCAACTCAACACTTACTCAACGCATTGATGGCGAATCATGGCGAACTGTGCCGAACTTTCCGATACTCAAATCGTAGCTAAAGGCCAGATCAGGTAGACTTTCCCGAACCTTAGTGGACTATCAGAGATTGTTTGTTTTAGACCAAGAGGTTAGGGGTTCGAATCCCTTCGGGCGCACAAGAAAGAAGGTCACAGACTTCAGGTCTGTGACCTTCTTTTTGTTGTGGTGCATACGCAATTCTTGAATGTGTGTGAGGTCACCTCGGCGATTTCGGGCGGTGATCCTCGCGATCGTGGGAACCGACAACCGATCCACGCGACCTATGCTTTCTGCGGAGCAGCCACGCGAACCGAGGAGAACCCGTTGGAGACCGTCGACAGTCGGACGCTCCCGGTCTACTCGGCCGGGGCGGTCGAGGTGCCCTTTGTCATTGCGGGCATGGACGAACTTGTCTCCCGCGAGACCCGGTGGGATGCGCACTCGCACCCGACTCACGAATTGTTGTGGAACGAGCGGGGAGCGTCGAGCGCCACGGTGGGATCGCGCACGTGGACCATTACGCCGACCGTAGGTCTGTGGATGCCCGCCGGCGTCCTGCACTCGGCGATCGCGCCGGCCGGCACCTGGTATCGCGCCGCTCAGCTCGACATCGCATCGGTTCCTTCTCTGTCCGACGTGCCGGTGGCGATCGAGGTCACTCCGCTGCTGCGGAACCTCCTCGAGCGACTGGCAGACGAGTCACTCGGAGCTCCTTCGCGCTCGCTCACGGAGCAGATGGTGATCGACGTGCTGGCACCGTCGCCGAACGAGTTGCTGGTGCTGGTGCCGGACTCGCCACTTCTGCAACCCATCGTCGATGCGATCGGTGACGATCCGAGTGACATGCGAACGCTGTCCGACTGGGCAAGGCTCCTCGGTGTCAGCCCGCGAACCATCACCCGGGTATTTCGGTCGGAGACCGGGATGAGTTTCGGGCAGTGGGTCTCGGCTGTGCGCGCCCAACGAGCGGTGACCCTTCTTGCCCACGGCTTGGATCTACAAGAGGTTGCCGAGCGTGTGGGCTACCACTCGACCAGCGCATTCGGGGCGGCATTCCGACGCACTACAGGCGCTACGCCAGGGATGTTTCGGGCTAGCTAAGCGGTCATCTCGCTCTGACTCGATCGCTACACCGGGTGTCCCAAACACGCGATTGCGCCACAATGCCCTCCCGTATACGGTTTAGGCAAACCTCACCTAAGTGCCCTTATCGAGCCGGGTTGAGGGCCGTACCCCTTCTCGAGAGAGTTCTGTTTTCATGCGTTCAAAACGCTTCTTGGCGGTGGCCGCAGCAGCGGTCGCAGTCGCCCTCGGCATGACAGCTTGCAGTTCCGACTCCTCGGAGACCGCCGACGGCGGCAACGCCGGAAGCGGATCCAGCTCCTTCCCCGTCACGATCGAGCACGCTTTCGGAACTACGACGATCGACGCCAAGCCGGAGCGAGTTGCCACCGTCGCCTGGGCCAATCACGAAGTGCCCCTTGCTCTCGGCGTGGTTCCCGTCGGAATGGCAGCGGCGACTTTCGGTGACGACAACGGCAACGGAATGCTGCCGTGGGTCGAGGAAAAGCTCGACGACCTTGGCGCGAAGCCGCCGGTGCTCTTCGACGAGACCGACGGCATCGACTTCGAAGCCGTCTCCGATACGAACCCTGACGTCATTCTTGCCGCGTACTCCGGATTGACGCAGGAGGACTACGACACTCTCAGTGAGATCGCTCCGGTTGTGGCGTATCCCGAGGGGCCGTGGGCGACGTCGTGGCGCGACGTCATCAAGTTCAACAGCATGGGCTTGGGTATGGAATCCGAAGGGCAGGAACTGATCTCCACCATCGAAAAGGAGATCGCCGACGAGGTTGCCTCGCATCCGCAGCTTGCCGGCAAGGCAACCATGTTCCTGACGCACGTCGACACCGCTGATCTGAGCCAGGTCAGCTTCTACACGGCGAACGACACGCGCGCCGCGTTCTTCGAGGACCTCGGACTTTCGACGCCGAAGAGCGTTGCCGACGCCTCGACGGGTGGTGAGTTCTCGAAGAAGGTCAGTGCGGAGCGTGTGGACGTCTTCGACGACGTCGAACTGATCGTCACCTACGGTGACCAGGCACTTGTCGACTCACTCAAGGCTGACCCGCTGCTCTCGCAGATGCCTGCCGTCGCCAACAACGCGATCGTGTTCCTCAATGGAACCGGGCCGATGGGAACGGCGGCCAACCCGACTCCACTCGCGATTTCGTGGGTACTCGGCGACTACGTCGATCTGCTCGCCGGGGCCGCTGGAAAGTCGGAGTGACTGTAACCTCGCAGGATTCGACGTCGGGCGCTCGCGATACGCGGCGCCCGACGTTCGGCAATTCGCTGTGGTTGATCGCCCTTCTCGTTGTCCTCGCGGTGCTCATGTGCGCTTCGATCGTCATCGGCTCTCGTGAGGTCGACTGGTCCGATATCGTTGCCGCACTAGGCGGTTCAACGGACAACATCGGTCAGGGTGCGATTGCCAAGCGCATTCCGCGGACGGTGCTCGCGATAATCGTGGGAGCTGCGCTCGGTCTTGCCGGCGCGGTGATGCAGGGGATTACCCGAAACCCTTTGGCGGATCCCGGAATCCTGGGCGTCAACATGGGCGCTTCGCTCGCCGTGGTGATCGGAATGGCGTGGTTCGGATTGTGGACCCAGACCAGCATGATCTGGGTGGCCGTACTCGGTGCAGCCGGGGCGGCATTGTTCGTCTACGTAGTCGGGTCACTCGGGCGAGGTGGAGCCACGCCACTCAAGTTGGCTCTTGCCGGGGCCGCAACATCGGCTGCGTTTGCTTCGTTCATCACTGCGATCATGCTGCCGCGAAACGATATTGCGGGCAACATTCGTTCGTGGCAGATCGGCGGCGTCGGTGGCGCGAGTTTCGAGGTGATCCGGCAGGGTCTGCCTTTCCTCATTGTCGGCTTCGTGATCTGTCTGCTGTCAGCGCGCAGTCTCAACTCTCTTGCGCTCGGCGACGAGGTTGCATCAGGTCTCGGCGAACGCGTCGCGGTGGTTCGTGCAGTGGCAGCGCTCGGTGCAGTGTTGCTCTGCGGTGCGGCCACTGCCATCGCGGGACCGATCGGCTTCGTCGGTTTGGTCGTCCCGCACCTGTGCCGGTTGTTGATCGGGATTGACAACCGTTGGCTACTACCGTTTTCTGCGCTGACAGGTGCCGCCCTTCTGGTCGCCGCCGACATTCTCGGACGAATTGTCGCCCGGCCGAGCGAAATCGACGTCGGCATCATCACCGCGCTCATCGGAGCGCCCTTCTTCATTTACATAGTCCGCCGTCAGAAAATACGTGAGCTGTGACCACTACATTCGTTACTCCCGAAGTCGAGGTCGACGCAGTCGGAGCAAGCCGTATCCGACGAGGTAGACGCCGCCGCATCGTGATTGCCGTGCTGATGGTCCTCGTCGTCGCCTCCTTCGCGGTCACTCTGATGGCGGGAAAAACCTTCTACTCGCCGTCAGATGTGCTTCGGGTCGTGCTGGGGGAGAACGTGCCTGGTGCCTCGTTCACCGTCGGCCGCCTCCGGCTGCCTCGCGCTGTCCTCGCTGTGGTCGCCGGAATCTGTTTCGGCTTGGGTGGCATCACGTTCCAGACGATGCTGCGCAACCCGCTCGCGAGCCCCGACATCATCGGAATCAGCTCCGGCGCAAGCGCTGCAGCGGCTTTCGCGATCATCTCGCTTTCACTCGGCGGTTCACAGGTATCGGTTTTTGCTATCGCTGTCGGTCTGGGCGTCGCAGTCTTGATCTACGTTCTGTCTTTCCGGGACGGTGTGGCGGGCACTCGGCTCATACTGATCGGTATCGGCATCGCCGCGATGCTCGACAGCGTCACCGCCTACCTGCTCAGTACCGCCGCCGCGTGGGATCTGCAGGAGACGATGCGTTGGCTCACCGGCAGTCTCAACGGTGCCAACTGGGGTTCGACGGTTCCCGTACTCCTGGCGCTGGTCGTGCTCGGGCCGGTGCTGCTGAGCCAATCGCGCAACCTTTCGACCATCCAGCTCGGTGACGACGCAGCACAAGCGCTCGGCGTCAGAGTGGAACGAACGCGCATTCTGACGATCATTGCGGCCGTCGGACTCATCGCCTTTGCCACTGCCGCTGCGGGGCCCATCGCCTTCGTCGCATTTCTGTCCGGCCCCATTGCCGCCCGCATCGTCGGTCCGGGAACATCACTTTTGATTCCGTCGGCGCTGGTCGGAGCGCTGCTGGTGCTCGTTGCCGATTTCTGCGGACAGTACGCCTTCGGCACCCGTTACCCCGTTGGCGTGGTGACCGGCGCGCTGGGAGCGCCGTATCTCGTCTACCTCATCATTCGCTCCAACCGAACGGGAGGTTCGCTGTGACCGAATTCCATACTCTGACTGTCGAAAACCTCGAACTCGGTTACGGAGGACGGACCGTCGTCGAATCGCTCGACCTCGCGGTGCCGCCGGGAAAGATCACGACCATCGTGGGCGCCAACGCGTGCGGCAAATCGACACTGCTGCGGTCGATGTCGCGGCTACTCAGTCCCCGAAGCGGTCATGTTCTGTTGGACGGCAAGGATGTTCATCGCCTGCCTGCGAAGAAGCTCGCTCGCACGCTCGGTCTGCTGCCGCAGTCACCGATCGCACCGGAAGGGATAGTTGTCGCCGATCTCGTCGGCCGTGGTCGTCATCCACATCAGCGGGTGCTGGCGAGGTGGAGCCGCGAGGATGACGCAGCTGTCGCCGAGGCGCTTGCGGCTACGGACACAACCGGATTGGCCGAACGATCGGTGGACGAGCTTTCCGGTGGTCAGCGCCAACGTGTGTGGATTGCGATGGCGCTCGCCCAACAAACCGATCTGCTTCTACTCGACGAGCCGACCACCTTCTTGGACGTGAGCCACCAGGTTGAGGTCTTGGACCTGCTCACCGACCTGAACCGGACTCGGGGTACAACGATTGTCATGGTTCTGCACGATCTCAATCTCGCCGCCCGCTACGCCGACTACCTCGTCGCCATGGCCGATCGCCGGGTCTACGCGGCGGGTGATCCTGCCGAGGTGCTCACGAGCGACAACGTCCGCACCGTGTTCGGTCTCGAGAGCCGAATCATCCCGGACCCCATGTCGGGTAAGCCGTTGGTGTTGCCGCTCGGGCGCCACCACGTGCTCGACGACGTGTCGACGTGACGGCGTCGAACGCCCCGGGCGGGCGGATCGAATCCGTGGAACAACTCAATGCGATTCTCGGACAGCCCCATCCGACGATCATGGAGAAGCAGACCGCTCACACGACTCCGTTGATCCGTGAATTCATCGAGCAGGCACGGTTTTTTGTGCTCGCGACATCCGATGCGGCCGGAAATTGCGATTGCTCGCCGCGTGGAGACCTGGTCAGTCAGGTTCTGTTTCCCGACGAGAAGACGCTCGTGCTCCCGGATCGTCCGGGTAACCGGCGCGCTGACTCGTACCGGAACATGATCGAGAATCCTCACGTGGGGATCCTCTTTCTCGCGCCCGGGCACGACGAGATCGTGCGCGTCAACGGCACGGCGACTCTGTCCACCGATCCTGATCTGTTGGATTCGATGGCGATGAACGGCAAGCCTGCACAGCTTGCGGTGATCGTGCAGATCGACGAGGCGTATCTGCATTGCGCGAGAGCGATTCTGCGGGCGAAGCTGTGGGATCCGTCGACGTGGCCCGCATCCGATGAGGTGCCGAGTCTGCGCGACATGATGGCGGAGCAACACAGCCTGCGCGTCGAGGACCTCGAACCCGCCAGACAAGAGGCGTACCGCAAGTACCTGTACTGACCTCAGTCCGTTGGCCTTTCGCAGGAGAACGGTCTCCACCAGCTGATCGTCAACTGGTGGAGACCGTCGTTCTTACTGTTCCGGGTTTACTGAAGCGAAATTGTGGCGCCACCGGAGAACATCGAGTCGTGTACCTCGATCTCCTTGGGGGTGGCACTGGTCGGGATGTCGAAGACAATGGTGGTCTTCCGGGTGATGCCGGGGTTTATGTCGCCGCCGATCGCGGTTTCGGCGTCGATATTGATCGCTGCCATCGTGTTGTTGGTGAATTCGCGACCTTCGGTGTCGATCAAGGTCTGATTGGATCCGAAGTAAGCCTGGGGCTTGTCGGAAGTGTTCGTGATCTCGACGTGAACGAGTACGAACTGACCCTCAGCTTGCTCTTGCAAGTAGGGATTGTCGCCGATCGTCGTGAGGCCGGTCTCGATACCCGTCACGACGAAACCGAACTTTCCGTCTCGCACTTCCTCGCCGATTCCGGGATTCGAAGACTTCGTTTCCTTGGGAGCTTCGGCCGGGGCAACTGCGGCCACGGAGGCACCGTTGGCCGCGGCTTGCGTGGTTGTGGGGGCCGCGGCGGATTCTTCCTTGTCTTTGTCCCCGCCGCCAGTGGCGATCGCGACAATCACGAAGAACGCCACGATGCCTCCGACGACCCATGGCCACTTCTTCTTTTTCGCCGGTGAAGGCGGCGGTTGCTGAAATCCACCGGCCGGCTGAGCGTACTGGCCCGGGAACGGCGCGCCAGACTGGTCTGGATAAGGCTGTCCATAAGGTTGCTGAGCCGGTGGTTGCTGTCCGTAGGGCTGCTGGGGTTGCTGCCCGTACGGCTGCTGAGGCGGCTGGCCATATGGCTGGTTAGGGTCCTGCGGGGGTTGTGTCATGGCCGTTCCTTCACGTGGGATTGCTCACGCATTACTAGGTGAGCATTCGATACTTCTACCAGACTGACCGGTCGCAATGTGTGCAGAGTGGTCGGTTTTGTCCGACAATGATCCGTGCCTTCAATTGCCTCCTCGCTGTTCTGGATTGCGCTGATCGCGGCCATCGCGCCGATAGTCGCGGGCCTGATCCCGCGTCGACTGGTTCCCGAAGTGGTGTTGCTACTGGTCGCGGGCGCAGTGGTCGGGCCGTTCGCCCTCAACATCGCAGCTGACAGCGAAGCGATCGGCATCCTCCGCGAACTCGGCCTCGGCATGCTGTTCCTGCTCGCCGGCTACGAGATCGACCGACAGGAACTCAGTGGGCGCGGCGGACGTCGAGCGCTCTACACGTGGCTGTTCTGCCTCGCGCTGGCGTTCACGGTGGTCGCGCTGCTTGGCATGAGGAACGTGATCTCCGCCGAAGCCGCAGTTGCCATCGCGATGACGTCGACCGCTCTGGGCACGCTGCTGCCGATCCTCAAGGACAACAAACTCCTCGACACACGCTTGGGCAAGACCGTCCTCAACCACGGGGCCGTCGGCGAGCTCGGGCCGGTCGTCGCGATGGCGGTGCTGCTGAGTGCCCGTGGCGCCATCCTGTCGCTGATCGTTCTTGCCGTCTTCGCCGTGATCGCCATCATCGTGGCGGTGCTGCCCGGCAAGCTGATTCACGAAGGCTCGTGGACACATCGCCTGGTGCGGGCAGGAGCGGACACCACGGCGCAGACGACGGTCCGCCTCACCGTTCTGTTGTTGGTCAGCCTCGGAGTGCTGTCGGCCGTGTTCTCACTCGACGTCATTCTCGGTGCGTTTGCCGCCGGCTTCATCCTGCGGCGACTGATGCCAGAGGGCGACGAGCGCCTCGAGATCAAGCTCGACGGGATCGCCTTCGGGTTCCTCATCCCGATTTTCTTCATCACTTCAGGCATGGCGATCGACGTCTCGGCGGTCGCCGCCAGTCCCGGCATACTGATTGCTTTTCTGATCCTGATCGTTGTCGTCCGCGGCGTGCCGGTGTTCTTCGTGACCAAGTTCGAGAAGGCCGAGCCGCCCTTCACCACGCGCGAAAGTGCGCAAGTCGCGTTGTACGGGGCTACCGGTCTGCCCATGATCGTGGCGGTCACTGGCGCGGCCGTCGACGCGCATCAGATGTCCTCGGACAACGCGTCGATTCTTGTCGCGGCCGGGGCGATCACGGTTCTGCTGTTGCCGATGATTGCCACTCTGTTGACGAAGAAAGAGAAAGTGTCCTGATTCAGAGATCCAACTGCTCGTCGAGCCAGTCGAACATCCGCTGATCCGTCAGACGCCTCGCCATGGGCTGGCAGTGGAAGTTCGCGCCCTCGGCAGCGGTGAAGGGAACCACCGTCGTCGGTCCGCCGGCGAGGGCGGCAAGCCGCTTGGATTGACCGGGCCAGAATTGCTCGCCTTCCGGATCGGTGATGAGCAGGGGAGTGGAGATCGAGCCGGCGACGTGTTCGAGGTGGTACTTCCGAACCTCGGCGAGAGTGTTGTAGTAGCCGTCGGCGAGGTACGGACGCGCTCGGAAACGCCAGATTCGGGCGCTGTCCTTGGAGAATTTCATTCCCAGCCCTATCGCCATGTCGCGGTCGAAGGCCTCCGACTTCCCCTCGTCGAGCAGCTTCTGCATGTTCTTGGGGATGTGGGCGAGCCACGACGCGGCCACGTCCACGACCCCCGGATCGGCGATCGCTGCCGCGATCCGATGCTCGAACGCCAACGACTGCGGCACCCAGTACCCGCCCTGACTGATCCCGTACATCGCCAGCTTCGACGCATCGACGTCCGGCCGGTCCACGAGATAGTCGACGACGGGCGTGATGACGGCTTCCCAGTCGTGACGGAACGGGATGTTGCGCTCGAAGAGCATCGACTGCTGACCGGGACCGTCGAACATCAACACGTTGTAGCCCCGCTCGAGCGCCCCGGCACCGCCGCTGCCCCACAGCCCGCTGATCGGGCCGTCGCTACCGTTCACCATGATCAACGTCGGCCGTCGCACGTCGCCGGGCGGCCGGAAGAAGTACCCGGGCAGGTGGGTGTCCTCGTAAGGGATCCGGACGCGTTCGACGGGCTGGGAGGTGGTGTCGACGAAGCGGTCCCACGCCTGTCGGTGACGTTTGAAAGTGGGGACCAGAACCGAATCGTCGCTGAGACCGTCGACTGCGTTGATCGCCACACCGAAGTACGACGCCGCCCGCAGGTACGCGTTGGACGCGCTTCGCGAATGCCCGGCCTCGGCTGCCTCATCGGCCTGCCCGAATACCCGTGTGCCGAGGTCGAACCAGGCCTCGTACCAGCCTTCGAGGTCCTTCTCGCCGACGTGAGCGATGGCCGAGAGCACTTCGCCGGTATCTGCCGCGCCGAAGGTGGCTTGCCCGAGAACGACTCGTAGCTCGAAGTCGAAGGACTCGTTGCGATAGAAACCAGCAGTGAACGCCTGGTGCGGATGGGCGAAGAACGACGACGCGAGAGACATGGGCACACCTTCGCTAGTTCGGGGCAGCCATTTTCAGTTGTAGTTCCAGGATCGCCCGAATCGCTTGCCGGAAAACCTGTCAGCGCGGCGAAGCCAGGAGCCCGGTGGATGGCGGCCTCGACATCGCAAATGCCAGGGTGCACAACCACAACGACATTCCCAGCACCTGCGCACGTTGAGCGATACCCAGTCCGAGATTACCGCCGCCGGAGACTTCGATGCTGTTGGTCGTCAACATCCACACCGTCGCAAGGGAAGTCAGGATCAGAATGGTCAGACCCGTCGTCCGCAAAGAAGGGTGCTCGCGATACCTGAACGCTCCCACGGTGAATGCGATCATCGCGGTGAAGATCGCGAAGACCGCCACGCTGCTCGTCAACGCGTGAACATGGTGGAGCTGCGGAAGTAGACCGTCGGGTGCGCTCGACGGGCAACCCTCGCCCGAGCATTCGAGGGGGAACGACGCGTCGGCGATGGTCGCGATGCCGAACACCGCCAGCGCAATCCAGCCCGTGACGTAGAGCCTTCGCCGGGGCGTGATCAGCAGACCCAGCGCTCCGGAGATCAACATCAAGATTGCGGACAGGACATCGGCGTTACCGAAGACATCGCGGTATTTCTGGTTCTCGGCATCGAGTTCGCTGAGGAACGATGTCACCGGGTCGAGGCCGGTGTCCAGGAAGAATTCGAGAATCCACGACGAGTAGACGATTCCGCCCAGAGCCAGCGCAGCCACCAAACCCCACCGCGCAACGTTGCGTTCCTTCACGAAATCGAGCTTACGGACCGAGCAGGGCTTTCTGGACGCGTTCGGCCGCTACCAGCGGATCTTCGTGCTCCCAGATGCGGATGACGGTCCAACCCTGCTCTGCCAGACGTGCATCGGTGTCGCGGTCTCGAACCACGTTGGCGGCCAACTTGTCCGTCCACCACTGCGCGTTGTTCTTGGGAAACGTCGCATGCTGCGGGCAGCTGTGCCAGAAGCATCCGTCCACGAACACCGCGACTTTGCGGCGTGGGAATACCAGATCGGCCCGTCGGCGAACACCTTTGACAGGCGCCCGATCCACGAAGTACCGGAGTCCGCGTCGATGCAGCTCGCGTCGAAGTGCGATTTCGGGTTTGGTGTCGCGCCGACGCTGAGCGCTCATCCGAGCGCTGGTGGCAGGATCCGTCGCAGGCACCGTGGTTCCCTCAGCCGTCGGAATCTTCGCTGTCTTCGGGATCGGACCAGGTAGGCGCAAACCTGTTGCGACGCTCCACTTCACCGTGCACGACGGTCACGAAGTCGGTGAACGAGAGCGTCTGAGCTTCGGTGGGGCGGCCGTTGCGCGGCGGCGGCTCGTCGACGTCGAAGAACCGAACTGCGCCATCGGGTTCGTAGAGTCCGATGTAGACCTTCTCGAAGAGGTCGTAGCGGGTGTCCTCGGCGCCGAGATCCACCCAGGCCTTTCCCGGAACGCCGACCACCGCGCGCTTGCCTCGGCCCGAGCGCTTCGAGAGCGTCGTGACGTGGTGTGCAAAAGAGGATTTGCCGGTGTCGCTGGTCTTGGTCGGGTCGCCGTCGTCGCACGTGGCGTACGGCTCGAACATGACGGCGACCAACACGCTGTACGGCTGACGCTGATGCAGAACCATTGCCTCGCCACGCAATTCGTGGTCGTTGCGGACGATGTTCTTGGTCCACCGTCCCAGCTTGCCGCTGCGGGGACTGTAGTCCTGGAAGTTGTACGTCTTGATGGAGACGCAGAGGATCAGGCCGAGAGTGGGGTCGAGTGCCTTGACGTCCAAGCGCTTTCGGCCCTTGGCGACATCGACTGTTGCCTCCTGGCCTTCACCGGACGCCGTCGGGGTGATGTTGGGATACAGCGGACGCAGAGCGTCGGCCACCGTCTGTGCCAGTTGATTGGACAGTCGCTGGGCGTAGTTCTTCTTCTCGCCGCGATCGGCGTCGGCCGGGGGCTTGTCGCCCGCGAGTTGCAGTGCACTCCACAGTGGTTCGTGTTCCGGTTCGGAAAACAGCGTTTCAGGTTCGGGGAACAGCGAGTCCGTCATGCTGCGGCCTCGGGGTATCCGCCCATCCGCTCGAGATGGCTTTCGACGTCCTCGATGAAACCGGGGATGAACCGAAGATTACCCATGCGTGCGCGCTTGAGGAAGCCGGCGGTGGCCCGAGCCGACAGCAACCGCGTGTCTTCGAGGAAGCCGCTCAGATCCTCGTAGTCGTACTGGACCGGCCAGGTCGAGGTATGGACGCGGAAGGCCTGGCGGTTACGGCCCCAGGCCGCACTCGGCCAGGCGTCGCCCGGTTCGAGTGGCGTCTCGCCCGCGGCGTCGTATTCGATGGGATCGCTCAACCGGCCACCGACCCACGACGCCATCCGCACGCTCACGGCATTGCCGACGAGCTTCCAGCGATGGCTGTGGCGAAGGCCGGGGACCTCGACGGACGGCAGCGTCCAGTCGGGATCGAAACCCTGTAAGCGTTCGGCGTCGACGAGGCCGGGGGTGACGATCTCACCGGACGGCAACCGGACTGCCGGTTGGCTGGGGATGCCGACGGACGAGCCGCCCTTGAGCGTCGGCACGGCGTTGACGGCCCATCCGAGACCGCGAGTGCCTTCGGTCCAGTAGAAGCCGCACGGGTAGTCCGCAGGATCGCCGCCCAGGCGCTCGCCGGCGTCCTGGCCGAACAGGATTTCGCGAGGATCGTTTGTGCGCGAGGCGAGCATGATGACCCGCTGGCGACGCTGGGGGAGTCCGAAGGCGCGGGCGTCGACCACCCGGTACGCCCAGGTGTATCCGAGGTCTTCGAGGGCGTCGGTGATGTGCCGCATGGCTGCGCCCTTGCCGAGCTGGAGCATGAACGGAACGTTCTCGATCAACAGCCAGCGCGGGCCCTTCTTGCGCTTGACCAGACGGAACACCTCGTCCACCAGGCCCGAGCGTGCACCGGTGATGCCTGCGGTCTTGCCGGCCTGAGAGAGGTCCTGGCAGGGGAAACCGGCGGCCACCAATTCGATGTCACTGGGCAGCGCACGCAGTTTGGTGACGTCACCGTGCAACGGCACGTCGGCGAAACGCGAACGGAGAACTGCCTGCGCGCCCGGATCGATTTCACACAGCAGTTCGGTGTTCCACCCATGTTCCGAGAGCCCCAACTCGAGACCACCGATACCGGCAAACAAACCCACCATGCTCCGCGACGACGTCACAGCACCCTTCCTCACGAACCGACCTAGAAGCACGGTACTCGAGAACTCCGACACCGTTTGCCAACTATTCGGTCCGCGGCGTGCTCCTTACGGAAGAACCGTTGTGAAACGCCTTACATCGAGATCTTCGGGGCCGATCGAAGTCCCTAAAAGGTCCCTGATCGAAGCAATAACCCGAACCAGCGGTGCTCCGTGCCCGTTCGTCCATTACCGTGGTCGGGTGAGCATCCAACCTTCCGGTGACGCGTCCTGGCCCGCGGTATTGACCTGGCAGGCCCACAACGCTCCTCGTATGGAGTCTGTTCGTGTGCAGCTGAACGGAAATCGCATCAAGGCTTCCGGCCGGATCATCGGTGGAGCCTGCAGTGAGCACCCGGCATTCAGCGCGTCGTACGACCTGGTCACCGACGAGGCCGGCATCACCCGCCGGTTGTCCGTGCGGACCGCCCTGGCCGCCGGTGAGCGTCAGATGTCGATCAGCCGGGACGAAGAAGGCACCTGGATGGTCGAGAACGGCGCCAGTCACCAGCGCTCTGCGTTCGATGGCGCACTCGATGTCGACGTGATCCTCAGCCCGTTCTTCAACACGCTGCCCATCCGCCGCGTCGGCTTGCAGAACGACATCGAAGACGCCGAGGTCCCGGTCGTCTACGTCAATCTCCTCGACCTGCGCGTCGAGGGTGCGACCATCACCTACAGCTCCGGCGCCGACGGAATCAGTGTGCTGTCCCCGGTGTCCAGCTCGACGTTGTCCGTCGATACCGAAGGCTTTGTCCTCGACTACCCGGGTCTGGCAACTCGTATCTAGGTTTCGTATCTCCAGGTTGCGTAGTTCTAGGTTGCGGATCGCCGGATGACGCCGCCGCGTCGACCGGCGTCCCGCATCCGGTTGATCCAGTCGGGTTCTCCGACCTGAACGTCTTCGATGTCCCACCGCTCGTGCGACTCGTACGCTCCGCGCGCAGCGAACCCCGCGTCCACCAGTCGTGCCGTCGAGCCGTTGTCGAGCAGATCGGTACGTGCACCCTGCAAAAGGTCGAGCGCCTCGTCCAGCGCGACCAGCAGGGCGTCGCGGTTGCCCTCGCACATCGCCCGCACCAGGCCAGGAGCGCTCCCGGCCACGCGAGTGCCGTCGCGAAATGATCCGGCAGCCAGCCCGAGAGCCAGTTCGCCTCCGGCAGCTCCGGTGATCGCAAGCGTTTCCGCGAGCAGGTGAGGCAGATGCGAGATTCGCGCGACTGCTCGATCGTGTTCCAGAGATTCGGCCGGCACGACGACCGAGCCGCAGTCGAGTGCAAGGTCGGCGACCTGCGACCACACGTCTGCGTCGACGCCCTCGTCGGTGGCAACGACCCACACCGCGTCGACGAACAGATCGGCATCCCCGACCGCCCAACCCGAAGCTGACGTCCCCGCCATCGGATGACCGCCCACGAACTTGGCGCTCAAGCCCGCTCGTTCGACCGCGGCCTTCACTTCACCCTTGACGCTGACGACGTCCGTGATCGGATTGTCGGGCGCATGCGCGGCGATTGCCTCCAAGGTGGCGTCGACGGCAGGCATCGGCACGGCGACCACGATGATCGCGCCGCTTTCGTTCGCTCTCTGCAGCACTGAAACCAGATCGGTGTCGGCGTCGAAACCGTCGGCTCGGGCCGCGTCGGCGGACTCGCTGGAACGGTTGTAACCCCACGCCCGGCGGCCGGATCGGACGGCGGCGCGAAGTAGCGAACCGCCGATCAATCCGAGGCCGAGAACGCAGACTGGTGGGGCGGAATCGATCGCAGACACGAGTTCAGGTTGGCACATCGATGCTCGGACTTCACTCACTGGCACCAGGCGGGCTACCGTTGCGCCATGGGTGCACAGCGCGCGGGTAACAAGAGCGCCTCTTCGAACCAGTCGGAGGAGCTTGAAGGCTTCGGTGTCGCGGTGGTCCGTGAAGAGGGGCGTTGGACGGTCAAGGCACTGACGCCCGACGCGTTGACCTCGCTCTCGGCCGCCGAAACGCAGCTGCGTGAGCTGCGAAGTTCGGGTGCCGTCTTCGGTCTTCTCGACGTCGACGACGAGTTCTTCATCGTGTTGCGTCCGGCGCCGTCGGGCACGCAGTTGCTGATTTCCGACGCGACCGCCGCCATCGACTACGACATCGCGGCCGACGTCCTCGACGCCTTGCACATCGAGATCCCCGACATCGACCCGGACGACCTCGACGATGTCGAACCCTGGGAAGAGGGCGATCTGTCCGTGCTGGCCGATCTGGGCCTGCCGGAACCCGTGCTCGCCGTCATCGCGGCCGAGACCGATCTCTATCCGGACGAGCAGTTGGGGATGATCGCGCAGCGACTCGGGTTCGCATCCGAGTTCGGCGCAGCGCTCGACAAGCTCCCGCGCTAGATGACTCTCGCTGACGATCAGCGCATGATCCGTGCGGCCATCGTGGCCGCACGTTCCGCCTCCGACGCAGACGTCCCGGTCGGGGCAGTGGTGTTCGACGCAGACGGCGTCGAAGTTGCTCGGGCCTCCAATGCCAGGGAAGCGTCGTCCGATCCGACCGCGCACGCCGAAATCCTCGCGTTGCGTGCTGCCGCAAAAATCTACGGTGACGGCTGGCGCCTGGAAGGTGCGACGCTTGCCGTGACCCTCGAGCCATGCACGATGTGTGCGGGCGCTCTGGTCCTCGCCCGGGTTTCTCGGGTCGTTTTCGGGGCGTGGGAGCCGAAAACCGGAGCCGTCGGATCATTATGGGACGTAGTTCGAGATAAAAGATTGACCTATCGGCCGCAGGTGCGCGGCGGGGTCCTCGAGGACGAATGCGCTGGGCTTTTGGAAGATTTCTTCCGCGAGCAGCGGGCCTGAATTCGGTATTCCCCATCGAGAGTGATCGCACACTCGGGTAGCCGGATCCATCAATCGAGGGCATGGTGGAGGCAGATGCCGTCAGGGCATCGGCGGATCGTCGGAAGGCGATTCGTTCGCGTTCACAGAGGAGTACTCATGGGAATCGCAGACAAGGCTCAGAACAAGGCCGAAGACCTCGGGGGCAAGGCCAAGGAAGCTGCTGGCAGCGCTACCGGTGACCGGGACCTCGAAAACGAAGGCAAGGGCGACCAGGTGAAATCGGCCGTCAAGGATGCAGGCGAGAAGGTCAAGGACGCCGCTTCCAGCATCAAGGACAAGCTCACGTAATACCGCTCCACCTGGCGATTTCAGCCACGGGCACTCCATCCGGTAAAGTCACCAGCGGTGGCGTGTCCGAGCGGCCTAAGGAGCACGCCTCGAAAGCGTGTGACGGGTAACCCCCGTCCGAGGGTTCAAATCCCTCCGCCACCGCCAAAGCTCCCCACCTGTTCACGCAGGTGGGGAGCTTTTTTGTGGATGGGTCCCGGATGCTGCCGACTGTCGGGGACGGACACGCTCCGACTGGACCATCGGACGACCGGCCAGGTCGAAGCCCGCGTCCATGCATGTCGAGGCTGAGAGGGTTCGACACACAGACCTGATCGGCCGCCGGGCGGATCCGTCGTCGTGAACCTATTCCGCAATCGAGAAACAATCGTTCGGATTGAGCAGAAATCCGTCATTCGGACGAGGACAGCGCTGGACTTCGGAGGAGATCGGAAGCCGCACTCAGTCTTATGGGGGAGGGGCCGTCCTCCGGTGGACATTCCCAGGTTGACGAAGTTCAGGAGCGGCGGGCGATCCACTCTGCAGCGGCGGCATCGATGTCCTGCTTCAGCTTCTCGAAGAACGAGGGTGGCGGGGTGGGGATCAAATCTGCTGCGGTAGTGAGGGATCGACTGAGGGCGATCCGACGCTCGCGTAACTCGTCGTCGGTCAGGAGCGTCAGGTCCGCCATCGCGAGCTCCCTCGATCGGTGTGATTCGTGTTTCGGGCAGACCGTGCGCATCGGGATCGATGCATGATTCGATGCGCACGGCCCAGGCATTCCAGGCTGGGGGCCGGAATGCACAGTCGACTTTACCAAATGATTACTAATGGCTGTAGATGTGGCTCGCCTTGGGTGGTCGTGGAGCACTTTCACAGGGTTCTCCCAGGTCGTAAGTCCTGACAACTGTTGAAGCTGCAACTATCGTCGAGCCCATGAAAAAGATCTGGTGGATCGGCGGAGCAGTAGTTGTGGTCGTACTCGCCCTGCTTGTGGGGCCGTGGGCGTACGGGAAATTCATCGCTGAAGACGATGCACCGGCGGCCGTGGTGTCCACTGAGGGCGCGGAGGCGGCGTCCGGATCGATCGACGGGCAATGGACCGTCGTCGCCGGGCAGGGGGACAACCAGACGGCAGCTGGGTACACCGTGCACGAGATTCTCAACGGATCGAGTGTGACCGTCGTCGGAACCACCGGCGAGGTGAGCGGAAACGCGGTTGTCGAGGGTGAAAAGCTCACTTCCGGCGAAGTAACGGTGCAGGTGGCAAGCATCAAGACCGACTCGGATCGGCGGGACGGCCAGTTCACGGGCAATGTGATGGATACCAGCACGTATCCGACGGCGACGTTCACGATCGACTCGCCGGTGGACTTGTCTGCTGTACCGACGGACGGAACAACGGCGACGGTCACGGTGTCAGGAACGCTGACGCTCAAGGGTCAGTCCAAGCCGGTGTCGGTCGACATGACCGTGCTGCATTCGGGTGATTCGCTGATTGCATCGGGCTCGATTCCGGTCACCTGGACCGATTTCGGAGTCGAGCCTCCGTCCCTCGGTTTCGTCACCGTCGACGGCAGCGGCTCGGTGGACTTCCTGGTCTCACTCGCCGCGAGCTGAATTACGTCCACCCGATTCGCACTGCTTCGGGGCGGGCAGGGAAGATTAAGGACATGACCTTCCTTTCTTCTTGTCCGTTCCGAAGGCAGTGTGCGATCTCTGCCCGGACGGAATGAACAGGTGATGCCCCGGTGGAGACCGTTCCGAACGGGCGAAGACCCCGATCCACGGTTCACGCTCGCCAATGAGCGGACATATCTGGCTTGGATCCGCACTGCAACGGCCTTCGTCGCGTCGGGCGTCGGACTCGAAGCGTTCGGCGGCGACATTCTCAATCCGACGGTTCGATCCGGCTTGGCCGCGTTGTTGCTCGTCGGCGGTGCTCTGATCGCCATCACTTCCTTTGTCCACTGGATCAGCGCCGAGCGTGCACTGCGAACTGAGCGCTCGTTGCCGGTGCCGCTCATGGCGCCGGTCGTCGGCATCGTGCTGGTGATCTGCGCGACCGTCCTGGTGGTCGAGGTCGTGAACTGATTGACCGCGCTGGAACCGTCGGAAGGTGTCAAGCCTCCGGACAAGGGCTTGCAGTCCGAGCGCACATCGCTCTCGTTCGTACGTACGAGTCTGTCGATCCTCGGCTTGTCTGCCGCCTGTCTGAGATGGTTGCCGCCGTTCGGGTCGGTGGCCCTGATCGGCCCGTCCGTCGCTGCCGTGCTCGTCGTCGCGGTGACGGTCTACGAACGTCGGTCGCGGCCTAGGCGGTTGGCCCAGTTTTCGGCCGAAAAGGCAACGCCCGCTTTGGGTATGGGAGCAACTCTCGCGGTCGCTCTGCTCCTGCTCAGTGCGACGGGGCTGTGGATTCTGCTGAAGTGACCTCGGCTTTCGGCGCCCAGCCGGGCGGGCCGAACACGTAGCCGGCTCGCTGCCGCCACGATGTCGACGCCTTCCAATCACGAGCAATGGCAGCATATTCGCGCGTTTGGAGCTTCCAGATGTTGTACGTTCGGACCGGCGTCGTGAGTCCGTAGGTGGGCCGGTGGGTTTCGGCTGCGAAGGTTCCGAACATCCGGTCCCAGATGATGAGGATTCCGGCGTAGTTGCGGTCGAGGTACTCGGCGTCGGAGCCGTGGTGGACGCGATGGTGTGACGGCGTGTTGAAGATAAATTCGATGGGCCGCCAGAGTTTTCCGACACGTTCGGTGTGGACGAAGAACTGGTAGACGAGGCTGACGGAGAAGCCGACGAACACCATCCACGGCGGGATCCCGAGGAACGGCAACGGCAACCACATGATGATCTCACCGCTGTTGTTCCACTTCTGCCGCAGTGCGGTGCTGAAATTGAAGTACTCGCTCGAATGGTGAGCCTGGTGTGTGGCCCAGATGACTCGAACTCGGTGTGCGATGCGGTGATACGCGTAATAGAGGACGTCGATTCCGAGCAGCAGGATCACCCAGGTGTACCAGGCAGTCGGCGAGAGGTGCCACGGAGCGAGATACACCCAGATTGCGGAATAACCGATCAGCGCCAGCACTTTCCAGAAGGTGCTCGTTGCGATCGACACGAGTCCGAGTAGAACGCTGGTTCTGGCGTCGACGCTTCGGTAGCCGCCCTGTGCCGGCCGTGCGCGTCCGTCGGCGTCGTCGGGATGATCTTCGAGCGCACGGGCCGCGAACCATTCGATTGCGAGGAAGATGACAAACGCGGGGATTGCGAGCGTAACGGGATCATGGAGCGGTTCGAGCAGTGACTTCCATGATTCGAGAAGGGTTTCCCACACGCGATTTGTCCTGTTCTCTAGCTCTGATCGTTACATCATGTATTAAAATGTAACGTCAGGGAACCCTTTGCGGCGAAGAACTCGCAGGTTTGTTGCGACTATTCATAGAACGATGGTAGGAATTGCCGGTGCATATCACCGCGAAGGTGGACTACGCCGTGCGGACTCTGGTCGAGCTCGCGGCAGTTGGTCCTGACCCGGCCAAGGCCGAGTTTCTCGCCAAATCCCAGGTAATACCCCACAAGTTCCTGGAAGCGGTGCTCTCGGACCTGCGGCGCGGCGGCTTGGTCAACAGCCGTCGAGGCCCGGACGGGGGATACTGGCTCGCTCGGTCCGCGGACGCGATCACGATTGCCGACGTCATACGAGCTGTCGAGGGACCGCTGGCTTCGATTCGGGGTCAGCGACCGGAAGACGTCGACTACGGGGGACCGGCAACGCCCCTCAAGGAGGTGTGGATTGCAGTGCGAGTCAACCTCCGTGCTGTGCTCGAAAATGTCACACTCACCGATGTTGCAGGTGGAGAGTTGCCCGAGTTCATTCACGAACTGACGGCAGATCCCGAGGCGTGGAATCGGCGCTGATACAGCCAGGTTTCAGTGTGCTCGTCGACGCGGAACTGCCATAGGAGCAGTGTTCGCGGTGTTGCCTCCCGCGGATTTTGCGTCGTACATCAGATGATCGGCCGCAACGATTGCTCGGGAGAACTCGTTGTAGTCGAACTCTTCCTGATGTGGGATGAAAGGTAGCGTCGCTGCGCCGACGCTGACCGTGGCCAGGGGGTCGTCGGAGGCGTTCACCACGGCTTTGGGGAGCGTGGCGATTCGTTTGCGAAGTCCGTACGGAGTACCGATCATCACAACGGTGAACTCCTCGCCGCCGGTGCGCGCGGCGTAACCGAAACCGTTCACATGCGCCTGCAGGCGCGTTCCGGTCCGGATGATGACGGCGTCACCGACTTCGTGGCCGAACGTGTCGTTCACCGCCTTGAACTTGTCGATGTCGACGACGGCAACAGCAATGTCGGCACGATTTGCCGACGCGACCGACCAGATGCGCTCCGACATGTCCCACAGTCCTCGTCGGTTCAGTAGGCCGGTAAGCGCATCCACTTTGGATCCCGTTGCGCGCGCGAGTAATTGCCGCCAAGTGAACTGAATTGTGGCCGGAATGAAGATCACTGCACACAGGACGACGTCCGTGCGTGCAATTACGCTGGTTGTCGAGTAGTCGCCGTTCGTCAGGCCGAGCACCGTCAGGGCGATGACAAATGTCGTGGCAAAGGCGAGATGGAAGGCCAACCAGCGGTAATCGAGAAAATAGGTGAAGTAGGCGCCGGTGGCGACAAAGAGTGCCGCGCCGAAGAGGGCGGCGTTATGGCTGGTGAAGGTGATGAGAACCGAGGCAGTTCCGAGATCCGCCCACAGTCCGTAGAGCTTGAGCATGCGTGAACCTCTGATTCGGCCGACAAACCAGAGAATCGTAGGGATCAGGTTGACGGCCGCAATGCCGACGAGCCAACTGCGCGCAAACGGTCCGTCCGGGCCCTCTCCGCTGAGGAGAAACAGGAACGCCACGATCGAGAAATTGAGTGAGCAGAACCCGATGGTGAGACGGACGAGACGTAGTACGGAGCCTCGTCCGGACTTCGATCCCCACAGCATCACCGTGGACGAAACCGGCCAGGTGTGCAGGAGCGGGTCCATCAGATTCCTTCGCCGAGCAAATTACGGTTAATTCACCGCAAAGTATGTCAGGCCATGTTGATTCACGCGTCAACTTGGCAGGCGGCGTCAGGCGGCGGAGTTGCTCGCAACTCTCTCTGTCGCGCTGTTCAGGCATTTGCCGTGCGTGAGTGTGAGGTACGCCTCGAGTTTCCGTGCCGTGTGTTCGATCGCACAATATTGCAGACCTCTGCAAAGTTGCAGAGCTCTGCAAGTTCGGTACCGTGTTGGGGTGATCATCGAACAAGGCCTTCGTGACCGCAAGAAGGCAGCAACCCGTGCCGCACTCAGCGGCGCGGCAGCACGGCTTGCTCGTGCGCTGGGGATCGAATGCGTCACCGCTGACGCAATCGCCTCCGAGGCCGGAGTGTCGACGAGGACGTTCCACAACTACTTCTCCAGCAAGGAGGAGGCAGTGCTCGCCAGTTTCGAGGAATCGGTGACTTTGTGGATCGAGGCGCTTGCGTCACGGCCCGCGGACGAACCAATTCTCGACGTCCTCGAAGAACTTGTGGTCGAAATCGTGAACGACTCAGGTCCGAGTGGGAGTGAGAAGGCAAGTATCTGGCTGCTGTCGGATTCGAGTCCCGCGCTCTACCGGGATGCCGCAGACATGCATCAGCGGATCAACCGTGCAGTCGTTCAGGCATTGGCGGAACGCACCGGTACCGACGCCGAGAAGGACCTGTACCCGACGCTCCTCCTGGGAGCGGTGGGCGGAGCCGCTAAATCGGTGATCGACGTCTGGACTGGCGGAAAGTCGGAGGCTTCCAGTCCGGAAGAGTTGGTTCACGACGCTTTTCGGCAGATTCGTGCCGGGTTGCCCGCGCCGCCGCCTGCCCCTGAGATGTCGCGTCCCTGAGATGTCTCGTCTCTGAGCCCCACACGTAATACCTGTCCACGTACACGCACCGAAACAGCAAGGAGCCCGTCGTGGCCACCTATCTTTATCGGATCGGCAAGTTCGCCTACCGGCGAAAAGGCGCGGTCCTCAGCGTTTGGCTGATAATCCTGGTCCTGATGGGCGTCGGGGCAGCGACTCTGTCCGGCCCCACCAAGGATTCGTTCTCCATTCCGGGAACCCCGGCGCAGCAGGCGCAAGACCTGATGGCGGAGCGTTTTCCCGACGCGCCCAATCCTATGGATTCGCTGAGCGCACGATACGTAGTGCAAGCTCCGGCAGGCACGACGCTGGCCGATCCGGCGAACGTCAAGGCCATGGACGACATGCTCGCGAGTATTCGTGGCATCGACAAGGTCGCCGACTCTGCCAAGGTGGACCCGGCGACTGCCACTCCGGAACAGGCCGCGAAGGCGTTGGTCAATCCGGTTACCGGCAACGACTCCATGGTTGCGATGTTCAAGGAAAAGGCTGCTGCGGCTGGAACTTCCGAGACACAGGCCGTGGACGACGCGCGTGCGTTGTCGCCGCTCAGTGCCGACGGCACAGTCGGGTACGTCGAGGTTCCGTTCAGCGGTGACTTCGCCGATCTCGATCAGGCGTTGCGTGATTCGATCAACTCCGCAGCCGATGTCGGTCGGGCCGAGGGACTGAACGTCCAGGTCAGTGGTTCTGCTGCTCAGGAAGCGGAGATGCCCGGTGGTGTCACCGAGCTGATCGGTATCGCCGTTGCCGCAGTCGTTCTGGCCATCACGTTCGGTTCGCTTGTGGCCGCGGGGCTTCCGCTCCTCACCGCGATCATCGGTATCGCTATCGGCAGCCTCGGAATCACGGTTGCCACCGGATTCATGGATCTCAGTTCGATGACTCCGACGCTGGCGATCATGATCGGTCTGGCCGTGGCGATCGACTACTCGCTGTTCATCATGTCCAGGTTCAGGCATGAGCTCACCCTCACCGACAACCGTGCCGAAGCAGCAGGTCGCGCCGTCGGAACTGCCGGTTCCGCAGTGGTATTCGCTGGTTTGACGGTCATCATCGCGCTGGTTGCCTTGCGCGTCGTCGGCATCCCGTTCCTCTCCGATATGGGTGCGGCAGCGGCCTTTACCGTGCTGATCGCGGTTCTGATCGCCTTGACCTTGCTGCCTGCGATCCTGGGTATGTTCGGACGCAAGGCTTTTGCCGGCAAGATTCCCTTCCTCAGCAAGCGCGCTGAGGAGTCCGAAGACGAAGATTCGGGCAAGCCGAAGTTGGCTCTGCGCTTCATCAGTGCCGTCGTCCGTCGTCCGCTCGTGCCGCTGATCGGTGGAGTAGTGCTTCTGGGCGCATTGGCTCTGCCCGCAACGGGATTGAGCCTGGCACTGCCGTCGGAGGCCACCGGTGACCCGGCGACCAGTGCGCGTCAGGCATACGACCTGATCGACGAGGGCTTCGGTGACGGTCGCAACGGACCGCTCATCGCCGTTGTCGACGCCAAGGATGCCAGCGTTCCCGCCGGGGAGGCCTTTGCGGAGGTCGTCTCGACCATCTCGGGCTTCGATGACGTCCAGAACGCACAGGTCGTCGGGGTCAACGAGGCCGGCGACACCGCGCAGGTACTGATCACTCCGAAGAGTGGTCCGACCGACCCCGCCACGATGGATCTGGTGTCCAGCCTTCGTGGAGCCGAAGGCGGACTCAACGATTCGATCGGCGTCAGCTACGGCATCACCGGTCAGACCGCACTCGAAGGCGACGTCTCGGACACGCTGAAGGATGCATTGGTGCCCTACCTGGCCGTCGTCGTCGGCCTTGCATTCATCTTGTTGCTCTTGGTGTTCCGTTCGATCCTGGTTCCGCTGACGGCGACGCTCGGCTTCCTGCTCAGCGTGCTCGCGACCTTCGGTGCGACGGTGGCGATCTTCCAGCACGGTTGGTTGGGCATCATCTCGAACCCGCAACCACTCGTGAGTTTCATGCCGATCTTCCTGATCGGTGTGGTGTTCGGACTCGCGATGGACTACCAGGTGTTCCTCGTGACGCGTATGCGTGAGGAGTACGTCCACGGCGCGAGCGCGAAGGAGGCCGTGACCATCGGCTTCAACCATGGCGCCCGGGTCGTCAGTGCGGCCGCGGTCATCATGATCTCCGTGTTCGGTGCCTTCATCGCGGAACCGAACTCGTTCATCAAGTCGATCGGCTTCGCGCTTGCCGCGGCGGTGTTCTTCGACGCCTTCATCGTGCGCATGGTGATCATCCCGTCCGTCATGGCACTGCTCGGCGACAAGGCGTGGTGGTTGCCGAAGTGGCTGGACAAGATTCTGCCGAACGTCGACATCGAGGGTGAGAAGCTCAGCAAGGCCCTCCGTGAAGAAAAGGAAGCGGAGCTTCAGTCCGCATCTGCTTGATCTCTGCTGTGCGCCTTTATTAACCCCCCGCGGCTAATAAAGGCGCACAGCAGTTTTTGTGTATCGAAATATCCAGCGGCACATGTCGGCCAGGATTGGTAACCTTCGCTCACTATGCTGATCAGGCTGCTGCGCACTTATCTGACGCCGTACCGGGGTGAACTCACGGGCGTTGTCGTCCTGCAGTTTATTTCGACTATGGCGGCCCTTTACCTTCCGAGTCTCAACGCCGACATCATCGACAACGGCGTGACGAAAGGCGACACCGGCTACATCCTCTCCACCGGCGGGATGATGCTGATGGTCACGCTCACGCAGATCCTGTGCTCGGTGGGGGCCGTCTTCTTCGGTGCGCGAGTCGCCATGGGCGTCGGACGCGATCTCCGGGCTTCGGTGCTGCATCAGGTCGGGACGTTTTCGGCCCGAGAGGTCGGGCACTTCGGTGCGCCTTCGCTGATCACCCGCAACACCAACGACGTCCAGCAAGTGCAGATGATGGTCGTGATGAGTTGCACCATCCTCGTCATGGCGCCGATCATGTGCGTCGGCGGCATCATCATGGCTCTGCGCCAGGACCTGAATCTGTCCTGGATCCTGGGGATCAGCGTCCCGCTGCTCGTAGTCTCGATGGGTTTCCTGATTGCCCGGATGGTCCCCGGATTCAGGGTCATGCAGGGCCGCCTCGACGCCGTCAACCGTGTTCTTCGCGAACAGATCACGGGCATCCGTGTCGTCCGAGCGTTTGTACGGGAACCGTACGAGGTAGAGCGTTTCGGCGATGCCAACCGTGAGCTGACGGAGACTGCACTCGGCGTCGGCCGCCTCATGGCACTGATGTTCCCGCTCGTGATGCTGATCAGCAATGTCACCAGCGTCGCGGTCATCTGGTTCGGTGGCCATCAGATCAACGAGGGCTCGATGCAGATCGGCTCGCTCACCGCGATGCTCAGTTACATCATGCAGATCCTGATGGCCGTCATGATGGCCACCTTCATGGCGGTGATGCTGCCGCGTGCGTCGGTGTGCGCCGAACGTATCTCCGAGGTGCTCGACACGGATTCGTCGGTGATTCCGCCCGAGAACCCGGTCCGAGAACTGAAGGACCCGGGAGTCGTCGAACTTCGTGGCGCTCAGTTCCAGTTCCCCGGAGCCGAGGAACCTGTATTGCGCGACATCACGTTCCGTGCCGAACCAGGCAAGACGACGGCGATCATCGGCGGCACCGGATCGGGAAAGACCACTCTGCTCAACCTGATTCCGCGATTGATCGACTCCACCTCCGGATCGGTATCGGTGGGAGGAGTCGACGTCCGCGACATCGACACGGAACTGCTCTGCTCGGTGATCGGTCTGGTCCCGCAGAAGCCGTATCTGTTCTCGGGCACTGTCGCCACCAATCTCCGCTACGGAAACCCCGAAGCTACCGACGAATGGCTGTGGGAGTGCCTCGAGATCGCCCAAGCTGCCGACTTCGTTCGCGCCATGCCCGAAGGCCTGGACACACCGGTGGCACAAGGCGGTACGACGGTATCGGGCGGTCAGCGTCAGAGACTCGCCATCGCCAGAGCGTTGGTGCGTAAGCCACAGATCTATCTGTTCGACGATTCCTTCTCGGCACTCGACCTCACTACTGATGCGAGGCTGCGTGCGGCGCTCCGGCCGGTCACGCAAGACGCCTGCATCGTCGTTGTCGCGCAGCGCATTTCCACCATCGTGGAAGCCGATCAGATCATCGTGCTCGACGACGGCGCCATCGTGGGGATCGGCACGCACGACGAACTCGTGGTCAGTTGTCCCACCTACGGCGAAATCGTCGCCTCTCAGCTAGCCGTACAGGACGCATCATGAGTAATCGACCGACTTCCTCGCCTCCCATCGGCCCGCCCGGCGGCGGCGATCCCACAAAGAAGGCCATGAACTTCGGCCCTTCGCTCAAACGTCTCCTCGGTCGCTTGAGCCCCGACAAGCCGATCGTCGTCCTGATCTTCGCTTTGGTGACCGCAAGCGTCGTACTTTCCTCGATCGCTCCGAAGATCCTGGGAAACGCCACCAACCTGATCTTCGACGGAATCGTCAGCAAGCAACTCCAGTCGGGGACGACAAAGGAACAGGCTGTCGAAGGATTGCGCGCTTCGGGGCAGGGTCAGCTCGCCGACATGGTGTCCGGCATGGCAGTTGTGCCTGGAACCGGAATCGATTTCGACGCAGTCGGCAAGGTCTTGATGATCGTGCTGCTGCTGTTCGTCTGCGCGTCGCTGTTCAGTTGGCTGCAGGCGTATCTGCTCAACATCGTGGTCCAGCGAACCGTTCGTCGTCTGCGTGAGGACGTCGAGCAGAAGATTCACCGACTTCCCTTGCGGTACTTCGATACCCATGCCCGCGGTGATGTTCTCTCACGCGTGACCAATGATATCGACAACGTCGCGCAGAGCTTGCAGCAGACGCTCAGCCAGTTGGTCATGTCGGTGATGACCGTCCTGGGCATTCTGGTGATGATGCTGTGGATCTCACCTCTGCTCGCCTTGATCGCGGTGGCAACTGTTCCGCTGTCGATCATGGTGACGGCGTTTATCGCGAAGCGTTCACAGAAGCACTTCGTGGCGCAGTGGAAGAGCACCGGCGGAATCAACGCGCAGGTCGAGGAAGCATTCAGCGGCCACGAGTTGGTCAAGGTGTTCGGTCGCCAGCAGGAGGTCGAGGAGCGCTTCCGCAAGCAGAACGAGGATCTGTACGAGTCCAGCTTCAAGGCGCAGTTCATTTCCGGTCTGGTCATGCCGGCCGTGATGTTCCTGGGCAACCTCAACTACGTCGCCATCGCAGTGGTGGGTGGCATGCGCGTCGCATCCGGAACGATGACGCTCGGCGATGTGCAAGCGTTCATCCAGTACTCGCGGCAGTTCACCCAGCCGCTCACGCAGATCGCGTCGATGACCAATCTGCTGCAGTCCGGCGTCGCTTCGGCCGAGCGGGTCTTCGCGCTGCTCGACCAAGAGGAGCAGTCGGAGGACCCGAAGAGTGCGAAGTCGCCCACGGTCGACAAGGGTCGCGTCAAGTTCGAGAACGTCACCTTCAGTTACAAGCCGGAACAGCCGCTGATCGAGGACCTGTCCCTGACTGCTGAGCCGGGCCAGATGGTTGCGATCGTCGGACCCACCGGCGCCGGCAAGACCACCCTCGTCAACCTCATCCTGCGGTTCTACGAACTCAATTCGGGCCGAATCACTTTGGACGGCATCGACATCGCCGACATGACGCGAGACGATCTGCGCTCACGGATCGGCATGGTTCTGCAGGACGCATGGCTGTTCGGTGGAACCATCCGCGAGAACATCGCCTACGGCAAGCCTGGTGCCACCGACGAGGAGATTCGTCGTGCGGCCGAGATGAGCTACGTCGACAAGTTCGTGCACTCTCTGCCTGAGGGTTACGACACGGTCATCGACGAGGAAGGCAGCAACGTCAGTGCGGGCGAGAAGCAGCTCATCACTATCGCCCGCGCCTTCATCTCGCAGCCGTCCATCCTGATCCTCGACGAGGCGACCAGTTCGGTGGACACGCGCACCGAACTGCTGGTCCAGAGCGCCACCGCGGTTCTGCGCAACGACCGCACCAGCTTTGTCATCGCGCACCGTCTTTCGACAATTCGTGATGCGAACCTGATCGTGGTGATGGAGGAAGGCCGGATCGTGGAGCAGGGGAGCCATGAGGCTCTGCTCGAATCCCGCGGCGCGTACTTCCGTCTGTACAACAGCCAATTCGTGGGCGCGGAGATCTGATGCCTCAGTAGACTGGAGCAGACTTGGTCCGCTGGGTGGACCACATTCTGTGTACTGGAGGCGCTCGGCGATGCATTCGTTGCTGGGGAAAGCGCGCCTGATACTCGATTCCTTCGATGCGGATTCGGGTGCGCTGTCGCTGACCGAACTTGCGAATCGGAGTGGTGTTGCGAAGGCGACGGTGCATCGAATAGCCGGTGAACTGGTGTCTCTTGGTCTACTGGAACGGGTCGGAACCAAGTACAGGTTGGGGTTACGGCTCTTCGAACTGGGGCAGTTGGTTCCTCGTCAACGTATTCTGCGCGAGGTGTCCTTGACGTATGTGCAGGATCTTCACGCGGCGACCCGGGAGACGGTTCACCTCGCGATTCGCGACGGCCTCGATGTTCTGTACATCGACAAGATCTCCGGTCATCACGGGGTGGACCTGCCGTCGCGGGTGGCTGGCCGGCTGCCGATGTATGCCACGGCAACCGGCAAAGCGATACTCGCGTACTCACCGGATTCCGTTTTTCGAGCGGTGACAGGCAACGGATTTGTCGAGTTCACCGATCGGACGGTGAACTCGGAAGACGGGTTACGTAGGCAACTCGACGCTGTTCGTTCGCAGCAGTTGGCGGTCGAGACCGAGGAGGTTCGCCTGGGAACATCGAGTATCGCTGCCCCGATCTTCGGTGGACTTGGTGAAGCAGTTGCCGCGATCGGTGTGTCGAGTCCGCGGTATCGAATGGATACCGAGCGTTTTGCCGAACCGTTGCGCGCGGCGGCCGAAGGGATCAGCCGGAAGGTATCGGTTCTCGAACGCTCGGCATAACCGTTTTATCGACGCACGCAGAGCAGCGCGATCACGCCGAGAACCGAAGCCCCGGTCATGGAGATGGCCACGGCAAGACTGGTGTTGCCGAGAAGGCCGACGATGGGCGCAACCACAGCGGCAGCGCCGAACTGCGCAAATCCGATCAGCGCGGCTGCTGAGCCTGCGGCTTCTCCGTGACGGGACAGTGCAACCGCCGGTGCGTTGGGCATGACAAAACCCGTTGCGCAGAGCATCAGCAGGATGGGGACGGCAAACCCGACGAATCCCCACGAGTCGGTGGCGGCAACAACAACAAATGCAGCGCCGACGGCACTACTGCCCCACATTGCCCAGATCGTGATGGAATTCGGCGACCACCGGCCGAGAAGCACGACGTTGAGCTGGGACGAACCGATCAGAACGACGGCGCCGCCGGCAAAGGCAAATCCGTATGCGGTGGCGCTCAGTCCGAACTGTTCCTGCATCACGTAGGACGACGCGGCGATGTACGACCACAAAACGCCGCGGCCGAGACCGCACACGAGCACCAACACCATGAAGTGGGCATCCTTGCCGAGCGCAATGTAGTTTCGCGCCATGGCGCCGATGCCCTTGCCCGACCGATGGGACTGTAAGAACAACGGTGTAACTCTGAAAGGAGATACGCCACTATGACTGACGTGATTGAACGTGAGACAGAGACGAACTCGGCTCAGCCGGGTATCAGCGATGCGCGGCTCAAAGAGCTGGTCGAGCAGGCGCGAGC
>NZ_JAZHFF010000017.1:0-68005 GCF_036541985.1 Rhodococcus sp. IEGM 1306
CCCGGCTCGGTTCACCCGGATACCGGGAAGCTGTACCGGATCGAACGCGACCATCCGATCGCACCGTTGCCACAAGAACTGCTCCCTCTTGTAACCCCACCTGTCTACAAACCGTCGCCGGTCACCGTAAATCCGGAACGTCGCTCGGATGGGTTGGTGCGCAAGGTCGCCGAGGCTGTCGGCGGTGGCCGAAATCAGATCACCTTCTGGGCTTTATGCAGAGCTCTCGAACGAGGGGAGCAGTCTCTTGTGGACGAGATCTGCAGGGCAGCGCTGGGAACGGGACTCTCGGAGCGAGAGGTGGATACGTGCCTGAGATCTGCGCAACGCACCGCTGGGAGGGTCGCATGAGCACCGCCGAGTTCTTCGATGCCACACCCGAACTGCAGACAATCCGACAGTGGGCCCGAGCTCGCTACGCAGCCGAGTGGGCCGTCTTCGGTGGCGTACTACTCCGTGTCGCCGCTACCACCGGACCCGAAGTCCAGCTGCCTGGTGTCATCGGCGGACGCGCATCACTGAACCTGCTGTGCGCGTTCGTCGCTCCATCCGGTGGCGGTAAGGGAATCTCGGACAAGGTAGCTCGCCTCGCATGGCCGGCCCCCATCGTCGAGCGTCCGATCGGATCGGGTGAGGGTATCGCTGCAACATTCGTGCCGCCGAAGAAGGAGGGCATCGAACCGATCACCAAGGCGATCATCAATGTGCCGGAGATCGACACCCTTGCTGGCATCGCGTCACGGCAGGGCTCGATCTTGTTGGCACAGCTGAAGTCGGCAGCGATGGGTGAGCAACTCGGTCAGGCGAACTCAAGCGAGGCAACCACCCGTATCGTCCCTCCGCACACCTACAGGCTGTGCATGAGCGTCGGCGCACAGCCTGCCCACACGGGAGTGCTGTTCAACGACACGACGGGTGGAACACCGCAACGGTTCCTGTGGTTCCTCACCACGGATCCCAATATGCCCGCCGACCTTACCCTGGACCCCGAGCCACTCAATGCGCGCCTGCCGTTCTGGCGACCGGACGCCGACGGTGTTATCGAGATCGTCTACGGTCCGCCCGAGATCACCGAGATGATCATCGGGGCGCACATCGCCCGTCAGCGCGGCCAGGAAGATGCGCTTGACGGACACGCCATGCTCACCCGGCTGAAGGTCGCAGCGTGCCTGGCGATCCTGCATCACCGGATCGTCGTCTCTGAACTCGATTGGCAACTGTCGGGTGTGGTAATGGAGGTGTCGAACCGCACCCGGGATTGGGTGGTGGCGGAATCGAAGAAGGCGGACCGTAGGAAGATTCGCGACCGGGCCATAAGTCGCGCCGTTGGCGAAGAAGCAGTTGATCTTCGAAGACTGACGACAGTCCGCAAGCGCATAATCTCGGTGCTCGCGGATGGAGATTTGGCGGGCGGAAAGCTTCGTGCAGCGCTCGGTCGTCGGGAGTATCGGGAGCTGTTCGATCAAGCCGTCATGAGTCTCGAAAACGAGGGCCAGATTGTCGCCGATTCGAGCGGTCCAGGCACTCGGTACGCACTATTTCAGGGGTTGAACACTGAACACTCTGTTCAACCCACATACCCGCTGGTCAGAGGGGATGAACAGGGGATGAACATTGAACAGTGGGCCTCAATCGCTCATGTTGCCCCGGAAAGTACAGGGCGTACCGAGGTGCAGGGTCTAAAACCGCAGGTAGGGGACGGTGTACCCCCGGTACAGGGTGTACCCTTAGCTGCACTTCTCTACACCGTTCCCGACGGCGAACCGGGACCATCGCGAACATGCCGGGAATGGTTCGAACGACACGTCCGAGGACTCATCGAGAACGGACACACGACCGTCGACAGCGACTCGGTATACACAGCCGGTCAGGATGCCGGATGGAACCTCCAAAATCTGCGCAAGGTCGCCAGCAAGTCCACCCTCGTAGGTACTGCCGAGAAACGGGCCGACGGTACCGCGCTGTGGAACATCGGTGAGGAAGCCACGGACACGTGGATATCCGCCCCACAGTGGCTCCTGGACTTTTTGCGAGCACACGGTGGATGGGTCCGCGCGAGCGAGGTCCATGCCGCAGCCCAGGCCGACCCGAACGGGCCTGAGCGGACCTCTCTCAAGTCGGCGGCCCGCGCCGCGTACGTCCAGAAGCGAGGCAGCTCCATCGCCACCGAATGGTGTCTCGACCCGTCCCATGAACAGGAGTCGGCATGACTGAAACCAAGATATTGAAATTCGGTCTCGCCGCCGTCTACATCCCAAGGACCGGGTCACCGTGCGGTAGAAGCGCCCCAGTCACGACTGCGCCGGCACCACCGAAGCCGTACTGCGGTGCCCCCACCAAAACTGGAGACGAGTGCCGTAACCGCGTGTCCGCATGGGGTGTCGTGTGCGCCGTGCACGAGCCGGACTACCCGTGGTGACCACTGTCGTCGAGAGGGATGACGTGATGACAGAACGCAATACAGTTCCCGAGAAAGCGCAGAGAACTCGCTCGGGATCTCGGAGGGAACCGGGGACGGTATCTCTGCTGGCCGAGATCCTCACTGGCCGGCCGAATCTCCCCGAGGCTCGCTGCCGGACACATGCGGAGCTGTTCGACGACATCGCAGACGGCAAGGCGACCGGAGATGACAAGAACTATGCACGCGGGCTGTGCGGTCGCTGCCCGCATCTGACCGAGTGCCCTGATGCACTCACCGCATCCCACCGAAAGGCCGCATCATGGCCAACTACACACGTCCAATCCAGTGCACTCACCCTGAATGCCCGCACCTGACGCACCATCCGAGCGCCCGGTGCCCAGCCCACAGAAAGGACAGCTGATGAGAATCCAGCCCACCCCAGTTGGTGCCCCACGAGTGCGGGCCTACGTGAAAAGGTCCCGCATCGACATCGACATGGGCGGGGTCACCTACCAGCTCAGCAAAACCGAAGCGCTCGGACTCGCTGACGTACTAGTCGACGTCGTTGAATCACTACCCCAACTAAAGGAGAACATCATGCACGACAGCGAAGATTCCACCTACCCTTCCGAGTGGTCCGATCTGCCCGAGAAGCCCGAACTGCTCGACAAGTACCTGCCAAACGACCTCGAAATGGCCAAGCTCGCAGAATGGCTGGCCGACTACTACGCCGAGGATGCCCACGCCCGCCCCGGCTGGCTCGAACTGTCCGACAATCCCGAGCGGTATCAGAACTTCCTCATTGGGGCCGCGGAACTCCTCAAGCCCTATCTTCGGCACCCACTGACCTCGGCACGGCTGCGAGACCAAGCGATCGCGCACAAGCAGACCGCCATCGAGAAGAACCTCGGCTGAGCTATGAGCGAGAACATCGGAAACCAACTCCCGCAGCCGGACCCACGAGGGCTACTCACATTCGACCACCTGCCTCGCGGCCTCCGCATTGCCGAGGACGCCACCCAAGCAGGTGACCATGAAACCTCGAAAGCGGTGAGCGGTGGGTCGCCGTGGACGAGGCCGGCGACGCCAGCAGAACGAACCCTGTTGACCCACCTGGGATACGAACTACCCGACGAACTCGACACCACCGTCCGGTACGTCACCAGCGGCGTACGGGAACGCACTTGGCCGACCCTCGACAACTGACCCCTCCCTACGGACTCACTGACATAGGAGCACCCGAAGCATGACTACACCTGCAGCACCAGAACCGCAGACCACCACACCCGCAGACCTAGCCGATCCACCAGTCACAGAGACGCCGGACAACGACGTCGAACGTGAAGAAAGCGGCGCCGACCTCGCGCACGTCCGCAAGCTCCGCTCCGAGAACAAAAACCTCCGCGAACGCGCCAAAACCGCCGAGGATCAACTCGGCATCCTGAACACTCAAGTCGAATCCTTCCGTCGCAACGAAATCGAAAGAATCGCAGCGACTGTCCTCGCCGACCCGAAAGACCTTTGGCTTGGAGAAGTGACACCGAACGACTTCCTCGGAGAGAATGGCAACATCGACCACGAGCGAGTCAGTGCGCACGTCAATGACATTGCGCAGCAACGCCCACACTGGGCTCTCGGTAATCAACAGGCCGCGGCCCCGCCGAGCAATCGCCCAGTGGAGACATTGAGGCCCGGAGCAACGCCTACGAACTATCCACGCGAAGCGCCACCCACGTGGAGCAGTGTTCTCAATGCCGGCAAGATTCACTCGAAAGACATCCAGGACAGGTAATTACTCCAGGCAAGCGGTAAGATGAAGGGGAGCAGTGATATTCACTGCTCCCCTTCTGGCCTCGGAGCCGATTCGGTCGCGAGATTCCCTGGTGGAACCGACCAAAACACATCCTCTGTTTTGTCATTCCACGAATAGGAATCACCATGCTTACTTCAACCGCTGGCGTTACATCTATCCTCACCCCCGATCAGGTGAACGCACTACTCATTCAACCTCTGCAGAATCTCGCAATCGCAACCCGCGTCTCGACCGTCGTCAACGTCGGCACACACGGACTCCGTCTACCTTCCGTGCTCGAAGACCCGTCTGCCGGCTGGGTAGCCGAAGGCGCCGAGATCCCGGTCAGCGAGTCCGACCTCGGCGAGATCGAAGTCGTCCCCAGCAAGCTCGCCGGCCTCGTTGTCATCTCCAACGAGCTCGCTGCAGACTCTTCCCCCGCCGCGCTCCAGGTAGTCGGCGACGGATTGGTTCGAGACATCCAAACGAAGCTCGACACCGCATACTTCGGGAACCTCGCAGCGCCCGCAGCCAAGGGTCTGGAATCGATCACCACAACCACTGTCGATGCTGGCTCAGCCTGGACCAACACCGATCCCTTTGCTGAAGCCATCGCAGCCGCGGAGACCAAAGGCGTGGTGATCACGAACTTTGTCGCCAACCCTGCCGATGCACTACTCCTCGCGAAGGTGAAGAAGCAGACCGGAAGCAACGAGCCTCTGCTTGGGCTCGACGCCACCGCTCCGACCGCACGAACAATCCGCGGTGTACCGCTGCTCGTCTCACCCGCAGTACCTGCCGGCACCGTCTGGGCGATCCCGCAGTCCCGCAGCTTCGTCGCCATCCGCAACGACACCTCGGTGACAACGGACGCCAGCGCGTTCTACACCAGCGACCGCACCGCCATCCGAGCAACGATGCGTGTCGGATTCGGGTTCCCCCAGTCCCTCGGAATAGTGAGGATCAACATCACCGCCGGTGTCTAAACAACCACCAACGAGAGCCCCGACCCAATCCCAGGGTCGGGGCTCTTTCGTGCCTACAAGGACAACCCAGGGGTGTCTATGATCCACCCCTGCCCATACCCCCTCGATCGATCCACACGGAAGGGCGCTTTGCATACAGCCTCGGATTCCGTACGGGATACAGGGTCGGTTCGATCCCCGGCTCCTGGGCTTTTGCCGAGTTCCGGCCCGAAAAGTGCGTGGAGAGAGAAGAGTTACATTGCGGAGCGGGTGGCAGCAGGATCGATCGAGGTTGCACCCGGAGGGTGTTAAATTTCAACCCTGGGAATGCGGCCCTTGTGGCCGGCCTGTCGACTCTCCGAGTTCAAGGCGGAGAGTGACTTGCGCGGTCCTTCGAGGACTTCTCAAACCACCTGTGGTCATATCCCCACGGTTGCTTCGGTACGCAGAGAGTACGCAGTAGTTTCACTTCGCCCCCATACTCACCAACGCTTACAACGCATCTTTTCGCAGGTCAGCGAAGTGCTCGTAAAGCCTCAATACCCACCAACGCCCGAGAACGCGTGCGTGGTCAATGCCTGCCTCGACCGGATCCGACGCAACAAATCACGGGCGGCGTTCTCTCTGTCTTCGGAGAACGCGGAGGAACCCCGCGATCACCGCGACTATGCGGCGACAGTGGACATGAGCCTGACCGTCGAACAGGCACTGGCATCGCTGCCGCCTGAGCAGCGTGCTGCCGTCGTCGCCGTCGATGTCGAGGGGTATCCGGTAGCCGAGGCCGCCGAGAGGTTGGGAGTGCCCGTAGGGACCGTGAAGAGTCGCTGCGCCCGCGCGCGCAAGCGTCTTGCCGCCCAGTTGGAGGACTTTCGCGAAGGCGGGAACCATTCGTGAACCGGCCGCGTCCTATCTTGTAAGGGTCCGCATCGACTGCCGAGGGAGGGTTCATGACAGATCCGTCTGTTCGCGTTCCGTCGCCTCCGTTTTCAGAAGACCTACTCGCAGATCTTCACGCCGGGGTTCTCGATTCCGAAACCAGTGCGGCTCTGTGGCCGGTGGTACGCGCAGATCCTGACGCCCATGCATTTGTCACCGCCCTTGACGGCGTCACGGCATCACTCGCGACACTGAACTCGAGCAAGGCCACTCACGAACGGATTCCGAATTCGCTTGCCGAGCGAATCAATTCGGCACTGGATCGACAGTCAGAACAGCTGGAGCCGCCAGCTGAGGCAGCTGTCGTGCCGTTCCGGCGGCGCCCACAAGCGTGGGTTCTCGGTGCCGCAGCAGCCGTGTTGGCGGCCTTCGTGATCGTTGTTATCGGAACCCGAGATTCCGAACCCGCCGAAAGTGTTGTCGCTCAACCGAGCACACCGGCGACGTCTGCTGTCGACGATCCGGATTCGGCGTCTCTGCTCTCACTCGTCGGATCCAAAAACCTTGGACCACTGGATGATCCATCCAAACTTGCCGGATGCCTACGCGCCAACGGCATCGACGAGGGCTGGCCTTTGCTCGGTTCCGGCGAGATTCGCATCGACGGGGCGCCGGCGATAGTCCTACTCTTCACGGGATCGCAGCCGCGTCAGATCACTGCACTGACTGTCGGCATCAACTGCAGCGACGGGAATCCGAATACGTTGTCGGTCAAGAACATCGGCTGACGTCGACGGTCAGCGCGGCGATGCCGCCGGGAGTAAGAGCTCGAGGATTCTTTCGCGTAGCGCATCTGTATCGTCCTCGACCGCTATCAGACTCGAAAACATCGCTGCCCCGGCCGCCAATACCAGCACGGCCTTGGCATCGAGCAGTGCCGATTCAGGATCTTCGGCGTTCTGAAGGAACAGTTGCGTACTCGGTCCACTGAACCCGCGCCACAATTCGTTGCGCAGGTCGTCGTGGTCGCGCAGGGCCGCCAGCAATCCTGGCGACGCGGCGCGAACCTCGGGACGGGAGAAGAGCTGAGCACTTCCCTCCACCACCCAACGGATCCAGCCGTCGCGATCGGTGCCCTCGAACGGTGTCAGGTCCGGTGTCGCCCCCAGGATCGACCCGAGAACAAGATGTGCCTTCGACGGCCATCGCCGCGACATCGAGGCTCGGCTGACCCCTGCCCGTGCCGCGATCGCCCGGAGACTGAGTTGATCCCAACCGACCTCGAGGAGCATCGCTCGGGTGACCTCGAGGACTGTGTCGTCGATGCGTGGGTCTCGTGGGCGACCTGATCCTGTGGCATTCATCGTGTCGAATTGTCGGACAGATTGGCAGTAGGCGCTATATCGTCGTAGTTACGAGTCCACTGGCATCGTAAAGATCAGGCCGCCGCAGGAAGTTGAAAATGACCACAGCGCCCACACCGTCGATATTCGAACCCGCACGTCTCGGCCCTCTGACCTTGCGCAACCGCATCGTCAAAGCTGCAACGTTCGAGGGCGTCATGCCCCGGGGAGCGGTCTCGGACGATCTGATCAACTTCCACGCCGAGGTGGCCCGCGGCGGGGCCGCGATGACCACTGTCGCCTATTGCGCCGTCTCACCAGGTGGACGAGTCCACCGCGACACCCTTGTCATGGACGAGCGCGCGCTGCCGGGACTACGCAGACTGACCGACGCCGTCCACGCCGAAGGCGCACTTGCTGCGGCGCAGATCGGCCACGCGGGACTGGTCGCCAACACGCTCTCCAACAAGACGAAGACTCTGGCGCCGTCGACCCGGCTGAGTCCGCCCGCGATGGGCCTCGTCAAGGGCGCGACACTCGCCGAACTCGACGGTGTCGTCTCCGACTTCGAACGGACCGCTCGCGTCGCCGTGGACGCAGGATTCGACGCCATCGAGGTCCATCTCGGCCACAACTACCTCCTCAGTTCGTTCATGAGCCCCAATCTGAACAAGCGCCACGATCGATACGGTGGCAGCGTCGCCAAGCGCGCCGAGTATCCGCGTCGAGTCGTCGAAGCGGTGCGACGGGCCGCTGGATCCAGCGTGGCGGTCACCGCGAAATTCAACATGTCCGATGGGGTGCCGAAAGGTCTGTGGCTCGACCAGAGCCTGCCGATCGCCCAGATCCTCGAAGCCGACGGCCATCTGGACGCGATGCAATTGACCGGTGGCAGTTCACTTCTCAACGGAATGTACTTCTTCCGCGGCGAGGTCCCACTGGCTGAGTTTGTCGCCTCCCAACCCAAACTCGTCGGGTACGGGCTGAAGTTCTACGGTCCCAAACTCTTTCCGACGTACCCGTTCGAGGAGGGCTTCTTCCTGCCCTTCGCCCGTCAGTTCCGACAGGCGCTGAGGATGCCACTGATCCTGCTCGGCGGCATCAACCGCGTCGACACCATCGAGCACGCACTGGATGAAGGATTCGAATTCGTCGCCATGGCGCGTGCGCTCCTCAGGGACCCACAACTGGTCAACAAATTTCAGGCCGAGAGCGTCGACGAGGGTCTGTGTATCCACTGCAACAAGTGCATGCCCACCATCTACACCGGCACGCGCTGTGTGGTTCGGGACGCGCTTGTGGTTCGGGAGGCACCGCGCCCCGCCCCGTGAGTCCCGCGCTGTGAGCTGCCGGCTGTGAGCCACTTTCCAGCGGAGTGCGGGAACAACACCCCTTATCCTGGTGTTGATCGGTACGGCTCTCCAAGAAGCGGAGGGTCTGCACTCACTATTGGAAGGCTCGCATGACCACCCAGCTGGAAAACACGCCCGCGGTCCATGACGTCATCATTGTCGGTTCCGGACCGGCCGGATACACCGCTGGTGTCTACACCGCGCGCGCTGAGCTCCAGCCCCTGCTCTTCGAGGGAACCCAGTTCGGTGGCGCCCTCATGACCACCACCGAGGTCGAGAACTTCCCCGGATTCCGCGAAGGAATCATGGGCCCCGACCTGATGGAACAGATGCGTGAGCAGGCACTTCGCTTCGATACCGACATCCGCACCGAGGACGTCGAAGAGATCGATCTCAGCGGCCCGATCAAGACGGTCGTCGCGAACGGCGAAACGTACGCCGCGCACGCGATCATCCTCGCCATGGGCGCGGCAGCCCGTTACCTCGGCATTCCCGGTGAAGAACGCCTCCTCGGCCGCGGTGTCAGCGCCTGCGCCACCTGCGACGGCTTCTTCTTCCGTGACCAGGACATCGTCGTGGTCGGCGGCGGCGACTCCGCGATGGAAGAGGCAACCTTCCTGACCCGCTTCGCTCGCTCGGTCACCCTGGTGCACCGCCGCGAGGAATTCCGCGCCTCACGGATCATGCTCGAGCGCGCCAAGGCCAACGAGAAGATCCGCTTCCTGACCAACGCGGAGCCCGTCGAGGTGCTCGGTGAGAACAGCGTCACCGGGCTCGTCGTTCGTGACACCGTCACGGGTGAGACCTCCACACTCGAGATCACCGGCATGTTCGTCGCCATCGGCCATGACCCGCGCAGTGAGCTCGTCAAGGGCCAGGTCGATCTCGACGACGCCGGATACGTGCGCGTCGCTCCCGGTTCCACCGCGACCTCCGTCGACGGCGTCTTCGCTGCCGGTGACCTGGTCGATCACACGTACCGCCAGGCGATCACCGCTGCCGGCACCGGATGCTCCGCAGCAATCGACGCCGAACGCTGGCTGGCCGACCGCGGCGACATCACCGCCAACACGCTCGACGCAGCCGGCCACACGGTCGACGTCGTCGGCGCTCCCTGATTCATCAAGCTGTCGAACCCAACCCTCGAGGAGTAACAGTGTCGAATACCGTCACCATCACCGACGATTCCTTCAAGCAGGACGTCCTGGGCAGCGACAAGCCCGTTCTGGTCGATTTCTGGGCAACCTGGTGCGGCCCGTGCAAGATGGTCGCCCCGGTACTCGAGGAGATCGCCGGTGAGAACAGCGAGAAGCTGACCGTCGCAAAGCTCGACATCGACGCCAACCCGGCGGCCGCCCGCGATTTCCAGGTCATGTCGATCCCGACGATGATCCTGTTCAAGGACGGCAAGCCGATCAAGACGATCGTCGGCGCCAAGGGCAAGGCCGCACTGCTCAAGGACCTCGCAGACGTTCTCTGACGGCTGGATGAGCATCGTGGATTCTCGCAATCCACAGAATTTCTGAGATAATCGATCGATGTGCCTGATCGGGTCTACGACCAGGCACATCGATCGAATTCGTTAACCGATCCGAGAGGCTTTCACGCATGCACAGACTCCGACACGGCGATCACGGCCCGGCCGTCGCCGAGATTCGGGGCACATTGACGAAGCTGGGATACCTCCATCACGGAACTTCCGGTATTCGACGTGAAAGCGCCGACGGTGCCCACTGGGTTGCACCCGACGCCATCTTCGATCATCAACTCGACAGCGCCGTTCGCGCCTTCCAGCAGCAGCGTGGGCTCCTTGTCGACGGCATCGTGGGCCCGGCCACCTATCGGTCACTTCGCGAGGCCTCGTACCGCCTGGGCGCCCGTACGTTGATTTACCAGCTTTCTGCGCCGCTGTACGGCGACGACGTCGCAGCTCTGCAGGCCAAACTGCAGGACCTCGGCTTCTACGCAGGTCGGGTCGACGGTTTCTTCGGCCCGCAGACCCACGAATCACTCTCGTCTTTCCAGCGTGAAATCGGGATCGCCGCCGACGGTATCTGCGGACCGCAGACACTGCGTTCGCTGGAACTGCTGGGAACTCGCGTCACCGGCGGATCGCCGCACGCGATCAGCGAAGAGGAGCTGGTGAGGCGCAAGGGCCCACAGCTGGGCGGCAAGCGCATCGTCATCGATCCAGGCCTCGGTGGTCCGTCCACCGGCACCATCGTCAACGGCATCTCCGAAGCCGACATCCTGTGGGATCTGGCTATGCGCCTCGAGGGGCGGATGGCAGCAACCGGGATGGAAACCTTCCTCTCCCGCCCGCACAACGCCGATCCGAGCGAGGCCGAGCGCGCGCTGACGTCCAACGCATTCGACGCCGATCTGATGATCTCCCTGCGCTGCGACAGCAACTCGAGCCCGTCGGCGAACGGCGTCGCGAGCTTCCACTTCGGAAATTCGCACGGTTCGGTCTCGATGATCGGTCAGGTGTTGACCGGTTTTGTTCAGCGCGAGATCGTTGCGCGAACTCCGTTGCGGGACTGCAGAACTCACGGTCGAACGTGGGAGTTGTTGCGCCTGACCAACATGCCGACAGTACAGATCGACCTCGGCTACCTGTCCAACGCGTCCGACGTTGCGGTACTGACGAATCCGCGGATGCGTGACACCATCGCCGAAGCCATCTTGATCTCGGTCAAGCGGCTGTACCTGCTGGGTCAAGACGATCAGCCGACCGGCACCTTCACCTTCGCCGAGCTTCTCGCAGAAGAACTTTCGGTAGCCGACCGCATTTCGTAGATCCTGCGGTCGGCACCTGCTCACACTCTGGCGAGTTCGCTGATCTCCACCATTTCGAGAGCTGCGGCCTTCAGTAGACGGTCGAGGGCTTCTTCGACGTCGACTTTCCATTCGTGATCTCGATTGAGTTCGAGACGAAGCCGCGGATAGCGATGGTGCGGTGCCACGACCTCGAAACCGTAGTCCTCGAGGAACTCGGCACTGATCATGCATTCTGCGGGTGAACATTCCAGAGCGGCAGTTGCACTGGCCACGTCGGAAGCAGGTCCCAAGTCGTCGCTACGGATACCGAATGCCTCGAGCGCACGAACTCCTCGTCGGACCAGATCTGTCACGACAGCGGCCAGCAGGCTCGGCCCTAGTTCTTCCTCTATGCCCGAGGGCTCGAGGCGAAGGCTTGTGAGAAGCACTGCGTCCGAGCTGACCGGGCTGGTGGGAAACAGTTGCGCGCGCGGGATCATGCGGGGAGGGGCGTACAACGCACTGCCGAGCGGCTTTCCGTCGCGGACGGCGACCTGTCCGCACGAACCCCACTCGAGCATGACCATCGACAGCCAGGCTTCCTTCTCGAATTCCTGATCACAGAATCCTCGGGCGTCGTGAAGCGCGCCCGGGTCCATCTCCCAGAACACGCATCGGCGCGCATGGGCGGAAAGCTGATCGAGGCTGTCGAGTGTGAGAGAGGTGATGACGTGAGTCGACACTGACTAACTCACTCTCCGTAGGTCCCCGAAGCGGTTTTGATGCTCGCCCGCTGCTTTTCTCTTCTCCAGGATAGGCCAGCTACGACAAGTCGGCAGTGGCACGAGAGTTGATCGCCCTAATATATTGCTGTTCAACATCTTTCGTCCCGGTTCAAGATTTCGAGAAGCTCGGACCACCTAGATTTGTCACAGTGACGAAAATAGGTGGTGTGCCCGGTCATCATGATTACGTCACCAAACGGGCATCCGAGTTCTCTACTTGGATTTCTGTGCTTCCATCATTCCGACGATGCGTTGTAGGTCGTCGACCGAGCCGAATTCGACCACAATCTTTCCCTTCCGCTTGCCTAGACTGACAGTCACCCGAGTGTCGAACGAGTCCGACAACCGCTCGGCCACATCCTGCAGACCCGGCATCACGATGGGCTTGCGCTTCTGTGGGGGAGCGATCTCATTATCCGCCCGGTTGGCGAGAGTGACTGCTTCCTCCGTCGCGCGAACAGACATTCCTTCCGCGACGATGCGCGCCGCCATGACCTCCTGAGCGTCGGCACCCGCCTCGAGGGACAGCAATGCGCGAGCATGGCCCGCCGAAAGTACTCCAGCCGCAACGCGACGCTGAACCGCCACCGGCAGCTTCAGCAGACGAATCATGTTGGTCACGACGGGACGCGAACGTCCGATCCGATTAGCCAATTCTTCGTGGGTGACTTCGAACTCCTCGAGCAGCTGCTGATACGCCGCTGCCTCCTCGAGGGGGTTCAACTGCACTCGATGGATGTTCTCGAGGAGCGCGTCGCGCAGCATCGAGTCGTCATCTGTTTCACGAATGATCGCCGGAATCTTCTCCAGCCCGGCTTCCTGGCTCGCGCGCCAGCGACGCTCACCCATGACAAGTTGGTACTTGTCACCGTGACGACGGACCACGATCGGCTGCATCAAGCCGAACTCGCGGATCGAGTGAACCAACTCCGCGAGTGCTTCCTCGTCGAAAACGCTGCGAGGCTGCTTCGGGTTCGTCTCGATCAGGCTCGGTTCGATCTCGAGATAGACCGCGCCGGTCGGCTCGAGTTCGGTCTCCGGCTCAGCTTCCACCGGAGCCTTCGCAGCCGACGCCTTGGTGGCTTTCTGCGTTTTCGGGGCCGCCTTGGTCGGTGGGGGAGGGGAGGGGTTGCGCTTGTCGACGCCGATTACGACGTCCGCTGCAGCCGATCCCAGACCCGGCGCCGTGGCCGGCCCAGTGGGGATGAGAGCAGCCAAGCCGCGGCCCAATCCACCTTTGCGTGCTTGACTCATCTCACTGCTCCTGGGTCGTCGTGGTGGCAGAGCGGGCGGCAAGTTCACGGCCGGCGTCGAGGTAACTCATGGCGCCACGTGAACCCGGGTCGTAGTCGAGAACTGTCATCCCGTATCCGGGAGCCTCGGACACCTTCACGCTGCGCGGAATCACAGCGCGCAGAACGGCCTCACCGAAGTGCTTGCGTACTTCTTCGGCGACCTGGTCGGCCAGCTTGGTGCGCCCGTCGTACATCGTCAGAAGGACGGTGGAGACATGCAGATCCGGGTTGAGATGAGCCTGGACGAGTTCGATGTTGCGGAGCAACTGACCGACCCCCTCGAGGGCGTAGTACTCGCACTGGATCGGGATCAGAACTTCCTTGGCAGCGACCATCGCGTTGACGGTCAGCAGTCCCAGCGAGGGCGGGCAGTCGATGAGGACGAAGTCGACGTCAAGCTCTGCGAGCACCTTGTCGTTGAGCGCGCCTTTGAGTCGATTCTCGCGGGCAACCATGGAGACCAATTCGATCTCGGCGCCCGCCAGATCGATCGTTGCCGGGATGCAGAGAAGGCGCTCACTGTGCGGGCTGGTCTGGATCGCCTCCGGGGCCTTCACTTCGCCTATGAGCAGCTCGTAGCTCGACGGGGTGCCCGAGGTATGGACGACGCCCAGAGCGGTGCTGGCATTGCCCTGAGGGTCCAAATCGACCACAAGGACAGTGAGCCCTTGAAGAGCGAGCGCCGACGCAAGGTTCACCGTGGTCGTCGTCTTGCCGACGCCACCCTTCTGGTTCGCGATGGTGATCACGCGGCGGAACGCCGGCTTCGGCAGCGTAACCGAATGGGGATGAAGCACTTGGCTCGCTCGATGCGCGGCCGCCCCGATGGGGGTCTCCTCCGAGGAGATCGCCGCGTAGGGGGCGGTGAAATTGTCGTCGTCGTTGACGATCTGATCCGCACCCGCACTCGTGTGCTGCTTCGGTGTTTCACGTGAAACGGCGGATTCAGATCGACCCGACATTGACTGCTCCTTCGATTGGGAATCGATCACTAGGTGCTCTCATCATCTGTACATTGCTCTCGATTGCATGCGTGTAAATCATCAACGCTGGCGGCGCTTCGGGAGACGTTCGGCCTTCACCACAACAGTGGGGGTGCGGAGAATCTTGGCTCCGCATTCGAGTATTTCCAACTTACCTGCGCCCAACTTGGTGAGCGCCGTACGGTCTCGCTCGATCTCCTCGGAGGCGCTCGAACCCTTGAGTGCCAACATCCGGCCGTGCTCGTGAATGAGTGGGAGGGACCAACGTGCGAGCTTCTCGAGAGGCGCCACAGCTCGCGAGGTGACTACATCCGCGCCGCCCGCTTCCTTCACAACACCCGATTCCTCGGCTCGCCCTCGGACAACCAATACGTCCAATCCGTTGGACTCGATGAACTCCGCGAGGTACACCGAGCGTCGAAGCAACGGTTCGACCAGAGTTACCTTCAAGTCCGGGCGGGCGATTGCGAGAGGGATACCGGGTAGGCCGGCGCCGCTTCCAACGTCCACAACCGACTCGCCTTCGGCAATCAACTCACCGATGACGGCGCAATTGAGAAGGTGACGCTCCCACAGTCGAGGGACTTCACGGGGACCAATGAGCCCGCGCTCGACACCATCCGTCGCCAGGGATTGGTAATACCGTTCCGCGATCTCATATCTGTCACCGAACACTGCGCGCGCAGTCTCTTGTTCGTCCCAGTCAACCGACGCCGCACCATTCTGTTCCACGTGAAACATCCTCCCGCGTAAACCGCGAAATCAACAATCAAGACCGAAATCATTATCCGCTCTGGAGCCGACATGTGTTCGCTTCTGCACACCGACTCGCTGTGAGTCTGCCGACTCGTTCATTCTTTGGGAAGTATTCGGCCCAAAATTCAAGCGGGGGAGGGGAGGGGTTCACGTTCCACGTGAAACATTGCGCTGAAAATTCTTCCAATTCTGACGCGTTTCACGTGAAACATGGCCGGGCGATCGAATGCAGATAGGAGCGCAATCCTTAGTATCATCACAGTGACGAAACTGCCATGGGTAGTTACATGGATGGAATTCTGACCCAAAAAGACCAATTTTCGATGAAAAAGTCGTTGCAAAAGATCGCCGACGTCGGACTGCAGAACGGACTCGGTCAGTCAGATCCTCTCTGTAGGTCGACTCGGAAAACAGACTTCGATTCCAGATCTCGGACAGCTTCGGTATCTCATCGCCGGTTGTTGCGAGCGATACATCCGTCGGCTTGACACCCCTGTTGCGGGACACCGAAGACTTGGCATCGCAAACCGCGAATCAATCCAAGGAGCTTCGCACCACAGGATGCGCATGGAGAGTTCGCCTTCGATGTGGATACCGGTGTCGGCGGGAAGATCAGAGTCGAGCAGGGGACCTGCCCGATGCGCAGGATGAATTCCTGCGCCTAGGCTCTGCGCGATTAAGATCCGCGCTTGGTGCGGGAGTTGTTGGACGGCAAGGACTACCTGTTGGTGCATACCGAACCCGGAACCAACAAGATCACCGCTTACGAGTTCGATCCGGGCACAGCGAAGTCCTTCCACCTCGAACAGTCCGGATCCGCCCTCATGACGAGACCAGCAGCAGGTGTGGGCGCGACGCCGATCGCACACCCCGCGAGTCAACCGAACTCAAGGCGGTCCCATGATTACCCCGACGCGGTCCGCAGTGTATGGACCGGAGCCCGTGTAGGCGATGTCGATTCCGGTTTGCTTGGCAAAGTAGTCGCCGCCGATCTCACCCCGAAGCCCGCAACAACATCATCGACTTTGCGTGGCGACGAAGCCCATTCGATGTGAGTGGTCCGATTCGTGTGAGGAGCGCGCAAACCTGTTCCCGCACCGGATGCGATCTCGCCGACCTCGATCGCTAGTCCTCGTCCTCGTACTCCGGTTCGGGCTCATCCACCCATGCCTGATATCCCGGACTCGTCAGACGCAAGTCGATCGCATTGACACCCAGGTGCAGTGAAATGACCGCTTTCGGCAGGTCCCACCGGAGAGCTGTCTTTGGTTCGGGTTCGGCGCTCGTGGCTGTCCCCAGGAGTGCGGTAAATGCCACATCGAGGTTCGTGAACCCTTCGTCCAGCAGCGGGCGCACCACTGTCATGGGCGTAGCGTCATCTGCCACGTCCGTGACGAAGATCGAGATCCAATTCATTCTGTGTTGCCGCCCGAACATTATCGATTCGGACTGACCAACACGGAGTCCGGTCCGAATCGAGGCGCCGGTCTGATCCAATTCAACGACCTCCCATCCAGCCTGTGCGCAGAAGGGTTCCAGGTCGTCGACGGACCAGGTCCAGTCAAATTCTGCGGCGAGGCGGGCAATCCGGGTGGCGCCTTCGATGTCGACGTGCATGTGCGGATGCTACTTCCTTCGTGATCGTTGTTGACGACGCCCCAATCCGGGGGCCGTCAAAGTGAGGGCTCGCGGGTTGTCGGTCATCGGATGCCAGCGCCGAGGTGGCGACCTTGCCAGCAGGCCTGACGACGTCAGGTCGGGGATCCATTGTGGTGGCAATCTGAGTCGGAGTTCGAGGGCTCGGGCAACAACCATCGATCCGGTTTCACGTGAAACGAAGGCCGACTATTCGGTCTGGGGGAGGGGAGGGGCTCACATGTAGTACGGCATGTTGTCGATCGAATATCCGAACATGCACAGTGCACCCCCGACGAACAAGAAGGCAATCGCGAAGCTGAGCATGACCGGTCTTCCGGATCGCCATGCCAGTGCAAGTGGAATGAATACGACGGCGACTACTCCCAGCGGCAACAACCAGCAGAGCCAATACTTCAGACCGCCCGGCGGAAAGGACTGGACTTCCATCTTCTGCTGTAGTTCGAAGACCACGGGCCAATAGCTCAGGCCGCACACGAGCATCCCTATCAAGGCCCCAAGGGTCATCAATCTGAGAGAGAATCCGGACCGCTCGTTGGACATGTCGACAACGATAGGCAGACCTTCACCGTGGCGCCGGATTCGGTTTCACGTGAAACACTCTCGGACACAAAAGCGGGCCCCGGAAAATCCGGGGCCCGCATTCGATCAGGGGGGGAGTGTCAGTCCTTGAGGACAACCACTCGACGAGACGGCTCAGCGCCTTCGCTCTCGCTGGAAACACCGGCGACCTTGGCGACGGCGTCGTGCACGATCTTGCGTTCGAACGGCGTCATCGGAGCAAGCTCTTCGCGTTCGCCGGTCTCGAGAACACGCTGTGCAGCTTCCGCACCGAGAGCACTGAGTGCCTCGCGCCGGCCCGCACGCCACCCGGCGATGTCGAGCATCAAGCGGCTGCGCTCTCCGGTCGACTGCTGAACTGCCAGACGAGTCAGCTCCTGGAGAGCATCCAGAACCTCACCCTTGCGTCCCACGAGCTTGGTCAGGTCGTCGCCGCCGTCGATGCTGACGATCGCCCGATCGCCCTCGACGTCAAGGTCGATGTCTCCGTCGAAATCGAGAACGTCGAGCAACTGCTCGAGGTAGTCGCCGGCGATCTCGCCCTCTTCGATCAGGTCGTCATCGGAATCGTCGATGTCTACATCCACATCGGTAACCGGCGCAGTGGTCTCGGTGCTCACGTCTGCGTTCTCTCCATCCACAACGATGTCAGCTTCACTGGACATTGGTCGTTCTCTTTCCTGGATCAGCGCCGTTTATTGCGCTTGGGGGAGTTGCCGCGGTTGCTCTGTGGCCGGTTCTGTTTGGGTTTCGACGTGGAACCACCACCGGAACCCGAGGGCTTCGGCTGTGGCTTCTTGAGCGAAACTTCCGGGGCGTCACCGTCGTCGTCGGCTGAATCCGCGGTCTTCAGCGCAGCCGGAGATCCCTTCTTCTTGCTGGGATCAGGACGGGCACCGGGCTTGGGCGCATTGTCGTTGCGGCGAGTGATCGCTTCCTGCTTCTTGGCTTCTTCTTCCGCGTCGATCTTGCGGAAGACGAGGTGCTGCTGACCGTAGGTCCAGATGTTGTTCGACACCCAGTACAGGAGGATCGCGATCGGAAGGAACGGTCCACCGACCAGAACACCGAGCGGGAAGACGTACAGGGCGAGCTTGTTCATGATCGCGGACTGCGGGTTCGCGGCAGCTGCTTCGCTCTGACGGGCAACAGAAGCGCGTGAGTTGAAGTGCGTCGCGATGCTGGCGATGATCATCAGCGGAGCGGCCACGAGAATGATGTTCAGCCGTGACGGAAGCTCGGGAACGTTCTCGGTGACGTAGGCCTGAAGCTGCGCAACCGGCGTCGTGATCGCGGCCGAGATGGGCGCGCCGAACAGACGAGCATCCAGGAACGACTGGACGTCAGTGGCCGAGAAGACGTAGTTCGGGGTGTTGAGGTTGTCCTCGGCGCTCATGCCCAGCTGGCCCATGCCGGTGCCGGTGCGGTTGAACGAGCGCAGGACGTGGAACAGACCAATGAACACCGGAGCCTGAGCCAAGACCGGGAGACAGCCCATGATCGGGTTGAATCCGTGCTCCTTCTGGAGCTTCTGCATCTCGACGGCCTGGCGCTGACGGTCGCCCGAATACTTCTTCTGCAATGCCTTGATCTGTGGCTGCAGTTCCTGCATCTGACGCGTCGTGCGGACCTGCTTCACGAACGGCTTATACAGAACCGCACGCAAGGTGAACACCAGGAACACCACGGAAAGCGCCCAGGCTATTCCGTTGTCCGGGCCGAGAATGAACCCGAAGACCTTGTGCCAGACCCACAGAATCGCGGATACCGGATAGTAGATGAAATTGAGCACGGCTCTAAGTACTCCTCTGTTCGTCCGTCGGACTGTGACACGCTGCGCGTGCTTCCGGACAGCTATGGCGGCTACCCGCATCACGGTCACGACGGGCAGGGACAGGGTCCCACCCTCCAGAATGCCAGGGGGCACACTTCGCCAACCGCACCACAGTCAAGAAAAGGCCTTTGATCGCCCCGTGAGTGCGCAGCGCTTCGACTGCGTATTCACTGCAGGTGGGGGTGAACCGGCAGGTCGGCATCCTCAAGGGCGACACATACGTCCGGTACAACTCGATACAGAAGATGAGAACAGTGGCGGGAGCGCGACGCACAGCCTTCAACACCGTGATGACACGGGAGGCTCTGGGAGTCTCGATCTGCTCAGAGAGCGGAGTACTCATGGCTCTTCACTTACCGACACCAATAGGTTCATTTTGGTCAGGCCCCCGCGCAACTGCTTGGCCAGTTCGGCTGAACTGGCGGTAGCTGCACCCGGAAGTGCGCGGATAACCACGTCTGTCTCCGGTGAAACCTGTCCGACGAAATCTGCACAGATATGACGAAGCCGGCGTGCGACTCGATGTCGAATCACCGCCGGCCCGACAGCCTTGCTCACGATCAGCCCGAACCGGGGACCGTGATTTGTTACTACCAGCGCCTCTACTTGCTCGCGATCGAACGCGTGCACGACAAGGTCGCGTCTTCCCATACGACGTCCACGTCGCACCGCCACGGAGAAATCCGCGTGGCGACGCAACCGGAACGGCTCAGGCAACACCCCGAGCTCCTGAACTCGAAATCAGATCAGGCGGTGAGGGAATCGCGGCCCTTACGGCGACGCGCCGAAACGATTGCACGACCCGCACGGGTACGCATACGAAGACGGAAGCCGTGAACACGCGCGCGGCGGCGATTATTCGGCTGGAACGTCCGCTTGCCCTTGGCCACGGTCAACACTCCTCGAAGTTCATTGACGCCTCCCGGCGTCATTCAGTGATCGACGCCTTACGGCGCCTTTGGATACAACAGGTACAGAACAATCAGCTTCACTCGTTGTGGCTTGGAAGACCGTTCCGACCTGACATATGTAGCCAGCACGAAGCGATCACCACCAGCGGGTGACCGTTCGAGGTTACTTACCACCGTTGCCAAGGTCAAACCAGCCCGATTCAGGGCCCTCCCGCGGCAACTGCGGCGACACGCCGATACTTACATCATTCCGCAGATTCCATTCACAGTGTGCATACGGCCGTGACCTCGAGCGAGGCGGCAAGTGTGACCTTGGCAACAGTTCCGCTACGGACTGCAGGTGACCCGAAGGCAACCCGGACAGTTCCACCGGCGCATGCTCTCGACAAGGCCTCATCAGCACATACGGGCACGAGCGCCGGACGCGACCCCGAATCCCGAGTTTCCACATTCATCCACAGGGCTGTGAGTGTTGACGCATCCCCGACACCAAGTGGCGAACGCCTCGAGTTCCGACAAAGTTGCAGGTAGATCAATTTCTCGATCACTTTGACGAATTTGGTTGACGAAAAAACCGACTCAGTGCAGGTTTGTCCACATCTGTGGATAATTGTGTGGAAACACAGCCCAGGTGGCATATTCGTAGCCTGTTACGGGGTTCTCACCCCGGGTGGTAATCCACCGAATCATTCGACGCCGCAGCCATACGCTCGGCAGCTGCAGCACACCCACTGTCGGCGAAACACGGGAAGGAACCACGTGAACGACGATCCCAACGCGCTCGCACGGGTCTGGGTCGACGTGGTTGCAGAACTCACGAGTGATGACCCCGGAAGTAATCTTCCGGCTTTGAGCAGCAAGCAGAAGGCATTTGTCCGTCTGGTGAGGCCTCTCACACTTGCTCAGGGTTTTGCACTCCTCTCGGTTCCATCGCCATTTGCTCAAGAGACGATCGAGCGCGATCTACGCGAGCCGATCCTGCAGGCACTCGGACGCCACCTCGGCGGCCAGGTCGAGGGACTCGGTGTCCGCATTGCACTCGAAGACGATGCCGACGCACCCGCCGAACCGGTCGAGGAGCGCACGGGCAGCCGTCAGTTCGAGTCGGTCAACTCATCGGGCGCATACCGTCGGCGCAGATTCACCGAAGGCGACGGCGAACCTTCGGACTCCGAGACTGCCGAGACCGAAGAAGTCGACGACGACCGCGAAGCACTCGCGAGCGTTCACGAATCGTGGCCGTCGTACTTCACGAAGCCGCCCGCTACTCCTTCTGCTTCGGGGTCCGGCGCCAACAGCCTCAACGCGAAGTACACCTTCGACACTTTTGTGATCGGATCGTCCAACCGATTCGCTCATGCCGCTGCCGTCGCGATCGCGGAGGCGCCGGCGCGTGCCTACAACCCCTTGTTCATCTGGGGAGCTTCGGGCCTGGGCAAGACGCACCTTCTTCACGCCGCCGGCCACTACGCACAGCGACTGTTCCCCGGCATGCGGGTCAAGTACGTCTCGACCGAAGAATTCACCAACGACTTCATCAACAGTCTTCGTGACGACCGCAAGGTCGCGTTCAAGCGTCGCTACCGGGAAACGGATGTCCTGCTGGTCGACGACATCCAGTTCATCGAAGGCAAGGAAGGTATTCAGGAGGAGTTCTTCCATACCTTCAACACCTTGCACAACGCGAACAAGCAGATCGTCGTTTCCTCGGACCGTCCGCCCAAACAGTTGGCAACCCTCGAGGAGCGTCTGCGGACGCGCTTCGAATGGGGCCTGATCACCGACGTTCAGCCGCCTGAGCTCGAGACGCGTATCGCGATTCTGAGCAAGAAGGCGAGGATGGATCGCCTCGAGGTCCCGCACGACGTCCTCGAGTTGATCGCCAGCCGTATCGAGCGCAACATTCGTGAACTCGAGGGCGCGTTGATCCGCGTCACCGCTTTTGCCTCGCTCAACCGCCAGCCGTTGGATCTGACGTTGGCCGAGGTGGTCCTGCGCGATCTGATGCCCGATTCGTCGAGCCTCGAGATCAACGCGGCGACGATCATGGCGGTGACGGCCGAATACTTCAACATGTCGATCGACGACCTGTGTGGGCCGGGTAAGGCCCGGCCACTCGCTCAGGCCCGCCAGATCTCGATGTATTTGTGCCGTGAGCTCACTGATTTGTCCTTGCCGAAGATCGGTCAGACGTTCGGCCGTGACCACACGACGGTCATGTACGCCGACAAGAAGATCCGTAAGGAAATGACGGAACGCCGCAAGGTGTACGACCAGGTTCAGGAGTTGACCGCAAGGATCAAGCAGCGCTCCAAGCGTTGACCTGCACTTATTTCGATCGATGCCGCTCGAGGCAGAGGTTCCCTCGAGCGGCATCGGTGTATTCGAAGGGTTCCACGTGCGGTCCCCTCGAGGGCGGTTGTCCACCTCGAGGGACGACACGCCGGAGTCAGACACGCCGATGAGAACAAACTCTTCGTTTCTTGTGAAAAGTATTCACATCTGTGGATAAGTGTGTTGATAACTCCGAAAGTCTGTGGAGTTCTCGAGGAGGAATCCGAAAACTTTCAGAGAGTGCACAGAGGGGGTCGATTGGTCCTCGAGTCTGTCCTCGAGAAGTGCACAGGCCCTCGAGGGGACCTACCAGCGTCGACAACCGTTGCTCCACAGATTGCACAGGACTTATTACTACTACTGAGAATTTCCTAGGAAAAGCTCTTTGAAAATAGTTCTGGGGACAACTCCTGTTGAGAACCTCGCCTCAGGCTGCGCTCGCCGCGGCTTCGGCTTTCCACTTGCGCCCTCGAGGGCATACGGTGGGCATCGCTTGGTCTGTGTCAGACTTCAAGTGAGCTGATGCAGATCCGCAGCAGACGAACATGCCTACCGAGAGGAATAACCCGGCGATGGAGCTTGGAAGCCTGAAGTTTCGCGTTTCCCGGGAAGAGTTCGCTGATTCAGTAGCGTGGGTTGCTCGTAGCCTGCCCTCGAGGCCGCCCGTGCCGGTTCTCGGCGGAGTTCTTCTCGACGCAACCGAAGCCGGCCTCACCGTTTCCGGGTTCGACTACGAGGTATCCGCGCAGGTCCGCGTCTCGGCAGATGTCACAACTGCAGGTCAGGCACTCGTCTCCGGTCGCCTCCTCGCAGATATCACCAAGTCGCTTCCCAACAAGCCGGTCGATGTGACCCTCGAGGGCACTCGCGTGCTCATCTCGTGCGGAAGCGCCAAGTTCTCCCTGCCCACGATGCCGGTCGAGGACTACCCCCAGCTTCCGACGCTTCCGCAGCAGTCCGGGTCCATTCCCGTCGACCTGTTCTCCGAAGCCATCAGCCAGGTAGCTGTTGCAGCCGGCAAGGACGACACCCTTCCGATGCTCACGGGTATCCGTGTCGAGATCGAACAGAATTCGATCGTCCTCGCCGCTACCGACCGCTTCCGTCTCGCCGTACGTGAACTCGAGTGGACTCCGGCCAATCCCGACGTCCAGGCTGCTGTTCTCATCCCGGCCAAGACTTTGTCCGAGTCCGCGAAAACGCTTGCCGGCAATGCAAATTCGCCGGTCGAGTTGGCTCTCGGCTCCGGTACGACCATCGGAAACGACGGACTCCTCGGCATCGTCAACGACGGACGCCGCACCACGACGCGCCTCCTCGACGCCGAGTTCCCGAAGTTCCGTCAGTTGCTGCCTGCTCAGCACACCGCGATGGCAACGGTCGAGGTCACGCCTCTCATCGAAGCCATCAAGCGTGTAGCACTCGTCGCCGAGCGTGGCGCACAGGTTCGCATGCAGTTCTCCGCTGACGGCCTGCTCCTCTCTGCGGGTGGCGACGACGCCGGCCGCGCGGAAGAGACGCTCAACGCGTCGTTCCAGGGCGAAGCACTCACCATTGCGTTCAACCCCGGTTACCTGATCGACGGGTTGAACTCGCTTCACAGCGAAAACGTTCTGTTCGGCTTCACCACTCCCAGCCGTCCGGCTGTTCTTCGCCCCGCGGCCGAGGAAGAGCCCACGGCAGACGAGTCCGGTAACTTCGCTGCGCCCTCGAGCGAGTACACGTACCTGCTGATGCCGGTTCGCCTTCCGGGCTGAGTGGAACCCCGCACTTCAGTTCGCGCCTGACCAGGGAGAACAGTATGAAGATCGGACTCGTAGGTCTCGGCAAGATGGGCTTCAACATGCGTGAGCGCTTGCGCGCGCATGGCCTCGAGGTGATCGGATACGACCCTCGACCGGAAGTCACCGATGTCGGGTCACTTGCCGAACTCGCTGCTTCCCTCGAGGGACCTCGAGTCGTCTGGGTGATGGTTCCGGCCGGTGAAATCACCCAGAGCACCATTGCCGAACTGGCGGATGCCCTCGAGGGCGGTGATCTGGTCATCGACGGTGGGAACTCGCGTTACACCGACGACGCTGTCCATGCCGAGCTTCTGGGCGCCCGTGGGATCGGTTTCCTCGACTGCGGTGTCTCCGGTGGCATCTGGGGCCGTGAGAACGGCTACGGCCTGATGGTGGGCGGATCCGAGCCTGACGTCGAGAAGGCAATGCCGATCTTCGACGCCCTTCGCCCCGACGGTGAGGCTGCAGACGGCTTTGTCCACGCCGGTCCCGTCGGTGCTGGTCATTACGCGAAGATGGTGCACAACGGCATCGAATACGGCCTGATGCAGGCGTATGCCGAGGGGTACGAGCTCCTCGAGGCGGAAAGCCTGATCGCGGACGTTCCCGGCGTGCTCCGAGCTTGGTCGAAGGGGACCGTCGTACGTTCGTGGTTGCTCGATCTGCTTGTCGACGCCCTCGAGGAAGATCCGGAGCTTGCGCAGATCACGGGCTATACCGAGGATTCCGGCGAGGGCCGCTGGACGGTCGAGGAAGCTATCAAGCACGCTGTGCCCGCTCCCGTCATCTCCGCTGCTCTGTTCGCGAGATTTGCTTCACGACAGGATGATTCACCGGCCATGAAGGCTGTGTCCGCCTTGCGCAATCAGTTCGGCGGTCACGCGGTCAAGAGCGCTTCGCCCAAGAATTCGGCTTCTGGAAGCTAAGTGTTCGTTCGTAGATTTTCGCTGCGGGACTTCCGATCCTGGGATTCGCTGACGCTTGACCTCACACCGGGAACAACCGTTTTCCTCGGTTCGAACGGGCACGGTAAAACCAACGTCCTCGAGTCACTCGGGTATCTGTCGACGCTGTCGTCTCATCGAGTGTCCACGGACGCACCGATGATCCGCAGCGGTTCCGCCAGTGCTTTTGCCGGTGCAACGGTGGTCAACAACGGACGCGAACTGACCATCGACGTCGAACTGATCGAGGGAAAGTCCAACCGCGCCAGGATAAATCAGTCTCCGACGCGTCGCCCACGCGAAGTGTTGGGGATTTTGCAGTCGGTGATGTTCGCGCCGGAAGATCTGTCGTTGGTTCGCGGAGATCCTGGCGATCGTCGACGCTATCTCGACGAGTTGTTGACGTCCCGGATACCCCGAATGGCTGCTGTCCGTGCGGATTACGACAAAGTTCTGCGTCAGCGCTCAGCCCTACTCAAAACTGCCGGTGCGGCTTTGCGTCGCGGTTCTCGTGGTGGCGAGTCCGACAACGTCCTCTCCACCCTCGAGGTGTGGGACGGGCATCTGGCCGCTCACGGCGCACAATTGTTGGCCGGGCGCCTCGAGTTGGTCCATGATCTGGCGCCGCATCTGGCGGAGTCGTATCGTTCCATCGCACCCGAATCTCGGCCGGCGTCGATTCGATACAAGAGCAGTCTGGGGTCCTCGTTGGATCCCGAATTCACCGACCCTGCAAGGATTTCCGGTATCGACGACGTTGCGTACCTCGAGGAGAGATTCCATCTCGAGTTGGCACAGATGAGGTCGAAGGAAATCGATCGCGGAGTGTGTCTGGTCGGTCCGCATCGGGACGATCTGGAGCTGATTCTCGGTGACAGCCCGGCGAAAGGCTTTGCAAGCCATGGTGAATCGTGGTCTTTTGCGCTTTCGCTGCGGCTGGCAGGTTTTGCCCTGTTGCGCGCCGACGGCAGCGACCCGGTCCTGATGCTCGACGATGTCTTCGCGGAATTGGACCGTCGTCGGCGTCGTGCGCTCGCCACCGTTGCAGCCACCGCCGAACAGGTGCTGATCACGGCCGCCGTTCCCGAGGATGTACCGGACGAACTCGAGGCGGCCAAGTTCGGCGTCGAAGCCTCCGATACCGGAGACGGTCGGATATCCCGGATAGTGCCCGTAGGCTCGGCAGATCAGGAGGTCGAGTTCGATGACTGAAGACAGCAGCGCGGCCCCGGAGCCCGAGCTCAAGGGGATCGATCTGGCGCGCCGTGCCCTCGAGGAGGCACGCGCGACAGCCAAAGCCAACGGTAAGGCCGTCGGGCAGGGGCGCTCGTCGCCCAAATACGGAAGTGGCCGACCGCGTCGACGCAGCGGTTGGTCCGGCCCCGGCCCGGATGCGCGGGACCCTCAGCCGTTCGGCGCTCTCACCAGCGCTATCTCTAAATCGCGTGGGTGGTCCCCCAAGGTGTCCGAGGGCACGGTCCTCGGTCGGTGGCCGCAGGTCGTCGGAGAAGACATCTCCGCGCACGCCGAGCCGATCTCTCTGAAAGAAGGTGTTCTCAGCATCTCCGCCGAGTCGACGGCGTGGGCTACCCAGTTGCGCATGATGCAGTCCCAGATTCTGGCCAAGATCGCTGCTGCCGTCGGTGACGGCGTCGTGAAGACACTGCGGATCACCGGTCCGAGTGCGCCTAGCTGGCGCAAGGGAGAAAGGCATGTGAAAGGCCGCGGACCTCGCGATACGTACGGCTGAGGAAAACTCAACCAGGCCCTGGTTCTACCTATTACTTCGTGTTACAGTTAAAACTCGCTAGTGAGTGAATTGTGTCACAAGGCTGTCGTTCCCCACCGATCGGCAGGCATGAAGGAGTAGCTAGATGTCGCAGAAGATATCGACACCCGCTTCGTCGTTCGCCGAGCCGGATCACATCCTGTTGCAGGCTCGCAATGTCGAGTTCGACTGGTCCGATCTGCCCATGCACTGGATTCCGGGCGATCCGTTCAGCACACACGTTCTCAACGTGCTTCACCTTCTCCTCCCCGCCGGTGAGGAATGGTTTGTCGAGACCTTCAAGGAAGCTCTTCCTCTGATCGAGGACGAGAAACTCCGTGAAGACGTCGTCGGATTCATCGGCCAAGAGGCGATGCACTCCAACGCGCACTCGGGTGTCCTGGTCCATCTCAAGGAAAACGGCCTCGATCCGACGCCGTACACCCAGCAGATGGAGTGGGCATTCTCGAAGCTGCTCGGACCGCGTCCGATGACGGGTCTGCGTGCCGAGAATCACCTGGTGGAGCGCTTGGCGATCATCGCGGCCATCGAACACATCACGGCTTTTCTCGGCGACTGGGTGCTCAACGCCAAGGGACTGGACAAAGCCGGCATGCACCCGACCATGCTTGATCTCCTTCGCTGGCACGGCGCCGAAGAAGTCGAACACCGCGCCGTCGCGTACGACGTGATGCGCTACTTCGACAAGCGTGAGACCCGCCGGATCCGTACCCAGATCCTCGTCACGCCCGCAATCGTGTGGCTGTGGATTCGTGGTACCCGGTTCTTGATGCGCAACGATCCCGAGCTTGCCGCTCAGGCTCCCAGCCGTCGACGCCCCCACCTGTCCGATTTCATCGCGGCCGGTAAGCGAGGCACAGTTCCCACGTCGTTCGAGCTGGTCAAGCGGATGTCGACCTACTTCAGCAAGTCCTATCACCCCAGTAACGAGGGCTCGACCGCCCAGGCGGTGCAATACCTCGCGTCGTCACCCGCAGCCCAGGCGGCCGCACGGTGATTTCACTCTCGAGGGTCAAGGACGTCATCTCCGGGCACGACGGGTTGCCGCGGTTTCCGGCGCCACCCGATCTGTCCGGCAAGAACCGTCCCGACCGCGCCATGCGCATCACGGAGTTGTTGGCGGACAAGTACCTTCGGGTGTTGACGGCCTACGACTACAACCCCGAGATCGCGGGCCACAACCCCGACACGGCCATGAACATGGTGGTCAGCACACGTGAGGTGGTGGCGACTGACGAGAACGTCGTTCGCCTGCGCTTCGAATCCGCCGACGGCTCACCGATTCCGCCGTGGCATCCGGGTTCGCACCTGGACTTCCATCTACCTTCGGGTCTGCGGCGTCAGTATTCGCTGTGCGGCGACCCGGCCGATCGCACGGGATACAGCGTCGCGGTGCGCCGGATCCCCGACGGCGGTGGCGGTTCCATCGAGATGCACGCTCTCCAGCCCGGTGAGCACGTCACGGTACGCGGACCACGCAACGGCTTCCCGTTTGTCGGAGAAGGCAGCGCGTTGTTCGTCGCCGGCGGCATCGGTATCACGCCGATCATCGCAATGGTCCGTGCGGCAAGAGAATTGGGGATGGACTGGTACTTCGTGTACTCGGGCCGCTCCCGTGAATCCATGCCGTTCCTCGACGAGATCGCAACCTGGGATCCCGAGCGTGTCTTCGTGCGCCCGGACGACGAGTTCGGATTGCCCACCACCACAGACCTTCTCGGACGAGCGCCGGTCGGCGGCGCCGTGTACTGCTGTGGCCCGACGCCGATGCTCGATGCCGTCCGCCGCGGTTTCCGCGATACACCCTCCACCGCTTTGCATTTCGAGCGGTTCGGGGCTCCGCCGGTGATCGACGGCAAGGAATTCGAAGTGCAGCTTGTCAATTCGGGACAGGTGCTCACCGTGCCCGCCGACGAGTCCGCGCTCGACGTCATCAAGAAGACATTGCCCGGTGTCGGGTACTCGTGTCAGCAGGGTTTCTGCGGAACCTGTCGTGTGAAGGTACTCGCGGGTAAACCCGATCACCGCGAAAGGCGTCTGACCGACACCGAACAGGAAACGGAGATGCTCATCTGCGTATCCCGTTCCGACGGTGGACGTCTCGTTCTCGATCTCTAGATATTTCCCGACTCCGAAGGGTTCGACAATGTCGAAGCACTCTCCTGTCCATGCCGTGACCGCGCGTCGCGTGACCAACGGTTCCGTCAGCCTGGCCGTGTTCGAGCAGGGCAAGGCAGACGGCGAGACCATCGTCCTGGTGCATGGTTGGCCCGACACCCATGAATTGTGGAACCGCATCGTGCCTTTGCTGGCAGACGACTTCCGCGTCGTCAGCTACGACAGCCGCGGGGCCGGTGAGAGCACAATCCCCTCGAGGGTGCAGGACTACCAACTGAGCGCACTGGCCGGCGATCTTTTTGCCGTCATCGACGCGGTCAGCCCGGGCAAGCCGGTGCACGTCCTCGCGCACGACTGGGGATCCGTCGAAACGTGGGAAGCGGTCTGCGAGCCGGGTGCCGAAGAGAAGATCGCGTCGTTCTCGTCCATCTCGGGCCCCAATCTCGATCATCTCGGCATGTGGATCCGGGCGAGCGCGTCCAAGCGTCGTTTCCTCGGCCCGGCGGCGCAGGGAATTGCGTCGGCCTACACCGTTCTGTTCCAGATTCCCGGCCTGTGCACCCTTCCGTTGCGTCTGTGGTTCTCCAAGCACTGGCCGGCATTTCTGGGCTTCTTCGACGGTCTGGACCCCCGTGTGGTCAACACCGCGCCCACCATCGCCGACGACATGGTGAACGGACTCAAGCTTTATCGCGCGAACATCCGGCCGTCTCTCGGCAAGCCGCGGGATCGGTACACGGACGTGCCTGTTCAGCTCATTCTGAACAAGTACGACAAAGCCGTTCGTCCGGTGGGATACGAAGACACCGAAAAATGGGTCTCCGACCTGCAGCGACGCGAAATTGCCGCGGGACACTGGTCGCCGTTTTCACATCCGGGCGAAGTTGCCGAACATGCGCGGGCATTTATCGCGAGCCTGAGAGAGCGTCGCTCGGAGAAGCAAAGTTCCTAGCGTTTCACCTTCCGGGGATCGTAAAAATTCGTCTGCGGCGCAGCCAGGGGTGTCATTGGCCGCTTCTAGTCGGTGCTTACCAGTAAGATGGTCAACGGTAACTAGCGGCAACATTCTCGAACCCGCTCCGACGACACCCGCAAGGGCTTGCTGACGGCTGCGCTCGAGTATTGACGGAGAAGGAGAGCTACCCACCCGTGGCTGCCCAGAAGTCAGATACAAGCACTTCCAGCAAGGACTACAACGCGTCGTCCATCACCGTCCTCGAAGGACTCGAGGCGGTACGTAAGCGTCCAGGCATGTACATCGGTTCCACCGGTGAACGCGGCCTGCACCACCTCATTTGGGAGGTCGTCGACAACTCGGTCGACGAGGCGATGGCCGGACACGCCACCAAGGTCGAGGTCACCCTCCTCGAAGACGGCGGAATCCGCGTCATCGACGACGGCCGTGGCATCCCGGTCGGCATGCACGCCTCCGGAGTTCCCACCGTCGAGGTCGTGCTGACCCAGCTGCACGCCGGCGGCAAGTTCGACTCCGACTCCTACGCCGTCTCCGGTGGTCTGCACGGCGTCGGTATCTCGGTGGTCAACGCGCTCTCCACCCGGCTCGACGTCGACATCAAGGTCGACGGCTACCGGTGGCAGCAGACGTACACCGATTCCAAGCCGGGAGAGCTCGTACAGGGCGACCCGACGAAGGAGACCGGCACCACCGTCAGTTTCTGGGCCGATCCCGAGATCTTCGAGACCACCCGCTACAACTTCGAGACCGTTGCGCGTCGTCTGCAGGAAATGGCCTTCCTCAACAAGGGCCTGACCATCACGCTGACCGACGAGCGCGCCGAGGTCATCGACGACGAAGCTGCCGAGGTGGCCGAGGCTCCCAAGTCTGCTGCCGAAGAAGCCGAAGAAGCTGCTCAGGCAGCGCCGCGTAAGTCCAAGACCCGTATCTACCACTACCCCGGTGGACTCGAGGACTACGTCCGGCACATCAACAAGAGCAAGACCCCGATCCACAACTCGGTCGTCGGATTCACCGCCAAGGGCACCGGCCACGAGCTCGAGGTCGCAATGCAGTGGAACTCCGGCTACTCGGAGTCGGTGCACACCTTCGCCAACACGATCAACACCCACGAGGGTGGTACCCACGAAGAGGGCTTCCGCGCCGCACTGACCGCAACGGTCAACAAGTACGCGCTCGAAAAGAAGCTGCTCAAGGACAAAGATCCCAAGCTCACCGGTGACGACATCCGTGAAGGACTTGCGGCCATCATCTCGGTGAAGGTCGGTGAACCCCAGTTCGAGGGTCAGACCAAGACCAAGCTCGGCAATACCGAGGTCAAGTCCTTCGTGCAGAAGGCGTGCAACGAGCACCTCGCGCACTGGTTCGAGGCGAACCCGGCCGACGCGAAAACCATTGTGAACAAGGCTGTTTCGTCGGCGCAGGCCCGCGTCGCCGCACGTAAGGCGCGTGAGCTGGTCCGTCGTAAGAGCGCGACCGACCTCGGTGGCCTGCCAGGCAAGCTCGCCGATTGCCGCTCCAACGATCCGGAGAAGTCCGAGATCTACATCGTGGAGGGCGACTCCGCAGGCGGCTCGGCCAAGTCCGGCCGAGACTCGATGTACCAGGCGATCCTCCCGCTTCGCGGAAAGATCATCAACGTCGAGAAGGCGCGTATCGATCGCGTCCTCAAGAACACCGAAGTCCAGTCGATCATCACCGCGTTCGGCACGGGCATCCACGACGAGTTCGACATCGCCAAGCTGCGCTATCACAAGATCGTGCTCATGGCCGACGCCGACGTCGACGGTCAGCACATCGCAACGCTGCTGCTCACGCTGCTGTTCCGCTTCATGCGGCCGCTCGTCGAGCACGGCAAGGTCTACCTCGCGCAGCCGCCGCTGTACAAGCTCAAGTGGCAGAAGGGTGCGCAGCCGGAATTCGCGTACTCCGACCGCGAGCGCGACGCGATGGTCAAGGCCGGCCTCGAGTCCGGCAAGAAGATCAACAAGGACGACGGCATCCAGCGCTACAAAGGCCTCGGCGAGATGAACGCCAAGGAGCTGTGGGAAACCACGATGGACCCGACGGTGCGCGTTCTGCGTCTCGTCACGCTCGACGACGCGGCTGCTGCCGACGAGCTGTTCAGCGTGCTGATGGGCGAAGACGTCGAAGCACGACGCAGCTTCATCACCCGCAATGCCCGGGACGTTCGTTTCCTCGACGTGTAGGCCTGCGGCCCTGTGAGCGGTTGAGGAGTCCCCGGACTCCTTTTCCGCGCACAGGGGCTTGCCCCCTCTTTTAAGAAAGTGAGCTCATGACCGACACCACGTTGCCACCGGACGGTCCGCAACACGACCGGATCGAACCGGTCGACATCCAGCAGGAAATGCAGAACAGCTACATCGACTACGCCATGAGCGTCATCGTCGGTCGCGCTCTGCCGGATGTCCGCGACGGACTCAAGCCGGTGCACCGCCGCGTGCTCTACGCGATGTACGACAACGGATATCGCCCCGACCGCGGATACGTGAAGTCTGCCCGACCGGTCGCCGAGACCATGGGTAACTACCACCCCCACGGCGACTCCTCGATCTACGACACGTTGGTCCGTATGGCCCAGCCGTGGTCGCTGCGTTACCCGCTCGTCGACGGTCAGGGAAACTTCGGATCCCGCGGCAACGACGGCGCAGCCGCCATGCGTTACACCGAGTGCAGGCTCACGCCGCTCGCGATGGAAATGCTGCGCGAAATCGACCACGAGACAGTCGATTTCACCCCGAACTACGACGGCAAGACGCAGGAACCGACGGTTCTGCCCAGCCGTATCCCGAACCTGCTGATCAACGGTTCCAACGGCATCGCCGTCGGTATGGCCACCAACATTCCGCCGCACAACCTGCGTGAAGTTGCCGAGGCCATCTACTGGGCGCTCGACAACTTCGAAGCGGACGAGGAAGCCACCCTCGCGGCCGTCATGGAGCGCATCAAGGGACCCGACTTCCCCACGCACGGGCTCATCGTCGGTGGACAGGGCATCCAGGACGCCTACACCACCGGCCGTGGCTCCGTTCGTATGCGCGGCGTCGTCGAGATCGAAGAAGATGCCAAGGGCCGCACCACGATCGTCATCACCGAGCTGCCCTACCAGGTCAACCCGGACAACCTGATCACCTCCATCGCGGAGCAGGTTCGTGACGCCAAGATCGGTGGCATCTCCGACATCCACGACGAGTCCTCGGACCGCGTCGGCATGCGCATCGTCGTCACCGTCAAGCGTGACGCCGTTGCCAAGGTCGTGCTGAACAACCTTTACAAGCACACCCAGCTGCAGACCAGCTTCGGCTGCAACATGCTCTCCATCGTCGACGGAGTGCCGCGCACGCTGCGCCTCGACCAGATGATCCGTCTGTACACGGCGCATCAGCTCGAGGTCATCGTTCGTCGTACCAGGTACCTGCTTCGCAAGGCACAGGAGCGCGCCCACATCCTGCGCGGTCTGGTCAAGGCCCTCGACGCTCTGGACGAGGTCATCGCCTTGATCCGTGCGTCGCAGACCGTCGACATCGCTCGCGCCGGATTGATGGAACTCCTCGACGTCGACGAGATCCAGGCCGACGCCATCCTCGGCATGCAGCTGCGTCGTCTGGCCGCCCTCGAGCGTCAGAAGATCGTCGACGAGTTGGCCGAGATCGAACTCGAAATCGCGGACCTCGAAGACATTCTGGCTCGCCCGGAGCGTCAGCGCGCGATCGTTCGTGACGAGCTCAAGGAAATCGTCGACAAGTACGGCGACGACCGTCGTACCCGCATCATCGCCGCCGACGGAGACGTCAACGACGAGGATCTGATCGCCCGCGAAGACGTCGTCGTCACGATCACCGAGACCGGTTACGCCAAGCGCACCAAGACCGACCTGTACCGCTCGCAGAAGCGCGGCGGCAAGGGTGTTCAGGGTGCCGGCCTCAAGCAGGACGACATCGTCTCGCACTTCTTCGTCACGTCGACGCACGACTGGCTGCTGTTCTTCACCACGAAGGGCCGCGTCTACCGCGCCAAGGCTTACGAACTGCCCGAGGCGAGCCGTACCGCTCGCGGTCAGCACGTTGCCAACCTGCTGGCCTTCCAGCCGGACGAGCGCATTCAGTCCGTCATCCAGATCAAGACGTACGAAGACGCGCCCTACCTGGTGCTCGCCACTCGCAACGGTCTGGTCAAGAAGTCCAAGCTCACCGACTTCGACTCCAACCGCAGCGGTGGCATCGTCGCCATCAACCTGCGCGGTGAAGACGAACTGGTCGGCGCTGTCCTCTGCTCCGCCGAAGACGACCTCCTTCTCGTCTCGGCACAGGGCCAGTCGATCCGCTTCTCGGCCACCGACGAGGCACTGCGTCCGATGGGCCGCGCCACTTCCGGTGTCCAGGGCATGCGTTTCAACGGTGACGACGAGCTGCTCTCGCTCAACGTCGTTCGTGAAGGAACGTTCCTCCTGGTCGCCACCTCGGGCGGTTACTCCAAGCGAACCGGCATGGAGGATTACCCGGTGCAGGGTCGCGGCGGCAAGGGCGTGCTCACGATTCAGTACGACAAGAAACGTGGCACTCTGGTCGGTGCGCTCATCGTCGACGACGACGACGAGCTGTACGCGATCACCTCGGGCGGCGGCGTCATCAGGACGGCTGCCAAGCAGGTTCGTAAGGCGGGACGCCAGACCAAGGGCGTGCGTCTGATGAACCTCGGCGAAGGCGACACACTGCTCGCGATTGCGCGCAACGCCGACGAGCCCGAAGAGCTCGCTGCAGAGACCACCGACAACGCAGACAATGCCGATGGAGCTAAGGAGTCCTAGTGAGCACTCCCAACCAGCCGGGCAGTGACCAGAAGAGCGAAAGCACTTCAGGTTCGACGCCACCGAAGCCGGAGCAGGCAACTGCTCCGGCGGGGCCGCAGACCTCGAAACCTGCAGCTCCAGCGGACGGCGGACCCAAAGCTTCCGAGGCAGCTCCGGCGCCCAAGGCACCGGAGCCGCCTCGCGGCCCGTCGGCTCAGAAGCCGGCGGGTGGGGCTTCCGACGCCGCGGGTGCGGCCAAGGGTCAAGCTCCTTCCGCTCCTTCAGTGGCTCCGGCTGCGCCGGTAACTCCGGCAAAGGGTGACGGTCAGGCTCCGCCGCAACCGGTTGCCAATCAGGCTCGTGGCAGCCAGGCGCCGCCGTGGCAACGCGGACCCCAGCCGTCGGGTCAGCCGCAGGGGCAGCGAGCTCAGAACCCCGCTGCTCAGAACCCGGCGTCCAAAGCCCCGGCGTCGAAGACTCAGCCACCGCAGAATCAGGCGCCGCAAAGTCAGCCGCAGACCAACATCACGCGCCCAGCCGGCGCTGGTGCTCCTGCGGGTCGACCGGCAGCTCCTGCCGGGGGTAAGCCGCCTGCGGGTCCGCAGCGTCCTGCAGCGGCCGGCCCGGCGCAGGGTGGTCCGGCGCAGGGTGGTCCGGCCAAAAACCCCGCGCAGGGTGGTGCGCCGAAGGGACAGCCGCAATCGGGTCGCCCCGCTGCCGGTGCACCGACGGGTCGTCCTGCCGGCAACCCGTCGGCACGTCCCGTCGTGACGGGAACGGCGGCTGCCGCAGCTACCGGTGGCGTCGCCGGCGCGGCAGCAGCCAAGGCTGTTACACCCTCGGGCGCAAATCCCAAGGCTGGAAACGCCACGGTCGCCAATCCCACGGTCGCTAATCCGAAAGCAAAAGCCGCCGCGATCGACGGGCCGACTCGGCACATCGATCGCAAGGATCTACCGAAGGACATGCCTGACCTCTCCGAGGCCAAGCATCCGTTGCCTGCTGCGGTGAAGGGTGAGAAAACTCACGCCGTATCGGCCTCGGTCGTGGACGGTGCGCCGCTGCGCGCAACGGTCCAGATCCGTCGTATCGACCCGTGGTCCACGCTCAAGATCACATCCGTGATCTCGGTGTCGCTGTTCTTCGTGTGGATGGTGGCCGTCGGACTGCTCTACGTGGTTCTCGACGGCATGGGCGTCTGGGATCGCCTGAACAACGCGTTCACCGACATCGTTGCCGACGGCGGCTCCGACGGTCTGGTGACGGCCGGCCAGGTGTTCGGCTACGCCGCACTGATCGGTATCGCGAACATGGTGCTTTTCACGGCACTCGTCACGATCGGATCGTTCATCTACAACCTCTGCAGCGACCTGGTTGGCGGCGTCGAGGTAACTCTCGCCGACCGCGACTGACCTGCGAAAACATTGCTCCGCCGGGCCCGTTTTGGTGTCAGCGGCCCGGTGGGGTAATCTTTGGAATCGGTTCAGGGGCCTATAGCTCAGGTGGTTAGAGCGCTTTACTGATAATGAAGAGGTCGGAGGTTCAAGTCCTCCTAGGCCCACTCCCATGTGCCGAAGAAGGGTTGCTGGAATGAAGGTTTTCCTGCTTGTCGGGGCCGGAATTCTGGTAGCTCTCGGGGTCACCAAGCTGATCAAAAGTCAGCGCGGAGACAAGGTTTGGCACGATTTGGAAACAGGATAGAACCTAGGTACTCTGACTCCGGTCAGAAAACCGAACGGGGCCTTAGCTCAGTTGGTAGAGCGCTGCCTTTGCAAGGCAGATGTCAGGAGTTCGAATCTCCTAGGCTCCACAGTAAGAAAACACCCTCCCGGGATCCGGGAGGGTGTTTTTGTATGCCGATGTACCCGATCTCTGCTCGCCCCGGCCGGTGCCCGACTCGTGGCCTCCCCTTCTTGAGCGAACGGTACTTTCGGCGCACTGAAGGCGATGAACATGCCGTTCGCTCGGAGTGGGGTGGCCAGAACCGCGCCAACTATGGACCGTTCGTCCCGAATTCTCCGGAAAGTCTAGTGGTCATAACCAGCCGGGCGTAGTTTGAGGAGAACCCAATTTCAGGAGGTTCGTAGTGCTTCACAACGACATTCCCAGCCACGGTGAAATTGCCGCACTCGCGGAGGTGGAGGGGCCCACCTGCATCACCATCGTTACTCCGACTGAAGATGCGCCGCAGGATTACGACAAAGCGCGCATAGCCTTCAAGGACCAGGTCCGCTCGGCACTCGCATCGGTGGAGGATCCGGCCGAGCGCAAGCAGTTCGAGGCCGAATACGCAGAACTCGACGACGACGACGATTTCTGGCGCTTCCAGTCGCGCTCATTGGTCACGTACGCGACGCCGGACCGTCTGGTGACCTTCCGCCTCCCCAACCGTCTGCAGGCGCTCGAAACGGTCAGCGATCGGTTTCATCTCAAGCCACTGCTCCGTTCGGTGACGTTCCCCCAGACGGCGTTTGTTCTCGCTCTGGCAGAGGGTTCGGTGCGACTGATCGAGATCGCCGCCGATCAACCGGCCGACGAGGTTCGTGTTCAGGGAATGCCGAAGAACGCTGCGGATCACGCGGGCAAGTCGTCGATCAACAGTCGCACCGAGGCGGGTCGGCTCTAGGGTTCGGACAGCCGAAAGCTGCGCGTCAATCAGTACGCCCGCGCAGTCGATCACGAGGTCCGCGGTGTGCTCGCCGGCCGTGACGTCCCCTTGATTCTGGCCGCTGCGGAACCCATCGCGTCGGTGTATCGCTCCGTGAATTCGTACCGCCACCTGGTCGACAAAACCGTCGAGGGAAACCCCGAAGCCTTGTCGACGCAGGAAGTGGCGGACGGTTCGCGTCCGGCGCTCGACGACTTCCATGCCGAGCAGCTGGCGGCGGTGCGGGACACCTTCAATGTGCGCACGGAACAAGGTCGCACTCAAACCGACGTCGCCGACGTGGCAACAGCCGCGACGTACGGACAGGTCGACACCGTTTTCATCGACATCGATTCCGTCGTACCCGGAAGTCTCGATCCCCAGACGGGCGCTCTCACGACCGGTGAGTCGACCAACGGAAGCACCTACGGGGTCGTCGACGAGATCGCTCGTCGTGCGCTCCTGACGGGTGCGCGGGTGCTCGCTGTTCGCGCGGAGGACATTCCGGGCGGCGGCGCAGTTGCCGCGATTTTGCGCTTCGCCCCGTAAACAGACTGGACGCGTGTGCGCTTCGTGACCTGATTCGGGCACGGGGCGCATACGATTCCGGCATGAAACGTGTGTGGGAACGGCTGCGCCTCTACTGCAAGACGCTGCACCCGGTCGGGCTTGCCTTTGCTCTGGTCTTCTTCACCTGGTCGATGAGTCCGTCCCTGTTGCCGCGCGCGTGGTACCTGCAGGGCGTTGCGACGGGCATCTCGCTCGCGATGGGATACGGCGTCGGCGTGACGGTCGCCTGGATGATCCGCAAGTGCGGCGTCGAACCGCAGTGGTCGGATCGCACCAAGAAGATCGGCTGGCGAATCCTGTTGGTCGCGGCCGTCATTCTGGTGCCGACGTTCTTGGTCCTCGGTTCGTGGTGGCAGCAGATCGTTCGCGATCTCGTGGAAGCTCCACGCACCAATCAAGCGAATTATCTTCTGGTGCTGATGATTTCGCTCGGAATCTGGTTCATCCTGCTCGAGGCAGGCCGTGGTCTTCGGTTCACCACCAACAAGCTCACCGCCGTCGCACTACGGTTCGTTCCCCTCGAGGCGGCGAAGGTCGGCAGCTTGATCGTCATCTTCGCCCTCGGCATCTTCATCGTGAACGGTGCGCTGTACAACGGGCTGATCGCCTTCGCGAACTGGAGTTTCTCCGGTGCGGATCACGAAACACCGGACGGCATCGAACAGCCCATGATTGCAGAGCGCAGCGGTTCGCCGATGTCCGCCGAGGCTTGGGATTCTCTCGGCCAGGAGGGGCGCACCTTCATGGGTAGCGGTCCCACCGCAGCCGAGATCTCTGCATTGACCGGACGTGAAGCGAAGCAACCGATCCGGGTGTATGCCGGACGTGAATCCTCGGACTCGATCAACGGTGTCGCACAGCGGGTCGTCGACGAGTTGGAGCGCACCGGCGGATTCGACCGCGGAACTCTCGCAGTTGTCACGACCACCGGTCGCGGTTGGGTGAACGAGGACGTCGCGTCGGCGTTCGAGTACGTCGAGGGCGGGGACACGGCGATCGCGTCGATGCAGTACTCGTTCCTTCCGAGTCCGTTGGCCTTCATCGCCGACCGTGAGACGCCGATGATCGCCGGCCGCGCGCTGTTCAACGCGGTCTACGCCAAGTGGATCGACTTGCCCGTTGAGACGCGACCCGAACTGGTTGTCTTCGGTGAGAGCCTCGGCTCCTACGGTGGCCAGGCCGCATTCGCCGGCGCCCAGGACATGATGACGCGCGTCGACGGCGCACTGTGGGTCGGAACCCCCAACTTCACTGCTCAGTGGCAGGAAATCACGGACAGTCGTGACTCGGGCTCACCGGAGATTCTGCCGGTGATCGACGGCGGCCAGGCAATTCGGTTTGCCGGTGATCCGGAAGATCTGGAGCTGAAGTCGGACTGGGACGACGATCGCATCGTGTACTGGCAGCACGCCAGCGACCCGATCACGTGGTGGTCCTTCGACCTGCTGCTCAACAAGCCGGATTGGCTCAAGGAACCGCTGGGTCGCGACGTGGATCCGGGAATGACGTGGGTTCCTCTCGTGACCTTCTGGCAGGTAACCCTCGACATGGTCTTCTCGGCTGACGTCCCGTCCGGGCACGGTCACAATTACGGCGAGGATGCAGCGGACATGTGGGCCAAGATCCTGCACCCCGAGGCCTGGACCTCGGCTGATACCGACAAGCTTCGTGCGCTGCTGACCACCAATCTGGAGCCCACGAAGTAGTCGTAAACGGTTGTAATTCAGCCTGTTAAGGCGAAAACCTCACGAAAAAGTGTTACGTGAGGTATGTGTTACTCTGCGTTCGCTGTGTGCCAAGCCACAGCGCAAGCGAACGTGGGGAGATCGAAACGTGAAGAGCAGAGCATGGTGGGCGGCAGGGGTCTCCGTCGCGGCACTGGTCATGGGTGCTGTGACGGCCCCTGCCGCAACGGCGGGGCCGGCGGATTTCTACACGCCGCCGGTCGAGCTTCCGGCAGGTGCCAACGGAGATCTCATCAAGAGTGAGCCGTCACCACTGCTGCTGAGCGTGCCCGGATCGAACGGTGCGTGGCCGGCAACCGCCACCAAGATCATGTACCGAAGCGAGGACGCCAAGGGCGCCCCCGTTGCCGTGACGGGCACCTATCTCGAACCGTCGAACCCGTGGACCGGGCAGGGGGCGCGTCCACTGGTTGCCGCAGCGGTAGGAACGCATGGGCAGGGCGATCAATGCGCACCATCCAAGCTGTTCAACACCGGTATCGAGTACCAGTTCCCGACGGACGTCATGGTCGGCTACGAGTCCATCTGGGTGAACACGTTGCTGCTCAACGGCATTGCCGTCGTTGTCACCGATTACGAGGGCCTCGGAACTCCGGGCGATCACACCTACGTCAACCGTGAAGCCGAAGCGCACGCGGTTCTGGACTCGGTGCGAGCCGCTCAGCAACTCCCGAACACGAGCATTTCCGCCGACGGCCCCGTCGGACTGTGGGGTTACTCGCAAGGTGGTGGAGCTGCCGCTGCCGCAACGGAATTGAAGCCGTCGTACGCTCCGGAGCTTGATCTCAAGGGCACGTATGCAGGTGCACCGCCCGCCGATCTGGCGGCGACGCTGCAGCAGGTCGACGGCACGTTCCTCACCGGAGTGATCGGCTACGCGCTCAACGGGATCCTTGCGCAGTACCCCGAGGTTCAGCCGCTGCTCGACGCCGAGATCAACGATCGCGGCCGACAGATGTTGGCCGCCACCAAGAACCAGTGCGTCGCGGAAAGTGGATTGCAGTTCGGCTTCCAGCAGTCGTCGAGCTTCACCAATTCCGGTGAATCACTCTCCGCAGTTCTGGCGCGTCTACCCATGGCGCAGGCAATCCTCGACGAGCAGAAGATCGGCAAGCTGACGCCGGAGTCGCCCGTGCTCATTCAGCATGGCCGCTCCGACGACATCGTTCCGTTCGGCCAGGGACAGCAACTGGCGCGAGACTGGTGCGGCAAGGGCGCGACGGTGCAGTTCTCCGTCAACGAACTGCCCCCGATCATTCCGGGACTGGCAATCAATCATGCGACGCCGTACCTGGTGGGTACCCCCGAATCCATCGGATACATGATCGATCGCTTCAACAACGTCCCGGCACCGTCCAACTGCTGAACGTGAACATCGAAAAGCCCCGGAACACAATCTGTTCCGGGGCTTTTCGTATCTCGACTAAGCGGTCTTCTCGGCCGAGTTCTCCTCGAGGCGAGGGGGTGCGGAAGCGACCGGCGGATGCTCGCGTCGGCGGCTCTTGAAGAACACCGCGCCACCGATCACCGCAACACCGGCGATGACGAACACGGTGACGCGCTTGCGACCGCGAGGCTTCTCGGTGCGTTCCGTGGATTTCGTGGGGATGGCCTTTGCGCGCTCGACGCCCTTCTTGGCGAGGACTTTGCCCTGACGACCCAGGAACAACCCGACCTGCCCAGCGCCGCGAGCGACCGACGTCGCGACCACCGCGGCGATACGGCGAGCGTTGTCGGCTGCCTCGGACTCCTTGATGCGAGCAGCTGTCTCTTCGAGGTAGGCGGCAGTCTCGTCGAAGGTGTCCTCGACGCGGGCGCGCGCGTGATCGAAGGTGTCGGGCAACTGCGTGCTGAGGGACTCGGTCACTCGTGTCATGACTTCACTGTGCCATAACAGTGGGGCGAGGACAGGGAGACTTTTGCGGGGCGACATCCGCGAGAACGCCGGCAATGGCACGATGGTGGTGTGACTTCAACTCATCAGACCGCAACCGCAACGCTGCACACGAACCGCGGCGACATCAAGATCGCTCTGTTCGGCAACCATGCGCCGAAGACCGTCGAGAACTTCGTCGGCCTCGCCGACGGCTCGAAGGAGTACACCACCGCAAACGCCGCCGGCACCAAGACCGGCCCGTTCTACGACGGTGCCATCTTCCACCGCGTCATCGACGGCTTCATGATCCAGGGTGGCGACCCCACCGGAACCGGCACCGGCGGCCCGGGCTACAAGTTCGGTGACGAGTTCCACCCGGAACTGCAGTTCGACCGCTCCTACTTGCTGGCCATGGCCAACGCAGGCCCGGGAACCAACGGCTCGCAGTTCTTCATCACTACCGGCCCGACGCCGCACCTGAACCGTCGCCACACCATCTTCGGTGAGGTTCTCGACGACGATTCCAAGAAGGTTGTCGACGCTATCTCCTCCACCGCCGTCGATCGTGGCGATCGTCCGGTCGAGCCCGTCGTGATCAACAGCATCACCATCTCCTGAACAGGTAAAACAAGCAGATGACGAACCCCGGTTGGGGCGGCGGTGCGAGTGAGGGCATCCCGCCCCAACCGCGGTGCGTCCGCCATCCAGATCGACCCACCGCACTTTCCTGCAATCGTTGTGGACGTCCGGCGTGCCCGGACTGCCTCCGCGAGGCGGCGGTGGGATACCAATGTGTTGACTGTGTAGCTGCCGGCCAACGCGATGTCCGCCCCGTTCGGGGCGTCGCCGGAAACACCGTGAGCCCCGCCCGTGCGATCCCGATCGTGACGTACACCTTGATGGGGCTCAACGTCCTGGCGTTCCTCGCCACCTTCGCGCAGTCGCGAAGCATCATGAACAATCAGGTCGGCTCGTCGATCTTCGCGAACTGGGCACTCAATCCGGGTCTGGTCGCCAGCGGTGACTGGTTCCGGCTCATCGGCTCCGGGTTCTTGCACTTCGGCATCTTGCACCTCGCGGTCAACATGTACGCCCTCTACATCCTCGGACGCGACACCGAAATCGTGATGGGCCGCTCGAGGTACATCGGCATCTACCTGGTTTCGCTTCTCGGCGGTTCAGCCTCGGTGATGGCATTCCAGCCGGTGTTCTCTTCGCTCACGGCCCTGTCCTGGACTGCTGGGGCGTCGGGAGCGATCTTCGGCATCATGGGCGCACAGGCAGTCCTTCTATTGCGTTTGCGTCGAAGCCCGGTCCCGATCATCTCGGTGATCGCGATCAATGTGATCATCAGCATTTCGCTGCCCGGGATCTCGTTCTGGGGTCACGCGGGAGGTCTGGTGGCAGGTGCCGCAACGGCCGCTGCATTCCTGTACGCCCCGCAGTGGTTGGGCGCCGGTGAGAACCGCGTGAAGGCGGTGCGGATCGGCTGGATCGCTTTTGGTGCCGTCACTGTGGTGACGTTGGGAGTCATCGTGCTCCGCGTCGTTCAACTGCGCGAACAGCTGGGAATCAGCTAGCAAGAATCCTAGGGCCCAGCCGTTCTATGGCTCAGCCGCCGATGATGGACTCACAGGCGAACGTGATCTCGAAGCTCGACGTCGCCGTCGGGTTGCCCTTGTCCCGGGCGCCGATTCCCTCGCCCGTCACCACGAAGGTATCGCCGTTCTGCTTGGCACTGGCAGATCCGCCGGGCAGTCCCGGTGCGAATCCGGCGGTGTACGGCAGACCGTTCGATCCACCCTCGCTTCCGGCGATTCCGGCAGTCTGAACCGTGCCGGATTCATCGACGATGGCCGAGACGGTCAACATGCCGTAGGTGGGATTTTCCGCGTCGAGCAGTGTCATAACTGTCGTGCCGCCGTCCTTTGCGCACTTCGTCTCGAATTTGGCGTCGAGCGTCTTCCCGCCGACGGTGGCCGAGGATGTAGCGGACGAGGCGCCGGCAGCGCTCTTGTCGGAGTTGGTCTTGTCGGAGTCGCTGCCGCAGGCGGAGGCGAATATAGCGACCGCCGCGAGGGTGGCAGCGACTGCGGTGGAGGACCGGCGGGTCATCGTGGTCCGAACCAACTTCGTCATGTTCTGTCCTTCAAGTCACGCGGTGCGTCCGCACTTGCTCTGGCTGTTTCGCCGACAACACTAGCCAGTGACTCGGTGCTCGTAGCTCTAAACCCCCAGCTCAGACGGGTTTGTCGCCTTCGACTGTTCAGGGACGTTCGTCGGGCTGCCCGGGATCATCTGCCGGATCTTTGGGAGCAATCGCACATGCAGAGACGGCTTCTGTAGAGATTGTCCACATAGGTTGGGCTCAGTCGTGCTTCTACTGTGGCTTGAGTCACTTCGTAGATAGCAACGCTGACCTTTTCCGAGGAGTACCCCTGCCATGACCTCCACCGATAGCACCACCACTGACGGTGGGGTTGCGCCGAGCGAGATCGAATCTCGCGTGGTGAAGAAGGTAGCGCGCCGGCTGATTCCCTTCCTGATCCTGCTCTATTTCGTGAACTATCTGGATCGTACGAACATCGCCTTCGCGAAGCTCACCATGAGCGCCGACCTCGGGATGACCGAGACGATGTTCGGCCTCGCCTCCGGACTCTTCTTCGTCGGCTATCTGTTGTTCGAGGTGCCGAGCAACCTGGCCCTGCACCGCTTCGGCGCCCGGCTGTGGATCGCGCGGATCATGCTCACCTGGGGCATCCTCGCCGCTGCGCTGGCATTCGTGCCCAACGTGGGCAGCCTCTATTTCCTCCGCATTCTGCTGGGAATCGCCGAGGCCGGCTTCTTCCCCGGAGTTCTTCTCTACCTGACCTTCTGGTTCCCGAAGAAGTACCGCGTACGCCTGATGGGCTTGTTCCTGCTGACGCTTCCGCTCTCGTCGGCGCTCGGTGCCCCGCTCTCGGCCGCCATCATCCAGTACGGCGACGGACTGTTCGGCCTCGCCGGATGGCGCGTGATGTACCTGATCGAGGGTCTGCCCGCCGTGATCTTGGCGTTTGTCGTCTGGTTCTACCTCACCGATCGTCCCGCCGACGCAAAGTGGTTGACCCTCGAGGAGCGCACCTGGCTGATGAAGTCGATGGCCGACGAGGAGAAAGAACTCGGCGACGCCGGTCACCAGTCGGCCGGTAAGACCCTGCGCGATCCCCGCGTCATCGGTTTCGGTCTGGTCTACTTCGGAATCACATACGGGCTTTACGCTTTGAGCTTCTTCCTGCCCAGCATCGTCGCGGGATTCAAGCAGACGTTCGACACCGATTTCTCGCTCGTCGAGACAGGCCTGATCGTGGCCGTCCCCTACGCGATCGGCGCTGTCGCGATGGTGCTGTGGAGCCGCCATTCCGACAAGACCGGTGAACGAATGTGGCACGTTGCAGCCCCGACGCTCCTGGGCGCGGTATCCATTCCGATTGCGCTGTACCTGGATTCACCGTTCACCGTCATGATTGCGGTCTCGCTCACTGCTGTCGGCGTCCTCTGTGCGCTCCCCGTCTTCTGGTACCTGCCCACCACGTTCCTGACGGGTGCCAGCGCGGCCGCGGGCATCGCCATGATCAACTCGATCGGCAACGCGTCGGGCTTCGGTGCTCCGTACATCACCGGCTGGCTCACCGATGTGACCGGAAATGCCAAGGCAGGACTGTGGGTGGTGGGCGCCGTGATGCTCTGTGCCGCAATCCTTGTGGTGGCACTGGCAAAGCGATCGAGCAAGCCCGCTCAGATCTGACCGAGTTTCCCGGCACTGGCACGCAGCCGGATCAGGAGCGCAAGATCGAGCGCCTGGTCCGGCTGACGCCACTGTGTACCGATCAATCGGTCGATCGACTCGAGCCGTTGGTACAGAGTGTTGGCGTGAATCGCGAGCGCGGCGGCGGTCGCGGAGTGCTTGCAATTGTGTGACAGGTACGACGCGAGGGTGTCCAATAGCGGAACGCCGCGTCGTTGCTCCTCCTCGAGGAGAGGACCGAGGGAACGCTCTGTCAGGGCTTCCAGTTCTTCGCGGCCCGTGCGGCTGAGGAGAATTCGGTAGATGCCGAGTGAACTTGCCGGTTCCACGTGGGAGGCCCGACCGAGAGTCTCGAGGACGTCGACGGTGTGCTGTGCCTCGACATACGCCCGCGCCAGACCTTCCGCTCCCACCGCGGGATCGGCGATTCCCACTGTCGGGTTCTCCGCCGGCTGAACCCACGCCGCCGCAACTGCTGCCGGTGACATTCCGGGAATCAGTGCGATGACTCGTGAACCATGTTCGGCAACAACGGTTCCCGAGGGGAATGCAATTTCCTCGATACTGCGACGCGCACGGTCGACGGCGTCGGCCGGGCGGGCCACCACGACGGTGTACGAGCGGTCAGGATTGAGCCCGGCCAGGCGGAACTGACCGGTGACCTCGGCCGGCGTCGGCGCAGGCCTGGTGATCAGATCGACCAGAAATGCATCGCGTGCTCGGCGGGTGGCTTCCCGGGCTGCCCGTTCGCCGACCAGTGCCAGCGCAATGGCGGGAGCAGACCTTTCGAGTGCCAATCTCATGGCGGCGGTGGGTTCCTGGCGCGAGAGTAGGAACAGAACTCCGAGTTGGTCACCGGCACTGCGTACTTCGGTGGCGAACAGGAACTGCTCACCGACGATAAGCGTCACTTCCTGCTCGCGTCGGTCGGCGGCAAGGATGTCGAAGACCCGATGCACGCTCTCGCTCACCCGTTGCAGTCCCGGTGGGATCTCGGATGTTCCGGTCACGAAGAACACGGGCGAACCCGTCGACGCCGAGGTTTCCTCCACGAGTTCGCGAACACCGCCGCCGCGCAGGACAACCTGAGTGAGCGAACGATCCCAAGTCAGTGTCTGTTCGAGAAGTGCTGTGCGCTTGGCAAGTTCGGTGTTCGCGGCGTTCACTTCTGCAACCGTCGCGCGATAGCGTTCGAGAGAGCGGGCATTCTCGATCGCCACCGAGGCATGGGCTGCGAGGGCGGACAGCAACGCAACTTCCTCGTTGCCGAATCGGCGCTCTTGACGTTTGCACGCGCACAGGGCACCCAGTATCTTGCCGTTCAAAGTCAGCGGCACAGCCAGCAGGCCGCGCATGTTCTCGGCTCGCGCTGCGTCGTCGGCCGGTCCGATGTGTGCAAACGAGGGATCGTTTCGGTAGTCGGGAGACCAAGCAGGAGAGGAGTTCTCGACCACGCGACCGATCAGACCTTCGCGGAAGGGAACCGTGAGGCCGAGTAGCTGGGACGTGTACGCACCGCTCGTGACTTCGATGATCAAGATGTCGTCGTGAATGAGAGCAAGGTACGAAAGGTCGACGCCGAGTAGTCGTTTGGCCTGATGCACGATCTCCTGCAGGAGGGCGTGGTGATCGTGCATCGTGGTCAGCAGCGACGCGATGTCGTTGAGTGCCCCGAGTTCGGTGGCGCGCTGTCGGCGCTGAGCCAGGAGACTTCGTAGTTGAAGCGCCGATCGGGCTTCTCGCTCGATTTCGGCGGCGACCTCGGGGCCTGACCCAGCGGCCAACTGATCGCGGTGTTCGATCAGTTCCTCGGTGGATGCCTCGGCCAGGAGAAGCTGTAGCCAGTTCTCGTGCATCCGCGCTCCCTTGTCAGACCAACTCGTCAGACCAACTCGTCTGACCAAAGATGAGTATGGAGAGAATGTCCATACAGTTTCCGGTTTCTCGGAGTAAATCTACATGGGGCGGTGTAGCCGCCGTCACTATCGTGGAGACATGACACTCCTCGAGGCGCTCGGCTCGCAGATCGATGCGGATCGACTGATCACCGACCCCGACATCATGGCGAGCTACATCCACGACGACGCCGAGTGGGCTCCCTACGAGATGCCTGTCGCCGTGGTCCGCCCGCGCACAGCCGAGCAGGTACAGACAGTTGTGCAGGCGTGCATCGCCCACGGTGCGCCCGTCGTCACGCGCGGCGCCGGAACCGGTCTGTCGGGTGGAGCCAACGCAGTCGCCGGCGGCGTCGTGATCGCCTTCGACGCGATGAACGCCATCAAGGAGATCAACACCCTCGAGCGTTTGGCCGTGGTCGAACCCGGAGTGGTCAACGATCACCTCCGCGACGCCTGCGCCGAGCACGGCCTCTGGTATCCACCCGATCCGGCGAGCGCACCCTGGTCGACGATCGGCGGCAACGTCGCGACCAATGCCGGCGGCCTGTGCTGCGTCAAGTACGGCGTCACCAAGGACTACGTACTGGGCATGCAGGTGGTCACCGGAACCGGTGAGCTGGTTCGGCTCGGGCGTCGAACTGCCAAGGGAGTGGCTGGGTTTGATCTCTCGGCACTCATGGTCGGCTCCGAAGGCACTCTCGGGGTGATCACCGAGGTGACCGTCAAGCTTCGTCCTCAGCGCGATCCCGAACGCACCATCGTCGGATACTTCGACTCCATCGTTGCTGCGGGCAAGGCCGTCGAAGCCGTCGCCGCGGACGGTCTCACGCCGTCGGCTCTCGAGTTGATCGATCGGCAGTGTCTCCTTGCCGTCGATGCCTGGAAGAACATGGGCCTCTCGGCTGACGCCGAGGTGGTCCTGCTCGGCCGCATCGACACACCTGGCGAGATCGGCGACGCCGAAGCTGAGCGAATGTTGGCCTGCTTCAACCGCTCCGGGGCTACCTGGAGCGCGAGATCCACCGACCAGGAGGAAGCCGACGCCCTGTTCTCCGCCCGGCGTCTGGCATACCCCGCCCTCGAGCGGCTCGGCCCGGTGCTCACCGAGGACATCTGTGTCCCCAAGGCAGCGGTCCCGGAGATGTTGGCACGGATTGAGGCCATTTCGGCCCGGCACGACACGCACATCGCGAACATCGCGCACGCGGGTGACGGCAACCTGCACCCGCTGCTGATCACGCCACACGACGACGAAGCGGCGCGGAGGCGCGCTCAGGCCGCTTTTGCCGAGATCATCGACAACGCCCTCGAGTTGGGCGGAACCGTGACCGGTGAGCACGGCGTCGGCCTACTGAAGATGGGTGGCCTGGCGCAGGAACTGTCACCGGCCGTCGTCGCGATGCATCATGCAATCAAGGGCGCACTCGACCCTCACGGAATCATGAACCCCGGCAAGGTGATCTGAAAGGCCGGGTGATCTGAAGGCCGGCTCCGTAACCGAATCGGTTTCCGGAGTTACGCCGTCGAAATGACGAGTTCCTACGCTCGAGTTGAACCGTTTGGCCAACTCGACGTATGGAGTCATGAATGTTCTCTTCCGATTTGACGCTGGCAAGTGTTGTTCCGCGGCGCGTGGACACGGTCGAGGCCGTCCGGGCGGCAATCGCTCTCGACGGGGCCGCGGTCTTCGGTGGCCTGCACACCGAGGAAGATGCCATTGCCTTCGCGTCGAATTTGCTCGGTGAGAAGTGCATTCGCGTCGGCCGTCAGTTCGAGGCGAGTGCCAAGAGTCAGGATGCCGAAGCAGCTGTCGTCGACACCCAACCGGTGGACGAACGCGGCAGGAAGCGCTCGTTCGGCATCTCCGGCGAGCGGATGACCGCCCACAACGACGGTTTTGCGTTCGGTGACTACGCGCCCGACTATCTGTTTCTGTGGTGCAAGCGTCCGGCGTATCCGAGTGGCGGCGACTCGTTTCTCATCGATGCGCTCAAACTGACGCGGTTGCTCGCCTTCGATCCCGCAACCGCTGAATTGGCCGAATTCTGTTGGAGCACAGACATCGACCATTCGGAACCGAACTTCCCGCAGAACACATTTGCGCCGATCGCCAGGACGGTGCCGAGTGGACGCAACCAGGTTCGCTATCACCCGTACCTCGCGCCGATCGCCGGTGAATCGGAAGTAGCGCAGTGGCCGCTGGTGAAGCAGTGGAGTGAGGCTGTGATTCACGTGCGCGACAGCGGTCCGATGTTCCGCGCCGAAGCCGGCGAGATGATCTGCATCGACAACTACCGGGTACTGCACGGCCGCGACGGATACACCGACCCCGGCCGTGAGCTGTACTCGATCTGGGGATGGTCGAGCGACGCAGTCGCGGTGCCGCAGCAGGCTCTCGACATCGTGCAGCCGGACCTCGCGGCACTGGCCATGTAACCCGCGCCTATTTCTCGGGCGGTACCAATCCGTGGACAGCGAGCACGTCGAGGACGTCCTCCGGCGACGTGCCGAGATCCCAGCGTCCGAAGATCAACAGCTTCTCCGTGTCGGTGGGACGGTCGACGATGTCGATCTCGAGCATCGGGACGCGTCGACCCAGACGCGGGTAGCGGACGAGACGCACGCGGTCGATCTGTTCGCGGGTGAACTCGTGGCGGGCGCGCAGTCGCTGCACCGCGATCGACTTGGTTCCCGCGTCTTCGATCACAGCCAGGCGGGGACGCTGACGCAGGGCGAGTCCGCCCATCACGAACAGCCCGATCACCGCGAGGGCGAGCAGGAAGCGTCCGGCAGGCTCCGTGGGCGCGATTATCGAGGCGATCGCGAGGGCAATTCCGCCGCCGAACATCGCGTAGACAACACCCATCGGAGTGGCCCACGAGATCACCTCCGTGACGTTGTCACGAGGCTGTGGATGAAATTCATCCTCGAGCATGTGGATAACTTCCTAGGTTGTCCACAGGAGTTATCCACAATGGGGATGAATGACACCCATGTAATTGAATGACGGTCACGATCCGGGTCGAATCAGATACTCGCTGGTCAGCGCCATCTCATGGTCATGACAAGGCCGACAACCATGAAACCGAAGCCGACGAGGAAGTTATAGTTTCCCAAGTCGTTCATCCACGTGATCGAATCCGCGGCCAAGTAGTACACAATCAGCCATGCCAGGCCGACAAGCATGAATCCGAGCATCACCGAGACGTACAACGTGCTCGACGGACCCATCTTCACCTTCACCGGAGTGCGGTTTGCCGGGTTGACTGTGTAGTCGTTCTTCTTACGGACCTTCGACTTGGGCATGACGTCCTCGCTCTACGGTGTGACCTGCATGTGTTACCTACACGCTAACGTAGCTGTGTCCAGTTGGTCACCGGCCGACCTGCACAATCCGGGAGGAGCCACGTGTCTTCGGGTGAATCTTCACGAACCGTCTGGCACATCGGTGTACTTGCCGTCTGCCTGGTAGCCGGTCTGATGGTCGCCACGGCGCAACGATCCGCCGAGGAGAACCAGCTCCAGGTCACCGAAAGCACCAGGCTCTCCGATCTGGTTCGCAGCGCCCAGGCCAATGCCGAAAAAGTCTCGGCCGACCGGGACGAACTTGCCGCCCAGCTCGATTCGCTGCAGCAAGACGCCGCTCGGTCCGACGCCGGAGTGGCCGCCGCGCTCGGTGACATCAAGAACATCTCCGCCGACGCGGGACTGACGGAGATGACCGGCCCGGGTGTTGTCGTCACGATGACGGACGCTCCGCGCAACGCCGACGGCAAGTATCCGGTCGACGCCACCCCGGACGACCTCGTCGTGCATCAGCAGGACGTTCAGAGCGTCCTGAACGCACTGTGGGCCGGCGGGGCCGAAGCGGTGGGCATGCAGGACCAACGGATCATCAGTACGTCGGCGCCGCGGTGCATCGGAAACACTCTTCTTCTTCACGGACGTACCTACAGCCCGCCCTACGTGATGAGCGCCATCGGTGACGTTGCGCGCCTCGAGGCGGCCCTCGCCGCCGAACCGGGCATTCGGATCTACAAGCAGTACGCGACCCGCTTCGGCCTCGGGTACACGCAGGCAACGCCGTCGCAGATCACGGTCCCCGCCTATACCGGCGGATAGCACGGGCGTTTACCCTGCTCTCATGAGGATTCTCGTCGTCGACAACTACGACAGCTTTGTGTTCAACCTGGTGCAGTACCTCGGCCAGCTCGGAACCGAAGCCGTGGTCTGGCGCAACGACGATCCACAACTGACGGCAGACCTCGAGGGTGCAGTAGCGCAGTTCGACGGCATTCTCCTGAGCCCGGGCCCCGGAACTCCGCAGCGCGCGGGAGCGACGATGGATCTGGTGAAGGTCTGCGCCGACACCAAGACCCCGCTGCTTGGCGTCTGCCTCGGACATCAGGCGATCGGTGCGGCTTTCGGCGGAACCGTCGACCGCGCGCCCGAACTGCTTCACGGCAAGACGAGTCTGGTTCACCACAAGGACGTCGGCGTCCTGGCCGGACTGCCCGATCCGTTCACCGCTACCCGCTACCACTCGCTGACGGTTCTCGAGGACACCATTCCCGAGGAACTCGAGGTGACCGCACACACCGAGAGTGGCGTCGTGATGGCGATGCGTCACCGCGAACTGCCGATTCACGGCGTCCAGTTCCACCCCGAGTCCGTACTCACCCAGGGTGGGCACCGGATGCTCGCGAACTGGCTCGCAGTCTGCGGTGAGGCGCCTCCGGAAGGACTCGTCGCAGCCCTCGAGGCCGAGGTCGCGTCGGCGCTCGGTGGCGCATTACCCGCAATTCTCTGACACCTGTCCACAAAAAAGTGCCTCCCGGAAATCTCCGGGAGGCACTTTTTCACTTTGCTAGCGGCCGGGGATTCCGAGCGCTCCGACGCTGACGGTGATGACTGCGTCCTTGGAGATCTCCGAGCCCGGAGGCTGCGTCTGCGAGACGATCTTGCCCACCATTTCCGGGGTGAGCGTCGTGCTCTGGTTCTGCACCAGCTGCGAAGCGGTTCCCGCCCAACCGGCTGCGCGAAGCGTGCTCAACGCCTCCGACACCGTCTTGTTGGTCAGATCAGGCATCGCGACCTGGTTGCCGTTGGACACTCGTAGCGTCACGGTCGAACCCTTGGTGGCCGAAGTACCGCCGGTCGGGTCGGTCGAAACGACCTGTCCCTTCGGCAGACCCGAATCGATCTCCGTGATCTGGACGACGAACCCGGCACCTTCGATGTTGGGCCTCGCCACCTCTTCACGCTGACCGGTGACATCCGGGACACGAACCTGCTCCGGTCCGGTGCCGACGGTGATCGAGACCGCGGAATCGAGAACAACCGACACTCCGACGGCAGGATCCTGATTGACGATCTTGTCGACCTCGGCGACGGTCGATGCCGCCTTGCCGATGGTCGGATCAAGTCGGAGTCCGACGGAGTTGAGCTTCTTCTCCGCGTCGTCCTGGCTCAGCCCGGTCAGGCGTGGGATCGCGACCTGCTCGGGGCCGGTGGACACGTCGATGGTGACGGTGCTGCCCTTCTCGATGCGCACCCCGGCAACCGGACGCGTCGTGATGACGTTTCCGGCGGCGATCACCTTGTCCGTCTTCTGCTGACGCTCCACCTGGAATCCGGCGTTGGTCAGCGTCGCCTCGGCGACGTCGGCGGGCTGGTTGGTCAGGTCACCCGGAACGGTCACCATCTCGACCTTCGGCGAGTTCACCCGAATGAGGAAGAACGTCACCAGACCGATCACCAGAAGCGCCGCGATGCCCATCAGGGCGTAGCGTCCGCCCTTCTTCTTGGCAGGCGGCTCGGCGGCGCGAGTTGTCCTCGCAGCAACCGGCTCGACCGGATCGGGAGCAGTGCGGTAGTTCCCGGTGTCGGAGCCGACGGCGCCGAGGATGGTGGTGCGGTCCTCGTCGTTCATCACCATCGGCGCACTCGGACGCTGACCGCCCAGAACGCGTACCAAGTCGCTGCGCATGTCGCCGGCGCTCTGGTAGCGGTTGGCCGGGTTCTTGCTCATTGCCTTGAGAATGATCGAATCCAGCTCGCGCGGAATGTCGGGATTGATCTCCGACGGCGTCTGCGGATCTTCACGAACATGCTGGTACGCCACGGCGACCGGTGAATCACCCTTGAACGGCGGCTCGCCCGTCAGAATCTCGAACAGCACACAACCGAGCGAGTACACGTCCGAACGCGCGTCGACCTGCTCACCTCGCGCCTGCTCCGGCGAGAGGTACTGAGCGGTGCCGATCACGGCGGCCGTCTGCGTCATCGGGCTCGACGCGTCGGAAATGGCACGGGCGATACCGAAGTCCATCACCTTCACGGCGCCGGCACGGTTGATCATGATGTTGGCGGGCTTGACGTCGCGGTGCACGATGCCGTTGCGGTGGCTGAAGTCCAAAGCGGCACAGACGTCCGCGATCACTTCCATCGCCTTGCGCGGAGCCATCGGCCCGGTGCTGCGCACGATGTCACGCAACGTGTCGCCGTCGACGTACTCCATGACGATGTACGGCAGCGGCCCGGCGTCGGTCTCGGCTTCACCGGTGTCGTAGACGGCCACGATCGCCGGATGGTTCAGCGCGGCAGCGTTCTGCGCCTCACGACGAAACCGCAAGTAGAACGTGGGATCGCGCGCGAGGTCTGCACGCAGCACCTTGATCGCGACGTCGCGGCTGAGTCGGAGGTCGCGCGCCAGGTGAACCTCGGACATTCCGCCGAAGCCGAGAATCTCACCCAGCTCGTAGCGGGAGGAGAGATTGCGGGGTGTCGTCATTGGTCTTGTCCTAGCGGTTCTTCAGCGTCTCCGGGATCCGCCAACGGCTCAGTGGTCGTTGTGGTCGTCGTTGTCGTCGTGGTGGTGGTTGTGGTCGTCGGAGTTGTTGTGGTCGTGGTCGGCGTTGTCGTGGTGGTTGTCGGCTCGGTCGTTGTGGTCGTCGGCCGAGTCGTCGTTGTTGTCGGCTCGGTGGTCGTCGTCGTCGGCCGAGTCGTCGTGGTGGTGGGCTTGGTCGTCGTGGTGGTCGGCAACGTCGTGGACGTGACGACGGGCGGCGTCGGGTCGCTCGGACCGTCGGTCGCGATCCAGACTCCGCCGATGATCAACGCCAACAGGATCAATCCGCCGCCGGCCCACGCCACGGCCTTCTGTCCACTGGTCAGTCCGCCGGCTGCCGCGTCGTCCGCAGCAGCGGCGCCCGTCACCGGGCCCGCGTACGTCGGCGGCATGACCTGCGTGGCACCCGTTGCCGGCAACGCGCTCGCGGCACCGGTAGCGAGCAGACCGGGCGGCGGTGGATGTCTCCCTGCCCAAACGGCTGCAACGGCGTCGGCGAACTCGCCGCCACTGGCGTAGCGGCCGGCCGGATCCTTGGTCAACGTGATGTCGATGAGCTCGCGGATGTTCGGCGGCAGGTCGGCCGGCATCGGCGCCGGGGTTTCCTGCACGTGCTTCATCGCGACGGTCAGCGCGCCGTCACCCGTGAACGGACGTCGACCCGAAAGTGCTTCGTATCCGACGATTCCCAGCGAGTACACGTCACTCGCCGCGGTCGCGTCCTGACCGAGAGCCTGCTCGGGCGCGATGTACTGGGCGGTGCCCATCACCATTCCCGTGCGCGTGACAGGAGAGTTCTCGACGGCCTTGGCGATGCCGAAGTCCGTGATCTTCACCTGGCCAGTAGGCGTGATGAGGATATTGCCCGGCTTCACGTCGCGGTGCACGACACCGGCGTCGTGTGCGACCTGCAGGGCGCGGCCGGTCTGCTCGAGCATGTCGAGGGCATGCGGAACCGCCAGGCGGCCGACGCGTGCCAGGACGGCGTTGAGCGGTTCACCGTTGACGAGTTCCATCACCAGATACGCCGTGGAATCACCCGAGCTGTCGCGGGTCTCGCCGTAGTCGTAGATTCCGGCGATACCGGGATGGTTGAGCTGCGCGGTGGTGCGGGCCTCGAAGCGGAAGCGCTCCAAGAACTCCGGATCGGAAGAGAACTCGGACTTGAGTACCTTGACGGCGACGCGACGGTTGAGCCGGGAGTCCGTGGCTTCCCACACCTGACCCATCCCACCGGTGGCGATGAGACGGATCAATCGGTAACGATCGGCGATCAAAGCGCCGTTGTTCAACGCCACGGTTCAGCCCCCTTGGATTCCGGCTGCGATGACTGCACGACCGATCGGCGCAGCAACCGAGCCACCGGTAGCGGCGAGTCCGCGGTCACCACCGTTCTCGACGATGACGGCCACGGCGACCGTCGGATTCTGCGCCGGTGCAAAAGCGATGTACCAGGCGTGCGGCGGAGTTTCCCGCGGGTTCACGCCGTGCTCGGCGGTACCGGTCTTGGACGCGATCTGAACTCCGGGGATCTTGCCGTCGCCGCCGGTGAAGTTCTCCGAGCCGATCATCAGATCAGTCAGCGTTGCGGCCACTGCCGGCGAGATCGCCTGACCCATCGACACCGGTGACGGCGTACTGAGATCGGTCAGATCGGGTGCCTGCAACTGGGAGATCAGGTTGGGCTGCATCCGCACACCGCCGTTGGCGACGGTCGCGGCGATCACTGCGTTCTCGAGCGGGGTCACCGCGACGTCACGCTGGCCGATGCTGGTCTGGCCGAGAGCCGCGTCGTCGGAGATGTCGCCGACCGTGCTGTCTGCAACCGGCAGCGGGATCGCGGGAGTGTTGGGTCCGATACCGAAGGCGCTGGCCTCGTCCTTGATGGCGTCGGCGCCGTCTTTGATGCCCAGTTCGACGAACGCCGTGTTGCACGAGCGCGCAAACGCGTCGCGCAACGACGCCGTCGGGTTGGGGCCGCACGTGCTGCCGTTGTAGTTCTCGAGGGTCGTGCTGGTGCCGGGCAGCGTGATCTGCGGAGCCGCGGTCAGCTGGTCGTCCGGCGTCGCACCGTTGCCAAGAGCTGCGGCCGTGGTGAGCACCTTGAACGTCGAGCCGGGTGGGTAGGTCTGCGAGATCGCGCGGTTGACCAGCGGATCGTTGGGATCGGCATTGAGCTCGTCCCACGCCTTGGTGGTTTCGGCGCCGTCGTGGCTGGCAAGCAGGTTCGGGTCGTAGCTCGGAGTGCTGACCATCGTCAGGATGCGTCCGGTGCTCGGCTCGATCGCGACGACGGACCCGGTGTAACCCTTGCTGGTCAGCTGGTCGTACGCCACCTGCTGCATGGCCGGATTGAGCGTCGTGACGACGTTGCCGCCGCGCGGATCGCGTCCGGACACCAGGTCGAAGAAGCGCTGACTGAACAACCGGTTGTCCGAGCCGTTGAGAATCGGATCCTCGGTGCGCTCGAGGCCGGCGCTGCCGTACTGCATCGAGTAGAAGCCCGTGACCGGTGCGTACGGGTACGGATTCGGATACTCGCGCAGGTACTTGTACCGGTCGTCGGTGGCGCGGGAGGCGGCAAGCACCTGACCGGAAGCCGAGATCTGACCTCGCTGGCGTGAGTACTCGTCGAGCAGCACCCGCGAGTTGCGCGGGTCGGCTCGCAGGTCGTCAGCTTTGATGACCTGTACGTACGTGGCGTTGGCGAGGAGCGCGACGACCATCACCATGACGGCCATCGCGACGCGGCGCAGTGGAGTGTTCATACGCGCGGCATCATCTCGGTATTGGCGTCAGCGATTGGGGGCGGACCTTTCTTCTTCGTCACTACCGGCGCACGAGCCGCGTCCGAGATCCGGACGAGGATGGCCAGCAGTAGGTAGTTCGCGAGCAGCGACGAGCCGCCGTACGACATGAACGGTGTAGTCAGACCCGTCAGCGGGATCAGCTTGGTGACGCCGCCGACGACGACAAAGATCTGGATCGCGATGGTGAACGACAGACCGGCGGCCAGCAGTTTGCCGAAGCTGTCGCGCACTGCCAACGCCGTACGCAGGCCGCGCACGATGAGAAGCAGGAACAGCATCAGCACAGCGGCCAGGCCGATCAAACCGAGCTCTTCGCCGATGGTCGCGATGATGAAGTCCGTCTTCGCGAACGGCACCTGGTTGGGGCGGCCGCTGCCCAGACCTGTTCCGGCGATACCACCGGTGGCCAGGCCGAACAGCGATTGCGAGATCTGATAACCGGTGTTGGCGTAGTCGCCGAGCGGGTCCAGCCAGGTGTCGACGCGCACGCGCACGTGTCCGAACATCTTGTAGGCGAAGAAGAATCCGATGGCGAGCAGTCCGCCGCCGATCACCAGCCAGCCCACACGTTCGGTCGCGATGTAGAGCATCACCAGCACGGTGCTGAAGAGCAGCAACGACGTACCGAGGTCGGTTTCGAAGACGAGCACGCCCACTGAGACGATCCAGGCGAGCAGGATCGGACCGAGGTCGCGGGCACGCGGAAAGTCCATGCCCAGGAAGTGTTTACCGGCCGAGGTGAACAGGTCGCGCTTGGCGACGAGCACCGACGCGAAGAAGATGATGAGCAGGATCTTCGCGAACTCACCTGGCTGAATGCTGAATCCAGGCAGGCGAATCCAGATTTTTGCGCCGTTCACGCTCGAGAACTTCGCCGGCAGGATCGCGGGAATCGCCAGGAACACCAGGCCTGCGAGGCCGAGTGTGTAGCTGAACCGCGCCATCAGGCGGTAGTCCTTCAAGAACACGAGCAGCAACACGAAACCGGTGATCGCCAGTGCAGTCCACATGACCTGCTGGTTCGCATCCGGTGACGGTGCTTCGACGCCGTTGTAGAGCGCTGTCTGTTCGTCGGCGAGGTCGAGTCGGTGGATGAGCACCAACCCGAGGCCGTTGAGCAGGGCGACGATCGGCAGCAGCAGCGGATCGGCGTACGGCGCATACCGCCGAATTGCCAAGTGCGCGATCAGGAACAAGCCCGTGTACGCGAGCGCGTACTTGGCCAGATCGAGAGTGATCTTCTGTTCCTGGCTCGCCTCGACGAGCAGAAGCGAGACCGTCGTGATGATGACGGCAAAGCCCAGGAGCAGCAGCTCCACGTTTCGGCGGGTCGACTGGACCGGCGCCGGGGCAAAACCTCCGGGCGGACTCGGAAAAGCCGTCCCCGCAGCTGCGTTGGACGACATCAGTTGACCGTCCTGCAAGTCTGACCGGGAACTTCGGTCGGCGTCGGCGTAGTCGTGGGTGCTGCCGTCGTCGGCGCAGCAGGCTCCGGTGCGGGGGGCGGCGTGGTCTCCGGTGCCGGCGGGGGAGTGGGCGTGGCCGTCGTCGTCGGAACCGGCTCACAACGAGGAAGCAGATCGCCGCCGATGAGACGGATCATCTGGCTCTGCGCATCCTCACGCTTGCCGGACGGCAACCCGGCGCGCACCTGCTCCTGCGCCGACGGCTGCAGATCCGTCACTTCGAGGATGTTGCAGTTGCTGGGAATCGCGTCGGGGGAGACGAGGGTCAGGACGTCGTCGTCGCCGACGCAACCCACCAGATCCGCGTCTTGCAGCGAGTAGCCGAGCACCGAACCGGGGATTCCGCGCAGCACCGTCACGCGGCCGTTGTCTTCGCCGACGTAGTAGTTGTTGCGGATGACGGCGCGGCCGATCACGGCGCCGACGCCGACCAGCGCGATCAGCACCACGGCGAGGACCACCCACCACAACCGGTTCCGCTTCTTCTTCGGTTCCGGTTCGGGTTGGGAGACAACTCGCTTGGGCGTCGCGCGCGGCGGACGCATGGCAGCGGCGCGGCCGGCAGCGGTGTTGGGGGGAGGGGAGTCCTCTTCCTCTTCCGTCGACGCGGCGCCCGCGACGATGGGATGCGACTGGCCGTAGTCGAGGTCGATGACATCGGCGACGACGACGGTGACGTTGTCGGGACCGCCGCTGCGCAGCGCCAATTCGATGAGACGGTCGGCGCACTGCTCCTGCGAGCCCTCGCGCATCGTGTTCTCGATGGTCTCGTCGCTGACCACGTCGGAGAGGCCGTCGGAGCAGAGCAGGTAGCGATCGCCGGCGCGGGCTTCGCGCACGGTGAGCGTCGGCTCGATCTCGTTACCGGTCAACGCCCGCATGATCAGGGATCGCTGCGGGTGCGTGTGTGCCTGTTCGGCGGTGATCCTGCCCTCGTCGACCAGTGACTGGACGAATGTGTCGTCGCGGGTGATCTGCGTCAGGTGGTCGTCGCGCAGCAGGTAGGCGCGCGAGTCGCCGATGTGCACGAGACCGAGCTTGCTGCCGGAGAAGAGGATCGCGGTGAGCGTGGTGCCCATGCCGTCGAGTTCGGGTTCTTCCTCGACGTGATCGGCGATGGAATCGTTGCCCTCGCGGGTGGCTGCCTCGAGCTTTCCGAGCAGATCCTCGCCGGGCTCGTCGTCGTCGAGATGCGCCAGAGCGGCAATCATCAACTGCGACGCGACCTCACCGGCCGCGTGCCCGCCCATACCGTCGGCCAAAGCCAACAGGCGTGCACCGGCGTACACGGAATCTTCGTTGTTGGAGCGCACGAGACCGCGGTCGCTGCGCGCCGCGTAGCGGAGAACAAGGGTCACGGGCGTAGCTCGATTACCGTCTTGCCGACGCGAACCGGAGTGCCCAGCGGCACGCGCACCGCAGTGGTGACCTTGGCGCGGTCCAGATAGGTGCCGTTGGTCGAACCGAGATCCTCGACGTACCAATCAGCGCCGCGCTGAGAGAGCCGCGCATGGCGCGTCGACGCGTAATCGTCGGTGAGAACGAGCGTCGAATCGTCGGCGCGACCGATCATGACGGGCTGAGAACCCAGGGTGATGCGGGTACCGGCGAGGGCGCCCTGCGTGACCACCAGGTACCGAGGCACCTTCGCCTTGCCCAGCGAGGGCAGGACCTTTCCGGCGCGGGTGTACCGCGGCGGAACCCTGACCCCGGAGCCGGCATAGATGTCGGAGCGGAGAGTGCGGAGGACTGCCCAGACGAACAGCCACAGTAGGAGCAGGAAGCCCGCCCGTGTGAGTTGCAGAATCAGGCCCTGCACGGCTGTCCACCTCCTTCTATGGCTCGAGCCCCGCCGCAGCGGGGTTCGAGCATTGTCGACTGGCAGCATCATAGGGGGCTCTGGGCCCCGAAGATCACGATACTGACAGCCGCGTGACGGCGGCGCGCCGACGGACCGCCGAATGTTCGATTGTTATCGGAAAAATCCTGGCGTCCGTTTCTCAGCTCAGAGAATGCGAACCAGAATCTCCGAGTGACCTGCACGAATGATGTCGCCGTCTGCCAGCTGCCAGTCCTGGACCGGTGCACCGTTGACGGTGGTGCCGTTCGTGGATCCCAAATCGGACAGCATCGCGGTGCGGCCGTCCCAACGGATGTCGATGTGGCGACGTGAGACGCCGGTGTCCGGGAGGCGGAACTGAGCTTCCTGGCCGCGGCCGATGACATTGCTGCCGTCGCGAAGCTGGAAGTGGCGTCCGCTGCCGTCCTCGAGCTGCAGGGTTGCCGTCAGGCTCTGGGCCGTCGGTGCGTAACCGCCCTGCGGCTGGGCGTAACCCTGCTGCGGGTAGGCCTGCGTCTGCTCGAAGTTGCCGCCCTGCTCGTAGCCGGCCTGCTCGTACGGCTGCTGTGTGTACGCCTGCTGGTCGTAACCGCCCTGCTGGTAGCTCTGCTGGTCGTAGCCCGGCTGATCGTAGGACTGGCCGTTGTAGGGCTGCTGGTAACCCTGCTGGTCGTAGCCGCCCTGCTGGTAGCCCTGCTGGTCGTACCCACCCTGGTACGCCTGCTGGCCGTAGCCCTGCTGGTCGTACGGCTGCTGCTGGTAACCCTGCTGGTCGTAGCCGCCGCCCTGCTGGTCATAACCCTGCTGGTCATAACCCTGCTGGTCGTAACCGGCCTGCTCGTACGGCTGCTGCTGGTTCGGGTACGCCTGCTGGTCGTAGCCACCCTGCTGCTGGTTGTAGCCCTGCTGGTCGTCGCCCGTGCGGTAACCGTCGCCGCGGTCGTAACCGTTCTGGTACGGCGCTTCCTGGCCCTGCGGAGCGGCGTAACCGCCGTCGTCGTGGGAGTACCCGTTCCGTGCCGGCTGCTGCGGTTCGGGCTGGCGACCCGCCGGTTCGCGGCTTGGTTCGTAGCCTGAGTTCTGCGTCATGGGGCCGGCTCCTGGTTGTGACGGGACTGGATTGGAAACAGGGGGAACAATCGGTGCGGGTCGCTGAGGCGGCCGTTGTGGCGGCCGCGACGAAACCTGCGGAACATGCGACGGCGGCGATGCCTGCTCGGCGTCACCATCCGGGTCGACGGTTCCGCGGGTGCGGAACTGACCGGTGTGGAGCGTAGGCGAAGGCTCGAAAGTGACCGAGATGTCGCCGTACGTCTGCCAACCCTGATCGCGGATGAAATCCTGCAGGTGTCGGCTGAAAGCTTTTGTCGTCAGTTCGCGATCTGCTGCCAGCTCTTCGTGATCGGAGTTGTTGATGGTGATCACGTAGTTGTTGGGGGCGAGAAGGATTCCGCCGCCGAGGTGCTCGACGCGGTCACGTGCCTCCTGCTGGAGCGCCGCCTCTACTTCCTGCGGCACAACGCCACCACCGAAGACCCGCGCGAATGCGTCGCCGACAGCTCCTTGGAGCTTCCGTTCGAAACGCTGCACGATGCCCATCGGGCCCTCCTCTCGCCTCGCATCTACGACGGCAAAATGCTCGGCAAGTAGCGCCGGCACCGCCTTGTCGCGTGTCGTCCAAACTGCTGTACAGGTTCCACGGTACTGTCAAATGTCGCTTCGGCAGTACCTGGCCGCTGTTTCAGCATGGTATCGGTTCTGGGCTTTTGGGTGCTCGGTGTTCACCGATTCGTGCCCTGAGCTGCACGAATAGAACTTTCAAAGTTTGTCGTGATAATGTTTCGGCGTTGCTCGGGCGAGTGGCGGAATGGCAGACGCGCTGGCTTCAGGTGCCAGTGTCCTTCGGGACGTGGGGGTTCAAGTCCCCCTTCGCCCACCACAAGACGAGGCCACGAACTCACAAGAGTTGGTGGCCTCGTTTTTTGTTGTCGGCTATCTGGCCGCAGCCTGAATGAAGCTCAGAACGAAGTCCAATGCGGTGCCCGCAAACGGGTCGCCGACTGGTTGAGGGGGCGCGGCGGGCGCCGTGATCTGAGGGGTCATCATCCCTGGCGGCAGTGTGCCGGGTGGGAGATTGATGATTGCGTTGATGTCGTAGATGGTGTTGTCGGGACCGTTGGTCACCGAGAACGAGAGACTGCCGAAGTCGGCGACCGGAGTGTCGGCTGATGCAGTACCAACTGCGCTGCCGAAGGTGATCGCGGCAGCGAGCGCGCCGACACCGAGGGCCGCGGTGGTTCGGGACAAACGAGTAGGTGTGTCGAGTCCATTCACAGATGTGCTCCCTTTCGTGGTGACAGCATCCCTGCACGGGACGCCGAGCAGCCAGGAGATTGCAACCACTATCGAGGAAGGTAACGGACATTCACCCCATGGCGGGGTGGTTCGACATGAAGTGCTCCGTCGTTCTGGAGTTGTGGGGATGGACGTAGGCCACGAGAACGACAAAGAGAATCGACCATGAACGACGATGAATAAGACGCCGGCCAACTGGATCACCACGGAGCGAGGTAGGAGGCATCGCGTCGAAGTGGTATTGGAAGGCTGGCGAGGAGTGGATCGTAAGAGCGTTCCCTGTGTGGATGAAGAAAATAGATCCTCCTTTGGTGCGATCCCCCCAGGGCGAACGATGTACTGGCACCTAGGACTACCGGGAGATGCGTTGAAGGAAGGGTCGACGGAGTACACCGTCGTCATCGACGGAAAAGGCCCTTTCGGAGAATTGGACAGCTCCGCTACGTCATCAACCTAAGAGACTACGAGAGGGCCGCGATGACTGCTATAGGAACCCTCTTCGGTGTTACGGCGAGTATTGAGAAGCTCGCCGGATAGATTTGCAAACAACGTAGTCGAGACGCTGGATGAGATTGGAGGCGGAGAGCGCTTCTGTCGTCCGGCATGACTATCCGCATATTCTATACATGCGTGAAGAATCACGCGAGGTTCTACAGAGATCAAAAGACCTGTGAGAGTGGGACTGTGAAGGTCATTGGATTCCGATGTACGAAGGACTCGATTAGCTGGGCGGTTGTCGAGGGTGCACAGTACATCGACGCAATTGTCATCGAGCGACGAGTTGCAGCTGCGCCTCGCGACACGCGCGAGAAGCAACTCGCTTGGGTGGCAAAGGAAGTGCGCGAGATCCTAGCGAGATTCACTCCAGATGGCGCGGCAATTCTCGCAGCAGGCGGAGCGCGTGGCGGTCTCACGGACTCGCTCGTCCAGCGTATCGAGGTTGATGGGGTTGTGCGATCCGTCCTCGGCGCGTGTTCGATTCCGGCGAAGTCCGTCAAGAAGCAGTCGATTTGCACTGAGTTCGGAGTAAAGAGGAGCGAAATCGATAGCTTCTTGGCCGATATTTCCTGCATCAGTACGACTCCCAAATCGCACCAGGAACCGGTGATTCTCGCGGTCTCTCAGGTGCGGGGGTAAGATGGTGGCCCCGTTCAGACGCATCAAACATCTTGGCAACGGCTTCTACGGATCTGTGGAACTCGAGTACGACGAGGGTCTTAACCGTCCATGCGCCGCTAAGTACATCACCCATGCCGCGTTCTCAGAGGCAGACTTCACCGAGGCTCAGGCGATGGAACTCGGAAAGCATGACAATGTTGTTTCGGTCTTCTCGACCGACGTGGAGAACGGAACTCCTGTCATTCGAATGGAGTACATGGAGGATGGGAGCGTTGCCGACAGGTACAAGCAAGATGCGGCACCTGTCCGAGATGCTGTCCTCATAGTGGAGGCCGCATGCAGGGGCATCGCGCACATTCACACCGTTGGCCTGCTTCATCGCGATATCAAGCCAGCGAACCTTCTACTTGATCGCACTCATATCGTGAAGGTCTCCGACTTCGGTCTTGCCTGCGAGAAGGTTGAACCCGAAGGTGGCTCAGGTTTTCCGTACTTTCCGCACCTTCCGCCGGAATCGATCAAAGATGGCACGCGAACTGTCACTACCGTCCAGGGGGATGTCTACGCACTCGGCCTTACCGCCTACCGACTGCTCAATAGTGATAGGCGAGTTCGCCCTAAACTCGAGACCAACTCGGCCATTCCAGCCGCTGACGCGTGGATGCCTTACATCCACCGCTCTCTTCGTACGGCTGTATCCAAGGCGTTGCATCCTGACCCTGCCAAACGCATACAGAGCGCGTCGGACTTCCGTCATGCACTGGAAAAGACACGCCCACAAGTCAACTGGCGATCGTTCACCAATAATAGCCATTTAAATTCACGGCATGCCTGGCAAGGATCAGCCCTGGATGGAACGGAGTGGAGAGCGGAAGTCAGTCGTAGGTCGACCGACTTCCAATTCACCGTAGAACGATGCTTGCCAGCGAAGGCGTGGAGGGCGCAGAACAACGACAAACAAACTTTCCAAACGGAAGCCGCTGCGCTCAGGTACGGGGCAACGGTGCTACAACGCATTGCCGGCCAGGGCGGGTGACCCCTCACTTGTCCGCCGTGGACGAATAGGGGAGAGTGTTGATCCTTTTGACGCGCCCCTGTTGATCGCTAGTTCGGTTTTGATCATTGCCGCGGCCCTCGAAGGCCGGTCCTGACCTGTAACAACCCGTGCAGTTGGTCACACGTGGCGACCTGATCAGTTCTCGGACTCAGGCCGTTGCCCGTGCATAGATCTCCTGATGGGCGGAAGAACAGACCTCTTCGGCGATCGTGGCAACGGAATGCGATGGTTCCGGCAGCAAGCGGCCGGGAAGGTATGGCCGACCTCGGCTAGAGCAGCTCGTCGGCCAGGCCCAGAGACGGCACCAAGGTCGCGATGTCGATGATCTCGATATGTGCCGCCGGTCCGGCGGTGAACTCGGCGACGGTGAACTGTCCGGCGGGTCCGAACTTTTCTTCGAATCGGTGTCGAGTATGGGGAGAGGAGCGGCCCAAGGCCCACTCGGCGGTTGATCGTGAGGCCACCAAGAACTTCTTCGGAAGCGCCCCGACGACGAACATCTGCGCACGCCGCTCCGTGGGATCCAACGCCAGATGAACTAGATCAGCAAACACACCTCGCTTGCGCATGGTGTCGGCACCCTTCCACTGCGAAACCTTGAACTCGGCGATGCGCCGATCGGTCTCGACATCAAAAGGCCTGCTGGGGTCGTTGCCGGCGCCGAGTGATGGCCTGGCCCTGACGGTCTCGCCAGGTTCGAGGATCAGTGGCAGACATCGCGCAATGACGGTGGCATGAATGACGTCGTTGAGCCGTCCGACATGCTGACGAACGGCGAGGGCTGCGTCGAGAAGATCCTCGCTGAAGTGAAAACGTTCGACGATGTCAGCGCACCCGATCGTGTCCGAGCCGGCGAATGCCGACTCAGCGGAGGACAGGTGCTCGGTGAGCTGATTCGTGGTGAGGAAATCCAGCAGAGTGGAGAACGATGCCGACAGATGCGTGTAGTCCCCCTCCGGGGTACTGGGGTCGGTGTCTGTTTCGGTGTGCTGCTCGCCGATCCTGGCTTGGTAGACACTGGTGGTGAAGCCGATTCTGCGGAGACGCGCCAGGGCCGTATGAGAGGTGAAGCTGGCCCGGGGGAGGTCGCTGATCAGCTGGTATGCCTGCTTCGGGGGATAACGGACGCCGCCGATGTCGGCCCAGTGTTCTCGGATCGGTTCGGGTACAGCCTGACTGACGACCTTTACTGCAGACTCAAGGGTTTGTTGGGCCCCAGGCTCCCGTGTTTCCATCACAGCGATGAGTCAAGCAGGCCATTGTGTAGCTGTTGCGGGGCGGGTCATCCCATCTGCGTAAGGGCTCGGCTTCCGATCTTGCTGGAGCCCACGGAGGTCGGGGTGCAAGCTCCGGCGCAACGGTGGTGAGAGCGACCCGATCGATGTCGAAGCTACCGCACGCGCTGTCCTCGCTCGCAGCCAACTCGCCGCACCCACACGCGGCGCCGGGCATTGGAGTCTCCACCTCCCGAGAGTGCCATCCAATGGTCAACCACCACAAAGACTTACGATCAACCAGTGCAAAGACTTACACATCTCTCGGGAAAGCGAATTTGTCTACGGCAACAGAGCGTTCAGGTAGTCGCCACGCACCTCAGCCAAAGCGGAACTGCGAGCAACTTCGGCTTGGTGGATCTCATCTGTGGACGATTTGATGTTCGATGATCCCTCAACGTCCCGCCCGGATTTCGCAACCAGTTTGTCCATCCGCTCGTCGATTCCGGCGCTCTTGCCGATACGACGGATCGTCTGCGTCTGAATCTGCACGGCGCGCAGTCGATCACGGTACTCGGATAGTGAGGTGATTCGCTCCATCACTGGCTGAACGACATTGGTATCCAGTTCTTCGATGTGGCGCAGCCACAGTTTCCGCGCATGCTCGATCTCAGGGGTGTCACCGATCGGTTCGCTACCGATATCGACTCTGACTGATGCGACATCGAGCAGTTGTGTGGTGATACTCGCAAGTTCTTTGTCGACGTCGACAGGTCCGGTCGCGGACGTGAGGAAGGCTTCCACCGCGATATCGTGAAGCGACCGAATCTCTTGCACGATCGACGATGCAACGCTGATCACGGCCCAAAAATGCCGCCGCAATGGATCCGAAAGGGCCTGTTCCCTGTGCCGCTCTGCGGTTCCAAACGCATACGCATTCTTGATCTCGTACCAAAATCCCAACTCGTCTCTTCCGAGAGCCCACACAGTGACCTTCCTGTCGCGGGGAACAGGATTGCCGGTGTGGATGTCGATCTTGCCATACCAGTAGAACCGATTGACGTACTTGTGACGTGCTTTTCCTTCGGGAAGTAGTGAGAGTTCCACGGCTTGCTGCGCGTATCTGTCAGCCGGCCCGAAGACGGAATTGGCAGTCAACTCGGCATGGGCCTTCTCAACTAATCGAATAATTGCGGAAAACTGATCGCCTCGTCGGGAGGGGCGCGAGACAGAGTCGTTCAAGGTCGAAATCCTTTCGAGCGCCGACCCTCGACCGCTAGACGGTATGAGGGTCGGCCCGTTTCGGGCCGGGGACTCGCTTGCAAGTTGCCGTGGGTTGCCGAGTAGGCGAAGCCTGGATCGGTAGTGCCTACATTTGCAGGAGGCCCCGGTGATGTATCAGCGTACGAGTGTCGGATTGGACGTGCACGCACTGTCTGTAGTGGCATGTGCGATCGACGGTCAAACCGGTGAAGTATGGAAACAACGATTATGTCCGGACTCCGGTGAGATCCTCGCCTGGTTGCGTTCGTTGCCGGGTCCGGTGAAAGCCGTCTACGAGGCCGGACCGACCGGATTCGGCCTGTACCGAGCTCTGAATCAAGCGGGTGTGGAGTGCGTGGTGGTCGCGCCGTCAAAACTACAGAGACCTGCTGGTGACCGCGTCAAGACCGACCTGTTGACCGAACTACCGTGTCGGCCTTTCCGAAGATGCGTGCGGGGCTCGACTGGGCTCGCTAGGTTCGT
>NZ_JAZHFF010000001.1:0-4406 GCF_036541985.1 Rhodococcus sp. IEGM 1306
CTCGAACATACTTTCGAGTCAAGGATATTTTCGAGAAGGTGAGGTGGGCCCGGCCGTCGTGATTCTGTTGTTCGAGAACAGGTTCCGTCGCTACTCGACTCGTTGGAGGAAGGGGCGAGGCCAGGCGCCGAGTGCGAGAACGGCGAGGATCGTCTGGACTAGTCCGGTGGTGAAGAAGATGCCCTGCAGTGGCGACCAGGCGAGAACGATGGCGATCTCGACGAAGATCCAGATCATCATGGTCAGGCCGGCGGCCGCGTGCAGGCCCCACGTCAGACGGAACCTGTTGTGCTGAGCGAAGAGCGCGGCGGCCTGGATGCCTCCGACGACAACGCCGAGGAGGATTCCGGGCCAGAAATATGAAGGGAAGACGGTTCCCTCGATCCACTCAGGAGGCAGGCCCATCCCGCCGCCGATCGTCAGGCCCGCCATTCCTACGAGCGCAGAGAGCAGGTTTAGCCACGCGATGGCGGACAGACCGATCCGGAGACCCCGTGGAGGGAGCGATGTGGACGTCATGCCTGACAACGATAGAGAGGGTCAGTCGAGCCCGTCCATGTTCCTGCGCGTTGCCGCGCTGGCAGCGTCGGCATCACCCGCGACGATGGCTTCTACTAGATCTCGGTGGGCAGCGGCTTCGTCGTCGATCGATTCGGGGTCTCGCGCCGCGACGTCGGTGATCACGTCCAGGGCCGAGTTGCGGAGCGTTTCGATGAATGAATCGAACACCATCGACAACACGCTGTTGTGCGCAGCATTCACCACGGCGCGATGTAGTTCCATGTCAGCGTCGACAAATTCTGTTGGTGTCGAGGCATTTTCACGGGCTTCGAGTGCTGCGTGTAACAGATCGACGTCGGCCGAAGTTCGGCGCATGGCAGCCAGGCGGCCCGCTTCCACTTCCAGGAGTCTGCGTACTTCGTAGACTTCGCGGCGGTCCGAGCGTTTGAGTTCTCGCTCGAGTTCTGTGACCGGTGTCGAGGACATGACGTAGGTGCCGGACCCTTGATGCGAGTAGAGCTGGCCTGACGCAATCAGTGCGCGAACGGCCTCTCTGCCGGTCGAACGCCCGACTCCGAGGAGTGTGCTCAGATCCTGTTCGTTCGGGATTTTGGTCCCGACCGGCCACTCGCCGTCGCCGATGAGGCGCGCAAGTTCGTCCGCGGCTTTCTGTACCAGCGACTGCTGCTTGATCTGGCGCACTGCCATGTGACTGCTCCTGACTGACTCGGTGAACCGCAATGGAGCGGCTCACCGAGTAATACTTCATGTCCTCCGATGAATCTTCAGACTACGGGGCCGTCTTTCGGTTTATCGAAGGGCGATGACGTCCAGTTCGCGCTCCGTCTCGTCTTCCGGGTCGAGTCGTCGATCGCGCAAGGTGAATGCGATGACGGCGCCGACGAACAGCACTGCAGTTGTCGCCCCGATCGCCATGCGCGGTCCGAAGTGATCTGCCAGGTAGCCGAACAGCGGAGATGCGATGCCCCCCACGGACATCGCGAGTCCGAGCGTCACCCCACTTGCTGTGCCGGGGCGATTCGGTAGGTAGTCCTGCGCCAATGTCACCTGTGGCGCGAAGGGCAGGAACATAGCAAATCCGAGACAGACGATTCCCAATTCGGCAACTGCGACGTGCGGGGCGGCAGCGAGCAGTGCCAGTGAAGGTACCGCAAGCAGGTAGCCGAGTCGGATGGATGCGCGTCGACCACGACGGTCCGCGAGGACTCCTCCCAGTAGCGTTCCGGCCGCTCCTGCCAATGTGAAGGAGGACAACACGATTGCAGCGCTCGAGGACGATCCGTTCAGTGCGTTGAGCACGAACGGTGAGACCAACGACAGTGTGGTCACGTACGGAATTGACCAACAGACCGTTACCAGCACGAGTCGTGTGAACGAGCGCCAATCGTCTGACACGGGACCGTTCGCTGCCAGTTGCGCACTCAACGACTGGGCTGATTCGGCCGCACCCGTGTTGGCCGATCGCGACTGGGCGACCATCCACCAAATAGCCGCCACCACTGCAGGAACTGCGAGCAGATAGCCGCCGGACAAACCGAGTGAGCCAACCACGAGCGTGACAAACGGTGGCGCCAGCGAGGCGCCCAACGTACCGCCCACGGAGAACACGCTCATGGCTTTCTGTGAATGACCTCCAGCCGCGCGTGCCAAATTTGTGGCGGGAGGATGGTATGCGGCGATGCCGATGCCGGCCACGGCAATTGCCAGCCAAGTGACGATGTAGGTGGTGCTCATCGCTGCCACGACAATGCCTGCTGCGGCCGTCACAAAACCTGTGGGTACCAGCCAGTTTCGGCTCTTTCGATCGACCAGCATGCCGAATGCAGGTTGCACGACACTGGATAGTCCGGTCGCGGCGAGCGTGATTCCGGCGACCGCGGAATAGGAATATCCGCGTTCGAGCATCATGAACGGCAACAGTGCAGGCACAGCCCCCTGGTACAGATCGTTCACGACGTGTGTGCCGGTGAGAAATGCAACTTGCCCCTTCTTCATCTCCTTGGGCATCCCTTCGTTCAGGTCTTCAAGTCCTCAGGTCCTCTGAGGACGTGAAAGCTATCACGAACCCGCGGGCGCACGGTTGTGTTGGAGACCTGGATCTCATTCGAGACGACTGACTAACTCTCAGCAGTCGCGGCGTTGCGGGCGGCGAGTTGTGCGAAAGCGTGGGTAAGTTCTGCCGGGCCGACGACATCGATGTCGGTGTCGAATCGGTTGAAGGAGGCTGCCAGCGCCGTCCAAGACCATGATCCGGCTTCGAGAATGCACTGCTCGGGGCCAAGATCTTCGACGATGCCATCCCCGACAAAGGGAAGAACATAACTGGCTGGTCGATGGAGAACGACCTTGCCATGGCACGGCCAATTGTTGATATGTTCCGATCCTTTGAAGCGCGCGGACACGTATTCGCTGACGTCGCCGCCGGGGATTTCCTTCGGCGTGAACCGGGGACCGTTCGGGGTGCGTGGGGTGATGCGATCGGCGCGGAAGATTCGCCAGTCGTCTCGCGCGAGATCCCACGCGACGAGATACCAGCGACGCTTGGAGGTCACCAGATGATGCGGCTCCACTCGGCGCGGGGGTGTTATTTCGCTGTTGTTTGAGTGGTCGTTCGAGTAATCGAAGCGGAACACCTCGCGACCGCGGACTGCAGCGGAAATCGCTACGAGCACCTCTGGGGACGCGGAGTCTGCGTCGCCGGAACCGGCCGAAATCGTGGTGAACGTGAGCGCGTCGAGGCGATGGCGCAGACGCGACGGCATCACTTGCCGCACAGTGGTCAACGCTCGAACCGCATCCTCTTCGATACCGACGCCGGTCAGCGTCGCCGCCTGCAGCGCAACTGCCAGTGCGATGACCTGATCGTCGTCGAACAGCAGGGGTGGCAGCTCGCTGCCGGCGTCGAGTCGGTATCCGCCGTCCGGGCCCATGGTCGCCGCAATGCGGTAACCCATCTCCCTGAGCCGGTCGATATCGCGGCGGGCCGTGCGATGGCTGATGTCGAGCCGCTCGGCGAGTAGAGCGCCCGGCCAGTCGCGCCTCGTCTGCAAGAGGGACAGCAGATTCAAGAGTCGAGTGGTGGTCGCCATGCGGTGAGACTACGACGAGTCTAGGACGAAAACAGTCCTATACGGCTGTGAGAGTCGACGTTGTCAGGGAAAACCCGAGCGACGTTCGTACCAGGAGCAGACATGAGCATCAAGACAACGACCCACCTCAACTTCCGCGGAGACGCCCGCGCGGCTCTGGAGTTCTACCAGTCCGTCTTCGGTGGCCAGGTCACGATCGCAACCTACGGCGACTTCGGGATGCCCAAGGAGGTGCCCGGCGCTGAGAACGTCGTGTTCGGCCAGGTGGAGACAGAGGACGGCTTCTGTGTGATGGCATACGACATCCCTGGACAGTCGGGCGGCTCGGCCGGCAACGCAGGCTCGACACACCGCGAGAACGGCACCACGATCACCGACCAACCGTTCTTCGTCTCGGTTCGCGGTGAAACCCTCGAAGAGGTGCAGAACTACTGGGCCGAACTCTCTGCTGGTGCATCGATCATCGAGGGTCTTGCCGCCGCGGCGTGGAGCCCCGGTTTCGGCATGCTCACCGATGCGTTCGGGGTGACGTGGATCCTCGACGTCGCTGCCGGCGAAAACCCGGCCTGATCATTCAGACGACAAAGCCGCTGGCACCAAAAGGTGTCCAGCGGCTCCGGCGCGTCGGTGCCCGTCTTGCGCCTCTCGGCAAGTGGCCACTCGAAGTGGCAATTCTGGGGTGGTACCCGGGGCAAAGAACCGAACACCGACACCATCTCCAACGAACCTCCACATGGAGTTATTCCATGCTGACTTGTGCCGCGGTCAATCGTGGTCCTGCTCATCGCTCAGCTC
>NZ_JAZHFF010000001.1:4506-114002 GCF_036541985.1 Rhodococcus sp. IEGM 1306
AGCAGAGCTGGCGACAACGGCTTCGATTCTCTGAGGTGCGCGTCGTAGCACCTCGGGGATTGCCTGGGTATGAGATTCCCTGGTCAGTAGGCGAAGCACGAGAACGGCTCAGGCCCTCATCTCGGTGTGAGATGGGGGCCTGAGGTGAGGATCTGAATCAGCCGGTGACACCGGTCAATTCGTTGGGGGCGTGATCGAGAGTGGTCTCGGTCAGGATGCTGCCGTCCTCGAGGTCGACTGCGATCAGCTTCTTCGACGCTGGGTCGGTGACGTAAGCGGTGTGATCTTCTACGAAGAGCGCGGGCCTGGGCTCTTGCCATTTGGTGGGCTCGGTCCATGCGTCTATGACGGCGATCTTCTTGGTGACGACGCCGGTGTTCGGGTCGATGACGTGGATGGCGCCGTCGGTGCCGAGCACCAGTGCCTCTCCGTGTGGTCCGCGGCCGAGTGAGCGGAAGGTGTAGCTGGTGCCGAGGTCGACGAGCTTGAGTTCGGACGTCGTCGTGTTGGTCAGCGAGACCCGTTGCGGACGTTCGAGTTCGGCGTCCTTGTCGGTCTTGTAATCACCCAGCACGATGTCCGACTCCTCCGAGCCTGCCTGATTTCCGATGCGGCCGTATGCATCCGGACTCTGGACCTTGGTGATCGCTCCGTTCTTGTACACGAGCAACCCGTCCTGGCAGCCCAGCACGATGGCTTCGCCGGCAGCGACTGCTTCGCCGTGGACACCGGGGCACTGTTCGTTGCGCAGGATTTCCTTGCGGTCGGCATCGAGGATGGCAATGCCGTTGCGGGACTCCGAATTTCCGATGGTCGTCAACAGGCTGCCGTCGGCAAGTGCGACCGCAACGCCGTGATGGGGTTCTGGCGTGGTGTACGTCTCGACGCGGGGTTGGCGTTTTGCCAACTGCGCCGGATCGAAGATCTCGACGAGTCCCGAGCCGTCGTTGAAGAGAACGGTTTTTCCGGCATGGCGTACAACGTGTCCGGGTTCGTTGGCTGCAAACTCGACCTCGGACATCGCGGGATCGGCTGTGTAGTAATGAGAATGATCACCGTGAGCCGAAGACCACGTGCCGGTGTCGAGCACCTTGAACGCCTCACCCGACGAGATCATGACGTGGCGACCGTCGCCGGCCGGGTTGAGTCGCGTGAAGCCGTCGATCTTGGTCTCGCCGACCACGTCGAGCGAAGTTGCATCCAGCACCAGGACGCCACCGTCGTAGGAGACTGCGAGACGCGGTGTTGCCGAGGCTTGTTCGGTGGGTGCGGACGCGGTTGTCGTGGTGGTCTCCGACGGGGCCGAGTCCTTGTTGTCGGACGAGCAGCCCGTGACGAGGGCGAGTGAGAGGCCAACTGATGTGGCAAGGGTGAGGCGCCGCGACATGCGGGTGTTGAGGTGCATGGCTATAGATCTACTGCTTAATGTAAATGATTGTCAAAGTCGAGTATGCGAATGTTCGCATGTCGGGCGTGGGCACCGCGCTCGAGCATTCGCGAGCCGATGACCCCGAACACGAGTTCCCAGAAAGGGCGTTCCGATATTGAGCGGTTGAGAACATGCCTGCGATTCTTTTGCCGCGTACGGAATCAGCCGCGTCGAACGCCTCGACATTGGATCATGGCCGTCGGCGTCAGTCATGACCCAGGATTCCAGGGCTGGCAGCAGGCCTGGGCATAGTGTGTATTTCCGCCCAGGTCGGCCGGTGTTCGAGTATGTGGGTCCTGATGTCGGACTGATACCGAGGACTCCGAATTCGGTGTTGATCAGGAATCCGGAACGCTCAGTATCAATCCGAAGGTCTCCGTCAGTGAGTGCATGGTCGAAGGGCATTCCATGCGCCACAGCGTTGTTGGCTGCCGCGCACGCGTAGTAGCCGAAGGGTTGCGCCCGAAGGATGACGCGTACGCGACGTAGCGACGGCTTCAAGGACCATGTCTTTGGCCCACTGATCCAACTCGAGCAAATTGGCGCCGACGGCGCTTCCGCTTTTAGTTCCAGTGCAGGTTAGGCGGCGTGGTCTTCATGCACCGGTGGGCCCGTGCCTCGCGACGGGGAAGCCGGTTTGGTGGCTTGAATTTGAGGTTCGTCTACTGCTCTCGGGCCGTCGCTCGTTCCGAGTTCAGGTGAGGTGGCGGCTGGGAGGCGTCAGCGTGGCTTCGACGCCCCATCAGGTAAAAGGCGATAGTGGCCGGCGTGATGGTTGCGAGCGCAACGTAGGACATGGCACTGACTGGAGACGGTGCGGGGAAGAAGATTCCGTTGAGATAGATCCATGAGGTTGCGACGGCACCGGCGATCAGTGCTGCGATTGTCACGGCGGTGGCTGCGCGCTCGCGGAAGAGGAGCATCACGGCGCCTATGCTGATGACGACGTATGGGCTCACCCAGAAATAGACGACCAGAGTTGACACTGCGTTATAGATGGAAGGAAGTGGGCCCGTGACGCCGATCACCAAAGTGCAAATGCCGAAGAGGCCACCGAGAATGATCAGCAGGATTGCGGAAACAGGGCTGTGAAATCGGGAGTGTATGCGTGTGAACCTTTGTGGTAGAAGCTTTTCGGCTGACAGAGTGGCGACGAAGCGGGATCCGTAGTTGACGAATCCGATCAGTGCGGCGAAGGTCGCTACGGCGACAACGAGGTCCGTCATTTGTCCCATTGCGGTCGGTAAGCCCGCATTCTCGGCCAGGGCGGCGGGGGATGATGTGCCGGAAAGGATTTGGTCGGATGTCTCCGTGATTCCTGGTGCCTGTAGGAAGGTTGCGATCACGTACAAGGTTCCAAGCACGATGGGAACACGCATCACGGCGGCCGGCACATTCTTCTTCGGGTCGCGGGTCTCCGCGGCCAGGGCCGCGCTCCCCTCGAAACCGACCAGGAACGCAGTTCCGGATGCGATGCCGGCCACGATCCCGCTGACGGACGCGCCCTGAAGAGTCAGTTGTTCCTGCAGATGTAGACCAGTGTGAATCGCACTCGCCCCGGTAATGGCCAGCAACATTGGAAGACAAATCGCGGTGAGTAGGACCGCGATTACGATCGAAACATCTAGGCCGCGACAGGTGATCGCCGCGACAATTGCTGCGGAGGCGAGGTAGATCGCGATTTGTGCAGGGCGATCGAGGCCGCCGTCGATGCCGATAGATTGCAGAAAGCTACCGCTGTACGCGCCGATGACCAGCAAAATGCTTGCGACCATCGCCAGATACCCGAGGAACAACGAGGCTGCGATCAGTGACTGTGCCCATCGCCCGAATACTTCGCCGGCGTAGGAGTAGAGCGATCCGGAGGCGACATACCGGCTAGCGAAGACGGTTACTGCTCTGCCGACGCAGATGACTGTCAGCGCTGCGAGCAGAGCAGCGACCCAACCACCGAGTCCTGCGTTGAGTACCAGCAGCATTGGAAACGACGCCATGCCGACGGCAGGGATCATTGACGAGATGGCCAGCGAGGTCAGTTGAAGGCGGCTGAGATGGCCGGATTCAAGGTTGGTGGAATCCGTATTAGTCTGTGCTACAGCATTATTCGGCGAGTGATTCATATGTGCGTCCTTGAATTTGTGCACTGTCGAGTGCGGGCAGGGGCTATATGCCGGGATCGGCCGCGATCGCGCGTGTGAGGATCGGGATAGCCCTCAGGAGATGGTGATGTCAGTCACATGACTGAGTCGATCGACTGAGATTAGCTTCACCCTTGCTGTTCGTCAATGAGTTCCGGAAAATTCCTTGGATGCAGCTGCGGGATTCGGATGATTACGGGCACGACTGTGGCCCGGCGCTGTCGATTGCAACGCCGGGTGGGAAACGGGAAAACTCTAGCGGGGCGGGTGGATCGAATCGATGATGCCGACGATTGCGGACGAGATGGCGTCGAGTTCGGGTGCGCTCACTCCGGTCGCGCCAGTTGCGAGATTTTGCATGTAGATTCCGTCGATTGCGCCGATCGTGTAGCGGGCGAGCAGTGTGGCGTCGCTGCCGGCGATGTCGGTTGCGTGCCGAAGCTCATCGGCGAAGGCGGATATGTACGTCGTGTAGCTGGCTCTGGCGAGTTCGGCCTTGTCCGGATTGCGCAGCGCCCACAGCAGAAGCTCGTATTGGGCGATCGGGACGTCTCGATCGGTGTGGAGAAGATCTTGGAAGCGTTCGAGCAATGAACGGATGATCTCTTGACGTGTCCAGCCAGTTGTCGGTACCAGGCGTGATCCCACCGTGGTGGCACGAAACATGTCGTCCACGGCGGTATAGATCTCTCCTTTGCCGTCGAAACTGTAGTGCAACGCAGCGAGGTTGACTCCGGCTTCGTCGGCGATGCGGCGGGTGGTCGCCGCGGCCAGTCCGTCGCGAATGATGACTCGGGCGGCGGCCTTGACGATCGCAGTCCGCCGCTCGGATGCTGTCAGATACGCCATTCGCTTTACCGTTCACCTTCTCGTTGTCGTGGGCCTCCAGGGGTCGAGCGTATCGATGTCACTCAGCGTGCGTGACACCCTGGTCGTTCCTTATATCTGCCCGGTGCGTTCCGGGTGCGTCGTTGCCGCTCTTCGGGATCTCTTGCAGTTTGCCTATTGACGCTAGCTCCGATCCGCCATAATCTCAGTCACATGAGTTAGTCATGTGACTGACTTCATTGCTCGACTATAGCGCTTGGCAGATCACACCAGGGCGAGAGCTGCGACATCGCACAAAACCGCGCCTCTCTGACGCGCAACCAAATCGCTTGCCCCATGCCCCGAAACTGGAGGGACCACCCCATGACCGACATCCGAGAGCGGGTGGATACAGATCCACCGCGACCCGATGAATCCCATACCCGGTGTGCGCCCGACGTCGCCGTCACGATGGAGTTCGACCCACCCCCGTTGGTACGAGCTGTCGTGACCCGCCTGCGCGTTGCTCTCGATTCCGACTCAGGCAGGAAAGCTCTCGAGGCAATGCCCCCCGAGGTCGACCTGCAGTCGACCAGTGATCCGCAAAGCGCGCGATTGACTCGAACAGCAACCGGCGTGCACGTCAGTAGCCCCGAGGGGTTGACAGTTCCTGTTGTCGGAATCAGCGTCGACGAACTGGCGATATCCGAGGACGAGCCCCTGGCGGGCACTGCGAATGTTGCCGCGTTAACCCCTCTTATCGAACCAGAGCCACCGACGCTGGACATCGCAGCGTGTGAATTCTGGGAGAAAGCTTCGGGCCTGCCTGGAATGCCCGGATTGTCATTGGCTGCTCTCGACACGGGCGCAGCCGTGCACGTGGGGCCGACAACGGATGCGTATGAAATTCACGGGCTCGAGATGGATCTACGTCGACTGCTAGCGGGTTTCGAGTTGTTCGTCTATTCCCTGCGCGCAGGGAAGTTCTACATCAAAGGCACGAACCGACAATTGTCGGTCGTCGCGGGAGCATCAATGAAGGCGGTCCTCCATGTCTGACACGACGAACCTCGGTGAATGGATCGGCAACAATTCCGTTCGCACGATTCGCGCACAAACCGTGACGTTGGATGGTGCCTTGGTCGGAAAACATCTGTCACCCAAAAAGTTTGAGTCCGGAGCGCAATCGGGCTGGGGATTCGCTGATATCGCCCTCGCAGTCGATCTCGGGAACACCGCTCAGCTCGGATTCGATTTCGGTGATTGGCGCGGTGAGATGCACGACGTCTTCCTTCGTCCCGACCTTACGACTCTGTCAACCGACGCATCACTACCAGGTCTCGCCACGGTGATGTGTGATCTGGTCGATCAACACGGGGCACCGCTTCCGGTGTGTTCGCGATCCACGCTCGCACGTGTGGTCAAAGAGCTTGCCGAGCTTGGATTTACAGGTAAGGCGGCCGTGGAGATCGAGGCCACGGTGTTCGAAGAGTCGATCGAGCAGGCCCGCGAACAGCGTTTCACGAACCTGCATCCACTCGGCGGTACCCAGGGCGCGATCTACCTGTTGAGCAGATCACGGGACTACACGACGCTCATGGACGCAATAGCTGACCGCATCGAACGGGCCGGAATCCCTTGGGAAGGCTGGGCAGACGAGTCCGCGCATGGCCAAATCGAAGTAAATCTCCCACCGACCGACATTCTCACCGCAGCGGACTGGTACGTACGAACGAAGCAGATCATGCGGGAAGTCGCCTACGAGCACGGTCGCACCATCACCTTCATGGCTCGGTGGTCGCCGGACCAGTTCGGGCAGGGCGCTCACATCAACCTTTCGCTTCAACAGGACGGACGGAACGCCTTCTTCGATGAAGTTGAGCCCTCGCGCCCGTCGGAGACGATGCGGAACTTCATCGGTGGCGTCCTCGACACAATGGCGGCGGCCAGTTCTTTCCAGTATCCGACAGTGAACTCATACCGCAGAATCGCAGAATTCGACGGACCTCCCACCACCGTCACGTGGGGTGTTGACAACAAGAGTGCGGCCGTTCGAGCCGTCTGCACGACCGAGAAGCTCTCTCGTGTCGAGTATCGCGTCCCGTCGGCGGACGTGAACATCTATCTGTCGATGGCATCGTTCCTTGCCGGCGGTCTGATCGGTCTGCGCGATCACAGCGATCCTGGCCTCGAATGCACCGTCATGGCCTGGGGATTGCCGCCGGGAACCCCGAAGTTGCCAGCCAGCCTCTCTCGAGCGATCGCGGAATTGAGTGGCGATGTAAACCTGACGGAGGTTTTGGGGCGAGAGCTGGTGGAGTACTGGATCGGCACGCGCCGGTGGGAATGGTTGCAGTTCTTCACCACTGGGGGAGACCCGGCCGCAGGAGTCTCCGACTGGGAGCTCGAACGCTACTTCGAGCACGTCTGACAACGAGGACAGGTCTGAAGATGAAAGCAGCAATACTGAACGCTGCCCCTGGTCGGCTCGAGTTCGAAGAACTCGACATCGACGTGGCCGGACCTCGAGAAGTTCGCATACGTACAGCAGCCGTCGGGCTGTGTCATACCGATCTGCACTACGTGGACGCGCTCTGGCGAACAGAACTTCCGGAGGTGCTCGGTCACGAGGCATCGGGCATCGTCGAATCGGTTGGGTCAGACGTCACGGCTGTAGCGCCTGGCGACCACGTCGTGACGTGCATGACAGCTTTTTGTGGCCGATGCCGATACTGCATTGCAGGTCGACTCACCCTCTGCTCCAATCATTCCCGCCTCCGCTCGCGGCCCCAGCCGGCGTTGACGACCAAGGCCGGGCGCGCAGTGGGACGAATGGGTGGCATCGGTGGATTCGCCGAACAGATGCTCGTGCACGAGAACAGCGTCGTCCGCGTCGACGATTCGGTACCTCTCGATCGCGCGAGTTTGCTCGGGTGCGCCACCATCACTGGCGTCGGGGCGGTCTGGCACAGTGCTCGCATCGAACCAGGGTCGTCGGTTGCCGTCATCGGTTGTGGAGGCGTGGGGCTTTCGGTAATTCAGGGCGCCCGGCTAGCCGGCGCGGCCCGGATCATCGCGATCGATGTGGACCAGCGAAGTATCGATCAGGCTCTTCGAGTCGGGGCGACTGCGTCAGTGAACGCGGCTGAGATCGAACCAGTCGACGCCGTACGCGCGTTGTGTCCGGGTGGGGTGGACTACTCATTCGAGGCGATCGGCCGCAGAGTCACTGTCGAGCAGGCATTCTCGATGCTCGCTCCCGGCGGAGTGGCCACGGTCCTCGGCATGGTTCCTGATGACGAGCCGCTGCGGATCACAGCGTCGGAATTGTTTTTCCAGGAGAAGCGATTGCAAGGCTCCCTCCTCGGGTCGAACCAATTCCCGACCGATATTCCGCGATTGGCCGAGCTGTACGTCCAGGGCCGACTCGAACTCGACGAGATGATCTCGTTGCGAGTCCCCTTCGGCGAGATCAACACAGGAATCGCAGCGCTTCGTGAAGGAGGGGTGAATCGTGTCGTCGTCGAATTCGCCTGAGCGTGCGCGTCGCCCATTGATCGGAGTGACCGGTCGGCGCTCGAGCGCGGAACGCCTGGCCGTCGAACCTCGGTACCGCCATCTCGAGTTCGACATGCACTACTCCGATTTTCCCACCCGGCTGTCGTCCGAAGGCGCCCTGGTCGTCCAAATTCCCTATGAGGCAAGCGGAATCGACCTGATTGAGCGGCTCGACGGAATAGTCATCTCTGGTGGGCAGGATGTTCACCCCGAAACACTGGGTATCGACGCCGCGCCCACCGACCCGGACAGTGACCCGCGTCGAGATGCGTATGAGATCGAATTAATATCGGGTGCAGTAGAACTCGGTACTCCACTGCTGGGTGTCTGTCGCGGGATGCAGATGCTGAATGTGGCATTGGGAGGCACGCTCGTGCCTGATCTTCCGACCATAGACATCAACCACAAGTCACCAGGACTGGGCATAGCCGAGGAGACCCACCCCGTACGGATCGCCACTGATTCGACGGTGTTCGAGATATACGGCGCACACGTAGAGGTCAACTCCTTGCACCACCAAGCAGTGGACCGGCTCGGCACGGGCCTCACTCCCAGCGGGTGGGCTCCGGACGGTGTCGTCGAAGCGGTGGAGATGCGCGGGAGACCGATCGTCGGCGTCCAATGGCATCCGGAATGGCGCCGGAAGGACCCCGTCTTCGCATGGTTGGTCCAGGTCGCTCTCGCGCGAAAGGAAGTGCTCGATGGAGTTGCATGAATACTCGGACATGGACGCCACGGATCTGAAATGTCGACTCGACCGGAAAGAAGTAACCCCTGCTGAAGTGCGCGAAGCCGCACTAGCTGCAATCTCCCACGTCGACACGCACCTCGGTGCCACCGTCGGTCCTCCACTCGACCCACCACCGACGTATTCCACATCCGGTCCTTTCAGCGGAGTTCCGTTCGCGCTCAAAGATCTCCTGTGCACTGCGGCGGGGATAGCGAACGAGAACGGTAGCGCAGCAACCGCAGGCTATATCGCCACACGTGACTCCGATCTGATGGCTAGGTGGCGCGCTGCCGGACTGTCCGTGACCTGTCGCACTGCCACACCAGAATTCGGATTCAGCGCAACGACGGAATCGGCAGTGAACGGTCCTACCCGCAACCCCTGGAACCCACAGCGGGTCGCCGGTGGATCCAGCGGTGGCTCCGCGGCGCTCGTTGCCGCCGGGGCCTTGCCGTGGGCGCACGCCAACGACGCCGGCGGATCCATAAGAATCCCTGCCGCACTGTGCGGGGTGGTGGGACTCAAACCGACCCGCGGGCTCGTTCCACCCGGCCCGGATTCGGATGAACCGCTCTTCGGCCTCACGACTGAGTTCGCGGTCACCCGGACAGTTCGCGACGCCGCCGCGTTGATGGACGTAGTGCACGGCAGCGCACCGGGGGACCGGTACTTTCAGCCGCGTCGAAGCCCCGGCCACTACAGCCGAGCAGTCGGCCGGCGACCGAAAGGCCTCCGGATCGCTGTGTCGACCGAATCACCTGGCAGTCGTCACGCTGCGGACCCCGCCGTGACAGCCGAGGTGATGCGCATCGCGCGCTTGCTCGAACAGTTCGGCGGCCACGTCGAGAATGCGGCACCAGATGTTGACCCCGAACTGTTTCGGGATCTCAATCTCACTTTCTGGTCTGCGTCGATCGCAGAGTCCATGCGCGCACTGACCGGAGTACGCGCCATCGAGGACATGTACTCCTCGCTGGAGAGCTCGACTGCCGCCATGGTTCGTCACGGATTCACCGTGGAATGGGCGGACATCGCCCGCGCCCGCCGCTACCAGAATCACCTGACCCGTGGCACGGCGAGCTTCTTCGAATTCTTCGACCTCACTCTCACGCCCACCACACCGACGACCGCCTGGCACGTCGGCGAACTCGACTCCAACCGGCGGGGTATCACCGCCGGCGAGTGGGTGGACACCTTGGCGAAGTACTCGCCCTTTACTGCCATCTACAACGTCACGGGCCAACCGGCTATCTCCATCCCCACAGGAATGTGTGACGGACTGCCGATCGGAGTGCAGCTCGCCGCAGCTCCCGGCCGTGACGATCTGTTGCTTGCCGTGGCCGCGCAACTCGAGGAAGCCGTCCCATGGGCAGGCCGCGTCCCACCGATTCATGCCGGCAAGCCGCTCCTCCCAGAAACGGAAAAAATGCCGACCCTCTACTCGGAAACGGAACGCACATGAACACCCGCGAGGAATGGACACGATTCGCGACGTCAATCGAAGCACCATCGGCTATGTGGCTGAACGGTCAATGGTTCAACGGTGACGGGAGTGAGCGCCACTATGTCTTGTCCCCGCATAACGACACCGTCGTAACCAGCGTCCCGCTGGCCACTCACGCCGACGTCGACAGAGCCGTCGAAGGTGCTCGTGCGGCGTTTCTCGATGGCCGGTGGGCGAGGATCAGTGCGCACGAGCGTGGTGCGGTACTGCAGCGGTGGGCAGAGCTCGTCTACGAGCACCGCGACGAACTCGCTGCGCTCATCACACTCGAGATGGGTAAGCCGATCCAGGTGGCACGTGATATCGAGCTGCGCGCCGTCGAGAACACCTTCCGCTGGTATGGAGAACTGGCTGACAAACTCTACGACGAGTCGCCACGCGGCCTGATCGATGCGGTCGCGTTGGTGAGCCGTGAGCCGGTGGGGGTGGTCGCGGCGATCACCCCATGGAACTTCCCACTCACTCTCAGTAGTTGGAAGATCGCCCCTGCGTTGCTTGCAGGCAACAGCATGGTCATCAAGCCCGCTACACAGTCACCGTTGTCCTTGCTTCGCTTGGCTCAGCTGGGTTCGGCTGCAGGACTTCCCGACGGCGTGCTGCAAGTTGTCACAGGTAGCGGTGGACAGGCCGGAGCTGCCCTTGCTCGCCACAACGGCGTCGACTGTCTCACCTTCACCGGATCACCGGATGTCGGCAAACAGCTGCTGATCTACGCGGGTGAGTCGAATGCGAAACCCGTTCATCTCGAACTCGGCGGCAAGAGCCCACAGTTGGTATTCGCCGATGCTCCGGACCTCGCCGTTGCAGCGCGCACCGTGGCGTGGGCAATTACCTTCAACGCCGGACAGATGTGCACTGCAGGTGCTCGCTTGTTGGTCGAGGAAACGATCGCGGATCAATTCGTCGCCGAGGTGGTTTCGGAAATCAAGCGCTGCACTGTCGGTGACCCTTTCGATCCCGATACCCACATCGGGCCCGTCGCGAGTCGGGCGCATCGCGCGGACGTCCTCGAACACGCGAGAACTGCTCACACAGAAGGCGCAACGCTCGCCCACGGTTCGCTGCAGGAACGAGCAGGTTCGGGGGCGTACCTGGATCCGATCGTGTTCACCGATGTTCAGGCCGAGCACCGCCTGTTCATCGAAGAAGTTTTCGGACCGATCCTCGCAGTCACCCGTTTCACTGACGACGCTGACGCCGTCAGGTTGGCTAACGCCACACCGTTCGGTCTCGGAGCGGGGGTGTGGACGTCGAATCTCACACGAGCCCACCGGCTCACGCGCGAAATCGACGCAGGTCTTGTCTGGGTGAACTGCTACGAGGAAGGGGATCTCTCCGTCCCCTTCGGCGGTCGCAAACTCTCAGGCCACAGTGTGGACAAGAGCATCCATGCACTCGACAAATTCACGTCGACGAAGTCGACGTGGATCCATCTCTGAACAAAGGCACAGCACATGTCATCACGGGTCAACGACGGCCACATCGCGATCATCGGAACCGGGTTTTCCGGGCTGTGCATGGCGATCGAACTGAAGAAGAAGGGCATCGACGACTTCGTCCTGTACGAACGCGCCGACGATGTCGGCGGAACCTGGCGCGACAACACATACCCAGGGGCAGCCTGCGATGTGCCCAGCGTGTTGTATTCCTACTCCTTCGCTCAGAACCCGAACTGGACCCGTATCTTCCCGCCATGGTCGGAACTGCTCGACTATCTCAGATCTGTTGCTGCGCAGTATGATTTGCTGCCGCACATTCGCTTCGGTGTCGAGGTCTCCGAAATGCGGTTCGACGAGGACCGGCTCCGGTGGAACATCCAGTTCGCATCCGGCGAATCAGTGACGGCGGCCGTTGTCGTCAACGGCTCAGGGGGCTTGAGTAATCCGTACATCCCGCAGCTACCCGGACTGGAATCATTCGAGGGTGCCGCATTCCACTCCGCCAAGTGGCGACATGACCTCGACATGTCGGGAAGGCGTGTCGCGGTGATAGGTTCCGGCGCCAGTGCGATCCAGTTCGTCCCCGAAATCGCCCCGCACACCGAGACCCTGCATGTGTTTCAGCGATCACCCAACTGGGTCATGCCACGTGGTGATGCCGCGCTGTCGCCCGCCACCCGCGAAAGATTCTCACGGCGTCCTTATCGTCAACGGTGGCTGCGATGGCGGACCTACTGGGCATTCGAAAAGCTCGCCAGCGCCTTCCTCGGAAATCGCAAACTCGTCGAACAGTACCGATCCCAGGCGCTCGCCAATCTTCAACAGCAAGTGCCGGATTCGGAATTGAGGCAGAAGGTCACCCCAGATTACGATCCCGGCTGTAAACGTCGCTTGATATCCGACGACTGGTACCCCGCGCTGCAACGGGAAAATGTGCACTTGAACACCTCGGGGGTTTCCGAGATCCGCCCGCATTCGATCATTGACTCAGAGGGAGCGGAACACGAAGTCGACACCCTGATCTTCGCGACCGGATTCCAGGCAACCAGCTTCCTGGCACCGATGAAAGTATTCGGCCGCGAAGGAGTCGAACTCTCCGACAGTTGGCGCGAGGGCGCCGCAACAAAGCTCGGGCTTGCATCCGCCGCGTTCCCGAACCTGTGGTTCCTCAACGGCCCGAATACCGGTCTCGGTCACAACTCGATCATCTTCATGATCGAAGCACAAGCCAGATACATCGCTTCGGCAGTGCAGTACATGCGCCGAAAAAGTATCTCTGCCCTCGAACTCGATCGCACCGTCCAGACAGGCAGCTACGCCGCCACCCAAGAACGCATGCGCCGAACTGTATGGGCATCGGGTGGCTGCGACAGCTGGTATCAATCCGCTGACGGTCGAATCGACACCCTGTGGCCGGCCAGCACAATCGAATACTGGTTGCGCACCAGGCTATTCCGCAAGTCCGACTTCCGTGCACTGACGACAGGCAAAGGATGAACAACATGGACGTATCAATACTCGGCACCGGCTTGATGGGAACAGCTCTCGCTCAGGCGCTCATACGCAGCGGGACAAAGGTGACGGTGTGGAATCGAACCGCCGACAGAGCGTTACCCCTCGCTGCGGCTGGAGCCACAGTCGCCGAATCTCCACAATCTGCGATTGCGGCCAGCCCGCTAATCGTCATCAGTCTCCTGAACTACGAGATCGCCAAAGATGTCGTTACAGAAGCAGATTCGATTGCCGGAAAAATCATCGTCAACACCGCAACCGGTACGCCGGAGGAAGCGAACCAGTTCGCCGAGTGGATCGCAGGGCGAGGCGCTCGGTACCTCGACGGAGCCATAGCTGCATACCCGGAGGACATCGGAACCGAAAGTTCAGGGATCAACTATTCCGGAGACGAGGACGTGTGGGAGGACGTCCAGAGCCTTCTGACACCCATCGCCGCCCAATCACGATATGTCGGAGCCCGTCCCGGTGCCGCCAACGTGATCGACGCGGCCATGGCAGGCGCATTCTTCAACGTCGCGCTCGGTGCCTTCCACGAAGCAGCAGCGTACGTGCGGTCCGAGGACGTCGCGATCGCGGAGATGCGCCACAGTTTGCACCTGTGGACCGACAAACTTCTCGAACTCCTTCACGAAGCACTCAAAGCGTTCGAATCCGGAGAGTACGAGACCGATCAGGCAACCTTGAACGTATACGCAGCCGCAGTAGAAGCCTGGCAACAATCGATGCAGCGAGCAGGCCAACGCGCCGCTCTGATGACGGCGAATCTCGACAACTTGCAACGTGCATGCGCAGCCGGGCACGGGGACAAGGGCATCTTCGCCCAAATCGAAACACTCTCCGCCAACCCTCAATCCGCAATCTAAGGAGACATCAATGACAACCATGGCCAATCACCTCACCGCCCTGCCCTCGACAACAACAGTCGACGAGATCGTCGACGTGATCCACCGCGACGGCGGTGTCATCGTCGAAGATTTCCTCGACACCCCCCAGCTCGACGAGCTGCGCGCCCAACTTGGCCCCGTCCTTGAAAGCACCGGCTACGGAGAAGACGAATTCTTCGCCGGAACCCAAACGCGAAGAGCAGGAGGGCTGTTCGGTCGGATCGACCTCATGCCCGAGATCGCGCTCCACCCGCTCTACTACGGGGCCGCCAAGAAGATCCTTCAGGTGCCCCTGTCCGTCTGGGTCGGAGACGACCAGATCGAAATCATGCCTGATATCCAGATCGGTGTCACTCAGGCAATCGAAATCCACCCAGGGCAGGGTGCCCAGCGTCTCCATCGAGACGACACGAGCTTTCTGTGGCGCCACCCCGACTACGGACGCGAGGGCCGACTGCAGATCATGGTGGCGGTCAGCGATTTCACAGCAGAAAACGGCGGCACCCTCGTCATACCCGGAAGCCATCGGTGGGACGACCAACGAGGCCCGAAACAAGCCGAAGCGGCGCCGACCGTAATGCGGGCCGGTGCTGCCCTCATCTGGACCGGTTCTACGTACCACGGCGGTGGTAACAACTCGTCCGAGGCGCCACGGACCGGCTTGACGATGGCATTCGACCTCGCCTGCTTACGTCAGGAAGAGAACCAATACCTGTCAATCCCGCGTGAAAAACTGCTTGATCTTTCCGAAGAGGTACAGCGACTGCTCGGCTGGGGGTCCGGAGCGAACCTGATGGGTTACGTCGAACGGGGCGGTCAGATGATCGACGCACACGTTCTCCTCGAAAACGGCGCCGTCGAACTCCCGACTGCCCGCTGAACCCTCGATCCTGCACGTCGCTTGCCACCCGCAACCCAACTCGCACAGTAGTTTCTGGGTTTCGAATCGAGAAACATATCCGTCATGGGCGTACTCCAGCTGATTCACCTTGACATCGTGTGTCTCAGGTCAGGACTAGGCAATTGCCTAGTCCTGACCAAGGGTGCAGTATTCGTACCGCGTGAGCTACCGGTTCTTGAAGAACGAGACGTCGTCGTTGCCGATGAGGTCAGGGACCGTCCAGCCGTCGAGGTCGTATTCACTCAAGCACTGCTCGGCCAGTCCCTTCATGGAACTTGCGTGTCCACGATTCTGGGCTGCGAACAGCAGTTCGGCTTTGACGTTCTCGTGATTGCCGGAGTAGTTGCGCTCGTAGAGTTCGTGTCGGCCGCCGAACTCGGTCCCGATCGAATCCCACAGCGCCTTCATGACTTTCACGCGGTCGACGGCGGTGATGCCGTCGGAACCGCGAACGTACTTGTCGAGGTACGGACGCACGTCCGGGCTCTTGAAGTCGAGTGAACTCGAAGGCAGGTAGATCAAGCCCGACGCGACGTCCTGTTCGATGATCTCCTTGATCCGCGGGTACCCCTGAATCATGAACATTCGATAGGTGAGGCCGTACTCGAGCTTCGGGATCACCGAATCGCCGACCCACTGTTCGGGATCGCGTGCCATCGATTCGGTCAACGACCAGAAGAGGTTTCGCCACCCGATCACCTCACCGACACGGGTCTGGACTCCGCGGAAGCCGCCGGCGCCGGTGGCTTCGAGTGCCTTCATCAACAGTCCGGCGATGAAGTCGAGCTTGACGGCCAGGCGAGTGCAGCCCTGAAAGGTGAAGCGCGGCAGGAAGCCCGATTGAGGGAAGAATGCGTTGATCCGGTCGACGTCGCCGTACATGAAGACGTTTTCCCACGGAACCAACACCTTGTCGAAGACGAAGATGGTGTCGTTCTCGTCCATGCGACTCGACAGCGGATAATCGAACGGACTGCCCATCACCGCAGCATGTTCGGTGTACGAGGTGCGGCAGATCAGCTTCACACCCGGCGCGTCCATCGGTACCGTGCAGATCAGGGCGAACTGCTTCTTCTTGATCGGCAGACCGTAGTGAGCGATGAAGTTGTAGTTCGTGATCGCCGATCCGGTGGCGACCACTTTGGCGCCGCTGACGATCAAACCTGCGTCGGTTTCCTTCTCCACCTTCATGAAGACGTCACCGACCTCGTCCGGTGGAAGTTGGCGATCCACCGGGGGATTGATGATCGCGTGGTTCCAGTACAGAACCTTCTCCTGCGATTCGCGGTACCAGCGTTCGGCGTTGTCCTGGAACGGTGCGTACAACTCCTTGTTGGCGTGGAGGGTGCCCAGGAAACTCGCCTTGTAGTCGGGGGAACGGCCCATCCAGCCGTAGGTCATACGAGCCCACGTCGCTATGGCATCGCGTTCCTTGAGCAGATCGGCCGAGGACGTCGGAGTGCGGAAGAACGGCATGGTGACACCGCCGTTGCCCGTGTCCGTCGGAACGGTCAAGGCGTCCACGTGCTCGCCCGTATGCAGAGCGTCGTACAGCCTCGCGGTCATGCGGATCGGATTCCGGAACGCGGGGTGTGTCGTGACGTCCTTGACGCGATCACCGTGAAGCCAGATCTCGCGACCGTCCTGCAGGCTCGAGATGTACTCGTCACCGGTCATCGGTCGGGTGGCGAAGTTCTTCGTGCGGTTGGCTTCGCAATCGGCGGCCGGATTGACCTGTGGCGCTCCGGAATCTGCGGGATCGACGCCGGTGGGAGGAATTTCGGTGGTCGTCATGGCAAAGCCTTTCAGATCGTTTGGGGTGCGGGCTGAAGATGAATCGGGGTGAACGAAGTGGTGGCGTCGAACCAGCCGCTGTGGGGGTCGTCCTGACTTCCGTTCCAGACTGTGGTCGACGAGGTAGCGCCTAGATCGTGAAAAGTGCTTCGGTAGAACAGAAGCGGATCCTTGCCACTCGACTGAGCGTCGACGATCTCGCCGATGAAGATGATGTGGTCACCGCCGTCGTACTCCCTCCACGGGACGCACGAGATGGTTGCTGCGGCGCCGTCGAGCAGGGGAGCGGTCGGTCCGTCGATCCACCTCGGTTCGGTGCGCTGCGGTCGGCCGGCAAAATGCATGGCCGTGTCCACTTGGTCGGAGGCAAGGATGTTGACCGCAAACGGCGCGTTGCCGAGGTAGCCGCACGCCTTGGACTTGCGAGTCATCGTGATCTGGCACAGCCGTGGTTCCAGGGAAATGGCCGTGAATGCGGTGACCGTGGCTCCGTGTGGTTGACCGTCGGCATTGGTACAGGTGATGACGGTGACGCCGCTCGCGAATTGACCGAAGATTCCTCGAAGCTGATTTTGTTCCATGACCGGACCTCCTTGTCGGATGGCGGTTGAGTGAGAGTGCCGCGAAGTGCGGGAGGGAAGTAGTGGGCGACTCGCGCCGGGAGTGAAGACGAACGTACGGCGGGCGCAGGCTTCGGTCGATCCGTACAGCGCGGTGGCTATCCGGATTGCGCACCCGATCGCGGCCCGTACCCGTTTTCTCTTGGAAGTGACCGGGGACACAGTGTTCAATGATGTTCAGCGCCCTTGCTCGGCAATGTGGCTGGTCACGGGTTTGGAAGGTGAAGAAGGACGATGGTCGACTCCATGATCGGTACAGCTCCCCGCGACTGGGACGAGGCGTGTCATGCGGTTTCGGACGCCTACTTTCCGCACACGCTGACGCCGTTGTCTCGGCATGCGGCCAGTGGAGTCGGGGTGTGCACCACCGAGTTGGGACCGCTGAGGATCGCTCATATTCGGTGGGGAGCAGACGTCGCCGTCGAATCCGATCATCCCGGTGCCTATGGGGTGAACATCCCGCTCTCGGGCGAGCTCGAGTCGGTGTTCGCGGGCTCGCACGTGCTCTCGACGCAGGGTGTTGCGACGGTATGTCCACCCGACATCACGACAAGAATTACGCGGTGGAGTGCGGACTGCGAGATCGTCGGAGTCCGGATGGACCGTCAGTACCTCGACCGTGAGATGGAAAAGGTTCTCGGTCGACCCGGAATGCACTTGCCTGATCAGGTGGATCTTCGGGGGGACGACGGAGCCAGATGGCTGAAATTTGTTCGCTCACTGTCGGATCAGATACTCGGCCCGGTCGGCGTGCTGCACAACGAACTGGTGGCAGGTCAGCTCTCCGGCGCCGTGGTCACGGCATTCGTCCTTGCCGCAATGCCCGAAAGCGAGGACGCGGTGCGACACGCCAGGCCACGCATCGTCAAGCGGGTGCTCGACGAGATGCACGACGACCCGGCCCGCGTGTGGACCGCAGCCGAGATGGCGGAGGTGGCGGGCGTCAGCGTACGGAGATTGCAGGAGGGATTTCGGCAGTACGTGGGCCGGAGTCCGTCGGAATGCCTGCTCGACATCCGTCTCGAGCGGGTCCATGCAGATCTGGTGGATGCCGACGACTCGACGACGGTCACCGATGTCGCTGTGAGATGGGGTTTCACGCACACCGGACGGTTCGCGTCGTCGTTTCGGCGTAAGTACGGATTGCTGCCTTCCGAGGTGTTGAGGCGCTAGCTTCGGTACCCCATGTCCGCGCTGAGTTGGTTCGCCTTTTCGACGAGGAAAGGCGCGACGTCGGCGCGGAAAGCTTCCGGGGATGTTCGTCCGGCCGAGGTCGAACACGCTGTCACTCCGACGACGCTTCCACCGGCGTCGCGGACGGGAGCAGCGAGGGAAATCAGGCCGTCTTCCAGTTCCTCCGATGTGAGCGCGTATCCCTGCTCGCGCACCACCCGGAGGGCGGTATGGAATGCGCCTTCGTCGGTGATCGTCGTGGGTGTGAGGGCGTCGAACGTGGAGTTCGCGATGACGTTGTCGACGATTTCGGTTGGCGCCCAAGCTAGCAGGGCGCGGCCCATAGAGGTCGCATATGCAGGCACTCGGGTGCCGACGCTGACGTTGATGCTCATGATCCGCCGGACGGGTACACGCGCGGCGTAGACCACGTCGACACCGTCGAGCACCCCGAGCGACGCCGACTCGTGGGTGTGTTCTGCGATCTCCAACAGACGAGGGAGCGCCGCCTCCGTCAAGGCATGTGATGCCGAGAAGTGCTGCCCGATGCTCAGAACGCGTGGGGTGAGCGACCACCGACTGTTGTTGCCGGTGACGTATCCGAGCTTCTGCAGCGTGAGGAGGATGCGCCGGACCGCTGGGCGGGAGAGACCCGTTTCGGCGGCAAGATCGGCGAGCGACGGGTTGGGGTTCTTCTCGTCGAAGGCCGTCAGCACAGCAAATCCACGCTCGATGCTCTGGATGTAATCGCGATCGTTCTCGCTCACGGAATGGCCTTTCATCTGCGGGTATGCCCGATCGGCGCCTTCGAAAGTTGACAAACCTTGTGACTGGGCGCACAGTACAAGCGTACGCACAGCGTAACAGATGTACGCAGAGCGTACAACCCAAACTTGGGGAGCCGACGCAGCCCAGCAGTACGGCACCCACCCGGTAACAGCCACATACGGCCCCGAGGAGGACCACATGACCACTTCCGAGAGCCCCACCGCAGTAGGTTCGGGTACTGCCGCCACCGACAAGTTCCTCCAGGAACGAGTCAGCGCGGACACCCCGCCCGAACGCGTCTCGGCCATCGCCAAGGACGTGCTCGAGGCACTCGCAGGCGTCATCGACAAGCACGGCATCACCTACCCCGAGTACCGCGTCCTCAAGCAGTGGCTCATCGACATCGGCCAGTTCGGCGAGTGGCCCCTGTGGCTGGACGTCTTCCTCGAGCACAACGTCGAGGAGGTCGCGTACCGCGGCCAGCACGGCACCAAGGGAAGCATCGAGGGCCCGTACTACGTTGCCGATGCCAAGACGTTGCCTGCCAAGTGTGAACTTCCGATGCGTGACAACGAGGTTGGATCGAAGCTGGTCTTCGAGGGCCAGGTTCGCGATCTCGACGGCAAGGGGTTGGGCGGTGCAACCGTCGAACTCTGGCACGCGGACGACGAGGGCTACTACTCCCATTTCGCGCCGCACATCCCCGACGGCAACCTCCGCGGAACGATCGTCGCCGACGACGAGGGACGCTTCGAGATCACCACGATTCAGCCTGCGCCGTACCAGATCCCGACCGACGGCCCCACCGGCTGGTTCATCGAGAAGGCCGGCTGGCACCCGTGGCGTCCGGCTCACCTGCACCTCATGGTGAAGGCTCCCGGTAAGCGCACCATCACCACCCAGCTCTATTTCAAGGATGGAGAGTGGATCGAGAACGACGTGGCAACGGCGACGAAGCCCGAACTGATTCTCGATCCGAAGCCAGGTGCCGACGGAACCAACCGGGTCACATACGACTTCGTGCTCGATCCGGCCTGATCCACAACTGCTCTGAAGAAAGTGATTTGATGACAGACCTGTCGATCGTCTCCATCGAGACGACCATCCTCGACGTTCCGCTGGTTCGCCCCCACAAGTTTGCCACCACGTCGATGACGGCGCAGCCGTTGTTGCTGGTCGCGATTCGCACCTCCGACGGGGTGATCGGATACGGCGAAGGAGTCGTTCCGGGCGGGCCGTGGTGGGGTGGCGAATCGGTGGAGACGATGCAGGTCATCATCGAGAAGTACATCGCTCCCGTGGTGGTCGGCAGGCGCGTGGATCACATCACCGTGATCATGGCCGACATCGAAAAAGTTGTTGCCAATGCACGATTCGCGAAGGCCGCCGTCGACGTGGCGTTGCACGACGCCTGGGCGCGTAGCCTGGGAGTCCCCGTGCACACGCTCCTCGGCGGGGCTTTCCGCGAGAGTGTCGACGTCACGTGGGCACTGGGTGCTGCGCCGGCGGACGAGATCATCGAAGAAGCTCACGAAAAGCTCGAATCCCGGCTCAATTTCAGCTTCAAACTGAAAATGGGAGCACTCGATCCGGCGGTCGACGTCGCGCGCATCGTCAGCATCGCGCAGGCGCTGGACGGCCACGCCGGAGTCCGTGTCGACGTCAACGCACGGTGGGATCGCTTCACTGCCCTGCGGTACTTGCCGCAACTCGCCGAGGGTGGAGTCGAACTGATCGAACAACCCACTCCGGCAGACCAAATCGAGGTCCTCGCCGAACTCAGTAGGCTTCTACCGATTCCGATCATGGCCGACGAGAGTGTGCAGACCCCACACGACGCTCTGGAAATCGCCCGCCGGAGCGCCGCCGATGTCATCGCCCTCAAGACCACCAAATGTGGTGGCCTCCAGCGCAGCCGCGACATCGTCGCGATTGCCAAGGCCGCCGGTATCGCGTGCCACGGTGCGACGTCCATCGAAGGCCCGATCGGCACGGCCGCTTCGTTGCACTTCGCGTGCGCCGAGCCCGGAATCAACTTCGGAACAGAGCTTTTCGGCCCACTGCTCTTCAGTGAAGAGTTGCTTCAGGAACCCCTGAAGTATTCCGAGGGTCAGTTGCACCTCCCCGCCGGACCTGGCCTGGGAGTCGAACTGAACATGGACGCCGTCAAGACCTGGACCAGGAACTAGAGGATAGAAGAACATGGCACTCTTTCACGTTCGGATGGACGTCGATATTCCGCGCGACCTGGATCCGGAAGTACGCGCCGATACCGTCGCAACGGAGAAGGCGTACTCGCAAGACCTTCAGCGACAGGGAAAGTGGGTGCATCTGTGGCGAATTGTGGGACAGTTCAGCAACATCAGCATCTTCGATGTCGAGTCGGCTGACGAACTCCATGAGATTCTCTGGAAACTGCCCCTGTTCCCGTACATGACCATCGAGGTCATGCCGTTGACGCAGCACGGATCTTCGATCAAGTAGCCCGCCATGTCTGCCGTGTCTGCCACGCCTCCGAGCCTGCCGGAATCTGTGCAGCAGTGGCACTGCGAGATGTCGGAGACCTTCGGTGGCCTGTGCCCCGAGAGTTCCGTCGATGCCGCGCCTGTCGGTACGGTCAGCGGCGTAAGTCTCGGGGACGTAGGCGCTTTCGACATCTCCGGTTCACCGCAGATACTGCGGCGGAGCGCACGCGCAGCAAAGCGACACGGTAGTGATCTGCTCAAGATCTGCACGGTCCGAACCGGGAGCGCGATACTGCGCCAATCGGACCGCGAGTTGACGGCCCCGCCCGGCGCGATGATTCTCTACGACGTCGAGCATTCGTACGCGCTGCGTTTCGACGGTCACTGGTCGTGCACCGTCATGACCCTACCGCGCAGTGCGGTGAGTCTGACCGAGCGAGAACTGAATTGCGCGCTCGAGCGCACCCACGACGGTCGGCGTGGGTCCGGTGCATTGCTGGAAAATTTCATCTCGGGCGCTGTTGCATCCCAGGTCGACGGCAGCGCAGCCGGGCTTCTCGGAGATGCTGGAGTCAATCTCGCTTCGGCAGTTCTGATGCAAGGATCTGCGCCCGCGACACCCGGACGTTCGACGCGAGAGGAGATCTTGCGATATGCGCTTCGGAATCTCGACTCACCAGACCTCTCGGTCGCGTCGATCGCCGGTGCGTTGCACCTGTCGCCGCGAACCGTTCAGCGTCACTTCGGTGACGGGGATCTGACCCTCAGTGCGCTGATTCGCCGCGAACGGTTGATCCGCGTACGCCGCGATCTCACCGACGTCTCACTGCGGGGTCATTCGATCTCCATCCTGGCCGCACGATGGTGTTTCCATGACGCACCAGCGTTTTCGCGTGCATTCAAAGCGGAATTCGGTGCGGCGCCGTCGGAAGTACGTAACTCGCCTGATCCGAACGCCCGCGAACGTCACTGATCTGTCGCATCCGAACAACAAACGTGTCCGATCACGACAACTGGGAGCCCGAATACCGGGGCAGAGTGTGTTTCAGATCGCTTTTTCAGGCTCGCGAAGAGCTCAGGTCCACGAACAGCGAGGACCGCAGCGAAAGCTACGAATCGAGGAACGCATGACGAATCTGCTCGCTCATCAGCAATGGTACGGAAAGATTTTCGACGGCCAATGGATCGACGGAGGCGGTGACACCGTCGAGTCGCTCGAACCGGCTACCGGCGAGGTGCTCGGTGTGATCGGCACGGCGTCTGCTGCGGATATCGATCGAGCGGCACACATCGCGTCGGCCGCGCAGCCGGCGTGGGCGGCGACGATCGGGCAGGCTCGCGCTTCGGTGATCCGTAAGGCAGCGCAGATTTTGGAAGCCGAGCGAGCCGAGGTGGAGCGCTGGTTGATCCGTGAAGGTGGTTCCGTACCAGGGAAAGCCGCATTCGAAGTTGATCTTGTCATCTCCGAACTGTGGGAAGCCTCGGCACTGCCGACACAGCCGTTCGGGCACCTCCTGCCCGCCAGCCAGGAGGGGCGCACGAGCATCGGTCGCCGGGTGCCCCTGGGTGTGGTCGGCGTGATCAGCCCGTGGAATTTCCCGCTTCTCCTCGCCATGCGCGCTGTCGCCCCCGCCTTGGCACTCGGAAATGGCGTCGTTCTCAAGCCGGATGTTCAAACCGCGATCAGCGGGGGTGCGGTCATCGCGGAATTGTTCACGTCCGCAGGTCTTCCCGAAGGCCTCCTGCATGTGCTCGCCGGTGACGCGGCACCTGGTCAGGCATTGTGCGAGAGCCCGAGCATCGCGATGGTGTCCTTCACGGGTTCGACCGCCGTCGGCCGTCAGGTCGGGGCAACTGCCGGTCGCACGCTCAAGCGTGTCTCGCTGGAACTGGGTGGGAACAATGCGCTGATCGTCCTCGACGACGCAGACCTGGATGCCGCGAGCTCGGCGGGCGCGTGGGGTTCGTTCCTGCATCAGGGGCAGGTCTGCATGACCGCAGGCCGCCACATCGTGTTGGAATCGGTCGCCGATCAGTACCTGGACCTGCTGGCCAAGCGCGCAGCGGTCCTGCCGGTCGGGGATCCCAATACAGGCGACGTCGCTCTCGGACCGCTCATCAACGCGCGGCAGATTGCGAACGTCGATCGAATCGTCCAGGGCACCAAGGCGGCCGGCGCCGAAATCCGCGCCGGTGGAACATACGAAGGGCTCTTCTATCAGCCGACCGTCCTGGCCGGAGTCACCTCGGACATGCCCGCGTTCCGTGAAGAAATCTTCGGGCCCGTGGCGCCCGTCGTGATCGTCAAGGACGAAGACGAGGCAGTCAGGACGGCCAATGACAGCGAATACGGTCTGGTTGCTGCCATTCAAACACGATCGGTTGAACGCGGCGAGCGGATCGCGGACCGACTGCGTACCGGCATCGTGCACATCAACGATCAGACTTTGAACAACGATGCCTATGCACCATTCGGTGGCACGGGTGCCTCCGGAAACGGCGCGAGATTCGGAACTCAAAGCAGTTGGGACGAATTCACCACCTGGCAGTGGCGAACCAGCCGGCCAGCAGCGCAGACCTCCCCCTTCTGAAGCCGAAAGGCACTCCGATGCACACCATCTCGGCTCACGATCTTCCCATCGTGTTGCAGGACGGCGAATTCGAACTGCGGATGCGAGAAGAAGGCGACATGATCGTCAACTTCGTCAAAATCCCTGCTGGTGCAGACTTCGCCGAACCGTTCGCACAATTGGAAGGCGGGCGCTGTCAATGTCCGCACTACGGATACGTCTTGAAAGGAAGGATCTACACAGATTCCGAAGCAGGTCGGCAAACCTACGATGCCGGCGACGTGTTCTACTGGGCACCCGGTCACGTTCCCGGAGCGATCGACGACTCGGAGTATGTCGACTTTGCTCCCAAGGCTGAATTCCTCGAACTGATCGACGGAGTGCGTAAGGCGATGGGCGGCTGAGCTGTTCGGCTGCCACCGAGGTCAGCGTATTCCGTCGCGACGTAGTGCGACGGACACTGCGGCAGAGCGGTTATCGACACCGAGTTTGGCGTAGATGTGCCCGAGGTGTGTTTTCACCGTCGCTTCGCTGATGAAGAGCGCTTTACCCAGCTCGCGGTTGGTCATCCCCTCGGCGAGCAGGCTGAGCAGTTCGGACTCACGGGCGGTGAGCGCTTCCTGCGGGCGCTGCATCTGCTGGACAAGACGAGAGGCCACAGTGGGAGAGAGAACGCTGCGCCCGGCTACCGCGCCGCGCACCGCGCCGAAGATCTCGTCGGGCGTTGAGTCCTTGAGTAGGTAACCGATGGCACCGGCGTCCACGGCCCGCACGACGTCGGCGTCGGTGTCGTACGTCGTGAAAACCAGTACGGGAACATCGACACCGTCGCTTCGCAGGCGTTTGATCGCTTCTGCACCGTGCATGCCGGTGCCCATGTCCAGATCCATCATCACCAGATCCGGTGAGGCCGACGGTATCGCCGTGGCCGCCTCCTCGCCGGACGATGCTTCGCCGACTACTTCGACGTCCGGCTGAGTGTTCAGCAGCGCTCTCAGCCCGGCTCGCACGACCAGATGATCGTCGACGAGGAACACGCGAATGGTGGTGGTCACCGGATCCTCCGTTCGAGAGGGAACTGGGCCGCGACGACGGTGCCGTCTCCCGGTGCACTTTCCACGGTGAACGATCCGCCGAGCTGTGCGACGCGGCTTCGCATCGCACGCAGGCCGTATCCACCGTACCGAGAATGGTCGGCGAGCTTTCCCGGATCGAAGCCGACGCCGTCGTCGAAGATGTCTACGGAGACGGAGTGGTCGAGATACGTGATCGTCACGCCCGCCGTTTCGGCGCGAGCGTGGCGGGCGATGTTGGAGGACGCGCTCGAGACCACTCGCACGACGGCATGAGCTACGTCCGAGGGCAAGATGACGGCTTCACCGACGGTGCGGATCCGAACGGCCGGGACGAACTGGCGGGCGGCGGCCACGACCAAGGCGTCGAAGTCGCCCGTACCGCCCTTGGTCGGCGCCAGATCGTGGACGAGGTCGCGACTCTGCATCAAGCTCGTTCGGATGTTCTCTGCTGCGGCATCGACATCGGCTCGAGACGGCGAACCCGTTGTATTCCACGTTTGTTCGGCTGCCTCGAGCCGAAGAAGGGCGCTCGCCAGTCCCTGGGTAACGGTGTCGTGGATTTCGCGCGCGAGGCGCTCTCGCTCAGCGGCAACGCCGGCAGCGCGTTCGGTATCTGCCAATGCAGATTGCGCTTCTGCTACCTGACGCAGAAGCCGAAGGCGTTCTCGGGCATCTCGTTCCATCTGCCCGTACGCGGCCGCGACCAGTGCCGCGGTGCACAGCGGCCCGAGAAGTGTCACCAATTCGGCACGACCGGTGACCCGGTAGAACGCGATACCGGCGAGGACGCCCAGGATCCCGACGAGGGGGTAGGCGATCTTGCTCGGATACAGACGAATGCAGAGGAAGAGAACGGGAAACGCACACCACGCGAAACTCGGGGCAAGCCAGACCAGCGCTGCCCATGCGCTCAGTACCGGCCACATCCACAGCCGTTGGCGAACCACATCTCGCGAGGACACCGTGGCCATGACGGCGTAGAGCAGGGCGAGGACCACGGCCAGGACGAGTACAACCCCGAACCGACCGCTGGTCCCGTGGACTGTGACGTACCGAACTCCCGATGTAGACAGCAGTACGAAGAACGACGCGTGGATCGCATACGCCAACGGGCCGCGTAGGCCGCGTTCGGCGTCGGCGTTCATGGCTCCGTTACTCATCCCTCGAATGTTACGGAGGGCACCAGGCCGTCGTATCAACCATTCGGATGATATCCGGGTAGCCGTAGGGGGCACGGTTCGTCACCCGAGCGCCCGATATGCGCACCCGCCCCCGGACGCGACGCTGTAGTGGACGGTTTCGAACCATTCGATTGAAAGTGTGCCCGACATGAACCACCGCATTTACACACGACTTCCCCGTACGCTCGCTGTCGCCGTTCCGGTTGTCGCAATCCTTGCCAGCGCCGCATGCTCGACCACCGACACACCGGTGGCGAACGCATCGAGCACGACGTCGATTACTGCCACGCAGCAGCCTGCCGCGACCGGTGATTCGGCGATTGTCACTCAGAATCGACTCAGTGCCGACGCAGCAGTGAAGGCTGCTGGTGCGGCCCTGGCGAAATGCCGCGCCGACGGTCTCGGCTTCGTCACCGTCTCCGTCGTAGACCGCGCGGGAAATGTCATCGCCATGGTGCGCGGCGACAACGCAGCCCAGCACACGGTGGAAGCCTCACGCGAGAAGGCATACACCTCTGCAGCTTTCGGAGCCGACACCAGTGACCTCTCGCAGCGTACCAAAGGCGAAGGATCAACCATCGCCGACCTTCCCGGCACTCTCTTCCTTGCAGGTGGAGTCACATTGAAGGCTGGAGCCGGGTCGATCGCCGGTATCGGTGTCGGTGGCGCTCCAGACGGAATGCAGGACCAAGCGTGTGCTGCCGCAGGTCGTGATGCGATCGCTTCGTCACTCGGCTGAGTGAGCGCATTCAGCGTGCTTCGTGAATTGTGCTTTTCGCCACCTGGATTCGCTCGGCACGACAGTTGTCCGATTGTTGCGATGACCTCGACTTTGTAACACCGGAGCCCCAGGAAAGGGACAAACACGTCGACAGTGGAACCGACGATGCACTTACCGAAGCGAGTTTCTTGATGCGCAGTTTCGGGGAAAGACACAACCTTGCAGAGAATCAGATTCACGTTGCCCGAACGCAATACACGGCGGGTGCGGGTGCTCGTAGCGGCGTTGTTGTCGATATTCCTGCTCGGCGGTATGTTAGGTCCGACCGCTGCGAGTGCTACTCCGGCGCGCTCGGCGCCATGGGGTGGGTACGACGAGTTGTGGGTCCCGTCTTCGATGGGAAACATCAAGGTTCAGGTGCAGTGGGCCGCGCGCGGTGGCAACGCCGCGTTGTACCTGCTCGACGGTCTTCGCGCGCAAAACGACAGAAATGCTTGGAGTTTCGAAACGAACGCACTCGATCAGTACCGCAATGACAACATCACGTTGGTGATGCCGGTCGGCGGTGAGTCGAGTTTCTACACGGATTGGTACGCGCCGTCCAATTTCAACGCTCAGCCGATAACGTACAGGTGGGAAACGTTCCTCACCCGCGAGCTTCCGGACTTCCTTGCAGGGTATGGCGTTTCACCAACCAACAATGCGATCATCGGGTTGTCGATGGGCGGCAGTGCCGCGTTGAACCTGGCGGGGCATCATCGGGATCAGTTCAAGTTCGCCGGCTCGCTGTCCGGCTACATCAATATCTCGGGTCCGGGTATGCGTGAAGCGATCCGCGTAGCCATGTTCGACGCCGGCCGGTACAACGTCGATTCGATGTGGGGCCCGCCGTGGTCATCCGGATGGCTTCGCAACGACCCGTTCGTCAACGCGGAATCGCTTCGCGGACTGTCGATGTACATTTCGTCGTCCAACGGCATCCCGGGACCGTACGATCATCCCTCTGCGCCGATCGATTACTTCCACACGGCGACGGGCATGGGGCTCGAGGCGCTCTCGTGGGTGCACGCGCGTGCATTCGAAATTCGCCTGAAATCCTTGGGAATCCCAGCGACGTACAGCTTTCCGCCCGCCGGAATTCACTCGTGGCCGTATTGGTCTGCTGAATTGTGGATGGCCAGAGGACAAATCCTCGACACCATGAACGCCTGGTGAAGCTGTAGTTAGGATCTCTCCGGACTTGCTCTCGATCGAAAGTCCGGAGAGAACTCGCTCAGAAGGCGATGATTCCACGGAGGTTGCGACCGGCATGCATGTCGGCGAAACCGTCGTTGATCTGGTCGAGGGTGTATCGGTTGGTGATCAGTCCGTCGAGTTCGAGCTTGCCGCTGGTGTAGAGATCGATCATCCAGGGAATGTCGGCGGTGGGATTGGATGCACCGAACAGGGATCCCTGAATTCTCTTCTGGTACAGCGTGAGTTCCATCAGGCTCACGGGAATTCCGACGTCCGTCATCTTCCCGAGGCCGGTGACGACGCAGGTTCCTGCCTTGCGGATCGACGAGAATGCCTGCGCGACATGTTCTCCGGTGGTGACACCGACGGTGACGATGGCCGAATCCGCGCCCTGGCCGTTGGTGAACGAGCGCGCTATGTCGGTGGCTTCCTCCATGGTGGCCACGGCATGGGTGGCGCCCAACTTCAATGCACTGTCGCGCTTGAACGCAACCGGGTCCACCGCGATCACGTGGGCGGCGCCGGCATGCGAGGCGCCCTGCACCGCGTTGATTCCGATTCCGCCGACGCCCATGACGATGACCGTCTGCCCGGGATACACCTGAGCGGAGTTGACCGCGGCGCCCCAACCGGTTCCGACGCCGCAGCCGAGCAGACACAAAGCGTCGAGTGGCAGGTGCTTGTCGACTTTCACAGCCGAGAGAGTGCTGACCGTGGTGTATTCACTGAAGGTGGACAGGCCGCAGGTTTGTGCGACGGGCTGACCGTCGAGAGACATTCTGTAACTCGAGGTTTCGCCGGGTCTGCTGCCAGTCATGATGGCGGCGCCGTTGTCGCAGAGGTTCTGGATTCCGCTTGCACACCAACGGCAACGGCCGCAGGCGGCGAGGAACGAGAACACGACATGATCGCCCTCGGACCATCCTTCCGTGTTCGGCCCGACCTCGACGACGATTCCGGCGCCTTCGTGTCCGCCGCAGATGGGGTAGCGGCCGACTCCGTGGTCGCCGCTGGCGATGTGATCGTCCGAGTGGCACAGGCCTGAGGCGACCATTTTGACAGTGAGTTCGCCGCTGCGGGGTGAATCGAGTTCGAGATCGACCACCTCGTATGTGCCTGGTGCTTGGCGAATGACGGCTCCACGAGTGCGCAAGGTATCTCCTGAGGTCAGAGTTGTTCTTCGGCTTCCTCAGTTGTCTACTCGAGAGTTCAGGACGGGCTCGAGGCCTATCTCACTGATCGGACGTTTCGTATCTTTCAGACTCGTCCGGGGTGCGTCCCAAGATGGCGAGTTGCAGTTCGGTGAGCAGTCGCGTATCCGGCTCGTCCAACGAAATGCCCATGATCTGTTCAGCGCGCCGAATGCGGTAGCGCAGCGTGTTCGGATGTACTTTCAGAGACGAGGCGGCCTTCTTCACATCCCCGAAAGCTGTCAGGTAGGCCGTGAGCGTGAACTGCATGTCAGAGGTGTTCTTGTCGTCGTAGGAGACGAGTCTGTCGATACGAGGGTCCCGCAATCGCTCGTGATCAGCAACGAGGTCGAGTATCTCGCCCAGCAACACCGCGGTGCGTGACGCCGCGAGTGTGGTGACCTTCGAGGTTTCGTGATCATCGGTGGTATCGAGCACGCGGTCCACTTCTCGACGCGCCTCGGGTACGCCGTGCAATCGCGCGATCGGGACCGCGACGGCGGCGCGCACGCTGATGCCCGCACGGGCCTCGACTACTCCCACGGTGTCGTAAGCCCAGTCGCTGATCGCGACCTCGTGTTCGGCCTGAGGAAACAGCACGTAGATCCGGTTGTCGATGATCGTTGTGACCGCGTCGCTGCGGAATGCGCTGGCGCGCAGGCGCAAGGCGTTGGTGATTCGATCGAGATTCGATCCGGGCGCGAGTGATGTCGCAAATCCGATGACCGCAGACGGTCCGTCGGTGTTGATGCCGAAGGAGCCGGCCAGCGAGTGCATGTCGACTCCGCCGGAGCGAACGCCGAACAGCCTTTGCAATTGGGCATTCTCGCGGCTGGAGGCGTCCAAGGTTCGCATGAGAATGCGTGCGGCGACTGCCGCTGCACCCCGCAATACCGCTTGGGCGTCGTCGGAAAGAGGTTCAGAGGCGCGCTGCACCCAGATGCTGCCGAGATTGTGTTGGTGTGCAACAGAACCCGTCGGCGCTGACAGGTCCGGGCGGGTGATGCTCACAGCCAACCTGTGCGCGGCTCCGATGCTCGGCTCGGAGGGCAGACTGATGACCTCGTCCGATCGCCTGAGATGCTCGAACACGCCTCTGCGCTCTATCCATTCGGTGTATTCGATCGGCCACTCCCGGCCCAGTATGGAGAGCTGACGGAGTTCGTCTTCACCTTCGTGAGCAGCTGAATATGCGATGACATGGAGTGCCGTGTCGTCGATCGTCACGAGTCCGCCGGTCAATTCGGCGATCGTCTCCGAGAGCGCGAACAGATCCGAATCGCCACCGGCCACAGCTCCTGAGACGGCCCGCGAACGGTACATGCTCTGTGTCAGAAGTCGTTGTACGAGTGAATAGACGTGTCCGGAACTAGCCTGCGGATGTACCGCGGCCACTGCGATTCCGATGTTGCGTGCGGCGGTGAGAAGCGTCGTCGCCTCGCGCGCATTCTTGACGAGCAAGAGCTTCGGACGACGCCTCGCCGGCCTGCCTTCGAACTTTCGCAACCACTGCGTCAACGTCGATTCGGGAACCCCCACGGGGAGGTAGATGTCGGAGATCGCACCACGGCTGTCGGTGCCGTCGATATCGGAGGACTCGACGAGGGCGATCGAACGGATTTCGACATCGAGTCCGTCCGGGCTTTCCAGAAGCTCGATCACGGACTTGTCCGTGGAATGCATGAGGGCGCCGAGGGTGGTGCCGACACTCGGCCCGTTATTCCTCGGACCTGTCGACGCTTGCGGGAGGGCTACAGAAAGTGGCTGCACATTTGCTCCTCGGCCGGTGGGTCATTACAGGCTAACCCCGACAGACGAAATGCAGAATAAGGAAATAGGGGACAAATCTATTCGTCAGGCATGGTGATGCCGAGTTCCTGCACCTTTTCGGCGACTGCCTCTGGAAAAACGTTCTTGAACAGATAAAGGTCTTGTCCGATCACCCAACCAGGTGCCAACGCTGTCGCATATCGCTCGAAGTATCCGAGTTGTTTACCGAAAAGAACCAATTCCTCGGGACTCGCAACACCCCACTGCTTGCCCAACTGAATCAGTGCCATGATCAATTCACTGAGCTTGAGTTCACCGAGGTCACGGCCGAGAATCGGGGCCAGAGCCGTTGCGACCTGCATACCGAGCTGATCGTCGTCGACTTCGTAGTCGGTTGCATATCCCAAGGATCGAATTCCGCGGGCGACACGGGCGAAATCACCGTCGATGAGGGTGGCTCGGAACATATCGGAAAGAATGGATCTCCAGGTCTCGGGAAGGACGCCGACGATGCCGAAGTCGAGCATCGCTATCCGGCCGTCGTCGAGGACCCACAAATTTCCCGCGTGTACATCTCCGTGGAACGGACCGTGAACGATGACTGATTCGAGCCAGACCTTCACTCCGCGCCGGATCAGCATGCGGGCTTCGTCGATGCCGTCCGGACCTGCGACGAACCGATCCAGTGGAACGCCGCGCATGCGTTCCATACAGATGACTCGGGGACCACAGTAGTCCCAGTACACCTCCGGTGTCGTGACTCCTTTGTTGTCGCCGAACGCACTGATGTTGTTCCGGAAAGTGGTTTGCCGGTCGGCCTCGACCGCGCTGTTCAATTCCGTCATCGTGGCGTTGTGCAGATCGCGAATGATGGCGGTGGCATTGGCAATTCGAAGGAACTCGACAAATTTCTCGAGGATGTTCGCGCCCCAGTACGCCGCCCGCAGGTCGATCAGCATCCGCGCATAGATGTCCGGACGCTGGATCTTGATGACCGCCTCTCGGCCGTCGTGCAGAACGCACGCGTGTACCTGCGCTACCGATGCGGCCGCGAGAGGTACGTCGTCGAATTTCGCGAACAGGTCGTCCACGGAGTAACCGAGGTCCTTCTGCACGACGCTTCTGGCCTGCTCGGCCGGGAAAGACGGAACATCGTCGAGGCAGCGTAGGCATGCATTGGCGACGGGGGCCGGGAACAGGCCGGACGACGACGCGACCAGTTGGCCGAGCTTGACGAAGGTGGGCCCCAGCGCGATGAAGCCGTCGACCATCCCGTCGGAAGCAGCGTCTGCCCAGGTGCGGCCACGCTTGCGGAAAGGCCACACGATCAGTGCCAGCATGATCGACGTGGACAACACGACGGCGATGATCGCGGAACGCCACAACTGGGCGAGGCCGAAGCGTTCGAGGTCCGGCATGTGGACTTCGAGGGCAGTGGCGGGCACTCCTGACGAGTACGGCCCGACAGGTCGCGTTGGATCCAGCACAGCTCTCCCTCGTTCAACGAGCGCATCCAGCATTTTGCCGTGAGATCACTTACGCGACCCCTTCCGTTAGTCAGTATGCCAAGTCACACATAACTGCCGGAACCGCCTACGCGTTCAGCCTACGATCGGTGAATGCGTGAGCACTTGATCCCGATCGGCGAGGTTGCAAAATCGTTCGGAATTGCGGCGTCGACCTTGCGTTATTACGAGGACGAAGGACTGCTGTCCGCGCGGTCGCGAACTGGCGGCAAACGCTGGTACGGGCAGCGTGAGCTGCGCCGGCTGGCATTGATCCGGATGTACACCGAGACGGGAATGTCCTTGGAACAGGTGCGGTCCTTCATCGAAACCGACACCACGTCCGACCAGTTCTCGACGGTTCTCGCAGATCAAGTGTCGACACTCGAGGCTCAGATCGCCGCTGCTACGCGAGCGAAGCTGATCCTCGAGCATCACCTGACGTGTCGGCAAGAGCGTCCGATGCAGTGCCCGTGGTTGCTCGAGCAGCTCGACATTCGTGTCGAAGCGGCGCTTGACTTCAAGTTGACTTGAACCTTCATAGTTAGGGCGCACTTACCGCCCTATCTGGAGGTTGACCATGTCGGCACGACGATGGCTGCCGCTCATCGCCGCATGCATCGGAACTTTCCTGTTACTGACGTACGCCACGATCACAACGATCGCGGTGCCGGCCATCGCAGTCGGTTTGGACGGCAGTACGGGCGCGATGTCATGGGTCGTCGACGCCTACACGCTGGCTCTTGCCGCGCTTCTGGTGGGCATGGGCGCACTCGGCGATGCGTGGGGACGCAAACGCCTCTACATCTGTGGACTGGTCGTGTTCCTGGTTGCAACGGCCGTGTGCGCGATTGCTCCGGACATCACGGTTCTGGTCGTTGCTCGCGGCGCGCAAGGAATTGCCGGTGCGGCGATGTTCGCGACACTCCTGCCTCTGCTTGGCGACGCTTATTCGGGCCGCGATCGGCACGTGGCTTTTGCCGCGTGGGGTGCCGTCGCTGGATTGGCGGCGGGAATCGGCAACGTTGCAGGAGGGCTGCTGACGCAGTTCTTCGACTGGCGTGCGGTCTTCTATTTCGGAATCCCCGTGGCCGCAGTGGCGCTCGCAATGGCTGTGTTCTGTTTCGCCGACAGTGAGCGCGGCGACGACAACATCGACTGGGCCGGAATCGTTTTGTTCACCCTCGCTGCCGTTGCCGCGGTTCTCGGCGTGACGTGGGGCGGCGACATCGGGTGGGCTTCGTCGTCGACAGCTCTTGCCTTCCTGATCGCAATCGGTGCGCTGACGGCGTTTGTGTGCTGGCAGCGTCGAGGCAGCAGTCCGATGCTCGATCCGGCATTGTTCCGATCCCTGAAATTCGACGGCGTCCTCGTCGCTGCTTTCGGGTACTACCTCGCGGCCTACGGCCCGCTCGTAGTCCTTTCACTGTGGCTGCAGAACGGGCTGGAACTGTCGGCATCGGCGGCCGCACTCGTGCTCTCGATTCAACCGCTCGCTTTTGTCTTCGTATCGGCCTTGTGTGGATCACGGCTTCAGCGCGTCGACCTTCGACTGTCGCTCGGATTCGGGACGATCCTTTGCGGAATCGGTTGCGTGGCCATGCTGTACGTTCTCGCCGAGCCGGTCTGGCCCGCACTGATCGCCGGGCTGATTCTGACCGGTGTCGGTTCGGCGATGGTGTCGCCGGTGCTGCCGGGTGCCGCGATGTCGGACGCCCCGGCAGAGCGCGCCGGGACGGCTTCGGCAACAGCCAACTCGTCGCGTCAATTCGGGCTTGCCGTCGGAATTGCGTTGTGCGGCTCGCTCTTCGTCGGTCCGGACGAGTTCGCCTTGCTGTGGCCGTTGGTCTTCTGTGCCGGCGTCGGAATGCTCACGGGTTTGGTGTCGATCCTTCTCTTTTCTCGTTCGTCAACTCCTGAAACAGTTCAACCAATCGCAGAAAGGGCACACACATGACCACGCTGTTCACTCCACGACCGCACCGGCGTATCGAGATGGACTGGAATCGCCGCAGGTTCCTCGGCGCTGCAGCAGGATTGGCTGCTGCGCTGGCAGCGGTCGGTTGCTCGCGTTCGGACGCAGACGCCGGGGGCGAAGGCGACGCAGGCTGGTCCTTCACCGATGATCGCGACAATCTGATCGAATTGGATTCACCACCAAGGACATTTGTCACCTACACCGGTATCGCGGGTGCTCTGTGGGATTACGGACTGGTGCCTGTCGGAGTTTTCGGGGCACTGACACGATCGCCGGGATCAACGGACACCAGCATCTCCGGCAATTTGGATTTCGCGAAGACCGACATGGTCGGGCAGCTCTGGGGACAAGTGGAACTCGAGAAGATCGCTTCGCTGGAGCCGGACGTCGTCATAGTCCCTCAGCTGCGTGGTTCGGCACTACTCGACGAGGCGAACTTGGATGCGGTGAAAGGCTTGTCGACAGTACTGTTCGTGGAAACGGCAGCAGGAACCATCGACCGAACCGTGCAAGAGATCGTGGAACTCGCCGTGGAACTCGGGGCGGACCAGGATATGGAGGCTCAGCGAAAAGACTACGACGCTGCGCGTGCACGGATCTCCGAAGTTGCTTCTTCGCTGAATAATTCACAGGTTTTGTTCGCGTCCGCAGATCCGGACACGATTCGTGTCAGTCGTTCGGGATTCCCGATCCTTGCAGATCTGGCGGGATTGGGCCTTGCCGTCGTCGATCCGGCCGCGGGATCGTCGGTCTACGTCGAGAAACTGGCTTGGGAGATGGCGGACCACTATCCGGCCGACATGATCTTCCTCGACGATCGCCCGTCCAGTTTGCAACTGGATACGCTCGGAACCAATCCTGCGTGGTCCAACTTGCCCGCGGTGAAGGCGGGGAAGATCGGGACCTGGAATCCGGAACCCGTGCTCAGTTATGCCGGGATCGCCCGTACGTACAACGATCTGGCTGACCAGCTGCTGGCATTCTCACATTCCTGACCGCCGCGTCGTCTACGACGTATGGACCTCTTCACCGCTCTGTCTGCTCGTGTTGAATCCCTCGATTGGCCTGCGCTGATCGAGGGAATCGACTCCAGTGGGTGTGCCCAGACGACGCCGATACTCGACGAGTCGGAATGTCGCGAAATTGCTTCCTGGTACTCGGAGGTCGACCGGTTCCGGAGCACCGTCGACATGGCTCGATACCGTTTCGGCCAAGGGGAGTACCGGTACTTCGGTGATCCCGTACCGGAGCCGATCACGGCTATGCGATCCGCCTTCTACCGACACCTCCTGCCCGTGGCGCGGGAGTGGGCGTTCAAGCTGGGCGAGGGTGCACCGTGGCCGGATTCTTTCGAAGAATGGATCGATCAGTGTCACGACGCCGGTCAGAATCGCCCTACCCCGATCCTTCTGTCCTACGGACCTGGTGACTGGAATGCATTGCATCGGGACTTGTACGGAGAGTTGCTGTTTCCCTTGCAAGTCGTGATCGGGCTCGACAGACCTCGCATCGACCACGTCGGCGGCGAGTTCTTGCTCGTGGAACAGCGGCCGCGCGCCCAGTCGAAAGGGACGGTGACAGTTCTCGGGCAAGGTCACGCTTTGATCTTCACCACGCGGGATCGACCGGTGCAGAGTTCTCGTGGGTGGTCGAGAGCCCCTGTGCGACATGGTGTCAGCGTGGTGCACTCGGGTACGCGTCGAACATTGGGATTGGTGCTTCACGATGCCGAGTAAGACGTACATTCTCCGCGACGCTCGCAACAAACCCTACGAGAGTTCGACGCCCGGTGTGCTTGGCGGGCACCGGAAAACGAAGATCTACGGGCGACTCGACTGTCGAGGGGCCGCGCAGGCAATCGCGCGTGGCGGGTATGTCGCCAGTCGGGTGTTCTTCGCGGACGAGCCGACCGCGATTGCGGCCGGCTATCGCCCCTGTGCCGTCTGCATGCCCGAAGGTTACGCAGCCTGGAAGGCAGTTGCTACGCGCCGAAGCGGTCGCGGTACTCCTTCGGAATGAGCGGCTTGTCGCCGCGGACCTTCAGCTGCTGGACAGCCCAGGTATTGCCGTCCGGGTCGGCGAATCCGAAGAAGGTGCCCCCGTCACGCTCGTCGAAGACGGTGACCTCACTGGCATCGACGCCGCGGCCGATGAGCTCTTGGCGAGCCGCTGCAGCGTCGGCCACGACCAACTGCAATCCCTTCAACGAACCAGGGGTCATCTCGGTCTGCGACGGCAGGTTCCCGATGACGATCGAGCAGCCCGAACCACGCGGAGTGAGCTGGGCGACCGTCATGTGTTCGTTGACGGTGTGGTGGTCGAGATCGAAACCGACCTTGTCACGGTAGAACTCGATGGAGCGGTCGAGGTCACTGACGGGAACGATGACTACTTCGAGGGTCCAGTCCATGAAACTGCCTTTCGCTGAGGAGGTTCGGGCAAACAGGTGGTCAGAGTTGCGCGACGATCTTGTCCAGGCGTTCGTAACCTTCGGTGACGCCGAGCTCCATATTGCTCTCGATCATTCCGTCTCGCGCTTCGAGGCTCGGATATACGGAATGGCCGGAGAGGCGGGTGCGTCCGTTGCCCAGATCCTCGAACGTGATCGATTCGATGCTGACGACGTCGGGAAATCCCTCGTATTCGAAGGTCTGGATGGCAAAGTCGTTCTCGCGAACGACGTGAAATACACCGTTGAACCGGAACTCTTCGCCCTCGGGGTTGCGATGGACGTACTTGTATCGACCGCCGCTCACGAACTCGTATTCGTCGATCTCCATCTCGTATCCGTTGGGGCCGAGCCACTGCTTGACCAGATCGGGATTCGAATGAGCTGCGAAGACGGCACTGACGGGTGCGTCGAATTCGCGGGTGATGTCGATGTACGGCACGCCCTCAGGAGCCGTGATGGTGACGGGATTGGTGGTAGCCATGGCTAAGTCTCCTTCTGTGTGGTGCTGAGTAGGTGATCGAGCTTGCGGAACTGTTGTTCGTGGATCAGTCGATAGCGGTCGATCCAGGCGGTCAAAGCCTCGAGAGTTGCGGCGTTGAGATGTACCGGCCGCCTCTGGGCTTCGCGGCTGCGAGTGACCAAACCCGCGGCTTCGAGTACCTGAATATGTTTGGAGATGGCCTGTTTCGTGATCTCGAACGGCTCGGCCAACTCGTTGACCGTTTGGGGGCCGGTGCTCAGGCGGGCGATGATCCGCCGTCGTACCGGGTCGGCAAGCGCCATGAACGCTTTGTCGAGACGCTCGTCTGCCCCTGGATCCACGATCACTTGTCAACCATCTCCTTTATCAACCAACCTGTTGATTACGGTACGAGCCCATGCCGAGGGTGTCAATGCTTCGAAACCGATTAGCGTGGAAACCATGAACGCTCTGATTCCTCGGCCACGATTGGAAGTGGCGCCGGGGGCGATCCTCGTTCCGGATTGGCTCAGCGTCGAACAGCAACGCTTCTTGGTGGCCGAGTGCCGACGGTGGGCGACCGCACCCGTACCGATGCGCTCCGCTGTTGTCCCTGGTGGGCACAAGATGTCGGTGCAAACAGTCTGTCTCGGTTGGCATTGGCAGCCGTACAAGTACACGCGCACCGCCGACGACGTGAACGGTGCGCCTGTCGCAGCGGTGCCTGACTGGCTCGTCGACCTCGGCCGGGCCGCAGTTGCCGCTGCCTATGATGATCCGACTGCGGGGGAGCGGTACACGCCGGACACCGCGCTGATCAATTTCTACGACGAGGGCGCTCGGATGGGCATGCACCAGGACAAGGACGAGCGCTGCGACGCTCCCGTCGTCTCACTGAGCGTCGGGCAGAGTTGTGTCTTTCGATTCGGGAATTCCGAGAACCGGAACAAGCCGTACACCGACGTCGAACTCCATTCGGGTGATCTCTTCGTCTTCGGTGGAGAGTCTCGGTTCGCATATCACGGAGTGCCGAAAGTTATTGCGGGAAGTGCAAGTCCCGACATAGGTCTGCCGTCCGGGCGGCTGAACATCACCCTGCGGGATACCGGAATGTCGTGACTGTCTCACCCCTGCTGTGCCACTGGTGCAGCAGGGTCGAAGTCTGCGCTCGAAGGTCCGTCCCCGACCATCTCGATCAACTCGGTCGACGGTGGAGTTGGCAGCGTGCGCCAGCGCTCTCGTTCGAGGTTGTGGGGTTGTGTCTCGTTCATGCCCTCATTATCGACTTCCGGCTCCGATCCACCAGTCGGGGATGGGCCGGGTGCAATTCGGTAGGCCGTTGAGCGCCCCGCTGTCTCGTCGACATCCTCGGACCTCAGCACGTCGACGACAGTTCGGGTCGCGGCACGGGTCTGGGGAGGTTGGTGGGTGGATTCGAGGCGACCGTGGTTCGCTTATCCCAGTGTCTTGTTGCGGCCGGCGAGGGAGCCGAAGACGAGTTGCACGGCCAGCAGCACCAGCAACGCGATCAGCGGAGTCGTCCAGGAATCGACGGCGTCGTGCAGTGCACCGAAAACGAGAGGACCGGTGGCGGCCAGAAGGTATCCGACGGACTGTGCCATACCCGAGAGTGCCGCTGCTTGACCGTGATTGACAGTGCGTATTGCGAAGAAGGACAAGGCAATGACAATCGATCCGCCGATGCCGATGCCGAGGAATGCATTCCACAGCAGGGCCCAGGAGGGGAGGAGGAGTTGGCCGAGAACTGCCACTGCGGCGACCGACACCAGCCCGAGGACGGCTCCTCTCTGATCCTTGGGCAGTTTGTGCAGGAGCACTGCTGTGAGGAGGCTGCCGACGATCGAGAATATTTGCATGATGCCTTGATGCAGTCCGGCGGTAGCCGCGGTAGTGCCGTGTGATTCTTCAATGGTGGGCCACCATGTCAGAACGGTGTAGAAGAAGAGAGATTGGACGCCCATGAATATTGTGATCTGCCACCCGAGTGCTGAGCGCCAGGGGGAGCGATGGCCGCCTGGATGGGAATCCAAAGCCGCAGCATGATCGTGTTTCGGAAGCGTGCGTCGGCGAAGTTGGGGAAGGAACACCCCAAATCCTATGAGAGCCATAGCAGCCCAGATTCCGAATGCGATCCGCCAACCGTGATCGGTGAGACCGGCGATCGGCACGGCAAGTCCGGATGCGGTTGCGGCGACGGCTGCAGAGACCGCCGAGAAGATGCCGGTCAAACGGCCGGCTTCGGTCGGGAAGTCTCGTTTGAGGAGCGCCGGCAGTAGAACGTTCATTGTTGCGATGGACATGCCGAGCGATACGGTACCGATCCACAGCGCAGGCATCCACGGAACAGAGCGGATCACGATCGCTAAGGCGAGCATGCCGAGTGCTGCTGCGAGTGTCCGTTCCATTCCCCACCGAGCTGCGATGACCGGGGCAACGGGGGAGAACACTGCGAAGCACAGCAGTGGAAGGCTGATCAGCGCTGATGCTGTTGTCGACGAGATATCGAGATCGGTGCGTACCTCACCGAGTAGCGGGCCGACGACTGTGATTGAGGCTCGAAGATTGGCTGCGATGAGAAGAATGCCAGCGATAACGAGTCCTCGGCGCATTATCGGTATCGCGCTCGGGGCAGACGCCACGTTTTCGGTGTCGGAGATGACGTTAGCCATAGGTGTGCCCTTCTGAGATTGTCTGTGCGCTGAACCTCTTGTGTGTCAGCTACTTCGGCATGTTTTGCAGAAAGAGGGATCGGCTGTGGTCCATCAGTCGGACCACTGCGGCGGCTGCGCCGTCCGGATCGCGGTCACGGATGGCCGCAAGCAGCTGCCGGTGTGGGTCGTCGTCGGTCCAAGGTCCGATGAACAGCTGTCGAATCTCCTTGTCGGACTTACCTTGTGGGATGCTCATGGTGTCAGAGCGATCGAGACTGCGGTAGATGTCCGTGATCAGTTGGTTCCCGCTCGCTGCGAACATCTCCAGGTGGAAGTCGAGGTCGTACTCGACGGATTTGGCGACGTCGGGCTCAGCGTCTCGGCCATCCAAAGCCCGAGTCATTCGGTCGATGTCTTCGGGCAGGGCTCGTTCGGCTGCGAGTCGGGCGGCGTAGAGCTCCAAAGCTTCACGGGCTTCGAAGATTTCGAGCACGTTCTCCGCCGCTGCACGTCTTTGAAGTGCAATTTCGAGTTCTGAGCTCGCGCAGACGTAGGTTCCGTCTCCCGGGCGTGCTTCGAGGAGGCCGGCATGGACGAGGCCGCGAATGGCCTCCCGGACCGTATTGCGGCTCGCGCCGGTCATTTCGACAAGTTGATGCTCGCCGGGGATCTTCTCCCCTAATTCCCAGTTGCCAGAAGTGATCTGGGACCGCAGTTGTTCCGCGATCTGCACTGAAAGTGGGATGTTGCGTGCGGTGGGTGCGATACGGGAATCCGGCATGAGTCAAATGTAGGACATTTGGCGATTTGTGGATAGGTTTACCTTTGTGATCTAGGGCACTCGGGTTCGGATCGGCCTGGGCGGGGTACCGCCCTTCCGCATGTCTGCGTGCACGTGAGTGCTCCTGCCGACCGCGCACGGGGCAGTTGACTCGACTCGAAGGGCAACTGCGATCGATTCCTCACGGAACCTCATGCCTAGCAGACCCTCACGTGCGGGTCATTGCTGCGATTCCAGCGTCCATGCGGGCTGGTCGGTCACTTCCGGGCCGTCGTGCAGCACCCAAGCACACGGCTCGGAAATGTAGGTGGCAGCATCGGTGAACCAGTATGTTTCGTCGGGTGCCCAGCCCGCGATGACGCTCGCCGTCTCGGTATCGACCTCGATCGCGGTTCCTGCTGCCGCGAGGTATCCCGTCACGGTAAGGTGCACTCCCTCAAATCTTTCCGCGACCTGCACCCAGTCGGGGATGACCCACCTGCCTGATCGGCCGGTAGTCCGATACCAAACCTGCCGCGTTTCTGCGGTGACCTCGAGCGGGAACCGTCTGCACAGCTCCGACCAGGCTTGCGCGCTGTCGATCTCGTAGATGCGTGCGCCAGTCGGTGGCCGCAATGCTCGGACGACGACCCGTTCCCATCCCATGCTGTCTTCGACGAACCACAAGCCCGCCGGAGTCCCGTCGAACAGCGCCCTCGTCGAACCCTGAGTGGGTGGATTCGACCACCAATAACCTGACCAGTTCGCCGCGGGGTCCACCGGGCGGTCACGTTCAGCTCTCGCTTCCGATTCCAGGGTGCTCGTGCGCCACTCGCTGAGGAGTTGTTGCGCAGCAGGCACTTCGTCTGTGTCCGGAGATTCCTCACCTCTGCTCAGAATCGACCATTGGTCGGATGAGGCGAGCGAGGTTGACCACCACCGCGCGCATTCGGAGCCGGCGATGTGCTCGGCGACGCGTCGAAGCTCATCTCGCATAACTTCGGTGGCGACGAGGACGTCTTCTCCGTCGGGATCCTGCCAGTAACGCGCCGCATCGACCGCTTCTGCGAGGGCGGAGCGTAGATCGACGGCGGTGACGTCGGGGAGCGATATTTCCGTGAGGCTGCGCGCCACGCCCTCCGCGGTGACTATGGTCTGCCGGGCCTCTTCGGCGCCCGGGCCGAACAACACTTGGGAGGTTCCTTGTCCGATGTCGAGGTGATACGCCGCCCGGTGAGCGTTGATGCGGAACATGTCGTCGCCTGGCTCGGGACGCAGGGCGCGTTCGGCGTCGATCGCATACGCGAGCAGCATCCGGCGTCCGCGCGGGCCCGACAGCAAAATATCCGCAGTGAGCATCTGTTCTCCCGTTTTCTGGTTCAGATGACGGTAGCCGAGGTCGTTGAGACGGAGAACTTTCTCCTTTGATGTCGGAAATCCCGACGGTCCCGTCGCGCACGACATGATCGCCACACACTGCATTCGGCGGCGAAGGCGGACGGAAGGGAGCCCCAGGCTGCTGCCAGTCGCGTGAACGCCGCTTCTTTGGTGTGCGCGATCACTGCCGTCTTTGTGTAGCCGTGGTTTTCGTCGATCAGAGCTCTCTGTTTGCCTGTAGTGACTGCGAAATAGGTCGTATTGATTGCTGAGGCTGAACAATGGAGAGGGCTGAAAAGGTTGGGAGACAGGTGTTTTGGCGAGAGTGATCCGTGTGCCATCAGTACAGTCTCGACCGGAACCAGTGATCGAGGCTGATCATGTCGATCTGGTGCATGTCGAGACTCAGCTGGGCAGCAGCTTTCACCGCGTCGGCGCGGGGGATAGAGTTCTGGGGCAGAGTCCAGTTGGTCTCCCGCGCATGTTGCTCGAGAAGGTCGATGACTGTCCGCGGGACAGGCTCGTTGACGTGAAGTGTTGAGCCGTAGCGAAATTGCTGTTCTATCGACAACTCGTAGATGGATCGGGCGAGTAGGTCTACGTCGACTACCGACAGGACAGCGCTACCGCCGTCGATGATCGAGTCGAGGCGAGAGACAATTCGCGTCAGTGTCGGAAGAAACCATCTGTCGCCGGGTCCGTACACGAGATGCGGCCGGACGACCAGGCCTCCGGCGTCGCGCACGAACTTCTCGGCGAGAGCGCGCGTGCGACTGGCAGGTGAGAAGGGGCTGAGAGGTGCGCCGTTGACCGGCAAGTCTCGAAACGGTCCCGGCCCGTACACGGCCGCGGTACTGACGTAGAGCAAGCGTTCGACGCCGACGGTGGCGGCCATCGACGCAACGTTCTGTACGCCGTGTTGGTTGACGTGAACGCACCGTTGTTCGTCGTCGCCCACGTACGACACGCAACAGATGACGGTCGACGCCTGACTCATTGCAACTCGTAGAGAAGCACTTTCGTTGATGTCGCCGATCACGGTGGCGATTCCTTCACGGCCGAACTGTTTGGCTGCGGTGGCCGTGCGAACGAAACCGATTGCAGCGTTTCCGTGGCGGGAAACCAGCTGTTTCATCACTGCCGAGCCGATGAAACCAGTGGCCCCGAGTACCAGAGTCGTCACGGTGTGTCCGTGTCGAGAGCGTTGCTGCGGGCTCTTTCGACGTATCGTTGAGATTCATTCCGTCGGCAACGAGAGCTGGGTAGATCATGCAGGAGCGTGCTGTCCTGACGCGCCAGGCCGTCATTTTGGGTGCTGCGAAGAGCTTCGAGAAGTTCGGGTACTCCGCCAGTTTGGGCACGATCTTGCAGCACGGGGGTGTGTCGAAGGGGGCGATGTATTTTCATTTCGCGTCCAAGGAGGAGCTTGCGCACGCGGTCATCGCAGCGCAGCACGGTATGGCGATGGAGGGTACCCGGCGGGTTGCTGCGCACTCCGACATCGCGGTCGAAACCCTGGTGCTCGTTTCGCAGGAGATGGCTCGGCAGCTTGTGACCGAGCCCATCGCGCGAGGTGGCATGCGGTTGACGATGGAGATCGGCAGTATTCAAGGCCCCATCGAACAGCCGTACCTCGATTGGATCGAGGCTATCAAGCAGGTGGCAACCCAAGCGGCCGAAGCCGGCGATATCGTCCCGGGCACCGATATAGACGCGTTGGCTCGATTTGTGGTGGGGTCGTTCACCGGAGTGCAGATTCTCTCGGAAATGCTGACGGGCAGAACCGATCTGTACGAGCGGTTGAGTCAGATGTGGAACCTGGTGCTGCCAACGATCGTCCGCGAGGACAAGTTGGCGCACGTCATGCAACTGGCGGCGCTTGCACCGAGAGAGTGGGAAGCACCGAGCGCTTGACGTGGTAGACGCGACGAGAAGAACGTGTTCGTTCCCTCTCATGATTGGTCCGCAACTGTAATTTCGAGTTCCGCGGTGGTTTCCAGTTCTTGAGTGAACCGAACTCGGTGCACATGGCCCGACGCGTCAAGGGGGATCGTTGACACCTCGCACGGCGTTTCCCATTCAGTGAACCTCGGAAAGACCGCCGAGAGTGAGGCGATCTTTGTTGCTGGGTTGCCGATGTGAAATCGGAGCGCTTGTCGGGCGGCCTCGAAAAGAATCATTCCTGGGATGTGGTCGACGGGGTGGTCGAAAAGGGAGTGGTTGCGCGGATCGGGAGCGCAGAACATCGCGTGCCGAGCAGGATCAGTGCTGATGAGCACATCTCCATCGGTTAGGCGTCCGACTCGCTCCGATCCGACCACCGCGGCTCCGGAAGGAAGGATGCGTCGGCTCGGGCGGTGGTCTTCTCGTCCTTGCCGAATTCGACGGTATCCCTCGGGGCTGACTCCTCGCGCAACAGCGTTGCATCTGGCGACGTGCCGGTTGCCCTCGCTGAGGATCCCCGACACTTCGACCCCCGAAACCGCTCCGTCGCGATGAGTGAGGTTGTCCACTGTCATCGAGAAACTCAACGGCTCCGCGACTGATTGCACGTCGAGCGCGTCCAGCATCTCGAAGCTGAACGTTTCCATGACGAACTTGTAGTGCAGTGGAATCTCGTATCGGGTGTGGCACAGAAGCACCACTGCCTGTCGAAATGCTTCTGCCACCCCGAGCGGATCGTGTTGCTCGCTCGATACGTCGAATATCCGGTGCGAGACCGGGAGTTGCACAGCAACCTGGTACGCCGAGTCCGATTCGATCCGGTAGTCCGTCAAGAAAACCTCGGCAACAGCATGTCTGTGGACAAGATGCCGCGGCACTGTGCGTGTGTATTCCATTGATTGAATGCACCTTTCGATGTTCACTCGTGTCTTCGGTGTCGTGTAGGACCTAATATTCGACGTCCGGGCGCGTCATCGAATCGTCAAAATTGACGATCTTTTCGAAGGTCCAGTTCGATCAGGGGCGGCACCCCATCTCAGCGAGTGTGTCTGGGGCACTTCCTGCTAGAAGCGTCCGATCCGAAGTTCCAGTGGGTGTTTGCGTGCGTCGTGACCAGAGCGGCGGAGCATCGCGCATGCCTCCAGCTGGGAATGCACCCCCAGTTGTTGCAGGATGCTTCGGATGTGGGCGCGAACCGTGGTCGGTGCGATGTGGGCGGTTCGAGCAATCGAGTCGACATTCGAGCCTCCGTAGAGAAGGCCCACGATCTCGAACTCGCGATCGGTGAGACTGCTGATTCGTGCGAATTCTTCGGTGCGCAACCGGATGCGTTGTACGAGCGAGGACTTGTCGTGTGCAGACCGAGCGGAGTTGGGGTTGATCGCGGCCTGCAGCTCATCGAGCAGGGATGCGAATGGCAGTTGAGAGTTGAGCACGGCGTGGGCGCCCGCTGCGAGCCCCCGAATCATGGAGTTGCCGCTACTGAGATCGCCGACCAGGACCGATCCCTCGAGCGCGGAGAGCTCCTTCACCTGCCAATCGACGCCCCCGAGTGGTAGGAGAACGAGCGCTCTACCGTGATCGCTGGTGTGATGCCTTAACAGGCTCATGTCTGCGGTTTGTGGCTCGGAATAAGCCCTGGCGCTGATTCCGGCAGCGATTGCATTGGCGAACTCTCGATCGCTATGAGTGGTGTACAGGGTGACTGTGCTGGAGAGTGTCATAGCGACTACATCTCCGGTGGAGGTCCACTCCGCCCGCTCTCTTCGCTGCGGAACCAAAACCGTTGCTTTCAGCGTGGTTTCGTCAGCAGGTTAGCTATCGCAGTGACCTTTCCGCTGATGCGCACGAAGGTTACGGCGATATCGCAGTTGCCCGTCCTCCCATGGAAACTCGCGCGTTCGACACCTGATCGTGGACCTTCGAATTATGCTAGGGCGCTGAATATTTGGGCGATGAGTATCCCGCGTAGACGAGCCATTAGGCGTTCCGTCGACGACGTGAACGACTCCCCAATGGCTCGAGGCATTCAGGCGTCTCGATCGAGTTTCCGCGAGGCCGGTGCGTCGCGCCTCAATGTTCCGTACGCGGCCGGGTCGAGATATTGACTGTTACCGTCAGTTGCACATACCCTGTTCATTGGCGCTGACCTTAGGGAACCCGGCCTGAACCGGCCGATCGTTCTCGGTCACTGCCGACGCCAGAAGTAGCTTCGCGACGACCGACGAAACGAGTTTCCTCATGACACAGCATGTCGACGTACTGATCATCGGCGCTGGCTTGTCCGGAATCGGCGCGGCTTGCCACCTCATTCGTGAGCAGACCGGAAGCACTTACGCGATCCTCGAACGCCGCGAGAACATCGGTGGCACCTGGGACCTGTTCAAGTATCCCGGCATCCGTTCGGATTCCGACATGCTCACCTTCGGATTCGGTTTCCGTCCGTGGATCGGAACCAAAGTGCTCGCAGACGGCGCCAGTATCCGTGACTACGTCGAGGAAACCGCCAAGGAATACGGCGTCACCGACCACATCAACTTCGGCCGCAAGGTCGTGGCAATGGACTTCGATCGCGCGACTGCACAGTGGTCCGTGACCGTCCTGGTCGAGGCGACGGGGGAGACCGAGACGTGGACCGCGAACGTCCTCGTCGGCGCCTGTGGTTACTACAACTACGACAAGGGATACCGCCCCGCCTTCCCCGGTGAGGACGACTTCCGCGGTCAGATCGTGCACCCGCAGCACTGGCCGGAGGATCTCGATTACACCGGAAAGAAGGTAGTGGTCATCGGTTCCGGTGCCACCGCGATCACCCTGATCCCGTCGATGGCCCCCACCGCCGGTCACGTCACCATGCTGCAGCGCTCGCCCACGTGGATCCAGGCGCTGCCGTCCGAGGACCCTGTTGCCAAGGGTCTCAAGCTTGCGCGCGTTCCCGACCAGATCGCTTACAAGATCGGTCGAGCCCGCAATATCGCACTGCAACGCGCCAGCTTTCAGCTCTCACGCACCAATCCGAAGCTGGCGAAGAAGCTGTTCCTCACCCAGATCCGCTTGCAACTCGGCAAGAACGTGGACCTGCGTCACTTCACCCCCAACTACAACCCGTGGGATCAGCGCCTGTGCGTGGTTCCCAACGGGGACCTGTTCAAGGTGCTCAAGAGCGGCAAGGCCGACATCGTCACCGACCGTATCGCCACGTTCACCGAGAAGGGCATCGTGACCGAGTCGGGCCGCGAAATCGAGGCCGACGTCATCGTCACGGCGACCGGCTTGAACGTACAGATCCTGGGCGGGGCGACCATGAGCATCGACGGCGAGCCCGTCAAGCTCAACGAGACGGTCGCCTACAAGAGCGTGCTCTACTCCGACATCCCGAACTTCCTGATGATCCTCGGCTACACCAACGCATCCTGGACGCTCAAGGCCGACCTGGCCGCGTCCTATCTGTGTCGCGTACTCAAGATCATGCGTAAGCGCGACTACACGACTTTCGAGGTTCACGCCGAACCTGAGGACTTCGCCGAAGAATCTCTCATGGGCGGAGCCCTGACCTCGGGCTACATCCAGCGCGGCGACGGAGAAATGCCGCGTCAGGGTGCCCGCGGTGCGTGGAAAGTGGTCAACAATTACTACCGCGACCGCAAGCTGATGCACGACGCCGAGATCGAAGACGGTGTGCTGCAGTTCAGCAAGGTCGATATTGCTGTCGTGCCTGATAGCAAGGTCGCCAGCGCATAGTCGGCTCCACCGGGGGATGGACCGGTCGTACCAGTGGGGACGTCGGAGAATGTGCTGGAGATGTTGCGTCGACGTACCCGCGTCACGGGGTTTCCGATCGGTGAGTTCGCTTCCGTAATCGTCGGTTGTGCACCACCACGGGAAGAACATAGGTAGCGACCATGATCACGGCGAGTAGTCCGAGATAGAGATATGGCCAGGTCCATCCCGCTGCTCGTATGGCCAGCAACGATCCGCCCATGATCAAGGGCATCCCGGCCCCGGCGAGCAGGTCGACGTCACGGGGCGAGACGGGTGGGGTTCCGAGCAGAGGTACGCGGCTGCACGAGTTTTCTCTGATCGTGCGCATCACTGACATGCAGTAGAGGGCGGCGCCGGCGATCGCGATCGCCGCGCCAAGTGCAACTTCGACGACGCCGGTTCTCGCGGACATCAATGCGTAGGCAAACACACCCACCGTTCCCAAAGTGACCGGTGCCGACTTCCAGATCGGCGTCGACTTATGGGTGTCGGCGGGAACACTGACCGGGCGCATCGGTTCGAGAGGCTCCATCAGCTCAGCGTGCCATGCGCCGCTCGGGAAACAAACTGCCTGTGCCGTTTCTGGCAGACTCCGACTGCCTGGCCTGGATGTCGGGACCCCTCACTACGATTCTCATCGTGACCGATTACGACGATCTCGACATGTTCGGTGGCCTCGACGCCTCCTCCCTGCCGCTCCGCCAGCAGCAGATTCTGATGACCATCCGGGATCTCGTGGCTGCCAACGGGTGCACGCCGAGCACACGGCAGATCGGAGACGCGGTTGGTCTGCGCTCGACATCGACGGTGTCCAAGCACCTCAAGAGTCTCGAAGAGAAGGGCTTCCTCCGTAGGGGAGCGGCCATGGCTCGGCAGTTGGACGTGCGGCCGTTCCTCGTAGGCGCGAAGGAACAGTCGTCGTCGAATACGGTGACGGTTCCGGTCGTCGGTGACATCGCGGCCGGCGCGCCGATCCTCGCGGAGGAGCACGCCGACGAGGTGCTTGCGCTTCCTCGCGAGCTCGTCGGCTCCGGCACGGTGTTCGGACTTCGGGTGCGTGGTGAGTCGATGGTCGACGCAGCGATCTGTGACGGTGACGTCGTCGTGGTGCGCCGCCAGGACGAAGCTCATTCCGGTGAGATCGTCGCCGCGATGATCGACGGCGAGGCCACGGTGAAGGTGCTCCGGCGTCGCGACGGTCACGTGTACCTCGAGCCTCGCAATCCCGCATACAGCGTCATCGACGGCGATCGCGCGGTCATCCTGGGCAAAGTTGTTTCCGTGATGCGCCGTATCTGAGAGGTGTCCGGTCTCAACGACGTTTGGCGCGGGGACCGCCGTATTCCTCATCGGTGACTTTGTCGCCCCATGTAGTTTCGGTGCCTCCGTCGCCGGGTCCTTCCCACAGTGCGAGGTGGCTCATGAAACGGTCGGGTGCCGCGCCGTGCCAGTGTTCCTCTCCCGCTGGGGTGTAGACGGTCTCACCCGGGTGGACTTCGACGATCTCGCCGCCGCGAGCTTGAACCAGCGCGGTACCGGAGACGATGTGGAGGGTCTGTCCGACTGCATGGGAGTGCCAGTCGGTTCGCGCGCACGGTGCAAAGCGAACCATGTTGGCGCGCATCCTCGACGGCTCCTGGCCGGCGTAGATGACGTCCCACCAGACGTCGCCGGTGAACCAGTCGCTGGGTGCTTTGCTGGTGGGCTGGGGCTTCAAGATTTCCATGAGGTCTCCTCGGAATCGAAAGGGGCGGTTCAGTTCTGCGTCAGCGGAACAAGTCGAATGGTGTTGGGTGCGGCGGCGCGGCCGGTGACGGAGCCGACGATCTGCGGGCCGTAGCGGTCGTATTTGGTGTGATAGGCGGAGTCGATCGACGAGTGGGCATCGGGTGCGGCGGACTCGAACGCCACGTCCCGCTCGATTCCTCCTGCTCGGATTCGGCCCGTTCCACTTGCCGTTGCTCGGACGAACCACGGGTTGTCGGTTCCGTAGGCCGAGCGAACGTACAGTTGGTTGTCGGTACGGACAACCCAAATCGTGACGTACGGCCTTGCGGTTCCGTCTCGGCGGTACGAGGAGACCTGCAACTCCTCGGCGTCGCCGATCTTGGTCAGTTCAGCCTCGGTCCACGAGTGCGACATCTCGGCTTCCTTTCTCCTGGTCGAATTGCTTTGCGGTACTTCGCGTTCTCGTAGCCGGGACGATCAGTGCGAGGACGATGACGAGACAAGCGGCGAGCAGGGCGGTGCCTGCGGTGAGAGCCGTTGATACGTGATCGGTGAGTGCCGTTGTAGCGTCGTCGGCAGAGGATCCGGCGCCCGCGGAGACTGCGACGAGGATGCCGAGTCCGAGAGCACTGCCCAGTTGATGTGCAGTGTTGACCAATCCTGATGCGGCACCGGCATCTTCGGCCTGTACCCCGGAGATGCCAGCAGAAGTCAGTGGGGCGAAAGCCAACCCCTGTCCGGCGCCGATCAAGATCATCGGAAGTGCTATCGCAGTGAGGTACGTGCTGCCGGGATGGACCAGACTGAGCCACGCCATCCCGGCTAGGGTGACGGCAATGCCAACCGACAGAATTGCGGAATTTCCGAATCGCGGTGTCAGTCGCGGAATAAGCATCGCCACAGCAAAATTGACGATCGTCATCGGGAAGAAGGCGATGCCTGCTTGGAACGCGCTGAAGCCCATGACGCCTTGGAGTAGCTGAGTCGTGAAGTAGAAGAATCCGATCATGGCACCCAGATAGAGCATTCGGGCGGCGTACGCCCCGGATCGCTCCCGGCTACGGAACAACCTCAGTGGCATGATCGGCTGCTCCGCTCTCGCTTCGTTGAGGAAGAGCAAGGTCAGTAGTATCGCCCCGGCCGCCAGTGTCGCAACGGTGATCGGTGAGGTCCACCCCGCTTCGGCCGAGTTGACGGTGCCGAAGACGAGCGCGGTCATCCCGAGTGTGGCGAGAACAGCGCCGGCCACATCGAAACGTCCGGAGTTGGGCTCGGTTTCCGGAATGAACCGGGGAGCGAGAGCGATCATCGCGATACCGATCGGAACGTTGATGAAAAAGCCTGCGCGCCAAGACACCCAGTCGGCAAGGGCGCCGCCGATCACGAGTCCGAGGCTGGCGCCTATTCCCGCAGCAGCGCCGTACCAGGCAACAGCGCGCGTTCGCTCCGGGCCGGGCGGGAAACTGGCGGTCAGCAGTGACAGCGACGCCGGGGCGACCACTGCTGCTCCGACGCCTTGGAGAGCGCGCGCTGCGATGAGCCACCAACCGTTCGGCGCGACCCCGACGAGAAACGACGCAATCGCGAAAATCGCGAGACCGGCCACGAATACGCGACGACGGCCGAAGATGTCCCCGAGACGAGCACCCAGCAGGAGAAGCCCGCCGAACACCAGGGTGTAGGCGTCCTGGACCCAGGACAGCCCGGTTGCCGAGTAACCCATGCTGCTTTGGATGCTGGGTAGCCCGGTGAAGATGATCGAATTGTCGAGCAGGATCATGAAATAGCTGATCAGAATGATCGCCAGGATCGCGGTGGGATTGATGCGACCGGCAACAGGACGGGTGGCAATGTGGGTCACGCGCATCTTCTTCGCAAGTGGTGGACTTTCGCAAGTGGTGGACTACGGGCGGACGAGGACCTTCAACGATTCACGGGAGTCCATGGCTCGGTAGCCTTCCGCTACGTCGTCGAGTCCGACGGTGTGGTCGAAGACCTTGCCCGGCTCGATCTTTCCATCGAGCACATCCGGCATCAGCTCTTCGATGTACGCGCGCACCGGGGCCGGTCCACCGGTGAGTGTGATGTTGGGTCCGAAGAGTGTCCCGAATCCGATTGGAGCTTCTTCGTATTGGGGTACTCCGACTCGGCTGATGATGCCGCCCGGTCGGACAACTCCGAGCGACTGCTCGTAGGCAGGCATGTGACCTACCGCTTCGAGGACGACATGAGTGCCGTCGCCTCCGGTCAGTTCGCGGACTTTCTCGATGCCCTCGTCTCCACGTTCGGCAACCACGTCGGTGGCTCCGAACTCGAGACCGAGATCCGTGCGGGTCTTGTGGCGCCCCATGAGGATGATGCGCTCGGCGCCGAGGCGTTTGGCGGAGAGCACTGCCATCAGCCCCACGGCTCCATCGCCGATGACCGTGACCGTCGTGCGTTGGTTGACGCCACCCTTGACCGCCGCGTGATAGCCGGTGCCGAAGACGTCGGAGAGTGTGAGCAGTGACGGTAGGAGTTCGGAATCCTCACCGACCGGCGCCTTGACCAGGGTGCCGTCTGCCAACGGCACTCGGATGGCCTCTGCCTGACCGCCTCCGATCCCGTTTCCGGCCCAGAATCCACCGTGTCGGCAAGACGTCTGCAAGCCTTCGCGGCAGAAGTCGCACGTCCCGTCGGACCAGGCGAAGGGGGCGATGACGAAGTCGCCCTTCTTCAACGTGGACACCTCGCGACCGGTCTCTTCCACCACTCCGACAAATTCGTGGCCCATCGGGGAACCACCGGGCGTGGCCGGCATGTTGTGGTACGGGTGCAGGTCAGAGCCGCAAACGCACGCCCTGACGACCCGCACGATCGCGTCCGTCGGCTGCTGCAGTGCCGGATCGGGCACGGTCTCGACTCGAACGTCTCCGGCGCCGTACATGATGGTTGCTCGCATGGTGTCCCCTCTTGCTTCTGGTGTCGCGTGCTTCGAAGTCGACGTTTCGGCGTGGACCGGTCGACTGCAATCAGTCAACGCCACGCCTCGCGGGCGCGGGAGTGTCTGTTGTTCCAGGTAACGGCAGTACCTCCCTCGGTCTTCTCCGCTCGAGTAACGTGAACTGCATGGACAACCGAGCCGAGATCCGCGAATTCCTCAGCTCCCGTCGTGCTCGCATCACACCCGAGCAGGCAGGGCTGCCGGCCTACGGCGGAAACCGTCGCGTCAAGGGGTTGCGCCGTGAGGAAGTCGCTCTGCTCGCCGGTGTGAGCATCGACTACTACGTGCGCATGGAACGCGGAAATCTGGCGGGAGCGTCGGACTCGGTGCTCGAAAGCCTTTCCCGAGCACTGCAACTCGACGAAGCCGAAACTGCCCACTTGTACGACCTCGCGAAGGCCGCCAGTGCAGGCGCACCGAGTAGAAAGCGGCCCGCCCCCAAGGGCGTGAGCCCGGCGATTCAGCAGATACTCGACGCCATCACCGACGCGCCGGCGTGGGTACGTAATGCCAGGCACGACATGCTGGCGGCCAATCGTATGGCGCGCGCGTTGTATTCGCCGGTGTTGGCCGATCCACGTAGGCCGGCGAACAACGCCCGGTTCGTGTACCTGGACCCGGCATCGCAGGACTTCTTCGTGGATTGGGACCGCGCGGCAGACGACATCGCCGCGATGCTCCGCTCGGAAGCGGGGCGCAATCCTCATGACAAGGCGTTGACCGAGCTCATCGGTGAACTTGCCACTCGCAGTGAGGTATTCCGCACCCGGTGGGCGAAACACAATGTGCGCTTTCATCGGACGGGATTCAAGAAGGTTCGTCACCCCGTCGTCGGAGACCTGGAGCTGAACTTCGAGGCGATGGAACTGCCGTCCAATCCCGGGCTGACACTGCTGGTCTACACCGCGGCGCCGGGGACGCCCACGGCTGACGCACTCAAACTCTTGGCGAGTTGGGCGGCAACCCAGGATCAGCTGGATCCGGCGAACGACAGCGAAGCGGCGCTCTGAATTCGATCGACAGGTAATCGTGTCGATTCAGCTCAGATGCGTTACTGCCCAAGCTACCTGGTCTCCACCTCGTCGTTTCGCCCGATACATCGCGTTGTCGGCATCGGCAAGAATCCGATCGATGGTTCCCGAAGCGTCCGGGATTGTCGAGGACAGCCACACGCTGGCTCCGACGCTCACGGAAATCGACTGCCGGCCGGCGGGCCGCGATATCGAATTGTGAATGTCCACCACGGTTTGTTCGATGCGACGTGGCTCCACGGGCATGAGAATCACGAACTCGTCGCCGCCAGTCCGCGCAACCAGCCCGACCTCTCCGACCACCGAGTTCAGGCGCCGGCCGACTGTCACCAGCATCCGATCGCCTTCCGCGTGACCCAGTTTGTCGTTGACGCTCTTGAACGAATCGACATCGATCACCACCGCAAGGACTACGTGTCCTTGGAGTTCGCCGACACCGAACAACTGTTGCCAGACATTGTGCAGCCCACGTCGATTCAGTGCAGCGGTGAGTGGATCGCGCCAAGAGTGTCGTGCGTCGTCGGTCAAATACAGGACGAGGAAATGCACGGTCATCGAAGCTGAAGCGATAACACACCCGATGACGAATCCAGTGGACACCGACAGCGAAGAGTCGGTATCCGGATCGGTTACAGCTCGAATTGTCAGTAGCGCAACGACGAACAGCGCGCCGGTGATCTGTGCTGTGACTATTCGAGGGCTGTGGAATACCGACGAATAGTTCGCGACGACCACGAACAGAACGGTGCCGGTCAATGCCAGGAAGCTCGAATGGATTCCGGCGAGAAGTATCAAGGACAAGCAGATATTGGTGAGCGAAACGAAACGAACGGATTGATGGTGACTCGGCCAAGACCGTCCGAGTGACCAGCGAATCATGCAGTAGAGCGCGATCAGGCATGCTGCGCCCGCCGCGAGCCGTTCAGGGAGTTCGGTTGCGCCACCCTTCACGAATTGAGCCAGTACGGCGAGTGCCACGAACACAGCACACCAAAAGGTGACGACCACCCTGGCTGTCCCCAACATCGATCGAGCAGCCAGGAACCTCGGGAACCATTCGCCGTCGTACGCAAGAGACCACCAGCGACTCAACAGTCCAGTTGTTTGACGAATGTTCTGCCCCAACCCCGCAGCGCCACTGACTCCCATGAAACCCCCTCCGAGATCTTGCGAAAATTCCCGGAAGATTCTTCGTCAAGATTTGATCCCCGAACAAGGTACCCGATAGTTGAACGATGGATTGCCGTCTCGTGGGGTGTGGGCTGCTCTAGGGTGTGATCGGTGTGGTCAGGATCTTTCTGAGTGCCGGAAGGTCCAGGGTTGCAGCAAGATCTGCAATAGTGACCCCCGACAGCGATGCGCGCCAGGCTTTTTCGGCGTCGGCCATGACCTTGGCGATTCCGCAGGCGGAACGGCACTGCTCCGGTGGAGCGGCGAGGATTCCTTGCTGTCGAATCTCCGTGCACCGGAACGCAGGTTCGGTGCCGTCAACGGCCTGTACGACGTCGAGAACGGTGATCTTCTCGGGAGCCCGGGTGAGAACGTACCCGCCGTCTCGGCCCTCGGTCGGATTGACCAGGTCGGCGTGCGCGAGCGCTCGCAGATGCTTCGCCAGGTATGTCTTCGACACCCCGTGAAGTTCGGCGAGTCTGGCTGTGGGTACCGGCCCCTCGGACTGGCTCAGAACCACGCAGCAGTGGAGTGACCACTCCACGCCTCCGGAAAGCTTCATGATTGGACTCTATCGACGCCGCGGAAAGCGGTGCGGGCCGGACGTCGCTCGAGTTGTCGACGTCAGGCCTTCTCGGCAAGCCACGCGTCGTATGTTGTCGGCGCGATCCATGCATCTGCACCGGGCGTCGGGGTCAGTGCCGAGTTGTCGAGTTTCGCGCCGAAGTAGCCGGCTTCGGGATCGGAGATAACCGAACGCTTGTCGCCGGTGACGAGGAACAAGCGCCGGACCAGTTCGTCGATGCCCAGCGGTTCGGGTCCGGCAATCTCGACCGTGCCGTTTTGCGGCGCGCCGGTCACTACCTCGGCGACGTGGGACACGACGTCTCGAGACGCGATGGGTTGCAGATGTCCCGGCGTTGCGTGGACGGCGCCGTCGGTGGTTCCCGCGTCGGCGATTCCGGCGACGAACTCGAAGAATTGGGTCGATCGGACGATCGTGTAGGGGGTCGGGCCCGCTTTGACCAGGTCTTCCTGGGCGACCTTGGCTCGCATGTACCCGGAATCGGGCAGTCGATCGGCACCCACGATGGACAGTATGACGTGGTGCCCGACGCCTGCCTTCTCTTCCGCGGCGAGGATGTGGCCGGTTCCGTCGCGGAAGAAGGCCAAGACGTCGTCGTCCGACCACGAAGGGGAATTGGTCAGATCCACGACGACGTCGGCACTCTCGACTGCCTCGGCGATACCTGCGCCGGTGGTGATGTCGATCCCGTCGCCGCGACCGAGCGCCTTCACGTCGTGCCCGGCGTCAGCGAGCTTGGCGGCGACCTGGCTTCCGATGAGTCCGCTTCCGAAAATGACGATCTTCATGTTTTTCTCCTTTACTCGGATAAGTAGTGTCCAAGTATACTCGGACACTACTTATCCAAGTCAAGGGTTGCCCGGTCAGTCGAAGAGTTCGGCGGCCAGTGCTTCGTAGGTCGCGATCGGATCACCTTCGGCGGGAAGTGCTTGGATCGCAACGTGATCGGCACCCGCCGCGACATGCTCCCGAAGTCGATCCGCGATGGACTTCGCGGTACCCCGCGCAACCAGGGCGTCGATGACGCGATCGTTCCCCTCGTTGGCCAACTCTTCGGGCGCAAAACCGAGGCGCTCGAGATTGCTCGTGTAGTTGCGCAGATACAGATACGGGTTGGCGACGGCGGGGCGACCGATTGCTCTGGCCTTCTCCGGATCGGTTTCCAGGACAACCTTGTGCTCGGGGGCCAGGATCTTCGAAGGGCCGAGGATTTCGCGAGCTTCGGCCGTGTGTTCGGGGGTGGTCAGGTACGGATGCGCGCCGGCGGCGCGAGCGGCGGACAGTTTCAACACCTTCGGCCCCAGTGCGGCGAGGACGCGCCGCGATTCCGGGACCTGGGCCGCGTCGAGTTCGTCGAGGTACGACACGAGTGAGGCGTACGGCTTGGTGTAGTCGCCGGTAGCCTCCGGATGTCCGACGCCTACGCCGAGCAGGAATCGACCCGGGTGCGCGGCTTCGAGTCGGTGATAGGACTCCGCCACCTCAGCCGCAGGTGAGGACCAGATGTTGACGATTCCGGTTGCCACGGTGATGTGCTCGGTCGCGTCGAGAAGTTTCTCGGCGATCCGTAGATCGGCGCGTGGGGAGCCGCCGATCCAGATGGTGCCGAAACCGAGTTTCTCGATCGCAGTTCCCAGCTCGGGCGGCAAACCAGCCGCTCCTCGCCAGATTCCGTAGGTTCCCAGGTCAGGTGTTTTCGTAGTCTCCGTCACAGCGGGTGCAACTCGGCTGCTGCCGGGATCTATTCCTTCCGTCGTCATTTGCCCGGCGCGCGGTAGTCGGTCGGTCGCTTGACTGCCTCGTCGATCTGCTCCGGCGTGAGCAGTGTGATCGACTCCGAGCGTGCTGCACCTGCCGCAGCCGTGCGAATGCTCAATGCGGCTGCCGCGACGTCGTCCGGCAGGTTGCCGATCACGAACATGTCGTGACCGCCCAGTGCGAAGTGGCAGGATTCGACAGTGCCACCGATGCTTTCGACCATTCGCGTTATCGCGTCGCGCCGCGCAGTGCCTCCCTCCTGCTGCAGACCGGCGGCGCCGGAGGGTGAGTACGTCACTTGCCAGAGGTATTTCGGCATTTCCACTCCTAGCTCGGGATGGGTACTTCGATCGTGTACCCGTAGGGCGCTCGGTGGCAATGGGTAGGGGACAATCACGGCATGGTTGGAACTCCGGTGATCGTGACTATCGTGTCCGTGTGTGTAGGTTTTGTGATCTTCATGCTCGCTGCCAGTGGTGCACGCGGAAAGTGGGACCGTCGCCTCGTGATCGCGTTGTTCATCGGTGCGGTGGTGTGCCTGACCGTCGTACCGGTATCCGTCGCGCTCAGCGCCGGAGTTTGAAACACGGAGTGCCAAAACGCTCGAGTGCCGCTTAGTCTGAATCGATGGCAGATATTCGGGTAGGTATCTCCGGGTGGACGTATCCCGCGTGGCGCGGAGATTTCTATCCGAAAGGTCTTGCTCACCGCAAAGAATTGTCTTATGCCGCAGAGAGATTGACGTCGATTGAGATCAACGGCTCGTTCTACGCGCTGCAGAAGCCGGAAAGCTACACCAAATGGCGCAGCGAAACTCCCGAAGATTTTGTGTTCGCGATCAAGGGCGGCCGGTACATCACACACATGAAACGGCTGCTCGACGCCCGTGACGGACTCGCCAACTTCTTTGCCGCCGGAACGCTCGCCCTCGGCCCCAAGCTCGGGCCGATTCTGTGGCAACTACCTCCGACGCTGCAGTTCGAATCGCAGCGATTGGCCGACTTCTTCGACGGTCTTCCCCGTACCACGCAGGCTGCAGCCGATCTGGCAGCACAGCACGACGACAAACTCACCGAAGACCGAGTGTTCGCCCAGACCGAGAGGGACGTGCCGATTCGCTACGCGGTGGAAGCGCGGCACGCCAGCTTCGAGACCGACGAAGCCGTGGACCTGATGCGCGAGCACTCCATCGGTTTTGTCGTCGCAGACACAGCCGGCAGGTATCCCCGCATCACCACTCCTACTACCGATTTTGTCTATGTGCGGATGCACGGGGACAAGGAACTGTATGCGAGTGGGTACACCGACGAAGCTCTGGACAAGTGGTCCAAGCGCTTTCGGGATTGGATGGACGAGGGCCTCGACGTGTACGTCTACTTCGACAACGACATGAAAGGCTTTGCGCCGCACAACGCAATGTCCTTGTTGGAGCGGCTGCGCTGACGGATCGCCTGGCCTGTCGGTGGGATGTGGAAGGCTTCCGCATGAACACGAGGACCGAGGAGATACCACGATGACGCCAGAACAGCGGACGCCAGAACAGAGCTGGCCGACGCATTGGCCGAAGGTCGCCCGTGACATCGCCGATGCCACGGCCGACGCACTCGCCGCGGTGCGGGCGGCAAATCGTGACGGACTACTCGTGGCTGTCGAGGAACTGCGCGGGCTCTCTTTCGAGCAGGTCAGCTCGGTTCACGCGGCGATCGTGCGCGAATTGCTCGAGGACACGCATCCGGACGGCTTGTCCAGCGAGGACGTGCAGGATGCGCTCACCGCCTGCGCCAAGTCCACGATCGTGTGGCTGCCGGATCTGGACGTGCAGGCGCTCGCTGCGGTCTACACCGGGGCGCTCGGGATCTCGGATCTGGAAGACGATTCGTTCCGTATCGGGCACGGCGCGTACCTGCGTTCGGCGGTTCTGGTCATCGGGAGTTTGTCGACCGGAGTGAAGAAAGCTCAGAGCGCGTACATCATTCGTGCAATCGGCGAAATCGCACGTGCTCAGACCATCGAGATGCCCTGAGCGTCAGTTCGTAAATCGAATTAGGCTGAGGTCATGTCCAAGATCGCCAGCGCAGATCGTGTGTCGTTTGCCGAGCTCCTCGAATTCGTCAGGCCGCGCCATCGGGCCACGTTCGTCACGGTGAAGAAATCCGGCGAGTTGCAGATCTCTCCGGTGACGTGCGGGGTCGACGACGAGGGTCGGATCGTCATCTCCACGTACCCGGAACGGGCCAAGGCCGCGAATGTCCGCCGCACCCCGGCGGTGTCTCTGTGTATCCACTCCGACGAGTGGAACGGCCCGTACGTCCAGGTGAACGGAACCGCGGAGTTGATCGACCTCCCGGACTCGGTGGAACCGTTGGTCGACTACTACCGATCCATCGCCGGTGATCATCCCGACTGGGACGAGTACCGCGAAGCCATGCGCAAGCAGGGTAAGAGCCTGATCCGCGTCACCGTCGACTCCTGGGGTCCGATCGCAACAGGCGGGTTTCCGCCCGGACGCTGACGCTATCGAGCAGGCGGCGAGAGTTCGACTACATGCGCGTCTTTGGCGGCCAGCGGCTCTTTGCAGTGCGCGCACACAACTTGGGCGTGCAGGATCTCACCGCAACGGTGTTCGACGACGGTTGGCGGTGGACCCGTCGTCGCAAAGGCGTCCCCCCATTCCATGAGCGCCATCAGAATGGGATAGAGCGCCTTCCCTGATTCGGTGGCGACGTATTCGTAGCGCGGTGGATGGTCTTCGTAGCGTCGCTTCGTGAGGACGTCGGCGTCGACAAGGGTGCGTAGACGCGCGGCGAGGATGTCGCGGCTGGCTCCCGTGCCCGCGGCGATCTCGTCGAACCGTCGTTGCCCGAGGACGATTTCTCGGAGCACCAACAGTGACCACTTCTCGCCGACGACCTCCAAGGCGTTGGCGATGGAGCAGTTGCGTCCTTTTGTCGCCGTCATCTCTGGGCCCCTGTTAGTTGGAAATGTTAGTTGGGAATTCCAACTTAGCACTTGACGGCATGTATTCGAGGGCGGAAGGTAGGTCGAGAAATCCAACGGAGCAGATGAGGGGTCGTCATGACGGAATTGAATCTCGAGGCAGCAAGCGGATTCGTCAGCGCTGCCGGATTGCAACTGGACGAGGTGTCCGGCACGAAGGTTGTCGGGCACATCGATCTGTCCGAGGCACACCACACTCCGTGGGGCGTTGTCCACGGCGGCGTTTACACGACTGCCGTCGAGTCGGCCGCGAGCATCGGGGCGAGTACCGCAGTGGCGGACCGTGGCGAATTTGCCGTCGGAGTGCACAACGGAACGGATTTCCTGCGGGCGCGTACGGGTGGGCGCGTGGACGTCGTGGCTGTGCCGATACAGCAGGGACGCGTTCAGCAGTTGTGGTCGGTGGTCATCACCGATCCGGAATCGGGGAAAGAGGTGGCGCGCGGTCAGGTGCGCTTGCAGAACGTGCCGCTGCCGAAGTAGGTCAGTCCCAGATCCCCGAGTCGATGTTGAGTGAGATGCGTTTGAGCAGTGCCGTCAGTTGGGCACGTTCGTCCTCGTCGAGTCCGGTGAGTACTTGACGGTCTCGCTCGACGCGTCGGGGAAACTCTGCCTCGACCAATGCGCGACCGGCATCGGTGAGTTGAAGCAGAACCACTCGTCCGTCGTGTTCGAAGCGCTGACGCTCGACAAAGCCCAGCTTGGCCAGGCGGTCTGCGTGTTTTGTGGTGGCGGCGCCGCTGACCATCGTGACGGCGGTGACTTCGCTCGCCCGCAGGGGACGGTCACTGCGAGCGAGTGCACTCATCACGTCGAATTCGGCGCGAGAGACCCCGCTGGACGCCAGTGCGCGGTCGAGCTGGTGAAGAGACTGCGCGTTGATGCGGGCGATCCGGCCCATCACTTCGACGGGGGCGGTGTCGAACTCCGGGTAGGCGCGCTTCCATTCGCGACGGACTTTGTCGATGAAGTCGTCTTCGGATCTGTTCGCCGCGCCCATGGCCCCATCTTAGCGACAGATTTCACATTACTTCACAAGTAATTTACTAGTGAAATAAATGTATGCTGGGTGGGTGAGCCGAACCGAAACCGCAGCCAGGACGCCCAGCCGTCTCACTCATTCGAGTGAAGCCATTGCACATACCGTCTCCGGGGCGACGTGGCGAGCGGCTTTTCGCGTCGGATCTGCCGACGCGACCATCGCCCCCGCGATCAGGGTCGGGCTCGCCACCGCCGTAGTCCTCGTGGTCGGCGGACTGCTCGGGCATCGGGAATTGGCCGGCTTCGCGGCCTTGGGTGCGCTGTGCGCCGCGTTCGGCAGGTACGAGCCGTATCCACGGTTGGCCGGCAAGCTGGCAATGGTGGGTGCTGCACTGGTGGTTTCGATTGCCTTCGGCGGCGCCATGGGTGTCGCGGGCGTTCCGATGTGGTTGCAGATCGGCATCCTCTCTTTGCTTGCGGGTGCGTCGTACTGCTTCATGTCGGGCTTCCGGATCACCGGACCAGGGCCCGTCATCCTCGTCTTCGCGGCGACCGGTGCAGCCGGATATGCCTCCAGCGTTGATGATTTGGCGCGGTTGGTCACTGCCGGTGCGCTCGGAGTTCTGGTCGGTTGGGCGGCCGCGATGCTCCCAGCGCTCGTACTGCCGATGGGACCTGCCCGCCTGGCAGTTGCCCGTGCAGTCTCTGCGGTGGGGCGTCTCGAACAGTCCGGAGCAGGCGGAGTGGAACCGGCGCTCGGATCGATTGCCAACGCCCGCTTGGTTATTGCGTCGAGTGGCCGGATCAAGTCGACCGTCGATCACGGACGCGAACTGGTGGCGGTGCTCGACGAAGCGGAAGCGGCAGTTCAGGAGTGGCAGTTGCACGGCGACGCCACCCTGATTCGCAGCATTGCTCGGCACGAGAAGGAGCTTCGGAAGCTCAAGCGTTCCAGCATGATCGAACACGATCTCGCACCGGCAAAGAACCTGGCCGCGCCCGAAGGCTATTTTCTCGAAGGATTGAATCGGCTGTATTCGCGCCCGGTGCGGATGAATGCTCTCCGCATCGTGGCAGCGTCGGCTCTGGCCGGTTGGCTCGCGGCGGGAGCCGGGTTGGAGCATCCGCTCTGGGCGTCGATGGGTGCCATCGCCGCGATGCAGGGGCTGAACTACAAGCAGACCGTCCAGCGTGGGATTCAGCGGTTGGTGGGAAATGTCGGTGGCGCCGTCGTCGCTGCTGCTCTCATCGCATTGACGCTCGGCTACTGGCAAGCGGTTGCCGTGGTCGTGATTCTGCAGACTGCTGCTGAGCTGCTCGTGATCAAGAACTATGCACTGACATCACTGGCCGTCACCCCGATGGCACTGCTCCTCATCGGTTTCAGTGCTCCGATCGGGACCGAAGCGGCAGTGGCTCGCGTCGCGGACACTCTCATCGGCGTGGTGATCGGAGTTGTCGTCGCCGCTGTGACGATCAGTCGATCGGATCGCCACCACGTCACCGTGTAACCGGTTCTGCCGTGTTTCCGGTACTGCCGTGTTTCCGGTACTGCTGTGTTTCCGGTACTGCGTAGGCTCCTGCAGGTGGAGGACAGCACGCCGGTCGACGGCCGGAAACTGCGTTACCAGCATCGCCGTGCCGAATTGCTCGAGCAGGTAACCGCGTACGTCACGGCGAACGGCGTCGGTGAACTGTCCATGCGGCCATTGGCCAAGGATCTGGGGATCAGTCATGCGACACTCATCCATCATTTCGGTTCGAAGGAACAACTGCTCACTGAAGTAGTTGCCACCCTGCGAGACAGCTCTTCTCTCGACATCTCTTCCGGGACCGACATCGTCGAGATGTTGACGAGTTACTGGAATGGGCGCACATCAGCGGAATCGTTGCCGAACTTTCGCTTGATGTTCGAGATCTACGGACAGGCGTTGTTGCATCCGGAGCGGTATCGCGAGTTTCTCGACCATGTGGTGGGGGACTGGTTGGGTGGTTTGGCGGAAGCTGCGCTCGCGCACGGATGTCCACCCGATCGCGCTGATCGCTACGCGACGATCGTGTTGGCGCAGATTCGCGGGTTGACGCTCGATCTGGTGACCACCGGTGACCGCGTCAGAATCGACGCGGCGTTCGCCGAATTCGCGGCCGCGATGGGCGCTCTGGCCAGCTCCTGGAAGGCGATCTGACGCTCCGAATGCCGTGACGCTTCAGGCGATCTGCTCGAACAGGGACACGATGATCCCTTCAGGCCCCCGGACGTAGGCCATGCGCACGCTGTTCTCGTACTCGCCGATCCCGCCGATGAGTCCGTAACCGTCCGCAGCCACCGCGTCGACCGCAACCTGGAGATCGCCCACCTCGAAAGACACGTTGCGTATCCCGATCTCGTTGGCCATCGGAGCGGGCGATCCGGGTACGTGCTCGGGCGTGACGAAGGACGAGAGCTCGAGCCGTGATCCTTCGCCCGGCGGGCGCAGCATGGCGATTTCGCACTTGGCTCCAGGGATACCGCAGACGGTTTCCACGAACTCACCCTCCACGGATCCGGTGCCCTCCACCTCGAGACCCAGACCGACGAAGAATGCCGTCGCTGATTCGAGGTCCGCGACGGTGATGCCAATGTGGTCGAAACGCTGTACGTGTGCCATGGACACATCCTCCTACTGTTTTTTCGTGCGGTTCGATGCTAGGTCGGAGTTGGGGCCGGAATCTCGACATATACGTTTCACGAAGCTGCAAGATTTTGCTTGACCGATCGGTTAAACAAAATCTACGATAACGTCCAACGAGGTCGCCCACCGCACGAACCGGAGTCGTCAGACGTGAAATTCCAGTCGAAGTTGTTTGCCCGCATATCCATCGCAGCCCTCTGTGCTGCAACGATCGGCTCCGCCGTTGCTGCGCCCATCGCGTCCGCACAGGCACCGAGCGCGTCGCAAGCCACCGGCACTGTGGTGTCGAGTGAGCCGCTACCGAAAGATCTGTGGATTCCGGGTACCGCCGATGCCAAGCGATTCACGTACTGGACCATCGGTTCCAACGGCGGGCCTGCGCTGAGCAGTGGCGCGTACTACGTCCCGGCCGGCCCGGCACCGGAAGGTGGTTGGCCCGTCATCGCGTGGGCGCACGGCACCACGGGACTCGACGATTCCTGTGCCCCTTCGCTGGTCGGGCCTGGCCTGCCCGAGCGCGACTACCCCTACCTGGGGCGTTGGCTCTCCGAGGGCTACGTCGTAGTCGCCACCGACTACGTCGGTCTGGGAACACCGGGGCTGATGCCGTATCTCGACGGAAAGGTGGAGGCGCACAGCGTCGTCGACTCGGTCAAGGCTGCTCGGGTGATCGACCCCACCATCTCGAATCGGTGGGCAGTGGTCGGACAGTCGCAGGGCGGCGGAGCGGCCATCACGACGGCGCGCTACGCCACTGAATACGGTGGGGATTCTCTCGACTATCGCGGCGGGGTGGGTACCGGAGTGCCGGCCAACATCGAGTTGACCCTCCTGCCTGCCGGTCCGGGCTTCCCTCCCATCGCCCTCGGCGGCGGATTGACGTCGTACGCGCTCTACATCCTCGCGGGCTTGCGGGAAGCGCACCCCGAGATCGACTTGAATTCCTACCTGAACGACTTGGGAAGGGAAAAGGTCGACTCGGCCGAAAAGCTCTGCGCCGCAGACCTGGACGAGGCTTCCAGGGATCTGGTCCTCGGTGACATCTTTTCCCGCCCGCTCAGTCAGATCCCGAACTTCCAGGGTCTGCTGAACGATTACATGGGTGTACCGACCAGTGGATACGATCGCCCCATCTTCATCGGCCAGGGCTTGCTCGACGTGGATGTCCCTGCACCGTCTGCACTTTCGCTGGTTGCAGCGTTGGTCGCCAACGGTGAACCGGTCACGTTCAAGACCTACAACACCGATCACAGCGGCGCTTTGGTCGAATCACAGGCTGACACGATTCCGTTCGTCGCGAACCTGTTCCGTTAGACATATCGAGAATCCAACTCATCCGAGGGTTGCTGTCGCACAACTGCGACAGCGACCCTCGGTCATTTCTGTGACTCCTTGATTGCGTTCAGCCGCGCCTCGAGGCCGTCGAGGACGCGGTCGAGTGTGTAGCGATAGTGTTCTGCCCGTGTTGCTTCCGCAGCATCCGGTGGACCGGCGAACTTCCCGATCAGTGTCTCCATCGATGAACGAGGATCTGAGGGTCCGTCGTTACTCAGTCGTTCCAGCATCGCGCTGTGATCGGGTGAGGGCTGTCCGCTGGGAATGCGCCTGGCGTCGTTCATGGCGATCAGTGTGATTGTCGAGGTGAAGGCGACGGTGTAAGCCTGAGCGGCTTCTTCCCCGAACCCGGCGTCGATCAGCGATGCCAATCCTGCCTCCATGAGTTCCCGGCTGCGCTGGGTGGCAACTCCGTTCATCAGCAGCCACTGCGCCGCACCTGGACACTCGATCAATGCCTCTCGCATCTGCAAGAGCAGATGTGTCAGCCATTGACGCCAATCTTCTTGTGCGGATGGAACGTTCACGGACGACACCGCACTGTCGACCACCGCAGCCGAGAGTGCGTCCCGATCTCCGACGAGTCGATAGACGACGGAGAACGACGTATCGAGTTCGCCGAGCAGCTGCCGCAGCGACCAGCCCTCGACTCCGTGCTCGCGACTGAGCCCGAACGCCACGGTCACCACTGCGTCCGCAGTGATCCCGGTGTTGTAACTCCGGCGGCGCTCTGATGTCGCGGCGGACTTCTTGTCAGGTGATGGCGCAGTCATGGTCCGACCGAGCTTAGCGGCGTCGGATCGGTGTGCGTAGTCGACGCAAGCGATTGACGGATGAACTTAGGTGAGGTTTACTTGCCAAATCCGAGCAGTGCTCGGATTTATGCGAACCCCACGATTTTTCGAAGCTGAAGGACACCATGAAGTTGAAAACGCGACCCGGCTACCTATCGAGGCTGGGTGCTTCGCTGCTGGTCAGTGTCGTTGCCCTGACTGCGGCCGCCTGTAGCTCGAGTGAGGCGGGACCGACGACGGAACCTGCCGAGGGAACGCGTGTTGTGTCCCATGAATTCGGTGAGACGTCGGTTCCGGGCGACCTCGGGCGAATTGTTTCCCTCGACGAATACGCCGCACTCGGTCTCCTTGCCGTCGGCATCACCCCTGACGTGGTCTTCACGTCGTGGGGATCGGAGATCGGCCAGGACATCTTGGCGTCAGCTGGTACCGAGGTGGTCACGGTGCCGCCGCTCGGTGCACCCCCGATCGAGCAGGTACTCGCACAGGATCCCGGACTGGTCATCTTCACGTCGATGGGCGATCGGAGCTACTACGACTCCCTTGCGTCGACCGTCCCCACAGTGCCGGTCCCGGCCGTCACCACTCCGTGGCGTGAGAATCTTGCCTTCTTCGGACGCGCTTTTGATCGTCAGTCGGTTGCCGACAAGCTGACTGTCGCTTTGGAGGGCAAGATCGCTGACGTCTCTGCTCGGTCCGGTGGTGAAGCGAACACCGTGTCGGTGCTGATGAGCAGTTCTGGAATCCTTGCCACCACCACCGAGCAGGCGCCGCCGTCCTTGTTGTTGGCGGAGAGCGGCTTCGGGCGTCCGGAATCCCAGCGATCGAATGCCGCTGGAGGACTGCCGTATGCGCCCCTGTCCGACGAGGCGATCCCGGCGCAGGATGCTCGGATCGTGGCCGTGTTCGACGAGGGCGTGTACGAGTTCGGCAAGGTTGCCGGTGTTCCCGGGTTCTCGAGTCTTTCAGCGGTGCAGGAGAACCGAGTGGCCAAGGTCAACGGAGACATGTGGCTCGCCACTCATCCCTTCGCCACTTTCTGGATGATCGAGGACATGGATGCCATGGCTGCCGGCAATCTGACCGGCACCGGAACCGAAGCTGTTGCCGCGACGCGCTATCAGGAATTCACGGCGCTGACGGCATGAGTTCGAGTGCGTTGAGTCGGCGCCTGGCTCTGCGATGGGGAGCGGTGACGCTCGGCTCTGCGGCTGTGGGTTCTGCGGCTTTGGGTTCTGTGGCATTGAGTGCGTGCAGCCGTGGCTCGGCGAACGAATCCAGTTCTGAGATTTCACCGTTCGACGACGAAGTTCGTGCTGCCGAACAGGCGAGATTTCATAGCGGGCGCACAGTCGAACGGAATCTGACAGCTGCACCGGCTCGGGTGAGTCTGGGCGCCAGAGAGGTCGACACATGGTCGTACGGTGCGGAAGCAGTTGGCCCGGAGCTTCGAATCTCCAAGGGAGACCGGCTCAACGTTCTTTTGCAGAACGACCTTCCGACGGAGACCTCGGTGCACTGGCACGGCATTGCGATCCGCAACGACATGGACGGCGTCCCGCCGGTCACCCAGGAACGAATCCAACCAGGTGCCGAGTTCACCTACGACTTCGTGGCCCCGGATCACGGAACATATTGGTACCACTCCCATTCAGGATTGCAGGCCGATCGAGGGTTATTCGGTGCACTCGTGGTCGAGGACCCGAACGACCGGACCGGAGCCGACGAGGACGTCGTCATCGTGATCGACGACTGGCTCGACGGGCTGGGAACAACCCCGGATGCAGTGCTTCGCGCATTGTCACCGGACGTGCAGGGAGGACACCACGGGCACGGCGGAGCTCCACCGGAAGTCGATGATGCAGAGATTGATTCTGCCGCAGAACTTCTCGCCAGCGGTCACGGCAATTCCGAGGCGCTCGGTGGAATGGCAACGCACATCACGTATCCACTGCACCTGATCAACGGACGGCCTGTGGAAGATCCCTTCGTCGTCAGTGCGACGGCCGGAACTCGGCTTCGATTGCGGGTGATCAATGCCGGGGCGGAGACTCCGTACCGTTTCTCGGTCGCCGGGCACGAGATGACCGTTGTCAGTGCTGACGGGCAGGACGTTGCCTACACAGCCGGAGACGAGATTCTGATCGCACCCGCGCAGCGATACGACGTATTGGTGACGGTGCAGTCCGGCTCGTGGCCCATCGCCGCGAAGGTGGAAGGGAAGTCAGGTGGCGTCGCGTGCCTGCTTCGGACGCCGGATTCGGTAGCGGTCGTCGACCTGACTTCGCCTGCAGTGCTGTCAGGTTCCGGCGGTCGGCTCGTTCTGGAATCGGAGCTTCGCCCGTCAGGAGCGCTGGAGCAGAGGGCACCGGATCGTGCGTATTCGGTGGATCTCATTCAGGCCGGCGATCGATACCTCTGGGGAATGGCGGGCGCCGATGCCGGTCGGTTGAGAATGAAGCAGGGCGAGCGAATACGAATCGTCATGAACAACGACACCGACATGTGGCACCCGATGCACACCCATGGGCACACGTTCTCGGTTCCCTCCTACGGCGGGCTTCGCCGAGACACTGTGATCGTACTTCCGCGTACACAAATGGCGATCGACTTCGACGCCGACAATCCAGGACGGTGGATGTTTCACTGTCACAACGCGTACCACTTCGAGGCCGGGATGACTGCCGACCTCCACTACGTTCGATGAGGAGAGCAGAATGTCAGTTCGCACCGGATTGACCACATTGATCGCTGTTGCAGTGGTATTCACACTGACGTCGTGCGGCAACGATTCGACGGGATCTACCGAGCAAGCGCCGGTCGAGATCTCGGTGAAAAACCTTGCGTACACACCGAACTCCGTCACCGTGCACACAGGACAGACCGTCACGTGGATTTTCGAGGACCAGGGAATGCCGCACGATGTCGTGTTCGCCGAGTTGGGGATCAAGAGCGATCTCCAAGGAAGCGGAACCTACAGTCAGACCTTCGACAAAGCCGGAACGTTCACCTACACGTGCACACCACATCCGAACATGACCGGCACGATCATCGTCGAAGAGTGAGTGCGGCAATGAAAGTGAACGAGGCCGCAGCCCCGGAAGACTCGCCTGGACTCGTCGACCGCGACGCTTTGGGCAGGATGATCGCGCCGGTGAGAAATCAACTCCTCCTAGGGGCGGGTCTGTCGGCACTGTCGGTGCCGTTGCGATTCCTGCCCTACGTTGCGGTGGTCGAGATCGCGCGGGTGCTCCTGACCGACTCGTCGTTGAACCTGGTCTGGCTGTGGGCCGCAATCGGTGCAGCGGGCACAATTCTCGGTTTTGTCGTCTACAACGCAGCGCTGACCGTGTGCCACACCGCCGACGCGCATTTCAAATACTCGATCCGCTCGCGTATCGCTCGGCATCTGTCCCGAGTTCCTCTGGGGTGGTTTGCAAATGGTGGCACCGGTGAAGTGAAGCAGGCGATGACGGACGACGTGAAGCGGATGCATCTTCTCGTCGCTCACCTTCCCGCCGACGTGGTGCCCGCGATCTTGTCGCCGATAGTGGCCCTGATCTATCTGGTGGCGATGGACTGGAAGTTCAGCCTGGTCCTGGTCGGCTACATCGGAGTGTGTCTCGCTCTCGCCGCGCCGTCGATGCGCAGAGCCTATCGAACGAACGTCGACTCCTGGAATCTTGCAATGTCGACATTGACCTCTGCGACAGTAGAACTGGGCGACGGTATCGAGGTTGTCAAGACGTACGGGAGTGGGAGTCGCGCATTCGCGCGCTACTCGAGCGCTGTCGATTCGATGGTTGCGGTGTGCGTGCGATGGATGTCGGGGATGGGAAGGCCGGTGGTCGCGATGTCGATCCTCCTCTCACCGGCGGTACTCATCGTGGTCATCACGGCGACGGGAACTGCAATGTTGTCCGGGGGTTGGATTACCCCGGTAGCTCTTGTTGCCTTTCTGGTCGTCGGAATCGGTGTTCCGTCATCGGTTCTGCACATGGGAACGATGGCCAACCTCTACCGCGAAGGCCAACTGGGAGCGACTCACGTCGAGAGCATCCTCGGCGAACCAGAGCTGGCCGAACCTCAGGATGCAGTGCCTGCTCGCAGCACTTTGGTCGAATTCGACAGCGTCGGCTTCGAATACACCACTGGGCAGCGCGTCCTCGAGAACATCTCCTTCGAGATGCAACCGGGCGCCGTGACCGCGATCGTTGGCCCCTCCGGCTCCGGAAAGACCACTTTGGCGCGTCTACTTCCGCGGTTCTGGGACGTCACGGACGGGTCTATTCGACTGGGCGGAAGCGATTTACGAGATCAGTCCAGTCGCGAAGTCTTGAGATCGATGGCCATCGTCTTCCAAGATGTTGTGCTCCTGCGGGACAGCGTGCGCGAGAATATTCGGCTCGGTCGACCGGATGCAACGGATCTGGAAGTGGAGACAGCGGCGAGGCGGGCGCAGATTCACGACGTGATCATGCGACTGCCGGACGGGTACGACACCGAGATCGGTGGTGGTTCGGGCGGTGAGCTGTCGGGTGGGGAGAAGCAACGCCTGACGATCGCCCGCGCCATCCTTCAGAACCCGCCGATCGTCATCCTGGACGAGGCGACTTCGCAGGCCGATCCCCACAGTGAATCGGCCGTTCAACGCGCACTGGGTGAGATCAGTGCGGACGGCGGCACCCTGATGGTGATCGCTCATCGACTGCACACCGTCCGATATGCAGATCAGATACTCGTTCTCGACGCCGGACGGATCGTGGAAAAGGGTACGCACGAACAGTTGTCGGCGCTCGGCGGAACCTACGCGCGGATGTGGGCGCTCCAGAACCCCCTCGTCGAAGACATATCTCCGCGAAAGGCGCTGCAATGATTCGAGACCTGGACGAAATCCTCGGGCGCGGCAATGGGATGCGAGGTCAGATAGCAGGTTTCACGCTCGCTGGGATACTCGAGGGTGTCGTCTTTGCACTGATGATTCCGATCCTGAAAGCGGTGGTTCGCGGCGATTACGACGCCGCAGTGCCGTGGGTTGTCACGGCTGCTCTCGTGGCGGTGGCCTGTGGCGCCGTACGGTGGATCGCCGAGAATCGGGCGTACCGCATCGGAATCGAGGGTTTTGCCGGTGGAATCATGCATCGCCTCGGTGAGCACTTGGTGCAGGTTCCGCTCGGGTGGTTCAGCAAGGCAAACCGTGGAGCGTTCACTCGCCTGGTCACCGAGGGCACGGCTATCTTGATGAGCATCCCGGGAATGATCATCGCGCAACTCGTCACCGTCACGGTGACTCCAGCGACAGTGGCGATCGCTGTGTTGTTTGTGGACTGGCGACTGTCTCTCGCGATGGTCGTCTTCGTTCCACTGGGGATTCGGGCTTACCGCAACGTGCAGCGTGTGGTTGTTCCCGAATACGAGGCGATCGGCAAGAGCGAATCCGAGTTGGCATCGCGCGTCGTCGAATATGCACAGGCGCAGCAAGTTCTACGTTCGGCCGGTAAGAGCGGCGAAGGCTGGACTCGGTTGGACGAAGCTCTTGTGTCCAACCGGGACGCACACCTGCAGGAAATCGGATCGGTCGACAAGTATCTGCTGCGCTTCATGATCGTCGTTCAGGTTGCCTTTCTCACCGTCCTGGTTCTGGCGGCACTGCTGGTCACCACCGGGTTCATCGACACAGCAAGCGTGATCGTTGTTCTCGTGTTGGCCGTGAGGTTCGTGGAGCCGATGCAGATGCTCGCAGGATTCGGTGAAGGTATCTCACTGGCCCGGGTGTCGCTCGGATCTGTCCGAGAGATGATCGATGTACCGGTGCTGGCGGAACCTGAGGTGCCGAAAGAGCCTACTTCGTATGATATTCGGTTCGATTCGGTCTCCTTCGGCTACGGCCCGGATCGCGTGATTCGTAACGTGAGCCTCGAATTCCCGGATTGCTCGGTCACTGCTCTGGTCGGTCCTTCCGGTTCCGGAAAGACAACTCTGGTTCGGCTGATCTCCAGATTCTGGGACGTCGACGAAGGTGCGGTATCCATCGGGGGAGCCGATGTTCGCGACATCGGAACGAGAGCATTGATGTCTCGGATATCGACTGTCTCACAGCAGGTTTACCTGTTCGACGGAACCATCCTGGAGAACGTTCGGTTGGCGAGACCGGATGCCACCGAGTCGGAGGTCCGTCAAGCAGTGGTGGATTCCAGGCTAGGCGAAGTGATCGACCGTTTGCCGAGCGGTGAGGAGACCAGGGTAGGTGAAGGCGGATCACTGCTGTCCGGCGGTGAACGTCAGCGGGTCTCGATTGCGCGGGCATTCCTCAAGGACACTCCGATTGTTCTTCTCGATGAAGCGACTTCAGCCCTCGACGGAGAGAACGAAGTCGCCATCACCGAGGCAATTCACCGATTGGCCCGTGGTCGAACGGTGGTGATCATCGCTCATCGCCTGTCGACTATTGAGGGAGCAGATCGCATCGTCTACCTCGAAGACGGTGGGGTGGAGGAGGTCGGTTCCCACGAAGACCTGATCGCGCGAGGTGGAAAGTACTCGGATCTGTGGGCCGAGCGCAGTGGCGCGGAGGGATGGAGGATCGACCGAGCGCTCGAGCCATGAGCAAACCGTGTGGTTTGATCGACGAATGGACGAAGCTGCTGCAGATCCAGTGAAACCGCCGCGCAAGCGCCGGTGGCCTCGTTGGGTCGCAGGCATTGCGGTGCTCGGAGCAGTTGTCTATGCGGGCTCGATCGTGTGGATTTCCGTGGCGTCGGCCGGCCATACGTCGGACGCCGTCGATGCTCCCGATGCTCCGGTAGTGATCGTGCTGGGCGCGCAGATCAAGGACGGTAAGCCGATGGCTTTCCTGAAAGGGCGGCTGGACGCAGCAGTCGAACTGGTGGAAGCGGGAAAGGCTAAAGCGGTCCTCGTCTCCGGCGACGCGAACGGCGGCTCGGGTGACGAGATCGCGGCGATGACGAACTACCTGTTGGAGCAGGGAATAGATGAGCGTCGCATCGTGGGGGATCCGTACGGCCTCGACACCTATGACACCTGCTTCCGGGCCATACATACGTATGGGGTGACCAAGGCGTTGATCGTCACTCAGGGGTATCACGTGCCCCGCGCTGTGGCGCTGTGCCGAGACGTCGGCATCGACGCAGACGGGGTGAACAGCGATTGCGGGTGCGCAAGTCCGACGCTGATCAAGAACGCCGCCCGGGAGTGGGTCCTTGCCAAACCCAAGGCGGCGCTCGACATGCTGTGGAGCCGGGACGCAAAGGTGACGTCGCCGTCGGAGGACTCGGTCCAGGCGGCGCTGTCGATTCCCTGACGCGGGGTGAGTGCGCACGGTTTCTGTCGAGTGAACACACGCTCCGGAGAGTCGGAGCGTGTGTTCACTCGAGGTGAAGGGTGCTCGGTCGAGAGTCAGATCAGTGCTGCGGCGGCGAATGCTCCCAGTGCGATCAATGCCGCGCCGGTGACGCTCTGCACGCGACGGTCCACGACGCACATGATCGAGAGGAATCCCGGCATCGAGCCACCGCGCTTGGTGTGCACGATTGCCGCGAGGCTGGGCATGCAGCGGCCAAGGGATACGACTGTGAACAGCGCCGCCCCGAGAGCCGGTGAACCCGAAGCCATGACGCCGAGTGCCAAGAGGTAGTACGCACTCGAGCGGATGAAGATCAGAAATCCCGGACCGATGATCGCGCCGAAGATCAGCGAGACCTTCCACGGCGCCATCGTGCGGCGCAGATGGCGCGGAAGCTGTTGGCGCCGCATCGGAGTCGGCATGCTCACCGCACCCAACTCGTGCAGCCCGTATGCAACCGCGACGACGGCCCAGACGCCCAGCGCCCAGCCGACCGGCACGTACCCGGACATCGCCGCACCGAGAGCGCCGATCAATGCCCCGGTGACGGCTCCCGTCGTGACCGAACCCAGAGCGTGCCAGCCGAGTCGGCGGACGGGAGTCGAGGATCCCTTCCGATCGACTTGCTTCGGCGCCGCAACAACTCCGGCGACGGACATTCCGCAGGTCGACCAGTTCGCGGCCAGCGACGTAACCAGCCCGGCGCCGATAACAGCTGTGGTCAAAGCTGTTGTCGCAGATGGCGTGGCCACGAGTGCGAGGCCGGCACCCGCAGCGGCGCCCGCCGCGACGAGGCTGACACGGGTCGCGGTGCCGACCGATCCTTGAAGGGTCGGCCGGATGTCAGGGACGTCGGTCTGCAGTGGGCCGTGTGAGAGAACAGTAGTCATCAGATCCTCCGAAGTGTTTGTGGTTCAGGAAAAGTGTCGAGCCGAAGTCGCAGCGAAAAGTGATGAGCCAGAGTTCACAGCACTGTGATGACTCCGATCATGTACGGGTGCACGGAGCACGAATATTCGTAGACTCCGACGCTCTCGAACGTGTGCCGGAACGTTCCGTCTCCGGTGATACCGCTGTCGAACAGGCCGGGTGATTCCACGTGATGCAGGAGTCCGCCGTCGTCGAAGCGCCACTCGACGGTGCCGCCGTGCTCCACGGTGACGTCCATCGGACTGAACTGAACATTGCTGATCTCGACCACCACATCGGGGACGGGATCTTCTGTGCCGCAAGCTGGGACACACGTCGCCGCGACAGCGAGGCCGAAGCCGGCGGTCCACCTCCTCACTATTGAACGATCACGGTGCCCACCATCATCGGATGGGGCGTGCAGTGGTAGGTGAAGGTGCCGGCGTCGTCGAACGTGTACGAGAAGGTTCCCTCGGTGAGCAACTCGCTCTTCAGTTTCCCGTCGAGATCACCGTTGCCGACCACGTCGTGGGGGAGTCCGCTGTCGTCGAACTTCCATTCGACGGTCTGTCCCTTCTCGATGGTGACCGATGCCGGTGTGTACGCCATGTTCTTCACCTCGATCACGACTGCAGGTTCGTCCGACGACGCACCGGCATCACTACTGCAGGCGGTGAGGCTCAGGGCAGCGCACGCGACCAGGAAAGCGGGAACGAGTTTCTTCATGAGGTGTTCTCTCCATTCTTCGACTTGTCAGCGGACGTAACGCAGATTTGCCGTCATGCCGGCCTCGAAGTGGTAGGCGTTGTGGCAGTGGAACATCCACTCGCCGGGATTGTCGGCGTCGAACTCGATGGCAAGCTCGGTGCCGGGTAGGACGTTGACGGTGTCGCGGCGAAGTCCGCCGTAATCCGGTACCGCAAACGTGTGGCCGTGGGTGTGCATCGGGTGCCACATCGTGGACGTGTTCTTCATCGTGATCCGGACCCGTTCGCCCTGTTTCATGACGAGCTTGCCCGCATCGGCTCCCGCCATTCCCCAGACGTACCGATCGCCGGCCTGGATCAATTCGATGTGGTAGTCGCGATCAGGCGACTTCGTCTCGAGCCGTGCGTATTCCGTGGGCCGGAGTTCGCTTTCGGTGACCAGTCGGCCGGCCAGTTCCGAGAGGTTTCCGCCGACATCCGGGTTCGCCAGGGCCAACGCGTCGGTGCTGCGTAGGACGGTCGACGCATAACCATCTCGGCCCTCGACCTTCGCCACCACCGGCCATGTTCCCGACTTCACCGTCACCAGCACGTCGTAGCGCTGCGCCATTCCGACGATGATGGTGTCGGCAGGAGTTGGTTCCACGTCGTAGCCATCGGTAGCGACAATTGTCATCCTCGTGACCGGCCACAGCGAACCGATACGGAGTTTCGGCCGCTGCGTTGATGATTCGCAGTCGCAGGGTCGAACCGGGCGCTGCAGTGACGACAGCAGGATCGTTGGGCGGCCGCCCGTTGATCAAGTGCAGTGGATACGCGATGTGTTGAGTCATCCCGCCGAGTGGTTCGGAAGAACCGTGTCCGCCGCTCACCAACTGTTGCGCGACGGACATGTCGGCTTCCGAGTGTTCCGCCGGAGTTGTTGCCCCACTGCCGTGTCCGCCGTGCCCGCCCGAAATTGCCGGGTTCAGGGCCATCAGGACGGAATCCGGGGTGGTACCCAATCCGTCGAGCCAGTCGTCGAGCACCAGAACGGCATCGACGTCGGCCCCGGTGATGTCGTTCGGGTTCTCGACGATCAAGGCGCCGAACAGCCCCCGATCGGCTTGTAATCCGCTGTGCGAGTGGTACCAGTACGTTCCCGGATCCGGTGCGATGAAGTTGTACTCGAAACTCGAACCGGCGCCGATGGGAGCCTGCGTGGTGGGTGCCGCGCCATCCATGTCGTTGCGGATTCGAATTCCGTGCCAATGCAGTGTTGTTTCGGCGTCGAGGCCGTTCTGGACGCTGACGTTCACCCGGTCACCGGACTTCAGGCGAAGTTCCGGAGCCACCGCAGCGCCTCCGTACGTCCACGTGTCCACGAGGCGTCCGCCAAGATCTACCGTCGAGAATCCGGCGGCAAGGGCAAACGCAGCGGTGGTCCCGTTCCAGGCTCGCGCCGATTCTGCGGCGGCAACTTCCGGGTCGGTGGGCAGGATGTAGTCGAGATCGGTCGTCGGCGTCGGAGATGCTGCAGTGGAACTGCATCCGGCAATCGTCCCCATTGCGCCGAGCCCGAGTGCTCCGGCGCCGAGTGCTCCCAAACTCAGGAAGCGGCGCCGGCCCATCACCACACCGGATCCGGGACGACTCATCGGAGTACTTCTGGTGTGATCAACCCGCTGACATCCCCGACGTTGCCCGAGACATCGACGGAACTGACCTGCTCGCCGGTGCTCGCGTTGTAACCCACGACCTTCTGCGGAGCGGAGCCTTCGACCTCAGGTCCCGAACCGAGCACGTAGAACGTGGCGCCGTCGACGGAAAAGGTCATGCTCTTGATGTCTGTCAAGCCGAGGTCTGCAAGCGTCAAGCTCTTCACCGGGGCGAAGGTCGTTGCATCGGACAAGTCGATCTTGACCAGTGAGCCTCCCCGAGCAGAGTCCGGATGAATAGCCGTGTCCGTGTACGCGATTGCGAGCCGGGTTGCGTCGGCGTTGATGACGTTCTCCGAGAATCGACCGGAGTCCTGCCCGGCGTTTCCGATCGGCTTGACACCTTCCTGAGGCAGTCCGTTGGAGAAGTCGAAGACGTACACATCGCCGTTCTCACTGACCAGCAAGGCTTTTTGTGCTTCCGAGGCCCACGTGACCTTGCGGGTGGAGACAAAATCCTCGGGTAGGACCTTGCTTCGGGCGGTTTCCTTCGGAACTCCGTCGTCACCGATCGTGACGTGCAGCAGTTCCCGGGTGTCCTCGCAGACGCTGTACAGTTCGTGATCGACCATCCACGTGAACGGACCGCAGCCGACTATCTGGAGTGCACCGGTCGCTTCCTTCTTCTCGAGGTCGACCACCCTGATGCCGTACAAACCGTCGTCCCACGTGACGAAGAACTTACCGTCGGAGGTCACGGCGTTCGAGCCGGGACGGGAATGTACGCGTGCGACGTCCGGAAGCATGACCTCGGCTGGTTCCAGCAGGTTTCCGGAGTAAGTGCTGACCGTGAAATCTGCTGCGCCGCGGGAACCTCGGGGGCGCCACACCTCGGCAGCGAGTACCGCAGGATCCTCGGCGGAATCCCCGACGAATCCGTGAATGACCGGATCCCAGATACCCGGGCCGACGGTGATCCGGCTCTCGGCCACACCGGTTTTCGGATCGATGACGTTGACGCTGAGCTCGAGTTGGCCGAATCCACCTTCGACGCCCAGCAAGCGGTCAGCTGCGATCGGGGTGATCGAACCGACGTGCAACGGCTCGGGAATGGTGTCGCCGATTTCCTGGTCGTCGTGACCGAGGGAGATCCCCTCGCCCGGAGCAGTAAACGGAACTGTCGGATAGGTGACATCGCCTGCGCTGGAGGGTTCGTCGTTGTCGGACGAACTGCAACCGGCCAGCGCGAGTACGACGGTGAGTGGGATGACGGCAACGGCGGGTCGCGCCAGTTTTCGGGTTCGCGGACTGCTCATGATCCGGCACCGACCTTGGGGCGTTCGGCCGGTCGAGTCTGGCAGTCCTCACCGATGATGGGCGCCATCGTGCAGGTGTATGCCTGGGACTCGTCGGAGACACACCAGATGATTTCCTGGTCGTAGCTTCCGGAGACCGGGTTGTACATCACGGCCTGCATGTCCGGTTCGCCGCAGAATGCGTTGGAACACGAAGGCGCACCGCAGCAGTCGTAGTAGGCGATCAGATAGGTCTTGCCGGTATCAGGGTTGGTGCAGCATCCGACCCAGAACTCTGCGCCGGGCTTGCTGCCGGGGGCGCAGGTGGTGACACCGCCGCCGTTGCATGCGGCACAGGACGTTCCGTCCATGTTGCACCAGCGCCAGTACTCGCACTCGGCCGGATCTTTACCGTCGTAGACAGGGACAAGAGGTTCGGGGCCAGGTGCCGGCGCAGGAACCTCGGGCTCTTGGGCGAAGGCACTACGTGTCACGGGAAGTGTGCTGATCAGTGCCACTCCTGACACACCCATGGTCCACTTGCCGATCCGGCTGATCATGGATCGCCGCGAAACTCGTTCGGAGAGTTTACGTCCGGTTCGGCCGGTAAGCGAACCGCCCTGGCCCGCCATCCATTCGGCCTGGGCCTGAACTGTCGCCTCGTCGACGGGATATCGATTCTCCGTCATGTTGTGCTGCGGGAATTCATTGTCGTCCAACGATTTTCTCCTGATTCGTGAAGAGGATCGAACTGTGCAGGAAGATCAGGCCGCGCTGCCGGATTTCGCCTGGGCATGAAGGTGCTGGAGTGAGGGGGTGCCGGATTCGAGCGCATTGAGGAGGCTTTCCACCTGAGCCATGTGATTGCACAGGCCCTTTCCTCGGATCTTGCCGTGCTCGTCGAGAATCACGCCGTACGGAGTGGTGCCCACCTGGTATGCGATACCGACGTCTCGAGCGTCGATGTAACTGAGCTCGGAACCGATCCCGCTGCCGGCCAGGAACTCGCGATGCTCTTCGGGTGTTCCGTCGGAGATGATGATCACGTCGAGATCCGATTCGGCTCGGGCCATTGCCCTTACGCCGGGAAGAAGGCTCTTGCACGTCGAGCAACTCGGTGCTGTGAACAGCAGGAGTTGAGGTTTGTCGCGGTGACCACCGACTCCGACGGTCCGTCCTTCCTGATCGATGAGACCGGCAAACGATGGGCCGGCCTGTTCGACCTTGGGCCCGGTATCCATCATCCGGGCACCGAGAGGTCCGAGACGTACTTGTACGCGGCCGATTTCACGAGCCAGAGCAAGAACCATCAAGAACAGTACGGCTACGGCGATCACCAGGATCACTGTCGCGACAAGGAGGAAAGTGGTCATCGTGGTAGTCCTGCCTTCGAGTTTTCAGTGGTGGGGATGTAAGTTCACGAGCCGTACCGGGACGCGGTTTCGGCGGTTCGGAGGCGGATGGAGGCGCTCGACAGGTAGTCGTCGACCGGGCGTCGTCCGAGGTGGACCACCGAACGAATCTGTGCGAGCGCAACTCCCGCCAGAACGAGGAGGAATCCGAAGGTCGTCGCCACGACCTGGACGCCGATCTCAGCCTGTCCGGCGGTGACCGACAGTGCCACAGCGATCACCGCGAGTGTTCCGGCGCGAACGGCGTGGAACCATCCGATACGCGGAATCTCGCCGACTCCGAATGCAAAACATCCGCAGTCCAGATCGCGTCGCCCACGCAGGAGGTTGATCGTGAGGCCCGTGAAGAACGACGCGAACATGACGGCAGCAACCAAGGCGGCGAGGCGATGGGCCACGCCGAGAACCAGAAGGATGCCTACGACGGTTTCCGCGACGGGAAGGATGCGAGCGAGCGGTACTTCGAGTCGCACCGGCAACACTTTGTATCCGCGCACCGAACGAAGCACCCCGTCGTGGTCGTTCAGCTTGGGAATGCCGGCGAGCAGGAGAACAAATCCGATGATCGCCGAAGTGGTGGCGCTGACCAAGTCCATGCTTCCTCCGTTCCTCTCGGGTAGTGCCGGTGGTGTGTGGGACACATCCTGTACGGGCGATGCTGCGAACCCGCGTCGACCGCGCTACGCCTGGACGAGGTGCAACTGAGAGAGCAGTTGTCGTGTGAGAATCGGAGAACTTGCAGGTCAAGGTGCTGCCGGAGGGGCCGGATACCGTCGGCCGCCCTTGATCCGGCATGACGCTGGGTGGGAAACAGAGTCGGATTCTCACTTGAAAGTTCTGTGCGCGCCATCGTGGAAACTGCGCGGAAACATAAGCGGACTAACTTGACCGAATTCTGACAATTCGCTCGTAGGTTCGGGCCTGGACGCGACGGACGGTGACACATGGCCGTGAGTGCGGCACTGCGTGCAGCGATCACGCGAGCGCAGAATGCGGATCAACACAGTGAGCCCGTGTTCTCCCCGCTCCGTGGTCTCGGACGAGGACGTTTGACCCCGATCGACCTGTTGGGGCAATCACTCTCCACGATCGCTCCGGCAACGGGAATGGTGTTCATCGCCCTGTGGATGATCACCTACAGTCCCGGCTACGTCGGGTTGGCTGCGATTGCTGCGACAACTTCGGCGGTGTTTCTCGTTGCGTTCTGCATCACTCAATTCACGCGGAGACTGGCCGCGGCAGGATCGTTGTACAGCTTCGTCTTCCAAGGCTCCGGTATCCGGGCGACACTGACGGCGGGCGCCGCACTGGTACTCGGGTATCTCGGAATCTCGGTTTCGGTTTTCTCGCAGGCGGTTCCGAGTCTGCTCGATACCATCGCCATTGTCGGCCCCGACGTGCGAGGAACTGCCGCGACAGTGATCACGACGGTGGCGATTGCCCTGGCCGTCGCGTGGATTGCAGTGCGAGGCGTCCGGTTCGCCACCCGAGCGATCCTGGTCGTCGAAGCGTGCTCGTTGATTCTCATCGTCGTGGTCATGCTGGCGACGCACAGTGACGCGACAACTGCTGTTGCCCTGCCGAATCCGTCGCTGAGTGCAGTTCCGTTTCTCGCGATGCTGACGGTGCTCAGCATGGCGGGCTTCGAAAGCTCGGCCTTCTTCGGCCCGGAAGCGAAACGACCACTCATCAGCGTCACACGCACGGTTCTCATTTCGCCGATCATCTGCGGGGTCCTCTTCGTTTTTGCGGCCTGGGCGGCGATGACCGGCCACGGCGCAACGATCGTCGGAGCGTACTTCGAAGGAACGGCATCCGGAGCCAGCGCGGAAGTGGTTCTGGCAGTCAAGATCGGAATGACGTGTTCCTGGTTCGCATCCACTCTCGGTTGTGCGCAGGCGGGTTCGCGGTTGTTGTACTCGATGGGGATCGAACGGGTACTGCCTGCGCCGCTCGCTCGCGTACACAGACGGTTCCGCACCCCGTACGTTGCGGTACTTGCGTTCGTCGCGGTAAGTGCGGCGGGCGTATTCATCTATTCGGATACGGTTCGCGACGATTCGGGATCCTTCGACGGCGTGGTGGAGACCGCGTTGGTCTGCGCTTACACGCTGGTGGCCTTTGCTTCGTGGAAGTTCTTGCGCCGAATCGGGGAACATACTTCGCTGACCCGGATATGCACTGTGTCCGTGAGCGTCGCCGGTGCCGGTCTATTGGTCTACATCGTTCTCGACGGTGCGGTTCACGGGATGTGGGCACTGCCGATCGCTGCTCTTGCTGTTGCTGTGTCGGGGACAGTGTGGAGTTCATTGCTTCGAAGAGCCAGACCGGAAAGCCTTCTGATGGTCGGCGCTTTTGACAGCGTCGAGACGGCGGACCTGTTGCCCGGTGCGGGCACTCTGCTGATCGACGGTGACGGGCGAAGGCGACTCGTTCCGGATCGTGGGACCGCCGAGGGTGACTCGCCGGAGCATGGGCGGTGACCGCGGACCGTGCAACCGCTGGTCCACGATCAGGCAAACAGATCGGCGACGAGACCCACTTCAGTGGACAACAACCGCGTGCGGTCCAGAAGGCGCTGGGGATGCTCGAGGCGGTGGCTCATCTGGGACCGGGAACAACCGCGAAGGAGATCGCCACTTTTGCAGGCGTTCCATCGGCCACGGCGTACCGGATGCTGAATCTGCTGGTGGCGGAGGGCTTTCTCGTGCGGGTGCCGGACCTGTCAGGGTTCGCGTTGGGGCGTCGGACTGCCGAGCTCTCGCATGCGGCGTCGTCGAGTGGTCCGGCGCCGACGCTGCACGAGCGCGTCGAGGACATGCGGACACACACGAGGTTCGGATTGCACGTCGCCTCATTCGCTGGTGGGCGCTTGAGGTTCGTCGACAAGGATCCGGATCACGAGATCATCGGAATAGCGGCACTGGCCAAGAACCTTCACGCGAATGCGCTGGGGAAGGTTCTGTTGGCGCACGACGAGCGGCTGCTTTCGGGTTTGGAACTTCGCCGGGTCACGGAGTTCACCCTCGGTGATTTCGATGCGTTGTATGAGCAGTTGAGGTCTGTTCGCCTGCAGGGTTTTGCATTCGAGAACCAGGAATGTCGCCTGGGTCGATCCGCGGTCGCAGTACCGGTTCGAGATCACGCAGACCAGGTGGCCGGCGGGTTGTGTGTTCAGGGAGCGAGCGGGCGAGTGACGGACGAGGATCGAGAGTTGGTCGGTTTCCTACTCGATTGCGCGCGTCAGCTCACCGGATTGCTCTGACGTCACCCGCGCAGGCTCAGGGGGAGCCCGGCGGTCATCAGGACCACGGACTCCGATTCACTGGCGATGCGGCTGTTCACCAGACCGAGTAGATCGCGGAACAGTCTCCCGGACTTCGTGTCCGGGACGACGCCGCTTCCCACTTCGTTCGTGACGGCGACAATCGGAACCGGACAGGCGGTCCAGGCGTCGGCCAACCGGTCGATATCTGCGTGGACGTCGCTGAGATCTTCTGTCGCCCACGCCTGATGTCGGTCCAGACGTGCGGTCAGCCACGTGCCGAGGCAGTCGATCAGGATCGGTGTTGTTGCGGCCACGAGAATTTCGGCGACCTCGGAGGTCTCTACCGTCGTCCACGTCGGCGGCCTCCGCGCGCGATGCGACGCAATTCGTTCGATCCAGTCGGGATCGTCGTCCTGCGGATCCCCGGTGGCGATGTACGTGACGTGCCTGTAGCCGGCAAGCAGGCCCTCCGCGTAAGTGGACTTGCCCGAGCGGGCGCCACCGGTGACCAGAGTTCGATGGCTCTGTCCTACCCCGATCTCGAGCACAGCTCCATCCGGAACCGCTCGCGCCCCGGACACGCGAAGTGCTTCCGCGAGTTCGTTTTCGACCGGGTTGTGGTGTCCGAGGTGTACGGCGACCACGTCGGTTCGATCGGTGATCGCGTCGCAGTTGCGTAGTCGGCTCACCGTCTCCGCGAAACTCGGCAGATCATGGTGCCCGGTGCCGTGGTCAGTTTTGTAGCCGAAGGTCTCTTCGAGAAAGACGGCGTCGAAACGCGCGTCGGCAAGTGCGTCGACAGTGGATTCGGGCAGAGGCCCGGTGTCGGTGGCCCAGAAGATTCGGGTTCCGGATGCGTCGGTGATGTCGTAGAGAAGGGTGGGTACTTCGTGCGCGGCTTCGAGTGCGCGAACACGATAGGTGCCCAACATGATCGACTGGCCGGTCTCGAGCGGCGTGAAGGTCACCGGATCGGCGGGGCCTACCCAGTCTCGGCAGAGATCGAGCGCGTCCGGTGGCCCGAGAACCTGTAGTGGTTCGGTGCGCGAGGCCCAGGACCGGAACAGCAATGCCATCGGGCCGAGGTGATCGGGATGAGAATGCGTCAACAGGATGTGTTCCACGTGTGCCAGCGTGCGACCGAATCGCGACGCGGCACGCGGTACTTCCGGACCACAATCCAACAGGATTCTGTTGTCCACCAGGGCGGCAGTGTGCCCGCGAATGGTTTCACTCGACAGGGCAGCCAGGCAGGAAGGGCAAGTGCAGAACGGGTTCGGCCAACCGTCGGCAGCACCGGTGCCGAGCATCACCAATTCCATCAGCGGGTGCCTTCCTGCCGAATCGGAACAACTATGGGACCGCTGGGCCGGTCCAGGATTTCGACCCGGGCGCCGTACACGCGGCCGAGGAGGTCTGCCTCCAGCACCGCTGAGGGAGTGCCGTCGGCAACGACGCTGCCCTTGTCCAGCAGCACGATTCGTCGACCGTACTGACCCGCGAGAGTGAGGTCGTGCATCGCGGCGATGACCGTGATGTTGTCGGCTTCACGCAGTTCCTCCACCAAGTCGAGAACCTGCTGCTGGTGACCGATGTCGAGCGCGCTGGTGGGTTCGTCCAGGAGCAGTACCTGCGGTTCTTGGGCCAGTGCCCGAGCCAGGACCACGCGTTGCAATTCGCCACCGGAAAGTTCGGTGGCTCGTCGATCTGCGAACTCGGTGAGGTCGAGTCTCTCGATGACCGAAGAGATCACCGAACGGTCAGTGGCGGTTTCGGTTCCGAAGCGTCGTAGATAGGGAGTGCGGCCGAGCGCAACCAGTTCCTTGACCGTTGAGCCCTCGGGTACTACCGGACGCTGAGGCATCAACGCGACGACGGCGGACATCGCCTTGCGGCTGGAATTGCGAGGACTCAGCCCCCCGACCGAGAGCTCACCGGTAGACGGAATCAATCCAGCGAGGGCATGCATCAAGGTTGTCTTGCCGGCGCCGTTCGGCCCGACCACGGCAACCCAATCGCCTGGTGTCACATCGAGATCGATGCCGTCGACGACGTCCTTGCCGCCGAGGTTGACTCGGAGGTCGCGGCACCGCACTGCGCTGTCGGTCACGCCGAGACCCGGCTGCGGCGCAGAACCAGAAGGAAGAACGGAGCGCCGATCATCGCGGTTACAACCCCGATGGGGAGTTCGGCCGGTGCCATGACCGTGCGGGCGGCAACGTCGGTGAGGACGAGAAACGCCGCACCCAGCATGAGTGACAGCGGGAGCAATAGCCGATGCGACGGGCCGACTACCAGTCGAACCGCATGGGGAACAACGATTCCGACAAAGCCGATGAGTCCACTTGCGCTCACGACCGCGGCTGTTCCCAGAGTTGCGGCGAGCACCAGTACCAGGCGTGATCTGGCCGGATCGACGCCGAGGCTGGCGGCTTCGACGTCACCTACCGCCATCACGTCGAGTACGCGCCGGTGTACCAGGATGACGGCTGAGGCCAGCGCAACGTACGGCAGGACAACCAGAACTTCCGACCAACCGTCGGTGGACAGTCCGCCGAGTAGCCAGGAATAGACCTCGCGCAGTGAATCGTCGAACCGCTGCTGAACAAAAGTCTGCGCTGCATTCGTGAACGCTGCGACTGCGACACCGGCGAGGATGATGACTACCGCGTTCTGCGGCCCGCCAATGCTTCGGCCGAGCGAATAAGTTGCGAACACTGCCAGCACACCACCGACGAAGGCGGCCATGGGAATTCCGAACATGCCCAGCGCTCCACCCGAAACGATGGCGAGGGTTGCGCCCAGTCCGGCTCCGCTGGAAACTCCGAGGAGATACGGATCTGCCAAGGGATTTCGAAACACGCCCTGGTAGGCGGCGCCGGCTACGGCCAACATTGCTCCGACCAACGCGCCCAGGACTACTCGCGGAAGCCGGATCTGCCAGAGAATCGCCTGCTGTGTTGCGGTGAGGCCGGAATCTATATGGATGCCGGGTATTCCGTCCAGAAGTTCGAGAATGGTCCGATCAGGCGTCAAACCGGCCGGCCCCACCAGAACACCGATCAGCAAGGCAGCGCACAGAATCAGCGCGGCGCCGAGCAGAACGGCGGTCCGATGTTGGGAGATACCGGCTTTGATCATCGAGTGCTCAGGCCGCGGGAACTTGGGCAACGATGGCCGCGACGGCCTTCACCTGATCGGCGACACGAGGTCCCCAGCGGCTGGAGAGGTCTTCGTCGAGCACATGGATCTGGTTGCCGGTAACCGCTTTCATGCCGCTCCACCCGGGTCGAGCGGCGACGGATTCTGCTGTCACTCCGCAGCATTGGGAGTCTGCGAGAAAGATGAGATCGGGATTGGCCTGTACCACGAATTCGGCGGACAACTGCGGATAGTCACCCTGCCCCGCGGCGTCGGCGATGCTCTTCATTCCGAACAGCGAGTAGATCTGCCCGACGAAGCTCGAACTCGTGACGGTGTAGAGCGAGGAGTCGAGTTCGTGGAAGTACGTCAGCGGCTGTTGGCGCGCAGGAACACTGGCGACAGCGGCGTCGATGTCCGAGCGCATGGTGTCGACAACTTCGGTGCCCTTGTCTTCGTGGCCGGTGGCCTTCGCGACGCGCTCGATCTGGGCGTAGACGTCGTCGATGCTCGTCGCTGCCGGTAGCAGGAGTGTCGGCACCTTCGCCTTTTGCAGTCCGGAGACAAGATCGTTCATGTCATCCGATGCGATCACCAGATCCGGTGCGTAGCCGAGGATGGCTTCGACGTTCGGTTGAAAGCCCGAGAGATCGGTGACCGGGATACCGGCCGGGTAGTCGGACTGATTGTCGACGGCCTTCACCTGATCGCCCGCGTCGACTGCCCACAGGGTCTCGGTGGCGCTGGGACTGAGTGACACGATCGACTGAGGGCGTGACTCGATGCTGATGTCCGTGCCGGAATCCATGGGACCGGAAACAACAGTCACCGGGAACGAGCCGTCCGAGGCGGCTGTGGTTGCGGGTGCATCGGACGTCGAGCTACTGCACGCACCGGCAAGCAGTGCGGCGCTCATCGTCAGTGCTGCAAGTACAGATCTGAATTTACGTGTCGGCCGAGTACTCACAGCCACCCCTCCGCTAGTGGTGAAGGGTCGCGAGCAGCGCGGCCGCGAGGCGAAGCGCCACGAGCGGTCCTTCGTCCGAGAACCATCGTGTCGCCACGAGGCCGGTGACCTGACTCGTTCGCCTCGAGTAGTGACGGGCGAATTCACAGTTGCGTCGACAGTGCCGGGGTTTCACCGAACTTCACACGAGCAGCGTGGCACCCCGGTGAACCGGGGCATCTGCACTTTACAGGGGTCGTCTGGCTTGACCCGGGAGGTCAAGGCAGGGTAAATATCTATTCCACTAATGAACTAGTGAAAGGGTTCGGATGATCGACTTCCGTATCGACCGCCGATCCGGCATTCCCACTTACGTGCAATTGGTCCTTCAGGTGAAGCAGGCGCTCAGGCTCGGTGATCTCCAAGTCGGGGATCGGCTGCCCACAGCCAAGGACGTCGTGGGAGCGCTCGCGATCAACCCGAACACAGTCCTGAAGGCCTACAAGGAACTCGAGCGCGACGGACTTGTTGCTCCGCGGCCCGGATTGGGCACGTTCGTCGTCAAGTCCCTGGCCAAGCCCGGTATGGCGGAAAGCTCTGCGCTACGGCGCGAGTTGGCGCGTTGGGTGGCAGATGCCGTGGCCGCCGGACTCGAGCGCACGGACATCGAAGCATTGGTGAGTTTGGAGCTCGAGAAGACGTTCATCGAATCGGATCCGTCCGGAAAGCAGGGGGAGACATCATGACTGAGCAAGAATCTGCGCTCACGATGCAGGACGTGGACAAGCGCTTCGGCAAGAAGAAGGTGCTCGACGCCTGCACTTTCGAGGTCGCAACGGGAAGCATCACTGCCCTGGTCGGGGTGAACGGAGCGGGCAAGTCCACACTGATGTCCTTGGCGGTCGGGTTGACGATGCCTGACCACGGTTCGATCTCCGTCCTGGGCAGCACGCCGGATCAGGACGGCATCTGCCCAGGCCTGTCGTACCTCGCTCAGCACAAGCCTCTGTATCCCAAATTCACTGTTGCAGAACTTCTTCGATTCGGCGCATATACCAACGACGAGTGGGATGCGAAGTACGCTCTGGATCTGGTGGAGCGCGCTGGGATTGCTCTCGATGCAAAGGCGAAGACTCTGTCACCAGGTCAACGAACCAGGGTTGCACTGGCTTTGGCGCTCGGACGCAGACCGCAGTTGCTTCTACTCGACGAGCCCTTGGCGGATCTCGATCCGGTGGCACGGCGGTCCGTCGCGACCACTCTGCTCGAAGACGTTGCCGAGTACGGCACCACGGTTCTGTTGTCGTCACACATCGTCTCGGAATTGGCAGACGTCTCGGATCGACTTCTTCTGCTGGGCGGCGGAAACGCGAGATTGTCCGGTCCGTTGGATGAATTGATCGCTGCTCATTACGTATTGATCGGGGACGGCGATCCTTCGGACGTGGTCGGTGCCGGTGCGGTCATTCATACCGACAAGGGGATGCGGTCGAATTCTCACGTGGTGGAGGGAATCCGTCCGAGCCCTCGGGCCGGCTGGGTGATCGACGACGCAACTCTCGACGACGTGGTGCTCGGGCACCTGAGCGCAGAAACGATGGTGGCGGCATGATCTGGGTTACGTGGCGGCACCACCGGACATCGCTCGTTGTGTCATTGGGATTCATCGCGGCACTAGCAGTCATTGTCTTGTCGAGTGGTGCGATCATCAAGAGCAGCGGACAAACCCAACGCTTCGGATCGCCACTCAGTTGCTTCGACGACATCACCGCGATCTGCACGGCAGAGACGGCTCTCACCCTGACGACAGTGGTTGCTACTGCTCTGCCGGTGTTCCTCGGCGTGTTGATCGGGGTAACCGTGTTTTCGCGGGATGTCGAACAAGGAACACACGTACTGGGGCTTACTCAATCGGTCAGTCGGACTCGGTGGTTCTGGACCCGTGTGTTGATCGTCTTCCTGCCGATTTCTGTGGCTTCCGCATTGCTCGGATTTGCATTGCAATGGGCTCGATCCCTCCCGGATAACTCCCGGTATGGATTTGTTGCCGGGCGTTCGACTTTCGTCGAGATATCGAACCTGTCGTATCCACTCTTTCAATCCAGCGGACTGGTCTTGGGTGCGTACACATCCATGTCACTCTTGCTCGGAGCAGCACTGGCTTTGCTGGTGCGCAGTTCGATCGGCGCAATGGCGATCACGATGGTCGGTGTTGTTGCGATCCTGGCAGGATTTCAGTTGGTTGCACGACCCGATTACGCCGAGCCGAGTGTCCGAACATCACCCGTCGCCGGATTCAGTTCCTACTATTCGAGCGATACCAGTATCCCCGCGGTCAATTGGGAACTCGCGCAGGGATATGTCGACCTCCGAGGTAACTGGGTCGACATCGGATACGACGAGTGCATGTGGGGTGGATCAGGCGATGAGGACCCGTACGACCAGCGCCCGGAGGAGACCGGCGCCGAGTACAGCCTCCGCATGGATGTGCTCTCAGCGCAGCAGAACAGAGAGATGGAGATCTGTTTGCGGCAGCACGGGGTCGACCACTACGAAGTTCGCTACCACTCGGATGATCGGTTCTGGCGTTTCCAGTTCACGGAAGCTGCACTCGTCCTGATCCTTTCAGGCCTGTTCCTCCTGCCTGCGCTCTGGGGTCTACGACGTCTCAAGCCGTGACTCAGCGGGCGACCGGCGCGACCGTCAGCTGGTTGATGTTCGCGCCGGTCATCGAGCAACCCTTGGTGGGGTAGGCGAGGAAGACCGAGTCGTAGCTGTTGGGTGGGTAAACCCTCAGTCCCGCAACGTCGGTCACGCCGCACTGATCTGCCGGGTAGTTCTCGACGTTCGTAGCTCGCACCAAAGACGTTGCGGCAGAGCCAGGGGCAAGGGAGACGAGTGAACCGGATCCGGAGCGGCCGGCTGCAGCACCCACTTCGCTTCCGGACGCTCCCGTGACATACGAGACGCCGGGGAAACCGTCGAGCGTGCACGTGCGGCCGCCCGTGTTGGTGAAGACCACCGGAAGCTCCACAGAACCGGCGGCGCCACTCGACTCGCCGAGGGTGACGTTCAGTTCCCCGATCGCGCAGCCTTCGGGATTGGGTGCCGTCGAGGTTGTCGTTTGGGTGTGGTCGGTATGGGTCGTCGAAGGTGAAGCGGTGCCGGTCTGGGTCGTCGGCGCAGAGGCGGTCGTCGTTGAGGCGGGTGCCGGTGAACTCTCGGCCGTTCCCGTTTCATCCGAGCCGCAACCGCTGAGAAGGGCGAGAGCAGCAAGTGGAGCCGCCAACAAGCCGACGTTGCGCATGCGGTTCGAATTCATCGCTCTGTACTCCTCAGGCTGGTCGACAACTGTTTCCGAACATCCGTGTCCGGTATATCCGAGTTTGAAGCCGGATGTGCAGAAACGAATCAGGCTCGCCGGTGATCAGGACCTACTTCCCGGATGGATTGCCGTTGCGGATCTAGCATGAGAAATGACCTGTCCGGATCGCGACCACCGGGAGTAGCGCATGTTCACCTTCACCAGCGACGACGGAGTGGTCATTCATGTCCACGAATGGCCCACCGAGCAGGAACCTCGAGGGGTTGTTCAACTCGCGCACGGTATGGGTGAGCACGCAAAACGCTACGCACACGTTGCCGAAGCCCTGAATGCTCGCGGTTTCCACGTCTACGCGGCGGACCACCGCGGCCACGGTGAGAGCATGCACGCCGGCCCAGGCAACATCGGCGACGACGGCTGGAACCGCTTGGTGGCAGACATGGTGACCCTCACGGGCATCATCCGCGACAAACACCCCGGCCTGCCCGTCGTACTGCTCAGCCACAGCCTCGGTTCGTTCGCTTCGCAGCAGTACATCCTCGACCATTCACACCTGATCGACGCCGTCGCACTGTCGGGGACCACCGCGGTCGATCAACTCATCGAGAGCCTCGTCAACGACGGCCCGGACGTCCTCGCCCAGTTCAACGCCGAATTCGAACCGGCCCGTACTCCGCACGACTGGCTCAGCCGTGACGAAGCGCAGGTGGATCTGTACATCAACGATCCACTGTGTGGTTTCAGCCTGGACGACGCCGGCATGGGCGGGCTTATCGCAGCTGGGCCGAGGTTCGTCGACGTCGAGGGCGTGCGACAAGACCTTCCGATCCTGGTCTTCGTCGGCACCTCGGATCCTCTCAACGCCGCGCTGAGCCGTACCGACGTCGCAGTCGAACGGTACAACTCGGCGGGGATCGAAGACGTCACCTATTACACCTATCCGGGTGCCAGGCACGAGATCTTCAACGAGACCAACCGCGACGACGTCATCAATGATCTGACGACGTGGATGGACCGCGTACTCGAAGCGTGACCGCCTCACCGGAAGGGGAACACGATGTCCACAGTTCCGGCCGCACGACCCGATCCAGACCCGCGAGATGTCAAGCGCTGGAGACGATACCTCGCCGACGAACAAGCCGAGGCCGCCGTCTACCGCGACCTCGCGGGTAGGCGCAGCGGCGAGGAGCGCGAAATCCTTCTCGCACTGGCCGATGCGGAGGGTCGACACGAGGCGCACTGGCGAGCGCTACTCGGCGATCACGTCGGCAAACCACTTCGCGGTGATATCCGCACTCGGATACTGGGCTTTCTGGCCAGACGCTTCGGCTCTGTCTTCGTGCTCGCTCTTGCCCAGCGCGCGGAGACGCGATCCCCCTATCCGAACGACGCCGACGCGACCGCATCGATGGGCGCGGACGAGAAGATCCACGAAGAAGTGGTGCGGGCCTTGGCCACCCGAGGCCGCAACAGACTTTCGGGGACGTTTCGTGCCGCCGTCTTCGGAGCCAACGACGGCCTCGTCAGCAATCTCGCTCTTGTACTCGGCATCAGCGGTAGCGGCGTCTCCAATCAGATCGTTCTGATCACCGGCATGGCCGGGCTTCTGGCCGGCGCCCTGTCGATGGGCGCCGGCGAGTACGTTTCAGTCCGCTCGCAGCGAGAGTTGTTGGAAGCGTCCAATCCTGGTCCGGCTGCCAGCGAAGCTGTCGGACTGCTCGACGTCGACGCGAACGAATTGGCCCTGGTCTACCGGGCCCGCGGCATGTCCGCCGAGGAAGCGGATCAGCGCGCCGCCGAGGTCCTCGCGAACAGCACCTTCGGCGCCGCCGACGTTGTCGACGACCATGAAGCTGTCGGAACCGGGTTGGGCGCAGCGGCGGCAAGTTTCTGCTTCTTCGCCTCGGGCGCAATCATTCCGGTGCTGCCGTATCTGTTCGGCCTGGAAGGCATGACGGCTCTGATCGTCGCATCTGTTCTCGTGGGGATCGCGTTGCTGACGACGGGCGTTGTGGTCGGGTTGCTCTCGGGCGGGCCGCCGTTCAAGCGGGCCCTACGCCAACTTGCGATCGGCTACGGCGCTGCCGGCGCGACGTATCTGCTCGGCATGCTGTTCGGGACTTCGCTCTGAGCGTCTGCTTACGCGCGTAGGGCGCGACGGAATCCCCTTCCCGTGAGCACAGTCACGGAGTAAATTGTCATATCCCGCGGTCGGTCCTCTCGAAGTTTATCGATATCAGTGCTCAGTTCGGCCTTCCTTCAACCAGTCCTTCCAGTTTTGCTTTTCGGTGGTGTTCTGTCCTGAACGCCCGTGAACTGGACCTACTAACTTGCATTGCCAGCATTGATACGTCAGTTCGGTGGACGGTACGTTCTGTTGCGCATTGCACTGCACACATATCGCGACATTCGTTCCAAGTGGAGCAGGCGGGAGGCCGGGGCTCACTAGGGCTGCTGCAAGTATTCCCAACGGACCGAAGCAAAATCCCAACAAGAAAAACCCGAGTTGGCTTCGATTCTTTTTTGCTGCGATCACTCCGGCAATAATTCCGAAAATTAGCCAGATCATTCCCGCGACGAAGAGGATTCCGGCCGTATCGTTGCTCATCTGTACTCCTCGTAGGTCTTCAATAATCTATTTCGACTATCAAGAATTGGCCGCTCACAAACAAACTCAAGTAGCGAAGCGCTACCGGCAAGGTTGTCGTATAGGGGCAAACCCAGTGAAATCCTAAGAATATTAATGCACTTAAATGCTTCCTGTCTGTCCTCCGAACGGCGGACAAAGAAACACACGTTAGTCAGAGCGATTTGTCCTAGTGCCGTGCTGGAATGTGCCTGATCTGCGCAAGGTATTGCCTACCCGATGCGCGAAATCCACGTGGCATTGCGGATCAAATTTTGTGGATGGCTGTTTCGACCATCGCGAACAGCACCTTAGGAGCCGCGGATGTTTGTCGACGACCAGTAAGGGGTCGGAACCGGATGGGTGCAGCGTGGGGATCGCGTTGCTGACGACGGGCGTTGTGGTCGGGTTGCTGTCGGGCGGACCGCCGTTCAAGCGGGCCCTACGCCAACTTGCGATCGGCTACGGCGCTGCCGGCGCGACGTATCTGCTCGGCATGTTGTTCGGGACCTCGCTCTGAGCGTCGGCTCATGCGCGTAGGGCGGGATCGCGGTGAGCCGGATCGATCCGAACCGGAATCTGGCACACCACGGCCTCGGTGTGTTTGCGCAGTGCATGAGCGATCTCATCGGTCCGTTGGCTCGGGAGGAACCGGTGCCATCTGGTCGCCGGGTCGATGGTGGCGACGACAACAAAGGTCTCTCGGTGGGGCAAGTGTGTGCGGATGTATCGGGCGAGGGTGTTCCCCACGGAATTCTCGGTGTCCTCGATGACGATCAAACGCGAATTCGGGTGTCGGGCTTGCCATCGGCGTGTGAAGTCCGTCGTCGATTCGTGGGCCAGGCAGACTCGAATTGCGATGGGCTGTGACGACATCGCCGTTGCCGCGGCCATCGCGCGGGTGGAGAGCGACGTAATTTCGGACACGGGTACTAGGACCGCTGGTTTGTATCCGATAGACAGAGAATCGTTCTCACCCTGAACGGTTAACCGAGTACCGATATGTGTGTACGCACCGCGGATGCGTTCCATGCCGAGGACGAGCGCAGGGAGCGCGAGAGCGATCAACCAGGCGCCCTCGGTGAACTTCATGGCGGTTGTCACCACTGCTGCGATCGAAGTCAACGCAGCCCCGAAACCGTTGAGCGCTAGGCGCCACTTCCAGCCCGGCGTCTGTTCGGCGAGCCAGTGGCGCACCATGCCGAACTGCGCGAGCGTGAATCCGATGAACACACCGATGGCGAACAGCGGCACCAAGGTGTTCATGTTTCCGCCGGATCCGATGAGCAGGAGAGCACCGACGCCACCGAGCGACAAGACGCCGTAAGTGAAGACGTCACGCGACGACTTCCGGCTGAAGCGGTGCGGGAGCACGTTGTCGTCGGCGAGGATCCGCATCAGGTTGGGAAGTCCGCCGTACGAGGTATTCGCGGCCAACGCCAACAGAATCACGGTGGAGAATTGGACGACGTAGTAGCCCACACCATTTCCGAGGGCAGCGGAAGTGAGTTGCGACAGGACCGTTGTTCCGGGGACTGGGGCCAGTGAGAACTTTTCGATCAACACTGCAAGGCCGATCAGCATGGTGCCCAACAGGATTCCCAGAGCTACTTCGGCACGCTGAGCGCTACGCACGCGAGGCTTCTTGAAACTGGGTACCGCGTTGGCGATGGCTTCGACACCGGTCAATGCGGCGCAACCACTCGAAAATGCCTTGAGCAGAAGGAGAATGCCGATCGTGTGTGCGTTGTCGACGACGAAGGGAGCCGTTGCGGCAGCAGGGTTTTCCCGAAGCAGTCCGGCACCGATCACCGTGAAGATGCTGACGACAAAAACCACGGTGGGCAACATGAATACCCGCGCGGAATCTGCGATGCCCCGTAGATTCAGTGCAGTGATGCCGCCGAGTATCGCCAGTGCGATCCAGACCGTATAGGGAAGAAGCGCAGGGAAGGCGGAGGTCAGAGCCGCGACACCGGCTGCGATCGATACCGCGACGTTGAGGGTGTAGTCGACGATCAACGACGCGGCGGCGGTCAAACTTGCCCGCGGGCTCAGATGCTTCTTTGCGACGGCGTAGGCGCCACCGCCTTCGGGAAATGCGGCGATCACTTGGCGATACGACGCCACCAGGACCACAAGCAGCACTGCGATGGCGATTGTCACCGGCACGGTGAACCCGATCCCTGCGCCGCCGGCGAGGGCCAACACCAACACGATGGCTTCTGGCCCGTACGACACCGAGGCCATCGCGTCGAGCGAAAGCCCTGCCAGTCCGGTTGCGACGGAGAGCTTCTGATTCTCTGGCCCACGGGCCGGGCGGGTCGTCGACGATATGACTCCACGGTGTCCGAGTATCACTGCATGTCTCACCGAGTCAGTATCGTCATTTCCCGTAGCTCTGAGACTGATCTTGACGATGCTTTGACGCGATGGCCCGCAAATCTGTACGGGTTCACAACGGGGGTTCGAGTCGCGGGAAGCCTTGTGACAGCTGATCAATCCAGCGAGCGCGTTTGGCGAGAATATCGCGGTTCCGAGACTCCGATTGGGCGGCGACGTGCGAAAGTAGGTCGCGAAGTCGGCCCAGAACGAGTGGCGAGTTCGATGCCGAGGCTATGACGTCGTCCAGTCCGGTTCTGACGAAGCTCGTGAAGTCGGGCAGTGGAATCACCACACGCAGATCACCACGCTCGTCGACGGCCCGGATCGAATCTGCGCGTACGGAGGCCACCAGAGAGAGGAGGTCCTCGATCTCGTCCAGAGCCTGCACGGCCGTCGCAGGATCGTTGATAGCGGGTGAGAGCGCTCTGAGCGCGATGTCAGCCAACAACCGAATCGCGAGTAGGGGGTCCTGGGTGAAGGTCCGCTCACTCCCACTGACCAAGGCGTCAAGGATCGTGTTGGCGGGCATGGGTCCGCCGTAGACGTCGGCGAGCGGCAATCCGTCTCGCAGCGTGCTACCCGGCGACACTCGGAGGACCACCATGGATCGGCAGTTCCGAGCGTTCTGCAGCAGATCTTCGACGAGGATCTGCTGCAGAACGGCCGGCGGTCGATGCCACTCGATTGTCGTGATCACCGGAAGTGTTGGTAGAGGAGGCAACTCCAGATCGGTGGTGGGGTACACGGCGGCGAAGACTGCTCGGCCACGACTCGAGATCGTGGTCAGTACAGGAGCCAACTGGATGGCCGAGAATGCGCGCAGCTGGAGCAGTCTGATCAGCGTCAGCGTGGCCAAGAGTGCCAGCACTGCGAGACTTGGCACAACCACGGACACATCCGTTTCGTTGCTGATGGCGAGCGCCGCCGTGATGTCGAAAACCGACTGGCCTATCGCGAAGGCAAACGTCCGCCACACGATGGGGTCGTCGCGGAACAACAACAAGCGAGGAGTGAAGGTGGTCGCGGCCCACTGGACTACAAGGAACAGCAGCGAGAAGATCACTGCAACTACACCCAATAACCCCAGTCCGAGGGCAACGAGCATCTCGCTGACCTGACGGGCGGGAATCATCGGGCCGCTCCGGACATACGGCATCCCCAGTCCGGCAGCCAGTCCCACGACGACGCACAGGATCTGGGTCAGGCCGGCACGTACACGGCGCCGGGGGACGAGGAAGGCATGCCCGATCGGGGTGGGAGCGAAACGTCCGGGCTGATCCACACTTCAAGCCTCCACGCTGCGGCAATGGTGCGCCTTCACCCGAAACGGATGATGTCGACGTCGTCGTGATCCTGAAACGCTTGAAAGAGCCATGTGAGAGACAGAAGGCGAGACGTCATGACGGATCCGACAGACCAGAGCCGCGCCGTACTACCGATTCCGGATCGACAACATCTTGGTCTGGTGACGTACGACGCGAAGGATCCGGACACCGAGTTTCCGCCGATCACTCCGCTACTACCGCCGGCCGGCGCACCCAATGTTCTGGTGGTCCTGTTGGACGACGTGGGATATGGCGCGAGCAGTGCCTTCGGAGGACCAGCGGACACACCGACTGCTGAGCGATTGCAAAGTAATGGGCTCACGTACACGCGGTTTCACACGACGGCACTGTGTGCTCCGACCCGCGCCGCTCTTCTGAGCGGGCGCAACCATCATTCGGTCGGCATGGGATCGATCACCGAAACCGCTACCTCGGCTCCTGGTCTTTCCGGGCTGCGGCCGAATACCAAAGCCGCACTGCCGATGACGTTGAAACTCAACGGATACTCGACGGCGCAGTTCGGCAAGTGTCACGAGGTTCCGCCGTGGCAAACATCCCCGGTGGGACCGTTCACGTCGTGGCCGACGGGAGAAGGCGGATTCGAGCATTTCTACGGATTCATCGGCGGGGAGAACAACCAGTATTACCCGGCGCTGTACGAGGGCGTCGCGCCTGTCGAGCCGGACAAGACACCGGAGGAGGGTTACCACCCCACCGAAGACCTTGCCGATCACGCGATCGACTGGGTTCGGATGCAGAAGTCATTGGCTCCGGACAAGCCGTTCTTCGTCTACTTTGCACCCGGCGCTACCCGTGCGCCGCACCATGTTCCGATGGAGTGGGCCGACAAGTACGAGGGCCGGTTCGCAGGAGGTTGGGACGCTCAACGCGAATCAATTCTCGAGCAGCAGAAACAGCGGGGGGTCGTTCCCGCGGATGCGGTCCTCACCCCGCGTCCCGAGGCCATCCCGGCGTGGGAGGACATGAGTGAGGAGATGAAGCCCGTCCTCGAACGCCAAATGGAAGTCTATGCAGGATTTCTCGAACACACCGATTTCCATGTCGGCCGGCTTGTCGATGCGATCGAAGAACTCGGAGCTCTCGACAACACCCTCGTGTACTACATCATCGGAGACAACGGAGCGTCCGCAGAGGGGACGATCAACGGCGCTTTCAACGAGATGGCCAACTTCAACGGACTCGCCGCCATCGAGACGCCCGAGTTCATGGCGGAAGTGAAAGACAAATTCGGTACCAAGGACGCATACAACCACTATTCCGTGGGGTGGGCGTGGGCAATGTGTACGCCGTATCAGTGGACGAAACAGGTTGCGTCACACTGGGGTGGCACCCGTAACGGGACGATCGTGCACTGGCCTGCAGGGATTCGGACCAAGGGGGAGACGCGGTCGCAGTTCACCCACGTCATCGACGTTGCACCGACGATCCTCGAAGTCGCGAAACTACCGGAACCGACCTTTGTCAACGGCGTCCAGCAATCACCCATCGAGGGGACCAGCATGGTCTACACCTTCGACGACGCCGAAGTCGCCGAACGTCACGATCTGCAGTACTTCGAGATGGCCGGCAACCGTGGAATCTATTACAAGGGTTGGAGTGCGGTCACCAGGCACAGCACTCCGTGGCTTTTCGCGGAGGCACTCCCCGCTCTCGACGACGACGTGTGGGAGCTCTACGACGGGTCTCAGGATTGGACGCAGTCCAAAGATTTGGCGGCCGAGTTGCCGGAGAAACTCGCTGCACTGCAACGCTTGTGGTTGATCGAAGCAGTCAAGTACAACGTGCTTCCGATCGACGACCGAAGATTCGAGAGGTTCAACCCTCACATCGCGGGGCGTCCGCAGTTGGTGTCCGGGAATCGACAGGTTCTGTTTCCCGGAATGAAACGGCTGAGCGAGCACAGCGTGCTGAGTATCAAGAACCGATCATTCAGTGTCACAGCAGCAGTCGACGTCGCGGATGGCATTACTGCCAACGGTGTGATGATCGCGCAGGGAGGCAGATTTGGTGGCTGGGCACTTTACGCGCGGGAAGGCCGCGCCAAATTCGTCTACAACCTATTGGGCATGACCGAGTTCGTCATCGGTTCCGACGTTGACATTCCGGCAGGATCACACCAGATCAGAGCTGAGTTCACCTACGACGGAGGTGGTCTCGCCAGAGGCGGTGGGGTCACGATCTATCACGACGGTCGCGAAGTGGGCTCAGGTCGCGTCGAGCAGACGCAACCGATGGTCTTCTCCGCGGACGAGACCACCGACATCGGGGATGACTACGGCATGCCTGTCAGTGTCGATTACAGTGGCGCAACCACATTCAACGCACGTATCGACGTCGTGCAGATCGATGTCGGTGACGACGACCATACCCACCTCATCGATCCGGAGGAGGTGGCGCGAGTGGCGGTGTCCAGACAGTGATTCCACAGGCAAGAGCAGCAGTCACAATCTCCTGAGGGAGGGTCGCAATGCCGACCGTCATCCGTACTGTTCACGATCTGGTCCGCCACGCGCGCGGGCCGACGCACCATCACCACCATCAATCCGTGCACGAGGCGCGGCGAATGCGTGCCCACCACATTCTGGTCACGCATTCGCTCGCCTGATTTCGGGGCTACAGGTCGCGCGCCAATGCTCGTCCGGCTGCGCGGCCCGAGAAGATGCAGCCGCCGAGGAAGGTCCCCTCGAGTGCGCTGTAACCGTGGACTCCGCCGCCGCCGAAGCCCGCGACTTCACCGGCTGCGTACAGGCCGTCGAAGACACTGCCGTCGGCCTTGATGACCTGCGAATCCAGGTTGGTTTCCAAGCCGCCGAGAGTCTTGCGTGTGAGCAGGTGCAACCGGACCGCGATCAGTGGGCCGTTCTTGGGGTCCAGGATCTTGTGCGGTGCAACGACGCGCACGATCTTGTCTGCCAACAGATTACGGGCACCGTGGATGGCGGTGACCTGGAAGTCCTTGCTGTACTTGTTGTCGACTTCGCGGTCGCGGGCGATCATCTCGCGTTCGATGTCCTCGTAGTCGAGGAGCGGTTCGTCGGTGAGGGCGTTCATGCCGTCGACCAGATCACGAAGGTTGTTGCGCACCACGAAGTCCGCGCCCTTCTGCTTGAACGCCTCGACCGGTCCCGGCGCGCCCTTCTTGATTCGTTCGAGGAGGAGCTTGAAGTCGCGGTTGGTGAAGTCAGGGTTCTGTTCCGATCCCGAGAGTGCGAACTCCTTCTCGATGATCTTCTGGTCGAGGATGAACCACGTGTACTCGTGGCCGCTGTCGAGGATGTACTTGAAAGTTCCCATCGTGTCGAAGCCGGGGAAGTTGGGGACCGGCAGACGCTTGCCGGTGGCGTCGAACCACATCGAGGACGGTCCGGGGATGATTCGGATTCCGTGGTTGGGCCAGATGGGATTCCAGTTCTGGATGCCTTCGGTGTAGTGCCACATGCGGTCGCGGTTGACGATGTTTCCGCCCGCGGATTCGGTGATTTCGAGCATGCGCCCGTCGACGTGCGCCGGTACTCCCGTCAGCATGTGCTTCGGAGCCGTGCCGAGTCGCTCCGGCCAATTCTTCTTCACCAGTTCGTAGTTGCCGCCGATTCCACCGGAGGTGACCACGACGGCCTGTGCGGCGAACTCGAATTCGCCGATGGAGGTGCGCGAGCTCTTCACGCCGCGCAGATCACTGGAAGGTTCGAGGACGGTTCCGCGTACACCAGTGACCGCACCATCGGTGACGACGAGTTGATCGACTTGGTGGCGGTGCTTGAACGTGACCAGTCCACGCTTCTGAGCGGCGATCACTTTGGTCAGAAAGACATCGACGACGCCAGGTCCGGTGCCCCAGGTGAGGTGGAAGCGCGGTACCGAATTGCCGTGTCCAAGAGCCATTCCGCGGCCACGTTCGGCCCAGCCGACATTCGGCATCAGGCGAAGCCCCAGATCGTGCAGGTACTGACGCTTGTCGCCGGCCGCGAACTCGACGTACGCCTTGGCCCACTGACGCGGCCAGTGATCTTCGCGGTCGCGGTCGAATCCCGCTGTGCCCATCCAGTCCTGCATCGCCAACTCGAGGGAGTCCTTGATGCCGAGTCGGCGTTGTTCGGGGCTGTTCACGAGGAAGAGTCCGCCGAGAGACCAAAATGCCTGCGCGCCGAGGTTGGCAGCGTTCTCCTGTTCCACGACAAGGACTTTGCGGCCCGCGCGCGTCAGTTCGTAGGTGGCGACCAGTCCCGCCAGCCCTGCCCCGACAACGATGACGTCAGCTTGTTCGCTCACGACAACTCCTCTTCCGATTGGTTGTTCTGGATTATTTCGCTGTAGGACAGCAGAATTCGAGTGAAGATATCGCGGCGCAGTGCAAAGGCGGCGTTGGTGTCGGTATCGACGAGGCACTGCACGCTGGTGCCGTCGTGCACTGCAACCAATGCCCGTCCCAACGCCGTCGGGTCGCCGACGATTGTTCGCCCGACATCGCTGAGTGCGGACTCCACGATGGGCAACAGGGTGCGAAGGATCGCGTCTTCACGGTCGGCAAGGGCTTTGCGAAGTGCCGGGTTACGGAGCGCGTGGGCTGTGAATTCCGCGTTGATCCGGTACCACTGCGGGTCGACCGGAACCACCGCCACGATCCGGGCGACAGCGGCATGGATGTCGACGATGTTACCGGCGGTGATCGACTCCGTCGCCAGCCGTAGATCGGCGAGCATTGATGCAGATCGCTGCTCCCACATCGCGAAGAACAATTCGTCGAGTGAATCGAAGTTGGAGTAGAACGCGCCTCGGGAGTATCCGGCGCGTTCGCAGATCTGCTCGACCGTGGCGTGCCCGAACCCGGATTCGGAGAAGACATCTGCAGCCGCGTCGAGCAGACGCTGCCGGGTCTGACCACGGCGTTTGGTGACACGCTTGGCCGGCGAGTTGTCCGTTCCAGTCGTCATCGGCGCCTCCGTCAGGGTGGGACCCCAAACGATACACCGATGTATCCGATGCGCAGGCGTATCTCGATCTGTTCTTCTTCGCAGGTATTTCTATACATATCTAGTAAATGTGCAAGAGAGGTGAATATTCAGATGTGATCGCTACAGATGCAGATCACGCTTCCTGATCGCCGCAGTGGCGACGACGCTGATCGCCGAGGTGGCCACCAGATATCCACAGGCCAGCCACGGTGAACCGCCGGTGGCGCCGATCAGTGCAGTAAGGATCAGAGGTGTGACGCCGGAGGCGTAGATACCAGAGAACTGATAGACGACCGACAACCCGGTGTACCGGATTTCTGTGGGGTAGAGGCTCGCATACAGCGTTCCCTGGGCGCCGTAGAACAAGGCATGAATCACTCCGAAGACCACGACCATCGCGACTCCGAAGAGCAGGAGATTCTCGGTACCGAACAGTGCGAAGGCGGGGAAGATCGCGAGGCCGTACGCGGCGATGCCCACGATGTAGACCCGTTGCGGGCCGAACCGATCAGCGAGTGAACCGGAAAACGGCAGCAAGATCGCCATCACTACTGCGGCCACGGTGACCACAAGAAGTACCGGAACCTTTTCGAAATGCAGAGTCTTGGTTGCATACGTGATTGCAAAGACGCCCCAGGTGTTGAACGCGGCGCCCTCGCCCCAGCGAGACAGCATGCCCAGTACGGTGTTTCGCGCGACTCTTCCTTGAAAGACTTCCCTGAGCGGGGCGGATGAGCGCTGTTCGAGGTCGCGAACGGCCTGAAATGCCGGCGTCTCGTCGACCTTCAAACGGACCACCAACCCCACGATCACGAGTACCAAGCTCAGAACAAAGGCTATGCGCCAGCCGAAACGGAGAAACTGTTCGTCGTCGAAGACCGTTTGAAGTAGTGCGAACATTCCTGTGCCCAAAGCCAAGCCGAGAGCCAGTCCGATCTGCGGGATGCTGCCGAACAGCCCGCGCTTCTTCTCCGGACTGTGTTCGACCGCCAGAAGAACGGCTCCGGCCCACTCACCACCGAGAGCAAATCCCTGCAGGATACGAAGCAGCAGAAGCAGAATCGGTGCAACGACCCCGATTTGAGCTGCGGTCGGAAGGACACCCATGAGCGCCGTCGCGATACCCATGATGAACATCGTGAGGGCAAGCGTTTTCTTGCGCCCGATGCGATCGCCGATGTGACCGAACACCACTCCGCCGATGGGGCGAACGAGAAAGCCGACCGCGAAGGTCGCAAAAGAAAGCATGGTCCCGACAAAGGAACTCTGGTTGGGGAAGAACAGTTGATTGAAGACGAGGCTCGCGGCCGTCGCATAGAGGAAGAAGTCGTACCACTCGACCGTCGTGCCGAGCAGGCTCGCGGCGACGACGGTTCTCAGTCTGGATCGCCGCTCGTCGTCGGTCTCGTTCGAGAACGGTGAATTGTGCTCGACTTCGGCAAACGTGGTCATCGGAGCCCCCGGGTCGCGGTGCAAATTCACGAAGGTATCGCCGGAGCCGAAAGTGGGCACCCGTAGCGATCAGGGTGATTTCAACCCTGTTCTTCGAGGTGGACTGTGGTTGTAATGACAGAAGAGTTCTGCCTGTTCGTCGACGAAAGGAATCACCGTGTCACTGCGCTTCCACTGGTTCTTGCCTACTTACGGTGATTCCCGGAATCTGATGGCGGGTGGGCACGGCAGCTCGATGTCCGGTGATCGTCCGGCGACGCTGAAATACCTCAATCAGATCGGCGCGGCCGCCGAGACGAACGGCTTCGAGGCCGTCCTCACGCCGACCGGCGCGTGGTGCGAAGACGCATGGCTGACGACAGCGATGATGCTCGAGACCACCGAGACGCTCAAGTTTCTGGTTGCTCTGCGACCGGGATTGCTCAGCCCGACGCTGGCCGCCCAGATGGCCGCAACCTTCCAATGGCAGTCGGGCGGTCGTCTGCTGCTCAACGTCGTGACCGGCGGGGAGGACCACGAGCAGCGCACGTTCGGTGACTTCCTCGACAAGAACCAACGGTACGCACGATGCGGCGAGTTCCTCGACGTGATCCGCCAGTTGTGGTCCGGTAACGGTCCGGTTGATTTCTCCGGCGAGTACGTCAACGTGGAAAAGGCTACGCTGCAGCGTATTCCGGATCCGGTACCGCCCATCTTCTTCGGCGGATCGTCGCCGGCGGCCGGAACCGTCGCATCGCGTTACGCGGATACGTATCTCACCTGGGGTGAGACGCCGTCCGCTGTTGCCGCCAAGATCGCCTGGATCCGCGACCTCGCGGAAGTCCAAGGTCGTCACCTCGACTACGGAATCCGTCTGCATGTCATCAGCCGGGACACCTCGGAACAGGCATGGGCAGAAGCGGATCGGCTGCTCAGTGCGCTCGATCCGGCGACCGTCGAGCAGGCTCAGGCGAGTCTTGCGCGATCCGGCTCCGAAGGTCAGCGTCGAATGCTCGAATTGCACGGCGGCGGTTCGGCTTACAAGGAGGGCGTCGGAGCGAGGTCGCTGGAGATTGCGCCGAACCTGTGGACCGGCGTCGGATTGGTGCGAGGGGGTGCAGGCACCGCATTGGTAGGTTCGCACCAAGAAGTGGCTGATCGGATTGCCGAGTACGCGGCGATCGGCCTGGATCACTTTGTATTGTCGGGCTATCCCCATCTCGAAGAGGCGTATCAGTTCGGTGAGGGTGTGCGTCCGATCCTCGAAAAGCGTGGATTGGTAGCACCGCACGGTTCGGTCGGCGGACCGGTGCGGACGCCCTTCGTCTCCAGTGGGAACTGAGTCGAAAAGCAAGCTCTTCGAGAAGGGGACGTTTGTCCCGATCTTTCGGGCACGGCCTCCCTCCGGGACTATTCACGCAATTCGGTCAGTAGATCCGTTCTAGGCTGCGCACTGTTGCCGAACTCAAGGCGCAGTACGAAAGGATCCTCGATGAAGCTGGGCACGAGTGGAGTACGTCGCGTCGTGGGAACCGTGGCAGTCGCCGCTGCAACCGCGGCAGGCGTCGCGATGGTCAATCCTGCAACTGCGTCGGCCGAGGTGGTCCCGCCGGTCGTCTCGTACAAGGTGACCGGAAACGATCTGGCACTGACGATCACGAACAACAACACGGGCATTGCCCCGTTGTGCCAGGCGTTTGTCGTCAACGCCGCGGATTCTGCTGCCGTGCTTGATGATCCGCTCAAGCTGCTCGATCCGAACCTTGTGGTGTACCCCAAGATCACCGACCCGTCCTCACTGTTCGCCGTCGGTAAGGGGCAGACGGTCACCAACACCGTGACCGATGTTCCGGACGGAACCTACGCCGTGCTCGGTGCGTGCTCCGATCTTCTCGATCTGGAGACGTTGGGTAAGCCTGTTCCTGGCGTGCCGAGCCTCGTTGTCATCGGTGGACCGTTCAGCGGCATCAATACCGGAAGCCTGAGCGACCTGTTCGGCAGCGGCAGCCTCGAAGGACTTTTCGGGTAGCTCACCGTCTGTCTCCCCAATTTTCCGACTGAGCGGTCTATTCTTCAGGCATCTGGTGATCTGACCGACTTGCCTGGAGGTTCGGAAATGCGAAGTCGTGGATTCAAACGCGTTCTCGGAAGCATTGCCGCGGCGTCGGCCGCCGTCGTGGGACTTGTTGTCATGACTCCGGCGACGGCGTCGGCAGCACCGGCGATTCTCCCGCCTCCGATGTCGGTGAGCGCAGCGGACAATGCGATCACCTTCACCATCACCAACCCGAACCCGCGGTTCAGCTTCATCAACTGCACAGTGGCGATCCTCAACGCCAGAGATGTCCCCGACGTGATTCGTGATCCGGCAAAGCTGCTCCAGCCCGGCGTGTTGGTGTATCCGACCGTCAGCAACATCCTCGATCTGTTTGCTGTTTCGCCTGGGCAGACGATCACGCGGACCGTCGGCAATCTGCCGGCCGGGGTGTACGCCGTTGCGGGAGCGTGCGTTCGACTGCTCGATCCGACCAACCCCACTATCGCGATTCCGCAGGCCGTTGTGGTCGGCGGCTGGTTCGAGGGCGCCGGAACCGGAAGTCTCTCAGGTTCTTTGGAGGACCTGGGATACAACACGGTCCAGGACTTGATCGACGCGTGGAATCGAATCAGCTCGGGAAGCAGCGGCGGCAGCTTCCAGTTCGACTACCAAGGTGGCTCGGATTTCGAGGTAGTGGGTCCCACGTCGTAGTCGGTCCGGCTCACTTGCGCGCGCGGTGGCGTCGCACCGCGTCGCGATTCGCACACGTGGGGGAGCAGTACCGCTGATTGCCGTTGCGTGAGGTGTCCGCATAGATGTTGGTGCACTCGTCCAGGGTGCACCGACCTAATCTGTGCATTCCGCGGCCGACGAGGTGCAGCGCCGTGCCTACCGAGAAGAGGGCCTTGAGGACCTCGGCGAGCGACTGTTGCGGATCGCGGTAGTGCAGATGCCACCCGTCGTTTGCATGGTTGGTCATGCGCGGATACGCCGACGCTTGCTCGAGCATGACGTTCACCAACTCGGCGCGGGCTGCCTCCTCCGTGACGTCGACGATTTTCGACCACTCGATCAGAAGGTCGAGGGTCTCGTCGAGGTCCTTCTCGGCGATGGGGAAATCGAGAATGATGCCTGCATCGACGCAGCGTTCGACGAGTTCGGCCAAGGTCTCGGGATTTCGATTGGCCAGGTCGGCGGCCAGCGTCACCGCATATTCGCCGTAAGGGTTGAGATGCACAATGCCATTACATCATGCTCGTCGTATGAAGAAAACAGATTTCGCGCCGATAAGTTGCATCCACCGCTGGGAGATCGAATCTCGGCATCGGACCAGCGAGGGGACGGTCACCTACCTGCGCTGCCATTGCGGGTCGTGGCAGACCTTGCTCGCCGAATGGGTGTCGGGCGGTGCGGGCTCGGCCGTCGCTGCGCCGATCAAGGTCAGGTCCAGGTAATGGTCAGCTAATCGCTCCGTTTTGCCTCGGGTGACATGGAACGTGTTCTAGATTCAGGGTTGTATGCCTCGGTATCGCGGCGCAGACTCTGAAAGGGAAGACGATGCAGTTCAACCTCGCTGATGTATTCGAAACCGTCGCCAGCTCGGTGCCTGATCGCGTCGCCTTGACTTACGAGGGAGAGAACTTCTCCTACGCTGAGCTGGACGCGGAAGCCAACCGAACGGCCAACCTGCTCGCGCAAGCCGGCATCTCGCGCGGCGATCATGTAGCCCTGTTCCTGAAGAACAGCGTCGAACATGTCACGTCGATCCTCGGGTTGATCAAGATCCGTGCGGTCCCGATCAACGTGAACTACCGGTACACACCCGCCGAGCTCGAGTACATCTTCACCAACTCCGACTCGGTCGCAGTGGTCGTGGAACTCCCCGAGCATCAGCGTGTCCTTGCTTCCCTTTTCGGTGCATGCCCGAAGGTGAAGACGGTGATCGTGATCGGCGAGGTCGAGGCCGACCTGGTCGCCGCAGCGAAAGCGCATGAAGTTTCCGTGGTTTCCTTCGACGACGCTCGCGAGATGTCACCGGTAGGGGAGTTCGATTCTCGTTCGGGCGACGACGTGTACCTGCTCTACACCGGCGGGACCACCGGATACCCGAAGGGCGTCATGTGGCGTCACGACGACTTCTTTCGTAAGCCGCTCTCCGGCGGAAATCCGTACGGCGAGGAAGCTCGACAGGACCTCGCCGAGATAGCCAGCGCTGCAAAGGAATTTCCGGAACTCTCGTTCCTCATTGCCGCCCCCCTCATGCACGGCGCAGCGTTGTATTCGCTGTTCACGTTCCTCACCCTCGGCGCGCGCGTGGTTCTACGACGAGAATTCGTTGCGGAGAAGGTCGTCGAAGCGATCGAGAAGGATTCGGTACAGGTGATCCTGATCGTCGGTGACGGCATGGGACTGCCGTTGGTCGACGAGATGGAACGACGCAAAGACGAGGTCGATTTCAGCAGTCTCTTCTCGATCACGTCAGGTGGTGCGATCTGGTCCACCAGCGTTCGAGACCGCATGCTGGCGGTGAAGCCGGACCTGCTGTTGCGGGACAACTTCGGAGCCTCGGAGTCCGGTAATGACGGCGCCTTCTCCATCGACGAGGCGGGGAATCTGCGAATGCCGCCCTCGCCGAACATGATCCTGGTCGACGAGCGGCTCGAAGAGATCCCCGCCGGCTCCGACGACGTGGGCTACATCGCGCGTATCGGAAACGTCCCGCTCGGGTACTACAAGGACGAAGAGAAGACCGCCCGCACGTTCCCGACCCGCGCTGACGGCACCCGTCTTTCGGTGCTCGGCGACATGGGCAAGGTTGAAGCGGACGGCACGATTGTCTTCCTGGGTCGTGGCTCGCAGTGCATTAACACCGGTGGCGAGAAGGTTTTCGCCGAAGAGGTCGAGGCTGCCCTTCACGCGCATCCGGCAATATCGGACGCACTCGTTGTCCCCGCACCCGACGCGCGCATGGGGCAGCAGGTTGCCGCGGTGATCGCGACCTACCCCGGATCCGACGAGTTGACTCTCGAAGCGGTTCAGGAACATTGCCGTAAGACGTTGGCCGGTTACAAGGTGCCGCGCACGATCGTGCTGGTCGATGAAGTCAAGAGGACCCCGGCCGGTAAGGCGGACTACCGCTGGGCGACGACACTGGCGTCGTCCTAGCAGTGTGGAGTGGGTGGCGACAACCTTTCACACGGATTTCACCACGACATAAGAGACATACCGGAAAGATGGCGCAGAGTAAGTCGTTCGCGCCTTGCGTCGTCACTCCACGAAAGGGTCTCAGCTCATGCTCATCATCGGAATAATCCTGTTCGGGATCGTCATCGGAGCGGGAGCCCAGCTGATTCTGGGGAAAACGACCGCACGAGTGGACTGGACCTTCGCGTTCATCGCGGGAATCGGTGGTTCGCTGGTCGGCGGATTGCTCGTGAGTTTGATTGCAGGCGACGGATTATCATTGCGCCCGAGCGGCATCCTCGGGTCCCTTGCCGGCGCTGTCATCATCACCGCGGGGTGGCAGTGGTACCGCGGGAGGAACGCAACTACAACTACGCGTCCGTCTGATCGCTGATTTCCACAGTTCCGTCAGGGGACGGAGAGCGTCGACATATGACCGAACTACTCGATGAAGTCCTCACCGCACATGGCGGAGTCGAACGTTGGCAGTCTGTTTCAGCGATCACGGCACGGGGACGTTTGGGCGGTCTGCTGCCTCAGCGCTTCCCCGGCAACAAGCTGGCGAAGTTCACGGTCGAGGTTGAAGTCGCCGAGCAACGCACTGTCCTCCAAGACTTTCCGCGTGTCGGCGAGTGCGCTGTGTTCGACAAGGGCGTCGTGCGGATCGAAACTCGTGACGGCGAAGAACTCGGGAGTCGAACCGACCCACGTCCAGAGTTTTTCGGGTTGAGTGGAGTCCGGCGCAACCTCCACTGGGACGCGCTCGACACCGCTTACTTTGCCGGCTACGCCTTTTGGAACTATCTGAACGCACCGCTGCTGCTCGCCCGCGACGACATCACTGTCACCGAAGCCGAACCTTGGCAGGAATCCGGGCAGCAATGGCGACGACTACAAGCAACGTTCGCGCCGGCGATCGATACCCATTGCCGGCAGCAGACCTTCTATGTCGACAACGGTGGCCGCATCCGCCGTCACGACTTCGTCGCCGAACCGGTAGGCAGCTGGGCGAAAGCTGCTCTCTACTGCGACCAGCATCGCGAGTTCGACGGTCTCACCTTTCCCACTCGACGACGTGTGCTCCCGAGGAGGGGGGGGGGGGGGGGGGGGGGGGGGGG
>NZ_JAZHFF010000001.1:114012-184978 GCF_036541985.1 Rhodococcus sp. IEGM 1306
CGGCCGCGTTCCCTCGCGGCCGACGCTCCTGGCGCTCGACTTCGACGACATCGAGATCAAGCGATGAACATCAGTTACTGGTTACCGGTTGTCGAGTGTGAACAAACGGAACACGGTCCGCATGCACAGAACGACGCCGACGAAGCCCAGTACCGCACTCGCGAGTGCATAGCCCGACAGCTGAGGTGTGAGTTGTGGTCCGCCAGGTACGAACAGAAGGATCGCCGCGACAATCAGCGCGGTCACCCCCGCCGCCATACCCAGGGCGTTGTTCGCCGACCGTCGTAGCCATCGCCTGTCGTCGGGGTGTGCGATCGAGCGAGTGCGAAGTGTGAAGCTTCCCGACGCGATCGAGGTCGCGATCTGATCGAGCTGACCAGGCAGGCGCCTGACCACCGCGGTTGTGACCGCCGTCGTCGACAGGATTGCCTGCGCGGCTGCAGTCGGGCTGGCGACATGGGTCAACAGTCGGGGTACTTCGGCCCGAACAGCAGCGACGAGGTCGATCTGCGGATCCAGGAGCCGCAGGGCGCGCTCCAAGGACGCGAGCGAACGGAAAGCGGCGGCGACGTCTCCCGGCACTCCGATTCGGTGTTCGCGAAGCACAGTGAACATTCGCGCGAACGATGCCATGGAAACATTGGGTTGGACACTGAGCAGGGTGATCTCTCGGCCCACCTGGTGACGTAGTGCTCCGCGATCAACTTCGGGCGGCACGTCGAATGCCATCAGCATCGCGTCGACTGTCGCCACCGGATCACCTGCGAGGGCAGCGTTGAGGAGCACGGTGAACAAGATCCGTGTCTCGCCGTCCAGAACCCCTACTGCGCCGAAGTCGAGGAGCCCGACCCGGCCGTCATCGAGGATCATGATGTTGCCGGGGTGCAGGTCCGCGTGAAACACGCCGTGGACAAAGATCCCGTCGAGCAACGACGCAAGAAGTTCGTTGGCGATGCTGCTGCGGGTGTCGCGGTCGAGGCCGGTGAGCGCCGACTCACCGTCGGAGAGCGGTGTGCGGTGAAGACGTTCCATCACGAGCACCCGTCCGCTACTGAGGTTGGGGTAGATGTGCGGAACGACGATATCCGGGCGGTTCGACATGGTGGAAGCAATCGCGCCGGTATTCGCTGCTTCGGTGCGGTAGTCGAGTTCCTCGAGCAGTGACGTGACGAGGCCCCCGGCGAGTCGGTGAACGCCGATATCGCGTGCCCAGGGAAAACGGGTCTCCGCGCGGGATGACACGCGAAGGAAGATATCGCAATCCACGCTCACTTGTGCGCTCGCCTCGGGCCGTTGAACCTTCACCACAACGTCGACGCCTTCAACGGTGCGCGCGGAATGTACCTGTGCGACAGAGGCGGCGGCGAACGGCTCCACATCGAACCATGCGAACACCGACTCTGGTGCGTCGCCGAGTTCCGATGCCAGTAGCTCCGCAATGCGGACTGGATCAGCCGGTCGTGCCGAACTTTGCAGAGACGAGAGAGTGCGAGCCAACTCGGGTGGTATGAGGTCGTCTCGCGTGCCGAGGATCTGTCCCAGCTTGACGAAAGTGACACCGCACCGGTTGATTACTTCCACCAGCGCGTCCCCGAACTGAGGCGCTGATGGCCCAGCACGGAGAGCGGGCCCGCCTCCCGCTCGCACGACGATGCCCATGATCTGGACGTATCGCTTGGTTCGTCGCCACGATTTGCGGCTGCGCTGCAATGCTTCTGGCGGTCCGGGGATGGACCCTGTTGGAAGGACAACTTCGAGGAAAACCAATGCGGCCAGGCATGCTGCGAACACCCAGAGCGCGACAACTCCGAAGAATATGAGCGCTGTTCCTAAACTCACCAGAAGTTGATCGTCCTGGCTGGCAATTCCTGCAAGTGTTGCGACGTATCCCGACAGTGGAACCCCCGCCGAGAGTGCTATCACCGCGACCGCAAGGGTTCGCGGCCATCCGACTCTCGTCCCCAGCGTTCGTCGCATCACGCCCGCCAGTGCTGCTGCAAGAAATGGCGTCGTGACGATCCAGACCATCAAGTCCATTGCGATAGCGTACGGGTTCGCAATCTGCGATACATCCAGGAAAACCCCGAGCCCACCCCGACTGCCGGGTAACAAGCCCGACAGTGCCCAAGCGTCGAACATGCTTGGGCACTTCGGTGTTCATTCGCTCCGATGTCGACTCGTCCTGATCGACCGTCCAAAACTGCGTTCACTGACCATCCGCGAGGCCGAACTGCGCATCATGCTCGTCAGCGATGTCCCGGCCACCTTTCGCGAGGAGTATTACAGCCGAAGAACAGGCTGCGATGGACGCCGAGCAGAAGTGAGACCGAGTGGACTCCTTTAAAGAATGGGGCCGCCGGTGAACAGGTTGAGGAGACTCACCGCGAAGAACTGGACGATCGCTATGGCGGTGGCAAACGGGTCGCCCGCATACGTAGCTTGGTTGACCCATTCGTTGAATGCGTTGATCGAACCCATTGTGATTCCTCCTGAGTAGTGATGGCGTGACTGATTGAAACTGGTGGTGCGACACTCGACACGAGGGACGTCAGTACGGACCCAGCGCAGTTGGGCATATGAGGCCACGAAAGGTCAGTGACGAGCGCCGACAGTACGCTGCGGTTGCGGCCCTCTGTGTTTCGAATGTAGTTCCCCGACTTAGGAATACCGTGAAGGACGGGCGGATTCGGTTACGAGTGTCCCGCGACAGACGACATCGTCAATATTATGATGTCGGCAACAAGCGCGACGACGGCACCAATCGGATTCTGGACAATCCACGAAATTACTTCAGTCATGTTCTCGGTCCTTCCTTAGCGTAAGACGCGTGATCGAATACTCGATGAGCTATTGCAGTACCCGGCCCCGTTCGGCGAATTAAGCCTTTGCCGAGGATGATTGGCGCAAACAGATAGATCGCACACCGGGGGCGTTGAATCAACTCGCCCAATCGTTGCACCTCTGTGCTCCGGGTTCTATTCGTTACCAACATCTTTCGGAGAAGGGGTGATCAGTCCCATCAGTGATCGGTACCCCGTGTGCGAAGCCCTTTTCCGTAAACACCTGCCCAGCAACGTCGTAACGTCAGAGGTGGCAGTTGGCAAAGCCGACCGTCTTCTCGAGATCGTGGCGAGTTTTGCTGGGTAGATGTGACACTACCTTGCGGTTTCGCCGGATCAGTCTTCCTTTCGGAGATCGATGGCTGTTCTTCGTTTGGTTGTTACACAATCGACGGAATCGCTGTTGGGGGTTGCGATGCGCAGCTAATTCCCCTACGAATCTTCAGGAATTGCCTGCGGCACTCGTGGATATGGATCCTCGATCTCCACCGAGCGCAATTCCGTGTGCCGACAAACATCGCAGTGCTTCCGACCGGATCGATGCACCCAGAACCAATCGCCGTCACGCACAAAGGGCCAGACGGTTCTGGGAAAGACCCAAGCGCTCCTTCAGTTCCCGGCGATCTGTTGCGCCAGTTCGAGTTCACGCCTGATCTAACTGGTCGACGCACAGTGGTGTACCGGTAGCCAAAAGAGTCCTGCCGGTCGGTTAGTGTTGACGGTGAAATACGACGCGGAGGTGACTGTGAGAATCTGGAACTGGTTGATGCTCAAAATTTCAGCAATCGGCGGGTCGCCGAAATTTCGGAAGATAGTCGACAGTCCGATTTGGGCGGGCGCCAATGACCGCAAGCTCTGACTGAGCGGGCGGCAGATTCTCCAATTTGCAATTGCCGACCTGAAACTGCGAGCACGCTCACGGCCTGCTGCGACGGGAACGCGACTGTCGACCTGAATTTATCCGCAATCGATATGGGAGGGCTTGTGGGAGTCTGGGGTCCGGGAAACTTTGACAGTGACACCGTCGCGGATGGGTTGGGGGCCCTGACCGGTCGAATCGTGGACGACATCACTGCCGAGTTCGAAGACGATTCGAGTCTGGAGCCGGATGAATGGGGCGGGGAGATGGTGCCGGCGTGGCTCGAGATCCTCACCGATATTGCCCAGACGAAACGAGTCGGTGTGACGTTTCCATCCACGCAAGTGCTGATCGACTGGCGCGATCGATATCTGCGCGTGTGGGATGGCTACATTGACGAACTCGAACCGGACGAGGATCACAAGGTCGCTCGACGTGCAGTGCTCGTCCATACTTTCGAACAGGCGGTCGCCCTCGCAGCCGAGCGCGAACAGGCATAAACCTGGTGCGGCCGCGCTACTGACCATAGATCCGTCAGTTCCCCGGTGGAACGACGGTGAACGTGAACCCTCCGGAAGTCATTGCGTTGGCTTCTTCGAACATCGAACAGAGAGCTTCGGCGGCGTCGGTCGCCAATACTCGGGCGGCGCTGGGGGTTCGACCTCGGGCCGTCACCGCGAGCCCAGGTACGTCCGCATCTGTGATCGTCAATCGGACTCGTGGTCGGAAGCACTGCCACCGAGTATCTGCGCGAGGAGATGGTCTTCGTCCACCACAGACCTCCCGCCACGACCAAAACGGCGGCGGCAACGGCCACCATTACCTGACCGCGGTGGTCGGAGAGGAATGTTCTCCTCTGTCAGTTGTACCGCCTTGGCCAGCTGATTGACCGGCTTCATCACCACCTTGTCGGCGGCTGGTCCGCGAGATCACGTCCGCTTCGCGTCGTCATGATTGCGGACGAACTTCATGAGTCGGGGAATCACCCGATCGGGTATGTGTCCCAGGATTCCGTGGCCGGTTCCGGCATAGATCTCCACTTCGGCTTCAGGTACAAGATCAGCTAACCTCGCGGCCACCTGCTCGGGGTTGGAGACCACCGTCTCAGCACCGGAGATTACGAGCATGGGAACCGAAATCGACTGCACTTCTGCATCCTTGAGCATTCGTGCCCACCCGATACCGGGCCGGTAGTTCAGCGCTTCCTTGGCGAGGGCGAACTCGAGGTCGCCGAGAACGTACCCGGGGGACAGCCAATCGTTGAGCTTGCGAATATTCTTGTCGGTGCGGCGCATACCGGCGCGGACCATCTTCAGCAGCACACGCCACGAGGGCTTGTCGAAGACTCCACCCGGTTCGATGAGCGTCACACTCGCCAGTCGTTCAGGAGAATGAAGTGCTACGAGAACGGCATGCCACGCGCCCTGCGAGTAGCCGACCAGGTGGACGCGATCGACCTCGAGTTCGTTCAATACCTCGCTGATCCAGGTGGCGAAGTCGGACTCCCCGGTCAGTGGAGAAGTCTGGACACTGAGGCCTGGTGTGCCGATCGTGTCCAGTGCGTACACGACTCGGTCTCGGCACAGGTCCTCGATGACGATGTGCCATTGCAGACAATTGGCCCCGAGAGAGTGCACCAGGACGATCGGCGTCTCCGTGCCGGTCCCCGACCTACGGACATGGGTGGTTCCGAACGATGTCGGCACGTCGAGTTGTGTCGACGGAACCGGCCAGGTGCTCTCCAGTTCTCGGTAGATGCTCTCGTACGCCTGCTTTGATGCTTCGTTCTTGAATCGTCCGATCTTCGGCATGAGCCTCCCTCTCGCTGCATTCAATTTTGATGGTATGACCGTATCACTAATGCGGTACGTGCGTATCATTAACGGGTCAAAGTCATCTATATCGAAAGGGGAAGGACAGCCTCATGCCGCGACTGGTCGACCATGAAGTGAGGCAACGGGAGATCACCGACGCGGTGCGGCGAGTAATTGTCGACGGTGGGCTCGCGGCGGTGACATTTCAGTCCGTTGCTGCCGAGGCCGGGATTTCGGTGCGACTCGTGCAGTACTACTTCGGCACGAAGCGGGAATTCCTTCTCGCGACGCATCAAGCTGTGCGTCAGGATGCGGGTGCTCGCTTGATGCAGGAGTTGTCTGTTCTTGGCGCGGAAGCGACACCCCGCGAGGTTATTTCAGCGTTCCTTGTTGGCATGCTCCCACTCGATCGACAACGTCGGGAGGAAGCGATTGTTCTCGGCGCCTTCCACGCTGCCGCACTGACCGGACAAGGAATCGCCGCCGAGGAAACCCTCACTGCCCCAAGAGAGTTGACAGCGCTCATTTCCGGCCAGCTTCAACGAGTGACCAATCGGGACGCGGTTGCGCCGTCAATGGATCCCGACCTCGACGCCGAGCTCATTCTGGCGGCTGTCGCCGGGCTCGCCCAGGGGATGCTTCCCGGCTACGCCACAGCAGAATTGGCGGTCCAGTTGGTTGAGCGTCTCCTCGATCGCATTCTCGGGCCGACGAGACCTCAGGCCACGAATCAACCCGAAGTCGGCCGCCGTTAGTATTCCGGGATGTCTCCTGTGAACCCAGCGCTCGCCGGCCGGGTGTTTCCCTCGTCTTCGTACCTTGTCGGGCGCGAGAAGATTCGCGAGTTCGCTCTGGCGGTGCGTTCGAGCAATCCCTTGCACCATGATGTCGGTGTCGCCAGGGAGGCCGGGTTCGTCGATGTCATCGCACCGACAACATTCACAACCGTTGTCCAGCAACGAGCGATCATGGCACTGCTGCGCACGCCGGATACCGGGCTCGATCCGACTCGTGTGGTCCATACTTCCGAGAAGATCGAGCATCAGCGTCCGATAGTCGCCGGCGATGACCTGTCTACGACACTGACGATTACAGGGGTGACAGTGCGTGCAGGCAGTGCGATCCTGTCGACAGTTTCCGAGATCCACGACGTGACCGACGCTTTGGTTGCGACGGTCACCTCGACCCTGCTGGCGCGAGGAGAAGGCGCATGACCGTACCCGTCGTGCCGGTTTTCGAAAACCTCGTCCTTGGTGACATCGTCGCGAAGGTTGATCTGGTCCTCAATCGTGATGACCTAGTTCGCTACGCCGGTGCCTCCGGCGACATGAACCCGATCCATTTCAACGACGCAATCGCTACTGCGGCTGGGCTACCGGGAGTTCTGGCGCACGGAATGCTCACTGCCGGAATTGCTTTGCAGGCTATCGTCGACTGGGTTGGTGACCCGAGCGGTGTGATCTCGTATGAAACTCGCTTTACTCGGCCCGTCGTAGTCGATGCCGTCGATGGTGCTGATCTCTCCATCACTGCGAAGATCGCGCGGATCGACTCCACAACGCGGACTGTGCGTATCGATGTCACCGTCATGCATAAGGGCCAGACGGTTCTGGGAAAGACCCAAGCGCACCTTCAGTTCCCGGGCGCCTGACAGGATCGCGGGCTGCTACTGGTCACATCGGGACCTACGCATCCGGGCGGGAGATCAACTGCATTGTGGCGCAGCACTACCGGAAAGACACCAACAGCTCGTCCGACGCTTGCATCGGTGCGTATCCGTCGGCGATGACGCGCCGACATCCGTCGATCTCGACGGTGAGTAATCGTTCCTCGTTCGTAGGACGGTCCACGTAGATCGTCGACGCCATCTCGGTGGCCACCGCGTCACAGTCGGGAGCGGGTGGAAGTCCGTCGAAGGTTTCCGTCGTAGACGATGTGCCTACGAATTCGGTGGAGGAGAATCGGCAGAAAACGCTGCCCGCCGACAGCGATGTCAGCGCCGTTGTACCTGTCGTGGCTGGTCGGTAGGTCGGCCTGCAATGCGACAGTTCGTAGATCTGATCGTCGGACAAAGCTATCCGGTGTTCGGTACTGCCGACCGGTGTCAGTTCCTTGATGGCGGCCAGGCCACCGGGTTTCGGTAGTCCACACGAATCGGAGGGATACCCCGGCCGAGTTGCTCGGCCTCGATCGTCGACCAACCAGAATTGCTCCAGGACAGCCAGGCTGTAGTTGTCACCGCAGCCTTCGGGGAACCAAGTCTTGTGCGCGGACGAGCGGTTCAGCATTTCCACCGCCCGACTGAAATCGCCCTCCCAACGGTGAGCAGAGAAGCTGACGGTTCGGTCGGCTGCCACGTTGTCGCTGACAAACGGGTCGCACGTGACGGCGGCGACGGGTACGAAATCGTCTGGAACTGTCGCAGTTGGTGTCGTCTGGAGCGGGCCGATCGGATACGGGGTCGCGCACCCCAGCGTCTCGGCGTCGACTATTGCGGCAACAGGACGGTCGGGGATGGTCACGTGCCAAATGCCGGCAACAGCGAGGATGACGATCACGACTGCGAACCAACGCCAGAGCATGAGCACACCGTATCGTTCCCGATGTACGCCGAGCGGGAACATGCCTAGTCCTCCGTTAACCGCCGAAGTCCTCGCATCCAAATTGAGTGGATCCAGGTCGCGGCTCGCAGATATGGTCCAATGGTGACGCATCCGAATGGTCGAAACGACAGTCCGATCCTGGTGATTGGTGCCGGCATCGTCGGCGCGTCGATCGCGTATCACCTGGCGCGCGTTGGTCTCCGAGTCGCCGTGCTGGAGCACGGCTCGGTGGCGGGAGGGGTGACCGGCAACTCCTTTGCCTGGGTCGGCCTCTCGAAGAGTGCCGCAGAAACTTACTCAGATCCGTTCCGGCAAGGCGCTGCAGTCGAAATCGACCGCCTGGAGCGCGAACTCGTCGAGCCAATCGGTTTGCGCCGCAGAGGCGCGATCACCTGGGAAGAGACGGAAGCGGAGACTCGAGCGTTCGTAGATGCTCATCGAGCACTCGGCCATCCCGTCGACCTCATCGGTAAAGAGGAAATCCTTGCTCGTGAGCCGGGATTGCGGACGGCCCCCTCGGTCGCAGCGTACGCGCCTGATGACGGTGGCGTTGACCCGGTTGCGTTCGCTCGATCGCTCCTGCGAGGTGCCGAAGAGTACGGTGCCACAGTGTATTCCGATGTCAGTGCGCTCGGGGTGCTCGCGGAGGGCATGAGAGTGTGCGGAGTAATGACTGCCGACGGTCCCGTCTACGGATCGGCCACCGTGCTCGCTGCGGGTACCGCGATTCCTGGACTCGCGGCGTCGGCGGGAGTGGACGTCGAGGTCGACGCCTCCCCGTGTTGCCTCATCAGATTCTCGACGCCCTACCCATTGGTGAACGGAATACTCTCCTCTCCGGATTTCGAGATCCGGCAATTGGACGACACGACACTGATTGCGGCTGAAGATGTTCCGGTCGGGTTCTCCGGAGATGCTCGTGAGCTTGCGGGGCCGACGCTGCGCGCGATCCGCAGTCAGCTCGAGGACGGTGACCAAGTGGAACTGATCGAGGCGGTAGTCGCTGACCGTCCCATCCCGCGTGGTGGCCGCCCGCTGCTGGGCTTCGCCGAAGGCGTGTCGGGGCTCTATCTGGCCGCGACGCATCCGGCGATCATTCTGTCCGGAGCAATTGGAGCCCACGTGGCCGGGGACTTCGCCCGAGCGTCAACCCTGGACGGTTAGACGACGACGCCGGAGCCCGGTTCGACAAGGTTCGAGCCGATATTGCGGTTCCTAGTTCTCTCTAGGACACGCGCTAGAGAGCGGGATATTCGTCTACTCGGCTTGTACCGTCGATGGGCATGGACCCCGTGCGCAATCCGTATGCCCCCGGTGCCGGTCAACGCCCGCCGGAACTCGCCGGGCGCGACAAGCAGATCGACGCCTTCGACGTCGTTCTCGAGCGAATTGCGCGTGGCCGCCCGGAACGAAGTGTTGTCCTCACCGGATTGCGTGGCGTCGGCAAGACCGTCCTGCTCAATCAGTTGCGTTCGGCCGCGATCTCCCGGAGCTGGGGGACAGGCAAGATCGAGGCGCGCCCCGATCAGGATTTACGACGCCCACTCTCGTCGGCGCTGCACATGGCAGTCCGAGAGATCGCGGTCTCCCATCGCGATCCGGAGCGGGTCGAGCAGTTCCTCGGAGTCCTCAAATCGTTTGCCCTACGCGCCACTGCGGACAAGGGAATGCGGGAGCGCTGGCAACCAGGCATCGACGCACCCGCGATCAAAGGCCGGGCAGACAGCGGCGACATCGAGATCGACCTGGTCGAGTTGCTGCTCGACGCGTCGTCGCTGGCCAGGGATGTCGGCGTCGGGATCGCAATCTTCATCGACGAGATGCAGGACCTCGGTGCCGCGGATGTCTCGGCGATCTGCGGGGCCTGCCACGAGTTGAGTCAGGACGCGGCACCGTTGATCGTCGTCGGGGCGGGGCTTCCGCATCTGCCTGCTGTGCTGTCGGCGTCGAAAAGCTACTCGGAGCGCCTGTTCAGCTACCACCGGATCGACCGCCTCGAGCGTGAAGCTGCAGATCAGGCACTGATTGCGCCTGCCGAGCGTGAGGAGGTCGAGTTCACCGAATCCGCGCTCGACGCTCTGTACGAAGCGGCTGACGGGTACCCGTACTTCGTTCAGGCCTACGGGAAAGCCACGTGGGATGTGGCGGCGTCGAGTCCGATCACGGCAGAAGACGTGCGCGTCGGCGCACCGACGGCTGAGGAAGAACTCGCTGTCGGTTTCTTCGGATCGCGGTACGAGCGAGCAACACCTGCGGAGCGTGAGTACATGCGCGCCATGGCCGATCTCGCCGGTGACGACGGACCCGTCGCAACCGCGAAGATCGCCGTCGAGTTGGGGCGCAAACCGGCTTCCCTGTCGCCGGCACGCGATGGACTGATCAAGAAGGGGCTGATCTATTCGGCAGAACGTGGATCCATCGGATTCACGGTCCCGCACTTCGGCCGATACCTGCGCGGACAAGCGGAGTGAACGCGCTCGAAACCGCGTGGGATCGGGTGGCGGCGCTCAGTCCCAATCCGCCGGCCTGGGTGGTTCAACTGGCCGCGTTGATCGCCGTGATCATCGTTCTCGAACCGCACCTGTGGCGGATCGCCCGCAACGTCGTCACCATCGCACACGAGGGCGCTCATCTGATCGTCGCAGTCCTGGTCGGTCGACGGTTGAAAGGTCTTCGCCTGCATTCGGATACGTCGGGTGTTGCTATTTCGTCGGGCAAACCGACCGGCTTCGGCGTCATTCTGATGACGTTCGCGGGTTACGTCGGTCCGTCGATTCTCGGACTCGGCGCGGCCGGGTTGTTGGGCGCGCAGCGCGCGGTCTCGGTGCTGTGGATCGGCGTATTCGTCATCGCGGTGATGATGGTCCTGATCCGAAACCTCTACGGAGTCTTCTCACTTGCCGTGGTGGGAGCCGTGTTGTTCGGACTCGTCTGGTGGGGGACCCAGGAGCAGCAAGTGGCCGCAGCGTACTTCCTGACGCTCTTTCTCCTCTTTGCCGGACCACGCCCGGTCGTGGAACTTCAACGGCAGCGAATGCGACGAGGCGGGGCACCGGACTCGGACGCCGACCAATTGGCCAGGCTCTCACCGATACCCGCGATCGTCTGGGTCGGGTTGTTCCTGCTCGTGAACGTCGCGGTGCTCGTGCTCGGCGGATGGTGGATTCTGCGCCCGGTGGGTGGCTGACCGGATTGAGCCTTTGTCCCGTCAGGACAACGGACCAACGATTGTTGATGCTCTGCGGACGTAGTCATCGCATGAAGGCGCTCATATCGTGGAAGTCGACGAGTGGTCGTGTGGGGACTTCACGCGGCCACACCCGCAGCGACGAAGACCGTCGACGATGACAAGGATTCGTTTTGGACGACAAGAACTTCCGCGGAAGAACCGCGATCATGTCCGGGGGAAGCCGTGGCATCGGACTTGCCATCGCCCGTGCGATAGCGCGCCGCGGCGGAAACATCGTGTTGCTCGCCAAGACCGATACGCCGGATCCCAGGCTGCCCGGAACTATCCACACGGCTGTGGACGAGTTGAACGATCTCGAGGGTCATGCCGTTCCGGTCGTCGGCGACGTGAGGAACGACGACGACATCGCGCGGGCCGTGGCTGCAGCGGTGGAGCACTTCGGTGGCATCGACATCGTGGTCAACAACGCAAGCGTCCTCGACATTTCGAAAACCGAAGACCTCACGATGAAGCGATTCGATCTGATGCAGCAGGTCAACGTCCGTGGCACCTTCGCGCTCACCCGCGCGTGCCTTCCGTACCTTCGGGTTTCGGCCAACGCGCACGTATTGACGCTGTCGCCACCGCTCAACTTTTCGCCGCACTGGTTGGGTGCTCATCCGGGCTACATGCTGGCCAAATACGGAATGACATTGGCGGCCTTGGGCATCGCCGCAGAGTATTCAGGTGCACCGATTTCGAGTAATTGCCTGTGGCCGGAGACCATGATCGCCACGGCCGCCGTCGGAAACCTGCTCGGGGGAGACGACAGTATCGATCACTCGCGTTCACCCGAGATCATGGCCGATGCGGCTGTCGAGATTCTCGGGCGTCCCGCCGGCACGGATACCGGTCGTACGGTGCTCGACGTCGAGATCTTGCGCGAGGCGGGGATCTCGGATTTCTCGCAGTACGGCGGTCAGTCACCGTTGGCGATCGACATCTTCGTCGACGCTCCAATTTCGTGATCTCGGGCGATCTACAGGTATCTAGCCAAATCGCTAGATACCTGTAGATCTTCCTCACGCCACTTCGTGCTCGCCGCCCGGGGCAACCTTCTGAAGTCCGCGATATGCGTCGCTGGCACTTTGGCGACCGCCGATGACGGCCTCGACCTCCGCGGCAATCGGCATGTCGACACCGTATTCACGGGCCAGATCCATGACGGTGGGGGCAGTCTTCACGCCCTCGGCAACCTGGCCGAGCTTGGCGACCGCCTCCTCGACGGTCAATCCCTGCGCCAGAGCTTCGCCGACGCGACGATTGCGAGAAGTCGGAGCCATGCAGGTGGCAATCAGATCGCCGACGCCCGTCAAGCCGGCAAAGGTGCGCGGGTTGGCGCCCATCGCTTCACCGAGTCGAGTCATCTCGGCGAGGCCGCGTGCGAGCACCATCGCACGAGTGTTGTCACCGACTCCCAGGCCGTCGGCCATGCCCGAGGCGATGGCAACGATGTTCTTGAGGATGCCGCCGAGTTCGCAGCCGAGCACGTCGGTGTTGCGGTAGACGCGGAAGACCGACGACGCGAACAGGGGTTGCAGCGCGGCGGCGACACGATCGTCCTGGGTGGCCACGACCGATGCCGCGGCCATGCCGTCGACGATCTCCTTGGCGATGTTGGGGCCCGCGAGCAGTCCGACGGGATGGCCGGGCAGGCACTCGGCGATCACTTCGGTGGGGCGCTGCCGGGTGCCGGGCTCGAGACCCTTGGACAGTGACAACACCGGGACCCACGCCCGAACCTCGTTGGCGATCTCGGCGAGGGTGGAGCGAACGGCGTGCGAAGGCACCCCGCATACGAGTACGTCCGCTTCGCGGGCGGCTTCGACCAGATCCGAGGTTGCCTTGAGCCCCTTGGGAAGTTTGCGCTCACCAAGGTATTTGGAGTTGGTCCGTTGCGAATTGATCTCGTCGGCTGCTTCGGAATTGCGTGCCCACAACAGGGTCGGGGTGTTGCGGGCAGCGAGGCCGGCCACCGTGGTTCCCCACGATCCGGCACCGAGGACGACGACGCGTACCGGGCGGGCCATCAGAGTGCGCTGTTCTGGGTAGCGAGTGCTGTCATGGCGCCAAGCGTTCCACTTGCGGAGCAGTTGCGGGCCAATTCCGCCGAGTCTGTGGCTCGACTTACAGATGAGGCGGCGGTTCGGGGCTTTCGCGCATTGTTTCGACCGCTTCTGCGGATTCCGCGACGATCGAGCGCATGGCGGCTTCCGCGGCGTCGGCGTCTCCGGCCTGAATAGCCGATGCGACCACTCCGTGCAGGTGAATCGCTTCGGGGTCGGCCTCGTGGGGCATCAACGAGTGGCGGGTGCGGCCTTCGAGTATCTCGACGACGATCTGCGACATCGCCCGCAGCATCGGGTTGCCGGAAGCGGCGAGCAGTGTGCGGTGAAAGTCGGAATCATGGCCGAGATATGCGTCGGTATCGGCAGCGCGCGAGGTAGCTGACATGCCGATGACGGCTGCAGTGAGAGCGCCGCACTGCTCAGGTGTGGCGCGAGTTGCGGCCAGTCGCGCAGCCAGAGGTTCGATGCCGGAACGGAGTTCACTGAGGATCGAAAGTTGCTCGAACCGATCAGGACCGGCCAGTTGCCAGCGGATGACGTTGGGGTCGAGCGAGTTCCAGTGTCCGGAGCCCAGGATGGTGATTCCGACGCGTCGACGAACCGAGGCGAGTCCGAGGGATTCGAGAACGCGGACAACTTCGCGGATGACGGTTCGCGACACGTCGTATCGCGTTGCCACCTCGTCGGCGGAGATCGTGGTTCCCGGAGCGAGCACACCACCGACTATGTCTTGGCCGAGCTGTTCCAGCATCGAGTCGTGTAACTGCTGAAACGGGACAGAAGGCATACGTAGATCGTCCCATGCGTATGGAGTAAGCCCGGTGGAAGCCGAATAAATACTACAAATTAGTGTCTGCTCTTGAAATTGTAGGTTAATTAAGGAACAGTGACCTCAATCACTCATCGGACTGGGAGTCCCTATGAACACCACAGCATTGCTGGCGGCCGAGGTCGTCCCCGCTGGTAGCGACGCACGATTGATCATCGCTGCAGTCGCCGGCGTCGCGGTCATCATCGCGTTGATCACCTGGCTGGACCTGCATCCCTTCCTCGCGCTGTCCATCGGCGCGGTGGGCGTCGGTCTGGCGGCCGGCCTCGGATCGGCCGAGTCGGTCGCGGCATTCGCGACAGGCTTCGGGTCGACAATGGGAAGCGTTGGAATCCTGATCGGTTTCGGCGCGATGTTCGGCAAACTCCTCGCCGATTCCGGCGGTGCCGACCGAGTGGTCGACACGCTGGTCGGCCGTTCCAGCACGAAGGCGCTTCCGTGGACCATGGCTCTGGTCGGCGCAGTGATCGGTCTGCCGATGTTCTTCGAAATCGGTCTCGTCCTGTTGATGCCGGTCATCATCCTCGTCGCGCGGCGTTCCGGCTTGTCCCTGATGCGCATCGCGATCCCCACCCTCGCCGGCCTCTCGGCCATGCACGGGTTGGTTCCCCCGCACCCAGGGCCGCTGGTTGCAGTCTCGGCTTTGAACGCAAACCTCGGCCTCACCCTCGCGCTCGGTGTCCTCGTCGCGATCCCCACTGTTGTTCTCGCCGGACCGGTCTTCAGTAAGTACGCCGCGCGGTGGGTCGACGTGAAGGTCCCGGATCTTTTTGTCACAGGCGAAGATCGAGGCGAGGAAGAGAAGAAGCAGCGTCCCTCGTTCGCGGCTACTCTCGCAGCGATCCTCCTGCCGGTTGTTCTCATGCTGGGCAAGGCATTTGCAGACGTGATCGCACCCGATTCCGAGGCACTACCCAAGTCCGTCCTCGACTTCCTCGGAACACCCGTTGTGGCTTTGGGTCTCGCGGTTCTGGTTGGAATGGTGCTGTTGGGTCGCGGCGGCGGAATGGACCGCAAGGCCATCTCGAAGTCACTCGAGAGTTCCCTACCTCCCATCGCAGGCATCTTGTTGATCGTCGGCGCCGGTGGCGGTTTCAAGCAGGTCCTGATCGACACCGGTATCGCCGGAGTGATCGCCGACGCGATCAAGGGCAGCAGCCTCCCCGTGCTGTTCCTGGCCTGGCTGGTAGCGGTATTGATCCGCGTCGCAACGGGTTCGGCAACGGTGGCAACAGTGACGGCGTCGGGCATCCTCGCTCCGGTTGCGGCAGACCTCTCGTCCGCACATGTCTCGCTGATGGTGTTGGCGATCGGTGCGGGCTCGCTCTTCCTCTCGCACGTCAACGACGCCGGATTCTGGTTGGTGAAGGAGTATCTGGGCGTCAGCGTGGTACAGAACCTCAAGACCTGGACCGTGATGGAATGCATCATCTCGGTATCGGGCCTGGCCGGAGTGCTCGTGTTGAGCGCATTCATCTAGGTAGGCGAGCACATGAACAGCGAAGCGGCACAGCAGAAGCAGTATCCCGTGCTCGTCCTGATGGGTGTCTCGGGTTCGGGAAAGTCGACGGTCGGCGGCATGCTCGCCGGAGCGATGGGTTGGGACCTTCAAGAAGGCGACGATCTGCATCCGCAGGCGAACATCGACAAGATGGCGACCGGGCATCCGTTGAACGACGAAGACCGCTGGCCCTGGCTCGACAAGATCGCCGTCTGGATCAAGAGCCATACCGACGCCGGTCAGCCGGGCATCGTCACGTGTTCGGCACTCAAGCGCAGCTACCGCGACGTGCTTCGCGGTGAGCACGTCGTGTTCGTGCACCTCGCCGGTTCGCGGGATCAGATCGGCCAGCGATTGACCGCTCGCCTCGATCACTACATGCCCGCCTCGCTCCTCGACTCCCAGATCTCGACACTCGAGGCCGTCGACCCGGACGAACAGGCCATCGTCGTCGACGTGGGCGGGAGTCCCGCCAAGATCGCGGAGGAGATCCTGCGACGGGTGGAGACATTCGAATACTGAGCAAGCCCGGCGTGTAGGCACCCGCGGTTCGGGTTACGGTGCTTGGGTGACTGCTGCTGCGCAGACGGACTGAACCGTGACCGACTTCGACTTCCACAGCGTCTGGACGCTTCCTGCCTCTGCTGACCGCGTCTACGAGGTTCTCGCGGATGCCGAACGGTATTCGCAGTGGTGGCCTCAGATACGCCGAGTCGGGACGATCGACGAGCATTCAGGCTCCATGTCCATCCGCAGCGCTGTCCCTCTGACGCTGCTGGTCTTCGGGCGACGCGAGGTGGAAGACTCAGTTGACCGCTTTCTGAAAGTGCGTCTCACCGGCGCAATGACCGGGTGGAGTAGCTGGGCGGTGCGCCCCGCTGGATCTGGTTGCACAGCCGAATTTCGGCAACAGGTAGCGGTGTCCGGAGCGCTTGGTCTGGCCGCGAAGGTCGCGAAGCCGCTGTTCGAGTGGAATCATGAAGCGATGATGCGTGGAGGGCACCGCGGACTGTGCGCATATCTCTCCCGGCCGTGATCGCGACCAGAACTTGCACACGCTCGAGCAATTGATCCATACCCGTCGTGTCATTTTGACGCAGCGTCAGTTATCGTTCACATCAGCAGCCGACAAGTATGTGTAACTCAAATGCACAAAACGGCTTGACCTGGGAGGACGCTATGCGGACGCGAGATTCGACGGTATGGCATTGGAACGTGAGTCCGCGAGCGCGGGTTATCTTCTGCCTGACCAGGACGTTCGTGAAGCCGATGTTCACCCTTTGGCCGACCACCGAACGTGGTATCCGCCAACTCGAGCGACTCGATGCGATGGCGGACAAACTGCCGAAGCCGAAGAACCTCGATATCGAGCCTTTCACGCTGGGGGGTGTGCCCAGCGAGAAGGTGCAGCATCCACGCAAAGCGCAGGGCGAGTTGGCCGGCGCCACGATCCTCTACTTCCACGGAGGGGGATTCGTCTTCTGCGGTCTGGCAACGCACCGGGCACTGTGCGGTTTGCTCTCTGCGAAGGCCGGAGTACCGGTGATCTCCGTGCGCTACCGCCAGCTGCCGGAAGGTTCCATCGGCACCTCCGTCAAGGACGCAATGGCCGCGTACACCGCGTTGCTCGAGACAGCCGAAGACCCGAACAAGATTGTGGTTGCCGGTGACTCGGCGGGCGGATACCTGGCCATGAAGGTCGCCGAAATTACCGCACTGCGCGGAATCACGCGGCCCGCTGCCGTGGTGGGATATTCCCCTCTTCTCAACGTGAACCTCGAGGACCATGATCCCGATTTCATGAAACGTGATGCCTACCTACCGATGTCACAGGTGGAAAAGCTCAAGGACCGGTGGCTCGAGGGGCCGGACGAGATTCCTGGTGCGCAGTCGCCGATCAACGCCGACGCCAGTCTGATTCCGCCGTCGTTCCTGGTGTCCGCCGAATACGAACTGATGCGTCCGGACGTCGAGATCATGACCGAAAACTTGATCAAGGCAGGACAAGCCGTCGAAACGCACATCTGGAGTGGGCAGATCCATGCTTTCCCGGTGATCGGCAAAGCTCTTCGGGAGGGCAAGGCGATCGTCGATCTGACAGTCAAGTTCCTCGAGCGAACGATGGCCTCGCAGAACCAGATCAGCGCCTGACGCTTTTCAGCCGATCGATGTGAGTGTTGCGTAGTCGTCGTTGTCGAGAACGCCGTCGACGACTGCGCGAACTTCCGAGGCGTGCAACGTGATCGAACCGCCGTGATTGTCGAGGAAGGCTGTGTCTGCGGCATCTCGGCCGGTCGAGATGCGCACAAGATTGCTGCGCGGCGCCAATTGCGTTGCATCGACCACGCGCCAGACGTGGTCGATATTGGCTTCGACTACGGCGTGAAAATCCATCGGATCGCAGCCCGGCGCGTAGACGGCCACCAGTCGAGCGGGAATCCCCACGGCGCGCAGCAGTGAGATGGTCAGGTGCGAGTAGTCGCGGCACACTCCGGCGCCGGCGAGCAAGGTGTCGACCGCACTGTCGGTGCCGCGACTGGTGCCGGGAACATAACTCAAATGTGTACTCACCCAGCGAGTGACTTCGAGGAGGAGTTCGGCCGGGGGAGTGGCGAGATCGAATTGCCCGGCGACAAAACCGAAGAACTTGTCGGCCTCGGCATACCGGCTGGGGCGCAGATATTTCGACACGTCGTAGTCGCTGACCGACGCCGGTTCTGCGCGGCCGATGACGGTTGCGTCGTAGCTGACGATCAGTTTGCCTGGGGCACAGTCGAGTAGGTGAATCCGGGTACCGTGTTCGGCGGTGATCTCGCGGGGTTCGAGCGGATTGCCGTCATGGACGAACGACATCGTTTCCAGCAGTTCGACACCCGGCGCGCGCGTCACCGCGATCTTGAACTCCAGGTTGGTCGCCTCGTCGATCTCGATGTCGAGCAGGGCGGCGACGGTACGTTTCATCGGGCCATCTTTACACCGAATACGGACACCCACCACCTGGGAGGATTGTGACGTGCGATCAGGCTTCGGGGTAGTCGACGTCGACGCCGCTGCTGAGGTCGCTGCACTCCACCAACTCGACCCCGTGTTCGCGTAGGTAGGTGTTGGCGCCGCCGTCCCCGGTGAGTGACTTTGCAAGCGTCGGCCAGTGGTCGCGTCCGATCAGGACGGGATGGCCGGGACGGCCGTGAAAGACAGCTCTTCGCAGTATGTTTCGTGATGGGGAGCTGTGACCCACGATCCGCGTCACGGTGTCGGCGTTGAGGTCCGGGACGTCGACCAGAGAGATCGCTGCCGCATCTGCGTCGTCGATTCGCATGGCGGCCTCGAGTCCGCAGCGCAGTGACGCGCTCATTCCGTGTTGCCAATCCGATATCACCACAATGACATCGGTGGTGGGCAGTAGTTCGAGGGCGTCCTCTGCCTGCGCGCCGAGGACCACGATGACCGGTGAGAGGCCTGCGGACTGCAGTGTCGTCACCCCGTGGTGGAGCCAAGACTGACCCTCGGCGTTTGTGACGAGCGCTTTGGGCTTGCCCATGCGGGATCCGACCCCGGCCGCCAGCAGGATCCCGCACGTAGACATGACTATGCTCCGGTGACCCGCGGACGCAGCCACTCGATCAGATCGTTCAGAACTTCTTCCTGCTCAGGCTCGTTGAAGATCTCGTGGTACAGGCCGTCGTACACCTTCAAGGTCACATCCGAAGAGCCGGCCAGATCTGCGACGAGCTTGCTGCCGGCCGGGTCCGTCAAACGGTCGTCCGAGCCGTGTTGAAGCAGTACGGGAATGGTGAGCGAGGGCAGGCGCGCCGGGAAGCCTTCCGCGGCGGTGATCATGCCGCGCGCGATGCCGGCGGGAACCTTGCCGTGGTGAACCAGCGGGTCGGCGTTGTACTTGTCGACGACCTTCTGATCACGCGATACGGCAGCAGCTTCCAGGTTCTCGACGGGCACGTCCGGGAGGTATTTGCCGACGATCTTGCCCAGCTGCATCACGATCTTCGGAGTGCCGGTTGCGATGATCACCGCAGGTCCGGACAGGGCGAGGGCTTTGAGATCGGCCTGATGGTCGAGGGCGTAGGAAAGGGCGATCGCGCCGCCCATGCTGTGCCCGAGCAGGAACTTGTCCTTGCCGGGATGTGCCGCCGTCACGATCGAGAACAACGTGTGGACGTCGTCGGTGAAGTCGGAGAATTCCTTGAGGTGAACGCGCTTGCCGCCAGAGCGTCCGTGCCCGCGATGGTCGGGTGCGTACACGATGAGCCCGAGTTCCCCGAGCCGCGCAGCAACATGGTCGTAGCGCCTCGCGTGTTCGCCGAGTCCGTGGCACAGGACGAGAACCCCGGTGGGTTCGCGGTCCGGTGTCCACACGTCGTAGACGATCTTGGTGCCGGCCACTCCGGTGAACGACGACTCTTCGTGCTGCATTGTTGCGCCCTCTCTGCGACCGGTTCCGGTACGCGGATTCTCACATGCTATTCGCCGCGTGCGCAGGGCGCGGGTGTTCAGGGTGTGAGGTCGTCGAGGAAAATTCGACACTTGTTTGTTACGTCTGGTTACATTAACTTAGGAGCGTGACCGGACAAACCGTTGATCGTTCCGACCCTGTTCCCGCCACCCGCTCGCGCCGATTGTGGCGACCCGCGGTTCGGGCCTTGCTGGACGGCGCGCTACCGCTGATCGACAAGCGAATGGCGGAATCGGTACGCCCGTTCGATCGGCCCGACATGATGCGTCCGCACCTGGCTTCGCGGAAGTTCGCGTGGACGCACTACGGGATCTTCGTTCCCCGGCTGCCAGGGCCTCTCCGTTACCTCAACACCATGACGTTGATCGGTGCAACCGGGACGGTGGTGTTCGACAACGACTATCTCGCTGCACCAGACGCGCGAAACACCGCAACCGTGCTGAGTTCCACCGCAGCGCCGGGCCATCACTTCTACCGGGCGTACGACGCTGCCGATGAGTGTGCATTCGAAGAAGATGGTTCGCGAATCGCCTTCGGTGACAACCTGATCATCGAGAACAGCTATCCGAACTTCCGTGTCACCGGGCGATACGACTCATTCGACGTCGATCTCGAGATCGTGGCAACGGACCAAGCGTCGTGGTTCGTGCGTAATCCCGTCTACGACCACGTCAGTCTGCTGGCACAGTGCTCCGGAACAATTGCGAGTCCGGATGGACCGGTGAGTATTTCGGCTCCGTGCACCGTCGAGTACGCGCGGTGCATGACACCGCAATCGTTGACTCGCCGCGCGCTTCCCGAGTCGTGGAAGCTCCCGGCCGACTTTTTCACCTACCAGATCGTTCAACTGGACGACCGGCATCAGTTGTTGCTCACCGATGTTCGAGCGTCAGGGGTTACGGCGTGCAAGCTCGCCTACATTCGGACTGTCGACGGTAGTGCGAAGGTCTTCGACGACGTCGAGTTCGACGTGCTCGAGTACGCCGACGCATTGCACGTCGACCCACAGGGTCGCGAGATGCGTGTGCCGCGCGTACTGCGTTGGCAGGTACGCGATCACGGCAGGACGGTCGTGGAGTTCGAGGCCGAGATCGACTCGGAGTGGCGCTACGGTCACGGCAAGGGATACGTCGGCGCGTATACCTACCGGGGAAGCTTCGACGGTGCGTCGATCAACGGCACCGGTTACATCGAATGGGTGGACTGCGAAGTGTAAGGCCCCTAGGGTGTATCGGTGCCTTTCGTAGACCCCGCCGCGCTGACGATTCGTCCGCAGAAGATCCTTGTCGCGGGGACTTCCGGTGCCGGAAAGACGACTCTCGCCGGTCGAATCGGGCGGCTTCTCGAGATCGAACACACTGAGCTGGACTCGCTGTTCCACGGGCCCGGCTGGATTCCGCGCGACAGTTTCGAAACCGAAGTACGACGCTTTTCCAGCGAGCCGGCCTGGGTGACCGAGTGGCAGTACGGTGCGGTGCGTGAGCTTCTGGCCGAGCGTGCGGACCTGATGCTGTGGTTGGATCTGCCTCGGCGGACGGTGATGCGCCAGGTGATCACACGAACCGTGCGTCGGCGATTGCATCGAGAGGTGTTGTGGAATCGCAACATGGAGCCGCCACTGCACACCATTCTGTTCGATCCGGATCATGTGGTGCGCTGGGCCTGGCGAAGCGACGGACGCAACGTCGGGCGTATGGCCACGGTCCTTGTCGATGTGCCGTCGTTGCCGATAGTTCGGCTTCGCAGTCGAGAAGAGATCGAGGCTGTGCTCGAAGTCCTCGGCCGTCTGCCCTCAGATCGTCTGAGCTAGGCGAAATCCCAAGTCGTCGATAGCAAATGTCGGGTGGCTTCGCCTCCTTACGGTAGCGCCGCAACCGCGCTCACTTTCGGCCCAACTGCCGCCGCGGAAGATCCGGTACGTGCCGTAAACCTCGGGGTCGTAGAGATCCCAGCACCATTCCCAGACATTGCCGATCATGTCGTACAGGCCCCAGTTGTTGGGTGTCTTGGTTCCGACGGGATGCGCTCTACCCTCTGAATTGTCGCTGTACCAGGCAATCTCGTCGATCTCGCCGAAGCGGTAGCCGGAGGTGCCGGCCTTGCATGCGTACTGCCACTCAGCCTCGGTGGCGAGCCGGTAGCCAGTTGCGCCCCGGTCCCACTGCGGAGAATCGGTGTCGACGTCTCGATATGCGGGTGTCAGACCGTCCGCGACTGACAGTGTGTTGCAGGTTGCGATGGCGTCCTTCCATGAAAGGTCGACCGCTGGTTTGCTCGAATCGTCCGACGAATCTCCGTGAAGCAGCGCCCTGGTGGTGAGATGGCGTGCGAGGCGGAAGGATTCGACTTTCGAGGTCCACGCAGTACCTTTGCGGTCGTCCCGAAGGTGCACCTCGCCGGCAGGGATCTCGATCATCAACTCCGCTGCTCCGGTCATTCGTTCATCATCGCAGAGGTTGTCGCTCACCCGGGGAGACGCTCGAACGCTGCTTGTGGATCAAGGCCGGTGCGCATGCGCCATGCGGTCAGCGCAAGCCCGAGGCAGACCACCTGTGCCGGATCGTCGAGGGAAACACCCATCAGCTTCTCGATACGCGTGAGCCGTGCATAAAGCGACTGACGCCGAATGCCGAGGAAATCCGCGGTTCTCGCCTTGCCGCCCCGATGTGCGAGGTACGCGTCGAGCGTTCGGACGAGATCGGCGGAATGTGCTGTGTCGTATGCGATCAGCGAACCGAGTTGCTCGGTTACGAACACGGACAGCGAAGCGGGTGTCGTTCCGGCGGCGAGCAGTCGTTGGACGCCGACGTCCCTCGCGAGGATCACTCCGGTCCGGGTGCCGAAGCGCCGCGCGATCTGGACGACTTCGCGAGCTTGCGCGACCGCAGCCCCGACGCCCGACAGGTCCGCGACCGGCGTCGCCACTCCGAGCGTGCGTACCGCGGAACCGCCCGGCCCGCGGCGTAGCAGCTCGTCGGCTTCGGTGAACGCAGTCCGCACTCGAGCGGGGGATGCGGACGCCCACCCGTGCGCGAGCACGATGACGTGATTGGCCGCAGTCCCGACGACACAGGAGCCGAGCACGGCCCGCACGGCGTCGCGTACTTGGTCAGCGAGCTCTCGAACCGGGGTTTGCCGATCGATGTCGACAGCGGCGACGAGGACGTGGTGCCCCTCCGACAACGGCGTCCACCCGGCCGCTGTCAGTCGCTCGGACAAGTCGCCGTGCGATGTGAGCACACCGCCCACCACGTCGGTGATCACCGATTGGGCGAGTGACTGTCTTGGGCCGAGATCGCCGTGACGGCCGAGTTCCAGAGCTACCGCGACGGCGGCGCAGTTTGCGACGGCGGTTCGGCGTGTGGTTGCCGGCCCGCACAGGACAAGTCGACCGAGTGAGTTCGTCGGGCCGCGTACGTCGTGGATAGTGCGTTCGGTCTCGGATCGCTCTGCGCCGGTTGTGCTGCGCTCGACGGTTCTGCCATCCGCGTCGAGCAGATCGACGCCGCACCCCGCGAGTCGTGACACCTTGTCGAGCAGCGCAGTCATGCCCTGGCCTGCAACCACGAGACTCAGAAGTTCTTGCCAGACAGGCTCGCCCGCTTGCGCCGAACCGAGAGTGCGGCGGAGCATGAGGTCGTGAAAGTCTTCGACCATCCGCTCGAAGGGCACTACTGCGTGCAGGGCCAAGAACGCGAGTCCCCGTCGGCGCGAAGCTTCGACGAGTTCGGGAGGGGCCGTGAGGAACGAGCGCCCGACTTCCATCGCGAGTGCGACGCATCCCGCGTCCGCCAATTGGTCGATGTAGGCGGTGAGCTGCTCGGGAGATCGCCCGTGCAGACCGAGGCCCGTGGTCAGAAGGACCTCACCTCCGGACAGCAGCCCACCCATTTCGTACACCTCGGACGAATGGACCCAGCGGACCACCGCGGTATCGATGTCGCCCGCGAGCACCTCGATTGCGGCGGCCTTGAACGAGGGCATCGCAAGAACTTGTCGCAGAGTCGGGAGCATTTCTATATCGTCCGCCGAGGGGGCACTTCGTCATAGAGCTAGTTCTGCCGAACTGACAGGTTGTCCCTTGTCGGGCTGTTACCACCGTGGTCGGATTGTGACACGAGCCACAATCGACGATTTTGGTCAGACTCCAGGAGCGCACATGAATCATCCGGCACACACCGATGAGTATTTTCTCGGACTTGCGATCGAACAGGCGAAGATCGGTTGGGAGGAGGGCGGCGTGCCGATCGGCGCGGCGCTGATTCACCGGGGCGAGGTTCTCGCAGTCGGACGTAACCGTCGGGTCCAGATGAACAGCGCCATCCGTCATGGAGAGACCGACTGCATCGAGCGCGCCGGACGACTGCCGGCCTCGGTGTATCGCGAGTGTGTCCTCTACACGACTTTGTCGCCGTGCTTCATGTGCGCCGGAACGGCGCGCCTGTACGAGATCCCTCGAATCGTGGTCGGCGAAAATCGTTCCTTCGAGGCATCGGAGGAATGGTTGCGCAGCAGCGGAATTCAGGTCGACGTCGTCGACGACGCGGAGTGTGTGGCACTGATGGACCGCATGCTGGCCGAGCGCCCGAGCCTGTGGCTCGAAGACATCGGCGAAGTTGTATGAGCAGCGCCGTCGAACCTGCCACGGTCGCAGGCGATTCGGAGAGCGCAGGCCACCCGATCGATCCAGACTATCCCGTCACTCCGGTTCCGCTTCATGCACGTAAGCCGTTCTTCTCGCTCGCGGTGGTGTTGCTGGGGTTCACCATCTTCACACCGACGATGTTGGCCGGAGCAGCGCTCGGTACCGCGTTCTCGTTCTGGAAACTGATGGTGGTGATCGCCGCCGGATCCGCCATCTTGGGGGTCTACGTCGCCATGATGGGGTTCGTCGGAGCCCGAACCGGGCTGACAACAGTTGTGATGGCGCGCTACAGTTTCGGCACTCGCGGGTCCAAGCTCGCTTCGATCCTGCTGGGCGGTACCCAGATCGGCTGGTACGGAGTCATCATCGGCACGATCGGCGATCTCACCGCGCAGGCATTGGGCTGGGATTCCTATCTCGCGCGGGCGTCGGTGATGATCGCGGCGAGCATCTTGATGTGCATCACCGCCTGCTACGGCTACCGCGGAATGTATTGGGTCTCGCTCGTCTCGACGCCCTTGATCCTGGCGTTGGCCTGCTGGGTCGTATTCCGGTCCCTCGAGGAAGTCGGTGGGTTCTCCGGCCTGGTCTCGGTTCAACCGCAGACGACCATGACGATCGCGCTCGCAATCACCACTGTGGTCGGCACGTTTGTATCGGCGGGAACGCAAGCGCCCAACTGGACCAGGTTTGCCCGTTCCGGATCACAAGCGGTGTGGGCCTGCGTTATCGGGTTCCTCCTCGGAAACGGATTGATGATCCTGTTCGGTGCCATCGGAGCTATCACGTTCCACGAAGGTGACTTCGTGCTGATTCTCTACAACCTCGGGCTTGTCGGCTGGGGCCTGGTCTTGCTGTTCGGGAACCTCTGGAAGAGCAACGCCGACACCGCATACGCCTTCGGGGTGGCCGGCGCCGAATTGTTCAGAAAGCCCCGCAAGACCCCGTTCGTCATCGGTGGGTGTGTGATCGGCACGGCGCTCGCTCTGACCGGTGTGCACAACCATCTTGTCGACTATCTGAGCCTGCTCGGAACGTTCATCCCGCCATTGGGCGGTGTGATCATCGCGGACTTCCTGTGCCGCTGGCGGCGCGGCATTCCCGAGGGTTACACCCCGCAGCCGGTCCACTGGCGAAACCTCGCCGTCTATGCCGTCGCAGCGTTCCTCGCTTGGCTTTCCGGTGAGTTCGAGGTGGGAATCCCGCCGCTGATCGGAATCGTGGCAGCAATTGCTCTGACGATGTTCCTGCACAGGGTGTTTGGCAACAGCTCGGCAGATCGGGAGGTCTCGACCTCCACCGTCTGAATCGTGCGTCAGGCACCAGCGAGCCCCCGGTGGTTTCGACCCCGCCGGGGGCTCGCGTAATTGATGGAAAGGGCAGTCGATTCCGTTTCAACCGTCAGCGCAGAACAGGCAGGTACGGTGCCTCGATTCCCTGCTCTTCGAACGCAGTCAGCGCCGAGCGTGCAAATGCGCGCTGGACTGCCCACTGGCGCCCAGGCTTGACCTGCGCCGTCACTCGAATGGTAATTGCCTCGGCAGTAACCGAATTGACTCCCAGCATCTCCGGCTTGTCGATCATGTCCGCCCTGATCGGTTCGGACTCCGCCGCCTCGAGGACAGCTCGCGTCGCCACCTCGCACGCTTTGTGCACGTTCGCATTGTGGGCGATGGGGAGATCGAGAACTGCAGTGGCGTAACCCTGACTCATGTTGCCCACTCGCAGGATTTCGCCATTGCGGCAGTACCACAAGGTGCCGTTGGCATCTCGAATCGTGGTGACACGCAGGCCCACTGTTTCGACGGTGCCGACCGCGTCGCCGAGATCGACGACGTCGCCGACACCGTACTGATCTTCCAGCAACATGAAGATGCCGGAGAGGAAGTCACGCACCAGGTTTTGTGCACCGAAACCGATGGCAAGACCGATGACGCCGGCGGATGCGATGAACGGCGCGACGTTGATCCCGAGGATGCCGAGGATCTGCAGCACACACCAGACGAGGATGACGATGGACACCGTCGATTTGAGTACCGAACCGATGGTCCGGGCTCGCTGCGATCGGCGCTCGTTCACCTTGGCGTTCGGAGACTTGCGAGGCTTGGACATTCGATCGATCCCGCGGTGCAGTGCGAAGCGCAGAACGACTGCGAGCGCCACGTAGATCGCGATCTCGACGGGTCGGTGAATCAACCAGTCTCGGTTGGTATCGGTCAGTTCCCATGCTTGTATTTCGGAAATCATCTCCATGCAGTCTACGGATTCGGGCCGATCCGGGCATCGGTGCAGGGCAGACGGTCCAAAGCCGAACAGGCAGCTAGGCTTACGTCATGGCTGCGTTCACTGGCATACCCGTTGCTGCACTCGATTTCTACGAAGACCTGGAAGCCGACAACAGCAAGACCTGGTGGGCAGCGCACAAGGAGACGTACGACGAAGTGGTTCGTCGTCCGATGGCGTCGTTGACCGCGGCGTTGGAGGACGAATTCGGCACGGCCAAGCTCTTTCGGCCGTATCGTGACGTTCGATTCTCGAAGGACAAGATCCCGTACAAGACGCACCAGGGAGCGTTCGTCGGTCTCGCCGAGAGCTGTGGCTACTACGTGCAGATCGACGCGGCAGGGTTGATGGTGGCCGGTGGTTTCTACGCCAGCAGTTCGGAGACCATCGCGCGTTATCGTGCGGCTGTCGACGACGACGTTCGAGGGCCGGAGCTCGAGAAGATCCTGGCCTCCGTCGAGAAGGCCGGATTCACGATCGGCGGCGACAAGCTCAAGACGGCGCCTCGCGGATACACGGTCGATCACCCGCGGATCGAATTGCTGCGTCACAAGTCGCTGACTGCTGGTCGTAGTTACCCAAGCCCGTCGTGGCTGGACAGCGCCAGGACGTTGAAGGAAGTTCGCGCGGCGTGGCGCGCACTGACACCTTTGGTCGAGTGGTCGGGGCAGGTGCTCGGACCGAACTGACCGTCCGACAAAAAGTGTGACGCAGCCGTAGGAGAGTTCACCTCGAGTTCATCAAAACTCGAGACGCCTGGGGCTACCGTGGTGTGTGTAACTCAAAGTCTCGGCACCGCTTCGAGTCGCAGCGCCGCAGTTCGAAGCCATTTTCTCTCGATCGACATCGTGAACAACCCGTGTCAGTGGAGACCATCATGGCTATGTTTCTTGCTCTCGTCCTGATCATCTCGGTTCTCGGAATCGTCGGCACCTACCTCGCGTTCAGCGCGGTCTACTTCGTCGAGATGCGCAAGCTCGACAAGTAGGGCGGCTCGATTTGGCCTGATTCGACTATTTCTGGGCCGATCGCGACGACCCTCCCTGCGTACGCTGTTAGGGCATCCTTATCCGCTCGCAACAGTGGATGATTCATTTCTTTTGGAGGTTCGACACGCATGCCCGCTCAATCCACGCTCTTGCTTCCCGAGGGCTACTCCGACAACCGCCTCGTTTCGGACCTCACACGTCGGCAGTTCGGCTTCGGTGCCGGGATCGCCGGGCTGGGCGCGTTCCTGGCGGCCTGCGGTGACAGCGGGAGCAGTTCGGGTGAAACCGAAATGCGTTCTGTGACGACACCTCTCGGAACGTACGACATTCCTGTCAATCCGAAGAGGGTTGTCGCGATCGACTCGCGGCTCGATCTGGAACCTGCTGTAGCTCTGGAACTTCCGCTCGTCGGCTACACGTACGCCCAGGCGGCACCGTGGGTGCCTATCGATTCGTCGGTACCGTTCCTGTCGGAGATCCCCAACCGCGAGCAGATCTTGGCGCTCGAGCCCGACCTGATCGTGTGCCTGAACTACGAGAGCGAGTGGTGGCCGGTGGCCGAGATGTCCACCATCGCACCGGTTCTGACGACAGAGTTCACCGACGACTGGCGCACAAACCTCTCGCGGTTGTCGGGCTGGCTCGGTCGAACGGCCACACTCGATCGATTGACGCTCGACTACGACAATCTGATTTCCGACATCCGCAGTCGTCATGCCGAGAAGATTGCGTCCAAAACCGTTGCCAGTGTCTCGTTCATGCCGGACACGAACACGCTGTACGTCACGAGCATCCGTACCTCCGAGAAGGGCGACAAGCCCAGCGACATGACGCTCGGCGACATCGGTGGCAAAACCGCCACCTCGGAGGGGCTCGATCCCGAGGGCGGCGTCAGCCTCGAAGGCCTCGACGTGCTGGCCGGCGTCGACGGCTTCATGATCACCGAAGACGAGGACAGTGCGGCGTACCAGGCATTGGTGGCGAGCAAGCTGTGGCAGCGACTCCCGGCAGTGCAGGCGGGCAACGTCACCAGTCTGGGTGGCTCCACCTTCTACGGTTCGATCTACACGATTTCCTACGTGGCGCAGGGTTGGGATGCCCTGTACAACAAGATCAGCTGAAGCCTCTGCCGACCGGACCGATGAGTTTAGGTAACGCGGGCGGTCTAATCAGGTAGGCATTGACCAGACCTGAGGAGATCGACGTGCAAACAGAGCAATCCCCAGCGGTAGTGCAATCCCGCGACGGTACGACCATCGCATACGAACGCTCCGGTGCCGGACCAGCAGTGGTCCTGGTCGCCGGAGCGTTCTGCGACCGCGGATGGTTCGATTCCCTGGCTGCAGAGTTGGCGGCGGACTTCACGGTGTACTCGTACGACAGGCGCGGACGCGGGGACAGCGGTGACAGTCGCGCGTTCTCGATCGACGCCGAGGTGGAGGACTTGCGAGCGGTCGTCGCTGCCACCGGTGAAACACCGCTCGTTTACGGATTGTCGTCGGGTGCCGCGCTGGCTTTGGAAGCCGCTGCGCAGGCCGTTCCGATGCGTAAGCTCGCCGTCTACGAGGCGCCGTACATGGACGACGACCAGCGTGACGAGACTGCCCAAAGTGACCTGGAGCGATTGATTGCGGGCGGCGACAGGGAAGGTGCTGTGACGCGTTTTCTGGATCTGACCGGCGCGTCTCCGGAGATGGTCGACGAGATCAAGCGGAGTGCCGATTGGCCCGACATGTGCGCCATCGCGCACACCTTGCCTTACGACGTCGCGGTGTGTGATCACGGCTGCGAGTCGCTCGATTGGCTGGCCTCGATTACCGTCCCCACGTTGGTCATGTACGGCGGTGACAGTGGTCAATGGGCGCCTGCTTCGGCAATGCGAATTGCCGCACAAGTCTCGGGGACAAAGACTTTGGAGATCCCCGGTCAGGGCCACGGCGTCGCCGACGACGCTATTGTCCCGGCTCTGCGTGAATTCTTTTCCGGCTGAGCACTGGGCGGCGAAAACGATCGTCAACCTAGGGTTGACGTTTTCGATTGCGTCAACCTATGGTTGACGCATGAGTAAACCAGTGGAAATGACCAACAAGGTTCGACTCGACGACCTCATCGACGCGATCAAGAAGGTGCACACCGACGCGCTCGACCAACTTTCCGACGCCGTGATTGCCGCTGATCATCTCGGTGAAGTTGCAGATCACCTGATCGGCCACTTCGTCGACCAGGCGCGTAGGTCGGGAGCGTCGTGGACGGAGATCGGCGCGAGCATGGGTGTCTCGAAGCAGGCTGCGCAGAAGCGTTTTGTTCCCAAGGCGCCGAGTGATCAGAAGCCGATGGATCCGAACGAAGGGTTCAACCGGTTCACTCCCCGGGCGAAGAACGTCGTCATGGCCTCGCAGAACGAAGCCCGCGCCGCCGGTAACGCAGAGATCCGGCCGGAGCACCTGCTCCTGGGGCTCGTCGAGGAGCCTGCCGGGTTGGCTGCGAAGGCGATAGTGGCGCAAGGGGTGGAGCTCGAATCCGTCCGAGCTGCAGTGGCCGGTGTACTACCGACTCCGACTTCCGAACTACCAGAACTCATTCCGTACGACGCTCGTGCGCGCAAGGTCCTGGAACTGACGTTCCGTGAGGCTCTTCGCCTGGGCCACAACTACATCGGAACCGAGCACATCCTGCTCGCGCTGCTCGAACTCGAAGACGGATCAGGTGTTCTGGCTGATCTCGGAATCTCGAAGTCGGTGGCGGAGTCGAACATCGTTGGAGCACTGGCCGTCATTCAGGATCAGTGATCGGTGTCAGTGCCGGCATCAATTCCTTAAGTGCCGGCATCCATTGCTCGATGTGGCTCGGAAAGCACTTGGCGAGTACGTCCGTCATCACAGATGGTGCAACCGAAGCTCCCGGCGATGCACCCAGGAGACCGGCAATCGATCCCTCTGCGCTGGTGATTACCTCTGTGCCGAATGTCAGCATCCCGACCTTTCTCGGATGAGGCTTCACCAATTGGGCGCGCTGCCCGGCCTGAATCAGCTTCCAGTCTGCGGGATCGGCCTCGGGATAGAAGCGTTGCAGTGCGGCAAACTTGCGCCGTTTCGATGACAGTAATTGGCTGAACAGGTATCGGACGAGCGAGATGTTCTGTATTCCGACAGCAAGCAATACTGCGACGTTTCGGAATCGGATCGTAGCGAACAAGTCAGTTAGCTTGCCATGCTTGAGGAGTCGTGTGCTGAAGGTGGCATACGGTCCGAACATCAATGACGGGCAGCCGTCGACCACACGCCTGTCGAGATGGGGGACCGACATCGGTGGTGCTCCGATCGCGGCTTGGCTGTACACCTTCGCGTTGTGGGAGTCGACGACGGTGCGTTTTTCGGTATGCAGGAACTGGGCTCCGAGTGGGAACACCGCATAGCCTCGAACCTCGGGAACTCGCGCCTTCTGAAGAAGCCTGAGCGCGTACCCGCCTGCGCCGACGAAGACGAATCTAGATCTCAGTTGGAACCGAATGCCAGAGATAGTGTTTCGCCCACAGATGAGCCACGTGCCGTCTGTCATGCGCTGGAGTGATGTTACGTCGTGGCTCGTGCGGATGCGTGCACCACGATTTGTCATGGTGTGAAGCAGTTCTCGGGTCAGAGCACCGAAGTCCACGTCTGTACCTGCTGCGTATCGAGTCGCAGCTATCGGTTCGGAATCCATTCGGCCGCGCATCATCAGCGGCGCCCAATTATTGACCGTCTGAGGATCTTCTGTGTACTCCATGGCTGAGAATTCGGGTAATCCATGTAGCGTGGCGTGGCGCTGACGTAGATATTCGATGTCTCGTTTGCCGAAAACGACGTCCATGTGAGGGGTTGGGTTGACGAACGATGGGGTTTGTTTCAGCTCGCCGGTTTCCGCGAGTGATCCCCAGAATTGGCGAGACAGGTGGAATTGGTGGCTGATCTCTACAGCTTTCGCGGGGTCGCTGGGGTCGGGCATGTAGTTCAGTTCGCATAGGCCCGAATGGCCGGTTCCTGCGTTGTTCCACGCGTTGGAGCTTTCGCCGGCGGGTTCGCCGAGCCGTTCGAGTACCTCGATGGACCAATCGGGTTGGAGTCTTGCGATCAATGTACCCAGCGTTGCCGACATGATCCCGGCGCCGATGAGTATTGCGTCGAGTGGGGGCTCTTCGGAACCAGGTTTCAATCCCGACGGTGGCGACGTGAACATGGGCGGCCTTTCCTCAGAGGTTGGGGTGTATGTGCATCGTGGCCCCAAACAGACTCATCCGTCCAATGAAGAAACCATCGGTTTATGATCCGAATATGGATGAGTTTCGATCGGCTGAAGTAGAAGGGCTGGCGCCGCTTCTGGCGGCCTTCGATGTGGCCGCGGAGGAAGGTCACATCACGAGAGCTTCCGACCTGCTCGGGATTCCTCAGTCCTCGCTCAGCCGGAGATTGAAGACGCTCGAAAAGACGCTGGGATTTCAGCTTTTTCAGCCGGTTGGGCGCCGGGTTGCACTGACCTCGGCAGGGCGCGAATTACACGAACTAACTAGCCGCCTCGTCAAGGAGCTGGACAACGCAGTAGGTCTGGTCCGCAGTAACGCGGATCCGGAGGGTGGCCTCGTACGATTCGGGTTTCCACTGACATTGGGCCCGATCAGCGTCCCGTCGCTGCTCGCAGAGTTTCACGAGGCGGCGCCGCGGGTGCGATTGAACCTTGTGCAAGCGCATGGGGAATCACTCGCGCAAATGGTCCGAGACGGGCGTCTGGATCTTGCCGTGATGATTCCAGCGCCGGAGGACTTGCCTACAACGCTGTTGGGGCATCAGCAAATACTCCTGCATGTGGGTACTGGACATCGATTAGCGGCGAGAGATTGTGTCGACCTCGCGGAACTGGTCGACGAGACATTCATCGCGAGTCCGCCCACCTATCACCTTCGGATGTTGCTCGACTCTTGCTGTATGCAAACCGGATTCGAGCCGAGGGTTGCATTCGAGATCACGGAGTTCGAAACGATTCGTGCCCTGGTCTCGCGTGGTCTCGGTATCGCGTTGCTCCCCGTCGCCGAGGTCGATCACCCGGATCTCGTCGCTGTTCCGGTAACGGGCGTTCGCGATCGAACCATCGCGTTGGCCGTCGGCAATTACCGCCTGACGCCCGCCGTAATTCGACTGCGTGATCACCTGATTGCTCGTGCAACAGCGCTTCTCGGGTCGCCGTAAGGACAATGCAGAAGAGGGCCGCACCCTTGCGGGTGCGGCCCTCTTCTTGTGTCACTGATCAGACAGCGCGCACATTGGTGGCCTGAGGACCCTTCTGGCCCTGGCCAACCTCGAACTCCACACGCTGGTTCTCGTCGAGCGACTTGTAGCCGTTGCCCGAGATTTCAGAGTAATGAACGAACACGTCCGGTGTTCCGTCGTCGGGAGCGATGAAACCAAAGCCCTTTTCGCCGTTGAACCACTTCACGATGCCCTGTGCCATACCGATACTCCCTACAAACTCGATCCGGGCCCTCACATCGAAGTCCCGATCTCGATATGTCTATCCTCCCACGCCGCGCAAGTCGAACGGTGGGCGACGTGCAAAAGACGGTAATTCGGAAGCTTTCGAGGAGGGAATGGCAACTGATCTTCGACTGATTTTCGACGCTGGAGCGACCCGATCGCCGAAGGCAGGGACTGGTGGCTCGCCCAACTGCCTGCGGTGATAGATCAGCGGGAATGTACTTGTCCGCTCGAGAACGGTCCATTTTTATCGCTCCGATCTCTCGGAATCGCAAACGTAGGAACCCTATGGAAGATGAGGGTGGGCTAACCTCTCTTTCGCTGTGCCCTCGGCGCGCGCAGCAGTCGCCGAGAAGGAGAGTGCATACATGTACGGAACGATTTGTGAATCCACGACGTCTGAACTGGTGGACCAGCTCAGTCGCCGTGGGTTCTTCGGCGTCGGCGCGGCGGCAGCGGCCGCCATCCTTGCGGGGTGTTCGACTACATCAGATGCTTCTGATGCCGGCGAACAACGTGAGGTGATCAATGCGCTCGGAACCACCACGATCTCGGGGAAGCCGGAAAGGATCGTTGTTGCCAGCGACTTCACGGATCTCGAATTCCTGCTCTCTCTCGGCGTTCACCCAGTCGCCTACGGCAATACGGGTGCGTGGGACCGCGGTGCACTGCCGTGGCAGAGCACCGCTGGAATAGCCGATCTCGAAAGCTTCGACACCACAGGCGAAATCAGCCCGGAAATCATCGCGCGCTACTCACCGGATCTCATCATCGGAATGAAGACCTATCTCGAACCGGCAGCCGAGAGGCTCAGCCAGATCGCGCCGGTCATCGCGCTGGACTGGACCACCTCGTGGCGTGACGGCGTCGCCACGGTCGGGCAGGCCGCTTTTGTCGACGAGGCCGCTGCTGCAGCGATCGCCCGGACCGACGCCCTGATCTCCGACACCGCCGCTTCGCTGAACGGCTTGGGTGGCAAGACGATCATGATCGGCTCGATGTACGGCGATCAGTTGTATGTGCAGGGGGATGCCAGTGCGCCCGGGGTTCTGCTGCGCGAACTCGGACTCGACTATCGCGGATACAACGCCGAGCAGATGACTGCGCTGTCGATGGAGCAGGCGGAGGTACTCGCACCCGCAGACATTTTGCTCAGCCTCGCTTCTGATCAGGAAGCGACGACGAGGTTGGAGAACTTCGCAGTTTTCCAGAACCTCCCCGCGGTGAAGGCGCGAGCCTATGCGCCGGTCGAACTTCTGCTCTCGAATGCCTTTGTCGACAATTTCGGTCCACTGAGCGCACCGTACGCCTTGCCGCAGCTCGCCGGGGTCTTGACCGGGCTTGCGGCGGGCCAGGGAAAACAGCTCCCCTGACCTCGCTTCCGAGCCTATTGACGCCGCGTCGGCCTAGCATCGAAACATGGTGGACATAGATCTGACGGGCCGCGCCGCAGTAGTCGGCGGATCACAACCGCTGCGAGCGATACTCGAAACCCCCACTACCCCCGGCCCGTGGCCGGGGGTAGTGATGATTCACGAGGCCTTCGGGCTCGAGGAGGTGATGCAGCGGCAAGCCAAGCGGCTGGCCGCTGCGGGATTCCTGACGCTCGCTGTCGACCTCTACAGCGCGGGCGGGGCGAAGCGGTGCCTAGTGCCCACCATGACGTCGATGCTTCGAGGACACGGCAAGGCGTTTACCGACATCGAAGTCGCTCGCAGTTGGCTGGTGGAATCCCCGGACTGCACCGGAAAGATTGGTGTCATCGGATTCTGCATGGGCGGCGGCTTCGCGATGGTCAGCGCCGGAGATTTCGACGCTGCCTCGGTCAATTACGGTCAGCTTCCACGCAAACTCGATGAGGCCGTGGTGGATGCGTGCCCGATCGTCGGGAGTTTCGGAGGCAAGGACTTTTCGCTCCGGCGCGCGGCAGCGAAGCTGGAGACGGCGCTCAGCAATGCCGGTATCGAGAACGACGTCAAGGAGTACCCCACCGCCGGCCACGCGTTCCTCAACGACGCGGAGGCCGGACCCAAGGTGCTTCGTCCTTTGGAGCGCATCCTCGGAATCGGTCCCGATCCTGTTGCAGCGCAGGATGCCTGGAAGCGAATCGACTCGTTCTTCGAGCGCCACCTGGCGTGATCAGCGACTGGTTCTCTCACCGCCGTTGACTGCCAATACCTGACCGGTGATCTGCCGGGCACCCGGTGAGGCCAAGAAATGGACGGCTGATGCGATATCGTCCGGGGTTCCGGCGCGCTTGGTGCTGGTGGATTCGATCAGCATCGCGCGACGCTCGTCCGTCAGAAAGTCCCGGAAGAACTCGGTGTCGGCGATGTAACCGGGGGAGACGATGTTCGCCGTGATGCCTTCTGGGCCCAGTTCGGCGGCCAGATCGACATTCCACGTCGCAACTGCTGCTTTGGCAGCGCCGTACGCTCCAGCTCCCTTGTCGGCGGCAATCGATCCGATGGTGATGACGGCACCGCCACTGGGGATTCGATCTCGAACTGCTGCTGTGGTCAACACTGCCGAGATCAGATTGGAGTCCAGATTGGCCCGCCACCCGGCGGCCAGGGATTCCAGATCTGACGGCGCTTCACGATCGAAGTCCGTGTTACCGCCGGCGCAGTGCGCCACGACGTCGATGGTTCCCGGAAGCGAATCCTGCAGCCGCTTCAGGTCTTTCGGGTCGGAGTTGTCACAAGTCAAGGCGTGAACATTATCGCCCAACTCCTCCGCGGTCTTTTCGAGTGGTTCCGTGCGTCGGCCGGTGACAAAAACGGTGTCTCCGTCCCGGGCGAACGCCGCTGCAACTGCGCGCCCGATCCCTGTTCCGCCGCCGGTTACCAGAACTGTGCGTGTCATGCCTACCTCCGTGAGCTACGTTTAGACCTATACGAAGAACGTATCATTTAGAGCTAAACGAGGTGTGCAGTGGTGGGCGACTACAACCCGGACGACGCGGTGGACGCGGTTGCCTTGGCGTGGCTTCGCGAAAGGCCGGGCACGCCCGTGGAGGGTATCGGCATCGTCACCAGGCTGTGGATGTGCGCCAAGCTGCTCGGTGAGGATCGCCGACGGGTACTCGCCTCGGCCGGTGCGGACACAGCCACGCTGGACCTACTCAGTGTCCTGCGGCGATCCGGCGAGCCGTATCAGTTGACGACTCGCCAGATCACCGAGCAGACCGGAGTCACGGCCGGTGCGATCTCGCAGCGACTCGCACGCGCGGAGAACGCGGGTCTGGTGGAGAGGTCCTCCGCCGCGCAAGGGTCACGAATAGTGCTCGTGACCCTCACTGCCGCCGGTCACGAGCTGGTGGAGCAATTGGTGGACCGAGTTCTCGGCCGTGAAGCCGAACTGACGTCGATTCTCACCGAGCAGCAGCAGGCCGAACTCACCGACCTGCTGCGTGTCTTTCTCGACGGCCTACGCGGCGAACTCGGTGACTCCGGCGTCGCGCACGTCGGGGCTTGATCAGGACAGGCGCTCGAAGACCGCAGCCAGGCCCTGCCCGCCGCCGATGCACATCGTCTCGAGGCCGTAACGCGCTTCGCGACGGTCCATCTCGCGCAACAGGGTGGCCAGGATTCGTCCACCCGTGGCTCCGACCGGATGTCCGAGGGAGATGCCGGAGCCGTTGGGGTTGATGCGTGGGTCGTCGGCCTCGAGATTCCAACTCTGCAGGACTGCAAGTGCTTGTGCCGCAAAGGCTTCGTTGAGTTCGATGACGTCCATGTCCACCAGGGACAGCCCGAGGCGGCCGAGTGCCTTCTCCGACGCCGGTACGGGGCCGATGCCCATGGTGCGCGGCGGAACGCCCGCAACGCTCCAACTCGCGAGGCGTGCGAGCGGTCGCAGTCCGAGGGTACGAGCTTTGTCGGCGGTGGTGACGATCGCCAGTGCTGCGCCGTCGTTCTGACCGCTGGCATTACCTGCAGTCACGGTGGAGTCGGGGTCGATCTTTGCGCGCATGGGACGAAGGCGCGCAAGCGATTCCATCGAGGTGTCGGCGCGTGGATGCTCGTCGGTGTCGACGAGCAGGGCCTCGCCCTTGCGCTGCGGAACGGATACCGGAACGATTTCTTCGGCGAAGACGCCGTTCTTCTGTGCTGCGACTGCACGCTGATGGGACTGAACCGCGAGTGCATCTTGATCCTCGCGGCTGATGGAGAACTCGGCGCGCAGGTTCTCTGCCGTTTCGATCATTCCGCCGGGAACCGGGAAGTCACGTCCGCCGGCTGTGACGCGGGCGCGCGCGAGACGATCGCTGAGCGCAACTCCTTCACCCTTGACGCCCCAACGCATTCCGGTTGCGTAGAACTCGGCCTGGCTCATCGACTCGGCACCGCCCGCGAGGACCAGGTCACTGCCACCGGACTGAACCTGCATGACGGCCTGGATGACTGCCTGTAATCCCGACCCGCACCGACGATCCACCTGCATGCCGGGAACATCGATGCCCAGACCCGCGTTGAGCGCCGCGATGCGTCCGATCGCCGGAGCCTCACCGTTCGGCGAAGCCTGGCCGAGAATGACGTCGTCGATCTCCGCGCCCGAAATGCCGGTACGCGTGACGAGTTCGGTGATCAGCGTCGAGGCGAGATCTTCCGGGGCTACGTCACGGAAGACACCGCCGAAGCGGCCGACAGGGGTACGGAGCGGTTCACAGATGACAACGTCAGGCATTGGTTCTTCCTTGGGTCTGCTCGGTCAGCGGGTCGCTGCCGAGTGATTGTTGGACGACTGAGTACGTCCGAGATCGACGGAGATTGCGTCTGCGGTGGCGACTGCGGCCGGAACCAGTTCACCGCGAACAGCTTCGGCGCTGTAGCGGGCAGCCTGGGTGGAGATGTTGACGGCCGCGACCACGTCACCGGTTGCGTCCCGGATGGGTGCGGCAAGAGAGCGCAGACCCTCTTCGAGTTCTTGATCGACTATCGCGAATCCGTCGGCGCGAATCTTCTCGAGTTCGGCGCGTAGTCCGTCGGCCGTGGAGATGGTCTTGCCGGTCAGGCGGGCGAAGGACACTCGAGAGAGGTATGCGTTTAATGCGTCGTCGGGTAGGCCCGCGAGCAGGACCCTGCCCATGGACGTCGCATAGGCGGGAAAGCGCGTGCCGATGGTGATGGACACCGTCATGATGCGGCTGACCGGAACACGAGCCACGTAGACGACGTCGTCACCGTCGAGGATCGACACGGACGTGGATTCACGGACCTTGGCGGACAAGGCTTCCAGATGCGGCCCGGCGATCTCGGGAAGGGACAGACTGGAGAGGTAGCTGTAGCCGAGTTCGAGGACACGGGGCGTCAACCAGAACACCGAACCGTCAGTACGTACGTATTCGAGTTCGACGAGCGTGAGTAGGAAGCGGCGAGCAGTCGCACGCGTGAGATCGGTGTGCCGGGCAACCTCGCTGAGGGTGCGACGCGGGTGCTCACCGTCGAAAGCCTTGATGACGGAAAGCCCACGGGCCAGCGACTGCACGTAGTCCGGGGACGGTCCCGGCGCCTGCTCGCTGCTGTTCTCACTCATGTTGTCTCGTTCTCCTCAGGTTCGGCCGAGAGGTCCGCGAGTGCTTGCTTTCCCAGCGCAAAAGCCAAGTTGCTGTTCGGCACACCCGCATAGACCGCGGTATGGAGAAATACTTCCACGAGTTCGTCGGGATCGATCCCGGCACGCAGCGCAGCGCGAATGTGCATGTCGAGTTCGTGTTCGTTGCCGACGGCGGTGAGGATCGCGAGAGTGAGGAGCCTGCGGGTGTGGTGATCGAGGCCGGGGCGCGACCAGATGTCACCCCACGCCGTGCGAGTGATGAAGTCCTGGAAAGGGGCGGTGAACTCGGTGGCACCGGCAATGGAACGGTCGACGTGGGCGTCGCCGAGCACCTGGCGTCGTATGGTCATGCCGGCCGACACCGCGGCGCTACGTTGGGCGAGCGCAGATGTGTGCGAGGCAATATGCGTTGCAAGTAGTTTGGTGACGCGCCCGGCTTGTTCGACGTTGGCCAGGTGTGCGCCCGGATCGACCACGTGCAGTACCGCATCGGCGATGCCGTCGGCGATCGCACCCAACGTCGACGGAGGCGTCGCCGGATCCTGCTCGCCCGCGATGAGGAGCGTCGGAGCGACGATGCGGGCCAGGTCGGCGCGGCCGTCCCACGTCGAAAGCGCCTCGCAGCAGGCGGCATAGCCCTCGTCGGGTGTGGCTTCGACCATCGCGACGTGACGGGCGACAAGCTCCGGATCATTCTCGGCCAGTCCCGGCGTGAACCAGCGTCCGACGACGGCGGCCGCGATTGACGCGATACCGTCCGCACGGACAGCCCGAGCACGATCGATCCACGGCTGAGCCGGGGCGAACTGCGAGGACGTGCACATCAAGGTCAACGTCTCGACGCGAGTGGGGTGGTGTGCGGCGATCCACTGGCTGACAGCGCCGCCGAGGGAGAGCCCGACGAGATGTACGGACTCGAGTTCGAGCGAATCGAGGAGAGCGATGACATCGCCGGCGAGATCGGCAATTGAGTAAGGGCCCGCAGGCACCGGTGACTTGCCGTGGCCGCGATGGTCGACGGCGATGACGCGGTAGCGATTCGACAGCGCGTGAATCTGCGGCTGCCACATGGACAGATCGGATCCGAGTGAACCCAGGAGAACTACTGCGGGAGCATCAGGATTGCCGGTCTGTTGAAAGTTGAGCGCGACGCTCATCGAGATCCTCCTGTGGGGCGTTCGGCGAGGGCGCGGTCGACCAGATCGGTGGCGTGGCCCAGATAGTGTGCGGGGTCGAGTAGTTCGGCGATCTCGGTTTCGCTCAGGTGCTCTGCGATGGCGGGATCACGATCCAATCTGGTTCCGGAAGTGGCTGCCGCGGTGACGATGTCGCGCGCTCGATCAGTGTGTGCGGACAGGGCCTTGGTGGCCCGCTCGGCGAGAATCAGGCCACCGGTGATGTCGAGATTGCGAGCCATCGACTCGGTGTGTACTTGCAGGCCGGTGAGGCTCACGGAAAGCTGGTGCGCGGCTCCGCCTGCCAGACGCAGGAGATCGGTGACGGTTTCCCACTCGGCGTGCCAGGGGCCTGCGGCGCGAGCGAATTCGTGATCCATGTTCGACAGGGCTGTGGCCACCAGCGCGGGAGCACGTCGCGCTGCCGCGCGGGCGGTGATCGCGGCAACCGGATTCTGCTTGTGCGGCATGGCCGATGAGCCGCCCGGAGCGCTCTCGGCAACCTCGGACAGTTCGGTGGACGCCATGACGGTGATGTCGGTGGCGGGCTTGGAAACGGCGCCGGCGACGATACCGAGTGTGGTCGCGAGTTCTGCGATAGTCACGCGGTCGGTGTGCCAGGGAGTGACCTGCCTGGCCAGGCCGAGTTCGTCGGCCAGCGCGTCGGCGATCCTGAGCCCGTCGGGATACAACGCAGCGAGTGTTCCTGCGGCTCCGCCGAATTGAACCGGCAACGTGGACAATACGATCTCGAGGCGAATCGCTGCGGCGTCGAGTGCGGTGAACCAACTCGATGCCAGTAGCCCGAAGGTGGTCGGAAGTGCTTGTTGTCCCAGGGTTCTCGCGACCATCGGAGTAGAGCGATGGATGCGGGCGAGGTGGGCGGCGGAATCGGCGGCGCGGGTCAGGTCGGCCAGAACCACCGCGCCCGCGCGTCGCGTCAACAGCATCAGCGCACAGTCCATGATGTCCTGACTGGTGGCGCCCGGGTGCACCACGGAGGCAGGCACACCTTCCTGTCCCACCCTTTCGCGCAGCATCTTCACCAGCGGAATGACGGGATTTCCGCCGGCGGCCGACGCGCGGCCGAGCGCCACGATGTCCAGACCGCCCGGTTGTGAGAGTTCGGCCGCGGCAGCAGCCACCGCGGCGCAATGTTCCCCGTTCGCCAACCCGACTGTGGCCATCGCACAACTCAGTGCGGCCTCCACGTCGAGCAACGCGGTGACCCACGCCTGGTCGGACAGGTGCTCCGATACGCGGGTGGCCCCGAACACCGGGTCGAACAGTGCGCCGCGAGTGGGCATGTGTACTCCTCTTACAGCTCGAAGAAGGGCGTCTCGACGCCGTTCGCGTCCTCGTCCTGAACATAGACCGTCCAGGAGTACCCACCGTCGACCTTGGTTGCAACCAACTTCGCGCGTTCGGTTTCGCTCAGTGACGACAGCACCGGATCTGTTGCGTGTGCGTCGGCGTCTTCGGGGAAGTACAAGCGGGTGACCAGGCGGTCGAGCATGCCGCGAGCGAAGACCGACACGTTCACGTGTGGGGCCTCGTCCGCATCCGTTTCAGTGGGCTGCGCACCGGGCTTGACAGTGTGGACCAATGCAGTGCCCGTGGGATCCGCTGCGCTGCGGGCGAATCCGCGAAAACCAGCCGGAGTGAGCTCCACTGCGCCACGGGGATCGTCCGGATGGTTGAAGCGTCCGAGCGTATCGGCCTGCCATGTTTCGATCATCGCGTCCGCGACGGGTGTACGGGCGCCGTCGATCACCGTGATGGCCAGCATGATTCGTCCGGGGGTATCGCTCGGGGCAGCGTCGGGGCCGTCCGTCCAGGGGAGGCCGATGTGCCAGTACGGCCCGACGGTCTGAGAGGGCGTGACCCCGAAGGGGGCAGTGGTGAAGTCGCCGGGGACGACCGGATAAGTGGGTGCGGGCTTCGCGGTGTGATCAGTCATCGTGGTCTTCCTCGTTCTCGAATACGGAGGCATTACGGCCGCGCAGGACGATGTCGAAGCGGAACCCGAGAGCCCAGTTGGGGACTGTGGCGTCGTAGTCGAAGACGCTGACCATGCGGTGACGTGCTGCTTCGGGTACTGCGTTGTAGATCGGGTCCTGGAAGAACATCGGATCGTCGGGGAAGTACATCTGCGTCACGAGGCGCTGCGTGAATGCCGTGCCGAACAGCGAGAAATGGATGTGTGCCGGTCGCCAGGCGTTGTCGTGGTTCATCCACGGGTAGGCGCCCGGCTTGATCGTGGTGAAGCTGTAGTGGCCGTTCGCGTCGGTGACGCAGCGACCCAGGCCGTTGAAGAACGGATCCAGCGGCGCGGGCCAGTTGTCGCCGGTGTGGCGGTAGCGTCCACCGGCGTTGGCCTGCCACACCTCGAGCAGTGTGTGGGGGACGGGTTTTCCGTCGCCGTCGAGTACGCGGCCGTGAACGACGATGCGCTGTCCCTGTGCTTCGCCGCCGTTGGCAATGGTCAGGTCGTTTTCACCGGCGCCGACGCGATCCTCGCCGAATACCGGCCCGGTGAGCTCCGTGAGCCGCTGGGGGAGCAGCTTCAGCGGCTGCTTCGGGTGGCGAAGGGAAGTCGTCTTGTAGTCCGCGAAATCGGCCGGGGCGTTGACGCCAGTCGGCCGCTGGTACCTCGGCGGTAGATGCAGCATAGGGAACCTCGTCGTTCGGTTACGTGAAGTTGTTCGCAATGTGTACATGTGTTGCGCTCTGCGAACAGAATAGTTCGTAGATGTGACCCAGGCAATGCCGGGGGCGAAAAATGTTCGTTATGCGGACGGGGGTTCACAATACGTACGGGTCGCGCTACTGTGATCGACATGATGGACAAAGTCATTCCCACTGCTGCCGAGGCCGTCGCCGACGTGCCGGACGGCGTCACGATCGCTGTCGGAGGTTTCGGGCTCGTCGGAGTGCCGGAAATCCTCATCGATGCGCTCCTCGAGCAGGGCGCGACATCACTCGAAACGGTGAGCAACAACTGCGGCACCGACGGGTTCGGGCTCGGAGTGCTTCTGGAGAAGGGGCGTATCCGTCGTACTGTCAGCTCGTACGTCGGCTCCAACAAGGAGTTCGCGCGTCAGTACCTTTCCGGTGAGCTGGAAGTCGAACTCACGCCGCAGGGCACGCTCGCCGAGCGCATGCGCGCCGGGGGAGCGGGCATCCCCGCGTTCTTCACCCCGGCCGGCGTCGGCACCCAGGTCGCCGACGGCGGCCTGCCACTGCGTTACGACGGCAGCGGCGGCATCGCAGTTGCCAGTCCGCCCAAGGAAACTCGTGACTTCGACGGCGTCACCTACGTGATGGAGCGCGGCATCGTCGCCGACTATGCACTGGTCCATGCCTGGAAAGGTGACCGGCATGGCAACCTCGTCTACCGCGCGAGTACCCAGAACTTCAATCCGGCTGCAGCAACGTCGGGGCGCATCACCATTGCGCAGGTCGAGCACCTCGTAGAGCCGGGTGAGCTCGACCCCGCCGAGATCCACACGCCGGGCATTCACGTTCAGCGTGTTGTCCACGTCGGCCCCGTGACGGTCGGCATCGAGAATCGGACGGTACGAGCATGACTTCTGTACTACCCACCAAACTCACCCGCGAAGAGATGGCGGCCCGCGTCGCGCGGGAACTCGAGGACGGGCAGTACGTGAACCTCGGCATCGGTATGCCGACGCTGGTTCCGAACTACCTCCCGACCGATATCACCGTTGTATTGCACTCGGAGAACGGCGTTCTGGGCGTGGGGCCGTACCCGACCGAGGACGAACTCGATCCCGAGCTGATCAATGCGGGCAAGGAGACCATCACCGTTCTCCCCGGTGCGTCGTTCTTCGACTCCTCAGCGTCGTTCGGCATGATCCGCGGCGGCCAGGTCGACGTTGCCGTGCTCGGTGCCATGCAGGTCAGTGCCACCGGAGACCTCGCGAACTGGATGATCCCTGGCCACATGGTCAAAGGCATGGGCGGCGCGATGGATCTGGTCCACGGCGCAAAGCGCGTCATCGTGATGATGGAGCACGTCTCGAAGAAGGGTGAGCACAAGATCGTCGAGAAGTGCTCGCTTCCGCTGACCGGTAAGGGCTGCGTCCAGCGAATCATCACCGACATGGCCGTGATCGACGTGACTGACGACGGTCTCCGCCTGGTGGAGACGGCGCCGGGCATCAGCGTCGAGGACGTGGTTGCTGCTACCGGAGCGAAACTGATTCTTTGACAGTCTGTTTCATCTGATGGCTCAGCCGCCGGGTCGTGACTTCCATCCGACCTGGCGGCTGTTTTACGCCCCGACGTCGCTCAGCTCGCTCTCGACCGGAATCCAGAGCTCGAACCGTGCGACGGTGAAATCGTCGTTGTATTCGGTACGCATGATCTCGGGACCAGGTACGGAGCGAAAAGGGTTGGCAGGGAACCATTCCGTGTAGATATCTCGCCACAAATACTGCACAGATTCGATTTCCGACCCGTCGGCGGTGAAGACGGCCCACGTGTGTGCGTCGACCGTCAGCACATCGAAACCCGTGGGTGAAGGTTTGCCGGTGACCACTCCCAGGTAGTAATCCAGTTCTGTGCCTTCGGTTCTGGGATGCGCCAAATTGTCGACGACACTGACGATTCCCGCCGGGTCCTGATCGGAGAGCTCGCGCAACCCTCGCAACGCAACCTTGTCCACGGAGCCGGTGAAATCTTCGATCGCAGAATTGGGACCTTCGTGAACCAATGGAACCCGGGTCTTGAACCCGACTACCGTCAGGGCAGGTTTGTCCACAAGCATGTAGTCCATCGGTGTGGCTCCTTCCAGTGTCACGTGAATGACAAGTTTCTGTTGGGATTTGAGAACGGCGGGAGCGCGTTTGACCGCGCCGGGGCTCACGCCGTGAAATGCGGTGAACGCTCGTGTGAAGGCTTCCGCGGACGAGTAGCCGTACTTCACGGCGGTCTCCAACACTCCTGATCTGCTGACGGACAACTCGGCACCAGCCAGGGTGAGTCGACGTCGACGGATGTATTCGGATACGGGAATGCCGGCCAGGGCCGAGAACATCCTCCGAAAGTGATACTCCGAGGTGGTTGCCAGCCTTGCCATCTCGGCTGTCTCGATCTCGCCGCTCAGATTGCTTTCGATGTAGTCGAGCGCGCGGTTCAGTCCGTCGATCATCGTGTCTTCCTGTTCACGGGTTTCACGCTACGCAGATCACTTGGGCCGTACCCGACTATCCGTGCCCGAAAAAGTAGGGCAGGAAATGCATCTGGACAACTCAGTTAATCATCATTATCTTGAATCGAACATCGATGGCTGACCAGGAGGCACAGTGAGCACCCGTTTTCCGCAGGCTGAATTGACCGAGGTGCCCGAGGACATCGCCGCCAAGATTCTCGAGATCCAGGAGAAGTCGGGGTTCGTGCCCAACGTCTTCCTGATGTTCGCTCGGCGCCCAGCCGAGTTCCGGGCATTCTTCGCATACCACGACGCGATCATGCTCAAGGAAGATTCCGCACTCACCAAGGGTGATCGAGAAATGATCGTCACCACGATCTCTGCGGCCAACAAATGTACGTACTGCGTTGTCGCGCACGGCGCAATTCTGCGTATCTTCGAGAAGAAGCCGCTGGTTGCCGACCAGGTTGCGGTCAACTATCGCACCGCAGAAATCTCCGATCGTCAGCGCGCGATGCTCGACTTCGCCACCAAGGTGAACTCCGCCTCACACGAAATCGCCGACGCCGACTTCGACGCCCTCCGTGTGCACGGCTTCGGCGACGAGGACGCGTGGGACATCGCCGCGATCACTGCATTCTTCGGGCTCAGCAATCGCATGGCGAGCTTCTCCGGCATGCTGCCCAATCCGGAGTTCTACCTGATGGGGCGCGTTCCGCGGTCCTGATTCTTGCGGGTAGAGCAGCAGCTCTCAATTTTTCGGACCGACCGGTCGTAACGTCTGGAAGTCAGCCGACGAAGTAAAGGCTGTCCACGCCGGAATTGCCGTCTTCGTAAAGAAGGCCGAAAGGTTGAGCGCTATGTCGGAGAAGTCCATCGCCCATTCTCGGAGGGTCCGCTCTGCGGCCGCCGGTGCCGTACTAGCTCTCGGATTGGCGGTGGGCGGCACGGGAATTGCATCGGCAGAGCCGGAAACCGTGTGTACCCCGAGCGCTGATCCGCTGGTGACCTGCGCCGAGGAAGAGGCAGCTGCCACCACCGACGCCGACGCGGCGACGAGCACCGAGACCACGCCGGAGAAGGTTGAAGCCGGGGTCGCCGGCACGGGCAGTGCCGAAACCGCTGGTACGGACGCTGCAGCACTGGCGGAAGCCGAAGCAAAAGCCAAGGCAGCTGCCGACGCGGCAGCGAAGGCCGCCGAAGCAGCCGCGACGGCAGGGGTCGACTCGTCCGCAGCGACAGACACTTCGGTGAAGGCGACCGAGGCAATGACCCAGGCGAGCGTCGAGGCAACCAAGGCGGCGGTCGAATCGACCAAGGCCAAGGCGGAGGCCGGGGCCGCGGAACAGTCTGCCAAGGAAGCCGAAGAGGCGGCCAAGGTTGCGGAGTCCGCGGCGGCCGATGCCAAGGAGGTAGCAAAAACAGCTCAGGCAGAAGCCGACGCGGCCGCAGCCAAGGCTGCGGAACTCGAGGAGGCTGCGAAGGCCGCCGGTTCGGGGCCCAAGACCGAAGAGGCAGCAAAGGCGCGCGCCGAGGCTAATGCTCTGCAGGCCAAGGCCGATGAGGCGAAGGCTGCCGCGGATGCAAACGCCAAGCTGGTTGCGGACAAGAACAAGGAAGCCGAGGAAGCCTTCAAGAACTGGGATTTCGCGAAGGCAGCCGTCGCTAAGGCTCAGGCGCTGGCCGCAGCTTGGAATGCCAAGCAGCTCGCGATCACCGTCAAGGAAACTCAGAAGGTGGCCACCGCCGCCGAAACCACCGCCAAGGCAGCCGAGTCCGCAGCCGCCACCGAGGTAGAAGCTGCCACCGCCGCCCGTAAGGCCGCAGATGAAGCGGCAGCTACCGCAGCTTCCGCACAGAAGGACGCTGCCGCTGCACAGAAGGCCGCGGAGACGGCGCAGGCCGAGGCCGATGCTGCAGGGGAGGCGGCCACCGACAAGCGAGCAATCGCCGACGAAAAGGCTGCCGAAGCCGCCAAGAAGGCCGAAGCTGCCGAAGTAGCGAGTAAGAAGGCGCAGGATCTCTACCTGGCCGCCGAAGACGCGAAGGCGGCGGCCGACGCCGCAGCAGCAAAGGCCAAGGAAGCTCAGGCCGCTGCAGCCGCCGCAAAGGCCGAAGCGGATGCAGCGCAGAAGATCGTCGACGAGCTCAAGGCAAAGGGCGAGAAGGAGATCGACAACGGAACAGGCGTCGGCGGTGAGGTGATCATCGGTGAGCACACCGACGACGGCTCCGGAGTCACGAAGGTCGACGAGACCACCGCTGTAGTGAACAAGACCGGCGTCAAGCTGGTCGGCTACTACAACAACAAGGGAGCCTTCGACGTCGTCGACTACTACGTCACCGACGCCGACGGCGATCCGGCACTCGCTGGAAGCCTGCCCCCGGTCGATCTTGCTCTCGGCGACACCGCAAGCAGCAGCACCAGCGGTAGCAGCAACTCCAACCTGCCGGCTGTATTGATCGGCGTCGGAGTCGTCGGCGCTGCCGCCGCAGCAGCTACGACGGTGGTTGTTCGTCGCAAGCGTCATGACGGCCCGGGCAACACGTCTGCGTAGCGCCGGCCTCTCGGCGGTAGCGATCCTCGCCCTCCTCGCATCCGGATGTTCGGGCGAGAACGCAGGATCGCTACCAGACCGCTCGCCGGTGCAGTCGCATATCGCGGCTGCACCGGCTTCGGTGACCGTCGATCCGGCAGAACCCGAGCGGATCGAGTTGAGGTCTGCGTCCGGGGTCACGTACCTGAGCAGTCCGTTGCACTCGGAGAAACTGATGCGCGGCGGCGAGAGTGGGCAGCAACTGAATCCCGTCGACGAACTGCCGGTGTGGTGGGGTGAAAGCGGAATGCCGGGAACGTCGACCACACAAACAGTTGTCGTGGTCGGCCACAACTACACCACTCGCGAAGCACCGTTCCGGGCGCTCCGGGTAGTGGAGTCGGGCGATCGAATTCTCCTGGGTACACCGAACGGGGTGCTCGAGTACGACGTCGAAACCGTCGGGCCGCTGCACAAAGGTTCGCTGCTGGGCGCTCACGAGTTGCGCGAATCGGTTCCGGGACGGCTGATCCTCGCCAATTGTGATGTCGTCGAAGGAGAGTCGACCGACGACAATTACGTCGTCATCGCCCAGCTGGCAGCGCACTGAATCCGTGGCAGTGCAAGAATAGGTACATGGATTCCCTCGGACTTCTCTCGGAACTGGTAGCTCTCGACACGGTCTCGGGGGAGTCCGCTCCTCAACGGCGGGCGATGGATTCGATTGTCTCGTTGGTTCTCTCACGTGCGCCACAGGCGAAGGTGGAGTCAGACCTGACCGGCAATCATCCCTGGGCCTTGATCACCAACGAAGCTGCACCCTCGGCAGCCAGACTCCTGTTCGCCTGCCACGTGGACACGGTGCCGGTGGGCACTGTCTCCGACTGGGAGTTCGATCCGTATGCCGCACAGGTCGACGGCGAATTGTTCCTCGGCAGAGGGACATCGGATATGAAGGCCGGCCTTGTTGCCGCTACTGCCGCGGTTGTCGACGCTTTCGAACGTGAAGTCCCGGTCGCGCTGTTGCTGACGAGCGACGAGGAAATCGGATCGCTCGGGGCTGTTCGTTCGGCCGACGCCGTTGCGAATCTCGAGGTCGGGGCCGTCATCGTTCCCGAGGCGACCGGCAATCGCATCAACCTGGGGCACCGCGGTGCACTGTGGCTCGAAGTGTCCGTCAAAGGAAAAGCCGCGCACGGGAGTACGCCGCAGCGAGGAACTAACGCCGTCCTCAAACTGCTTGACGTCGTCGACCGAGCCCGGCGTGAGCTTCCGCTGTCGTCCGACGCGTTTCTGGGTGCCGAAACCTGGAACCTCGGCTTGGTCGGCGGGGGTTCGGCTCCGAACATCGTGCCGGACAGTGCACGTGCGGTGATCGATCACCGCACGGTGGGAGACGGCGCCGACCTGCTCGCGTGGTGGCGAGCCCAACCAGAAGTCGACTCGGTGGAGACGTCGATTCATCTGGGAGGTGTGCGTACCGACGCGTCGGACCCGTGGTTGGCCACCTTGCCTATCCCTGTTGCAACCGAACCGGTTTCGTACTTCACCGACGCTTCGGTACTGGCCGCCGCCGCCCCTGGTGCTCCCGTCGTGATCTGGGGCCCCGGCACTCCCTCGCTGATGCATGCGGCCAACGAAAGCGTCAAGGTCTCCGAACTGGACGATGCGATCGCTGCTTACGGTGCGGTTGCCGCCGCTTGGCCGACGGTGGACTGACGGACAATCAGTTCAGGAGCAAGCGCGATGTGGGCTGTCGACTCGGAAGAGTTGTTCATCGCCTGATCCAGAAGTCGCACAGCTTCTTCCGCGATTCTTTCCTGCGGCTGACCGACGGTGGTCAACGGCGGGTTGCACAATTCGGAGAACGGGATGTTGTCGAAACCGGTGACTAGAACGTCGCCGGGAACGTCGATGCCCAATGCGTGACAGGTCTGCAACACGCCGAGTGCGATCAAGTCGTCGGCGCAGACCAGGGCGTCGGGGCGAGTTTTGCCGGTCAGGATGATGTTGGATGCCGTGCGCCCCCACTCGATCGAGTACTCGCCGAGTTGTGTCCACTCGTCACGAGTTTCGATGCCCATTCGATCCGCGTGGCGGAAGAAGCCGGCCCGGCGAAGTTCTGTTGACGAATTGGTCAGCTCGGAACTGATGAAGGCGGCAGATTGCGCGCCACGCTCCGACAGATGCTCCATCACCAGGGATTGAGCGGCGTCGTCGTCGACGCCGACCCAGTCCGTCTGGGTATCCATTGCAAACCGGTCCAGTTGAACGACCGGAAGCGTTGCCGCGCTGGCTCGGACGGCTTCGGCACTCAGTTCGCCGTGGCACGGGCTGATGATGATTCCGTCCACTTGCCGGGAGACGAGCGACTTGAGCCGCTGCGCTTCCACGTCGGGATCGGAACGAGAATCGCACAGGAACAGTTGTAGGCCGCGCCGAGCGAGGACGTGTTCGACGTTGACCACCAGCGAAGTGAAGAAGGGGTTCGCGATACTCGGAACCACCATTCCGACAGTGTCCGTCCGATTACGACGCAGTGAGCTGGCGATGATGTTTCCCGAGTATCCGAGAGAGTCCGCGGCTCGTTTGATCGTCGCTGCAAGCTCGTCCGAGACAGGGCGGGAGCCGGACAGTGCCCGCGACACGGTGGCCGTCGAGACCCCGGCCAGTTCCGCGACATCGCGAATGGTCGCCTTGCGCATGCGTCCCCCGTTTTCTGCTCGATTCGGGTCCGAGGTTATCGAACCGCACGGTCCAGTGTCCCGCATGTAACGCGATTGAGGCAATCGTTTACAAATTCGAATTGTGAAATCCTTGACACAACCCGGTGTTGATCGCATAACCTGCTAATTCATCAAGGCAATCGATTACATCGTGTGCAGATCTTGTGCATGGACATACAGCGCAAATCTTGCGCATGGAATGGGGTAGCTGAAGTGACCGCATCACCGCTCGGAGTCTTTCCGCCCAAGCCCTCGGCGCTGGCAGAGATGTTCACCGGCACGCCATCTCTCATCGGGGCCATTCACCTCCCGGCCCTGCCGGGCAGCCCGCACTACACCGGGCAGCCGGTTTCGGAAATTGCTCGCTTCGCCGTCGAGGAAGCACACGCGTATGTCGACAACGGTTTCGACGGTGTGATCGTCGAAAATCACTGGGACATACCGTTCCTCAAGCCCGGCGAACACGGATACGAAACCGCCGCCAGCATGGGAGTCATCACGGCAGCGGTGGTCGGCGAGTTCGGCAAGGCGGTCGGCGTCAGCATCCTGTCCAACGCCGGCGAGTGCGGAGTGGCCGCAGCGTGGGCGGCAGGCGCGAGTTTTGTGCGTGTCAATCAGTGGGCAAATGCCTACATTGCCAATGAGGGATTCATCGAGGGTCAGGCGGCCAAGACGACGCGCTTCCGCCATCGCATCGGCGCCGACCCGGTCCGGATCTTCGCTGACGTGCACGTCAAACACGGTGCGCATGCCATTGTCGCGGACCGCACTGTCGCGGAACAGACCGAAGACGCCGAGTTCTTCGACGCAGATGTTCTGATCGCGACGGGTTCGCGCACCGGTGACGCCGCTTCGGTCGACGAGGTTTCCGTGATCCGAGACAACACCGTTCTTCCGGTGATCATCGGCTCCGGCATCACGGCTGCCAATGTCGCAGCGCTGATGAAGGAATGCGACGGCGCGATAGTTGCATCCTCGGTGAAGGACAATGGACGCTGGTGGGGACGGGTCGCAGGCGAGAAGGTCCGCGAACTGTCCCGGGCCGCAGGAAAGTAACCATGATTGTCTTTTGTGGATACGCCAACAACGATGTGACGGTACATGTCCCACACGTACCGGTACTCGGTGAGCGCGTTCAGGCAACGGCCATCAGTCAGATCGACGGTGGAATGAATGCAAATGCTGCGGTATCCGCGGCCAGAATGGGCGCGCAAGTGATCTTTGCCGGTGCCGTGGGCCCGGACGCGCGGTCCACCGAGTTTCTCGAAGCCCTCGAGGCAGATGGCGTCGACACCAGTTGGTCGCCGCGAGATGCGTTCCTGTCGACGGCAGTTGTTCTCATCGCGCAGGACGGCGATCGCTCCATCATCAGCCAGGACGACCCGAACGATGCCGAACGCATCGGAGTTGTCGTCACCCGATTGGCGGCTGCCGGCGGTGGACGACTGTTCCTCGACGGATACCGTGCGGTCTTCCTCCCGGATGAATTACCGGGAAGCGTAAGTCTGGTAATCGATCTGGACGGTTGTGAAAACAAAGCCGCGGCACTGCGCGCGTTCGCTCTGGCCGACCACGTCGTCGTAGGGCGTGCCCTGTGGGAAGGCGAGTTCGGGATCGGTTTCGACCAGTGGCAGACTCTGGCCGCCGAGCACAACACGCACCTGCTGGTGACCGACGGCTCGCGAGGTTGGACACTGGCCACACCGGACGGCGAGGTGACGAGCGAACCGGCAGTAGTGGTCGACGTCGTCGATGCCGTCGGGGCCGGTGATTGCTTCGGCGGTACGTACATCGCTTTTGTCGACGCCGGGCGCTCACCGGTGGACGCCGCACGACTCGCCGGGGCATCGGCTGCATTGGCTTGCGCCACCGCAGGCCCCCGCGGATGCCCCACCCGAGATGAATTGGACAGCTTCACAGCAACATTGACCCCTCACACCCTTTTGGAGACTCGATGATGAAACGTGCATTGCCTCTGGCGCTGGGAGCTGCAGTCGCGCTCACGCTCACCGCTTGTGACTCGGCTTCGTCGAGTGACTCGAAGGACGCATCGGGGGGCTCGTCCATCCCGCAGCCGACCCGGGTCGCCGAAAGCTGTGACGGGACGAACGGCAAGCTCAAGGTCGGTCTGGTGACCATCAACCTCCAGGCGCTGTACTTCAACCAGATCAACAATGCCGCGAAGAACGTCGCGGACAAGGCAGGCGTCGACCTGCAGATCATCAGCGGCAACGACGATTCCGTCGCGCAGGCCAACGCCTTCGACAATCTGATCGCCGCCGGAGTCGACGCGATCATCGTCGATGCAATCGACACGGACGGAATCAAGCCGTCGGTGGTCAAGGCCAAGAACGCGGGCATCCCCGTCGTCGCGGTCGACGCGACCATCGACGATCCGGCACTGTCGACTCAGGTCGGTACAGCCAACGCCGAGGGCGGTGCCAAGATCGGAAACACCTTGGCCGACGTCGCGAACAACACCGGAACGGTCGGTATCGTCGGCGCGCTCAACAGCACTGTTCAGTTGGAGCGGCAGAAGGGCTTCACGGAGACCGTGACCGGCCGCGGAATGACCGTCGGCACCGTCGTGGACGGACGTAACATTCAGGAGAACGCACAGACCGCAGCGGAGAACCTGCTGACCGGCGGTGGCGACATGAAGTACGTCTACGCAACCGGTGAGCCGGCACTGATCGGTCTCGTCGCGGCGGTCAACAGTCAGAAGGCGCAGGATCGCATCGAAGCAGTCGGTTGGGATCTTTCGGATCAGGCGGTAGGCGGACTCAAAGCCGGTTGGCTTAAAGGCGTGGTCCAGCAGAACACCTTCGAATTCGGCCATGAGGCAATGAATTCGGCAATCGACCTGGCTTGCGGACGCGGCGCTCCGGCAAACATCCCGGTTCCCACCCAGATCGTGACCCCGGAGAACGTGGCCGACTACATGTACTACTTGGAGAAGTAATCATGGCACCTCCACTGATCGAACTCTCGGGCATCACCAAGTCGTACGGACCGGTGAAGTCCCTTCAAGGAGTGGACCTTCGGCTGGCGAAGGGTGAAGTACTCGGAGTGGTCGGCGACAACGGCGCCGGTAAGTCCACTCTGATGAAGATTCTCGCCGGTGCGGTTCAGCACGACGGCGGCGAAATGCGCGTCAACGGTGAACCAGTGCGCTTTTCGACGCCTCTCGACGCCCAGCAGAAAAAGATCGGAATCGTCTACCAGGATCTGGCTCTGTGCGACACGCTGGATGTCGCCAGCAACCTGTTCCTCGGCAGAGAACCGCGAAAAGGCCCCTTCCTCGACCGGCATGCCATGCACGAGAAGGCGGCTCACATTCTCGCCGACCTGCATGTCAAGGTGAAGTCGACCTACCAGGAGATCGGGCAACTGTCCGGCGGACAGCGGCAAACCGTCGCGATCGCCCGCGCAGTCTCCTTCCGCCCAGACGTACTGATCCTCGACGAGCCCACCGCAGCGCTTGCCGTCGCCGAGGTCGAGTCGGTGCTCAAGCTGATCACGGACGTCGCAGCGGCCGGCGTGGGCGTCATTCTCGTGACACACCGCCTGCAGGACCTGTTCCGCGTGTGTGACCGAATCACGGTCATGTACGAGGGGCAGAGTGTCGACGACGTTCCGATCGGCGACCTCAACATCGAGTCCCTCGTCGGACTCATCACTCGAACTCCGGTGCCGCAACGGACATCGGCAGCAACACAGGGAGCCACGGCATGACCACTCTCGAGAAGATCCAGGCGCCGATCGAGCGCAAGCTCGCCGCGAAACCCTCCTTGTGGGACAGCGTCAACAAGCCCACCCTCGCGATGCTGGCGGTGACAGTTGCCGTCGCAGCCGTCTTCTCGGCGACCACGTCGTCGTTCCTGACATTCACGAACCTGTCGAACCTGGCAACCCAGATCGCTCCGGTTCTGATCATCGCGGTGGCGATGACTTTCGTGATCACGGCAGGTCAGATCGACCTGTCCGTCGGTGCGATCGTCGCGTTCGTCGCGGCGATGAGTGCCGAGCTTATCCAGGCCGGCGTCGATTCGTCCCTGGTCTTCGTCGCCGCCCCGGTGATGGGTGCGGCCTGGGGCCTGGTCAACGGATGGCTCGCTGCCTATCAGGGCATTCCGCCGTTCATCGTGACTCTGGCGACGATGTCCGTCATTCGCGGTATCGCGCTGTATCGGACCGAAGGATTCTCCGTTCCGGTTCCGGCCGACACTTACTTCGCGAAGCTCGGAACTGCTGAGTTCCTCGGGTTCTCCGCCAGCGCCTGGATTGCTCTCGTCGTCGTGGTCATCGGAGCAATTGCGCTCAACCGCATGCGCTTCGGGCGCTACGTCACCGGTATCGGCTCCAACGTCGAATCCGTGCGACGGTCCGGCGTCAACACGCGTCGTGTGCTCATGATGACGCTCGTCTTCACCGGCTTGGCTGCCGGTATCGCGGGACTGCTGATCGCGGCTCGACTGGGCTCGGGTTCGGCCAACTCCGCAACGGGATTCGAGCTCACGGTGATCACCGCGGTGGTTCTCGGTGGCACCAATCTCTTCGGCGGTCGCGGCACCGTGATCGGTACCGTCATCGGCGCCGTCCTGACCGGAATCATCGCGAACGGATTGACCCTGCTCGGCGTGAGCCCGTTCCTGACGCCGATCATCACCGGTGTCGTTCTGCTACTGGCCATCTGGATCAACATGCGCGGACACACGCTGAGCGCGCTGTGGCGACACCTGCAGTCCGCACCGTCGGGGCCTGCACGCTCATGAGCAAGGTTCGTACCGTCACGGGAACCGTGGACAGCTCGGAACTCGGACTGGTTCTCCCACACGAACATCTGCACAACGACGTCACCGGTGCGTACACCGAGGCCCCGGATCCGGTTGTGGCGCAGCGGTTGGCTGGTCCGGTACGCGCCGAGGATGCCTGGCTTCTTCACGACAATCCGTACTACAGTCTCGACAATTGTCGAGTCGACGACGGATCGGCCGTGGTGGAAGACCTTGCGGACTTCGCCCGCCTCGGTGGTCGGACGATCGTCGATCTGACACCGCCGGGACTGGGCCGGGCACCGGAGAGGTTGGCTGAGTTCTCGCGAAAGTCAGACGTGCGAGTGATCATGGGTTCAGGGTGGTACCTCGAGACGACCCATCCGGTCGAGGTCCACGAACTCGGTGTTGATGACCTGGCGGGTTCGCTCGTCGAGGAGTTCGATCCGGCAAAGGTATTGGCTCCTGGCGTGATCGGGGAGATCGGCGTCTCTCCGCTCTTCACTCAGAACGAGGCGAAAGCGTTGCGGGCGGCGTGCATCGCCCAGCGCGAGGTGGACGTGCCCCTGTTCGTCCACCTTCCGGGCTGGCAGCGCGTGGGACATCACGTCGTCGACATCGTGGTCGACGAGATGGGCGTCGATCCGCAAGCAGTGGTGCTGTGCCACATGGACCCGTCCGGACACGACGCCGACTACCAACGATCGCTCGCCGACCGCGGTGTCTTTCTCGAGTTCGACATGATCGGGATGCCTTTCGATTTCCCCGGCGAGGGTCTTTCTCCGCATCCGGCGGAAACAGCCACTGCGGTAGCCGGATTGGTCACCTCCGGTCACGCATCACAGCTCCTGCTCAGTCACGACCTCTTCCTCAAATCAATGCTCAGAAAGCACGGCGGAAACGGATTCTCCTACGTACCACTCGCCTTCGCCGCCCGATTGGTGCGCGCAGGCGTAGATCCCCAGCAAGTGTCCGCACTGATGCGAGACAACCCGAGGTCGCTCTTCGAGCAGGCCGCGAAAGGAAACAGAAGCAGTCATGGGTAAACGAGTACTGATCGCCGGCGAGAGCTGGATGACGACGTCGACGCACGTCAAGGGCGTCGACGAGTTCAGTGTCCATTCCTACGTCGAGGGTGTCGGTCCGCTTCGGGATGCGCTCACCTCACGTGGCCACGACGTGACACACATGCCCGCACACCTGGTGCCGACGCAGTTCCCCGGTACCGCAGAAGCGTTGTCCCAGTTCGACGTCGTCGTTCTCTCCGACATCGGAGCGAACTCGCTGCAGCTGGCTCCCGGCGTGTTCGACCAGTTCCGCGCCGGCGAGGATCGTCTTGTCGCGCTACGTGACTGGGTGAACGCCGGAGGCTCACTGATGATGATCGGTGGTTACCTCTCGTTCTCCGGGTTCCAGGCGCGAGCAGCTTTCCGCCAGACCGCGATCGCCGAGGTACTGCCCGTGACGATGCTGGCCGAGGACGATCGCGTCGAGACACCGGCCGGGATCGTTCCCACCGTCGTCGATGCTGCTCACCCGGCTCTCGGTGGTGCCGGCGATTCCTGGCCGGCGCTCCTGGGATACAACCGCGTCGTCGCGAAGGACGGTGCCGTGGTTCCCGCCACCATCAACGGCGAACCGCTTGTCGCTGCCGGTGAATACGGCGCCGGACGGTCGATCGTCTTCACCTCGGACTGCTCGCCGCACTGGGCTCCGCCGGAGTTCTGTGAGCAGTGGACCGGATACACCGACCTGTTCGACGGCTTGATCAGTTGGGTCGCCGGCGAATGAGTCGCTCCTCAGACCTGCTCGCGCGGCAGCAGAGTAATCTCGCTGCCGCGCGGGCGGTTCCATTCATCGAGGACACCATCGGCGGGACGTTGAGTGATGAGGGATTCCGCCGGTACCTCGTGATCGAAGAGGCATTCGTACTGACGGCCGTCAAGGTGTTGGGGTTGGTGGTCGCCGAATCCCCGACGCTCGACGACGCGCTCGACCACGTGACGTCGATGTCGAACCTGGTGGGCGAGCAGCGCGAGTATTTCGCGCAGTTGCGTTCCCGCTTCCCGTACGAGGGGGACGCAGCGGCGCTGGTCGAGGAGTCGGCCGTGCTGTCCACGCACGCCTTGGCCCTCGCTCGCGAAGAGGGCAGGGCGGCGGCGCTGGTGGGCATGTACGCCGCGGAAACCCTGTATCTGTCGTGGTGCCGGGAGGCGGCGGCAGTGAAGGTAGATCGCGAACCAGCGTTGCAGGACTGGGTGGACATGCATGTCGCTCCGCCGTTCGTGTCTCAGGTGGCGGTGCTGGCGTGCGAGGTGGACGCCATGCCCGAGTCCGTCACCGACGAGGACCTGGATCGGTGGTTCTCCGGCATGCTGGTCGCAGAGATCGATTTTCACAACGTGGTGGTGTGAACCACTGCTGTGCGCCTTTATTAACCCCCGGCGGTTAATAAAGGCGCACAGCAAAAGGCCCGTAGGTCGCTTTCGCAACCTACGGGCCTCTTCTTTGTAGCGGGGACAGGATTTGAACCTGCGACCTCTGGGTTATGAGCCCAGCGAGCTACCGAGCTGCTCCACCCCGCGTCGGTGTGAAACCAACAGTACACGACTTCTGGAGGCGCAATTACCACCCCCTGTCACCGGCTGGAGTGCGCGCTTTCCGAGTAGTAACCGCGGATGTGTCCGACTATGCGCTGACGTGCGAGTTCGCCGTCACCCGCGTTGACCGCATCCACCAATCCTCGGTGTTCGTCACGCAGTCGCATGCAGGTGCTCGGCCAGCTGTCGATCTGGACGCCCGCGAGAACGTAGGCCTCGATGGACTCGCGCAGGCCGGTCATCATGGCTGCGATCACCTGATTGCCCGCCGCGTCGGCGAGCGCCACGTGGAACTGTGCGTCGAGTAGCAAGAATTCCTCGGCCGAGAGAGCTGCGTCCTCCATCGAGTCGAGCAGTTCGACGGCCGCGCGAAGGTCGGGCGTCGGAGTCCGCGATGCCAGGGATTGCATCACCTCGGATTCGAGAACGAGTCGTGTCTTCACCACATCCGAGACCGGAAAGCCCTGTGCTGCAACCTGCATCCGCATCAGCATGGTCATGCCGCCGGTCGGTTTGGCGACGATCATCGCGCCGGACGTCGGGCCGGATCCAGTCTGCGCCTTGAGGAGGCCGAGTGCTTCCATGACCCGCAACGCTTCTCGGACCGATGACCGTCCGACGCCCAACTCTGCTGCCAGAATTCTCTCTCCCGGCAGGCGCTGGCCAGGAGACACCTCGCCTGAAACGAGCCGACGTTCGAGGTGGCTCAGTACTTGTTCCCACGCTCGCGGGCTCGGCTCGGTCGGCATGAGGCAAGAGCATAACCGGGAGGACGCCGTTTATGGGGTGGCCTGTCCGGGGATGTATTACTGTGGTCAGACCACACCGACAGATTGCGGGGAACCACATGCGAGTAGCGCTGTTCGCCACCTGCATCGGGGACACGATGTTTCCCGACGCCGTCAAGGCCACCGCCCTCCTGCTCACCCGTCTCGGGCACGACGTCGTGTTTCCGTCCGGGCAGACTTGCTGCGGGCAGATGCACGTCAATACCGGCTATCAGCCGGGCGCACTACCGCTGGTCGCGAACTACGCCGATACCTTCGGTGATGCGTCGATCGACGCGGTTGTCGCACCATCGGGGTCGTGCGTCGGCTCGGTCCGTCATCAACACGAGATCGTCGCCGAGCGCTACGGCACCGCGTCGCTGTGTGGACAGGTGCAGACCGTGAAGGCAAAGACGTACGAGCTTTCCGAATTCCTCGTGGACGTTCTCGGGGTCACCGATGTGGGCGCGTACTTCCCGCACCGGGTCACCTATCACCCGACCTGTCACTCACTGCGCATGTTGAGGGTGGGGGACAAGCCACTTCAGTTGCTGCGCAACGTCCGCGACATCGATCTGGTCGAACTCCCCGAAGCAGATTCCTGCTGTGGATTCGGCGGCACCTTCGCCATCAAGAATGCGGAGACTTCGACGGCCATGCTGGCGGACAAGATTCGCCACGTTGCGGACACCGGCGCCGAATTCTGCAGCGCCGGAGACTCGTCCTGCCTCATGCACATCGGCGGCGGTATGTCGCGACTGCAGATGGGCGCCAAGACCATCCACCTCGCGGAGATTCTGGCGTCGGTGGAAAGCCGGGTGCACGCATGAGCGCTGTGACGCTGGGTCTGCCAAGCTTCCCGCCGAGGTCGCCCGAGGGTGCAGGGTTCCTGCGAGGTACTGAGAAATTCCCCGTCGCAGCACATCACGAGCTGGCCAACGCGCAACTGCGACGCAATATCGGCAAGGCGACGCACACCATCCGTGCCAAGCGCATCAACGTGACTGGAGAGCTTCCCGATTGGGAAGACCTGCGTGATGCGGGTTCGGCGATCAAGGCCGACGTCATGGCGCGGTTGCCGGAACTGCTCGAACAGTTCGAAGCTGCAGTCATCGCGCGCGGTGGGCAGGTGCATTGGGCGGCGGATGCCAACGAGGCCAACGCCATTGTGACCGAACTCGTCAAAGCCACCGGCTCCGACGAGGTCATCAAGGTCAAGTCGATGGCCACGCAGGAGATCGGTCTCAATGAGCATCTCGAAGCCCACGGAATCACCGCCTACGAGACCGATCTCGCGGAATTGATCGTCCAACTCGGCCATGACAAACCGTCGCACATCCTGGTTCCCGCGATCCATCGCAACAGGTCCGAGATTCGGGAGATATTCCTTCGTGAGATGCCAGATGTCGATCCGAACCTCGGGGAGAACCCGGCCGAACTTGCCGCTGCTGCACGAAAGTTTCTGCGCCACAAGTTCATGACGACGCCGGTCGCCGTCTCCGGCGCCAATTTCGGCATCGCGGACACGGGCACTCTGACCGTCGTGGAGTCGGAGGGCAACGGGCGAATGTGCCTGACGCTGCCGAAAACACTGATCACCGTGATGGGCATCGAGAAGATTCTGCCGACGTATCAGGATCTGGAGGTCTTCCTGCAACTGCTGCCGCGGTCCTCGACGGGGGAGCGGATGAACCCGTACACCTCCATGTGGACCGGCGTCACGCCCGACGACGGTCCACAGGAGTTCCACCTGGTCCTCCTCGACAACGGTCGGACTGCCGCGCTTGCCGACAAGATCGGGAGGGAAGCCCTGAGCTGCATACGGTGCTCGGCGTGTCTGAACGTGTGCCCGGTCTACGAGCGCACCGGCGGTCACGCCTACGGATCGACCTATCCGGGACCGATCGGCGCGGTGCTGACTCCGCAGCTCGCGGGCATGCATGGCAAAGACGATCCCAACTCGACGCTTCCCTTTGCCTCGAGTCTGTGCGGTGCGTGCTTCGACGCCTGCCCGGTCAAGATCGACATACCCTCGCTGCTCGTCGAATTGCGGCACCAGAAGGTCGAGCAATCCGGTATCACGGCAGAGTCTTTGGCGATGAAAGCCGCCTCTCTGGCGATGTCGACCGAGGGCCGGTGGACGTTGGCTCAGAAAGCTGCCGGGCTCGGACGCGTCGTGGCCGGCAGGAAAGGGAAGATCTCTACGTTGCCACCTCCATTGAACGGTTGGACAGCTGCCAGAGACATTCCCGCACCGCCCAAGCAGACCTTCCGATCCTGGTGGGACTCCGACGAAGGCCGCGCGGCATTGGACGAGGCTCGTCGTGACGGGAAGGCGGACAGATGAATTCACGTGACGTGGTGCTCGGACGCATTCGTGATGCCATCACCTTGGCGCCCGCCCGCGAAGGCGAGATACCGCGAAACTACCGGACTGGCAGAACCATGTCCGACGAGGAACTCATCGATTTGTTCGTCGACCGTCTGGTGGACTACAAGGCGCACGTTCACCATTGCGCTGCAACAGAAATCGCTGAGGCCGTCGCCGGAATACTGAGAGAGCACGGACTACACACTCTGGGGATCCCCGCCGGCCTCGACCGATCATGGGTGGCCGGATTCGACGGAACGCTGGTGGTGGACAGCCCGGACGTACCGGCTCCTGAACTCGAGAACCTCGACGCCGTTGTCACCGGCTCGAAGGTAGCGTGCGCCGAAACCGGCACCATCTTCCTCGACGCCGGTCCATCACAGGGACGCCGTGCGTTGACACTGGTACCGGACACACACATCTGCGTCGTGTATCGCAGCAGTGTGGAAGTGGGAGTGCCGGAGGCGATTGCGAAGCTGACACCGGAGCGCCCCACCACCATGATCAGCGGCCCGTCGGCGACCTCCGACATCGAACTCGAGCGCGTCGAAGGTGTCCATGGTCCGAGGAATCTTCACGTCGTCATCGTCGACGGTTGATTCCCGTCGAGCGGGAACTCGGAGGCAGCGGGCCACATCAGCGTCTAACGTCCCGGCCATGACACAACTGTTGGCAGGCAAGGTCGTTTTCATCACCGGTGCAGCGCGGGGTCAGGGACGCAATCACGCGATTCGACTCGCGCAGGAAGGTGCAGACGTCATCGCTGTCGACGTGTGCGCGTCGGTGTCCGAAGACGTGGGTTACGCGGCCGCGACTGAAGCCGACCTCGACGAAACGGCTCGTCTCGTGCGAGCGGAGGGGCGCGAGATCGTCACCGCTGTAGCGGACGTCCGTGACCTCGAGGCGCTGCGGGCGGCGGTGGCGTCGGGCGTCGACAAGTTCGGTCGCCTCGACGTCGTGATTGCCAATGCGGGCATCGCTACGTGGAACCGTTTCTGGGAGATGCCTGAAGAACAGTGGTCGACGCTGGTGGACATCAATCTCAATGGTGTCTGGCGCACGATGACAGCTGCGGTTCCTGCAATGATCGAAGCCGGCAACGGTGGTTCCATCGTGATTGTGAGCAGTGCTGCCGGCGTCGCCGAAGCGCCCGGCTGCGCGCACTACTCGGCGGCCAAGCACGGCCTCGTGGGTTTGGCTCGTACTGCTGCAACGGAATTGGGAAGCTTCGACATTCGAGTCAACAGCATTCATCCGGGGGCCGTGGAGACCGAGATGGGCAATGACCCCAACGTCGGCAAGGTACTCACGGCGCACCCGGAGTACATGAATTCCTACAAGTGGCCGCTCACCTCGGTCCCGCGCACGACGGTCGAGGACATCTCCAATGCCGTGGTCTACCTCGCGACAGACCTATCCCGCGCCGTCACCGGGACGAAGATCGTCATCGACATGGGTCAGACGATGGCCTAGCTCACCTCAAAGCAGATTGAACTGCGCCACCTCGATGGTGTTCTCGACTGCCTCCGAGAGGGTGCGGATACGCTCGTCGGCGCCTGGCGCGGTCAGTATCGCCAGGCGATCGGCGTCGCCCATCGGAATGCTTCGCGCCAGGGCATACAGCCGAGAACCCAACGGATCCAAGGGATCAGGTGGGACGGGCATTCGTGGGGTCTGTTCGCCGGCCCGTAGTGCGAGCTTTCCCAACATTCCGTACATGAACTCTATGCGCTCGAGGAGTGAGTCGTATTCGTAGGCGGTGACGGGTGTTCCGTTGTTCTCGTCCGGCCACAGTTCGACCTCGGCAAGTGGGTAGGGATCGTCCGGCAGCCAGCGATTGACCCGGATGCGGTCTTCGGTCCGGCAATACAACTGATACCGCCCGGCACCCATGGCGACATGAGACTCGATCCGAGCCAGAGTGCCGACGTCGTGACGTGATTCGCCGCCACCGACCTCGTGGCCACGAGCGATGAGCACTACTCCGAACAGTGGGCCGTCGGCAGCTTCGAGAACGTTCTCGACCAGTGCGCGATACCGAGGTTCGAAGATGTTCAGGGGCAACACCTCACCCGGTAGCAAAGCGGAGCCGAGCGGAAACATGGGGAAGATGGGCATCAGGGGATTCTCAACCTCGGAATCGGAGGGGCGGGGAAATCGCCGGGGCGATCGATTTCGGCGAGCAGGTGTTCGGACCACGTCAGTAGACCGGGGATGTCGAGGCCGTGCGGACTCTCGACCTCGTAGTGCCTGATGCGGTCGTGACCCTGGCCGAGGAGTGAGACGGCGCCGGTGTTGTTGCCCCGAAGCAGATGGGTGAGCCCGACGGCCAACTGAGCCAGTCCCTGCCACAGGTCACGTTCCTCGGGCGGCGCGCTTTTCCACGTTCCTTCGAGAATCTCGTGTGCGTGGAAAGGCATGCCGTGGTCGAGGAGGCGCTGCGCCTCGGTGATCGACTCGTCTGGTGGCAGGCGTACATCGTCCGGAATGCGCGGGACACCGCCCGCTGCGTCGCGTGGCAGTGGACGGCCGAGCCCGTCGCGGGGCCGCGAATTGAGGGGCTTCCCAGCGGCGTCCCGGTCGCGTTCGGTCATACACTCAGCCTAACGGCAGCGCCTCGGCCGAACTCGCCAAAAGTTTTTTCGAGTCGCCTGTCGATTCCGGGGAGAACCGTTCGTCGTCATGTTGTAAGGCAAGAAAGCCGCAAGAAAAACAACAGACCAAGGAGTCAGTCATGAAGTACATGTTGCTCATCTACACCGCACCCGGCGGAGACACCGAACCCCAGTGCACGTTCGAGGACTGGCAGCAATACGACAAGGAAATGAAGGATGCCGGGATCTGGGTGTCCGGCGATGCCCTCGCCGACCTGACGACTACGACGACGGTTCGGGTCTCGCAGTCCGGAGAAAAGACCGTCACCGACGGACCCTTCGCAGAAACCCGTGAAATCCTCGGCGGCTACGACGTCATCGACGTTCCCGATCTGGATGCGGCGCTTTCATGGGCCGCGCGGTGCCCCGGCGCGCGCGACGGCGGCAGCGTCGAGGTGCGTCCACTGGCCGGGTTCGGGGACTGATTCGCCGTGGACGAGCAGGCCGAGAACTCCATCGAGTCAGTGTTCCGGGAGGAACGCGGACGACTCTTGGCCTCGCTCGTCCGCCGCTTCGGTGATCTGGATCTGGCCGAGGAAGTCACCTCCGAAGCCGTCGAGGCCGCGTTGGTGCACTGGCCCGTGGACGGAGTGCCGGCTAAACCCGGCGCCTGGCTGCTGACCACGGCGCGTCGTAAAGCCGTCGACAGGCTTCGTCGTGATCAGGCCTATGCGGCGCGATTGGCGGTGATGCAGGTGGACGCCGATCGTGCCGACCCGGCGCCGCCCACGGTCGACGGAGAACTTCCCGACGAGCGGTTGCAGCTGTTCTTCACCTGCTCGCACCCAGCGCTGGCCGAGGACGACCGAATCGCACTCACCTTGCGTTGCCTCGGCGGGTTGACGACGCCCGAAGTCGCTCGGGCCTTCCTCGTTCCTTCGGCGACGATGGCGCAGCGGATCGTGCGCGCGAAGAAGAAAATCCGTCAGGCTCGGATTCCCTTCCGCACTCCCAGCGCCGAAGAACTCCCGGAACGTTTGCCCGGTGTTCTGCAGGTGATCTACTCGGTGTTCACCGAGGGGTACGCAGCGAGTTCGGGTCCGGATCTGCAACGCGTAGACCTGGCGGTGGAGGCGATCAGGCTGGCGAGGATCTTGCGCGCATTGCTTCCCGATGAGCGCGAGATCGCCGGGTTGCTTGCATTGATGCTTCTCGTCCACGCGCGTCGGGATGCCCGTACCGACGCCGCCGGCGGGATCGTGCTCCTCGAAGACCAGGATCGCGGGTGTTGGGACCAGCCGATGATCGAGGAAGGCAGCGACCTCGTCGTAGTCGCGTTGACCAGGGGAGCGCCGGGGCCGTACGGGGTGCAGGCCGCCATCGCCGCATTGCATGACGAGGCCGCAGATGTGGAGAGCACCGACTGGCCGCAGATCTGCGCGCTCTACGGAGTGCTTCTCACGTTGACGCCTTCGCCCGTCGTCGCAGTCAACAGGGCAGTGGCGCTGGCGATGCGCGACGGCGAGGAAGTCGGGCTGACTGCGCTGGAGGAACTGGCAGCGGAGCCCAAACTTGCCGACTACCATCCGTATCACCTTGCACGAGCCGAACTACTTGCTCGGTTGGGGCGCACCGACGCAGCGGCATCCGCGTACCGACAAGCTCTGAAACTCGTTGGTACGGAACCGGAGCGGGCCTACCTGGAGCGTCGGTTGGGTGAGATCTCGGACTGATCGGCTCCTATCGAGGGACGTCGAGATCGAAGTACAGGGTCTCGGACCAGTAACCGAGGCCGAGCTCGCGTAGCGGTTCCTCGACGCTCTCCTGAGTCGGCGTGAACAGTCGCTCCCAGAAGCTTGGCTTGACGGGTGCGAGCGTGGCCAGCGCCGCCTCCATCTCGGCGTCGATGTCCGCCAGACCGGTCATCAGGGCCGTGCCCTGTTCGGCGAACGGTTCGTCGTCCATGTCGAAGATCTCGCCGCACTCGAGGACGAAGTAGTGGTCGGGTTCGGTGTGGCTGTGCAGGAAACGCAGCGCATCGCCGGCCATCGTGCCGAGTGCGGGGTGATCGATGCGGCCGAGGAAGTCTTCGAACCGGGCGATACCAGGACCACAGGGCGCGGTGACCGCGATCAGGTCGGGGGTGTCGTCCCAGATGATCGACTGTTGGGCGAAGGGATTCACGGACACAAGGATCCTCGGGACCAGCGGTATCGCGTACGACCACTCCGAGATTCCTTTGAGTCCACGGGTGCGAGCGGCAGCCGGATTCTCATGCGGGGCAACAGGGGTCGAGTAGAGATAGGTGCGGTTGGCCACTGGCCGAGTCCTTTCTGCGGTCGGTGTCACCTGATTCAGGCGGCGCCCACCATCCTCAATGCCAGGTCTCCGTACAGTTTTCCGATGTCTTCCGGATTCGTGTAATTGCCGGCTGGGAACCAGCGGCACACGTCGACGCACAGGGACATCAAGGCGAGGGTGACGCCTTCGGCATCGGGGATCGTGAAGTCGCCCGACTGCACGCCGGCGTCGACAACCTCCCGGACCACCCGCGTCGTGTTGCGGCGAAGAGCGACGACGGTTCGGTAGTGCTCTGGTGTGAGGGCAGTGAGTTCGTACTGGACAACGCGAGCGAGTGAATGGTGCCCGGCCTGCCAACTGGCGAAGGTGCTGATCAGTTCCTGCAAACGAACGGACGGTTCTTCACCCGGGCGGTCGGCGCCCTCGACCACTTTCAACGCTTCGGTGTGGCCTTCGAAGCTGATCGCGAAAAGCAGCTCTTCTTTCGAGCGGTAGTGCGGGTACATGGCGGCGGGACTCATGTCGAGTCGCGCGGCGATGTCACGGGTGGTGGTGCCGCCGTAGCCGGCAGAGGCAAAAGCGTCCACGGCTGCCGCGCGGATACGGGCCGCAGCTTTGGAGGGGCTGATCACCACGTCAGGTGAATCGCTCACGGTTTCCTCCAGGTGTGACGGATTTCGATGTTGACAATATCCCGCTCTCGATTCACTATAAGCAGGTGCTTAGATTCTAAGCGAATGCTTAGGAACATCGTTACGTGTGGCTTTGCCACGCCGAAAGGAAGCAACTCGTCATGCGTCGCACTCTGTACGGACCCGATCACGAGGCATTTCGCGAATCTGCTCGCGAATTCGTCAACCGGAACATCCTTCCGGTCGCAGAGAAGCTGATCGACCAGCGCTTCATCGATCGTGAAATCTGGCTCGAAGCGGGACGCAACGGCTTCCTCGGACTCGAGGTTCCGGAGGCGTACGGCGGAAGCGAAGCCGGCGACTACCGCTTCAACGCGGTTCTGGCCGAAGAGCTCTCGCGCGCCAGTGCAGCTGTTGCCTCGAGCTTCGGCATTCACGCCGACGTCGTTGCTCCCTACCTCGTTCAGCTCACCACCGAAGAGCAGAAGCAGCGTTGGCTGCCCAAGTTCTGCACCGGTGAGATGCTGACGGCCATCGGCATGACCGAGCCTTCCGGTGGATCCGACCTCGCCTCGCTCAAGACCACTGCGGTCAAGGACGGCGACGACTGGATCATCAACGGCTCCAAGACCTTCATCACCAACGGCTACAACGCCGACCTCGTGATCGTGGCGGCTCGGACCAGTCCCGAGAAGAAGTCCAAGGGCATCACCCTCTTTGCCGTCGAGACCGGCATGGAAGGCTTCGAGCGCGGACGCAAGCTCGACAAGGTCGGCCAGCACGAGTCCGATACCGCCGAACTGTTCTTCGAGAACGTTCGCGTGCCGTCCACCAACATCATCGGTGAGATCGACCGCGGCTTCATCCACATGATGGAAATGCTGCCGCAGGAGCGCGTCGGCGCTGCGGTGTCCAACATCGCGCACGCCGCTCCGATCCTCGAAGAGACGCTGCAATATGCCAAGGACCGCAAGGCTTTCGGTCAGCCGATCGGCTCGTTGCAGTGGAACAAATTCCTTCTCGCGGATCTCGTCACCCGCATCGAGGTCACCCAGGCCTACGTCGACAACTGCGTCGCGGCACACGCTGCCGGCGAGCTGACCGCCATCGACGCCGCCAAGGCTAAGTGGTGGACCGCGCAGGTGCAGAACGAGGTCCTCGATCACTGCGTTCAGTTGCACGGTGGCTACGGCTTCATGACCGAGTACCGCGCCGCTCGCGCGTGGATGGACGCCCGCGTCACCAAGATCTGGGCCGGATCCAACGAGATCATGAAGGAACTCATCGGCCGCGATCTCGGCCTGTAATTTCGCAACTGCAGTCGATACGTCACTGCAACCGCCACTTCCCGAACCCGACGACATAGGAGCATCACCGCGCATGTCTGTTCTCGACAAGTTCTCTCTGACCGATCGAGTGGTCATCGTGACCGGTGCGTCGTCGGGCCTCGGGGTGGCGTTTGCGAAAGCCGCAGCAGAGGCCGGCGCGGACGTCGTCCTCGCTGCTCGCCGCGTCGACAAGCTCGAAGACACGGCCAAGCTCGTGCGTGACGCAGGCCGCGAAGCATTGTGCGTGGCCACCGACATCGTCGATCCGGCTCAGGCTCAGAACATGGTCGACGCCGCGATGGAGAAGTTCGGCCGCGTGGACGTGCTGGTCAACAATGCCGGCGTCGGAACTGCCGTTCCGGCGACCCGCGAGACCCCGGACCAGTTCCGCGCCGTCATCGACATCAACCTCAATGGGTCCTACTGGGCAGCGCAGGCCTGCGGCCGCGTCATGCTCCCGGGCAGCTCCATCGTCAACATCTCGAGCATTCTCGGATTGACGACCGCCGGACTCCCGCAGGCCGCCTATGCGGCGAGCAAGGCAGGCGTCGTCGGATTGACCCGCGACCTCGCACAGCAGTGGGGAACGCGCAAGGGCATTCGCGTCAACGCGATCGCGCCCGGCTTCTTCAAGTCGGAAATGACGGACCAATACAACGACGGTTACTTGGACGCGATGGCTCCGCGCCTGATCCTCGGCCGCATGGGCGATCCGGAAGAGCTCGCGGCCACCATGGTGTGGCTCGCGTCCGAGGCCGGCGGATACGTCACCGGTCAGACCATCGCCGTCGACGGAGGAATCACCATCACCTGACGCCGATGCCGAGATGTCGCCGGCTTTGCCGTATAAGTAGCTGGTGACCTCTCGCGCCGAACCTCAGGAGAACTGGGAAGACCGTCCGCCACCATCCATGGCTGCGACGGAGCTTCTGCGTGACCTGCCGGTGACTGCCCGCGGCGTCCGGACCAGGGCTTCTCTGGTCGCAGCGGCTCGAACGGTGTTCGAGCGCGCAGGGTATCTCGACGCCCGTCTCACGGACATCACCAAGGAAGCGAACTGCTCCACCGGCACGTTCTACACCTACTTCGACAACAAAGAGCAGATCTTCGCCGCAGTTCTCGACGTCGCGCAGGAAGACATGCTGCACCCAGGCATGGGACGGGTCCGCGACGTCGACAATCCGTATGCGGTCCTCGAATCGAGCAACCGTGCCTACCTGACGGCTTTTCGCCGCAACGCCAAACTGATGGGTCTGCTCGAGCAGGTATCGCACATCGATCCGGCCTTCGCGAAACTGCGTCGGGACCGAGCCGAGACCTTCATTTCTCGTAATGCCCGAGCCATCGAACGCTTGCAAGCAGCTGGCAAGGCAGACGCCTCGTTGGACCCGCTGTTGGCTTCCCGAGCACTGTCGGCGATGGTGAGCCGTCTTGCCTACAGTTCATTCGTCTCCGAGGAACCTGGCGCCGACGGCAACCCCGTCCCGTTCGAGGACGTCGTCAAGACGGCTACTCAGGTGTGGGCCAACGCGCTGGGACTCGAAGGCGACCGCGGGTAGTTTCAGCCTTCGCCGCGGGCCGCGAACTGCTCCTCGAGGCTGTGGCGCAGTGTTTCCTCGCTGTTCTTGACAGCGTTTTCGACGAACGGCCCGATCAATCGGCCGAGTGCCTTGCCGGCAATGCCGCCGGGCAGTTTGTAGGCGAAGTCGACGGAAAGCTCGGTCTTGGAATCGTCGATCGCAGCGAACTCCCACGTGGACGAGTTGGATACACCGCCGAGCGAGGACAGCTTGATGATCCGATTCTTCTCCCACTCGGTGACCTCGAGTTTGGAGCGCAACGTGCTCGGCCCGATCTGCATGGCCGCGTCGAACGTGGCGCCGAGTCCCTGATCGAACTCTCCGAACGGGGTGAACTCGGAAACACCGAACATCCACGTCGGGACATTGCGGTAGTTGTCGATGTAGTCGAAGGCGACATCAACCGGCACGGCAGCAACCGCGGTGTGGCGAACATGGATCATGACTGGTCCCTGTCTTTCGGTGAACACCGACTCTAACCAATGGCTCCGACGTGTTCGGCGGCGGCGCAAGAGCGATCTACGGTATCGGTATGACGAACGAGCTTCCGGTACGCGGGTCCTGGCGCGATTACGAAGACCTGGGACTACCGAAACCGCTCGCTGCGGCGTTGGAGGCGTTCGTCGAGCAGGGCTATCACGGGACTTCGATCCGTGACGTCGCGTCGCGGTCCGGGCTGTCGGTGCCGGGGCTCTACCACCACTACCCGTCCAAGCAGGCTCTGCTGATCGGTCTGGCGACCGTTGTGATGACGGAGTTGTTGGAGCGAAGCCGCGCCGCCGAACTCGATGCCGGGGACGATCCCTCTGATCGCTTCGACGCGGTGATCGAATCTCTGTTGCGGTTCCACATGTTTCGACGCGAGCAGTCGTTCGTCGCCTCCTCCGAGATCCGCAGCATGGAGCCCGACAGCCGGGCTGGTTACATCGCCCAGCGCGACGAACAGCAGAAGCAGGTGGACCGGATCGTCCTCGACGGCGTCGCTTCGGGAGTGTTCGAGGCCGACCATCCCGAGGACGCCAGCAGAGCCGTGGTGACGATGTGCGTCGCCGTCGCGGTCTGGTACCGACCGGACGGTGAGTTGTCTCCGGACGAGTTGGTGGAGAGGTATTTGGAGATAGCGAGGCGCATGGTGGGGGCGAAGCGGGTGGGGGAGTGACTGTGGGGGCGAAGCGGGTGGGGGAGTGACTGTGGGGGCGAAGCGGGTGG
>NZ_JAZHFF010000001.1:185078-387774 GCF_036541985.1 Rhodococcus sp. IEGM 1306
GTGGGGGCGAAGCGGGTGGGGGAGTGACTGTGGGGGCGAAGCGGGTGGGGGAGTGACTGTGGGGGCGAAGCGGGTGGGGGAGTGACTGTGGGGGCGAAGCGGGTGGGGGAGTGACTGTGGGGGCAACTGCGCGAATCAGTCTGAATTTTTGAGCAATTCGAGCGCCGCGTCCCGGCCGGCGCCGAAGGGGTCGGTGCCGATACCGATCCCGTCTGCGACGAGGGCACCTTCGTGAAGCAGCATGATTGCCTCGACGAGACGTTCGTCGGCTAGTCCGTCCGTCGCCAGAATGCGCCGGAAAAGGTCTGACATCTCCCGCTTTTGTTCGGCGATGACAGCGAACACCGGATGTGAGTGATCGCTGAACTCGGCGTGCGCGTTGATCATGCTGCACCCTTTGCCTCCGCTCGCCTTGGACCAGGAGGCGGAAGCGTCGAATACCGCACTCAACTGTTCGGCGCGGCTAGCTCCGGCTGATGCGAGCTTCTCGTCGCGAAAGATTCGCCACCGCCGATCTCGAGCCCTCAGGTATTCAACGACGAGACCGTCTTTCGAGCCGAACCGTTCGTACAAAGTCTTCTTCGTGACCCCGGCGTCCAGTGCGACGGTATCCACGCCTACGGCATGAATCCCCTTTTCGTAGAACAGCTTCGACGCAGACTCCAGAATGCGACGCGCTTTCGGAGTCAATTCGGGTGTGGATTCCTCTGCCATGGACAAAAGTATACCGATCTGTATAGTCGGGCTCATGAGTAAACAGATCGGTATACCTCGGATCGTGACCTCGAGATCTGCCGTGACGGCTACCTTGTCGGTCCTGTTCGTCGCGTGCTGGAGTTCGGGATTCATCGGGGCCAAACTCGGCGCTGGCAGTGCCGAGGTCCCCACGCTGCTGATGTGGCGTTTTCTCCCGCTCGCGGTGGTACTGCTCCCGATTGTCTGGTTCTCCGCCCGGCGCCAGAACACGATGCCGACACCACGGGCTCTCGGCAGGCAGGTGGTGATCGGGATGCTCTCCCAGAGTGGCTACCTGTTGTCGGTGTACTGGGCAGTCGATCTCGGCGTGAACACCGGAACAACCGCACTGATCGACGGTATTCAGCCGCTGGTGGCTGCCGCGCTGCTCGGTCCGGTCCTCGGTGTCGCAGTCCCGCGTATGCAGTGGGTCGGGTTGGCGATCGGAATGGGCGGCGTCGTGATGGTCACGGCAGCCGATGCCGGGGCCGGTACATCGGCGCCGTGGTGGGCGTACGCGATTCCGTTCCTGGGGATGCTCAGCCTGGTTGCATCCACCTTCGTCCAGCAAGGCGCTCCCACGTCCACACCGCCACTGCAGGCTTTGGTCATCCACTGCTCAACCAGCGCAATAGTTTTCACAACTCTGGCGATCGTCTCGGATGCTGCCGTACCGCCGAGTGTCAGCACATTCTGGATCGCGTTGCTCTGGTTGATCGTGTTGTCCACCTTCGGTGGTTACGGGCTGTACTGGCTGTTGCTCCTCCGCATCGGCATTACGTCCGTCAACACCCTGATGTTCTTGATCGCCCCCGTCACCGCGGTCTGGGGCGCACTGATGTTCGGAGAATCCTTCACTCCGTTCACCGCGCTCGGCTTGGCGGTGGGCATCGTCGCCGTCGTCGTGGTCACCCGGGTCGGCAATCGCCCGAAGAAGCAGGACGAGGGCACGGATTCCTGCCCGCCGAGAGCTTCGATCACGTCGCGCTGATGAAGGCCGATCGGGATGTGAACCGCTCGCGGAGCGCGGTGAGTTGCTCTGCGGTGAGCTTCAGTCCGTTGATTGCGTAGTCCTCGACGGTGCCGAAGTGCGTGCGCATTTCGTCGAGAGCTGCGTCGAAATAGCTGTCACGGACTCCGAGGAGGGGTCGTAGCACTTCTGCGTCAACGCCTTTGCTCGCGGCGAAGTCGAGGATCGGTTCTGTCATGGGAGCCAGATCGGTGTTCGTCTCCAGGTAGTCGGCGCGTACATCGGCTTCGTCGGCCCCGAGGAGGAGTAGGAAAGAGGTCGCGGCCCACCCGGTTCGATCCTTGCCGGTGGTGCAGTGGAAAAGTGCTGCCCCGGTGCGTTTTTCGTCGATGAGGTCGAGGTAGAACGTGCGATAGGCGTCGAGAGCGGACGGCAGGCTGACGAAGTTGCGGTTGGCTTCCTCCATCTGTGCGATCCCACGTCCATCGCTGATGGTCTCGGCGTATGCGACCGGGTCCGTCATGAGTAGTCCAGTGGCCGCGGCGTTTTGGGCATTGTCGGCAAGTACGTCGAGCCAGACTGTGCGCGTCGAGTCAGGGAGATTGTCGAGTGCGCCGTCGCGCTCGGCGGCGGTCCTCAGGTCGTATACCGTCCGGACGTCCAAGTCGGCGACCGCGGCAAGGTCGTCGCCGTCGAGTTTCGCCAGAGTCGCCGAACGATAGAGCGCGCCCGCGCGGACGGTGCCGTCCGCAACAGGAATGCCACCGAGGTCCCGGAAGTTCGGAGCGGACTTCAGGAGAACGCGGCGATCGAGCGGGTGAGTTGGCATGGCTGACTCCTTGTGGGTTCCGTTTCCGAACTGATCATTCATGCCTTCTGCACACTGCGCACGAGCTTTTCGGCATTGCGTCTCTTGATCCACTTGTCGATGACGAGAGCCATGAAGATCCACCCGCCCAATGCCGTGATCACCCACACGATGATCGGGGCGAGGATCCAGGACCCGACGCCGCTGATCTCGATACCGTCGGGGACCAGGGTCGCAACCCAGAGCGCGAGCAGTGTGGCGACCAAGCCGACACCACCCGCGAGCGGAGCCGCGTAGTGCAGTGCCACGCTGAGCACGAATGGGCCGAGGATCATGTGTGCGAGGGTGAATACACCGATAGCGGCCAAGAAGCCGTTCACGCTCAGGCTGACCCCGGGAAGAGCAAAATGCACGACGATCAGCGCGATCGCGCCGAGAACACATTGCGAAATGAGCTGAAATAACAGACGCATGGCTTGTACCTCCGTGATCAGGTCGAGTCACCCGAGAGTGGTGTGTGCGTGGGGAACGCTTTGCTGCAGGGCTTCGGGACGAGGCGCCGTCCAGGTGCCGTCGAGCACGGAGGGACGGGGGCGGTACAGGCGCAGTACGTAGTTCCACCCGGGCATGATGGGCAGTGCGTTCGCGACGCCGTCGAGATGGACCCCGAAGCGAATGGTGGTGCTGCCGTCGGAGTCTGGGGTGGCCGTGAGGCTGTTGATGCTGTTGACGCCCAGAGCGTTCTCTTCGAAGTATCCGGCCGCGTTGTACAGCGAGACCGACCAGAACGCATCCACGGGAACATCGTTCAGGCGGAGACGGTATTCCCCGACCGGGAGACGTTCGTCGAAGTTGACGTAGGTGGCCTCGTACTCGGGAAGGCCACCCCAGCCGGATGCGGTACCGAGCAGGTGCCTGATCGGATCGACTTCCGCAGCGGTACCGAATGAATGGTCGTACGTGGTGATGCCACGCGCGAGTGCGAGGAGTGCGTCGCGGGTCTCGGTCTGCGATTGCTCGTCGTAGTCGGGCAACGGGAACTCTCCCGTTCCGCCGCCGTCGATGTTGAGGGCGTCTTGCAACCGGTTCACCTCGGCGACGTCTTCGGGGCTGTTCGGATCGACGAGGATGCGCACGATCAGTGCGGCGTAGTCGGTCCCGACCAATTCACGCGTGAGCAGGTGCTCTCCCGGGTCGCGCAGGATGACGGGACCGAAGTGATCTTGACTGACCACCCACACGGAGATGTAGCGCTTGCCGGTATCGGGCACCGTGATCGTGACGTTCTCGCGCACGTCGATGATCGCGCTGCTGTACAGAGTGTCGCGGTTCTGGCGGATGATCGGCTGGTTGTCGAGTGACCCGAGATCACGAGTGTGGTTCCACGTGCCCAGGCCGACGCCCGCGGCCAGGCGAGCGAACATGAGATCGGATTCTGCCCGATTGAAGTTCAGGACGTTGACGGCGATCGTGGACATAGCGGGTTCCATTCGGTGTCGGGTATGGAAGCGAGAGCGGGAATCCCTCGCCTCTGTCGGGGTGAATCAGCCGAGCAGTCGCGCTTTGGCGGCTTGGAACTCGGCCTCACTCAGCAGGCCTTGTGATTTGAGGTCGCCGAGTTTCTGCAACTCGGTGACGAGATCGACCGGGGCCGCGGGTGCGGGTGTGGGCATCGGGAGTGCGGCATGCTGCTGGGCGAATTCGTACTGCGCCTGCTCGTAGTCGGCCTGAGCTCTCCTTTGCCGGCGGGTGGCCATACCGTCGCTGACGGCGGTCGCGGTACCGGTGACGACCGCGGTGCGGGCGGCGAGGCCCAGTAGTCCGGGGCGGCCTCGTCTCGGGATGTACGGCATGTCAGACCTCCAATTCCGGGATGATCGTGTCCATGAGGGCATTGACGACGGGTGCGGGTATCCGCTCATAACCCAGTAGCACCGCGCCTGACGCCGCGGTGCGGGCGGCGAGCTCACGCTGATAGACCAGCTCGAGCGCGACCAGCAGCGCTGCAGCGCCGGTGGGAATGGCTGCCGCGAGTTCGGTGATGTCCTCATGCCCGAGCAGACCGGACGCGCCGAGCATCTCGACGTTGATCTCGAAGCCGTTCGGCAACTCCTCGACTTCGATGAGGGTGAGTTCACCGTCCTCGGACTTGGAGATGACGATCAGATCGAGCAGCCGCACCAGGCCGGTATCCGTAAGGTCGGTCAAGGCGGAGAGCGCGGCCGGGTCGAGGCTCTGCCCAGGCAGGCCGAGAAGGTAGAAGTCGACGGGGCCGAAACGCGCGGCACTCACGAGAGGACCTTCAGCTTGAGTGCGGCGAACTCGTCCTCGCTGATCGCTCCGGCTTCGAGCAGTGCTGCGGCTGCGGCGATCTCCTCGCTGGGGCTCTTCCCCGCGACCTCGCGGATATACGATTCGGCGGCCTTCTCGGCGTCGCGTGCGGCCTTGTTGCTGCGTTCCGTCATCCCTTCGCCGCGGGCGACGAGATAGACGAGGGCGGTCAGGATCGGTAGGAAGAGCAGGAAGAACACCCAAACGGCCTTCAACCAGCCGTTCAGCTTGTGGTCGCGGAACAGGTCGGCGATGATCGCGAACAGCGCGAAGAGATATCCGATGAAGACGGTCGCCCACAGCATCCAGCCGAGGCTTTCCCAGAAGCTCATGTGTCTTATCCGTTTCGTGTAAGGCCTGCGCACACGGTATTCCGCTGACTCACGCATTTCGGTTGATTCCGGCAATTCTCACCGGTATCGGCGGGCTTCGATCGCGGCCTAATCCGAAGCGGATGAGACCGGATTTCCACGGACATCGAACGTCTCGAGTATCTTCGACACATGATCGAAGCCGTGCGTGACGCACTCGCCTCTGGTGAGGCGGAGCAGGCTCGACGAGTCCTGCGGAAAAACTGGCTTCGTTTGATTCTCGAATCTCACACCAGGGAACTCGAGCAGCTCTGCCTTGCTCATCCCGATCCCCACGATCCGCACATCCTGCTGATACGGGCGTGCTGCCGCGATCTCAGCGGTGATCCGTACGGCGCTGAGTTTCTCCGCGGGCAGGGTCTGCGGGTGGCGTCCGACGATTTTGTCGTCTGCTTCACCGACCTGCTGCTCGCTCCGGACACCTCGACCAAGGCCGTCATCGCCGATCGCGCTCGCCACGCGCTCGCCCAGTGTGAGCCCGAGGATGATTACCCGTCCGCGCTCTTCCTCCTCGGGTGGACCGAGATCAGGCTTCGTCGTGACCTTCCTCGTGCCATCGCGCTACTTCGCTCGGCCGGCGACGAGGCGCAGTTGCAGTCGCGTACGGAGACGTTGCGTCTCGCACAATCCAATTTGGCTTTCGCGCTCACCCACGCAGGGATATTCACCGAAGCCGAACAGATCCTCGACGGCCTTCCTGCTCGAGAGGTGGCGTCCGACTGGGAACGCTTCGAAGGCGGTCTCCCACAGTCGAATCGAGGGTGCATCGCCTACTGGCGTGGTGACTTCGAGGAGGCGATCGCTCAGTTCGACTCGATCATCGAGGAGGGCAGTCCCGGAACCAACTTCGAGGAGCTCGCCCGTCTGTACCTGGTAATGAGCCTGATCGCTCTGAACCGGGAAGACCGGTACCACAACGCCGCTCGTCTGCTGCGAGGCGTGAGCACTGCGGACAAGCACGGCATTCCTTGGGATACGCTGCGGCGCGTCACCACGGCCTGGCTCGCCCACGCTCAAGGACAGGACGAGCAAGCTCGCCGCATCGCAATGCCCACGCTGACCAGAACAGGTGCTGCGGTCGCTCACGCGCTTCTCGCGGAGCTCTACCGAGTCATGGGGGATCCGGAACCGTCGGCTCAAGCGCTTCGCTTGGCAACCTCGGCCGCGCTGCCGCGATATGCGCTGGTGAGCACCCTTGTCACGTCTGCCGCCCTGAGCTCCGTCGCCGGGCGTGGACCGCAGGCGCACGAGCAGTTGGATCGTGCGCTGGCGGAAGCAATCCCCGAGCGGATTCTCGCCCCATTTCTGAGCGGCGATCCGGTAATCGTCGATCTGTTGAACGCGCACGCAACACAGGGGTCGAGACACCAGGAGCTCCTGCGCACGATTCTGGAAAAACGGGGCCAGCTCTCTGCCAAACTCGCCGGAGTCCTGACGGAACGTGAGAAAGAGATCCTCACTTTTCTGCGAACTACGATGACTGCAGACGAGATCGCTGCGCACCTCGGCATCGCCTATCCCACTGTGAAGACTCACATTCGCTCGATCTACCGCAAACTAGGCGTGACCAAACGGCGTGCCGCTGTTCAAGCAGCCGACAACCTAGACCGCGGGATCGGGGGCGATTCCGCGGCGGAGGCTGCGAACCGTCAGGTCCAAGGCTTGTAGGCGCGTCCCGGAACCACGGTTCACGTAGTCCATCGACGTGTAGAGCAGTGACCACAGCAGGTTCTGCACCCAGTCCGAACCCATGTCGGGGTCGATGGAACCGTCGGAGTGTCCGCGCTCGATGGCATCGGTGACTGAGTCGTCGTTCGACGCGGACTCGGCAAACGAATCTTCTTGATACACACCGGGAGTGAAGAACAGGACCGTCAAGAGGTCGGCCAGTTCGAAGTATTCATGGCACAGGCGAACCAGCGCTTCGGCTCCCGTACCCTCGCCGAGTCGAGCTGCTGCTGCTGCCTCTCCGACGGCGCGGGTGGCCTCGGCCGCGACTGCGTCGACCAGGTCTGACCGTTCGGGAAAGTAGCGGTGCAAAGTGGTCCGGCCGACCTTTGCGGCCGAAGCGATCTCGCTGAGGGTCGCAGCAGGCTTGGATGCGAACACCGAAACGGCAGCATCGAGGATGGCCTTCCGTGTGCGCTCGCGGGTCGCGCTTTGTTCTGGTGCGCTGTGGATCGTTGTCACGAATCCGAAGCGTAGCCGTGTCCGGTTTCGGTATCCAGTGTTTCCGAATCGGAATTTCTCTTGCCCTTTATGGAACATTCGTGTTCCATAAATTCATGCTTGAATCCGACGCTTCTCAGCCCGCACCGAAATGGAGCAATCTCCGCGTCCTCTCGGAGTTCGCTCGACCGCATCTGCCGTCGCTCCTTCTCGGATTGGTACTGGCGCTGTGCGGCTCGGCGGCGACGCTGGCAACGCCGATGGTCACCAAGTGGGTTCTCGACACCCTCGATACCGGTGCGTCGCTGAAAGGACCTATCCTCACGCTCGTCGTCCTTCTGATCGTCGGTGCAGTGCTCGGTTGTGCTCAGTGGATCGTTCTCGGAACCGCCGCCGAGAAAGTTGTCTTCGACGCCAGGTCGTCGCTGGTGAGGCGATTCCTCGCTGCGACGGTGCCGGCGCTGCAATCGCGATCCGTGGGTGAATTGGTCACCCGGGTCACGTCTGACACCTTGTTGCTGCGGGAGGCTGCGTCGTCGGCCGCGGTGAATATTCTGAACGCAGCCGCGTTGACCATCGGAACGATTGTTCTGATGGGCGTACTGGATCTGCCGTTGTTGGGCGTCACCATGGTGGCAATCGTGTTCGCCTCCATACTCTTTGCCGTTCTGATGCCTCGGATTTCCGCAGCGGAAGCGCGAACCCAGGAATCGCTCGGTCAGCTCGGCGGCGTTCTCGAGGGTGGCTTGCGTGCGATCCGGACGGTCAAGGTTTCCCTCGCCGAGGATCGCGTCGGGGCTCTGGTGACGAACAATGCGTCCGATGCGAAAAAGCATGCGATCACGGCGGTGCGAGTGTCGGCAACCGCGTGGACTGTCGCGTGGACCGCCATTCAAGGATCGATCATTGCCATCCTGGGCTTCGGTGCCTGGCGAGTCGCCGACGGCGAAATGGCAGTCTCGACGCTCATCGCGTTTTTGCTCTACGCCTTCACCCTGATGGGGCCGGTGTCGGAGCTTGCGCAGAACGTGACCTCCGTTCAGTCGGGAATCGCGGCAGCTATCCGGATTCGCGAGATGCAGTCGTTGCCCACCGAGCAGTACGACGAGGTCGTGGACGTGGTCGCGAAAACGAGCGCTGCCGCGCCGCTGATCGAGTTGCGCGACGTCACCGTGAGCTACCACGGATCGAACCAGCCGGCGTTGCGCGATGTCTCGCTGGTCATTCCGACGCGTGGGCACATGGCCATCGTCGGCCCGTCGGGCGCAGGAAAGACGACCTTGCTCTCGACCGTGCTGCGATTTGTCGAACCGCGATCGGGTGAGGTTCTCCTGCATGGAGTCGGTTACGACGCGCTCGATCACCGCGCTGTGCGCGAGAGTCTCGCATACGTGGAGCAGGAGACACCGGTGGTGCCCGGAACGATTCGGGAGAACGTCGTCTTCAGCCATCCCGATGCGACGGACGAAGAAGTCCAGGCCGTTCTGCGCTTGCTCCGGCTCGACGACGCGATCGAGGCCCTGCCCAACGGACTCGACACCGCTCTGACGGCCACTTCGCTGTCGGGCGGCCAACGTCAGCGGATCGCGATGGCGCGCGCAGTTCTGCGGCCGAGTGCTTTGCTTCTGCTCGACGAAGCCACTGCCCAGGTCGACACGCTCACCGAAGCCGCGATTGTCGACGCGATCAACGAACGTGCGCGCACCGGGGCCGTGGTGACTATCGCTCACCGGCTCTCGACGGTGCGTGACGCCGACTGGATCGTGGTCATGGAAGACGGTCGGATCCGGAACATCGGCAACCATGACGAGCTCATGGACAAGGACGATCTGTACCGCGACATGGTGGTTGCCGGCCGGCTCGATCAGGGCGAGGCAATGCTCGAGGATTGTTGACCCGACGCGTCGGCGTGTGCGAGAGTGCTGATACCGAGCGATCGCTCGGTCGGGATGTTCTTTCGGAGGTGGCTGGTGGCAATCGATCTGACGTACGCGCCCGAGGTGGTGGCGCTGATCGAGAAGACGCGCGACTTCACGCGCAACGTAGTGCTCCCCATCGAAGACGAACACGCCGGTGACATCGCCGTCGCGGGTGGCGATGCCATCCGCATCGAGATGCAGGCGGCAGCAAAAGAAGCCGGTGTCTTCGCCCCGCATGCACCGATCGAGTACGGCGGACACGGACTCAACATGAGTGATCGCGCGCCGGTCTTCGAGGAAGCCGGCTACTCCCTCTTCGGGCCGACGGCGCTCAACATCGCGGCGCCGGACGAGGGCAACGTTCACATGCTGGCCCACGTGGCGAACGAAGCACAGAAGCAGCAGTTCCTCGCGCCGCTCGCAAGCGGGGACATGCGGTCGGCATTCGCCATGACCGAACCCGCGCCCGGAGCGGGATCCGATCCCTCGGCTTTGAACACCCGCGCCGAAAAAGTCCCCGGTGGCTGGAAGATCAACGGTAAGAAATGGTTCATCACCGGCGCCGACGGCGCCGGGTTCTTCATCATCATGGCGCGCACGTCCGGCGAGCCCGGGCAGCGCGGCGGAGCGACCATGTTCCTGGCGCCGACGGACACTCCCGGCCTGGTAGTGGGTCGACACATCGACACCCTCGACAAGGCCATGATCGGTGGGCACTGCGAGGTCACGTTCGAGGATCTCTTCGTACCCGACGAGGCCGTTCTCGGTGAGGTCGATCAAGGTTTCGCCTACGCGCAGGTTCGCCTCGGTCCCGCCCGCATGACGCACGTGATGCGCTGGCTCGGTGCAGCGCGCCGCGGCCACGACGTCGCCGTGGCCAGAGTTGCCGAACGAGAAGGCTTCGGCTCGAAACTCGGTGATCTCGGAATGATCCAGAAGATGGTCGCCGACAACGAGATCGACATCGCAGCCAGCCGCGCACTTCTGGTGCAGGCCTGCTTCGAACTCGATCAGGGCGGGCACGCGAGCAACGCGACGTCCATCGCCAAGACCTACGCTGCCGAGGCGATCTTCCGGATCGTGGACCGCTCCATTCAGATGTGTGGCGGAATGGGCGTGTCCGGCGATCTGCCGCTGGCACGCTTGTCCCGCGAAGTGCGTCCCTTCCGCGTCTACGACGGCCCGTCCGAGGTTCATCGCTGGGCAATTGCGAAACGTGTTGTCGGAGCTGCGAAGCGCGCTGCTCGGGAGGAGTCGAAGTGACGGACTTTCCAGGACTCGATCTCGCGGCGCTCCACAAGTATCTGCAAGCCGCAGGCGTCGAGGTGAGCGGTGAGTTGCGAGCCGAACTGATTTCAGGCGGCAAATCCAATCTCACCTACGGAATCTTCGACGACAACTCGAAGTGGATTCTCCGTCGTCCACCCACGGCCGGCCTCACGCCGTCGGCGCACGACGTTGCGCGTGAGTTCCGAATCACCTCGGCGTTGCAGAACACCGCCGTGCCGGTCGCGCCGACCGTCGTGCTGTGCGAGGACGCCTCGGTGATGGGTGCGTCGTTCACGGTGGTCGAGTTCGTCACCGGTCAAGTGATCCGGACCAAAACCGAGTTGGAAGCTGTTCCGGCAGAGCTGGTCACGCAGTGCACCGACGAGTTGGTGCGTGTTCTCGCTGCCCTGCACGACGTCGACTACAACGCAGTGGGTCTCGGCGAACTCGGCCGACCCGACGGTTACGTAGCCCGCCAGGTGAAGTTGTGGGCCGGTCAATGGTCACGCGTCAAGACCGAGGACTCGGCCGATGTGGACAGGTTGGCGTCGAGCCTCGCGGAATTGATTCCGGCGGAATCGGCTTCGTCGATCGTGCACGGCGACTACCGGATCGACAACACGATTCTCGCGGCGAACGACGTCACCAAGGTTGCCGCAGTGGTGGACTGGGAACTGTCGACGCTGGGAGATCCGCTGGCGGACATCGCGATGATGTGCGTCTATCGGCATCCCGCGCTGGATCTGGTTCTGGGTGAGCCTGCCGCGTGGACGAGCCCGTCGCTACCGTCCGTTGTCGATCTGGCGCAACGGTATTCGTCCGTTTCGGGTCGAGAGCTGGCGCACTGGAACTTCTACATGGCGCTCGGGTTCTTCAAACTCGCAGTCGTGGCGCAGGGCATCGATCACCGATACCGAGCAGGCGCCACCGTCGGTGGGGGATTCGACAAGGCTGGATCTTCTGTGCCGGAACTGATCTCGGCCGGACTCAATGCACTGCAAGGGAAATTCGAATGACTCGATCAGCACTGGTCACCGGCGCCTCCAAGGGAATCGGGCTCGGCATCGCAACACGCTTGGCTTCGCAGGGGTACGGGCTGACCATCACGGCGCGTGATGCCGAACGGCTCGCCGTTGTCGCCGAAGAACTTACGCGCGCCGGATCGCCGGACGTCGTCGTCTCGGCCGGCGACATGGCGGACGAGAACTTCGCCGCAGCACTCGTCGCCACGCACGGCGAGCGGTTCGGCTCCATGCGAGCCCTCGTCCTCAACGCCGGAGTGGGAACCAGTGGGCGAGTGGCTGACTACCCCATGCGACGTTTCGACAAGACCGTTGCCGTCAATCTCCGGACACCGTTCGCACTATTGCAAGCGTCGCTGCCGCTCCTGCGTACAGCGGCGGACGCGGACCTCGCCGGCGGAGCAAAGGTGATCGCTCTCGCCTCGATGGCCGGTGTGTATGCCGAGAGCGGTCTGGCCGTCTACGGAGCCACCAAAGCTGCACTCATTTCGATGGTCGAAGCACTCAACGCCGAGGAATCCGGAAACGGCGTCAGTGCGACGGCCATCGCTCCCGGTTACGTCGATACCGACATGTCGGCGTGGACGCACGATCGGATCACACCGGACACCATGATCAAGGTCGACGACATCGTGGAGTTGGTGGACGGTCTGCTCAAGCTCTCGTCTCGAGCGGTAGTTCCGAAGGTCGTCATGACGCGTGCTGGGACCAACGGCTACTCCGCCTGAAATTTCAATCCAGCTTGGCTTCGCCCCGCTTGCGAAAGAAGTGAAAGCCGGGCACTCCGACGATCGCCTGCCGCAGGTCCTTGACCACTCCGAGGAGTTCGTGGATCTCGGGCGAGACGGAGTCCAAGGTTCCGAGGATGGGCAACACCGCGGCCACCCGGTCGGTGAGCTCCGGTAGTTGGTCGATCAGCTTGATCGCGGCGCTGACCTCTGCCTCGGAAAGGTCGTCGGCGAACCTGGCAGCCAGCGGCGCGAGCTGTAGGGCGATGGGCTCGTAGATCTCGAGGAGTTGTCCCGCGATGTCCGAGGTCTGCTCGACGGCCTCGACCAGCGTCTCAGCGCGAACGGTCACGGCGGCGGCTCCGATGACGACGCGGTCGGCGTTGTCGGCGATCTGGTTGATGCGTGCCACCAACCTCTCGACCGAGAAGAGGAGCGCCTCGAGTCGAGTGGGCAGGGTGACCGCAAAAGCGACCGTGGACAGGGACCAGTGCACCACGTCGCCGACGGAGCGGACGACGGTGGAGCTGCCGGGCAAAACTAGAGCCATCCCTCGATACTGCCTGATGTGACGTCAAAGTACAGGTAAATCTCACATTCACGAGGCCAGCGGCGTCTTCGAGGTGTCGGTGCCGGCGCGGACAATCAATTCACCCGCTGCCTGCCGCACCGCGCAACCTGGAAGGATCGAGACATGACGGCTATCCGTACGCACACTGTGATCGACTCGCCGATCGGAGCGTTGACGCTGGTAGCAGCAGGTGACGACCTCTGCGGTCTGTACATGGCGGAGCATCGCCACAAGCCGGACGAGTCCACGTTCGGTGATCGTTCCTCGGCGGTCTTCGGTGAAGTCGAATCGCAGCTCACCGAGTACTTCGAGGGTGATCGCACGGAGTTCTCCGTGCCGCTGGCGCCCGTGGGTACCGAGTTCCAGAAGCGGGTGTGGGATACCTTGCGAACGATCCCGTACGGCGAAACCTGGACCTACATGGAGCTCGCGCAAACTTTGGGTAACCCGCTTGCGATCCGTGCTGCCGCCGCGGCAAACGGCAAGAATCCGATCAGCATCATCGTTCCCTGTCATCGCGTGGTCGGTAGCGACGGAAGTCTGACCGGTTTCGCCGGCGGCCTCGAACGCAAGCGGTTCCTACTCGACCGCGAGCACGGCGGCGAATCGGATGTCCTCTTCTGATGCGCTCGGCTCACAATTCGGTGATCGGGAACGTCTACCGATCGTGAGACTCAAACCGTTCGAAGACGTCGTGACCGAATACGGTGCAGTGGTCCTCCGTGTCTGCCGCGCGGTGGTCGGTCCCGTCGACGCCGAGGACGCGTGGTCCGAGACGTTCATCGCAGCGATGCGGGCATATCCGGATCTGAATCCGGACGCGAACATCGAAGCCTGGCTGGTGACCATCGCGCACCGCAAGGCAATCGACATCACCCGAGTGCGCGCCCGCGTGGCCGTGCCGACAGACGAGGTTCCGGAGTTGCCGACGCGAATCGGCGTACCCGGAACGTGGGATCACGAACTCTGGGACGCACTCGAACAGCTACCGCTCAAACAACGTGCGGCAGTCGCCTATCACTTTCTGGGTGGGCTGCCGTACGCAGAGATCGCGGACATCCTCGGCAACACCCCGGCGGCCGCCAGACGCGCGGGTGCCGACGGTATCGCCACACTACGAAGAACCTACTTGTCCGCTACCGCTGCGGAAGGGAGTCACTCATGAGTAACGATGTGTTCGAGGCGCTTCCAGCCGTTGACGCCGACGCCATGATCCGCCTACGGGCGCGCCTGGCTGCTCAGGCGTCCGAAGCTGAATTGATCGACGTGGCATATCGAACCGTCGATTCGCCGGTCGGAAAGCTGCTCCTGGCGGCGACCGATGTCGGCCTGGTGCGGGTTGCCTTTGCCGTCGAAGGGCACGACCTCGTTCTGGAACGTTTGGCGGACACCGTCAGCCCCCGTGTGCTTCATTACCCGCGCAGGCTGGACACTGTCGCTCGCGAGTTGGACGAGTACTTTGCCGGTGCGCGTCGAGAATTCGATCTGCGCTTGGACTTCCAACTCGCGAAGGGGTTCCGACGCGAAGTGTTGCGTCATCTCCCCGAGATCGAATACGGCCACACTGCAAGCTATTCGGTGGTCGCAGCAGCGTCGGGAAGCCCGCGTGCGGTGCGTGCCGTCGGGACCGCATGTGCAAAGAATCCGCTGCCGTTGGTGGTCCCGTGTCACCGCGTGGTGCGCAGCGACGGCAGCCTCGGGCAGTACGCCGGCGGCCCCGAACTGAAAGCGATTCTGCTGGATCTGGAAGCCGGCCGGTGAGCGCAGTGACGCTGCGCTTTCAGGCGCCCTATGCAGTCGAACCGCTCACCGGTGCCTTGCGGGCTCACTGCGTCGCAGGCCTCGAGCGTCACGACGACGGTGTTCACACCAGAGTCATACCGTTGCCTTCCGGCCCGGTAGTTGTGTCGGTGTCGTGGACAGACGACGGTGTCGTCGTGGATTCCGATGTGCCAGCGGGGGATTCCGCAGTGCTGGAGGTGATCGTGCGTCGTTGGCTCGACCTCGACGCCGATCACACTGCTGTCGAAGCAGCGTTCGGTAGCGATGAGTTGTTGGCCCCACTCGTTGCCGCCCGTCCAGGATTGCGGGTGCTCGGCTCGGTGGACGGTTTCGAGACCGCAGTGCTCACCGTTCTGGGGCAACAGGTTTCGCTCGCCGCAGCGAGGACGTTCGGTGGTCGTTTTGTCAGCGCATTCGGAGCGCCGGTGGAAGGGGAGTTTCTTGCCTTCCCTGATCCGGACGCGGTTGCAGCGCAATCGCCGGAGGACATACAGAGAGCCGTCGGATTGACCACAATGCGCGCAAGAACAGTGCACACGTTGGCAACTGCGGCAGCGAACGGTCTCGATCTCTCCTGGGATGCGGATCCTGTCCAATTTCGGCGAGAGTTGTTGGCGCTACCGGGAATCGGACCGTGGACCGCTGACTATCTCACTGTTCGAATTCTCGGTGATCGCGACGCCTTCGTGCCCGATGATCTGGTGTTGAAGCGAGCGTTGGGGGTTTCGTCGGGCAAAGAAGCCTCAGCGTTGTCCGAGCGCTGGCGACCCTGGCGAGCGTACGCACTCTTTCATCTGTGGACAAAGGAAGCGTTTCTGTAGTCGGTCAGTCTTTCGCGCGGGCCAGTTCGGACGGCCACCAAATACGTTTCCCGATGTCGTGAGAGAGTGCCGGCACCAGGACGCTGCGCACGATGATCGTATCGAGCAGCACGCCGAAGGCCACGGCAAATCCGATCTCGGCGAGGAAGACCAGTGGCAGGATGCCCAGTACGGCAAATGTTGCGGCCAAGACGATTCCGGCTGACGTGATCACACCGCCCGTCACCGCAAGACCGCGCAGTACACCTGCACGGGTGCCGAATTCTCCGGTCTCCTCCCGGACTCTGGTCATCAGGAAGATGTTGTAGTCGATACCCAGTGCGACGAGGAAGACGAAGGCGAACAGCGGGAACGATTGATCCGCCCCGGCGAACCCGAATACGTGTGTGAAGAAGAATCCGCTCACACCGAGGGTCGCCGCGAAGGAAAGCACCACGGTGACAATGAGAATCACCGGGATAAGCAGAGCGCGGAGCAAAGCGGCCAGAACCAGGAAGATCACCACCAACACGATCGGGATGATCAGGTTTCTGTCGCGGACCGAGGCGGCCTGGACATCAAGGGTGGTGGCCGTGCTGCCCCCGACGAGCGCGTCGGCGCCGGGCACGTCGTGGACGGCAGTCCGCAGTCGCTTGACAGTTTCGAGTGCCTGCGGCGAATCGTAGGAGTCGGCGAGGGTTGCATTGATCATGGTTCGGCCGTCGATCGGTGCAACGGTGAAAGCCGCAGGGGCGCAACCCGCAGCGGCGGCTTGTGCGACGGCAGCGGGGTTGGTCTTGATCAAATCGCTGACCTTTGCGACGTCCACCTGGGTGCAGACGGCGCCGGGATCCTGCGAGATACCTTCGACGCCGCTGGCTGCTTTGATGACGGCGTCGGCCTGGTCGGCGTTTGCGGTGATCACGGCCGGTGCGCCCGCTCCGGGATCGAACTTCGAGTCGTAGAGTTCCTGTCCGACAACGGCGTCGGGACGATTGGTGAAGCTTTCGGTAGACGTCAGGCCATCGGTTTTGAGACTGCCGATCCCGGCCGCGAACAGGATGATCAACAACACTGTGGCGCCGATCCACAGTGGGCGGTCCTTGCTACCGACGGCCTCGGCGATCTTGCCCCACATCCCGTGCGTCGTAAGGTCTGCGGCGTGATCGACCTTGGGCTTGCGCGGCCAGAAGACCCACCGTCCGGTGGCGGCCAGAGCGACCGGCATGAACGTCATCATCACCAGATAGGTGCAGGCGATCCCGATGGCGGCGACGGGTCCGAGGCTCTTGTTGGAGTTGAGTTGAGAGAACGTCAGGCAAAGCAGACCGAGAATCACGGTGACAGCCGAAGCGGTGATGGCCGGCGCAGACTCGCGCCAGGCCTTGATCATCGCGTCGAAGCGGTTGGGATACGTGTGCAGTTCTTCGCGATAGCGAGAGATCAAGAGTAGGGCGTAGTCGGTACCGGCACCGATCACCAACACGAAAAGGATGCCTTGAGATTGTCCGGTCAGAGTGAGTAATTCGGCTTTCGCGAGAAAATAGATCACCATCGACGACAAGCCGATGGCGAGGAGCGCGGAGAACAGCGGGAAGAACCACAACACCGGCGATCGGTACACGACAAGCAGGATGAGGATCACGACCAGGAGTGCCGCGCCAAGGAGCGCTCCGTCCAGACCGGCAAAGGCGTCGATGAACGCAACGAGTAGCCCACCTGGCCCGGCTGGGAGTACCTCGACATCACCAGCTGCTTGTTTTGCTGCGTCGATGACGTTCTGCTCGGTGGTCGCCAGGACATCACCTGCCACGGATGTGTCTCCGTCCTTGGCGACGAGTGGCACGAAGATCGACGCAGTTGTGCCGTCGGCGGAGTACTGAGTGGGCTGCATACCGTCGGCGTCTACTCCGGAGATGCCGGCAATGGCGCCGTAGGCCGAGTTGATTGCAGATTTGTCCGCCTCGGTGAGGGCCGAATCTCTATGGAACAGAACAAATCCAGGGATCGTCTCGACTGCGAGGAAGTTCGCGGATTGGTTGCTGACGATTGTCGATTCGGCGGAACTCGGGAGGTACGAGGCGTTGTCGTTCTTTTGAACCTCGGCGAGTTTGCCCTGGAAAGAACCGCCGAATCCGCCTGCGACGAAGGCAAAGATTGCAAGCGCGATCACGGTGAAGATCGGCACGCGAAGGCGTTTGACCGTTCCGCGCTCGTTCCGTTCTGCATCAGTTGTATCCAGCTTGGTCATGGTTCTCCTCGAACACAGTCGACCAGCACCAACAAAGCAACGTTTTCCAGTAGAACACGCAATACGGGCGTGGTGGAACCACTTGGAGTGGAATTGACGACGCTACGAAGTGCCTTTGCCGTAAGTCTCGCGGGCTGCGACGTCCATAGGAAAACGAACGACTGTGTCGCCGAACAACAATCGAGTTGCCGAAGCCGCGGCGGCCAGCACGTGGGCGGCACCTGACTCGGGGTTTCGGGTATGCACGACCACTTCGTCGTGCTGGAAGAAGACCAACTCGCCGTCCGGATCTTCGGCGAGGCGGCGCCTGAGGTCGGCGAGCAGGCACAACGCCCACTCGGACGCAGTGGCCTGAACGACGAAGTTTCGCGTGAAACGACCGCGGGCATGAGCGTCGCCGTGGGAGTAGAAGTCGGGAGACGGTGGGGGACAGGCCCGGCCGAGCAGTGACTTCACCACCTCGCCGCGCTCACCTGCCTTGGCAGCTTGCTCGACGTACTCGACGGCGACCGGGAATCGCTTCCGCAACAAGACGAGCAGTGCTTTGGCTTCACCCGCCGTCGCCCCGTACAGGACTCCGAGGATTGCGACCTTGGCTTTTGCGCGATCCCCGCCGAAGGCTTCTGCACCGACAAGTGCGTACAGATCGTCGTCGCCGGCGGCGGCCATCATGCGGCGGTCGCCGGACATGGCGGCCAGAATTCGGGGCTCGAGCTGACCGGCGTCGGCGACGACGAACACGTGGCCCGGATCGGCGACGACGCTCGAGCGCATGGTCTTCGGAATCTGGAGGGCCCCGCCGCCTCGACTCGCCCACCTGCCGGACACGACACCACCAGGAACGTAGATCGGACGGAATCGATCTCCCCGCACCCAACTGTCCATCCACTGCCACCCGTTGGTGCTGTACAGCTTGGCGAGTTCGCGATGACGAAGGAGTAGCGGCACAGCCGGATGATCGATCTCCTGCAGAAACCACTTGCGCGTCGACGGAAGTTCGATGCCCTGACGACCGAACGCCTCGGTGATCTCCACCGAAGACGAAGGATTGACGGTGCGCCCGAAGACCTCACTGATCTGTGCGGCAAGTTCCTGCATACGAGCGGGGAGGTCGTATCCCGTCGGCCGCGGCCCCAGCCGTTCTTCGAGGAGTTCGCGATGCTTCTGCGTCGAGAACGGAAGGCCCGTGTGCGTCATCTCGGCGGCGCTGAGAGCGCCGGCCGATTCTGCTGCGATCAACAAGTCCAGTCGAGCGTCCGCGCCGATGGTTGCGCGCTGCTCGGCGAATTCGGTGACGACGGCGAGGGGATCGAGAACGGGTGCAGTGTCGAAGAGTCCGAGTCGATCGTCGTCGAACTCCTCGGCGGGCGGTGACGGTTTGCCGGCGCGCATTCCGAGTATCGCGCGGGTCAGGGAGATGTCGTGGCACCGCTGAACCCGTACGCCTGCCCGCAGTAGAGGTGGGTACACGGTCGCCGTACTCGGCCACACCCACCGCGGGTGCTCGGCTTCCTCGATGGTGCGTACCGCTGCGATCAGGTCGGGGTATTCGACGGGATCGGCGAGCGGCGTTCCAGCGGGATCGGTCCGTAGGACAGTTGCCGTCACAGCTCCCGTGGACGTCGTACTACCGGGGACCAGGACAACTCGCACGACATCAGTGTGACGGCTGGGTCCGACACGCTATCGCTCGGCGTGCTCAGGCCCTGACGAACCGGATGTGTTGACCCGGGCGGGCTTGGCCGAGTCGGTCGATATCTGCGTCCGCGACCACTCCCACCACCGGATAGCCGCCGGTGATGGGGTGATCGGCGAGGAACACGACAGGTTGGCCGCTGGGTGGGACCTGGATCGATCCGAGTGCCACGCCTTCGGTGGGCAGTTCGGTGTCGTCTGTTCTTCGAAGTAGTTCGTCGGCGCCGACGCGATCGACGCGTGCGCCGATTCGGTCCGAGTCGGTCGAGATCGCCCATCGGCCCTGGAGGAGTGTTTCGGGGTTGGTGAATCGATCTGCGCGAGGACCGAACACCACTCGAATGGCGAGAGTCTCGTTTGCCATCGGCGGCACCGGTGCGAGGTCGACGGCTGAGAACGTGGTCGGCGATGGCCCGATCGGGAGAAAAACACCAGGCTCGAGAGGCGCCGGACCGATCCCGGACATCGTGTCGGTGCTGCGCGATCCCAGGATCTCGGGAACCACAATGCCGCCTCGGACGGTCAGATACGTCCGCAGTCCACTCGGTGCGTAGTCCAGGCGGACGGTCTGCCCAGCCCGCAGATCGATCACGCTCGAATGCCCGACCGGAATGCCGTCGCGGTAGGCCTGTGCAGGCGCACCGGTGAACGCGATCGTTGTCGGTTGCTGCGCCCGAAGACTCAGCCCACCCAGGAGGACCTCGACACCGGCTGCGCCCTCGTTGTTGCCGACGAGCCGATTGCCAAGCCTGAGAGATCGACTGTCTGCCGCACCGGAAACCCCGACACCCGAGCGAAGATGACCTATCCGTCCGAGGTCCTGGATCAGGCTCAGCGGCCCGGTGTCGAGTATCTCCAGACCGTTCATCGTTGTTCCTCGTTCACGAAGCGCACGCGTCTGCCGGGCTGAACGGTGGCCGGTGGTGTGGCGTTCAGATCCCACATCACGGCATCGGTGCTCCCGATGATCTGCCAGCCACCCGGTGATGCACGCGGGTAGACCGCGCTGTATCCAGCGGCCAGGGCGACGGAACCGGCAGGCACAGCGGTTCGTGATTGCGTTCGACGCGGAACGTCGAGCCGAGTGTCGCCTGAAGTCAGGTAGGCGAAGCCGGGTGCGAATCCGATGAAGGCGCAACGCCACATTGCCCCGGTGTGGGCCGCAACCACCTCGGATCGGCTCATACCAAGTGACTGTGCGACGTCGTCGAGGTCGGGCCCGTCGTACCTGACGGCGATGGTGAGTGCATCCGTCTCGAAATGCTCGTCTGTGGTCGCGGCAGAATCGGTCTGCTCGAGATCGTTCAAGCGCTTCCGGACGTACGTGAGATCTGCCGCCGGGGTGCACGTGACCAGGACCGTGCGAGCTGCGGGGAGGAAGTCTTCGACCCCGACCGGGGTGTTACGCGTCAGTGCTTCGGTGAACGCTAGAACGCCAGCTTCGGAATCGAAGTCCACGAGCAATGCGCGTTCTCCCGCGGGAAGTATGCGAGTCACCGGGAGGGCTCCCTATCGACTCGAGTCCGCTCCACGTCCGCTCGCATCGCGGCGATGAAACTCGCGATGGTGGCTCGCTCTGTGGCGGTAAAATTGCCGAGGGTGCTCACCGCCCGTGAAATGAGTGGGCCGAAGTAACTCTCGCCCAGAGTGACCGCCGATGGTGTGACCTGCAAGAGCACCCGCCTGCGGTCTGCTGAGTCTCGCTCCCGAGCTACGTGGCCCGCTTTGACCATCCGGTCGACGAGCGCGGTCACCGACGCCGAGTTGATACCCAGCTGTGCGCCGAGCCAGCCTGGTGTCGCCGGTGCGTCCGAGCGCTCGGCATCGAGAAGGCAGATCAACGCGCGCACGTCGGTGGAGTGCATTTTGTACTTGTTCGCAAAGCCGGAAACCGCCACGTTCAAGTCGACGGTAAGTGCGCGAAGCGAGTGGACGATCGCCATCGCTTCGTCTTCTGCATCGCCGACGCTCAAGGATGCCTCCAGCCCTGGTGTGTTGTCTCTTGATTGTCTACTATCTCGATAACCGAGAGAAATGGGGGTGGGGGATGGACTTCAATCGCGCATACGACGCTGTACTGACCAAATGGCCGCAGAAACCGCTGGGTGTGGATCTCGCGGGGCGGTTCGGTAGCACTCACGTGAACGTCTGTGGACCTGCAGACTCGCGGCCGTTGCTCCTTCTGCCCGGGGGAGGTGCCACTTCGACGGTGTGGTTCGACAACGTTGGGGCGCTGTCGAAATCCCGGCGTGTTTTTGCCGTCGACACGCTGGGTGATGCCGGACTCAGCATTCCGAATGGTGATCGGATGAAGTCCGTCGACGATCTGATCGAGTGGATGGACTCGATAGTCGATTGCACCGGGGTCGACACCGTCGATGTGATCGGACATTCCTACGGCGCGATGATTGCGTTGGCCTTTGCGCTGCATCGACCTGATCGTCTCGGCAAACTTGTTCTGCTCGACCCTAATTCGAGTTTCTCCGGCATGAAGGCGGGCTACCTTCTGCGTGCGCTTCCGCTGTTGCTCTCCCCGTCGCGAGCACGCCGACGGCGACTGTTGGAATGGGAGACAGGCGAGTTGAGTATCGACTCCGACTGGCTGTCTCTTGTGGAAGTGGGCACTTCGGATCTACCGCGACCCGATCTCGTAGTGCCTCGACGTCCGTCGACGGAGGCCTTGAGCGCACTGGATGTCGAGTTGCTGGTGGTCCTCGCACAAGACGGACGGGTGCATGATGCGGAAATCGTGTCGAAGTCAGTGCGGGAGAGGGTTCCCGCAGCGCGTGTCGAGGTGCTGAAAGCTTCTTCGCATCACAGCATTCCGATGGTTCCCGCCGATGAAGTCAACCGGGTGCTCGTCGACTTCTTGGAGGGCTAGCGGATCAGGGTGCGACGACGCACCCCGGACCGATCGGTGTCGCCGGATTGACATCGACCGTTGTGACCGGCCCGCCCGCGGACGTCTGGTAGGCCATCAGAGAGTGTTCGCCCGGTGCAGTCGGAGTCCACAGCGTGACGGCGTGGCCGAGTACGACCGGCAAGGTGAAGTAGGGATTGACGGTGTCCCAGATCAGTTCCTGCGGGAACATGGTCGACGCTCGGTTCATGTCGACAATCGAGACGTTCGGCTCGTTCAACGCTGCTGTCCTGGCAACCACCAGATACGTGCAGCCCGCTCCGTACGGCGTCGTCGACCCGCTGCTGAGACCCGGAAGGATCGTGACGTCGACTACGTCCGCGGACGCTGAAGTCGCGGAACAGATGGCTGCACTCGCGCAGAGGGCAGCGGCGATTACGGTAGTTCGAGCGATTCGTGAAAGTGTCATACCAGCAGGTCGGTTTTATCTGGGTGGGTGTTACAGGCAGACTGACCGGATGCGCGCACTTCACGTTCTGCTGGCCGGCTTCGGCTTCCTGCTGGGGTTCCTGATTATTGTTGTCTCCGGCCTGATCGAGTGGGCCTCCTTCGCCTCCCGAACCGATTTCGCCTTCGTCGGTGACTCCGCCGTGTCGGTTGGTGTTTCCAACGAGGCGATCTACACCGCCGTCGCTGCTCCACTGGTGGGTGCGCTGATGGGCTGGCTGTCAGCTGTCATCGCGACGAGGTTCGGGTGGAGCCTCACTCGTGGGAGTGTCACTCTGGCAAGCGAGTGACCAGGCAGCGGACCCGCTTGCTGGTCCGTGGGTTATGAGGAAAGGCCCCGACCTCCATCGAGGTCAGGGCCTTCCTTTGCGCCGAGCTACTTCTGTGTCGAGCTACTTCTGTGTCGAGCTACTTCTTCGAGACGCGGAGCAGCTTCTTGTTGACGAACTCGTCCATTCCCCACGGACCCAGCTCGCGGCCGACTCCGGAGCGCTTGACTCCGCCGAAGGGCAGACCGGGCAACGTCGTTCCGTGCTCGTTGACGAACGCCATTCCCACGTCGAGATCTGCAGCGACCGACCGGGCGGAATCGAGATCGCTGCTCCAGACGGATCCGCTCAGACCGTAGACCGACGAATTGGCAAGTTCCACAGCCTCGCTGGCCGACTTGACCTTGTAGACGACTCCGGCAGGTCCGAACAGTTCTTCGCTGTAGGCCCGCATGTCCGGTGTCACGTCTGCGAGCAATGTCGGTTGAACGTAGGCGCCCGGGCCGTCGATCTTCTTTCCACCGGTCAGCAGCGTGGCACCCTTGGACACAGCGTCGTCGATCTGCTCGATCAGAGTGTCTGCCGCGCCCTGCGAAGAGAGCGGACCCAAGACTGTGGATTCGTCCAACGGGTCACCGGCAGTGACGGATTCGAAGGACGTCGCCAACTTGTCGGTGAAGTCGTCGTAGAAATCTTCGGTGACGATGAAACGCTTGGCCGCGTTGCAGGCCTGGCCGGCATTGGACAGACGTGCCTTGGTTGCGGACTTGACGGTGGCATCCATGTCGTCGGAATCGAGGACGATGAACACGTCTGATCCGCCGAGTTCGAGGACGACCTTCTTGAGATTGCGTCCGGCAGTTTCGGCGACGCTGGTTCCGGCGCGTTCGCTGCCGGTCAGTGACACACCTTGAACTCGGGGATCGGCGATCATGTCCGCGATCTGCTCGTTGGTCGCGAAGACGTTGACGTAGGCGTCGTCCGGCAATCCGGCTTGTCGCAGAATCTCTTCCATCAGCAGCGCCGACTGCGGACAGTTCGATGCGTGCTTGAGAATGATCGTGTTACCGAGCATCAGATTCGGTGCCGCGAAGCGGGCGACCTGGTAGTACGGGAAGTTCCACGGCATGACGCCGATGAGAGCGCCGATCGGTCGCCGGTACACAACCGACTCCTCGGCCCCGGGAACGTCGAGTCGTTCTTCCTCGAGCAGTGCCGGACCGTGGTCTGCATACCACTGATAGATCGCGGCCGAGAGTTGTACTTCGCCCTTGGCCTCGCGGACCGGCTTACCCATCTCCAAGGAGATCATTCGGGCCAGTTCGTCTGCGCGCTCTGTGTACAGTTCGGCGGTCTTGCTCAGGACTGCCGCACGCTGCTGTGGCGCACTGTTGCGCCAGGTCAAGTAGCCGCGATGCGTGTTCGCAAGTGCGGCTTCAACTCCGGCGTCATCCAAAGTATCGAATTCCCTGACGGTTTCACCTGTCGCGGGATTGACTGTTTTGTAATTAGCCATAGTTGTACAACGTGCGGAAGGGGCTCGAAGATTCCCGAAACGCGCAATCACATTGAATCGGCTCAACAGGTTTCGATCAAATCCCGGCTGGGTACCATGTCACGCCACCTTGGGACGATGGGTGCGCTCGTAGCCCTTGCGGTCGTAGAAACGGGTGGTCACGATGCCGAGTACGACGCCGATCAGTAGACCCACCAACGTCATCCAGACGGCATGCAGCAGGCCTGCCTCACCGCGTGCGCCGAAGAACAGGATCGATCGCGTGCCCATGTAGATCTGGTGCATCGGCTCGAATTGCGCCAGCCAGGCATACAACCTGGGGCTGGCTTCGAGGGGGATGGTGCCACCGGACGAGGGCAGCGCGAGAATGACGAACACGAACAGGTTGATCAACATGCCCAACGAGCCGAACGCGGCCATCACCGACATCGCCGTGATGCCCACCGCTGTGATGACCAGCGCGCCGTACTCCCACAATGCAAGCCCGTGAGTGACCGGCATTCCGAGGGCGCGACTGATCCACTGGAACAACGCGGAGACTATGCCGGACAACACGATCATGAATGCCCATTTGACGAGCAGCGTTCGAAACCTGTTGATACCCACAACGTCGTTCTGAACGAAGAGTGGACCGAATTCGGTAGGCGCGTATCCGAGCATGCCGTCCACCAAGGAATTGACCACGGTTGCTCCGGTGAATCCCGCAAGGACCAACAGCAGCGCGAAATAGAATGCCACCAAACCGAATCCGGTTCCGTCGGGAAGCGGATCGTGGGCAACCGTGAGTACGTTCACCGGGTTTTCGAGCAGCAGGCGGCTCGCTCCGGAGATCTGGGTTCCGGTGCCTCCCGCTTCCAACTGCGCGGTGACAAGGGCGGTGAGTTGCTCGCCCATGTTCTTGTTGACCGAGGCGAGGGCTGTGGTTCCGATCGACTGGACCAGCGATGCCGAGACGGAACCGGCGCGAGGATTGGTGTAGATCGTGATGATCGGTTGCTCTACGTCACCGGCGACGACGCTGGCCTCCGCCAGGATGATCGTCCTCTTCGTGAAATCACTGGGAATCACGATCGCGCCGTACAGCGTGCCGGAGTTCAACCGCGATTGGGCTTCGGCGATACCGATCTGCTGCAGGTCGATCTTCTGGTGGTCGATTCCGCTTTCGAGGCCGGCGACGATGTCGTTTCCGAAGTTCTTGCGGTCGGCGGGGTCGCCACCGGGGAGGGTGTCGCCCTCGTCCTGGTTGACCAGGGCGATCGGGAACTGGTCCAGGTGTTTCTTGGGGTCGAGTATCCCGCCCATGTACAACGCTGCCAGCGCAGACATCAAGAGGGTGACCACTATCAATGGTGTCAACCAGAATCGTGGTGTGTGCATGACGGTGCGGGCAGACGGCTCCGTGTTCTTGCTCATCGTCAGTCGACCGGCTTTCGTTCGCGCGGAGTTCCTCGGGCTGAGCGTAAACGCAAAGGTGCGCCGGGGCAGTCTTTCGATCTGCCCGCGGCGCTGGAGACCTGTCCGGTCGGCGACAGGCCGGATTGCCGGCAGTCTCATCCGAAAAGGCTGAGAACGGATCGGTAGGGTATGGCCCGCGGCAACCCTGCCGAGACGATTTCGGAGAAACCGTTGACCAACGTGCTGATAGTTGTCCTGATACTCGTAGTGATCGCTGCAGTCGTGTTTGTGATCCTGCGTGGACGCCAGGGCAAGCCGAATGCTCGCGTCGACCCGCTCGCCGACTATCCCGAGGTGTACGACCCCCACAAGATCGGGGTCGGCGACATCATCACGTACGCGGGTATCGACCATGTTGTTCGAGGGACCATCACGCTCGACGAAGAGGGGTACATCTGGCGTGAGCACCTTCTCGACGGTTCGACCGGTCGTCGTTGGCTGACGGTCGAGGACGACGAGGGCGAATTGGAGATGACTCTCTGGATGCGTCGAGAAGGAACCAACCTGGTCCCGAACGGCGACGTCATTCTCGACGACAAGGTTCACCGCAAGATCGAAAGTGGAACGGCGAAGTTCACGGCCGAGGGTACGACGGGTACGGCCCCTTCCGGCTCGATGGAATACGCGGACTATGCGACCGCCGACAAGACCGGCCTGATTGCATTCGAGAAGTGGGCGCGCGGACAGTCGTGGGAGGTTTCCACGGGACGGGCGGTCACTCGCAGCGAACTCACCGTCATCCACTCGGGCCCCCCGGAATGAGCCTGTATCTACTCGACGTGGAGCCGACCGACGTGGATGCCTCGGCACTGGGGTTGGTACTGGGAGCTCCTGCGCCACCGACCCTCGCCGAGTTGGTGATCGGAACTTCCGACGCGACGCTGACCCTCGGAGTGCTGGGGGCTTCGCACGTGGTGACGGCCTGGGCGTCGGGAAAGAAACTGACCGAACAGGTTTCGTGCGATGCTCTTGCAGTCGGCGGTGAACCACTGCCCGCAGTGGAGTCCACGCAAAACTACCGGTTCGAGTCTTCCTCACTGGTGATGGACCGGGTCGAATTCGACTCGGAAGCTGCGTCGTTGAAAGAGTCCGCCGGCCACGACGGTTGGATCTGCGGATCCTTTCCCGGTGACGACACGGCTTTGACCGCTTTGTATGGCGTGCGAGACCGCCAGGGGTGGAGTTGGCAGAGTTGGCATTTGTACCCGGGGGAGGGGACAGGAGTGATCGTGAAGACACGCAGCAGGTGGCAGCCGTGAGGGAGCGGACGTGGTTGGCTCCGGTGATGCTGGCGGCCGCAATTGTTCTGTCGGCGTGCGGTGGTGGAGCCAAAGACTTCATCGCGGACAACTATTCCAAGACGTCCCAGGATGGCGACGTCGTGTTGTACTCGTCGAAAGATCCAGTGGGCACGACCGTCTCACGGATTGTCGACGCGGACGAACCAGCGGCGCGAAGTGCTGACGGCGGCAACGAATACCTGCGCTACGACGACGACATCGTCACTGTCAGTTCGGCTTCGAGCGGCGGCAGCACCATCAAGGTAGAGGACATCGACGGCACGTATCGCAGCGGCGGATACGCGTACCTGGGACCGGGTTTCAACCCGGGATCCCCGGCGGGTGGAAGCAGCGGCAGCGGCGGTTCGGGTAGTGCCAAATGACGGTAATGCTCAATGAGAAGGAGAACGGCGTGACGAACATCTTTGCATCCACTTCCGTCGAGATCGGGACGGTGGATCCGGCATTGCTCGTCGGTGGCGTTCTCGGCACCCTCGCCTACTTCGTCGTCGGTGCAGCGGTTCTGGCGACGGGATTCCTGGTCCTCGACCTCATGACACCCGGAAATCTCCGCCATCAGGTTTACGTCGACAAGAATCCGAACGCCGCGATTCTGTTGGCCTCCAATCATCTTGCGCTGGCGATCATCGTGGTGACGGCAATCCTGACCAGTTCGGACGGCTTTGCCCAGGGACTCGCCGACTCCGCGGTATACGGACTGTTCGCGATCGTGTTGCAAGCGATCGCGCTGCGATTGATGAACGCATTCCTTCCCGGCAAGCTGGTTGCGCTGGTGCAGGATCCGAAGATGTGTGGCGCCGCGTGGGCTGTGGGTGTGAGCTTGCTGTCCATCGGTTTGGTGAACGCCGCAGCGCTCACCTGATGGTTGCCGCTGATCCCGATGTGACAGTTGACGAGCGTTCGACGATGCTCGGCCCGCGCGCACGCGTCCTTCTCCTTGCGGCTGTTGCGGCGTGCGCTGCGTGTGGCCTGATCTACGAGCTGGCCCTGTTGACACTCAGCGTGAGTCTGACCGGCGGCGGCATCACCCAGACGTCGTTGATCGTCGCGGGATTTGTTGCGGCTCTGGGTATCGGAGCGCTGGCCGCCAAACCTCTGCTGGGACACGCTGCCGTTTCGTTCGTGACGGTCGAGATACTGCTCGGGCTGATCGGCGGATTCAGTGCCGTCACGCTGTACGTGACCTTCACGTTCTTCGGTTCCAGCGCAGCAGTTCTGGTGGCGGCGACCGCGCTGATCGGCATCCTCGTCGGTGCCGAAGTGCCTCTGCTGATGACGCTCTTGCAGTCCGGTCGCAGCGACAACGACGCACAGAGCACCGGAAAGGTACTGGCCAACCTCAATGCCGCCGACTACCTCGGCGCATTGATCGGTGGTCTGCTGTGGCCGTTCGTACTGTTGCCGTGGGCGGGAATGATTCGCGGTGCCGCACTCACCGGCATGATCAATCTCGTGGCTGCGGCAGTGGTCGCGCTGATACTCCTTCGGTGGCAGCTCAGCCTGCGCGCACGATCGATCGCCGTCGTCGCAATGCTGTTGGCAGCAAGTTTGATCGGATGGTTGCTGATCGCAGCGTCGGACATCGAGACCACGTCGAGGCAGCGGCTCTACACCGATCCCGTGGTGGCCGCCGAGCGATCGGTGTACCAGGAAATCGTCGTCACCGAGCGGGGGAACGACGTGCGCCTGTTCCTCGACGGAGACCTGCAGTTCTCCAGTGTCGACGAGCATCGGTACACGGAGTCGCTGGTGTATCCGGCCCTGGTGAACGACCCCCGGCGCGTGCTGATTCTGGGCGGCGGTGACGGCCTCGCTGCACGGGAAGTGCTGCGAATGAACAGCGTCGAGCAGATCGTTCAAGTGGAACTCGATCCGGCAGTCATCGAGTTGGCCAACACGCGTCTTCGTGATCTGAACGAGGGAGCGCTCGAGGATCCACGGGTGGACGTCGTACTCGACGACGCGTTTCGGTGGCTGCGAGAGCGTCCGGAACCGGGTTTCGATGCGGTGATCGTCGACCTCCCGGATCCTGACACCCCCGCACTTGGCCGCTTGTATTCGATGGAGTTCTACGGACTTGCCGCTGCCGCGATGAATCCGGGCGGGCTGATGGTCGTCCAGTCCGGCAGCCCGTACTCGACACCGGATGCGTACTGGAGAACGGTGTCGACGGTATCGGCTGTCGGACTGAGCGTCTCGCCCTATCACGTTTTCGTGCCGAGCTTCGGTGACTGGGGATATGTGCTCGCGCAAAGAGGTTCCACGCCGCCCGAGCTTCGTCTGCCCGCTGATGTGCCGGAACTACGGTTCCTCGACGAGCCGACGCTGGCGTCGGCCTCGGTGTTTCCTCGCGATCGCCCGAGGCGGGAGTTGGAACCCTCGACGCTCGACCGGCCACGCATCGTCGACGATATGCGCAAGGGCTACGAACGCTGAACTCCCGACCGAGTAGCTTGAATCGAGACTCTCGGCCACGACGGAGGTACGGATGACTGTTCGGATCGAGGAGCACGCACCGGGAGTTCGGTTGCTCACGATGAAGCGCAGGAAGCATTCGCAGCTTTTCATGAAGAAGAGGTGATCGAAATGAACGGTGCACAGTCGCTCATCCAAAGCCTGGTCGACTCGGGCGTCGAGGTGTGCTTCGGCAATCCAGGAACGTCCGAGATGCATTTTGTCGCCGCACTCGATTCCGTTCCGCAGATGCGGGCGGTACTCGGCTTGTTCGAGGGCGCCGTGACCGGTGCCGCGGACGGCTACGCACGGATCGCCGGAAAGCCTGCCGCGACGCTGCTCCATCTGGGCCCCGGTATGGCGAACGGACTGGCGAACCTTCACAACGCGCGCCGCGCCCACACACCGATCGTGAACATCGTCGGGGACCACGCGACCTACCACCACGGTTTCGACGCTCCTCTCGAATCGAACATCGATGCGCTGACCGAATGGTTGGAGGGGTGGAGTCGACGTTCCGAATCCACCGCGACCGTCGGTAGCGACGCGGCCGACGCCGTTGCCGCCTCGTTGAATCCGCCCGGACGCATTGCCACACTTGTCCTCCCTGCCGACGTCTCGTGGGGCGAAGGTGGAGTTCTTGCGGGTCCTCGGGACATACCGGGGCGGGCGGAAGTTTCTGCAACACAGATCGACTCGGTGGTGGGCGCGCTCAATGCCGAGGGTCGCGCCACGCTACTGCTGGGCGGCGCAGCCTGTTCCGAAGCTGGGCTGCGCGCCGCTTCCCGAATTGCGGTCGCGACCGGTGCCCAGATTCTGATCGAGACTTTTCCAGCCAGGCTTCAACGAGGTGCGGGGCTACCGTCATTCGAGCGCTTGGGATACTTCGCCGAGCACGCCACCGAACAACTTCGCGGAACAACTCAGCTGGTTCTGGCCGGAGCGGTTTCGCCGGTCTCGTTCTTTGCGTATCCCGGAAAACCGAGCGATCTGGCACCGGAGGGTGCTGCGGTGACAACGCTGGCAAGCGTCGGCGACGATGTTGCCGGTGCACTGGAGGCAGTGGCCGAACTCGTGGCACCGGGAGTCGAACCTGTTTTGCAGGAAGCGAATCGGCCGGCGCTGCCGAGCGGGCCTCTGGACGTTCGAAATTGGGCCGACGTGATCGGCGCCCTGCTGCCAGGCGACGCCATCATCTCCGACGAGGCGGCGACTTCCGGTTGGGCGATCCCGATTGCCCTTGCCGGAGCGCCGCGCCACGACGTGCTCACGCTCACCGGAGGTGCCATCGGCCAGGGCATCCCGGTGGCGACGGGCGCCGCTGTGGCAGCGCCGGAGCGACCGGTGATCAATCTCGAAGCCGACGGAAGCGCGATGTACACCATCACGGCGTTGTGGACGCAGGCGCGAGAGATGTTGAACGTCACGACGATTCTGCTCAACAATCGCGCATACGCCATCCTGCGTGGCGAACTGCAACGAGTCGGCGCAGAAGGTGGCGGCGTCGTCGCACAGTCGATGCTGGATCTGTCATCTCCGAACATGGACTACGTCAAGATCTCCGAGGGGTTGGGAGTGCCCGCGTCGCGGGCGAACACAGCGGAGGAGTTGGCCCAACAGTTTGCCGCAGCGCTGGCGGAACCCGGCCCGCATCTCATCGAGGTCATGCTGCCTCCGACGTCGTGATTTCGACCTCGAATCGATCGTCGATCGTGCATTCAACTGGAGGTTTTCGGTGCTAGCTGCGATCGGTCTGTCTCTTCCGATTGCCCTCGGCCTGCTTTTCGTCTCGATGCCCATGGCGGTGATCGTGCTCGTCATGATCACCGCTGGAGCACATCGAGGGGCGGCATCTTTTCTACTCGGGTGGGTCCTCGGAATCTCGGCAGTCGTCGCGGTGACCATCGTGATCGCGGACTATTCGTTTGCGGAGTCGGAGTCGTCGCGGACTTCCGTGTGGTCGAGCGTCGTACGAATCGTGTTGGGTCTGGTCCTGTTCGGCTTGGCATACAAGCAGTGGCGCGCGCGTCCGCGAAACGGGAGTGAGCCGACAGTTCCGAAGTGGATGAAGAGCGTCGACGGGTTGACTCCGCGGAAGGCGTTCGGGTTGGCGTTCTTGTCCGCGGCGGTCAATCCCAAGAATGCAGCGCTGGCGGTATCCGGTGCGGCCACTATCGCGGTCGCCACGAATGTCGTTGCCCAACAGATTGTTGCCGCGGTGATCTTCACGGTCATCGCGAGCGTCGGCATCGCGTCGCCGATCCTGGTGAAGGTGTTCTCCGGCAAGCGTGCCGACGAGATCCTCGCGTCCGCGAAGGCATGGATGACCGCCAACAACGCGGTGATGATGACGGTCATCCTGACGATCCTCGGTGCGACCGTGCTGGGCGAGGGGCTCAGTGGGCTGCAATAGGTCGCCTACCATTGGCGGGTGACTGATTTCGACGACGACGCTGCCGGTTCCATTGCCTCCGCTGCTTTGGCTGTTCTGCGCGAGCAAGGCCCGCTGAGTCTCGAAGAGTGGGCGACCCATCTCGAGGAGTACGGAACTGCGACCGAGTTGGCCGATGTACTCGAGTACCTGTCCGAACCGATGCTCGGGTACCTGCCCAACGGAAAGTACGTCGCTCTCGACACGGTCCTCGAAGGGCTCGTGTTCACTCACCGGCTCAGCGAAGTCGAAATTGCGTCGGACATCCTTGACGCGAGCCCCGACCTGGAACCGATCTTGGCATTCGGCGACGACGACGGGGCGATCCGGGTGGCCCTGGCGGAAGAAGCAGCCTCCGAACGCGGAGCTGCTCCCTTCCGGAGTCGACGAGTTGTGGTACTTCCGGCCGGAACCCTCGGCGAGTGCGCCGACGGTGATCTCGTCGGCTTGGCTGTCGAAGACGGAACACTTGCGTTTCGTCTGGTCGAGATCGAGGACGAACCCGATCTTGCTCCGGCGCTCGGCGAACTCTTCGAGGAGGACGGAGTCGAGGCCCTGGATTCTGTGTGCTGGCAACTCCTGATCGAGGATCCGTCACTCTTCACGGTTCCTGTTGCGCCGCTGGGTGAGATCTTCGAGGTGGCAGGTTACGAGCACGAGCGTGAGCTACTGGCTCGGCGGGGATTCGACTTCGACGCCTACGACCTGCAGATTCGGACAGCCTTGGTGGCCAGTACCTACGACCTGACCCACGACGAGGCAGTCTCTGCCGTTGCGTTTGTCGATCTGGCGGACCGCGGATACACCGACGCGGTCATCGCCGACTTCGATATCGCGGACTGGGCCCACCGTCATGTGAGCGCTGCTCCGGACTCTTTTGTCTCACTGGCAGATCCGGGTGCTGCAGTGGCCGTGTTCGATCTCGGATTTCGGAATCAGGACCCGGTGACCGACGCAATCCTCGAAGCGCTTGCCTCCGAACTGGCCGAGCGAGGGCCACGGTCGGTGCGGGCGGCGGCTCATTGGCTCGCCGGTAAGGCCGTCGATCGGCTGGGGCGCGTCCTCGAAGCGGAGGCGCACTACGAGAAAGCGCTCCTTGCCGAATCCGGTTGGGGTCCGGCCTTGTTCGAGCTGGCTCAGTTTGCGTCGGACCGCGGCGATGCGACCCGGGCGCTGTCACTGCTCGGGCGGATCGACGGCGGAACCGAAGAGAATCTCTACGCCGTACTGCAGGACTTCGTCCCAGCCGATCACCCGGAACTCGGGCGAAACGACAAGTGTTGGTGCGGTTCCGGCCGCAAGTACAAGGTCTGCCACCTCGGAAAGGCCGATGAATCCGTCAAGGCGGACGGTCGGTGGCTGTACAAGAAGGCATGCCTGTTTGCGTTTGCCTCCGAATTCGTCGACATCGTGACCGGGCTCGACGATCTCGAAAACGAAAATCTCTCCGAGGACGAACTGATCGCGGCCACGATCTTCGACGGATCGGCACTGGACGTCGCTCTGTTCGAGGGTGGAATCTTTGCCGAATTCTTGGCCAGACGCAGCGAACTACTTCCGGAGGCGGAAGTTGTGACAGCCGCACAGTGGCTCGGAATCCGGAGGTCGGTGTACGAGGTGATCGAAACGTCCGACACCGGCGTCGTGCTGCTCGATCGTGGGTCCAAGGAGACCGTCACGGTTGCTCACTCGGTCGAAGGCAAGCCAGGTGATGTGATCAGTGCTCGGGTCCTGACGGCCCCCACTGGAGCGTTTGCGGTGGGTGTTGTGGTCATGGCAATGGAATCGCAGGCTGCGAGGGTGCTCGAGGTTCTCGCTTCCGAAGATCTCGAGGCCGAAGAACTGGTGCGCGAGTTGCGTGGAGGCGCCGATCACTCGACCGATGACCGGTGACGATGTATCGAGTCGACCCCGTTAAAGTTGGATAGGTGAACGAACCGATGGATGCCAATGACTTGATCGCCGAAGCCGCGATGGAGTTGTTGCGTGAGCACGGCCCGCAGACAGCGGCGGACTGGGGCACCCTGTTGGCTGACGCCGGGCACGGTACAGCCGAGGACATGACCGAATTCGTCGAGTACGTCGAGGACCCGTTGCTCGGATACTTGAGTGAGGAGCGGTACGCCGCACTCGACACGTTGTTCGAGCATCGAGTGCTGACCCATCGGCTCACCGAAGCGGAGATCAAGTCCGGCGTTCTCGACGCGAACCCCGATCTGATGATGCTGCGGGTTTTCCTCGATCGTGACGACGACGAAATCCACGGCATCAGCGTCGTGCACCGCGGGACCGACGACGATCTTTTGGCTGATCGTGGGATCGAAGATCCGGAGTTCCCACACGACGAAGGCTTTCTGCTCGACACCGACACCCTTGCCGAGTGCTCGGTAGGTGACTTGATCGGATTGTTCGTCGCTGACCGTGAGCTGACACTCTGCACCATCCCCGAGGTACTGGATCCCGCACCCGGATTCGGCGAGAGTCTGGGGACGGTCCTCGCAGACACCGGTGCTGACACCCTCGATGCCATTGTCTGGCAATTGATGCTCGACGAGCCGTCGCTGTTCCGTCAGCCGACCGCACCGCTGGGCGAGATGCTCGAGGCGGCAGGTTACGTCCGCGACGGTGATTACGTTGCGGTCGACGGATTCGATTTCGAGGCGTACCACCTGGCGAACCGGGCTCGCATGCTCGAGGTTCGGGAGAACCTGCACCCGGAAGAAGCCGCCTCGGTGATTGCCTTCGTCGATGTGGTCATGGCCGCGAAAGTCGAAGCCGTCGAGGATGTCTCGGACTGGGCGCGCAAGCAGATCAAAGAGGATCCGCAGACCTTCGCCGGCATCGCCGAGCCGCCCGCGGCTGCGGCAGCGTTGGAGCTGTTGTCCGAACTCGACGATCATGATTCCGTATTGCATTCTGTTGCAACTGCTCTCGCCGAGAAAGGGTCGCGTCGTGTCAAGCCGGCAGCGCACTGGCTGGCGGGCAAGGCTTCGGATCGTCTCGGCAAGATCCTGGCCGCTGAGGCGTCGTACGAATCAGCGCACGATCTCGATCCCGACTGGACTCCCGCGATCTTCGATCTGGCGCTACTGGCCGCCGATCGAAGCGATGTGACGCGCGCGCTGGCTTTGCTGGGCCGAATCGAGGGTGGCGAGTCCGAGGTTCTGCACGAGGTTCTTCAGCGCTACGCCCCGGCCGAGCACCCCGAACTCGGACGAAATGACAAGTGCTGGTGCGGTTCCGGTCGAAAGTTCAAGGTTTGCCATCTCGGTAAGTCCGAGGTGACGTTCGACGACCGGGCCAGCTGGCTCTACGTCAAGGCTCAGTTGTTCTCGCGCACGCCGGAGTACTTCGACGCCGTGTTCGATCTTGCGCTCATCCGTGCCGAGCAGTTCAACAGCGAAGAAGCGCTGACGCTGGCCGTCGAAGGTGGTTTGGCCGTCGACGCTGCTTTGTTCGACGCCGGCATCTTCGCGGCTTTTGTCGAGCGCCGCGGAGAACTGCTGCCTGCCGACGAACGCGAACTGGCCGATCAGTGGTTGTCGATTCCGCGCTCGGTGTACAAGGTCGCCTCGACGGAGCCGGGACAGTTGGTGACCCTCAGCGACGTCCGCAACGGGCATCTGGTGAAGGTCACGGACGAGTGGGGCTCGCTGAACCTCGAGCCAGGCACACTCGTGTGTGCTCGTGTTCTTCCGGCCGGGTCCACGATGCGCACGTTCGGTGGCATCGAGCCGCTTGCGGTAGAAGACAAGAAGGAGTTGATCCAACTGATCGAGTCGGTGGATACCGAACCGGGTCAGCTGGTGGAGTTCCTCAGTCGCGGCCTTGCCGGTGCGCCTTTCCGGTAGCGTGAACTACCAAAAAGGCGCACGGGGCCGGAGGCCCTAGGGCGTTACCTGAGCCAACATCATCTGCTCGAAACCCTCACCGTACGGCGGGAGCATTCCCCATTCACCGCGTGGGTCATGCTGCGCTGCTTCGAATACCGTTCGCGCGTGACTGAACTCCAGGAAACCCTCACGGCCGTGGTAGTGCCCGATGCCCGAAGCCCCGACGCCGCCGAAGGGTGCGTCGCTCAGCCCGGGGTGAGACATCGCGTCGTTGATGGTGACGCCGCCCGAGACGGTGCGTTCGAGTACGGATTCCTTCTCGTCCAGATCGGTTCCGAAGTAGTACAGCGCCAACGGTTTCGGTCGTGAATTGATGTCGGCGACGACGTTGTCGAGTTGGTCGTACGGCAAGACGACGACGGCCGGCCCGAAGATCTCCTCCTTCATGATCTGCGCGTCGGTCGGAGGGTCGACCACGATTCGCAGTGGGCGACGACGAGTGTCTGCGGAGAGTTCTTCGTCGGGAACGGTGATGATTCGTGCCCCACGTTCTTCGGCGTCCGCGATGTACCCCTCGATGCGTGCGAGGTGACGATCGCTGACTATCGAGACCATGTCTTTGTTGTCGGCAATCGTGGGAAACAGTCCCGTGAACTGGTCGGTGAACGCGTCGATGAATGCTTCCGTGTTCTCGCGCGGAACGTAGATCAGATCGGGAGAGACACAGAGTTGACCGGCGTTGGTGGACTTCGCGATAGCCAAACGCGAAGCAGCAGAGCTGATATCGGCACTGCGGCTCAAGACGCTCGGTGACTTGCCGCCGAGTTCGAGGGTGACCGGCACCAGGTTCTTCGCAGCATTGGCCATGACCAGCTTTCCGACGGTCGTGCTGCCGGTGAAGACGAGGTGGTCGAAAGGCAGCGACGTCAGCAGATCAGCGACTTCCGGGCCGCCGGTCACCACCGCGACCTCCACGGGGTCGAGAGTTCGACGCGCCGCCTCGGCCAGGACGGCCGCAGTATTGGGCACGATCTCCGACGGTTTGAGAACGGCGCGATTTCCTGCTCCGAGGGCGCAGGCGAGCGGGCTCAGGAGAGTGAACAGGGGAGCATTCCAGGTTCCGATGATGCCGATCGAACCCTTCGGCTGGTACGACACGTACGCCGTGGCACCCAACTGGTCCTGCATCGCTCCGGTAGCTCTCGGTGAGCGAATCATCCACTCTTCGAGCGAATCACGAACGTGCTTGAGTGAAACCATCGACCCGAGAACGTCATTCATCACCGAGTAGGCCGGGATTCGGCCGCCGAAGTCTTCGTTGATCGCCTCGGTCAGATCCTTGTGGTTTGCCACCAGGAGATCGACGACGCGTTGAATGCGCTCGCGTCGTGTCTGCGCGGACGGAAGACCAGCGGCTCGAGTTGCTTCCTGCTGAGCGCGCAGAATCTCTTCGAGATCAGTGGTGACGGCGGCATCGGTGCTCATGGGCACTCCTCGTAGTGGCGAAGTATTGACCGGACCGTATCGACGCGGTGCGAGTGGATGCCCTTTTCGTCTCGTTGACCGGGACGGATTCGATTGGTAGAGAGAACACATGTCGCAGACACAGGTAGAAGACACTGCAGTGAAGATTTCCGTCGAGGAATCGGTGGGACTCGGTTTCCTGACGCTCGATCGGCCGGCGCGGCGCAATCCGCTCTCGGCGGAGACCATGCGTGAGGTGACGGCTGCCCTTGTCGAATTGTCTGTAGACGAGCGCGTGCGGGTCGTGATCGTGCGCGCCGAAGGCCCGGTGTTCTCCGCCGGACACGATCTGACGGAGATGATCGGGAGAACCCTCGAGGACGAGCGGGCGATCTTCGACGGCTGTACCGAGATGATGGAGACCGTACAGCGGATTCCGCAGCCGGTGATTGCCGCAGTACAGGGCCCGGCTATCGCGGCGGGCTGCCAACTGGCCGCGTCGTGTGATCTGGTTGTTGCTGCGTCGAATGCTGTCTTCGGCACGCCGGGCGTCAAGATCGGACTGTTCTGCTCGACGCCCATGGTGGCGCTGAGCAGGGCAGTAGGGCGCAAGCGCTCGATGCAGATGTTGCTCACCGGGCAGACGATCGACGCCGACACCGCTGCGGACTGGGGTCTGGTGAACTTCGTCGTCGCGCCCGAAGACCTGGACCGAGAGGTGCGCGAACTGGCCGCCAAGATCACGACGGCCAGCCCCTTGACGGTGAAGATCGGTAAGCAGGCGTTCTATCGCCAGATCGATCTGCCGCAAGCGCAGGCGTACGAGGCGATGGCGGAAACTATGGCAACCAACGCCGTGACCTGCGACGCTCAGGAAGGTATGCAGGCCTTTGTGGACAAGCGAAAGCCCGAATGGCGCAATAAGTAACGATCGCTCTTCCGGTTTAGTTGGACGTCCTATAACCTGAGGCGCATGAGCCTGGATCCACGCACCAACACTGTCGACGGAGTGCTTCGGCGCTCGGCAGCCAAGTACCCCGACCGTGTAGCCGTCGTATTCGAAGATCGCACTCGCACCTACCGCGAACTCGACGACGCGGTGACGCGGGTCGCCGCCCACTTGCTCGGTCTGGGGCTCGAACAAGGCGACCGCGTCGCGGCATACGGAACCAACTCCGACGCCTATGCAATCGGATTTCTTGCCTGTGCACGAGCAGGTTTGGTGCATGTTCCCGTCAATTACGCACTGAAGGGGGAGGAACTCCGGTACCTCGTGGCGCAGTCAGGCGCCCGCGCGGTGTTGGTGGATCCGGCATTGGCGCCGACGCTCGACTCGGTACGCTCCGACCTCGATCTCGATCACGTGATCGCACTGCGGGACGCGGAACTGTCCGTGGTCACGATCGGTGAGGCGGGCGAGGTGCCGGTCTTCGAACCGCGTGCGACGTCGACCGATCTGGCGCAACTCCTGTACACCTCGGGCACCACCTCGAAGCCCAAGGGCGCCATGATGTCTCACGGTGCACTGGTTCACGAGTACGTGTCCTCGGTGATCGCGCTCGGCCTCGACAAGAACGACAACCCGCTGATCTGCATGCCGATGTACCACTCCGCGGGCATGCACGTCTTCATGCTGCCGTACCTGTCCGTCGGCGCGACGGTCAGTCTGATGCAGGCGCCGGACATCCCGGAAATCCTGCGCCGCGTCGAAGCCGAAAAGATCGGATCGCTGTTCCTGGCGCCGACCGTGTGGGTACCGCTGGCCAACCATCCGGACCTCGAGACCCGCGATCTGTCTTCGCTGAAGAAGGCGCAGTACGGCGCCTCGATCATGCCGGTCACCGTGCTCAATCGTCTGCGCGAGCGCTACCCGGACATCGGTTTCTACAACTGCTTCGGTCAGTCCGAAATCGGCCCACTGGCAACAGTTCTCCAGCCCAGCGAGCATGCTGATCGCCCGTCTTCCTGTGGTCGCGCGGTGTTCTTCGTCGAAACCCGCGTCGTCGACGCCGACGGAAACGATGTTGCCGACGGTGAGTCCGGCGAGGTTCTCTACCGCTCACCGCAGCTGTGCAACGGCTACTGGGAGAATCCGGAAGCCACCGCCGAGGCCTTCCGTGACGGCTGGTTCCATTCGGGCGATCTGGTCGTGCGGGACGAAGAAGGGTTCATCACGGTCGTCGACCGGATCAAGGACGTCATCAACACCGGCGGCATCCTGGTGGCGTCACGCGAGGTCGAAGATGCGGTCTACACGCACCCCGCCGTGGCAGAAGTTGCCGTGATCGGTACGCCCGACGAGAAGTGGATCGAGGCCGTCACCGCGATCGTCGTGCTCAAGGACGGCAACGACGCGTTGACGCCCGAGGCGTTGATTGCCCACGTCAAGGAGCGAATCGCTCCGTTCAAGGTGCCCAAGCATGTCCGTTTCGTGGCCGAGCTTCCGCGCAACCAGAGCGGCAAGCTACTGAAGCGGGAACTGCGCACCGTCTGAAGCTTGCTATAGGTTCTGCCTTACCTTCGGTTCGTTTTCAGGTCTTTGACTCCGATTGCCTCACGGTATTGACTTCGGGGGACGGCATGGACTTCGGAAACAGCAAGGTGAGTGGTGGGAATGCAGGTCGACGCAGATGACTTCGCAGATATCTTGGCGACTGCGCGGGAGTTCATCCGTAAGGAAGTAGTTCCGCGTGAGCAGGAGATAGCCGACACCGACGCCATTCCTGAGGACATACGCAAGAAGGCCGCAGCTATCGGGCTCTTCGGTTACGCGATCCCTCAGGAATGGGGTGGGCTCGGACTCGATCTCGCCCAAGACGTCGAACTGGCAATGGAATTCGGCTACACGTCTCTGGCGCTGCGTTCGATGTTCGGTACCAACAACGGAATTGCCGGACAGGTGCTGGTCGGCTTCGGTACCGACGAGCAGAAGGCTCAGTGGCTCGAGCGCATCGCCTCCGGTGATGTCGTGGCTTCCTTTGCTCTCACCGAACCGGGCGCGGGCTCCAACCCGGCCGGCCTTCGGACCAAGGCAGTGCTGGACGGATCCGACTGGGTGATCGACGGCAACAAGCGGTTCATCACCAATGCTCCACTGGCGCAGCTGTTCGTGGTGTTCGCGCGCACACGCCCGGCGGATTCCGATGGTCCGGGAATTGCAGTGTTCCTGGTTCCGGCTGACACGCCAGGTGTCACGGTCGGTCCCAAGGACAAGAAGATGGGTCAGGAAGGTGCTTGGACCTCCGAGGTCACCTTCGACAACGTCCGAGTTCCCGAGTCGGCCCTCGTCGGTGGCGACCAGGACACCGGATACCGCGCAGCGATGACGTCTCTCGCGCGCGGACGAGTCCATATCGCGGCGCTCTCGGTGGGAGCAGCACAGCGAGCGCTCGACGAATCTGTCGCGTTCTCCGTGGTCACGGAACAGGGCGGCACCGCGATCGGCGACTTCCAGCTGGTTCAAGCGATGCTGGCAGACCAGCAAGCCGGTGTGATGGCAGGGCGCGCGATGGTGCGCGAGGTGGCCGCGCGGTATGTCAGCGGTGAGGATCGCCGTCTCGGGCCTTCGGCGGCAAAGCTTTTCTGCACCGAGATGGTGGGCAAGGTCGCAGATCTCGCCGTGCAGATCCACGGGGGCAACGGGTACATGCGCGGTGTTCCGGTCGAACGCATCTACCGTGAAGTTCGCCTGTTGCGCCTGTACGAGGGAACCAGCGAGATCCAGCGTCTGATTCTCGGTGGTGGGCTCGTGGCGCAAGCGAAAAAGCAAAACCAGCGCTGACACATTTTCCAGACGAGCTTTAACCTCACGAACGGAGTGGACATGGGATTGTTGGACGGCAAGGTTGCGGTAGTGACCGGCGGAGCCCAGGGCATCGGGCTCGAAATTGCGCGCACCTTCATCAAGGAAGGCGCGACCGTCGTTCTCGGCGACATCAACGAAACCGTGGGAACGGCTGCGGTCGCCGAACTCGGTGGAGAGTCGGTCGCCCGTTTCGCTTCCTGCGACGTGCGTGACTCCGGACAGGTCGAGGCCATGCTCGATCTGGCCGAAAGCGCTTTCGGTCCAGTCGATGTCATGGTCAACAACGCCGGCATGACGCGCGACGCCACGATGCGGAAGATGACCGAGCAGGACTTCGACGACGTGATCGCCGTTCACCTCAAGGGCGCCTGGAACGGAACACGCGCTGCCGCCGCCCGCATGCGCGAGCGTGAGACGGGCGCGATCGTGAACATCTCGTCCATCTCCGGCAAGGTGGGCATGCTCGGGCAGACCAACTACTCGGCCGCGAAGGCCGGGATCGTCGGTCTGACGAAGGCCGCGGCAAAAGAGGTCGCGTTCAAGAACGTTCGCGTCAACGCCGTTCAGCCCGGACTGGTCCGCACGGCGATGACCGAGGCGATGCCCGAACGGATCTGGAACGAGAAGCTTGCCGAGATTCCGATGGGGCGCGCAGCCGAGCCTTCGGAAGTTGCTTCGGTTGTGCTGTTCCTCGCGAGCGACCTCTCGAGCTACATGACCGGCACGGTTCTCGAGATCACCGGCGGCCGCCACATCTGATCCGTCCTGTTCGAGTGCAAGAATTAAAGGTGTGAGAATTCTGGGTGTAAAACTTCTGGGGTGACTACTGACATGGGACAGCCGAACTCGGATCTTCCGCTCGACGGAATCACCGTAGTTGCACTCGAACAGGCGGTGGCGGCACCGCTCGCCACCAGACATCTCGCGGACATGGGTGCGCGGGTGATCAAGATAGAACGCGTCGGCGAGGGTGACTTCGCGCGTCACTACGACCAGGCGGTTCACGGTCAGGCATCACACTTCGTGTGGCTCAACCGTTCCAAGGAATCGATCGCCGTCGATGTGAAGTCGGAAGCCGGCCGGCAGATCCTTCTCGATCTGGTCGCGCGAGCCGATGTGTTCCTGCAGAACCTGGCTCCCGACGCAGCCGCGAGACTGGGGTTCGGCGCGGAGGAACTGCGCGATAAATACCCACGGCTCATCGTGATCGACATGTCCGGCTACGGCAGTGCCGGCCCGCGGCGCGAGCGCAAGGCCTACGACATGTTGGTCCAAGCCGAGACCGGAATGATCTCCGTGACAGGCACACCGGAGACGGCCACCAAGACCGGCATCCCGGTCTCCGACATCGCGGCAGGAATGTACGCGCTGACTTCGATTCTGAGCGCCCTGTTCCGTAGAGAGCGAACGGGCAAGGGAGCGCTCGTCGAGGTCTCGATGTTCGATTCCACCGTCGAGTGGCTGGGCCATCCGATGTACATGAAAATGTATGCGGACAAGCAGATTCCACGTGTCGGTCTCGGCCATGCCGCGATCGTTCCCTACGATTCGTATCCCACGGCCGACGGCGAAATCCTGATCGGCGTCCAGAACGATCGTGGATGGCGAGCGCTGATGGTGGACGTGTTCGAGCGAGAGGATCTGGTCGATCATCCGCGTTACCGCACCAACATCGTGCGCGTCGAAAACCGTTGCGAGGTAGACGAATTGGTTGGCTCTCTGACGCGTCTGTACTCGACGACAGATCTGGATCAGCGTCTGGCCGCCGCTGGTGTTCCGGCCGCGGCACTCAACGACATGGCCGGTCTGCTGGAACATCCGCAGCTGGAGAAGCGTGCCAGGTGGCGGTCCGTGGGCACCGAGAACGGTCCGATCGATGCCGTGCTGCCTCCGATGACGTATTCGGATGTCGAAATGCGCATGGGTGACGTTCCAGCACTCGGCCAGCAGACGGATTCTCTGCTGGCCGAGTTGGGACTTACGGGCGACCGGATCGCGGAACTTCGCCGCGACGGATCGATCGGTTAACGCTTCTAGCGTCGCAGGTTCTCGAACACCGCGGCAATCCCTTGTCCGCCACCGATACACATGGTCTCGATCCCGTACCGTGCCTGGCGCCGGTCGAGTTCGCGCAGCAGATTGGCGAGGATCCGCCCACCGGTAGCGCCGACAGGATGTCCGAGCGAGATTCCGGAACCGTTGACGTTGAAGCGTTCTTCGATGTCCTGCGCGCTCAATCCCCAGGCTTTGGCGCACGCGAGAACCTGGGCGGCGAAGGCCTCGTTGACTTCGATGAGGTCGATGTCGTCCAGCGACAGATCGACACGGGAGAGAGCCTTCGCCACGGCAGGCACCGGTCCGATGCCCATCCGGTTCGGCTCCACACCGGCCACACCCCAGCTGACCAGTTTCGCGAACGGCCGCAGGCCCAGCCGTTCGGCGTTGGCCGCAGTGGTGACGATGGCCGCGGCTCCGGCGTCGTTCTGGCCGCAGGCGTTTCCGGCGGTGACTGTTGCTTCGGGGTCGACGCGACCTCGAATGGGTCGCAGTGCAGCAAGATCGGACAGTTGTATCCCTCGGCGCGGATGCTCGTCTTGGGTGACGACTGTCTGCTCACCACGGCGTCCGGGCACCGAAACGGGAATGGTCTCGTCGTCGAAATACCCGCTGTCCTGGGCGTGAACGGCCCGTTCGTGCGATCGCACCGCGTATCGGTCCTGCTCGTCGCGGGTGATCGAGTACTCCCGGCGCAAGTTCTCGGCGGTCTCGATCATGCCGCCTTCCACCGGAAAGTTGACTCCGCCGGAGTTCGTGCGCGGTTTGGCCAATCGGTCGTGGAACTCGACGGAAGGGCGCTTTGTGCCCCAACGCATGTCGGTGGAGTAGAACTCGGTTCCGCTCATGCTTTCGGCGCCGCCGGCGATGACCAGATCACTCATTCCGGTCTGTACCTGCATCGCGGCGTAGATGATCGCCTGCAATCCCGAACCGCAACGGCGATCGAGTTGTATTCCGGGAACGGACACGTCCAGACCGGCGTCGAGTGCCGCGATTCGCCCGATGGCCGCGGCCTCTCCGTTGGCGTAACCCTGACCGAAGATGACGTCGTCGACATCGGTGGACGCAATGCCGGTTCGTTCGACGAGGCCACGCACAACAGTGCCGGCGAGAGTGGTGACGGGAACGTCCTTGAAGACTCCGCCGAATCCGCCCACCGGGGTGCGAACGGGTTCACAGATGACTGCGTCGTGCATGGAATGCGCCTGTCTCGAGGAGAGTGGGGAATGCGTCGCGTGAACGGGCCGATCGAAGGGCCCACCGCGACCTGGCCTCTCGAATATCCAGCACACGTGGCGCGGTTGTCAACAGCAGGAACGACCTGTTCGGACATAGTTTCCGCCATACGGTTCGTATGCGAAATCGACTTTGACACATATACCGTTCGGGGATTGAATGGATGCAGCGTCTCTGCCGCACACACGTCGCGGTGGGATGAAAGTTCCTGGAGTCGAATCAATTTCGTCGACCGGGAGGGCACGAAGTACCGACTGACAGGTGGAACAGTGACTCGTTTGGCGCAGACGGCGGGATTGACCGAAACCCAGACCGATATCGTCGGGGCGGTACGCGAGTTCGTCGATCGTGTGGTCATCCCCGCGGCGCAGGAACTCGAACACTCGGATACGTACCCGACCGACATCGTCAAGCAGATGAAGGACATGGGTCTGTTCGGACTGACCATCGACCCCGAGTACGGGGGGTATCGGCGAATCATTGCTCACCTACGCGCTGTGCGTCGAAGAATTGGCCCGTGGATGGATGAGCGTGTCCGGTGTCATCAACACGCATTTCATCGTGGCTCACATGATTTCGGCGCACGGGACGCCGGAACAGAAGGCGAAGTACCTGCCGCGTTTGGCTTCCGGGGAACTCACCGGTGCATTTTCCATGTCGGAGCCTGCCCTCGGTTCCGATGTTGCTGCCATATCGACCAAGGCGAAGCGGACGGACTCCGGCGATTACGTGATCACCGGCCAGAAGATGTGGCTGACCAACGGGGGTTCCTCGACCTTGGTGGCAGTCCTGGTCAAGACGGACGAGGGCGCGGAGAAGCCGCACAACAATCTGACGACGATATTGATCGAGAAACCCGCAGGTTTCGGCGAGGTACTCCCGGGCCTGAACATTCCGGGCAAGCTCGAGAAGATGGGGTACAAGGGAATCGACACCACGGAGATGATCTTCGACGGTTTCGAGATCGGAGCCGAGGAGGTTCTCGGTGGCACCCCTGGCTCGGGATTTCGGCACATGATGGACGGTGTCGAGGTCGGCCGGGTCAACGTCGCCGCGCGTGCCTGCGGAATTGCCCAGCGCGCTTTCGAACTGGCTGTCACCTACGCCAAGCAACGCGAGACTTTCGGCAAGCCGATCGCCGAGCATCAGGCCATCGCGTTCCGGATCGCCGAGATGGGCACCAAAGTCGAAGCGGCACATCTGATGATGGTCAACGCTGCCAGGCTCAAGGACTCGGGTGAGCGCAACGATGTCGCAGCGGGTATGGCGAAGTATCTGGCGAGTGAATTCTGTTCGGAGGTCACCCAGGACAGCTTCCGTATCCACGGCGGATACGGCTATTCCAAGGAATACGAGATCGAGCGGTTGATGCGTGAGGCGCCGTTCCTTCTGATCGGTGAAGGCACCAGCGACATCCAGAAGCAGATCATCAGCAAGGGCCTGCTTCGCACGTACAACTGAGCCGAGAAGCGGCACCGCGAATATGCGCGGTGCCGCTTTGTCGTGTCGGGTCAGCGGGTGAAGGCCAGGGTTGTCACCGGTGACCGGTTGCCGTATGCGTCAACGGCTTCGACGCGGGCTTCGTATGCGGTGCCCGCTGCGGCATCGGGAATCGGAATGTCGAGGCTGTTCGGCCGCGGCATGAAGTAGAAGTCCGAGAGCACCTTCGACGAGACCACCTTCGCTCCGGTGGCTGTGTCCGTGACCTCGACGGCGTAGTGGTGCACCATCTGATCGTCCTTGGCCTGCGCGATCCTCAGTGCGGTCGCACCGTTTTCGCCGGTCGTCACCGAGAGCGGAGTGCTCGAGGTGAACTGCGGCGCGTGCGTGTTCCGTGCGCCCGAGGTGTAGCGGAAGTTGTCCTTGATCTGCTGGTTGGTCGACCCGTCGAGTTCGACCGTCCACCCCGAACCGCTCAGCGTGCCCGCGCTCGAGTACGGCGGCTGCCAGTTGGCTGACCACGCGCCACCGGCGTAGATGTCGTGCTTGTCTGCCGCCATGTTGATTCGGTTGATTTCCGTGCGGTCCTGGTAGACCTCGACGAAGAGCGCTTGGGCAGTGGGTGATTCGAAACGGTTCGCGAGACCGGACTCGGTCACCATCTGGTAGCCGTGATCGATTTCGATGTACGACATCGAGCCGTCGTTGACCGACGTGAAGTCACGCTGATGGATCGACCGGTCGTCGTTGTTGTTCAGATGTGAGTGCCCGGAGAAGAAGATTGCCTGAGGGAAGGCACTCAGGTCTTCGGTCAATCGAGGGTTCGACGCCTGCTGCCCGTCCATGGCTGTGTTGCTTGCCGGCCGGTGTCCCTGGACCAGGATCGGCTTGGTCAGGTTCCCGGACTCCGCGGTGATTTCGGTCAGGCGGGACTTCAGCCAATTGCGTTGCGCTGAATCATTGTTGTAGGTTTCGGTGTTGACCGTGAAGAGATGGACACCATTGACGTCGGATTCGTAGTATCCGCCACCGGAATCCGGGAACCACTCCGCCGGATATCCGGCTCTGATCGCCGCGAGACTTGCATCGTGATTGCCGTTGGAGATCAGGAGTTGTGTGTCGTTCATGCCCTTTCGGGCGAGGTTTGCCTGGAAGATTTCTGCGACGATCTTGTGGTCGGGCCCCTTGCCGTCTCCGTTGTCGTTGATCATGTCCCCGTTGGAGAGGATGGCGTCGGGTTTCGGGAAGATGGAACCGATTGTGTCGAAGAAGCTTTCGTACTTCTTGTCGTTGTTCGCGTGATCGCCGACGTGGACGTCGGACATCACGACGACCTGAGCCAGCGGCTTTTCCGAGGTCTTGATCAGGTAGCCGAACGAGACGGCCGCGCTCGCGTGATCGCCGCGGAAAGCTGCGACAGTGACGTTGGTGTCCTGTGCGATGTGCAGCGGACGTCCCGGCGTGGCAGCTTGGCTGTCGGTGGTGGGTGTCGTTCCGTCCACGGTGTAGCGGACGGTGGCGCCGCGCTCGGCGGTGAAGGTCAGGTCGACGGGGTGCTCGTACCGTCCGCCGGGGACGCTGACGCCGGGCGCTGCGGGCGGCGTGTTGTTCTCGCCCGAAGAGCTGCCCCATTCGAAGGACGAACTGCCCCAGCCGGGTTCGGCGTGGGATTCGGCGGGGGCGATGCCGGGAACGGCGAGAGCCGCTGTCACGGCTGCTATCGCGATGGTCGTACGTCTCACGAGGATTCCTTGTCTTCGACGCGGTGGTTCAGACCTATCCGTAATTGGTCTGGACCAATTACGGTAGGTGGCGCCGGGTAGAAGAAGGTGTGTCCTGAATGTCCGATTAATGAAGCGTGTGTGAACACCCTGCAGTGCTTGGTACCGGTATACCTGTCTGCGTTTATGGCAAAGTCGATGGAGTGGACCTACGTCAGATCGAGTACTTCCTTGCCGTTGCCGGTGGTGAGTCCTTGTCGACGGCTGCGCAGAATCTGTCGGTCACCAAGCCGTCGCTGTCGCAGGGTATTCGTGGCCTCGAGCGCGAACTCGGAGTCGAACTGTTTCACCGTGTCGGTCGCGGTTTGGTGCTGACGGCAGCAGGTCGGGCGTTGGTAGGGCCGGCGAGGCAGATGACTCGCAGCAGCGCGGCCGCGTTCGACGTCGCGATCGGTACGGCCGACGAGCCTCGTGGCCGGCTCGACATCTGCTCCGCGGCACATGGTCTCGAAGGTCCGATCGCACGCATCGTGGCAGACTTTCGTGAGCGGTGGCCTGCTGTGACCGTTCGGGTCGGTGAGTTGCCGCAGGGTGCAACGTCTGAGCAGGTGTTGGCAGACGGCGCGTGCGAGGTGGTCTTCAGCTATTGGCCACCCGACATGTCGGCGCTGTCCACGAAAGTGTTGGGGGTGAACGAGTACTGGCTGGCAGTGCCGTCGGGGGTTCATCCTGACGTCTGGCCGAATGGTGTGAAACCCGCTGCGGGAGAGCCGGTGTCATTGACGGCATTGCCCGATCTCCCCGTGGTGGGTGTGCTCAAACACTCGCGGGCTCGGCTTGCCATCGAGTCGTCTCTGCAGGCCGCCGGGGCCCGGACTCGGATGTCGACGGAGTTGGCGCAGCGGGAGACCGTCGGCGCGTTCGTCTTTGCTGGTTTGGGCATGGCATTCATGGAGCGTTCGTTGGCCGAGAGATCGGTCGCGTCCGGCGCGGAGATATTTCCGGTGGAGCCGCCGATCTCACTGAATTACGGCGTCGAGTTCGATCCGGAGACGCTCTCGCCGTTGGGCAGGCTGTTCGTGGAGGGCTTGTGACGTGGGGAGATGTTCTCGATGTACGCAGACCCGGCCGGAGAGAGCGGGCCGTCGCGGTAGACCAAGATCGTCTGCCGGGTGATCGGTGGGAAAAGCGAGCGAACCTCAGATGCCGGTGAGTCTTGTTCGGCGATCGATCTGGGCAGCAGCGCGGCGCCTACACCTTGCCCGACCATTTCCCGGACAGCAAGGCGATCTGGCACTTCCACGACGACGTCGGTGAGTTCCAGATCGTCGTCGATCGAGTGCCCGCGCCGAACTGCGGATGCCTCGACCACCATTGGCAGGCGCGCGACCACGGTGCGCGGAACCGGATCGGGGAGGTCTGTGGCCAGGCGAATGGGGATCGACAAGACCGTTTCCTGGGTGCTCACGGCAATTTCTCGAAGCCCGTCGGAGACTTCGGTACCCGGGTGGGTCTCGAGAAACCCGAGTTCACACGTACCTGCTCTGACGAGCGCGCGCACGTCCTGTGCGTTGGCGGAGGCGTTCGTGGAGAACCGAATTCCGGGTGCCGTCAGATGGAGGCGTCCGGCGACCTCTGCAACAGGGTCGATGGCGAGATCGGACTGAACTGCTATGGCGAGTTCCCCGGCGCGCAAAGCGGTTACCGCAGCCACCGCGGCCTCGGCCCGAGCAACGTCGGCGAGCAACGTACGGGCAGAATCGGCAACTGCCAGTCCGACCGTGGTGGGAGCCAGACCGCGAGTGGTGCGCTCGAAGAGTGTGGCTCCGAGAGCTCGTTCGAGGTTGCGCACGGCCTGCGAGAGAGACGGTTGCGAGATACGCAGGACGTCCGCGGCGGCAGTGACGCTGCCGTGATCGACGACCGCGACGAGATACTGCGCGCTGCGTATGTCCATGCCGGGTGCCTGCATCTGACGAATTCTCCCAGATGACGGAGCCTTGGCGGCGGTGACTTGCTGCGACCTGCGGACATAGGTCTGAGCTATGGCTCTGTGCGCCTTCTCGTCTTTGTGGCGCAGGCCATAGCGATGGTCGACTGTTCCAGTACCACCGACCGCGGTTCGTGCTCGGTGAGTACCTGGAACACAGGAGCGTGATGTGAGCGAGCTTCACCTACCCAACCGGATACGTCACTCGGCGTCGACACGGCCGTCCGATCCGGCAATCACATGCGGCGACCGAATGTTGACTTGGGCTGAGCTGGATGGCGAGACCAGCACCTTGGCGAGTGCGCTGGCAGAAGTGACCACAACGGGTGCTCGTGTCGGTGCGCTACTGCGTATGGGGCTCGAAGGTGCGGAAACCTTCATCGCATGTGCGAAGGCAGGCGCTGTGTTCATACCGTTGAACTGGCGGCTCAACCCACACGAACTCGTCGACATCGCCGAGGACGCGGAGCTCGACGTCTTGATCGTCGATGACGAGTTCGCCGCGGGGGCGGCGGCGATGTCCGCAGCGTTGCCGGACATCGAGGTCATAACCGTGGGAGCTGCAGGGGTCCTGCCGGATTCGCGAACCTGGGCGGAGTTCGTGGCATCAGGGACCGGTGTCGACCCCGGACACGGGCACGATCCGGACGCAGCAGTTCTGCAGCTGTACACGTCCGGGACAACCGGCCGGCCCAAGGGCGTCGTGGCCACGCACCGGAATCTGTACAACGAGCCCGAGGGGTTCGATGTCTACGAATTCGGTTCGAATGCAGTCGCACTCGATGCACTTCCCCTCTTTCACATCGCCGGTGCCGGCTGGATGAGTACATGCTTGTCGGCCGGAGTGCCTTTGGTGCTGCTCGGAGACATGGCGCCTGCTCGGGTCGCTGATGCCATCGCGACCCACCGCGTCACCCACGCATTTCTGGTGCCTGCAGTCATTCAGACGCTGGTAGATCTGCCGACTCTCGACAGTTTCGATCTGACCAGCCTGGAGGTGGTCGCCTATGGGGCGTCACCGATCACTCCGGCGCTCCTCGCCCACGCGATGACTGTCTTGAACTGCAAATTCGTTCAGCGATACGGGATGACCGAGACGACGGGTTCGGTATCCGTCCTTCGTGCTTACGACCATCATGTGAGCGGGCCGCGTTCGGAGTTGCTTCGCTCTGCGGGCAAGCCGATGATCGGCGTCGAGATCTCGATTCGAGACGTCACCACTGGTGAGGAATTGCCGCCCAATAGTTCCGGTGAGATCGTCGCGCGCAGTAGAAACAACACTCGCGGATACTGGCGACGTGACCGTGAGACCGCCGAATTGTTCACCCACGACGGTTTCCTCCGAACGGGGGACGCCGGCCATCTGGACGACGAGGGGTATCTGTTCGTCACCGATCGACTCAAGGACATGATCATCACCGGCGGAGAGAACGTCTATCCGATCGAGGTGGAATCCATTCTGGCCGAGCACCCCTCGGTCGCCGAGGTCGCGGTGGTCGGGGTTCCCGACAAGCGCTGGGGTGAATCCGTGACCGCAGTGGTCAAACTGGTCGACGGTGCCGACGTGCCGAGCGTCGACGAGTTGATCGCTTTCAGCACAGCGAAGTTGGCGTCGTACAAGAAACCTCGCCAGATCCATTTCGTGGACTCCCTACCTCGCAACGCGAGCGGAAAACTGCTCAAGTCGAGCCTGCGGACCATGCTGAACGCGAGCGGAGAAGCATCATGATCGTGACCGAAGACGTCGGTGTCGCACAACGTGAGGCATGGGCGAACAAAGTCCTTCCACCGGTCGAACAGGTGCGGGACGGATTGTGGTCGATCCCTGTTCCTATGCCGGACAACCCTTTGCGCTACGTACTCGTCTACGCACTCGCGCTCGACGACGGACTTGCCCTCATCGACGTCGGTTGGGATCACGAACAGTCCTGGCAGGCTCTCGTCGACGGCATAGCATCGATCGGATACCACGTTTCCGAAGTGCGCTATGCGGCAATCACGCACCTGCATCCCGATCACTTCGGCCTGGCGCCGCGTCTTCGGCAGGTCAGCGGCGCGACACTTGCGATGCACGTGGCCGACGCGACGCTCCTCGGGTACCACGGGCCCGAACAGACCCGCGACGACATCAGTGGCTGGAACCTGCAGTTGTCCGAACTCGGCGCACCGGCCGAAGTGCTCGACGCGTCTCGGGTCGACCTGGTGCGGTTCGCCGAGCACGAAACCATCGACATTGTTCTGGGAGAAGGGGATTCACTCGACCTACCCGGTTGGAATCTCCGCGCCCAATGGACACCGGGGCACACTCCCGGACATCTCTGTTTCGTGGAAGAGGACAGAGGCTTGTTGTTCAGCGGCGATCACATGCTGCCGAGGATCAGCCCGAACATCTCCACGATTCCCGGTGAACTCGAGAACCCACTTCATCGTTATCTTCTCTCGCTCGAGGCGACGACAACACTGGGCGAGTGCGAAGTGCTTCCGGCACATGAATATCGATTCCGTGGGATCGCCGATCGTGCACGTCAATTGATGGGGCACCACGAGGAGCGATTGGCGGAGATCGTGGCTGCGGTGCAGGATGAGCCTGAATCCACGGCCTGGGAACTCTCACGCACGATCTCCTGGTCTCGCCCGTTCGAACAGATGTCGCCGCGACTACTTCGCTTGGCAGTCCGCGAAACCCATGCTCATCTTGTTGTTTTGGCCAAGCGGGAGATCGTGACACCGTCCGGCGGCACACCCGTGCGCTGGAGCATTCGCGCGCAGTGACCTTTCAAGAATCTCATCACGGAAGTAGGAACCGAACATGAGCGTCGTGCTCACCGACTTCGCCGACGGCGTTGCCGTCATCACCCTCAATCGTCCCGAGGCCAAGAACGCGGTCAATCTCGAACTTGCCGAAGCCTTGGCTGCGGCCATCGACGAGTTCGAGGAACGGGCCGATCTCACCATCGGCATTCTGACCGGATCTGGTGGAACCTTCTGCGCCGGTATGGATCTGAAGGGATTTGCGCGCGGAGAGCGGCCATCGCTACCGGGTCGTGGTTTTGCCGGTCTGACCGAGGCACCGCCGTCGAAGCCGCTGATCGCAGCCGTCGAAGGTTGGGCACTCGCCGGCGGTTGCGAACTGGCCTTGGCGGCCGACTTGATCGTGGCGTCCACGGACGCGAAATTCGGCCTGCCCGAAGTGAAGCGGGGACTTGCCGCGGCCGCCGGCGGACTCCTACGTCTGCCGAAAATTCTTCCGTATCAGTTGGCCATGGAAATCGCGATCACGGGGGATCCACTCAGTGCCACCGTGGCGCATCATCACGGCTTGGTCAATCGGCTCGCCGAACCGGGACACGCGCTGACCGTCGCACGCGAGCTTGCGGCCCGAGTAGCGGCTAACGGTCCACTGGCTGTTCGCGCGACCAAGCAGGTACTGGCAATGTCCGCCAAGTACACCGATCCGGATGCCTTTGTCGCGCAACGCGAATTCATCGATCCGGTCTTCACCTCTCGTGATGCCAAGGAGGGCGCCACGGCATTTGCCGAGAAGCGCTCTCCCGTGTGGAGTGGTTCATGAGTGCCGAGACGATCGAGCGTGCGGCCGTAAGCATCGAACGAGACGGTGCTGTCGCGACGATTGTTCTCTGTCGGCCGCACCGCCGCAACGCTCTCGATCTCGACGCCTGGATCGCTCTACGTGAAGCAGTCCTCGAACTTCAAGAGGACGCGCAGATTCGCTCGGTGATCCTGACCGGCGCGGATGGGACCTTCTGCGCGGGCTCCGATCTGGACAAGCGTGGCTCGTCGCACCCGCTCGATCGCATGCGTGTCATCAACGCAACGGCAATCGCACTGAGTGAGTTTTCCAAACCTCTGGTGGCGAAGGTCGACGGGTTTGCCGTCGGAGCCGGATGGAACATGGCGTTGCTCTGCGACTTCGTCGTGGCGGCCAAGGGTGCGAAGTTCAGCCAGATCTTTGCCAAACGGGGGTTGTCTGTCGACTTCGGTGGTTCGTGGATCCTGCCGAGACTGGTCGGCCTCCAACAAGCCAAGCGACTGGTGATGCTTGCCGAGACGATCGACGCACAGGAAGCCTACGAGCTCGGGTTGGTGACTTATCTGGTCGAACCGGCCGAGCTGGACGAACACACGTCAACACTGGCGCAGCGGCTCGCCGCCGGCCCGCCGGCCGCACTGAGTCAGTCTGCCGCCATGCTCGAACGTCACACCTCCCTCTCGTTGCGGGAGGCCTTGGACAACGAGGCGAGGGCGCAAGCGGTCAATTTTGCGACGGATGCCACCGACGCGGTTCGTGCCTTCGTGGAAAAGCGGGAGCCGATCTTCACCGGAGAGTGGGCCGTACCAGGGGCAACTCGGGTGGAGTGAGCGACGGATCGCTGGTCGTATGATGGATGAGTGGATCTGCACTTCGTCACCTACTTCGTCGCTGTTGTCGACCACGGTGGGATAACGAAGGCCGCTCAGGCTCTCTACATTTCGCAGCCCTCGCTGTCACAGGCAATTCGTACGCTCGAGCGTCGACTCGGCGCCACGCTGTTCGACCGGACGGGCAGGCGGTTGGTTCTTACCGACGCGGGCCGCACGTTCGATCTCGCGGCCAGGAAAATCCTTGCCGACGTCGAGCGCGCGAAGGCGAAAGTGACCGCCGTTCGCGAACTCGAGTTCGGTCGTGTCGACGTCGTCTCGTACTCGGCGTTCTCGATCGATCCGATGGTCGAGTTGGTCCGGCGATTCCGGGCCAACTTCCCGAAGATCGTCGTGCGTGTTCTCGACACGTACGGCCCGGCCGGGGTCGACAATGCGTTGCGGCGAGGGTCGGCCGAGGTCGGCGTCACCGATCTGAGTATCGGGTACGAAGGTTTGGTCACGGCTCCGATTGCCACTCAGGAGTTGGTGCTCGCCACCCATGCGTCGTTGTCCGGCCGACTTGCAACGCCGTTGGCGGATCCGGTTCCGCGAGCGCTCTTGCACAGTTTGCCGCTTGTGGTCGATCTCGGTGATCAATCGAATCAGTTCCGGGGCTTGCTCAGCGAAGGCGCCGAGAACGTAGTCGTGGACTGTGTCCACCCTGTGACCACGTGGGAACTGGTTCGCCGCGGAATCGGCGCCACTGTAGTGCCGAGAAGGGTTGCACAACAGCAGATGACAGACGTCTGCGCCTTCTCCTTCGATCCGCCGCTGACACGCGACGTCGGTATCGTCTATCGCTCGGGCGAGCAATCCCCGGCGGCCGCTGCATTCATCGCGACGGCTGCGGAAATGGCCACCTCCGCCGTTCCGTCCACGGAAGAGGAGTGAACTGTGGAGTTCCGGCAGATGGAGTACTTCCTCGCAGTGGTCGAGAACAAGGGGATCAACGGCGCCGCAGCGGCTCTCGGCGTTGCTCAGCCGACCGTGTCACAAGCGTTGCGCGGGCTCGAACGTGAACTGGGAGTAAGGCTGTTCCATCGCATCGGGCGCGGCATGGTGCTCAGTGCTGCCGGTCGCAGTCTGGTCGGCCCGAGTCGACAGGTTTTGCGAGACGTAGCTGCGGCGGCTGAACAGTTGACGGCATCCGATGGCGCCATCGTCGGTCGCCTCGACATCATGGCTTTCCCTGCACTGACCTCGGGGACGATCGTCGATCTGATTGCGGAGTTCTGTCGACGGTATCCGCAAGCACGAGTCAGATTCTCGGAACTCGAGCGTGAGGACAATCTGGAAAGTCTCATCCGGGACGGCCACTGCGAATTCGCGGTGGCTCATCTGCCGCTCGAGGCGGGCGAAGGGCTCGAAATCGTCGAATTGGGGGAGCAGGAATACCGCCTGGTCTACCCGGCTGGAACAGAACTACCCGAGGGGCCGGTACGCCTTTCGGAAATGCCGGACATTCCCATGGTATTCGTTCCTCGCGGGGCAGCGATGGGTGACGCGATCGAAGATTCGATCCGAAAGGCCGGTACCAGAACGGAACTCGCGGTGGTGACCGAGCAACGGGAGTCGCGGCTCCCGATGGTCATCGCCGGACTCGGCGGTTCGTTGGTCGAGCGCTCGGTGGCGAAATCGATGCCTGGTCAGGTGGTGGAACGGGCCTGCGAGCCGAGATTCCTGCGTGCGTACGGTCTCGCCTTCGACCCCTCGACGTTGTCGCCGGTGGGACAGGTATTCGTGAACCTGATCCACGAGTACCTGTCCGACGAACGCCGGTCACAGCACTAGAGTCGGCAGATACGTTCTCGCGCGGCAGAGTACTCGGCGGCGAGACGTTCTACTACTGCATGCGTCGGAAGGACTGCGTCGATCGCTCCGATGCCCTGTCCGGCGCCCCAGATGTCACGCCAGGCCTTGGTATCGGTGTCGTTGGTCGCGAAACTCATTGCGGATGGATCGGATTCGGCCAGGTTGTCGGGGTCCAAGCCGGCGGCAACGATGCTGCCCCGCAGGTAGTTTCCGTGTACTCCGGTGAACAGGTTGGAATAGACGATGTCGGAGGCCCCTGAATCCACGATCATCTCCTTGTGCGCAGGATCCGCGTTAGCCTCTTCGGTTGCGATGAAAGCTGATCCGACGTATGCCAAATCGGCCCCGGCCGCGAGCGCAGCGAGAATCGAATCACCATGAGCGATGGCACCTGACAACAGCAGTGGACCGGCGAACCACTCACGAATCTCCCGAATCAGGGCAAACGGCGACTGCCTACCGGCATGGCCACCGGCCCCGGCAGCTACCGCGATCAGTCCGTCGGCGCCCTTCTCGATCGCCTTGCGTGCAAAGCGATTGTCGATGACGTCATGGAGAACGATTCCGCCGTATGCGTGGACTGCGTCGTTGATGTCGGTGCGAGCGCCGAGGGACGTGATGACGATCGGAACCTCGAACTCGGCGATGGTCGCCAGATCCTCTTCCAGGCGGTTGTTGGACCGGTGGACGATGAGGTTGACGGCAAATGGCGCCGACGGATTCTCCGGGTGCTCACGATCATGTTCCTCACGAGCCACGGTGATCAGTTTGAGCCAATCCCGAAGTGCCGACTGCGGACGAGCATTCAGTGCCGGGAAGGACCCGATGATGCCAGAGGTGCACTGCGCGATGACGAGGTCAGGAGTCGAGATGATGAACATCGGTGAAGCGAGAACCGGGACACGCAGTTGCGACGTCAGGTCTGCGAAGGTCGTCACCTGGAACCGCCTTTCTGATCGACGGATTCGAGAAGTCTCGAGCGGAGGTCGGTCTTGAGGACCTTACCGGCAGCCGATGTCGGAAGGAGTTCTACCTCGACGACTTCGCGAATCTTCTTGTACGGCAGCACCTGCTCGGCGACAAACGCCTTGATCTGCTCGGCGTCGAACTCGGCGCCCGGAATCATCACCACGAAGGCTACGGGCTCCTGGCCGTTGCTCCCCACTTCGCGGCCGACAACCGCAGCAGTCGAGATCGCCGGGTGCGAAACCAGAATCTCTTCGAGTTCCCGCGGATAGACGTTGTACCCCTTGTAGATGAGCATGTCCTTGGCCCGGTCACAGATGAAGAGGTATCCGTCCGAGTCCAGGTACCCGATGTCTCCCGTGTCCAACCAGCCGTCGACGAACTGTTCTGCGGTGGTTTCCGGGTGTCCGAGATAGCCGTCGGTGACCTGAGGCCCACGCACCCACAGTTCGCCGCGTTCGTTCTCGCCCAGAACGGTCTTCCGGTCGAGCTGATCGCGAATCTGGATTTCGGTGTCGAAGATCGGGAGGCCGACGCTGCTCTGCCGATATTCCGAGCCGTTGATCAGCGGAGCGGCCGTGACCACACAGGTGGCCTCGGTCAGCCCGTACCCTTCGACGACGAGCGCTTTGGGAAATGCCCGGCGGAGTGCGGCGAGCGTGACACTGTCGATCGGGGCGGCACCCGAAGACACGACGCACACGCTGTCGGTGTTGCGCACCGTAGCGTCGGGATGAACCGACAGTGCGTGCCACATGGCGGGAGACCCGGTGAGATAGGTGGCCTCGTGCTTTTCGATCAGCTCGAGCATCCGGCCGGGTTCGAACCGACCGGCGAACACCTGGGTGAGACCGGAAATCAACAGGAACGACGTGTTGAGCAACGAATGTGCGTGGAAGAGCGGGGAGACCACGATGGTCGCCCCGGTCCCGGGCGTCGGACCGAGCACGTCGAGGCCGTCGATGCGTCGAGGCGTGACGAGACCGTCAGGACCTGCTTCCAACTCGTGACCGGTTCTCCACCCACACATCTGCGTGATGTTGCCGACGACGTTGCGGTGAAGAACACGAACACCTTTGGAGACTCCGGTGGTTCCGCCGGTGAACGCGATGTGTGCGATGTCGTCGCTACGAACCGAGGCAGGGGTGAATTCGGTGGGTAGATCGGCGATGAAGGAGTCGAATGCGACGACCGACTCCGGTGTGTCGAGCGCGCCCTCGGTGTCCTGGACCATCACGATCGTACGCACGGAGGTTCCTGAAGCGGCCGCGAGCAGTACGTGCAGCTGCGAACTCTGAGTCACTGCAGCAACGGCGGACGTCTCTTCGATCTGCTTGCGCAGGCCGAGCTCTGGCTGCAGTGGGTTGACCAATGTGACTGTCGCCCCGGCCTGTAGGCATCCGTAGTAAGCCTGGAGGAACTCGACGCAGTTCCCGAGGTGCATCAACACCACGTCGCCGACGCCCACCCCGGCTTGCCGCAGTGCGCCGGCGAATTGCGCACTGCGCTGACCGAGTTCGCGGAAGGTGCACGTACGCTCGCCTTCCACGACGGCGAGGCGGTCACCGTAGAGCGCCGCCATGCTGGGCGCCCAGTACGCCATGGTGGTATCCGGGTATTGCATGTTGTGCCGCAGTTGTGGATTGGCGATCACGCTGGTGCCCGTCACCGGGGAGCCATTCGGATAGCGCCGTCGAGTCTGATGGTCTCGCCGTTGAGGTAGCCGTTCTCGAGCATCGAGACGGCGAGCTGGCCGAACTCGTCCGGACGACCCAGTCGTGAGGGATTGGGAACAGAGGCTTCGAGGGCCGTGCGCACGTCTTCGCGTAGGCGCGCCAGCAGGGGAGTGTCCATGATGCCGGGAGCAATGGTGTTTACGCGGATTCCGCGGCTGGCGAGATCGCGGGCAGCGGTGACCGTCATACCGACGATGCCGGCTTTGGACGCTGTGTAGTTGATCTGACCGATCTGACCTTCGAATGCTGCGACCGACGCCGTCATGATGATGGCACCTCGCTCACCGTCCACTGCGTCGAGTTCCGCCATCCGCTCGGCGCCGAGACGGAGTGCGTTGAACGAACCGACAAGATTCAGCTTGACGACGAACTCGAAATCTTCGACCGATCCGGCTTTTCCGTCCTTGTCGAGAATGCGCATACGACGCCCGGCGCCCGCGCAGTGGACGACGCCGCGGAGGCCGCTGCGCTCGTGCGCCGCGTCGAGTGCTTCGGCGAATTGTTCGCTGTCGGTGACGTCGGCCGGGGCGAATTGTGCGGCAGCACCGAGATCGGCCGCCACCTGCTTACCGTCGGACGAAGGCAGATCGATCAACGTGACCTGCGCTCCGGCGTCGAGCAGCCGTCGAGCGGTTGCCAGGCCGAGGCCTGAAGCGCCGCCGGTGATCGCGGTGGAAAGTCCCTCGAGTTTCATGGATCAATTCTTCTTTCCTGCTGGATGACGTGTCGGCCCGAAAGCGTTGTCGGGTCAGATCAATTCGAGAATGGTCGCATTGGCCATGCCGCCGGCCTCGCACATCGACTGGAGACCGTAGCGAATTCCGTTGTCGCGCATGTGATGTGCCAGGCGAGTCATCAAGATCGCACCTGATCCGCCGAGTGGGTGGCCGACCGCGATAGCGCCGCCGAGCGGATTCACACGATCGATGGCTGCGCCGGTTTCAGCCTGCCAGGCAAGCGGGACGGGGGCGAATGCCTCGTTGATCTCGAAGGCGCCGATGTCGTCGATGGACAATCCGGAGCGATCCAATGCCTTTGCGGTGGCGGCAATCGGACCGGTGAGCATGATGACCGGGTCGTCGGCTGCGACCACTGCGGTGTGAATACGAACGAGCGGCTTCCACCCACGTGCCCGGGCGTACTCGCTGGTCGTGACGAGTGTGGCGCCCGCCCCGTCGGAGATCTGAGAAGAGTTGCCGGCGTGGATGGCACCGTCGGCGTCGAAGGCCGGGGGCAACTTCGCGAGCGACTCCACACTTCCGCCTCGCCGAATGCCTTCGTCCTGGGACAAGCCCGCGATCGGAGTGATCTGCCCGGTGAATGCCCCTTCATCGGTGGCACGGGCCGCGAGTTCGTGTGAGCGGAGGGAGTATTCGTCCAGAGCTGTTCGTGTGAGTGCCCATTTCCGGGCCATCATCTCGGCGCCGGTCCCCTGGCTGAAACCGTCCACCCCGTAGCGTTCGAGTACCGAAGCCGGAAAATGCTCACCGTTCTTGCTGGCGGTACCCATCGGTACTCGTGACATCGATTCGACGCCTCCGGCTACGACCACGTCGTTCTGACCGGAGATGACGGTGGCCGCAGCAAAGGAAACTGCCTGCTGGCTCGATCCGCAGGCCCGGGTCAGTGTGACGCCGGGAACGCTGTCGGGCCAGCCGGCAGCGAGTGCCGCTGTGCGGGCGATGCTTCCGGCCTGCTCGCCGACCTGACTGACGCAACCCCAGATCACGTCGTCGACCGTCGCCGCGTCGAGTCCGGTCCGTTCAGCGAGCGCACGCAGTACATGGGCGGACAACTCGGCCGGATGGATCTCCGAGAGGGCGCGGCCGCGACGGCCGATCGGTGTACGTACTGCGTCGACGATGACGGCATCTCGCATGTATCTCTCCTGCTGTTCGTGCCCGGTTCTGCGACTGTGCGGTCGGGGCGTGTCTCGAGTCGATCACGAGCGGGTCGACCCGGCAATGTCTTTCGGTGAATGGCTTTGTTAGCGAATGGCTATACGTGGAGTACTCAGCCTCGGATGAGCTTGCGATCGCGCTCGGGATTGGCGAAGACGAGGACCAGAACCGCGGCGATCACTCCGATGACGCCGATTGCCTGGAAGGACTGGGCGTAGCCGTCGGCCGGGGTTGCAGCGTTGTCCACGATGACTCCCGTTGCGTAAGGAGCAATCAGGCCACCGATCGACATGATGGCGAGGAAGAATCCCATCGTTCCGGCAGTCTGCTGCGGCGGGCACAGCTCCGAGATCGCAGCGTTGATGAGCGGGAAGGTGATTGCCGAGAACCCGTAGCCGATCGAGACCATGGCGACAGCGACGATGGGGGTGGAGATCTGTGGCAGGAACAGGAGAATCGATCCGCAGATCAGAACGCCGACACAGGGAACGATGACGCGAACCGTACGAGAGGTGAAGCCGCGGCCGATCAACTTGTCCGTGACGGAACCGGAGGTGATCATGAGGACGAGACCGACGATCGAGGGCAGCGCGAACATCGAACCGGCTTGCATCGCACTGTATCCGAGGCCGACCTCGAAGTACGACGGCAACCAGGTGAGAACGACGGTGGTCAGCGCGTAGATGGTCGCGATGAGGAAGCAGCAGCTGACGAAGGTGCGGGAGAGCAGGATCTTGCGCCACGGAACGTTGGGCTCGGTGACCGCCTTCGTGGCTGTCCCGGCTGCCTCGGTTGCTTCTGTATCTGCAGTCTTGGTCGCCTTGACGGCCTTGCTCGTGTACGGGCCCTCGGACCAACCGGCCAGCCAGCAACCCATCCACACGAGACCGAGAACGGAGAGCGAGAGAACTGCTGCGCGCCAGCCGTAATGAACGGCGATGAAGGTCAGTACCGGCGCGAGGGCGATCTTTGCGACAGAGGCGGATCCGGCGAGCATTGCGCCGGGAAGGCCGCGCTTGGCCGGCGGGTGCCACGAGTACGCCGCGGTGTGCATCAGCGCCGAACTGGGGCCTTCGGCAAATCCGAGGAGCATGCGCGAGACGATCAACATCGCGAGGCTGGCGCCGAGAACGAGGGGGAGCATGACCACGGACCAGATTGCGGCCAGGATCAACAGCGCCCAACGCAGGGTCAGGTACTTGTTGAGCGGTCCGGCGAGGAATCCACCGATGCAGAACATCAGGAAGAAGAGCGAGCCGACCATGCCGATTTGCGAAGACTTCAGTCCGAGCTCACGAGCGAGGGGCTGAGCGATGATTCCGAGGACTGCCTTGTCCGCGTAGTTGACGATGTAGAGGAAAACGACGAGCCCGGTCATCGTCCACGCACGCTTGCGGGTACCGAAGACGGGAACTGCTGACGAATCTGGCGTTGCTGTTGCTTCGGGCTGGACGTCGTTACGCTGTGGCGCGATGGGGGTCACGTGGTGTCCCTTCGAGACTGGTGGGCGGATGCGATCGTGCTCGAAGCGCGGCCTCGAAGCGATCGATGGTGGTGTGTTTGCCGGCTGACTCATTCAACGTGTTCTGGATCACTTTGAGCAATGTCGCGTCGATGATCGGAACGATAGCGGTTGCCTATGTATCGCAGGTCAGGCCATATTGGTACGCCCTATCGGACGCATAGCCGATGAGTGTTGGATCGAATGCGGAACATTGAGGCAAGGTGAGATCAGGATCACCCTGTCCCCTTGACCGACTGGAGTTCATACATGCAGCGCACCGTGTTCAACGAGGATCACGAGGCATTCCGGGCAACCGTTCGCGATTTCATCGCGAAGGAAGTAACCCCGGTCCACGAGAAGTGGGAAGAGGACGGTCACCCGCCCCGTGACTTCTACCGACGACTCGGAGAGCTGGGCGTACTCGGAATTCAGGTGCCGGAAGAATACGGCGGAGGCGGCGAGAAGTCGCTCAAGTTCAACGTCGTCGTCGCCGAGGAAGTTGCTGCCGCCGGGGCGTCATTCGGCTCGCAGTCGGTGCATACGAACCTGATCCTGCCCTACCTGCTCGAGTACGCGAACGAAGAACAGAAGAGCCGCTGGTTGCCGGGCTTCGCTTCCGGAGATCTGATGTTCGCGATTGCGATGACCGAACCGGGAACAGGATCGGATCTGGCGAACATCGCGACCACGGCCAAGCTGTCGGAGGACGGTACGCACTACGTGGTCAATGGTTCCAAGACGTTCATCACCGGTGGAGTACTTGCCGACCGCGTCCTGGTGGTGTGCCGTACCGCGCCCAGCACAGCGGAGAACCGGCGCACGGGGTTGTCGATTCTGGTGATCGATACGTCGTCGCCCGGATACTCGGTGGGGCGCAAGATCAACAAGATCGGGCTCAAGACCTCCGACACTGCGGAGCTTTCGTTTGTCGACGTCAAGGTGCCCGTCGAGGACCGACTCGGAGAAGAGGGCGACGGCTTCAGCTATCTGACCCACAACCTGGCTCAGGAGCGGTTGACCATCGCGTTCGGAGCGGCCGCCACTGCCAGTGCAGCGCTTCGCTTTGCCATCGACTACGTCAAGGACCGCAAGGTGTTCGGCAAGCCGGTCGCGGCCTTCCAGAACACCAAATTCGTTCTGGCCGAATGCGCTACCGAGGTTGATGCCATCCAGCTGGTGTCCGACAACGCACTCGAATGTCATGACCGCGGCACTCTGACGATTCCCGACGCAGCGAAGGCGAAACTGTTCTGCACCGAGGCGGCAGGTCGAGTGATCGACAAGTGCCTCCAATTGCACGGCGGGTACGGCTACATCACCGAGTATCCCATCGCGCGTCTTTACGCAGACACGCGTGTCACACGAATCTACGGTGGCACAAGTGAAGTCATGAAGACCATCATCGCGAAGGATCTTGGTCTCTGACGCACTCTCGACATGTTGTCGGCCTCGGAACAAGTGTTCCGAGGCCGAAAACATCTTCCGGGTAGGTCAGTTCGCCGGAACCCCGACCACGCCGTCCGCGATCAGCGTCGAGGCGTGATCGGCGTTGGTTCCGAGGATGTCGGCGAGCACCGCGATCGAATCGCCGCCGACCTCGGAGGCGGGTCCGGTACCCAGGTGTGCGCCGTCGAACGAGGCAGGATTGGCGGCAGCCAGGTAGCTTCCGATTCGAGGTTGATCGAGTGCGGAGAACATCGGGTTGTTCTCCAGTTCGCCAGATTTCACCACTTCCTCGAAACTGCGGTACCTCTCGAACAGAACCGACGATGTGTCCAGCGCTGCAGCGATCTCGGCGCCGCTGTGTTCCCGGAACCAATGTGAGAACAGAGCAGTGAGTACCTCTCGATGACGGTAGCGATCCGCTTCGGTGGAGAAGTCGGCTCCGAGCGCAGCTTCGACAGCGTCGACAGCCGCCGTGGTGCCGGTGACCGACGCAAGGTCGCGGAAATGGCGGGTAGTGAGTGCAACGATCATGAACCGTTCGTTGTCGCTGGAGACGAAATCGATTCCGTACGTGCCGTAGACGGCGTTTCCGCCGGACTCGCGACTGCGACCGTTCACTTGTACCTCGGTGAGGTAACCGAGGGTTCCCGCGGTGGCCAATGCGACGTCTTCGAGTGGGAGCGTGATCCGAGATCCATGTCCGGTCGAGTCACGTTGGCGCACTGCGGCAGTGATCGACAGGGCGGCGTAGAGCCCGCATGCGACGTCCCAGGCGGGCAGTGCGTGGTTGACAACTCCGGCGTAGTCGGCGGGGCCGGTGATCTGTGGAAATCCCAAGGCGGCGTTGACCGTGTAGTCGACTCCGGGGCTGCCGTCGCGGCGTCCGAGGATCTCGAGGGTGATGACGTCGCTACGCAACTGGGCCAGGGAGTCGTGGCTCATCCACTTACGGCCGCCGGCGTTGGTGACCAGGATTCCGCCGCCAGGTCCCGGCGCCGTGACCAGTTGGCGTATCAGTTCTTGGCCGCGTTCGGCGCGCATGTCCACTGACAGTGACCGTTTGCCTTTGTTGAGTCCGGTCCAGTAGATGCTCTCGCCCTTGTCTGTGACGGGCCAGCGGTTGTAATCGGAGGCACCTCCGATCGGGTCGATCCGGATCACCTCGGCGCCGAGTTGGGAGAGCGTCAGTCCGCACAGCGGCGCGGCGACAAAGCTCGAGACCTCGACGATGCGAAGCCCGGACAGCGGGCCTGGGCTCTGAGTCATGTGTGGTCCTCCGTGATAGAAGAGTGTGTGCTCATGCCATCAACACGGTGAAACGCCAGTCGAGAACCGGAGTTTGTGTTGCAGAAGCATTGTGGGAGAACACGAGCGAACGCAGTTGCACTGCGGTTCCGTGTTCGAGGGGCGACGAGTTTTCGACGTGCAGTTCGCTCGTGAGGGTATCGCCCTCGTGAACGGGTCCGGTGTGATCGCACGAGTGCCACCCGAGAACCGTCACCACGTTGGGCAGAGCGCGAGTCGCCTGGGCGAGTGCGATCCCGATGGTGTGGCCGCCGTAGACGAGGCGACCGTGGGCGCCGACGCGATCGTCATGGTGCGTCGCTGCGATGTTCAAGCTCAGCCGGGCAAGTTCGGGTGCGCTGGAGACGACGTCGCCGCTGCTGTGGAAGACGGAGCCCACCAAATCGGAATCGAAGTGCCTGCCGGGTACCCGCTCTCGATACGTGTCGAGGTCCCAACCGTCAGGTGATACGTACGGAGCCGGTTCGGACGGACCGATCGCCCCGAGGTCGTCGGCGTGGCGAGTTCTCGTCTCGATCGGGTCGGGGCTCAGGGGGAGCATGGCGCAGCGGTAGAAGTCGAGGACCGTGTTGCCGTTCTGATCAGCAGACGTCATCCGTAGCGCGGCAAGTCCGGTGGCGCCGCGTCCCGGCTTGGCCGAGTTCTCGCGTAGACCGACAACCTCGGTGCGCGTGTACAGAGTGTCGCCGAGTACCGGGAAACGGTGGAATCGCAGTCCACGGTAGAAGAGGTTCGCCTTGACGTGGTGTGTGACCACGGTTGACTGGCCGATGGCGATGTCGGTGACCAGTCCTGGATTCGCCACTGGTGCAACGGAACCCGTGACGCTCGACGACAAGTGTGCGTCGAGAGGCAAGCGCATGCGGTCACCGAGGATCGCCTGATGGGAGGCGGCGAGTCCACTGGTCAACGTCACCGCGGGGGCTTCGTCGAAGATCTGACCATGGGTGAGCTCGTCGAAGTACGGGCCTCCCACGTAGTGCTCGCTCATACGGTGACTCCTTCGGCTCGGGCAAGCGTACGACGCGCTGCCACGGCCACAGCTTCGTCGAGCATCTGGCCGTCGAGTTGGGCGGCACCCGAACCCAGGGTTTCGGCTTCTTCGAGTGCGGTCAGTACCCGTCGGGCGTCATTGACGGCGTCGTCCGAAGGAGTGAATGCGGTAGTGGCCGAGTCGATCTGCGCCGGGTGGATGACCCATTTGCCGTCGAACCCGAGAGCGCTGGTCCAGTGCGCGGCGCGGCGGAAAGCGTCGTCGTCGGTGATGCCGAGAAAGGGCCCGTCGATGGCTGCGACGCCGGCTGCGCGGCAGGCGATCAGGATTCTGTCCTGGACGGCAAGCCAGTGTTCAGGCAGTGCCGAGCGTGAACGGCCGAGCGCTGCACCGAGATCGGCGTATCCGATGATCACGGCTTGGAGACGAGGAGTCGCGCGGGCGATGGAGTCGGCATTCTGGACGCCGAGCGGAGTTTCGATCAGGGCTTGCAGGGTGGTGTGGTGCCCACCGGCAGTGAAGAGGATGTGCTCGGCCTCGAGTAGTTCGTCGGCGGACTCGACCTTCGGGACGATCACGCTCGTCAGCGATTCTCCGAGGGCGCCGCAGGCGATCAGGTCGTCGCGGGCCCATGGTGTGGTCAGGCCGTTGATTCGGACCGAGATGGTGCGCGCCCTACCGAACTCGTGCACCAAGGTGCTCACGAGGGTTCGCGCCAGGTCCTTGTTCGCCGAAGTGACGGCATCTTCGAGGTCGAGAATCACCTCGTCTGCGTTCGAGAAGAGTGCTTTGCGTGCCTTGCGCTCGTCTGAACCCGGCGCGACCAGGGACGCGCGACGTCTGGTGGCGCGGTAGTGGTTCTCGTCCATAGTGTGTCGATTACCTCGATCTGGAAATCAAATGTACGGCCAGTTGTGAAGTGGATGAGCTGCCGTGAACGGCGTTGATGTGCACGGAACTGCCTCGATGCTGGCAGTTGCTGCGTATCGATGTCAAGGCGCGGTATTGACATTGCGCGAACAATATCGAAATATGGCCGTACAAACTTATTTCAAGTCGAGGCGGATTCATGCTCAAGCTCAACGACGAAGAGACATTCCTGATCGAAACCGTGCGCCGGTTCGTCGACCGAGAGGTCAAGCCCACGGTCCAGGAGGTGGAGCACGCGAACGAGTATCCCGAGAAGTGGATCGATCAGATGAAGCAGATCGGGATCTACGGGCTCGCGATTCCCGAGGAGTACGGCGGATCGCCGGTGTCCATGCCCTGTTATGCGCAGGTGACGCAAGAACTGTCGCGCGGATGGATGTCCCTGGCGGGAGCGATGGGCGGGCACACTGTGGTCGCCAAGCTCATCTCGCTGTTCGGTACCGAAGAACAGAAGGTGAAGTACCTGCCGCGAATGGCAACCGGCGAGATCCGGGCAACGATGGCCCTCACCGAGCCCGGCGGAGGTTCCGATCTGCAGGCCATGACAACCAACGCCAAGAGCGACGGCACAGATCTGGTCGTCAACGGCGCCAAGACATGGATCACCAATGCCCGCCGATCCGGCGTGATCGCCTTGCTGTGCAAGACCGATCCAAGCGCAAGCCCTCGTCATGCGGGCATCTCGATCGTTCTCGTCGAGCACGGCGAAGGGCTGACCGTCTCCCGCGACCTCCCGAAGCTCGGATACAAGGGCGTCGAGAGTTGTGAACTGTCCTTCGACAATTACCGCATCTCCGAGTCGGCCATTCTGGGCGGTACTCCCGGAAAGGGTTTCGGGCAGATGATGAAGGGGCTCGAGACCGGCCGTATACAGGTGGCTTGCCGCGCACTGGGCGTCGCCACGGCCGCACTCGAGGATTCACTTGCCTACGCGCAGCAGCGCGAGAGCTTCGGCCAGCCGATCTGGAAGCACCAGTCGATCGGCAATTACCTCGCCGACATGGCAACGAAGCTGACGGCCGCACGGCAGCTGACGTGGCACGCGGCGCAGATGTACGACAGCGGCGAGCGGTGCGACATGGAGGCAGGCATGGCCAAGCTGTACGCCTCCGAGGTGGCGATGGAAATCGCTTTGTCCGCCGTCCGCATCCACGGCGGTTACGGCTACTCGACGGAGTACGACGTCGAGCGGTATTTCCGTGATGCACCACTGATGATCGTCGGGGAGGGAACCAACGAAATTCAGCGCAACGTGATCGTTTCGCAGCTGGTTGCCCGCGGCGGTCTGTGACGGACCGGTGAGCAAGTAGGATCATGTCGCTATGAGCGGTAAGGAAAGAGAGACGGAGCCGGCGTACCAACGCCTCTCTCGTGAGCTTCGTCAGCAGATCTCTGCCGGTACCTACCGCGACGGCATTCAACTGCCCACCGAATCCGAACTGGCGCAGCATCACGGCGTGAGTCGGCAGACGGTCCGCCGAGCCTTTCACGATCTGGTTGCCGAGGGCATCGTGTACCGAGTACCCGGGCGCGGAACGTTCGTGACCGAGAACAGCGGCCGCTATCTCCGTCATCTCGGATCCATCGAAGATCTCATGAACCTTTCGCGGGACACGACGATGGAAGTGGTGTCACCGCTGCACCGGCGCGTGGACATCGAGGCGGCCAGTCGGCTTCGGCTCGACACCGACGTCGTGTACACCGTGGTCTTCCGGCGGATACACGAGGGAGTTCCGTTCGTGCAGACGACGGCGCATCTGCCGGAGGCGATCGCGCGGCAGATCATCGACCTGCCCGCCATGGCGGCCGGTGCGGTGAGCGCCAATACGGTGATCGGCTTGCTGGAACCGCTGATCGACAGTCCGATTGTCGAAGCAGCACAATCGATCACGGTGTCCCCGGCCACGGCGGACGTTGCCAGGGACGTCGATTGCGAAATCGGCCACGCCATGTTGCGGGTGGACCGTTTGTACTCCAACGCGCAGGGCGTTGCCAACGAGTTGTCGGTGAGCTATTTCTTGCCGGAGCAGTACACGTATCGGGTCACGCTGCGCCGCGGCGCACATTGACGCTGCGCCGCGGCGCACATTAGCGCTGCACTTTTCTTTGCTGTTCAACACCTTTCAGGAGAGAACTATGCGAATTTTCAACGGAATCGACGAAGTGGAGACGGCTGTCGGTGAGCACTTGGGCTACAGCGCGTGGTTCCCGGTCACACAGGACCGGATCGACAAGTTCGCCGACGCCACCGAGGATCACCAGTGGATTCACGTGGATCCCGAGCGCGCAGCGCAGGGTCCGTACGGCGGCACCATCGCCCACGGCTATCTGACTCTTTCGTTGTTGCCGGTGCTCGGCGCTCAGGTGATGCGTGTCGACGGAATCTCCATGACCGTGAACTACGGAAGCAACAAGGTGCGATTCCCCGAACCGGTCAAGGTCGGTTCTTCGGTGCGGGCAGGTGCGGAGATTCTTTCCTTCGAGCGCACCGCGAAGGGCGCGACGATAGTCGTGCGGTACACGATCGAAATCGAAGGAGCGGGTAAACCTGCGCTGGTGGCGGATACCGTGCGCCTGTTGGTCTCCTGAATCCTTTTCCATTCTTCCAGAACGAGATTCGAGGTCAGTTGTGAAACGAGCAGCATTGGTGGCGCCGGTCAGAACCGCGGTGGGCCGTTTCGGAGGGGCACTTCGTGACGTGCCTGCGGAAAGTTTGGCTGCCACTGTCGTCAAGGAGACCGTGCGTCGTAGCGGAATCGATCCGTCCCGCATCGACGACGTCGCGATGGGGCAGTCGTATGCCAATTCGGAGGCACCGTGCATCGGAAGGTGGGCGGCGCTCGAGGCCGGGTTGCCGATTTCGGTAGCCGGCTTCCAGACGGATCGCCGATGTGGAACGGGTCTGCAGGCCATCGTTACCGCGGCCATGATGGTCCAGACGGGTGCGGCCGACGTGGTTCTCGCGGGTGGCGTCGAATCGATGAGCGGGATCGAGCACTACACCACCGGAGCGCGGTGGGGCACCAGATCCGGTGGGCTGCAACTGTTCGACCGCCTCGATCGTGGCCGCGAGCGCTCGCAACCCGAGTGGCGATTCGGTCGGATCAGCGGAATGATCGAAACGGCCGAGAACGTCGCGACACGCTGCGGGATCACGCGGGAAGAGTCGGACACCTTCGCCGTCGACAGCCACCGAAAGGCAACACTGGCAAGAGAATCCGGCCGCTTCGATGCCGAAATCGTCGCCGTCGAACTGACGGATCGAAAAGGGAACGTCACACAGTTTCGTGCTGACGAGGGGATTCGTCCGGATACCTCACTCGAAACCTTGGCACGGCTGCGTGCGGTGACCGAGGGAGGCGTCGTGACCGCCGGTAACGCCAGCCAGCAGAACGACGCTGCGGCAGCGATGTTGGTTGTCGCCGAGGATCGTCTGGACGAGCTGGGGCTGGAACCCATCGGGTTCCTCGACAGTTGGGCCGCGGCCGGTTGTGAACCGGCGCTGATGGGCCTCGGGCCGGTTGCCGCCGTCTCGAAACTGTTTGCTCGCACCGGGGCACGCTTTGCCGATTTCGATCTGGTCGAGCTGAACGAGGCGTTTGCGTGCCAGGTTCTCGGCGTCGTGAAGGAATGGGGATTCGAGGACCTCGATCGCCTGAACGTCAACGGTTCCGGCATCTCGCTCGGGCACCCCGTGGGAGCGACGGGTGCGCGTATGGCAACAACCGCGCTTCACGAACTCGGCCGACGCGGCGGCGGAAAAGCGCTGTTGACCATGTGTATCGGCGGTGGCCAGGGTATGGCGGCCGTGGTGGAGTCTGCCTGACGAGGTTCGCTTCTGGGTACACTTGCGGCGGGGGATCGGAAGTTCTACGGAGGCAGTCGGTTGACGAATGCAGGCGCAGCAGACACCAGTGGCGCGCTGAGCGTCGAGGATGTTCGTCGCGCCAGGGCCGCACTCGAGGGTTTGGACGTCACCAGTTGGTCCGGTCGCTTCGAGCTTCTCTCCGACACCAATCGTCTGCGTCTGTTGCTCTGCCTTCATCACGCACCGGGTATCTGCGTCACGGATTTGTCCGTGGCGCTGGGGATGAGCGGCACAGCCGTCTCACATGCGCTGCGGCTACTGCGTAGCCAGGGGTGGGTGAGCGCGACCCGCGACGGCCGATCGATGCGATACCAACTGGCGGACGACACCGTTCACCAGCTGCTGCATTCGATCGGCGCCACACATTTTCACGACGAGACACCCACCCCCGGGCACACGCACAGCTGAGCGCTACTCAAGGAGTCGCGAAGAACTTCTCGACGGCCGGCGCAGCGTTCGGGTTTCCGTTGGTGATTCCTGCGCCGACTCCGGCAACCGTGCCGATGACTCCACCGACGATGCAGCCGGCGATGAAGTTCGGGAAGATCGACAGGCAGCCGATTCCGACGCCGAGGTTAGCTCCGATCAGGGTCGATTGCAGACCACCGTTGTTCCAGCCGATATTGACCTCGTTGGCCATCGTGTCGAACGCGGCCTGCTTCGGATCGTTACCGGGGAAGAGCATCAACGCCGCCTGGCTGTTCGACTCTGCGGTCGGTGTCAGTAGGGGTTGGGACGGATCGAAGCCCGCATTCGGGGGCGCTGCGACCGCGGTGCCGGCTCCAGCGCCGACTGCGGCGACGACGAGAACGGACATGGTGAGAGTTCGGGACAGTTTCATGGGGACGGCCAATCTGTCTGTGTGGAACCAGTCGTGAATGGTGGCGGTGCAGTTCGTTAACCAGAACTCCACCGTCTGGATCGATCGTGCGGACCTCCTCGGGCACAACGGGACCCGTCGTCTCCGCGCGACGGGCCGTGTTTGGTGGCTACCCGACTCCGAGTGCCCTGAAACCGCCTAGTCTCATTCGTTTTTCGACAACCGCGCACGCAATTCTTCGACCTCGGCAGTAAGCCGATCTACCTCGGCTTGCAGGGGTTGGCGTGCCAGAGCGAGGGATTCGTCCATGCGCTCCTTGTCGAAGCGTGGCGTGATGTTTCGACTGCAGTTCCAGTCGAACGCTTCGACGTCGATGACGATGGAACGCTGGGCTTTTGCCGTCATGGTGCCGCCGGGGACTTGCAAGAGCTGTTGCAGTAGTGCAGGGTCCTCGTCCGCTTCGATCACCTGCGCGCGCCCGTAGATCTTCAATCTCGTTCGCGTCGGGTAATCGATGACGAACAGCGAGATGCGATTGTTCTCTTCCAGATTGCCGAGCGTCACGAATTGCTGATTGCCGGGGAGATCGGCGAATCCGATTCGATTCGGGCCCAACACATGCAGGAATCCGCGCGGGCCGCCGCGATGTTGGACGTACGGCCAACCGTCGGGCGTCACCGTGGACATGAAGAAGGAATCCACGGATTTCACGAATCCCTGCGCGCGGAAATCGAATTCCATCGGGCCTTCGTCGGGCTGATCGAGTTTCGAACCGTACACGGTGAAACTTCCGGTCGACCGCTGACGCTCCACCGCAGCGGGGGAGAAGGCGATGTGTGCGTATCGGGTCGACATTTTCCAACTCCTGATGCTCAGTGCCAACGGTGGTCGGCAACGGCAGTTCGCGGACCGAACTTGGGTTTGACGGCTTGCCCGCTGACCTGCAGGAGCCTCACGGCGCGGTATCGATGCGGTTGAAGGGGAGCGAGGTACTGCACCATCTCGGCGTCGTCGATCGGTTCACCCAGCAGTGACCACCCGACGACGGCAGCGAGGTGGTAGTCGCCGACCGAGAGTGCATCGGAATCGCCGAATGCACGCTGAGCCACTTCGGCGGCAGTCCAGATCCCGACGCCGGGTACCGCTCGCAACCGTTTGGTCGCCTCGGTCCTGGGGAACGTGGATGCCTGCTCGAGGCGGTCGGCGACGCGAGCGCACTGAACGATCGTCTTGGACCTCGCGGGATCGACGTTCGCGCGATGGAATTCCCATGACGGCATTCGACGCCATTGGTCCGCGGTGAGTGGAACCCGCATTCCGTCGGGCGCGGGGCCGGGTGGGCGCTCCCCGAACTTGGTCAGCAGGCGGCGCCACGCGGCGAATGCGTCGATGCCGTGGACTCGTTGCTCGAGGATCGCGGGAACGAGAGCTTCCATGACGCGGCCGGTGCGGCCGATGCGCAGATGAGGGAAGCGTCGATGAGCTTCGGCGAGCTTGGGATGTTCGGGGGCAAAATCTTCGGCTTCGTCGTCGAGACCGAGCAGCGCTTCGGCGCCGGTCAGGAATTCCGTGGCGCCGGGACCCCAGGCCTGTACCCGGACCGTATGGCGATCCGACTGGGTGATGCGGTAGGTCACAGGACCCGAAAGTTGGCGGGAAACTCGCCAGATCGCTCCGTCGGCTGACCGTCGATGTGCGGGGTCGCCGGGTCCGCGCTGATGCGGGCTGAGCGTCAGCGCGGCATCGAGCGGTCGCTGAGAAGTCACCGTGACTTCGTCGACCGGAGATAGCGGCGTCATCGAGGTCAGCGTATCGCCACCGTCCATCCTCCGTTAAGGCGTGTGTCGGTGGCGCAACGTATTGTCCGAGCCATGATCATCGTGAGCACCGACGGATCCTGTCTGCGAAACCCCGGTGGGGCTATCGGCTGGGCGTGGGTCAATCACGAGGGTCCGAGCATGTCCGGCGGAGAAGCGTCCGGCACCAACCAGATTGCAGAGTTGCGTGCTCTGTTCGAGGCCGTCGTCGCCCATCCCGGTGCTGATCCTCTACTCATCGAATCCGACTCGCAGTACGCCATCAAGTGCGCTTCCGAATGGTTGCCCAGTTGGAAGCGCAAGGGCTGGAAGACCGCGAGCGGCGGGGCGGTCAAGAACCTCGAACTGGTGCAGAGTATCGATCGAGCCATCACCGATCGAGTCGGTCCGGTGCGCTTTCGCTGGGTGCGCGGGCACGTCGGCAACCACTACAACGAAATGGCAGACAAGCTGGCCGGCGAAGCCGCACGCGCCATCGTCTCGGGGGACATCGCATCGGTCCCGCTTGCTGCCCCGGTGAAGAAGGAACCGACCGCCGTGAACTCTCCTTACAAGGAGAAGTCCACGACGGTCGAAGAACCGGCAGATCTGTTCACACTTTTCTGAGCGGTTCAGAATCCGTCGGCAACCTGAACCAGCGCCCGGCCGGTGTACTTGCCATCGCGTACCTGATCGATCACCGAGACGACGTCGCGGACGGCAACGAGGTTCGTGATCTCCTTCAGATGACGTGGGGCCAAGTCGGAGCCCAGCCGGGTCCACAGCGCGCGACGGGGTTCGATCGGCATCAATACCGAGTCCATGCCCAGCAGTGAGACTCCGCGGAGAATGAACGGCAGCACGGTCGTAGGCAGCGCGGCGCCGCCGGTCAATCCGCTGGCAGCGACAACACCGCCGTAGTTGATCGTGCTCAGAACGTGAGCGAGGGTCTTTCCACCGACGCAGTCGACGGCCGCCGCCCACTGAGATTTTCCGAGCGGGCGAGGCTTGGCGTCGGGATCCTCGGGGAGCCGGCCGATCACCGAAGACGCACCGAGTGACGTCAGAAGGTCTGCCGCGCCGGGCTTACCGCTGGAGGCGACCACGTCGAAGCCTGCGCTTGCCAGAAGGTCGACGCTGACGGTGCCGACGCCGCCGCTCGCGCCAGTCACCAGGACGGGACCGTCGGCTGGCTTCACTCCGCTGGCCAGAATGGCTTGGACGCTCATGGCTGCGGTGAATCCTGCCGTGCCGATCGCGGCAGCGTCGGCGGTGGAAATGCCGTCGAGCTTCACGACCCACTCGGCAGGCAAACGGGCGATCTCGGCGTAGCCGCCGTTGCGGGCGGTCCCGATCTCGTAGCCATGTGCGACGACCTTGTCTCCCGGGGCGAATGCGTCGGACTCGGAGGCAATGACCTCGCCGGCGACGTCGATGCCGGGGACGATCGGGTACTCGCGAACCACCCCGCCTTTCGGCGTGACCGCGAGCGCGTCCTTGTAGTTGACGCTCGAGTACTCGACGCGAATGGTGACCTCACCTGCCGGGAGGAAGGATTCGTCGACGGTTTCGGGGGCGAAGTCGATGGTGCCGTCGCTGTCGCGGGCGACCCAGGCGTTGAAAGTAGTCATGGGTCGAACATAAAGGCCTTCGGCCCTGTGCGCCTTTTTGGTAGTGCGAACTACCGGAAAGGCGCACAGGGGCGGAGCCCCTAGATCAAGCTGCCCTCATGCACCGCTCGATCGAACGCCGGTAGCGGGCCACCGGCGCGCAGGGTAGTTGCCAATGCAGGATCGGCGAGATGGAGACGGCCGATCGCGATCAGATCGAACTCTCCGCTGCCGATGCGCTCCTCGAGCTGTGGGATGTTGTCGACTACAGGTGCGACGCCTTCGATGCGGCTGTCCCGCAGCGACTTTCCGATACCGACGCTGCCGACGGCCATCGTGACGGCGCCGGTCAGCTTCTTCGCCCAACCCGCCAACGAGAGATCGCTGCCTTCGAAGGCCGGCACGTCGAAACGCCTGATGCTGGCGTCGAGAACGTCGACTCCGGCGTCGACCAGCGCGCCCAGGATGACGCCCAACTCTTCGGGGGTTTCGGCGATCTTCGCGGTGAAATCTTGCTGCTTGTGCTGTGAGAAACGGTAGATGATCGGCAGATCCGGTCCGATGGCCGCGCGGATCGCGGCGACGACGGCGGCCGGGAACCTGGTACGACGCTCCAGGTCGCCTCCCCACGCGTCGTCGCGCTGGTTGGTGCCCTCCCAGAAGAAGGAATCGAGGAGGTAGCCGTGACCGCCGTGGATCGCGATGCCGTCGAAGCCGAGTTCGACGGCGTGCTTCGCGCTACGGACGTACGCGTCGATGACGTCCTGGATGTCCTGCTCGGTCATCGCTTCGGTGCTCGCCTGTGCGCGTTCGACGTAGGCAGCGGAGTACGAGGTGACGCCGAGCGGGCCCCATTCGCCTGAGGGGCGCATCGGCTTGAGTGAGGGGTCCATCTGCGTCATCGCGCCCCACAAAGGTCCGACGTGCCAGAGCTGAGGCACGATCTTGCCGCCCGCAGCGTGCACGTCGTCGACTACCTTCCGCCATCCGGCCTGAGCAGCGGGAGTGTGGAGGTTGGGGACGTTGGCGTGGTCGACAGCAGTCTCGTGATCGATCGCGACGCCTTCGGTGACGATCAGTCCGGTGCCGCCCTCAGCTCGTCGGCGGTAGTACTCGGCGACGTCCCGGCCAGGCACGCCCTCGATGGAGTACGTGCGCGTCATCGGCGACATGACTATGCGGTTGGACAGTTCGAGCGAACGGATGCGGAGCGGTTGGAACAGCGGGTTGGTCACTTCGTCACAGCGCTTTCATGAATCGGAAGAATCCGGGGTCCTGGTCGACACGGAGCCGGGTGAGGGTTCGGTAGCTGATCAGCCACTTGCCGTCTTCTTTGCGGTATTTCTCGTGGTAGTGGCCGTAGCCGTGTAGGTGCAGTTCTTTCTCGCCGTCGTTCCACCACAGCATGTCCTCCATCGCCCAGATGCCGGTTGCGGTGGTGGACGAGGTCAGCACGATTTCGGGAGTGTGTGCGTGGTGCGCCGTGGTGAGGGGGATGTCGCCGTCGAGCATGTTCCGAATTGCCGCGGTGAGTTTGTCGATGCCCACTACCTGGTTCGAGGTGTCGCCGGTCTTGGGTTGCTTGTCTGTCGGGAGTCCGCCCCACGTCTCGCTGACGACGTCTGCGGTGTGCAGGGTTGGGTAGACGTGCCACTGCTTGGTGTCCATGCAGCGTAGGCGCGCGGCGAACACACGCTTGATTTCCTCGATTGCGAGCAGTTCCTCGACGGCACTGATCGACCCCACTTCGGACTCGGCCTGAGACATTCAACCTCCAACGGTGATCGGCAAGATGGGTTCACATTCGGGTGCTCCGGGCGGGCCGTCAACGACCTGTCCCGGTGAGCGCGACGGCACTCGGTATGGTCGAGCGAACGAAAGGGGTGTCAGACGTGTGTACCGAAGAGGTCCCATCGACTGGACCGGAGGAGATCGCCGAGGTTCGGGCTTTTTGGCGCGAGTTGGGTGTTCCTGGCGTGATCGACGTCCATACCCATTTCATGCCGAAGAGCGTCATGGACAAGGTGTGGGGCTACTTCGATTCGGCGGGACCGATGATCGGTCGTCCTTGGCCCATCGCCTACCGACTTGCCGAGGAGGAGCGGGTACACCGTCTCCGCGAGTTCGGTGTCCGGGCTTTCACGTCGATGATCTACCCGCACAAGCACGCGATGGCAGAGTGGCTCAATCAGTGGGCCGTCGAATTTGCCGCGCAAACTCCTGATTGCCTGCACACGGCCACGTTCTATCCCGAGGAGTCGGCGGCGTCGTACGTCGGAAAGGCCCTGGATTCGGGCGCGCGAATCTTCAAGTCCCACATCCAGGTCGGAAACTACGACCCGAACGACCCTCTGCTCGACAAGGTCTGGGGTCAGCTCGAGGACTCCGAGACGCCCATCGTGATCCATTGTGGATCGGGACCGGCGCCGGGGGAGTACACGGGACCTGATCGCATTGCTTCGCTGCTCGCACGGTACCCGCGCCTGTCGTTGATCGTCGCCCACATGGGGATGCCCGAGTACAGCGAATTCCTCGATCTGGCAGAGGCTTACGGTAATGTCCGCCTGGATACGACCATGGCGTTCACCGACTTCACGGAAGAGCAGTGTGCCTTCCCGAAGGCGGACGTATCACGGCTCGTCGACATGCAGGACCGGATTCTGTTCGGTAGCGACTTCCCGAACATTCCGTACCCGTATCTCACAGCCTTGCAAGCGGTTACGCGCTTCGATCTCGGAGACGAATGGCTGCGAGCCGTCGTGCACGACAACGCTGCCAAGCTCTTCTCGGTGAGCTGAGTCTCACCGAGAAGAGTGAATTTGGGCGAAGGTGGTTTGACTTCCGCCTGGGTTATCTCGGTTTCAGCAATCGTGAGTCCATCAGTATTAGACGCCCATCGTCGACAACAATTATCTCGCTATTTGCTGTAAATGCAAGATCGACCATCGTATGGAGGTTTGGAACAGACACTTCAATAGTTGATTCATCATCTTGTGGGATAAGGATGATCGTAGGGTCCGTCCTGCCGAAAGAGTTACCTAGATAAGATATTGCGGCGAGTGTTCCTTTTTTATCGATGGCTATATTTCCAATGAAACTGCCACGCGTAAGGTAGGGTTGTGAGTCGTCTATGTCGGATCCCGCAGGAATCCGAACGATGGTTCCCTCGAGTTCGTTCGAGATGGAAGCGAAGAGGTCGTGTCCTTCGTTGAATACTGCACCTGATTCGACAGTTGAATCAGGGTATTTGGCGTCCATTCGAATTAGATTTTGAGTCAGGTCGGTTGGATGATACGTCGCCGACGTCGATTCGGCGGGTATCTTAAATATTCCTCTGGCAGGTCCGTATGTCATATAGATATTTCCGAGGGGGTCGACTCCGAGGTATACGCTATTTCCGTCCCAGCCCCAATTGGGGAAAGAAATCGTCCGAAACGGTATTGTCTCCCCGTCTTGATATGTGCGTATTTCGAATCCGTATCGACCGTCTGTTGATAGAACGGACAATTTGTTTTCATTGTCGACTATCAAGTCGCGAATAATTCTTTGCGATGGTGTCGAAGGGTCGACCGAAATCAGTCGGTGCCAGTCTTTTCCCTTAGAACTTGCCGCGAAGATATTTCCGGTTTCGTCGCCGACAAAAATACCTCCAAATGATTCGACAGTAACCGCTGTGATGTAATTGTTGGCTCCGGGGATTTTCAGTTGATATTGAAGTATGCAAGTGATTGTGGAATGTGCGCTGAGAAGATGTACGGTAGGGTCACCGCTGCGTGGCGGACTAATCTCAATACTGTCGGTTGATGAATCATCTTCCAAGCATTGTTTTACACGTTCTGGTCGAGCATTGGGATATGCGCTCAATGCGAGTGCAGCGGTGCCTGTGACGTAGGGTGCAGCCATTGATGTGCCCGCGTCGGAACGATAGGTGGACTCGCATACTCTCTGAAACCATGTTGATAGGTTGTTTTTACACCTAGAAACCGTGCTGAGAACTTGGTCTTCAGCAGGACCGTCCATCGTGCCTCCCGGTGCAACAATGGTGACCGCCTCGCCGAAATTGGAGTATGGCGCCCAATTGGAATCGCGGGTGGTAGCGCCGACGCTGACAACTCGATCCGCTACGGTAGAGTCTGGATCTGCAGCGAGTGCTGCGGGGAAGTGGTCGGTGGCATCGGCGCATTCATTTCCTGCGGCGGCGACCCATAGCGTGTCCGGTGAATCTCGGACTACCGATGCAAGGTTTCTCCTGATCTCATCGCGTCCTCTTCGGTCGCCAAAGGTATCGGCTACGCAATCGTAGTCGTCAGGGCCGGAGAAGTACTCAAATGGCGCAAAACCCCAGCTTATGTTAACGACCTTTGCGCCTGCCTTCGCCGCGGAAGTCATGTTACGAACAAGATAATTGAGAGGCATAATGCCGTTGGTCGGGGTGCCCGAGAAATCTCTCAAATCGCACCGCTGTGCGGCGCCGGTGATCCCAACACCGTTGTTTCCCGTGGCGCAGGCGATCCCCGCCACATGAGTGGAGTGGTCTTCAGTCCTTCCTGAGTACGAATTCATCGGTGACCGAGACATATTCGCGGAAAGGTCCTCGTGTCGACTATATATGGGACCAGCGTCGATTATTCCGACTATGACATTGGGGTCTCCACCATTTCCTAGGAGATCCCACGCTCGAGAGGCTTGGATTTGCCGAAGCCCCCAGTTTGCTTCGTTATCGCTGACCCACTCCAGATTCGGAGCTTTGCCGACGGGTTTATTCATCGGGTCGTTAGGTACGGAATCTAGTTTGGCTATGTAGTTGTTTGTTACCTGGGCGACGCCCGGGTGGGATTCGATCGAGGGCTTCAATGATTCTATATAATCCGGAGTTCTATCACGGAAGCGAATTTCGTAGATTCCAAGACTCGGATCGGCGCCGTAAATCACCGACCCGGTCGATGATGCCACCTCTCTTATGACGGTATCGGGATTGTTTGCCGGATCGACCCAAACTAGCAGTTCATCGCTGATCTGTGGATAGTCTTGAAAGGTAATTATTCTATCTATCGATGGGGGTGTGAAATCCGAAGGAATATGGAATGCGTCTGCGAAATCTGTTTCCACTGTGATTGTCAACGGTGGACCGATCTGGCCGCGTGCATCCGCGAGTTGCACCGCGCCGCTGTAGGAATCGCGTGAGCTAGCGGGCATAGTTATTAAGAGGGGAAACTCCACGGTCCCCGCATCTGACTCCACCCCGGCAGCGGCGTCGATTACGGCAATATCGGAAAGCGTTCCACTTATGTTCGCAGCGAGCGCACCAGTTGGGGAGCCTTGGGGATTCCAAGTCAGCCCGATCGAACGGGTCGAGCCCTCTGGGATCGTATAGTGGAGAGAATCAGTCGCCCACTCTCCAGATGCGGGCTGCCCAGGATCGGGCGTAGAAGTCGTTGTCGTTGTCGAGGTTTGCGTAGACGAGTTTCCATTATCGACAGAACCGGAGAGGGAGCCTGTGTTCGGCTGACATCCCGCAGCTAGAAGGATGAGGGCGGGGGTGATTGCCGCGACTATCGCCCTGTTTGAGTAGCGTACACGGCTAGTCATGCGGTCGCGTTGCAGGATTGATGGCGGTGAGGGCTACCCAGCGTATCCAACATTCCGTTGTGGGCTGGCCAATCCACCAGGTGTACTGGTCTCCGTGAATCGTCCATGAATCTCGGAATCGCGCACATAGCAGTTACAGTCCTCCCGTAGTTTACGGGAATCCTTGCATTCTCTGGAGAAATTTCATGTCGTCCGTTCGGATGAATCTTTGGGCTTGTCAATCTGCTGGACCAACACTTTAGGCCTGTCCGATCTATATGATTGCAACCGAGAAAAGACGGGTTGTTCACCGAGATATGTCTACGCCCTTGGGCTGAGCCCACCGAGAAGAACTTCGGCTCAGCGCAGTTTGATGCTGCCGCCGTCGGCCATCAACGTCTGTCCGGTCATGTACTTGGAATCGTCGCTCGCCAGGAACACCACGACGGGAGCGATGTCGGTTTCGGGATCACCGATGCGTCCGAGAGGCACCTTGGCAACCGATGCGGCTGCGCGCTCAGGGAAGGCTTCCTGCCACTTGACGACGCCTTCGGTGGCGGCGAACGGGCAGACCACGTTGACCCGAATGCCTTCCGGCGCCCACTCGTTGGCGACGACGCGCGTCAGGCCTCGCACAGCTTCCTTGGCCGCAGCGTAGGACGTCTGGGTGGGCATTCCGTCCAAACCTGAACCCGATGCGAAGTTGACGACCGAACCCTTGGTCTTCGCGAGTTCGTCGTGGCACGCCTGCATGAGGTGGACAACGGGGTAGAAACCGGTGTTGAAGGACAGGTCGAACATGTCCTGCGTGGTTTCGAGCAACGGAGCCTGACGGGACGCGTGAGCGTTGTTCACCAGGATGTCGAGCTTGCCGAAAGCCTCGAGTGCGGCGTCACGGATCTGCTCGGCCGAACCGGCGGCAGCAAGGTCGACGTTCAGGAACTTGCCGGAGCCGGCCAGTTCTTGTTCGAGGGCCTGGCCCTGCTCGTCGTTGATATCGACGAACAGGACCTTCGCGCCTTCACGGGCGAAGACTCGGGTGATAGCGCGACCGATTCCACCGGCGCCGCCGGTGACGATCGCTACCTTGCCGTTCAACCTCATGAAAACGCTCCTCTTCGTAAGTGCTGCTCAAACTGTTGCGGTCTCGTCGACTGCAAGTGCAATCTTTTCGAGGCCGGCGATGCTGTAGGCGGCGTAGGTCTCGTACGGCCCACGGCCGGAGAAGTAAGACGAGAGCTGGCCACCGAGCTCTTCGACGGTGAACGCGGATCCGGCTGCGTCGAAACGGTTCTCGACCTTGGGTGCTTCCATCAACGCCACCATCTTGCCGTAGACGACGAAGACCTGTCCGTTGATCTCGTCGGAATCGGGGGATGCGAGGTAGCTGACCAGGGTCGCGACGCGCTCGGGTGCAAGCGGATCGAGGCCGACGACGCCGGTGTTGTTCTCGCCGAAGGCTTCTGCCGTCATGGCGGTGCGCGCGCGGGGGCAGATCGCGTTGGTGCGGACGCCGTAGCGGGAGAGACCTGCTGCGCTCGAGAGCGTCAGAGCGGTGATGCCGGCCTTGGCTGCCGAGTAGTTGGGCTGTCCGGCGCTGCCGAAGAGGAAGGCCTCGGAAGAGGTGTTGATGATGCGGCCGTAGACCGGTGCGTCGGCTGCCTTGCTGGCTGCGCGCCAGTGGACTGCGGCTGCGTGCGAGGTGGCGGCGTGGCCCTTGAGGTGCACACGGATGACGTCGTCCCAATCGGATTCGGTCAGGTTGAAGATCATCTTGTCGCGCAGGATGCCTGCATTGTTGACGAGGATGTCGAAGGATCCGAAGTTCTTGACAGCCTCTTCGATGATGCGCCCGCCGAGCGACCAGTCGGAGACGTCGCCGGTGATGGCGAGTGCCTGTCCACCTGCGGCCTTGATCTCGTCGACCACGTCGTTGGCCGCTGCACCCATGTCGTTGACGATGACGGCTGCACCGGCAGCCGCGAGTCCGAGTGCTTCGGCGCGACCCAGGCCGGCGCCGGCGCCGGTGACGGCGGCAACTTTGCCTTCCAAGCTCAGTGATTGCGTCATGTCGTGCTCCTTCGATCCGGGCGGTCGGGTACGTCTTGCAGAATTAGTATTCATTCTAATTTGAAGTCGAGAGTTCGGTAGTCGGTTCCGAAAAAATCATTCGAGCGAAATCAGAATTAGTTCTAGTTTTGAACAGAAGTTTGGCCGACTGAGGAGGAGTCTCACTCAGCGGGAGCGGTGATCTGGGTCACGAGCGCTGCATGCCACCTTGGGGCGACGCGGCGATCCCACCGCGTACGCGTTTGCGTCACCACCGATCCGCTCAGTTCTCGGCCGCATTCGTCGGCTCCAGGGTCGGATAGTTCCCACCGAAAACGCAGTACGGTCGGCCCCGAATTCACCGGGCCGGACATCAAGGAAGGCACCAGCAGTGTCACTGAATTTGGCAGATCTGTACGAGGGCATCTCGGATCTGATTCCGGACCGCACGGCGCTCGTGTGCGATGGTCGTCGTCGCACCTACGTCGAGCTGGACGAGGGCTCGAATCGCATCGCCCGCCACCTGGCGAGCGTCGGTGTCGGGCCCGGCGATCACGTTGCTCTGCACATGCGCAACAGCATCGAGTTCGTCGAGAGTTTGCTCGGCTGCCTCAAGATTCGTGCGGTCCCGATCAACGTCAACTATCGCTACGTCGACGCCGAACTGACCTATCTGTACAACGATTCGCAGTCGGTGGCACTGATCGTGGACGAGGAGTTCGTTTCCGTCGTGGAGACGGTTCTCCCGGCCGCGCCCGGCATCAAACACGTCGTTGTCGTCGGCAAGTCCGTGGTCCGCGATATCGAAGGTGTCGACGTCGTTGGATACGCCGACGCTGCCGCGGAGCAGCCCGCTACTCGTGACTTCGCGCCCCGCAGCAACGACGACCTCTTTGTCATCTACACCGGCGGCACGACGGGGATGCCCAAGGGTGTCATGTGGCGTCATGAAGACTTCTACTTCGCGGCGCTCACCGGCGGAAATCCGTTCGGTCCGCCGCATACGACCGCTGAGGCTCTGTTCGCCGCGGTGCCGAACGTTCCCGCGATGAACATGCTCAGTACCGCACCCCTGATGCACGGTGCGGCGTCGTACTCGCTGTTCACCGGATTCTTCATGGGCGCCAACGCAATTCTCATGGCGCGGTTCGACGCGAAGGCGACGCTGCAGCTCGCCGGAAGTGAGAAGGCCGTCTCCATCACCGTCGTCGGAGACGCGATGGCACGTCCGCTCGCAGACGAATTGGCAGCAAACGCAGCAGATTACGACCTCAGCACGGTCGGAATGGTCTCGTCCGGCGGAGCCTTGTTCTCGCTCTCACTGCGGGAGCAGCTCAAGTCGATGCTTCCGAACCTGGTGATCCGCGACGGATTCGGCTCCTCGGAGTCGGGCGTCGACGGCAATCTGGAGATCGGCGAAGACGGCCTGATGCGCATCGCCGCTCGCGACGAGACCCGCGTCGTGGACGAAAGGATGCGGCCGCTGGAGCCGGGATCGCCCGAGACCGGCTACATCGCTCGCAGCGGTCACGTGCCGGTCGGCTACTTCAATGATCCGGTCAAGACCGCGGCTACGTTCCCGGTGATCGACGGGGTGCGGATGTCGGTGCTCGGCGACGTCGGACGCGTGGAAGCCGACGGCTCGATCGTCTTGCTGGGACGTGGTTCTCAGTGCATCAACACCGGCGGGGAGAAGGTGTATCCGGAAGAGGTCGAGCAGGCGCTCAAGAGTCACCCGGCGGTGCTCGACGCTTTGGTCGCGGGAATTCCGGATGCGAAGTTCGGTGAGCGCGTCGCTGCGGTCATCACGACCCGCGAAGGCTTCGACGTCCCGGACGCTGCCGAGATCGGTGAGCATTGCGCGTCGCAGGTCGCTCGGTACAAAGTGCCGCGCACCGTCATGAACGTTCCGTCGATCAGGCGTTCTCCCAGCGGAAAGGCCGACTATCGCTGGGCCAAGGCCACTCTCGCCGAGCAAGTCTCCTAGTCCGGCCGGAGCCGTCCAGCGCGTTTGTGAGGGACGCGTTGGGTGGCTCCGGTGCTCTAGCCTGTCACCGTCAGAACCAGCAGAGCGACGTTGAGTGCAACGATCAAGCCCGCCGCAATCCACGCCGCGACGGTCGTGAGCGGGGCATTGCGCGCGTCGCCCATGAGTTCGGGGTCCGAGGTCATTCGCACCAGCGGGATGATCGCGAAGGGGATGCACAGGCTCAAGACCACTTGGCTGAGCACGAGCGCCAGCGTCGGGTCGACGCCGAGTCCGAGCACGATCAGTGCCGGGATGAGCGTGACGATCCGGCGTGTGATCACCGGAATCCGAATGGCCAGAAGACCATGCATGATCTCGGCGCCGGCCGCGCATCCCACGGAGGTCGACGCGAGTCCGGAGGCGAGGAGGCCGATCGCGAACACCACGGCTACGCCCGGGCCGAGCGAATTCTCGATCGCGGCATGCGCGCCGTCGATGGTGTCGGTGCCGGGTACTCCGCGCAGCGCCGAAGCGGCCAGAAGCAGCATGCCGATGTTCACGCCACCGGCGATGATCAACGCGACGACGACATCCCAACGGGTGACTTTGAGTAGTCGCTGCAACCGTGGGCCGGGTTTGATGTGGCCGTGGCGATCACGTGCCAATGCGGAGTGAAGGTAGATCGCGTGCGGCATGACCGTTGCTCCGAGCATGCTGGCGGCGAGCAGTACGGTCTCGGTTCCTTCGAAGCGGGGGACCAGTCCGGCGACCGCTTCGCTGCCGGAGACGTCGGTGAAGGCGAGCCCGGTCAGGAAGCCGATGGTGATGATGGCCAGCAATCCCATCACCACGAACTCGAAAGTGCGCTGTCCGCGCCGACTTTGGATCGTCAGGATCACCATCGACACGCATCCGGTGATCAGTCCGCCGAGGAAGAGCGGGATGTTGAAGAGCAGGTTGAGTGCGATGGCCCCGCCGATGACTTCGGCGACGTCGGTCGCGATCGCCATCATCTCGGCCTGGAGCCAGAACGCGCGGCGGTTGTTCTTACGCAGGCGCTGACCCAGCATTTCGGGCAGGGATCTGCCGGAGACGAGACCGAGTTTCGCGGACAGATACTGCACGAGGACGGCCATCGCGTTGGCGAGTACGAGTACCCAGATGAGGAGGTAGCCGTACTTGGCGCCGGCGGTGAGGTTGGCGGCGACGTTGCCCGGATCGACGTACGCGATTGCCGCGACGAACGCCGGACCGAGCAGGGCGATGGATCTCCCCGTGGGTCGTCGGCGCGGAGTCGTCGGCTCTTGCGTACTGGTGCTCATCGGTCTCCTGGTCACACGTACTCGGACCTGTTGGTTCGAATAAGTGAACTATAGAGTTCGGGGAGCCGAACTTTCAACAGCTGTGCGCGGTTAGCGACCGCAGAGGGTCCCTAACCGCGCACAGGCCGGTTAGGCCGTCACGCCGGCAGCCAGGAGAGCGCGAGCCTCGGGTCGGCCGTCCAGGAGGGCGTTGGTACGCAGTTCGACCTTCCACTCGCCGTCCGTCTTGATCAGTTCCCAGCGGTTCGCGGTGATGCGGAGGACCTTGAATCCCGTCGGGTTCTCGGGGTCTTTGATGACCAACTGCGAATGGCAGGTCGCGACGGCCTTGTTGCCGTCGATGCGGATGTGGGCGGGTGTCATCATGTGGGCCGCGCCGTTCATGATCCAGTTCTGGTGTGAGGCGCTGTGAACCATCGCGCGCAGTTCGCCGCGGCCGTGCATCGCACCGGTATCGACGTCGTAGACGCCGTCCTCGAGCCACAGGTTCGCGACCTCGTCGGCTGATCCGCTGTCGACGGCAGGGCTGTATGTGGTCAGCAGTTCGGTGATCGCGAGCTTGTCCTCGAGCAATTCCACTCGGGCGAGCAGGGATTCGATCAGGGCGGTCGAGTCGGTCATCGGTACGTCCTTTGCATTGGATTGTCGGGGAATCAGGAAGTGGTGAAAGAGAAGCCCTCGGTGAGGGCGATTCGGTGAAGTTCTTCGAGTTGTTCGCAGTAGTGCTCGACGCTTCGAGCGCCGACCGAGCAGCTGGCGATGGTCGCCCCGGCGTCACGGACGCGAGTCAAGGCGCGAAGGGTGGATTCGCGATTGCCGAGAGGATCGAGCGGCGCACCGGCGGGAAGCACCACGTCGAATCCGTCGGGGAGCGTCGTGGCGTCGAGCATTTCCTTCAGTTCGGAGAATCGCAGCCCGAACGGCACCCACCCGTCGCCGTGTGTGGTGGCCCGGCGCAGCGATCTCTTGGTCCGGCCGCCGATCCACAGCGGCACCCGTTTCTGGACGGCGTGGGGTTCGACGACAAATCCGGAGTAGTCGTAGAACTCGCCGTGATACTCCGGAGTCGGCGTCGACAGTGATGCCCGAAGTGCGGCCAAGGCATCGTCAGCGCGCGCTCCTCGGTCGGCAAATGGAGCATTTATGAGATCGAATTCTTGTTTCAGAGTCCCCACCCCGAGGCCGAGTATCAGGCGTCCATTGCTGACGCGATCAAGCGTTCCGTAACGCTTGGCGATCTCGAGGGGGTGGTGGTAGCCCAACACCAGCACCTGGGTCGCCAGCAGGATTCTTGATGTACGCGCGGCGAGAAAACCAAGGGTGGCGAGCGGATCCCAGTAGGTTCCGCCGCGCTCGGCGGCAATCTCCTCGGGGACCGCCACGTGTTCACTGCAGGTCAGATGATGGAAACCGAGTCGATCCGCCGTGGCGGCCACTGTGGCGATCTCGCCGATGTCAGCACTTGCCTCCCACTCCGAGCGCGTGCTCGGGTGCTGAATCAGGACCGGTGTGACGATTCCCAGGTGCATCGGGCGTTTATAGCGTCCCCACTCGCCCGGTGGCAGGTGAATTACCGCTGATCGGGATCGAAAAGATCGATTCACTTTCCAGAAACTGTGACCTGGGTTATAGTCGGTAGAATCAATTCCAGTTTTCGGGAGGCGTCCATGACCATTGTTGACATGAACGACACACTGTCCACCGTCCAGACTGCCGGTGGGCAACCCAAGAAGGATCTGCCGCCGTCGATGGTCGAGCGGATGACACTGATTCTCGACGCCTTCGACGGCCGCGCCGCGCGGCTGACGCTGGAAGAGGTCGCGTGCCGTACTCAGTTGCCGCGCTCCACGGTCCACCGCATTCTCGATCAGCTGGTCAAGCTGGACTGGGTCGATCACGCATCGTTCGGCTACTGCCTCGGGCGTCGCGCGCTCGGCCTCGGTGGTGGCGACGGCGGCCACAGCCAGATCCGCGAAGCCGCTGCACCGCTTCTGCACGAACTGCACCTGCAGACCGGCATGGTCGTTCACCTGTCGGTGCTCGACGGACGCGAGAGCGTCTATCTCGACAAGGTCGGCGGACGATTCGCCGCGGCGCTCCCGTCCCGCGTCGGCGGCAGAGTGCTCGCTCATTCGACGGCTGGTGGCAAGGCGATGCTGGCGTGGATCGACCCCGAGCGCGTCGACGCTCTGTTCGGGGCTTCTCTTCCCCGCTGCACCGAGAACACGATCACCGACGTCGCTGTGCTCCACCAGGAACTGAACCGCATCCGTCAGCGTCGGGGACTGGCCTTCGAACGCGGGGAGTCGGCGCGTGGAGTCGCTTGTGTGGCTTCGGCAATTCGCGGACACGAGGGTCCCGTCGGCAGCATCGCGTTGTGTGGTGACATGCGGACCGCTCAGCTCGAGCGAGTTGCTCCGCTGGTCGTCGACGCGGCTCGCGAGGTCTCACGGACGCTGTACCCCGAACTGGGTGCTCCTCGCCGCGGCCGCAAAACGCCTCCCGTTCCGACCAATACGTTCTCGGCGGAGACGATGGATCGCCTGCTGGCAGCGTCGTCCGACCACTGGATCTGACGTATTTTGATCGACTTGTCTCGCTGATCGGGACGAGTCATAGCAGCTCAGCGGTCCTGATGGCACCGTTCGGACCATGACGACTGAACTGAGCTACGAGGGAACTCTGAAGGAACTGCAGACCGATCTCGGTGTGCTCCGGTACCACGAAGCCGGCGACGGCCCGCCGCTCCTGCTGCTGCACGGATCGGGCCCCGGCGTCACCGGTTGGCGTAACTACCGCGGCGTTCTCGCGGACTTCGCGGAGCACTTCCACTGCTACGTTCTCGAGTTTCCCGGATTCGGCGTCAGCGATCCCGGCCCCGACCATCCCATGATGATGGCGCAGGCGTCGGTCGGGATGTTCCTCGACGGCCTCGGCCTCGGCCCGGTCCACATGATCGGTAACTCCATGGGCGGCATCGTCGCCACCAAGGTCGCGATCGACGAGCCGCACCGGGTGAGCAAGCTCGTCACCATCGGCGGCATGGGAAAGAACACCTTCTCGCCGGGGCCCGGTGAAGGCATCAAACTCCTCATGGAGTTCACCGACAACCCCACCCGCGAAGCCCTGGTCCGCTGGTTGCATTCGATGGTCTTCGACCGTGCCGTCGTCACCGAGCAGCTCATCGAAGAGCGTTGGGCCCTGGCCACCGAGCCGACGACGCTCGAGATCGCCCGTCGTATGTACAGCAGCAAGGCCATGGCCGCCATGGGCGCGGCTGCCGCTGCGTCGACCGCCGTGCCGTACTGGGCGCAGCTGAACAAGATCAAGGCGCCGACGCTGTTGACCTGGGGACGCGACGACCGCGTCAGCCCCGTGGACATGGCGATTCTGCCGATGCGCGACATCCCCAACGGCGAAGTTCACATCTTCCCCAACTGCGGACACTGGACGATGATCGAAGCTCGCGACGCCTGGGTCGCGTCCGTTCTGGCATTTCTGACGCGTCCAGAAGGCAAGTAAGGCCCGTGCGCCTTTTTGGTAGCCCCCACTACCAAAAAGGCGCACAGGGGTGCTCCCACTCACCGGGAAGCGTTTCTGCACTTCGGTGGGCTACCTGCCACCGTTTCACCAACAGATTTTCATTCTGCCCAGGCACTCGCCGGGTAGCGAAACCAGAAAGCCGGAAAAATCATGGGTCAGGTTCTGGACAACATCTCACAGTTCGCCGACGAGATCCGCGCTGACGGAGTCGAGGGCGACAAGCTGATGCGCTTGACGGACGGCAGCGCGAAGCGCTTGCGCGACTCCGGCGTCATCCGGATGTTCCAGCCGAAGGAGTTCGGAGGCCTCGAGGCGCATCCGCGTGAATTCGCCGAGACGGCAATGGCTATCGGCGCGATGGACGGTGCCACGGGCTGGGTCAGCGGCATCGTCGGTGTGCATCCGTGGGAGCTTGCGTTCTTCGACCGCAAGGCTCAGGAAGAGGTGTGGGGAACCGATCCTGATACGTGGATAGCGTCGCCGTATGCGCCGATGGGTGTGGCGAGGCCGGTCGAGGGTGGGTACATCCTCAACGGTCGTTGGTCGTTCTCGTCCGGCACCGATCACTGTGACTGGATCATGATCGGCGCGATGGTCGGTGACGAGTCCGGCAAGCCGTTGATGCCGCCGAAGCACCTGCACGTACTGCTGCCGCGCTCCGATTACGACATCGACCAGGACAGCTGGAATGTCGTGGGCCTGCGCGGAACCGGGTCGAAGGACCTGATCGTCAAGGACGCGTTCCTGCCCACCTACCGCACGATCGACGCCGGAAAGGTGTACGACGGGACGGCGTGGAAGGAAGCGGGTCGTACGGAGACGTTGTACAAGTTCCCGTTCTCGTGCATTTTCCCGTTGGGGATCACCTCGTCGTTGATCGGTATCGCCGAAGGTGCGTTGGCGTGCAACATGGCGGCGCAGCGTGAGCGTGTGACGGTCAGTGGTGTTCCGATCAAGGAAGATCCGTACGTGCTGTTCGCGATCGGTGAGGCTGCGGCCGAGATCGCTGCTTCTCGGGCTGCGATCTTGGAGACGGTGGATCGTTTCTGGGACATGACGGAGAAGGGGCAGGAAGTTTCGTTCGAGCTTCGTGCGATCGGTCGCCGTACGCAGACTGCTGCGGCGTGGCGGGCGGTGCGGGCGGTGGACGAGATCTTTGCTCGTTCCGGTGGTGGGGCTTTGCAGTTGAACACGCCGATGCAGCGGTTCTGGCGTGACGCTCATGCCGGTTTGGCGCACGCGATCCATGTACCCGGTTCCATCTTCCATGCGTCGACGCTCTCGCAGCTCGGCGGCGAACCGCAGGGTATCCACCGCTCGATGATCTAGTCCCACAAATACTTTCGAAGCAAGGACGGTTAGGCATGACTGAAATTCGGGGCCTGGGGTATCTCAGGATCCAAACGCAGGACGTGGCTCGCTGGCGCGAGCTCGTGGTCGACGGACTCGGCCTCGCGGTCGGTAGTGGCCCGGAAGCCGACGGCCTCTACTTGCGCCTGGACGAGCGTCGTGCGCGACTGATCGTCCTGCCCGGTGAGACGGACAAGGCTCTCGCAGTGGGCTGGGAAGTGCGAGATCAGTTCGCGCTCCAGCGTGTTCGTGAAGCAGTGGAGAAGGCCGGAGTCGAGGTCGAGGTTCTTTCCGAGGTCGACGCCAGCTACCGCGATGCCGAGCAGGTCATCGCATTCGACGATCCCAACGGCAACCGAGTCGAGGTCTTCTTCGGACCGGTACTCGACCACAGCCCGTTGGTCACCCCGCACGGCGGCCGTTTCGTCACCGGCGATCAGGGCCTCGGCCATGTGGTGCTTCCGGTTACGCGTTTCGACGAGGCATACACCTTCTACACCGAGGTGCTCGGATTCCTCCCGCGCGGTTCCATCCGTCTCGGCGGTATCGATGCGCCGCCGCCGGCTCGCCGCGTTCGCTTCATGGGTGTCAACCAGCGCCACCACAGCCTGGCGTTGTGCCCGGCGCCGCCGGTTGACGAGCCCGGTCTCGTGCACCTGATGATGGAAGCCGAGACTCTCGACGCCGTCGGTCAGGCTCTCGATCGTGTTGCCAAGCTCGGCTTCTCGATCTCCTCGACGTTGGGTCGCCACACGAACGACAAGATGGTGTCGTTCTACGTGCGCGCACCGGGTGGATGGGATCTGGAGTTCGGCTGCGAAGGCATGCTTGTCGACGAAGCCTTCTACACCGCTGAGGAAATCACGGCCGACAGCTACTGGGGCCATGACTGGTCCGAGAGTGAACCGCTGGCCGCGTTCACTCCCAAGAGCTAGCTCTTACGCAACGAAAAAGCTCGGTCCCAATGCATATCGGGGCCGAGCTTTTTCGTGCGATAGATCAGGAAGCTGCTGCGGCCAAACCGGTTTCGAGGTCGGCGAGAATGTCGTCGATCCCTTCGATGCCGACCGCAAGGCGGACGAGCCCCGGGGTGACGCCCGAAGCGAGCTGCTCCTCGGGGGTGAGCTGCGAGTGCGTCGTCGACGCGGGGTGGATGACGAGTGAGCGAACGTCACCGATGTTGGCGACGTGGCTGTGCAACGTCAGTGCGTTGACGAACTTCTTGCCTGCGTCGACTCCACCGGCGAGCTCGAACGCGACGATGGCGCCGGTTCCCTTGGGAGCCAGCTGCTTTCCGCGCTCGTGCCAGGGCGAGGATTCCAGTCCGGCGTATGCGACCGACGTGACTTCGGCGCGGCCCTCGAGGAATTTCGCGACCTTCTGGGCGTTGGACACGTGGCGCTCGATGCGCAGGCTCAGTGTCTCGATACCCTGCGAGATGAGGAAGGCGTTGAACGGTGCGATGGCCGAGCCGAGGTCGCGCAGAAGCTGAACGCGTGCCTTGAGGGCGTAGGCGGGTGCGCCGAGATCGGCGAAGGTGACGCCGTGGTAGCTGGGGTCGGGGGTCGTGAAGTTGGTGTGGCGTCCCTGGGTCCAGTCGAAGGTGCCACCGTCGACGATGACGCCGGCGATCGCGGTGCCGTGTCCGCCAAGGTATTTGGTGGCGGAGTGGACGACGATGTCGGCGCCGTGCTTCAGCGGCTGAATGAGGTACGGAGTTGCGACCGTGTTGTCCACGATGAGCGGGATGCCGTGCTCATGGGCGACTGCGCTGATGCCGGGGATGTCGAACACGTCGTTCTTGGGGTTGGAGATGGTTTCGCCGTAGAACGCCTTGGTGTTCGGACGGATTGCCTCACGCCAGTGATCGAGGTTGTCCGGGTCCTCGACGAAGTCGACGGTGATACCGAGCTTGGGCAGCGTGTAGTGGAAGAGGTTGTACGTGCCGCCGTACAGGCGAGGGCTTGAGACGATGTGGTCCCCGGCCTCGGCGAGGTTGAGGATCGCGAAGGATTCGGCGGCCTGACCGGACGCAACCAGCAGAGCCGCGACTCCGCCTTCGAGGGCGGCGATGCGCTGCTCGACGGCGTCCTGCGTCGGGTTCATGATGCGGGTGTAGATGTTGCCCGGCTCGGCGAGGCCGAAGAGCGCCGCCGCATGGTCGGTGTTGTCGAAGACGTAGCTGGTGGTCTGGTAGATCGGAAGCGCCCGAGCGTTGGTAGCGCTGTCCGGGCCCTGTCCGGCGTGGACCTGCTTGGTTTCGAACGACCAATCGGCGGTCGGATCGGTATCGACGGGGGTGTTCTCGCTCATGAATTCATACTCCGTGGTGAAGGTGGGTTGGTGCGGGTCAGGCGGTTTCGACGACTGTATGCACTGGGACGGGATTGCGGGTGAGATCGAGTACGGGGCAGTGGGCGTCGACCGTTTCCTGCAGTTCCAGGTAGCGCTCGCGGGTTTCGGGGCCGGTCAGGGTGACGACCACGCGGACCTCGGAGAATCCCGGGCGGACGGCGTCGTCGAAGCCGAAGAATCCACGAACGTCGAGGTCACCTTCGGCTCTGGCCGAGATGTCGTCGAGAGCGATGCCGAGTTTGTCCGCCCAGACGCGGTAGGTGACCACCTGGCAGGAGAGCAGGGAAGCAAGGTAGTACTCGACAGGATTGGCTGCGGTGTTCTCGCCGCCGAGGGCCGGCGGCTCGTCGACCTCGACGCTGTACTTACCGAGAGAAATGGTGCTGGCAACGGCGTCGTGCGCCTGGGCGGAAGCCTTGAATACGACGTGCGCTTTGCTGGCGTCTTTGTCGATGGCGTCGGCGTTGGCTGCTACGACGGAACTCAGGTGTGAGATGGAGGCGGTGGTCATGACAGAAATGTCCCCTGATCTGGGTGTACATACGAGTATCGACGTGAGCGGCGCTCACGTCGTAGGTCCGATCAGTAGATCGGACACCCGGATGTACAGACATGCGCAAAGTCGACATGGCGCCGCCGCGTCAGCAGCGTGCCCGTCTCGTATGCGCCGATTCCCGTCACAGGAGAGACTGTAACCGGTTCATACCCTTTCCGACCAGACGTATAGGAAATCTGTCTCGGATTGTGGTCTGTCATGCGGGCGGCAGTCCGCTCCATCGGGGTGTCCGACGAGTGGCGAAAGCGTCGAGTCCTTCGGCGATGTCCGGAGAGCGCAACACTGCGTCCTTGGCGTCGTCGGTGACCTTCCATCCGTCGGCGTCGGCGTCGGCGTAGAGAGCCTCGATGGCCTTCAGACTCAGACTCACGGAGGTGGGGGAGGACTCGCAGATCTCCGCTGCCATCACCAGTGCCTCGTCGAGTGCCTTACCAGGGGCAGTGACTGCATTGACGACGCCGAGGTCCTTTGCCCGTTCGGGATCGAGTGTGCGGCCGGTGATCAAGAGTTCGCGGGCGACGTTGATCGGAAGCGCGCGAGGCGCCCGAAAGAGTGCTCCGGACGTCGCAACCAGACCGCGTTTGGTTTCGGGAAGGCCGAATTGCGCTGTGGCGGAAGCGACGATCAGATCGCAGGCCAGTGCGATTTCGAAACCGCCACCAAGCGCGTAGCCCTCGACTGCAGCGATCAGGGGCTTGTTCCGCCGGCGCCGGATGACGCCGTACTCTCCGCCGCGAGGCATGCGGAGGTCGGCCCGCTCTCGGATATCGGTTCCGGCGCAAAAGATGTTGGGGGTTCCGGTGATGATGCCGACCCACAGATCAGGGTCGTCGTCGAGAATATTCAGCGCGGCTTCGATTCCCTCGGCAGTCTCACGGTTGATCGCGTTACGGCGTTCTTCGCGTTCGATCCTGACGATGAGAACGCGGTCATGGCGTTCGGTGGAAACAGTCGACATAATTGGACTGTAGTCCACCTATCGGAGGCGGAGGTGCGTCACCTGACGGGACGGACATTGGACACATTCCGGACTGTGGCGAAGACTGTGTTCTGAGGCGGAGAAGGGCAGGTCGACGTGATTTCCAAACGAGAACAGAACAAGCGCGATACCAACGACAGGTTGCTCTCGGCTGCTCGAATTCTGTTCTCGGCGCAGGGTTTCGCCAGCACGACCGTCGACGACATCGCCGAGCGAGCCGAGGTGTCGCGAGCCACCTTCTTCAATTACTTCCAGGGCAAGGACTCGGTTCTCGAGGCGCTGCACAGTGATCATCTCGATCAGCTTGCGGCACTGGTGGATCAGCTCATGGAATCGCCGATGCCGACTTCTGATCGGATCTCCCGGATTTTTCAGGACTTTGCGCAGCAAGCGATCATGCATCCGCGCTATCTGCGCATGGTGACTGCAGAACTCGAGCGCGACTTCGCCTCCTCCGGAGCGGGGGCGGCCCACGATCATCGGTTCCACGTGGAACTTCTCCGGATCGTCACTGCCGGTATCGAAGCCGGCGAAGTGAGATCGGACTACCCGCCGCTCTTTCTCGCACAGATGATCGGTGGTACGTACGGAGCGTTGGTCCGCTTCTGGCGGCAAGACGCCGATTACGACGTGGTCGGAGAATTCGATCGCGGAGCCAGGTACGTCGCGGAAGGCATCGCTGCTCGCTGATCAGGAAGTGGGCACTACCAGAGGCAGCATCTGCTGGACGCTCACCGAAAGATAGTTTGCGGCAGTCTGATCGCCGGACAGATGGCGCAGCAGGCTCTGCTGGAACAGGCCGTCGAAGATTGCGTACATCGCCGCCGAGGTGACCGATGCCTCTACGTCGAGAAGCTCGGCGTAGCGAGAAACAATGCGCCAGATCATGTTTTCGAGACTCTCGTCGATCGCGGCGACGTCGGCTCGGAACGACTCCTCGAACATCGACTGCGCGCGCAGGTCGTACCAGAGGCGGTGCATCGTGGGTTCTTCGATCATGGTCTCGGCGAGCAGTGCGCCGAAACCGGTTTTCAGTTCCTCCGGTGTCTTCGCGGTGGCGACGATGCCGTCGTAGCGGGTGACGCAGCGTGCCTTGTAGTGGCGCACGCAGTGGGTGATGAGATCGACCTTGTCGCTGAAGTAGTAGTGCAGGACGCCGTGGGAGAACTCCGAATTCTGGGCGATTTCGCGCAGGCTCGTGCGTGCGTAGCCCAATTCGGCCAGGGTTTGCAGTGCGGCCTCGGCGAGTTGATCACGTCGCTCGGAGAATTTGTCGACCTGGCGACGCGACACCTTGTCTGCGTTGGACCGCTTGGCGGAGTCGGACTGCTGGCCCGGTGAGCTAGGTGCAGCCTTTTTCCCTGCCTCACTAGGCTTCTCGACTGTCGTGGTCACGATGGCACGTCCTGTTCCCTGCGGTTTCCACAGCGGCACGATCACCGCGTCCGAATCAGTGTAACCCCTGGTCTTTGACGAGCGTGTAACAAAATCTTGACAGTCGTCAAGATTTCTCTTGACACTCGTCCAAAGTTGAATACTCTGTGACTCACACCACTTGGCAGCGTCGCTGTGAACGGTGGCATCGCGAGAGTCGTTTCAGTCATGGAGGCAGTCGAAAATGAGCGTGTTTGATCTCGAGGGACGAAAATCACTGGTCACAGGTGGTGCCAAGGGGCTCGGAGCCGGAATGGCTGAGGCGTTGGCGAAGGCGGGGGCGTCAGTGATGATCGGCGACGTTCTCGAAGACGAGGGTCGTGCCACCGCAGAGGCTGTTGGTTCGGGCGGAGTCAAAACCGGCTTCGTAAAGCTGGACGTCACCGACGATGCCAACTGGGAAGAGGCAGTCGCCGCCACCGCGGAGACCCTCGGCGGCTTCGACATCCTCGTCAACAACGCAGGCATCGAGATTTCCTCGCTGGTGGTCGACCTCGATCCGAATGACATCCGCCGTATGTGTGAGGTCAACATCCTCGGAACAGCGCTCGGAACCAAACACGGACTGCGCAGCATGCGTCCGGGTGGCGTAGCCGGAACCGGCGGTTCCGTCATCAACATCTCTTCAGTGGCCGCAACCATTCCGTTTCCCGGGATCAGTGGATACTCCGCGACCAAGTCCGCGGTCGATCGCTTCACCAGAGTTGCCGCCGCCGAGTCGGGCAAGCTCGGCTACGGAGTCCGCGTCAACTGCATCTACCCGGGTCTTGTCGCCACGGAGATGGGTCTCGGACTCGCGGCGGACATGGAGAAGCTCGGTCTCTGGCCCAGCGCCGAAGCAGCAGTCGGAGACGTCATCGGCCTCACCCCGCTCGGCCGCCTCGGTGAAGTGAACGACATGGCTGACGCCGTTGTGTTCTTGTCCTCCGACGCCGCGCGATTCATCACCGGAATCGGCCTACCGGTCGACGGTGGCATGGGCATGTAACTCGCCCTTCATTCGTACGTACACCCTTCTCACGTCTTCGAAAGGTTCCACGAACATGTCCGAAAAGAAGCCCGTCATCGTCTACGGCGTCTCCGGGTACACCGGCCGTCTGGTGTGTGAATACCTGCGCGAGTTCAACATCCCGTTCATCGCAGCCGGCCGCGACGCCGCTCGCATCCAAGAGGTCCTCGACAAGATCCCTGGTTTGGACACCGTCGATCACGAAGTCGTCGAGGTCGAGCACACGGTCGAGGCTCTCACCGAATTGTTCACCGGCGCACAGGTTGTCAGTAATATGGTCGGCCCGTTCATCAAGCTCGGCGGCACCGTCGTCGAGGCCGCGTTGAATGCCGGTTGCCACTACATGGATACCACCGGTGAGCAGGACTGGGTACTCGACGTCCAGGAGAAGTTCAGCGACAAGTATCAGGAGAAGGGCCTGCTTCTCTCGCCCGGTATCGCGCAGATGTACACCACCGGTGAGATCGCGGCCAATATCGCACTGGAAACGCCGGGGCTCGATACGCTCGACATCCTCGTGCTGTGGAAGGGATTTCCCACCTACGCGTCCACTCAGACGATCTTCACCATCCTCAAGGCAAACTGGTACTACCTCGAGCAGAACAAGTACGTGCAGTGGGCGCCCGGCCAGACTTTCGACGTCGTCGTTCCGGGCCAGCACGAAACTGCGCTTGCATTGCCGTGGGGCGGAACATGCCACCCGGTGTGGTTCAAGAACGATCCGCGAGTTTCCAACGTCAAGGCTGCGGGCGGAGTGTTCGACCGCACCGTGATGGAAGGCGTTGTCGCGACGCAGAAGATCGTGGAGGAGCAGATCAAGACCCTGCCCGCCGACGAGCAGGAAGCCGCCTTGGCCGAGATCGCCGGATCGGTTCAGGCCGGTATGCCCCCTCGTGAAAATCCGCGCATCAACACCTCACTCGACTCCGTCTACGCGTCGGGCCCGCTGGGTCGCTCGCACGTCGTGATCCACGGAAACTGTAACTACAAGCAGACGGGCCTCCTGCACGCCTATGCAGCGCATTCTCTGCTCCAGCAGGCGCCGAAGCGGACCGGGCTTGCCTCGGCTTGCCAGGCGTTCGGCCATCGCGAACTGCTCGGCGCGCTACGTAGTTTCGGGCTGGCTCTGGAGCCGGAAGTAACCATCAACGCCTAACTCGTCGCCCTCGTCATCATGTTCACGGCTCCCGGCGTGTAGCGCGCCGGGAGCCCCGCCCTGGAGGCTCCCCATGCGTTTGACCGACTATCTCGACAAGGGAGCCTCTCTTGGTTCCACCGCACCGTGTTTGACGATGGGGGAGCGCACTCTCTCCTACGGCGAGGTGCAGCAGTTCAGCCGACGCTTCGCAGCTTCACTCGCGGCTTCGGGCATCGCGCCGGGCGAAAAGGTCGCGATTCTGTCCGGCAACGACCCGATCTCGTTCTCGTGCGTATTCGGAATAAGCCGGGCCGGCGGCGTCTGGTGCCCGATCAACCCTCGCAACGAAGCTGCGGAAAACCGAGACCTGTTGGATTTGTTCGATTGTCACGCTCTGTTCTTTCAGAAGTCCTATGCGCCGCTAGTCGACCAGATCAAGGATGCGCTTCCCCAGTTGGTGACGCTCGTCTGTATCGACGGCGAATGGGATTCGGCACAGTCCCTCGAAAGCTGGCTCGGGGAAAAAGAACTCGACGCCGCGGCGCCCGACGACGTCACCATGCTGGTCGGCACCGGTGGTACAACTGGACGGCCAAAGGGAGTGATGTTGACCGGGCACAACATCGAGACGATGACCGCAATCACTTTGATGAGTTATCCGTTCGAGGGGCGCCCGGTGTATCTGGCGCTGGCACCGTTGACTCACGCCGCCGGTGTTCTGTGCTTCCCGATCATGGCCCTCGGCGGCGAAGTGGTGATCATGCCGAAGCCCGATCTCGGGTACTTCCTCGCGAACGTTCAGAAGCACAAGGTGACTCACACCTTCCTGCCGCCGACGCTCATCTACATGCTGCTCGAGCACGAGGCCCTGTCTGCCACGGATCTCAGCTCGCTGCAATGCTTCTGGTACGGAGCGGCGCCGATCTCCCCGACCAGGCTAGAGGAAGCGATCGACAAGATCGGCCCGGTCATGGCTCAGCTGTTCGGGCAGAGTGAAGCCCCCATGATGATTTCGACGATGTCACCGAAGGAGCACTTCGGCCCGGACGGCACTGTCGCAACGTCACGACTTTCCTCGGCCGGTCGACCGTCGCCGCTGGTGACCGTGGGGATCATGGACGACAAAGGCACGCTGCTCGGACGTGGCGAGCGTGGTGAGGTGGTGATTCGCAGTTCGTTGGTGATGGCGGGTTATTACAAGAACCCCGACGCAACCGCGGAAGCGTCAGCCCACGGCTGGCATCACACCGGCGACATCGGATACCTGGACGAGGACAATTTCCTGTTCATCGTCGACCGTGCGAAGGACATGATCATCACCGGCGGTTTCAACGTCTATTCGGTCGAGGTGGAGCAGGCACTCATGGCGTATCCGGGGATTCAGGACTGCGGAGTGATCGGGTTGCCGGATGACAAGTGGGGCGAACGCGTTGTGGCAGTGGTGCAACCGCACCTCGGCGCCGACATCGACGGCGCCGAGGTGATGGCTTTCGTGAAGGCTCGCATCGGAAGTGTGAAGACTCCGAAGCAAGTGATCGTCTGGGACGATCTACCTCGCTCCAAGGTCGGCAAAGTTCTCAAGAACGAGATCAAGAGCGAGCTGACTGGCTGAATACCCTCGGGACGCCTATGTTTCACCGCACGGAGTGCCTGTCGAAACCGACAGGCACTCCGCTTTCTTGTCACCCCGGCTGGTCGATTGCTCACGAATCGAGTACCGATCATCGGGAATCGTGTCTGTGAAGTTCGAATCGCGACCCGCATCGTCTCTGTGTCAGCCATCACAATGATGTGTTCGAATGAGTACGAGGTGAATCATGCGTCACGAAAGAACAGTCACCGAGCAACTTCCCCTTCCGGCCAGGACCGTCCGGAAGGTCATGCTCCGCTTCATGCCGGTCATCGGATTGGCATACATCGTCCTGTATCTCGACCGATTGAACATCGGCGTTGCAGCATTGACGATGAACAAAGAACTCGGAATATCGGCCTCGATGTTCGGGTTTGCGGCCGGAATCTATTTCTGGAGTTACACGATCTGCGAACCCCCGAGCAACTACATCCTCACAAAGGTCGGTGCGCGGCGCTGGATCACACGAATCATGATCACGTGGGGCGTGGTCACCATCGGAACCGCGTTCGTTCAGGGTGCCAGCGGATTGGTGGCAGCACGATTCCTGTTGGGTATTGCCGAAGCCGGCTTTTCGCCCGGCATGCTGTTCTTCGTCTCGAAGTGGTTCCCGAATCGGGATCGAGGCAAAGCAATGGCGTGGATCGTGACCTTCATCTGTATCTCCGGCCTGGGTACTCCGATCACCACACACCTGATGGCTATCGACGGCTTTCTCGGGCTTTCCGGATGGCGATGGGTTTTCATTCTCACCGGCGTCCCCGCTGTGGTCATGGCGTTTGTGATCTACAAGGTTCTGCGGGACAAGCCTTCGGAGGCGGAGTTCCTCTCCGAGGAAGAACGCGGTTGGCTCACCGATACGCTCGAGTCCGAGGCGCAAGAGCGCGAAGCGGTCGTCGGTAAGCACAGCTTCCTCCAGGGACTCGTGCACCCACGAGTACTGGTGTTGATCTCCGTGTTCATTTGTTTCACCTTCAGCCTCAACGGTTTCCAGATTTGGATGCCGCAGATTTACGCGCAATTCGGGATGAGCACCAATCAGATCGGATGGGTTGCCGCACTACCTGCACTGATTGCGATCGGACCGATGATCTGGTGGACGCGCCATTCGGACCGCGCCGGAGAGCGCCCCGTGCACTTCGCCATCGCCGCATCGGTCGCAGCACTCGGATTTGCTATTGCTGCGCTGTTCTTCACCACACCGGTTGTCGCTATCTTCGGATTCTGCATCGCCGGGATCGGTCTCTACAGTTCGATGAGCATCTTCATCACCATGCCTTCGAGCTTCCTTACCGGCGCTGCCTTGGCGGCAGGTTTCGGTGTCATCAACGGAATGGGTAACCTCGGAGGCTATTTCGGTCCACAGGTCACCGGCTGGATCAAGGACGCGACCAACAGTTTCACACCGGCAATCGGGGTGTACTCCGCGGTGCTGGCGACGGCAGCATTGATCGTGCTGCTGCTCAAGGTGATCACCAGAAAGGCCGACAAGGCCAACGACCAACTGACACTGGATTACCGGGCGGAGCGCGACGCCGGAACCTTGGTTGCACCTGAACAGGCTTGAGCCGAGTCTCGGCCCCGGAAGATTCCCGATCAACGGGAATTCTTCATTCTTCAGGCGAGCATGCGCAGGACATCATCACTTATCAGGATCACAGTCGTCGACCGTGGTTTCGTCGGCAACGAACAAACGAGGACTTCGTGAGTAGATACTTCGGGCCTTTGCGCCAATTGGGTTTTGTGGTCAACGACATCGACAGCGCGCTGAAGCATTGGATCGACGTTGTCGGCGTTGGCCCCTTCTTCTTCGTGGAGGACCAACCGTTGAACGACTTCGTCTTCCGTGGCAAGTCGAGTGCGCCTCGATTCAGTGTGGCGCTCGCGCACAGCGGAAGCGCGCAGATCGAGCTGATTCAACAACACAACGATGAGCCGTCGGCATTTCGCGAGTTCGCCGATCGAGGGCTCGAAGGACTTCAACATGTTGCCTACTGGACAACGGATTTCGATCGATATGTGGAGGAATCCAAGAACCGAGGGCTCGTCGAATTGCAGAGTGGTAGATCCGGTAGTGGCGCACCGGACGAGCGATTCGTTTACTACGAGGACGGCCCGTATCCGGGAACAGTCATCGAAGTCTCGGAGGTCAGCGGAAGGAAGGGCGATCTGTTTCGCGCAGTCGAGGCTGCATCGAAGGAGTGGGACGGGTCGAATCCCATTCGCGACATGAGGAAGGTGCTGTAGTCGTGAGTAGGAAGGTAGCGATCGTCACTGGTGGCGCATCCGGGATCGGCCTGGCAACGTGCAAACGATTCGCCGACTTGGGTTGGCATGTCATCTCTGCCGACCTGTCGCATACATCCGGAGACACTGCGCCAGAACCAGATACACGGACGGTCGGCGTTCGAGTGGATGTCACCGATGAGGGAGACATCCGACGGCTTCGCGACGTCGCCGAAGAGCTGTTCGGTCGTGTCGACACGGTTGTGACCTCGGCGGGAACCGCGGACAACGCGCCGATCCGGCACACCACACCCGATCGATTCAGGCGAACCCTCGAGCTGAACCTCGTTTCCACGTTTGCGGTGGTCAGGGAGTTCGTGGATCTGCTCGCCGCAGATGGCGGCGGATCCGTGGTGACAATTGCCTCGGTTTCCGGCCTACGCGGCAGCGTAGACCGTGCTGCGTATTCCGCATCGAAAGGTGGCGTGGTCGCGTTGACCACACAACTCGCGATCGAGCTCGCCGGCGAGGGGATCCGAGTCAATTGTGTTGCACCGGGTTCGACGCGGACACCGCTTGCAAGTCGGGCCCAGAGCCCTGAAATGCAGAGCGCCATCTTGCAATCGATCCCGTTGAGCCGTTACGCGGAGCCGGCTGAGATTGCTGAAGTCGTGACCTTTGTCGCTGGTCCCGGCGCCGGTTTCGTGACGGGTCAGACGTGGACAGTCGACGGAGGTCAGTCGATGACAGCCGGTTGGAATCTTCCGAAGGAGCGACATGACTCTTGAGGCAACGTCCAGTACAACGGAGAAACCGGTAATCATCGGAGTGCACGTCAACGAGAACACCATGCGCGCACCCAATCCCCACATTCCGTGGACGCCCAGCGAAATAGCCGACACTGCCCTCGCTTGTGAGGGTGCGGGGGCGTCGTTGATGCATTTTCACGGTCGAGCCGTGGACGGCGGCGTGGATCACTCGGCGGCGACCTACGGAGAGATCGTCGAGCGGGTTCGGGCGGTATCGAATCTGCTGCTTGCGCCGTCGATGGCCAATGTTCCCGGCTACACGATAGACGAGCGGCTGTCGAATCTTGCCCCGAACCAAAGTGATCCGAAACGACGTTCGGACTTCTTGGTCGTCGACATGGGCTGTGCGGCGATGGACTTGATCGATGCGACGACAGGCTTGTTCGCAACCGATTCCAGGGTCTTCGTCAACGACACTCGAACACAGATCGAATTACTCTCGCGCGCTAGTGAATTGGGTCTGGTGCCGTATCAGACGTCATTCAACGTGAGTTGGACGCGCGCGATCTTCGCCCACGCAAGGGTGCGGAATCCGTCGTCACCATTGGTGATCGCTTTCATTCTCGGTGGTGACGAGTTTCCGGCTGCACATCCGGCGACAGCAGCAGGGCTACGTGCGCAACTGGACCTCCTGCCGGCTGATCTTTCAGTGGAGTGGATCGTCTCGGCCTACCGAGGCAATGTTCTTGCAGCAGCGGAGGAGTCGATCAAGCGCGGGGGCCATGTAGCAATCGGTGCCGGTGACTACCACTACGAAGAACTGGGATACCCCTCCACACCTGATCTGGTCGCCGAAGTTGTTTCGATCGCTCGGCGGTACGGGCGTGAACCCGCAACTCCTGATCAGGCACGTCGAATTCTAGGGGTGGATGTCCATGCGAGTAGTTGAAACCGAAGGTGCCGAACCTACTTTGGTTCATTCCTCTAACGGAACGAGAGTGTGGATCATGGATTCGATTGCGTTTGCTTCCTCGGCTCAGGCCGGTGATGTGATCGTGACCGGATCACACGGAGGGACGAGTGCTGGAGAGTACGCCGTCGGGTTCGGGGTTCGTGTTGTGGTGTGCAATGACGCCGGCATAGGGAAGAACAAGGCCGGAATCGCAGGTTTGGCTGCGATCGACGCCCAGAAGATCGTTGGCATTGCAGTCGGACACGAGAGTTCGCGTATTGGAGATGGCAACGACGTGTGGGAGTGCGGCATCGTGACGTATGCCAATCCGACTGCAGTCGCAGCGGGTGTGCGTGTGGGCAGCCGCGTTTCCGAAGAAGTGCTGGCACTGATAGAGAGGAGCGTCGACTGATGTTTCGGAACATTGTCGGTGTGGAGAACGGTAGACAGATTGTCGTCATGGACAGTATGTCGCAGATCGAACGGTCGGACCGCGACCGCATCGTCGTTGCGGCATCCAACGGCGGTCAAGAGTCAGGGCGGATGGCGATTGCGACGGGCTGTGCGTTGGCGGTGCTGAACGATGCCGGAATCGGCAAGGACAACGCGGGGATCATCGGAATCGTCCGCATGGGAGATTCGGGACTTGCCGGCGTAGCGGTCAGTCACGACTCTGCCGAGATCAGCAATGGAATGGATATGTGGCACAACGGAACTGTTTCGTATGTCAACGAGCCTGCAGCGGAGGCTGGGATACGGGTCGGTGACAACGTTCGCACGTGTGTGAGTGCGTTTGCGGTTCGCTTCCCTGTCGGCCCAATGTCGGCGTCCGAGAGTTCGTCATGATCGGCCATGTGGTCAACCGGCCCGAGGATGTAGTCCGCGAAGCGCTCGAAGGACTTCAGATCCTGCACCCGGAAATGCTCTCCTACCACCGAGATCCGTTGTTTGTGACTCGCGCGGGTGTCGCCCGAGACAAAGTTGTGTTGGTCTCAGGTGGCGGGGCCGGGCATGAGCCGTTACACGCGGAGTTCGTCGGATCCGGCATGTTGGACGCCGCAGTTCCTGGGTCGGTCTTCGCCAGTCCCACAGCCTTTCAGATCCGCGCTGCGGTCAATGCTGTCGAGACCGGACGGGGTGCACTTCTCATCGTGAAGAACTACACCGGAGACAAACTGAATTTCTCGATCGCGGCCGAGTTACTCGGAACTGAGCGGCAAGTGGAGATCGTGATGGTCGACGACGACCTCGCGACGACGACTGCAGACGAGGGTGGACCTGGACGTCGTGGTACCGCTGCGGTAATTGCCGTGGAGAAGATTTGTGGGGCGGCCGCGGAACGGCACTGGGCGCTTTCCGAGATCGCTGACCTGGGGCGCCGGGTGGTGGCGGCGTCGGCGACGTTGGGTGCAGCTTTCCGCTCGTGCACGGCTCCCGGACAGGATCGTCCGTCCTTCGAACTGGCGCCAGGGGAGATGGAGTTCGGCATCGGAATCCATGGCGAGCGTGGACGTGAGACGCGTCCGACGGTTCCTGCCGCCGAACTCGTGGCGCAGTTGTCGGAGCCGATCCTCGATGCTGTCGGGGTTGAGCGCGGGGACGGTGTGATAGCGATAGTGAATGGGCTAGGGGCAACCCATGGACTCGAATTATCCATTGCCACTGCAGAATTAAAGTCTTTCCTCGAGGATGCCGGTATCGGTTTGGATCGTGTGATTGCAGGTTCTTTCGTCACTGCATTGGATATGCACGGGCTCTCTATCACCCTTCTCCGTTCGACCGAGGAGTTTCTGGATCTCTGGGATGCAACGGTACGCACTCCCGCACTCGCTTGGTAACTCGAATATGCACTACTGAAAAGAGTTTCATGATGACAATGTTGAGCGTCGGGGACACTCGGGCGTGGATCGATCGATTTGCCGATGCCGCCGAAGATCAATTCGATTCCCTCACAGATTTGGACCGGCTTGTCGGAGACGGCGATTTCGGAATGAATCTGCGGACGGGCCTGCGAAGTGCGGTGCAACGACTTCGTTCCGACCCGCCGACCAGTCCTGGTGAAGTGTTCGCCCGTACGTCGGATGCGTTTCTCGACATCGGTGGGACAAGCGGACCACTTCTCGGTCTGTGGTTCGGCCGGATCGGAGCAGTCTCTGGAGTTGAAGTGACCGCAACAGACTTGGCTTCTGCCCTGGGTACGGCGACAGCTGCGGTGCAGCGTCTCGGCAATGCCCAGGTGGGTCACAAGACCATGGTCGACGCCATGGTCCCCGCAACCAGCGCATTGACCGAGGCGGCAGTCAGCGGGGCAACCTTGTCCGCTGCCTTGAACTCTGCGGCCACGGCTGCGAGGCTCGGCGCCGAATCGACTCGCGCGATGCTCGCCCGCCGCGGACGCGCGACCTACGTGGGAGAACACGCCAGGGGCGTCGAGGACCCGGGGGCATCGGCGATTGCCATGTTCTTCGCCGCATCCAGCTACAGGAGCGTTCCGGCATGAGCGATCTGCGAGACAAGGTCATCGTCACAGTTGCCCCGACGGGTGGCTTCCTCACTGTTGCCGACAATCCGTTCATTCCGACTCAGCCTGAGCAGATTGCGGCGGATGTGGCACGCTGCCACAGCGCTGGAGCCAGCGTGGCAGCACTTCATGCTCGACGACCGGACGATCAAGCGACCTGTGATGCCGCAATCTATCGGCAGATGAATACGCTTGTCCGCCAAAGCTGCGACATCGTGATCAACAACTCGACCGGCGGCGGAGTCAACGGTGACATGGTGAGTGTTCGCAGTGACGGTGCGCGCATCGTGGACTGGGACGCGAGGCTCCAGGGCCTGCATGGCGGCGCAGACACATGCACGCTCGATGCCATCACGGCCTATGTGACCTCACCGGTCGGTGAGGTACTGATGGACACGCCGCCCAGTCGTGCCGCCGAACTGGCAGCGTCAATGCGCAAACTAGGAATCAAACCTGAGTGGGAGGCCTTCAGCCCGTCACATCTGCTCCAGGAGATACGTACGTTGACCGAAGGGCAGCCTGGCCCGCACCTCGTCAATCTTGTACTGGGACTTGATCGAACTTTTCAGAATGCGATGCCGTACTCCCCGCAGATCTTGCAGCAGATGGTGGAACACCTACCGGAGAAATCGGTCTTCTCCGTGAGCATCAGCGGGCCAGATCAACTGCGTGGTCTGACTCATGCACTCCTGCTCGGAGGGCACGTGCGTGTGGGAATCGAAGACTATCCGTTTCTCGCGAATGGAGAGCCGGCCGAGAACGTTCGTTTGGTGGAGAACATCATCGACATCGTCCAGCGACTCGGAATGCAGCCTGCAACACCTGGGGAGGCAAGGGCAATCCTTGGTTTGGAGGGTTCGGATGAGTAGAACACCGACGAGTAGAACACTTCGCTCGCAGGATTGGTTCGGAGGCAATGATCTCAATGCATTCATCCACCGCTCGTGGATGAAGAACCAGGGTATCCCTGATCGGATGTTCGACGGCCGACCGGTTATCGGTATCTGTAACACGTATTCCGAGCTCGCGCCGTGCAACGCTCACTTCAGAGATCTGGCCGAGCAGGTGCGACTGGGAGTCATCGAAGCAGGCGGATTTCCAGTTGAGTTTCCGGTGATGTCATTGGGTGAGACGATCATCCGCCCCACCACGATGCTCTATCGGAACCTCGTCAGCATGGATGTGGAGGAGTCGATTCGAGCCAATCCGATCGACGGCGTCGTACTGCTCTGCGGCTGCGACAAAACCACCCCGGCGCTGGTGATGGGCGCAGCCAGTTGTGACCTTCCCACCATTGTCGTATCCGGTGGGCCCATGTTGAACGGCCGCCATCAAGGTAAGACTGTCGGATCTGGAACCTCGGTGTTCGAGATGAGTGAAGCAGTGCGAGCCGGATGCATGAGTGAATGTGAGTTCAGAGCAGCGGAATCGGCTATGTCTCGATCGCCCGGTCACTGCAACACTATGGGCACCGCGTCGACGATGGCGTCGCTTGTCGAGACTTTGGGCCTCACGCTCCCCGGTAACGCTGCGATCCCGGCAGTGGATTCACGGCGACGTGTACTTGCACGCGACAGCGGCGTGAGAATCGTGGAGATGGTGGCCGAGAACCTGACGATGTCTTCGGTCGTCGACCGAAATTCATTCGAGAATGCGATCAAGGTGAACACGGCTATCGGTGGGTCCACCAACGCTGTGGTGCACTTGCTTGCCATCGCCGGGAGGCTGGAAATTCCCCTCGAGCTCAGCGATTTCGGGGAGCAGAGTCGTGACGTTCCCCTGCTGGTCAACCTCATGCCTTCGGGTACCTATTTGATGGAGGATTTCTTCTACGCAGGCGGACTGCCTGCGGTGATCGCCGAGCTCGGAGACATCCTCCATCTGGATGCCGCCACGGTTACCGGAAAGACTCTCGGTGAGAACAACTCCGGCGAAACAATTTGGGACGACGACGTAATTCGTAGCACGGCGGCACCGTTGCTGGAGCAAGCCGGCATAGCGGTATTGACCGGCAATCTCGCGCCGAACGGTGCAGTGATCAAGCCATCTGCGGCGTCGCCGGAGTTGCTCAGCCACGTGGGCCGTGCGGTCGTGTTTCACGGAATGGACGACTTCACGGCGCGCGTCGACTCGCCGGATCTCGACATCGAGGCCGACGACGTCATCGTCCTCACCGGCGCTGGACCGAAGGGGTTTCCGGGTATGCCAGAAGTAGGTAATCTGCCACTCCCTCGAAGGCTGCTCGAGCGGGGTGTACGAGACATGGTCAGGATCTCTGATGCGCGAATGAGCGGAACAGCCTTCGGCACAGTCGTTTTGCACGTTGCGCCCGAAGCGGATGCCGGTGGGCCTCTCGGCGCGGTCAGGGATGGTGATTTGATCGAGTTGGATGTTGCTCGTGGGGTCTTGCGTGTACTCGTCGACGACGACGAGCTGGCCAGGCGTCTCGAGGCGTTGCCGCCACGCGTACAAAAGAGTACGAGTGGGTATCAACGACTGTTCGTGGATCATGTGATGCAGGCCGACCGCGGAGTCGATTTCGATTTCCTGGTGGGCAGGCGCGGAACGGAGGTACACGGTGACAATCACTGAGCGTGTCGGCCGAGTCGTGGTCGTGACCGGTGCAGGGTCGGGACTCGGCCGCGCAATGGCCAGAGGTCTACTCGATGCAGGACACCACGTTGTATTGGCTGGTCGAAACAGCGTGAGCTTGGAAGCGACAGGTGGGGGTCACGAGCGCGCAGTGGTAATTCCCGCTGATGTGTCCTCGCCCGAATCGGTTCACCGGTTGTTCACATCCGTGACTGAGCGTTTCGGCAGACTCGATGTGCTTGTCAACAACGCAGGGACATTCGGGCCGTCGGGGAGTGTGGACGAGATCGATCCTGAAGCGTGGAACGCGACAGTCGCAGCCAATCTCACCGGCGTATTCCTTTGTGCGCGTGAAGCGATTCGTATCATGAAAACACAGGATCCGAGAGGAGGCCGGATCATCAACAACGGGTCGCTCTCCGCTCACACGCCCCGGCCCGACAGTGCCGCCTACACGGCGACCAAACACGGTGTGTCAGGTTTGACGAAGTCGATCTCTCTCGACGGCCGAGAGTTCGACATCTGTTGCAGTCAAATCGACATCGGCAATGCGGCAACTGACATGACAGCCGGAATCGGCCACTCGGCAAGACAAGCTGACGGCACTACCAGGCCCGAGCCGACATTCGATCCTCGTCATGTCGCGAACACCGTTGTGCAACTGATAGATCTACCACTCGACGTGAATGTCCCGACTCTGACGATCATGGCAAACCGGATGCCGTACGTCGGGCGCGGTTGACGGCATCAGCGTCGTTGTAGGACAGGGCGGACGACGGACTGGGCACTCGAGAGATCACGTGAGATGGCGATTGCCGTCGTCCGCACCGCCGCGTCGATACGGGTCAGATTTATTCGGCCTGCCATACCGGAAATGGAGATTGCGCCGAGGACGCCTTCGTCCGGGCCGAATATTGGTGCTGCGGCGCCGACGATCCGGGGAAATGCTTCCTGGCGGTCGAAGGCGACACCACGCTTGCGAACACGATCCAGTTCTCGGTGGAAGAGTTCGGGATCGGTGATGGTGTTCTCGGTGTGTGCTTCGAGGACAGTGGGCATCGTGAAATCCCCAGAGTTGGTGAACGCCAATACTGCTTTGCCGGAACAACTTGCGTGTGCAGGCCACCGACCACCGATTTGCTGCGGAAGGCGTGGTCCGTCGTCGCCACGGAAGACATCAAGGTAAACCACGTCGAAACCGTCCAATACAGCGAGTCCCACGTTGTGTCCCGTTGCTTCACGCAAGGCCGAAAGGTGGCGCCGCGCTGCTTCGCGGAGGTTTCGCTGCCGTGGAACAGATTCGCCGATCTCGAACAGGAGGAGACCCAAGCGGTAGTTGGTTCCTTGCCGTTCGAGCAACCCGACTCGGACGAGATCGTCGACCATTCGATACACCGTTGTTTTGGCCATGCCTGTCCGTCGAACAAGCGCTGCTGCGCTGAGAACGCCTGAGCTGTCACGAAAAGTCTTCAGTATCTCGGTGGAACGACCAATTGCGGAAACCTCGCCATCGGCCCGATGAATGGGACTCACCGAACTATTCTGTCTGCCTGATGCGAGATTGTCGAGGGGCAATCGCGCATCAGATCACGCAGGTCTTCCGGTGATGGGATCGCCGGAAATCGTCACGACTCGCACACCACGTCTTCTGCCGGCAGTGAGCCGTCGAGCAGGTACGAGTTGACGGCGGCGTTCGCGCAAGTATTCGCGTAGCCCGGGAACACCGCATGAGTGCGGCCTGGAACTGTCACGAGCCGTGAGCCTTTCATCGCTTCATGCATGCCGAGGCCTTCGTCGTACGTCGTGCGGGTGTCACCGGTTGCCTGGATCTGCAATGCCGGAACGTTGTTGTCGATGTCGATCCGCGTAGGGGCCTCACTGCGCCAGAACGCGCACGGCATGATCGTGTTGTGTGTGCCGGCAAAGATCGGCTGATCATCACGGTGCTCCTCCAACTTGTTGCGGTACCACTGGGGATCGCTCGGCATCGACACATCTCCGCAGACGATGGCGATTGTCCCGGCATAGTCAGGACCGGTTCCCAGTTCGGTCTGGAACCATGCCTGCATCAATCCCGTCAGCTGGGGATGGATGTTCTCGACGGTCTTGCCTGCGGCGAGATCGCGCAACTGAACCAATACCTGTGCGAATGCCTCGCTCTCCTTCTCGGTGTCGCCGGTTCCGTTGACGTACATCAGGAATGGAAGGACGTGATCGTCGACGGCATGGTCACCGATCTGTATCGGAGTGGTGGCCGCGTCCGAGATCAGCTTCTCGATGAGGGCGCGAACTTCGGCGGGCGTCGATCCGAGTGCATAGGTGGAGTTGTGTTCTGCTGCCCACTGCGAGAATCCGTCGATCGCTTTCTCGTTGGCCGGGCCCATGTCCTGGAACATCTCGTATCCGTATTTCTTCGGATCCGGTGCACTGTCGAGAACCACACGGTCGATCCTGTCCGGGAACATTTGAGCATAGGTTGCACCGAGGTATGTACCGTACGACCACCCGAAGTACGACGCCTTCTCCTGGTCGAGGGCGCCACGAATCACGTCGAGGTCTCGGGCGATGTTTTGAGTATTGATGTGCGGCAGATAGTCCGGGTACTTGTCCCAGCATGTGTCAGCGGCCTCGCGTGCGAGCGCAACACTCTCGTTCCATCCCTCGTCCGTGGTGCCCGGCGACCGCATCCATGTCATCTGTTCGACGCCGCAGTCGATCGGTGTGCTCTTGCCGAGTCCTCGGGTGTCCATGCCGATGACGTCGTATGCCGCTGCGACTTCCGGTGTCATGCCCGCATTCAGAATCTCGGGCAATCCCAGTCCTCGGCCACCCGGGCCACCAGGGTTGGTGAGCAGGATCCCTCGTCGCTGTGCGGGGTCGGTGGATGCGACCCGCGAGATCGCCACTTCGATCGTTTTGCCGTCAGGGACGGAATAGTCCAAAGGTACTGTGACCATGGCGCATTCACTTGCGGTCGACGTTCCGGTGTCTGTGGCGCATGGCCCCCACTCGAGATCCTGTTCGTAGAACGCGCTGAGATTCGATTGTGGATCTTCCTGCGGAGTAGCAGGATCCGAGCACGCCGCCAATGCAGGTACGGCGAGCGCAGCAGCGGCGATTGTGGTAGCCAGCCACCTTCGTGATCGAGGCATGCGTGATCTGGGCATGGTGAATCCAGTCATTGTCGTGTCCTTGCGTTGAGCCCATTTTCGGGCAGTGTTGGTCACCCCACTTCGAATGTGGGGGTTGATCAGGGTTTTTCAGAGGCGGGATTGACGGGCGGCGAACTCCGCGGCCACAGCCTTCGCGAATCTTTCCTGGGTGACGGTTCGTCGATCCGCTTGGTGTTCGCGCAGTACCGCTACCAGCCGGGTGGGGGAAGCGTCCTCCGGTGCAGCCTGTTCGGGTAGCACGCTCTCGGTGAAGTCGCAGAACTGAATGGCAAGGGCCGCAATCGTGTCCGCGTCAGCCGGTGCGTCGGCGAGGGCATACATGCGAGTTATCAATTCGATGGCCTGCTCGCGGTTCGGCTCGGCCAATACCCGGCGATGGGCGGACAGGAGTGAATCGCAGACCTCGGGATCGCCCCCGGAGACCGTGAGTGCGAGGATCAGAAGTTCACGCTCGTTGTCGATCCACGCTGTCGGCGCACCGGCAACGACGTACTGTGCGAGCACTTCCGAAAACGCGTCGGGTAGTTCAGGATCGGCATTGCGGCGTAGCGACTCGATGTGCGCACGCTGAACAGCGATCTGTTCGGCCTTCGTCGCCAATTCCTTGTCGAGGGCATCGAGTGCGGTCCGAGTGTCGTGAGCGTCGCCGTCGAGTAGTTCGGCGATCTTGGCAACAGGAATCCCCAGATCGCGCAGGCGGCGGATGCGACTCAGTCGTGCCAGGTCCACCGCCCGGTACGTGCGGTAGCCGTTGGGTTGGCGTTGTGGTTCTTCGAGAAGGCCGTTCGAGTGGTAGTAGCGCACGGACCTGACGGTGGTGCCGGCCAATTTGGCCAGCTCGCCGATGGTCATCATCGCCCTGCCCTCCCGTGATCGAATCGGATTCCGTCTGTGAAAACCATTCTCCAACCTTGACGCGGCGTCAGGGTCAAGATTCGCGCCGGAGAACGTGACCGTTGACACTTTAAGGAGGCGGACTTAATCTGACTTTTGTCCTTTACGACATCGTCGATTTCGAGGAAGTGCCCTGATGGCTACCCTTTTTCCTGCGGCAACAATCTTTCCGATCCCCACCGACCCGCTTGCTGCGTACGGTCCACTCGTTGCTCGCCGGAATCCCGAGTCGGTAGTTCCGGCACCGTACGAACACTTTGCGGTCAAGGCGGTCGCGCCGACGATCGGAGCGGAAATCTCCGGTATTCGACTCGGCGGGGGCCTGTCTGATGCCGTGATTGCGGAACTCCGCCGAGCTCTCCTCGAATGGAAAGTCCTCTTCTTCCGCGATCAGGACCTCGACCGAGCGGAACATCGAGCTTTTGCCGAGCGTTGGGGCGATCTCGAACAGCATCCGTTCTTCAAGTACACGCAGCCCGGGCAGACGGACGTCGATGTCACGACACTGGCGAAGGATGCGATGGTCGGCGGAGTCGAGAACAACTGGCACAACGACGTTACGTGGCACGAGTTTCCTTCGTTCGCAGCAGTTCTTCGTGCGGTCGAGGTGCCGGAGGTGGGTGGTGACACTTTGTGGGCCGATACTGCAGCTGCCTACGATCTGCTTCCTGAAGACATCAAGAAGCGTATCGACCCGCTTGTTGCAGAACACGATTGGATCAACTCGTTCGGCAGGTCGATGCCGGTGGATGCGGTCGAGATGTTGCGTCCGAAGTTCCCCGCTGTGCAGCATCCGATGGTTCGGATCATTACGGAAAGTGGCAGGCGGGTGTTGTTCGTCAACATGACCTTCACGCAACGGATCTTGGGTGTGTCAGAAGAAGAATCGAACGAACTTCTCACGATGCTGTATCGCCACGTCAATCGTCCGGAATTTCAGGTCCGTTTGAAGTGGGAGCCGAATACTGTTGCCTTCTGGGACAATCGGACCTGCCAGCACTACGCGGCCAGTGACTACTTCCCGGCTCGTCGTGTGATGGATCGAATCTCGATTGTCGGGGATCGACCGGTGGGCGTCGGGGGCTGATACGACGCTCAGCGCCTCGAGTGTCTACTACGGGAAGTAGTAACGCACCTCACATAGTTTTTCGACGCCTTGTCGATATGATTTCGACAAGGCGTCGATAAAAGTCGGCGTGACTCGCACCGACGACTTTGGAGCTTCCCGAATGTTCCTCGCCCTGCGTGAACTGTGGTTTGCGCGAAATCGATTCCTCTTGATGGGTGCCGTGGTTGCCCTCATCTCGATCCTGATGGTGATTCTGTCCGGCCTCTCGTCCGGCCTGGTAAACGACGGTGTCTCCGCTTTGCAGCGGACGCCGATTCAGGCGTTTGCCTTCGCGCCGGACACCAAAGCCGACTCAGCGTTTTCGCGCTCGGTCGTCACCGAGGAGCAGGCGCAGGCATGGCGCATGCAACCCGATGTCCAAGACGCCGAGCTCTTCGGCAACATGATCGTCAATGCAAAAACTCGCAGTGGCACGCCTGTCGATCTCACGCTCTTCGGCATCGAACCTGGCTCCTTCCTCGAGCCCGTCACCGCCGACGGGAGGGGACTGCATGCCGACACGGACATCATCGTCAGCTCTACCTTCCGTGACGACGGTGTTGCGATCGGTGACACCGTGATACTCGATCGACTCGGTACGGAGCTGACAGTTGTCGGATTCACCGAAGACAAGCGCACTTTCGGTCACGTCGACGTCGCCTACCTGCCCCTGCGTACTTGGCAGGAGGTTCACGCCGGTGCCAAGATCGGCGAAACCGCCAATGCCAGTGCCTATTCCGAAGCAAGTGTTGTTGCGATTCGGGGCATTGGTGGCGCGTTACCGGATCTCGTGTCGGGCGATGCGGCGGCGGGAACGTCCGCAAAGACGCTCGAGGAATCTTTCGACTCCTCACCAGGGTTCTCCGCGGAAATGATGACTATGTCGATGATCAAGGCGTTTCTGTACGCGATTTCGGCCCTGGTGGTCGGTGCATTCTTCAGTATCTGGACGGTTCAGCGCGGTCGTGAACTCGCAGTGTTGCGCGCGATGGGAGCCTCTACCGGCTTCCTGCTTCGTGACGGCATGGCGCAGGCACTGGTAGTGCTGCTTGGTTCCATCGGCCTCGGTGTGTTGCTGGGCTTGGGGCTCGGTTCGGGGCTCGAAGGCGGGGGGATGCCGTTCGCCCTCGAGTCCGGCCCAGTCGTCAACGGCGCAGTGCTCTTGGCGGTACTCGGGCTGGTCGGCGCAGCCGTTGCCATCGTCCGTGTTACCCGTGTCAACCCGCTCACCGCATTGGGAGAAAACCGATGACCACAGTCGAAAAGACCACAACCGGATTGGTATTGACCGCTGTCAGTCTTCGATTCGGTGACGGTGACTCCACCGTGCTCGCCCTCGACAACGTGAACCTGGAGGTCTCGTGCGGCGAACTTGTCGCGATCGTCGGACCGTCAGGCGCTGGAAAGTCGAGCTTGCTCGCTGTGGCAGGCGGACTCGGTCGGCCGTCGAGTGGAACGATTGTCATCGACGGCGTGGACGTGTCGGCGATGCCGGCCCGTGCTCTCGCCAAACTTCGACGAGACAAGGTCGGCTTCGTCTTTCAGTCCGGCAACCTGATTCCAGCGCTGACGGCGCGCGATCAGCTTCGGCTGATTCCCAAGCTCACGGGGCGGCCGGGTCGCGATCCCGAGGAGTTGCTCGACTCGGTCGGTATGAGTCACCGTGCAGATCGTCGACCCGGTCAACTCTCCGGCGGTGAACGCCAGCGCGTCGGTATCGCTCGGGCATTGATGAGCAATCCCTCGCTACTGCTCGTCGACGAGCCGACGGCTGCTCTCGACCGCAAACGCAGCCATGAGGTGGTCGAACTGCTCTCGCGCGAAACTCACGAGGCAGGCGTCGCTACGATCATGGTGACCCACGATCACGACGTGCTCGGGCACTGCGACCGCATCCTCGAAATGGTTGACGGTCGGTTGCGTCAGAGCGAGTAAGCCCGCGAGGGGACTGGAGGAGATTCGGTGCCGAGGATCGATGCGCCCACTGTGGTCGAGCATCGTGCTGCTCAGCGCCGTGCCCTCCTCGACGCTGCACACGCTCTTCTGTCCGAGGCCCCGGACCGGCCCCCGGGGCTCGGTGAGGTGGCAGCGAAGGCCGGGCTCGCCAGGTCGAGTGCCTACCACTACTTCCGGTCCCGGGAAGATCTCCTCAGTGCCGTCGTCGAAGACATGTTCCCGCGCTGGAACGACAAGATCGTCGAGGCGATGGCAGGCGCAGACGATCCGGTATGGGCGTACGTCGAGGCAAACCTCCAACTGGTTGCCGACGGGGAGCATGCGATAGTCGGAGCGCTGGCGACGCTGACCCCACAAACGTTTCGAGATTCGCGGATCATGGAAATGCACGACAGTCTTGTGCTTCCGCTGGTCGAGGCCCTCCGCCTCCGTGGCGTGTCGGACCCGAAGCTCACCGCCAAGTTGATCAACTCGCTGGTGCATACGGGTACCGAACTGATCGAATCCGGTTGCAGCATGGAGGAAGTCAGGTCCGCCGTGCGTGAGGTCCTCGCGTGACGGGCACCCTCAGGCCGTAATCAGATCCATCCGAAGGTACTCGGTGATGCGGAGCAGCCTCGGGGGTTGGGACACGTCTGAGGAAAGTGCTTGAAATGCTTCGTCTTTCGCGACGAGGCGTGGGGTGCCGAGTCTCACCTCCGTCTCGTCGACCGACAGTCGAGCGCTTCCCGCTCTCAAGACGTTCTGCACCCAGTCCGAGCCTGATCCGTACACCAGAATGAAGACGTAGCCACCCTCGACCGGATAGGCGTCGAGGGGCGTCCGGTAGGTCGTGCCGGATGTGCGTCCGACGTGAGTCAGTACCGGCCATTTACCGCTCGAAATTGCACGCGGGTTGAACACTCGCTTGTTGACATGTCCCCACCATCTCGGCATCGGCATTGCGATCTCCCTTCGCGAGCGCCTTACGAACGTAAGGCTGGCTTACACCTGTAAGGGTGACTTACGTATGTAAGGTTGTCAACGTATTCGTTCCTCGGAGGGGAGTCTGTGTGTCACGGCAACCGCGACAGTCGCTGAACAGGACTCGCGTAATCGAGGGTGCGATCCGCGTTGCCGACGCGGGTGGTGTCGAGGCCGTCACGATGCGACGGGTGGCCCAGGAGCTGGGCATCGAGGCGATGTCGCTCTACCACCACGTGCCCAACAAAGATGCGATTTTCGACGGCCTCGTCGATGCGGTCTTCGAGGCGATCGACCTGCCCGACAGTGAGTGTGCGGATTGGCGAGATGCAATCCGTGGACGCGCCTTTTCCGCTCGCGCAGTCCTGTCGCAGCACCGTTGGGCTCTCGGTCTGCTGGATTCGCGACGCAGCCCTGGCTCGGCGACCCTGCGTCATCTCGACGCTGTGCTCGGAGTGCTCCGGAAGGCCGGGTTCACACTCCCGATGGCCGCCCACGGAGCCTCGCTGATCGACAGCTACATCGGCGGATATGTTCTCCAGGAGGCGAATCTGCCGATCAGCGGGCCCGTCGACGTCGAAGAAGTTGCGAGTGACATCCTCGAGCGCCTTCCGGCTGAAGAGTTGCCCTTCCTTCACGAGATGATCGTCGATCACGGTCTGAGTCCGGCTTACGACCACACGAGTGAGTTCGCCTACGGTCTCGATCTCATCCTCGATGCGCTCGAGTCGCGTCGCGCATCGGCGGCACCGGTCCTCGAATAGCGACGATTCGTGTCCAGTTGCTCACCCTTACTGGGGTGACGCAAGGTTGTGTGCACGCGGGTGAGCTGCAGTGTCCCTATTGACAGGTGGCTGTATATACAGGACTATACATTCATCAAAAGTGACCCAAGGCACATTGCGTAGATGATGTGATGCACGCCCGCGGTGGCCGAGTCCTTCGATCGATGGAGTTCTGATGACTGAACGTCTTCCTGGAGAAGACCGGACGGAAGACGACAATGTCCTGCTCGACGGGAAAGGGTTGTCGGTTCACCGGGTGAACGAAATCGCGCGAGAGCCGGCCGTGATTCGACCTGCCGACGCGGCTCTCGAGCTCACACGGCGGTCATGGGAGACCGCGGTTCGGGTTTCCTCCCGTCAAGCGGTGTACGGGCGCACTACCGGGGTAGGCGGGAATCGCGAAACATCCGTCTCCGACGGTGTGCAGCAGGATCTGAGGCTTCTGAGAAGTCACGCAACGGGATCGGGCCCCAGGCTCCCTGACCGGTTGGTGCGCGCCGCGATCGTCATCCGCACCAACCAGATCCTCAACGGCGGCTCAGGTATGCATCCCGACATCATCGACGGTCTGGTTGCTGCTGTTGCTTCACAGAACCTGCCGACAGTGCACGCACGCGGTGCGATCGGAACGGGTGACCTGAGTGCGTTCTCCGAAATCGCCATGGGGCTGATCGGCGAGAGCCCGCTTCGCGACGGACGCACCGGAATCGGTTGGACTCCGCACCACGGTGATGCACTTCCGTTCATTTCCACCAATGCGATGACGGTGGCGATCGCCGGCGACACCAGTATCGAAGTCGCGGGGTGGCTTCAGCACTGCTTGGTTGTCAGTGTTCTTTCCGTGCTTGCGTCGCGTAGTTCTGTCGAACCGTTTGCTGCACAAGTACAGTCGGCAAGAATGCACTTCGGTCAAGCGGAAGTCGCAGAGCGGGTTCGCGATCTGCTGGCACCACACGACATCACACCCGTGAGAGTTCAGGACTCGTTCGGGTTTCGCGCCCTACCGCAAATCTTGGGTGCCACCTGGCAAGCGGTGCATCGACTGCAGAACACGCTGAGTATCGAGATGAATTCGTCTTCGGAGAATCCGCTGGTGTCGGTCGAAGACGACATGGTGTTCCACAACGGAAATTTCCACGCAATGCCAATAGCCCTTGCAGTCGACGAGGCGAAGTTGGCGGTCGCCAGTGCTGCCCTGCTCTCGCAATGTCGGCTCGCCAACCTCTCCGACCCCGCAGTCACCGGCCTTCGTGCGTTCCTTGCAGACGGTCCCGACGGCAGCAGCGGAACCATGCTTCTCGAATACACGACTTCTGCTGCCATTGCCGAGATCCGCTCGTCGGCGGCACCGGGGTCGTTGGGCCACACGGTAATTTCGCGCGGCACCGAGGATCACGCAAGTTTCGCATCCCAAGCTGCAACTCAATTGGCGGACATTCTTGCCCAATCTCGATTGGTGCTGGCGTGTGAACTGATCTCGGCAGTTCGCGCACTCTCGCAACAACAGCGTGAGCTGGATCCGGCGACCGAGCTCGGCGCGTACCTCGCGCGTGCGCGTTTGGTGCTGGACACGAGGACCGAAGACCGGCCACTCAGTGCAGATCTGAGTGCCGCCGTGAACTTTCTTTCTCAACCGCTCGACCAGTAAGCAGGTGGACCGAATCACAAGTAGGTGTGTGCTCGAACGGAACTCGACCATTTCTCCTGGGTGCGTCCGGACTCAGGTCGACACGAAAGTAGTTCGTAGATGATCAAATTCGACAAGGTCACCAAGGCGTATCCAGACGGAACCATTGCCGTCGATGCTCTCGATCTGGAGTGCCCGACGGGAAAGATCACCGCGTTGGTGGGTCCTTCCGGCTGCGGCAAGACGACCTCACTCCGCATGATCAACAGGCTGATCGAACCGACGTCAGGCACGATTTCGCTCGACGGCGAGTCCACGGCGGGAATGGATCCGGCCCTTCTGCGTCGACGCATCGGGTACGTGATCCAGCACGCGGGTCTCTTTCCCCATCGCACCATCGTCGACAACATAGCGACCATGCCTCGATTGCTCGGTGCGAGTAAAAAGGAATCTCGCACTCGCGCTATGGAATTGCTCGAAACGGTTGGTCTGACGACCAACTTCGCCGACCGCTATCCGTGGCAGCTCTCCGGAGGGCAGCAGCAACGAGTCGGTGTTGCGCGAGCATTGGCTGCGGATCCGTCATTCATGCTGATGGACGAACCGTTCAGCGCCGTTGATCCGGTTGTTCGCGGCCAGCTGCAAGACGAGTTTCTCCGTCTGCAGAAGGAAATCGGAAAAACGATCATCATCGTCACCCACGACATCGACGAAGCGCTGAAACTCGGGGATCAAGTGGTGGTTCTGCGTACCGGCGGCATTCTTGCGCAGGCGGCGACGCCCCTCGAATTGCTGACTCAACCTGCCGACGAATTTGTTGCCGACTTCGTCGGACGTGACCGTGGGTACCGATCGTTGGGGTTCACGACATTGGACGGCGACCTACCGACGGTGTCAGAACCCGTTGCGCATCTAGCCGATTCCGCTGCGGCGGCCCGCGCACTCACCGGCGATACGTGGCTGTTGGTAGTGGATCCCGCGAACAAGCCGCTCGGGTGGGTGAGGCCGGACGCGCTCACGGATTGTATTCGCCCGGATGACTTGAATCTCAGTGGAACACTTGCTGATTCCACCGGGACGATGCGCGCTCTGCTGGATGCGGCGCTGTCAGCGCCGAGCAAGCGGGGCGTTGTCGTGGACGACGCCGGACGCCTGGTGGGAACCGTCACTGCGCATGCTGCAGTGGAAGCCATCGAGGCTGCCGATCTGGCTGACGCGGGGAGGGCACTCCGATGAACTTCGAATGGCTCGGACGTCAGTCCGACCGGATCATGGACTTGGTGGGATGGCATGTTCTGCTGTCGTTGATCCCCTTGGTGATCGGCTTGGTGGTCGCGTTGCCGATCGGCTGGGTCGCCTATCGCAGTCGTCGGTTGCATCCCTACGTGGTGGGGACGGCCGGATTGCTCTACACGATCCCTTCGCTCGCGCTCTTCGTGCTCCTGCCTCCAATTCTGGGTACCAAGATTCTGGATCCGATGAACATCATCGTGGCGCTCACCGTGTACACCGTTGCTCTGCTCGTGCGGGTAGTGGCCGACGCGCTCGATTCGGTTCCGCCGGAGACGGTTCTGGCAGCGACGGCGATGGGTTACCGGCCGTATCAGACGCTGTTGAAAGTGCAGTTGCCAGTAGGAGTTCCGGTGATCTGTGCAGGTTTGCGCGTCGCAGTCGTCTCGAACGTCAGTCTTGTCTCACTCGGCGCACTCCTGGGTATTCCGCAGATAGGTTCCTTGTTCACCCAGGGATTTCAGTTGCGTTTCTACACGCCCATCATCGCGGGTATCGCTCTGTGTCTGGTGCTGGCGTTGATCCTTGATCTCCTCATCATGTTGGCGAATCGGCTGTTGACGCCGTGGACCCCGAAAGTGACTACATCATGATCAGCTTCCTTCTCGACGGATCCCACTGGACCGGGCCGGACGGCATCCCCACCCTTCTCGTTCAGCATTTGATGTACACATTCGCCGCGCTGGCGGTGGCTGCGGTTATCGCGATCCCGCTCGGTCTCTACATCGGACATACGGGCCGTGGCTCCGTTGTTGTTGCTGGACTGGCCAACTCGCTACGAGCGCTGCCGACCATCGGTCTGCTGATCCTACTGGTTCTCATCATCGCGCCGTCATTCCCGAACAAACTCGCGTATCTGATCCCCAGCCTCATCGTCCTGGTGCTTCTCGCGATCCCTCCCATTCTCACCAACACGTACGCCGGAGTTCGAGCGGTCGATCAGGCTGCAGTCGACGCCGCGCGGGGGATGGGATTTCGGTCGATGCGGATCTTGACCGAGGTCGAGATTCCATGTGCCCTACCACTCATGTTGTCCGGCATCAGAAGTGCCGTGCTTCAGATCGTCTCCACTGCGACTGTCGCCGCTTACATTTCTTTGGGCGGACTCGGCCGGTTGTTGATCGACGGAAAAGCTCAGAGCGATTACGGCCAGATGGCGGCCGGAGCCGTACTGGTATCGCTGATTGCCCTGGTTTTCGATCTCGGAATCGGAGCACTGACTGCGCGGGTCGTTTCGCCTGGCCTGACCAGGCGCGATCGGAAGAAGAAGACCGAGAAGACCGCCGCCCCCTCACAGCGCACCGCTGTGCCTGAGCCCGCACCGATCTGAGGACGTTCGACATGAAGAAGGTATTGATCGCCGCGTTGGTCGGCGTGACAGCGGTTGCGTTGTCCAGCTGCGGAATCGGCAAGGACCCCTTGGCTACGGACGGCGGCGGTAGTGCTGAGGGCGCCATCGTGATCGGTTCCGCCGATTTTCCCGAGAGCCAACTGATTGCGACCATTTACGCCGAAGCGCTTCGTGCCAACGGTATCGACGTTACCGAGAAGTTGAACATCGGTAGCCGAGAACTCTATGTACCGGCACTGCGCGACGGTTCCATCGATCTGATCCCCGAGTATTCCGGCGCCTTGTTGCAATATCTGGACAGCAAGACAACGGCGACGGCTTCAGATGAAGTATCCGCTGAAATCGATGCGAAATTGCCCAAGGGTCTGGTGGCTCTCGAGCCCTCGCCCGCAGAGGACAAGGATGTACTTGCCGTCAAACAGGAGACGGCGGAAAAGTATTCGCTGGAGACCGTCGAGGATCTGGTGCAGCATGCCGACGAGTTGACTCTCGGCGGACCGCCGGAATGGAAGACGCGCGAAAACGGCGTCGCCGGCTTGAAGACCAAATACGGCCTGACATTCCGGGAGTTCCTGGCACTCGATGCAGGTGGACCCCTCACGCTCAATGCGCTTCTGAGCGGGCAGATACAGGTTGCCGATGTCTTCAGTACCGATCCTGCGATGCGCTCGGAGAACTTGGTTGCACTCGAGGATACGAAGCACCTGTTCCTCGCGGAGAACATCACGCCGATCATCAACGAGTTGAAGGCTCGCGATGACGTCCGATCCGTGCTCGCGGGGGTTTCGGCGGCGCTGACCACCGAAGATCTCATCGAGATGAACCAGCGCGTTGCCGATCTCGACGACATGAGTGACATCGCTCAGGACTGGTTGCAGGAGAACTCCCTGGTGCCATGATCGAAGGCCGGGGTGGCGTCCTTGTCGTCGGTCGAACAGACGATATCGATACGACCCCGCTCGGGGTAACGTCGCGAAGTCAGGCATGCCTCGACCTCGCGGCGAGCCGTTCCGACCAAGGATGCCGACATGCCGAGAAGCCGACCGCGCACACCCATTGGACGAGTTCGGAACGGCGCAGCCACTACAACCACGGTTGTAGTGGCCGGCCTGTGTCTGGCATCAGGCTGGAACGCCCATGCAGTTTCCGAGTTGCGCTGTAGTTCCGCTCACGACGCCTAGTGGCACCGGACGGGCAATTCTCACCAGCGAGGGCGTCACCGTCATCGAATCACCGCCGGGAACGCTGACCGACCGCGGCGTCGGTGACGGCTCCACCGTCGCTCAGATCGAATCGGTTTACGGCAACGATCATTCGACACGGACGATTCAGACTGAGTCAGGCCAATCGATCTTCGTCACCACCGGTGATCCGGGGCAAGTCGGTAATGGCGACCCCGGAGGGTTGATCGGCTTTTCGATTCACGGCGGCACGGTCGGGCCTCCTGTGATCGGTGGTGTCCCCGGCTTCGAGTACTGCTCGGGCAATTCGTCGACTTCGACTTCACGATTGCCGACGGCATCCACATCCGAGGGGTGCGGAACGATCACGTACCCCGAGACAGGCGTTGTCGCCTCCATCGACAATCTGCAAGGCGGCATCACTTGTGAGGTGGCAAAGGACATAGTTTCGAGTGCTCGGACAGAACTCGTGGAATCAGTTTTCAGGCAGTCCCGTAGATCTGCTGGAGGCGCGCCGAGGCTAGCGCTGAACCGGCACGTGCTTCGTGACTATCCGGTGGATCAGACGAGCAGCCGTTCGGGCGGTGCGATTGTCGACGTCGAGGCTCGGGTTCAGTTCGGCGACATCGAGAACCGCGAGTTTTCCGCTGGACGTGACTCGGTCACATACGTATTGGATGGTTTCGAGGCTGACTCCGTAGGCCGCAGGTGCGCTGACGCCCGGCGCCACAGCTGCAGGCAGGACGTCGAGGTCGATGGTCAGGTAGACCAGATCGACGTCGTCGAGGAAGTCTGCGAGGAACTGATCCACGACGCCTCGGCCGATCGCTCCGCATTCTTCGTCGAGCAGATAGCGAACACCGAGGCGGTGAGCCGTGTCGAACAGCGCCGTGGTGTTGCTCGGTTGGCTGATTCCGATCACGCTGTACTGATGCGAGGTGCCTGCCGCGGCTTCGTCCTCGGCGATCTGACGAAAGGGTGTGCCGGAGCTGGGTATCGGATCGCCCCGCAGGTCGAAATGCGCATCCAAGTTGAGGATTCCGAGTTTGGCTCCGGCGGTTCGCAACTCGGAGCCCGCGACGCCGAGGTATGTACCGTAGGCGATTTCGTGTCCTCCCCCGAGAACCACGGGGAAGTGTCCCGAATCAAGCGCAGCGCTGACGGCGTTCCCGAGTGCGGCTTGACCGGCCTCGAGTTCTTCACCCGACACGGCAACGGTTCCGGCGTCCTGAATCAGCAGTGGTTCGGCCAGTGCCATGGAAGCCAACCCGGCTCGCAAAGCGTCGGGGCCATCCGCGGCGCCGCGGCGGCCCTTGTTGCGGCGGACTCCTTCGTCGCTGGAGAATCCGATCAGAACACAGTCGCCGGGAGCTGTTTCGGCTGAATACGGTTGCACGGCATGATGCCACCGCAGATGCTCGGCAGTGGTGCCGTCGGAGCGCCCGGTCCACGGCTTGGGTTCGATGTCGACTGCGATCTGATGAGCCACGACGGCCTCCCGGTGAGTGTATTTCAGTAGCTTGTGGCGAGTGCGCCGTTTTTCCAGACCTCGCGCACCAGAGGGACGCCCGGGCGGTAGGCGAGGTGGAGGTACGACGGTGCATCGAGCGCGATGGCGTCGGCACGTGTTCCGAGAGAAAGGGTTCCGACGTCGGTGCGCTGCAGCGCCCGGGCGCCTCCTGCAGTGGCTGCCCAGACTGCCTCGGCGGGTGTCATGTGCATGTCTCGCACCGCAATTGCTATGCAGAACGGGAGGCTGGTGGTGTAGCAGGTGCCGGGATTGCAGTCGGCGCCGAGAGCTACGGTGACGCCGGCGTCCAGCAGTGCGCGGGCGTCGGGGTACTTGTTGCGGGTGGAGAAGTCGGCACCTGGCAACAGTGTTGCGACGGTGGAACTCTGAGCCAGGGCGTCGATGTCCTCGGCGGTGACGTAGGTGACGTGATCGACGGACGCGGCTCCCATCTCGACGGCGAGCTGAACTCCTGGCCCTTCGCCGAGTTGATTGCCGTGGACGCGGGGGATCAGTCCAGCGGCGACGCCTGCGCTGAGGACTGCATGTGCCTGTTCGCGGTTGAACGCCCCTCGTTCGCAGAAGACGTCGATCCACTTCGCGTGTGGCGCACAGGCAGGGATCATCTCGTCGCACGCCATGGCGACGTAGTCATCGGCGCGGCCGGCATATTCGGGTGGTGGAACGTGGGCGGCCAGCAGTGTGACCTCGTCGGTGAACTGTCCGGCGATCAGTGCGCTGCGTAGTTCGCTCTCGGTGTTCTGCCCGTATCCGGTCTTGCATTCGACGGTTGTGCTGCCGGAGCGCAGGGATTCGTCGAGTAGGCGTCGAACATTGGCCTGCAATTGTTCGTCGGTGGCCGAGCGCGTCGCTTCGATGGTGTTGCGAATACCGCCCGCCGCGTACTTCTCGCCCGCCATGCGAGCTGCGAATTCCTCGGCCCGCTCGCCACCGAACACCAGGTGCGAGTGACTCTCCACGAAACCGGGGAGCAGGGCCCGACCGCCGATATCCTGACCGATATCGGCAGCCGGGGCGTCGGCGGAATCACCGACCCAAGCAACAACGCCGTCGTCGAAAACGATTGCCGCGTCGTGTCGTACGCCGAGCTTGCCCTCACCCAGAGTCGGGTCATTGGTGACGAGGGTTCCGATGTTGGTCAGAACAGTGGTTCGAGAACCATTCGTGGTCAATGTAATTCCTAACTCAGGGTGAGGTGGTGAAGCTGTTTCAGTTCTCGGTCATCGGGATGCGGACGCCGCGGGTGGCTGCCGTGTCGATGGCGTGGTCGTATCCTGCATCCGCATGCCGGATGACACCCATCCCGGGATCGTTGGTGAGAACTGCTTCGAGCTTCTTGGCTGCGAGTTCGGTGCCGTCGGCGATGCACACCTGTCCCGCGTGGATGGAGCGTCCCATACCGACGCCGCCGCCTTGGTGGAGTGAAACCCACGAAGCGCCGGACGCGGTGTTGACCAGGGCGTTGAGCAGCGGCCAGTCGGCGATCGCGTCGGACCCGTCGATCATCGATTCGGTTTCGCGGTACGGCGAGGCGACCGATCCGGAGTCGAGGTGATCGCGGCCGATGGCGATCGGTGCGGAGAGCTCGCCCGAGGCCACCATCTCGTTGAACTTGAGGCCGGCGAGGTGGCGCTCACCGTATCCGAGCCAGCAGATGCGAGCCGGAAGGCCTTCGAAGGCAACCTTTTCGCCGGCCATGGTGATCCAGCGGCGCAGGTGCTCGTTCTCGGGGAAGAGTTCGAGGATGGCCTTGTCGGTGGCCTCGATGTCCTTGGGATCACCCGAGAGCGCCGCCCAGCGGAAGGGGCCGAGGCCTTCTTCGAAGAGCGGACGGATGTAGGCGGGAACGAATCCGGGGAAGTCGAATGCACGGTCGTAGCCGGCCTTGCGGGCCTCGTCGCGGATGGAGTTGCCGTAGTCGAATACCTCGGCGCCGGCGTCCATGAATCCGACCATGGCCTTGACGTGTGCGGCCATCGCGTTGCGGGAATCTTCGGTGAACTTCTGCGGATCCTTCTCCGACATGGTCTTCATGTCGCCGAAGTCGATGCCGATCGGCAGGTAGGCGAGGGGATCGTGCGCCGAGGTCTGGTCGGTCACGATGTCGATGGGGGCCTTCATCTCCAGCAGCGCCGGGAAGATCTCTGCCGCATTGCCTTCGAGGCCGATGGAGAGCGGCTTCTTGGCATCGCGTGCCGCGGTCGCCAGTTCGAGCGCGTGCTCGATGCTGTCTGCCTTGGTGTCGAGGTACTTGTGGGCGATACGACGGTCGATGCGGGTGATGTCGCAGTCGACGCAGATCGCGACGCCGTCGTTCATAGTGACGGCGAGAGGCTGAGCGCCGCCCATGCCGCCGAGACCCGCAGTGAGGGTGATCGTTCCGGCGAGTGAGCCGTTGTAGCGCTTCTTCGCGATGGCGCCGAAGGTCTCGTACGTACCCTGCAGGATTCCCTGGGTGCCGATGTAAATCCAGGAGCCTGCGGTCATCTGGCCGTACATGGTCAGGCCGAGGTCTTCGAGACGGCGGAACTCTTCCCAGTTCGCCCAGTCACCGACCAGGTTGGAGTTGGCGATCAGCACTCGCGGTGCCCACTCGTTGGTGCGGAAGACACCGACCGGCTTGCCGGACTGCACCAGCATGGTCTCGTCGTTCTTCAGCGTCTTCAGCGTGGCGACCATGGCGTCGAAGGCAGCCCAACTACGCGCTGCGCGACCGGTTCCGCCGTAGACGACGAGGCTGTCCGGGTGCTCGGCAACATCGGGGTCGAGGTTGTTCATGAGCATGCGCAGGGCACCCTCCTGCTGCCAACCGAGCGTCGTGAGCTCGGGGCCGCGGGGAGCACTGACGGGGCGCGGCTCGTGGCCGGGGGTGCTGATTTCCATTGTGTTCTCCTAGCTTGCTGAAGTTCGAAAGACGTTGGGGGATCAGACGCGAGAGTCGGTCATCGCGGTGTGATCGGGGTAGATCATCGACGAAGGGGGATTGCTCGTGCGCTTGGCGAGTGGGTAATAGATCAGCCCGGTGAACACGATGCCGACCAGCCACGAGATGTCGGCGCCGCCGAGCATGTCCGTGACGGGGCCGGTGTACATCTTCTGGGCGAGGAACGGGATCTGGGCGAGAACGCCGGCGGCGTAGCAAGCCAATGCGGTGAAGTTCCATGCTCCGTATCGACCGTTGACGTCGTACAGCGCCGGAATGTCGATGCGTTCCTTGGAGATCAGGTAGTAGTCGATCAGATTGATCGCACTCCACGGCGTGAACACCATCAGCAACACCAGGACGAAGTTCTTGAAGTTGTCCAGGAAGTCGGCGCTGGCGGCGATGGCGATCAAGACCGAGACCGCAGTGAAACCGAGGATGTAGAGGGTGCGCGCGGTGCTCGAGATTCGCGACTGTCCGTTGAAGGCGGTGACGGTGGTCAGGATCGACATGAATCCGCCGTAGGCGTTGAGCACGTTCACCGTCAGCTTGCCGACCAGGATGACGAAGTAGATCAGGAAGGCGATGGCAGCGGGTCCGGCCAGATCTCCCATGAAGCCGACCTGGTTACCCAGGAACGCGTCGCCGGCGCAGGCCGCGACGAGAGCGCCGAAGGTCATGGACCACTGCGATCCGATGACACTACCGAGGAACGTCGACCAGAACGTGGTGCTCTCGGAAGTGCTGCGCGGCAGGTAACGCGAGTAGTCGGCGACGTACGGGCCGAAGGTGAGCTGCCAACCGGCACCCAGCGAGATCGCGAGCAGGAAGGTGACTATGTCGAAGCCCTTGATGCCGACGTACGAGGCGACGTCGTACTCGAGGAACAGTCGAACGGCCAGGTAGGAGAATCCGACGATGCCCACGACGGTGGCGATCCTGCCGACGATGTGGATCAGCTTGTAGCCGGTGACCGCGACGAATGCGGTGAGGAGACCGAAGACGACGATGCCGACGGTGGGGCTGTCGATGTGCAGGATCTTGTTGACGGCCTGTCCGGCCAACACGGTGCCGGTGGCAGCGAAGCCGAGGTACATCAGGATGACGAGAACAAGCGGTACGACTGCTCCCTTGACGCCGAACTGGGCGCGACTCGAGATCATCTGGGGGAGACCCATACGCGGGCCCTGTGCGGAGTGAAGCGCCATGACAGCGCCACCGAAGATGTTGCCGATCAGAAGTCCGACGATCGCCCAGATGGCGTCCGCGCCGAATACGACGGCGAGAGCGCCGTCGACGATTGCAGTGATCTGCATGTTGGCGCCGAACCAGAGAGTGAACTGGCTGCGCGGGGTGCCGTGTCGTTCTGCATCCGGGACGACGTCGATAGTGCGTCGTTCCGGAGTGAGGATGACCTCGGCCGGTCCATCGTGAGTCATAGGCCTGTCTTTCTGCTGCGAGCCCGTCGAGCGACGGAATCGACGTCGGGGTATTGCCCACCTTCTTCGTGCTTGGTGCTTTGCGCCTTGTGCTTTGTGCGCTGGGTCACTGTCACTGCGGATAAATGTATATGCCTGTATATACAGGCGTCAATACCCAGGACCCGTTTTCGCGTAAATGCTGTGTAACACCGCGCGAGAAATCAGAAACCCTTACCCGGGTTGAGGATTCCGAGCGGGTCGAAGGCAGCCTTGATCGATCGGTGCAGTTGCATGCTGTCCTCGCCGAGCTCGAGAGAGAGCCAGCGACGCTTCAGAACGCCGACGCCGTGCTCTCCGGTCAGAGTTCCGCCGAGTTCGAGAGCACGCCGGAAGACCTCGTCCGCGGCGGTCCACACGGCTTCGGGGACCGAGCCGTCGGCAGTGCGGTCGAAGACGAAGGTCGGATGGACGTTGCCGTCACCAGCATGCGCGACGGTCATGATCTTGACCATGTGCTCGGCGGCGGCTCGGTCGATACTCTCGAGCATGTCGGGCAGTTTCGACCGCGGGACCCCGACGTCTTCCACGAGACATTGCCCGAGTCGTTCGGAAGCCGGATAGGCGAGTCGGCGAATCTCGAGTAGCTGTGCGGCTTCTGCCGCGTCCTGCGAGACGGCGACAAAATCTGCGCCCGCCCTCTCGAAGTGTTTCTGCATCGCCGCGGCTGCTGCGTCGGCATCGACCCCGTCGGCCTGTGCGATCAGCATCGCGGCGGTGTTGTCTTCCAACCCGATTCGTTTCCAGTCGTCGACTGCGCGCAGCGTTGCTCGATCGATCAGCTCCAGCAGGCTCGGTCCGATCCCGTCGCGAACGACCGCGGTAACTGCGTCCGCTGCGGAGCGGAGAGAATCGAAACTGCCGACGACGGTGACCGGTGCTCTCTTGGGCTTGGGCTGCAACTTCAGCGTGGCACTCGTGACGACTCCGAGTGTTCCCTCCGAACCGACGAGAAGACTGGTCAAGTCGTATCCCGCAACACCTTTGACGGTCCTTCGGCCTGTCCGCACGATCCGACCGTCGGCGAGCACAACCTCGAGACCCAGGACTGAATCGCGGGTGACGCCGTACTTCACGCAACGCAGTCCACCGGCGTTGGTGGCGATGTTTCCGCCGATCGTGGAGATCTCGAAACTGCTCGGATCAGGGGCGTACATCAGCCCGTACTCGTCTGCTGCTCGACTGATGTCGGCGTTGATCACCCCGGCTTCCACGACAGCGAGTTGATCGTCCGGATTGACCTCGAGAATCGAGCGCATGCGAGTGGTCGAGATGACCAGGCAGCCCTCGACGGCTGCCCCGCCGCCCGCCAAACCGGTTCCCGCACCGCGGGTTACCACCGGGACACGGTGAGCAGTAGCCCATTTCAGCGCCTCGGAAATGTCGGCCGCAGTTTCGGCGAGCATGACGGCTGCCGGATGGCCGGGTTCGGCGAGATGGGCCTCGTCACGGCGGTACGAGTCCATTACCGCAGGGTCGGTGATCAGGCGACTCGAACCGATCGACCGAGCAAGTTCGTGGACGGACATTCTTTTCTCCAGTCGGTCAAAGGTTGTATGCGAGTGCATCCACAGCGGAGATCACGGCGTCTTCTGCTGCCCGCTCACCTACGGTCACCCGCACTCCCTCGCCGGGGAACATCCGGACCGAGACACCCTGCGCGACGCAGGCCGCTTCGAGTGCAGAAGCTCTCTTGCCGAGAGGGATCCACACGAAGTTGGCACCGCTCGGGACCGTCTCGACGCCGCGCAGAGCCAATTGCTCACGTAGGTGAGAACGACCCTCGGTCACCGTTTCGACTATCGAATCGGTGTGTGCCGGATCGGTCAGGGCCGCGCAGGCCGCGGCCTCGGCAACGGCGCTGAGCCCGAAGGGCGGTGCAGCGCTGCGAAGATCCGCTGCGATCGCCGAGTTGGTGACGGCATAGCCGGCACGAAGTCCGGCCAATCCGTAAGCCTTGGAGAAGGTTCGGAAGACGACGATGTTGGGAAAGGCTCGAAGCAGGTCGACGCCGTCGACGTCGCTGGTCGCGAACTCCCGGTAGGCCTCGTCCAGGAGGATGAGGACGTCGCTCGGGATTGCACGGGCGAACGCGACGAACTCGGCGGTCGAGAACTCGCTACCGGTCGGATTGTTGGGGTTGCAGACGAGTACCGCGCGGGTTTGCGGGGTCACCGCCGCCGCCATTGCACTCAGATCGTGCCGATGTTCGGAATCGAGTGCGACGGGGACACCGCTCGCCCCGGCGATTCCGATCAGTATCGGGTACGCCTCGTAGCTGCGCCACGGGTAGACGACCTCGGTGCCCGGACCCGTGTACGCAGTCAATACCTGCTGGAGCAGTGCCAACGAACCGGCGCCGACCAATACCTGGTCGTCGCCGACGCCCAGGCGGCCGCTCAACCGAGCGATCAGCGTGTCGCCGAACAGCGACGGATACAAGTGCGAGTGTGAGGCCGCGAGATTGACGGCCTCGAGAATGGCCGCCGAGGGTGCAACCGTCGACTCGTTGCTCGACGCCCGCCACCGAACCTGCTCGAGGCCGGCGGCTTTGGAGTATCGAGGGAGTGCTTCGATTTCGGGTCGGGGGCGAGGCCTCAGCGCACCGGGCGCGCTCATGCCAGGGCGCCGATCGCGTTCTCCGCGGCCGCAACAAGTGCACCCGATGCCGCCAAGTCCACCGCGGCCTCGATCTCGGGGGACAGGAAGCGATCGGTACCCGGCCCCTGCACCTTCTCGCGCAGGGTCCGAAGGACGGCTCCGGTGGCGGGGGAGGGCTCGAGTGGGGAGCGCAAATCGATTCCTCGTGCTGCAGTCAGTATCTCGATCGCGAGAACTCGGGTGAGACCGTCGATGGACCGGCGGAGCTTGCGTGCACCCGACCATCCCATGGAGACGTGATCTTCCTGCATGGCCGAGGAGGGAATCGAATCGACACTGGCCGGGCTCGCGAGTCGCTTGAGTTCGGACACGATGGCAGCTTGTGTGTACTGCGCGATCATCAGTCCGCTGTCGACACCGGGGTCGTCGGCGAGGAAGGGGGTCAGACCGTGATTGCGTGCTACGTCGAGGAAGCGGTCGGTTCGGCGTTCGCTGATCCCCGCGACATCCGCGGTCACGATGGCGAGAAAGTCCAAGACGTAGGCCACGGGAGCTCCGTGGAAGTTACCGTTCGACCGAACCCTTCCGTCGAGAGTGACGACGGGATTGTCGACAGCACTGGCCAATTCGCGCCCGGCAACCAGTCGGGCGTGATCGACGGTGTCGCGTGCGCCGCCGGCAACCTGCGGTGCGCACCGCAGTGAGTACGCGTCCTGAACTCTGGTGCAGTCAGGGCCCGCATGGCTGGCGACGATCGGGGAGTCGGCAAGCAAGCGCACCATGTTCGAGGCGGCCGCGCCCTGTCCGGGGTGGGGGCGAAGCGCCTGAAGATCGGCGGCGAACACTTGATCGGTGCCGAGCAAGCCCTCGACGCTCATAGCGGCAGCGATGTCGGCCAACTTGAGCAGATGATCGAGATCGGTGATCGCAAGGGCCAGTTGACCGAGCATCCCGTCGGTACCGTTGATCAGTGCGAGGCCTTCCTTCTCGGCCAGAACCACCGGTTCGAGACCATGGGCAGCCAATGCCGTTGCCGCATCGGTGAGTTCACCGTCGGCGGTGCGGACGAAACCTTCACCGATGATTGCCATCGCCACATGCGCCAGTGGTGCCAGATCTCCCGAGCATCCGAGGCTGCCGTATTCGTGCACCACCGGGGTGATGCCTGCGGTGAGTAGGTCGGCGTACGCCTGTGCGACTACAGGGCGCACTCCGGTCCGCCCGGTGGCGAGCGTCGACAGACGCAGAAGCATCAAGGCCCGGATCACTTCGCGTTCGACTTCCGGTCCCGAACCTGCCGCATGTGAGCGGATCAGGCTGCGCTGCAACTGTGTCCGCAGATGCGCCGGAATGTGCCGGGTGGCAAGTGCGCCGAATCCGGTGGAAACTCCGTAGATCGGTGTGGGGTCTGCGGCCAGGGCTTCGATGCGTGCACGACTTTCGGCGATCGCGGCCAGTGATTCCGCGGTCAATGCAACGCCGTATCCGTTGCGCGCGACGTCGACGACGTCGGCGATGGTGACAGCGCCGATTCCGACCTCGATGGTTCGGGTGGCTGTCTGGGTGGCAGGGGTGGCGTTCATGGGACTCCAATGATGATGCGTGGCTATCTAACAAAGTCTTGTATACGAGACTCTAGTCTTGAATATGAGACGAAAACAAGGCCCGCAAAGTACGGAACGGAGAAGTTGGCTACATGTCTGCGGTCGGGGTCTCCACCATTCGATCTCCGAGATCGGCGGAGAACTCGGCGCTGACGGCGCGCACTCGGTCGGCGATCAGGGCACTCTCCTCGGCCGATTTGGAGCCGGAGAGGAAGGTGACGCCGAGAGCTGCGACCGGACGACCGTCCCGTGTGATCACGGGGCTGGCGATGCAATTGATCCCGGATGTCGTCGCATTCTCTTCGACCGCATATCCGCTCTCACGTGCTGCGGCGAGCAGTTCTCGCAGTTCGGCGAGCGTCGACGGACCCGTTCCGGTCCGCGTCGGCCAGGTGTACCCCTCGTAGAGCGCGCTGATCTGTTCCGCATCCAGACGGCTCAGAATCGCCCGCCCGACTGCGGTGAGATGCGCCGGAAGGCGGGTCCCGATCTCGGTCACCAACCGAACGCCGGGCTTCAGAGGTTCACGTTTGTCGAGGTAGATGACGTCAGAACCCTGAAGTACCGCCAGATGGGAGGTCTCGTCGGTCGACTGAGTGAGTGCCAGCATGAATCGTTGGCCCTCACGGTGAAGTGGGCCGGACCGCATGTACGACGCACCGACTTCGAACGCCGAGACACCCAGGGTCCAGGCGCGTTGATCAGCCCAGTACGAGACGAACCGTCGATCCCGCATGACATTGAGGAGGTGATGCGTCGTACTCTTCGGCAGCTCGAGGGCGCTGGAGATTTCTGCCGTCGCCAGCGGCACACCCCGGCGGGCCAGGAGATCGAGCACGTCGAGCACGCGCTCAGCAGATTTCACGCGGCTCGTCGTCATGTGGGGTGTGTCCTTACGGGTAGGGCTGAGGTGGGAGCGGGGAACCACATTGTCTCGGATACGAGACTGAATCGCCAAGTGCTCGGGGTGGTCAGGGTGTCTGGCTGCCGAGTTCCGCGGACAACCGGGCGCAGTGCTCCACCAAGACACGACCGTGGCTGGCGCAGACCTCGTCCGTCAGACGGAATGTCGGGCCGACGACGCTGAGCGCTCCGGCTATCTGACCGACCGCGTTGTAGATCGGCGCGGCAACTCCGGTCGAGTGATCCTCGATGGTGTCGTGCGCAATGGCGTACCCGCTCTCGCCTACCTTGCCGCTCAACGCTGCGCCGACGGCGGTGCCGTCCAGGGGAACGCTCTGGCCCACCCACCCCATGTGGCGGATCGCGTGCGTGCCCTCGATCTGATCGAGATACAGCGCAGTGTCTTTCGGTCCCTTCGTCGACAGGTAGGTCGACTCTCTCGTGGTTTCGGCGATGGCCTTCATCGCGGGCCGCGCTCTCGGCAACAGTTGATTGTCACCGAGAGCGCGAGCCCCGATCTGTAGTAGCCGCGGGCCGACGCGATAGACGTTGTCCTCGCCGCGGACGACGAACTCGGTTTGTTCGAGGCTTCTGATCAGGCGAAGCGCGGTACTGGTTGCCAGATCGGTTGCCTTGGCGGCGTCGCCGAGCGTCAACCCGCCGTGCTCGACGATCGCACCGAGAAGTTCGAACGTGCGATTCGCGCTGCGGGTCACGTCGCCGGGGGCCATGTCCTACTCCAAGTGCCGAGGGATGTCTGCGCTGAATCTATCGCGAGCCCGGCAGTACCTCACCGTGGTGCTCGTCCAGCAGGGGACTGCGGCGGACATCGGGGCGTCGGCTATCACCGAACACGACGGGTTGTCGTACGTAGGAGATTTTTCCTGCTACCGGGTGCTCGAACGATTCGACGACTCCGCGATACTCGGCCTGCGCGGAGGTGAGTGCCTGCTGGACGTCCCAGATTTCCGAGCCGGCGAGGCCCGCGTCGCCGAGAATACCGACCACGTCGGTGACGGTCTTTCCGGCAGCCCAGTTTTCGATCTCCTTGCGCAGTGCCGGTTCGTTCTCGGTCCGGGCGGTGTCGTCGGCAAATCGGGGATCTGCGATCAGGTCGACGCGATTCATCGTCTGCGCCAGCTTCTCGAAACCCGACTGGCTCGCAACTGCGAGGACGAAGAGTCCGTCGTCGGCCTTGTAGGTGTCGAACGGTGTTGACACCGGATGACGGTTGCCGACGCGTGGGGGAGTGAGCCCGGTGGATTGCAGTTGGCTGTGTGCTGTCGGCAGCATGGCGAGCATGCTGTCGAACATCGCGACGTCAAGGTGCTGCCCGAGTCCGCTCGCCCGTGCACTCAGCAGGGCGGTACTGATTCCCCAGGCGGCGAACAGCCCGGCGACCAGGTCTCCGAACGACTCACCCAACCGTGTCGGCCCGGATTCCTCCGAACCGGTGATGCTCATGATTCCCGAAAGAGCCTGGACTACAAGGTCGTAGGCGGCGGCTCCGGACATGGGCCCGTCCTGTCCGAAACCGGAGATGGACGCGTACACGATGCGCGGATTGCGAGCCCGCGCAGCCTCGTAGTCGATTCCCAGGCGCTTGGTGACGCCGGGGCGAAAGTTTTCGACGACGACGTCGGCGGTCTCGATGAGCGTCAGCAGCGCCTCACGGTCCTCGTCGTTCTTGAGGTTGAGTGCCACCGAACGCTTGCCACGATTCAGCACGTTGAAGTAGATGCTCTCGCCGTCGCGGAACGGGCCGAGGTGCCGAGAGTCTTCACCGTGTTCGGATTCGATCTTGACGACGTCCGCACCGGCGTCGGAAAGCAGTGCGGTGCAGTAGGGTCCGGCAAGGACGCGCGAGAGGTCGATGACCCGGATGCCGTCGAGTGGGGGAAGTGCAGTCATGTCCGCGCCTTTCAGAACTCGGTGGAACGCGGCGACGGAGCATTGCCGGCAATGGTGAGCAACTGGATCTGCGAGGTGCCCTCGAAGATGCGGAGAATGCGGCAATCGCGGTACAGGCGTTCGATTTCCGATTCGCGCATGAAACCTGCGCCACCGTGGATCTGTACGGTTTGATCGACGATCGAGAAGCAGGCTTCGGTGGCGACGTACTTCGAAATCGATGCGGCGCGGCGGATGTCCTGACCGGCGTCCTTGACGTCGGCGGCCCAGTCTGCGGTGACGCGTGATGCGACAAGTTGCGCGTCGCAGCCACCGAGGAGTAGCTGGATTGCCTGGAAGTCGAAGATCGGCGTGCCGAACTGCTTTCGCTCCGTTGCGTACTCGCGTCCCAGTTCCCAAGCGCGCAGAGCGATGCCGTTTGCCATTGCCGCTACGTCGATGCGTGCTCGGTTCAGGGCGGTCAAGGCAATGTTGCCGCCGCGACCTTCGGTGCCGATCACGGAGTCGAGCGGCAGAACGACGTCGTCGAGGTAGACGGTGTACGTCGGGGCCGAACGAATTCCCATCTTGTCCTGGGGCTCCGAGTAGCTGATTCCCGGAGTTCCCTTGGGGACGACGAAGGCGGTGATGCCTCGGAATCCTGCGCTCGGGTCCGTCTTGGCGAAGAGCACGACCAGGTCGGCTTCCTTGGCGTTGGAGATGTACGTCTTCGATCCGGAGAGATGCCAGCCGTCGTCCTCGCGTCGGGCGACGGTACGCATCGAGGCGATGTCGGAGCCGGCATCGGGTTCTGTGAGTGCAAAGCCGGCCAGTAGTTCGCCCGACGCGAGCTGGGGCAACCAGCGATGCTTCTGCTCTTCGGAGCCGCCGACGAGAATCGGCTCGAGGCCCAGGTAGTGGGCGGTGTAGATCGATGCCAGCGCGGCGTCGGTGCGTGCAACTTCTTCGATGGCGACCAGTTGGGTTCGTGTCGACAGACCCAGCCCGCCGAATTCCTCGGGCACGGAAATGCCCATGAGGTCCTGCTGCCCGAGGCGCTTGACCAGCTGCGCCGGGAACTCCTTGGACTCGTCGCGTGCGGCTGCTCCTGGGTGGATCTCGGCGTTGGCGAAGGCTCGGACAGTGCTGCGGAACTCTGCGAGATCGACGCTGTCGGTGTCGGGCGCGGTCTGGGTAGTCACGGGGGCTCCTTCGAGGCGGAATAGTTACGAATTTCATCTAATGAAATCTAATTGCCACTAGTTGGCATGGACTGACTATGGCCGAGGCTGGCGAATTTGTCCAGGGGTGAAGTTGTTGTGTCGCGGCTCACGTTCTGCAATGATCAACTTGTCTAAGCCTGTATAGACAAGTTGATTGCGGATCGAACCCACTACAAGTCGGAAGCAGCGTGGCTTTCGACGGAAGGTGCTGACATGAGCCTCGTTTCAGTCGACACGACACCGGACTCCGAGAATGTGAGGAGGGTGTCCAGTACGTATTTCGAGGGCTTGTCGGCGGATCGATACGCTGCGCTCGCCGAAGACCGCAAGCTGGCGATTGTCGCCGCGCACATGGACCTTTCGCGTCGACGAGGACACAACTCGTCGATCTCGCGACTCGCGCCGGCCGGGGAGTTAGGGGATGGCCCCGCGATTCAATACGTCGGCGACGACATGCCGCAGCTCGTCGAAGCGGTCTTGGCGACACTTGCCCGTGCCCGCGTGGAACCTGAATTCGTGGTGCACCCCGTGCTTCGCACAGCCGTACAACCGGCGCACAGCACCGAAGACGCCCGGGCCGGGGAGCGCACCGAATCATGGATCCACATAGGACTACCCGCACACTGTTCGGACGCGCAGGCGCAGGTGATCGCGGACGACGTCGCCGGAATCCTCGACCGTATCGCGCGTGCCTTCCGCGATTCCGTGCCCCTGCGGGACCTCGTCGACGAGGCGCGCGAGCAACTGGACTCGAACGGCTACGCCGAAGAAGCTGACTTTCTCCGGTGGTGCAGCGCCGGAAACTTCAGTGTCATCGGTGGTGCGCGAACTGTCGACAGTGACGAGCCGTACGCCATCGGCGTGCTCCCCGATCCAACCGGCTCTTCGGATTCGAAAGCGGCGCCCCTCGCGATTGCAGTGGTGTACCTCCGGCAAGGGTTCGGTGGATCCGAATACGCCACCGAGATCGACGTGTCCGTCGGCGACCGTGCGTACCGATTCGTCGGGTTCTTCACCGCGACCGGTATCGTCGCCGACGTCAGGCGAACCCCGCTCGTGCGAGGACGCGTCGCAGACATCTTCGAGGCCTCAGGATCCACCGTCGATTCGTTTGTCGGACAATCGATGCTGGCAGTGATTCAGTCGATTCCGGTCACAGTGCTCCTGGCGGCCGAGCCGGCCCGAATCGCGGACGCGCTGGACGAACTCACTTCCGTGGACGGCCGCACATCGATCCATCTGTTCTTGCAACCGGTGGGAAGTTCCCCGGTGACAGGGCGAGATCAAGAGTTGTCGGCTTTGCTCTTCGTTCCGCGCGAGAAATTCAGTACGACGATCAGAACAACGGCCGAGTCGGTACTCGCCGACGCACTCGGTGCCCACAATATCGAGTTCTCCAGTCGAGTCTCGGAATCCCCCTTGGCCGTCGTACATTTCACGGCCACAGTCGGCGGCGGCGCGAACTTCGCGTCGGCGCGACAAGCACGGGAGATTCGGGACCTCGTCGTCGACGCGTGCCTGACGTGGGACGAACGATTCGTTCTGGATGCTTCGCACTACGACGAGCGGCGCAGGCGTGCTCGGTTCGCCGAGCGCGTTCCGGTGGCATACAAGCAGGATTTCGACGCTGTCCGAGCCGCCGAGGACATGGCGGTGTTCGAGGGCCTCGCGCCCGGAGAAGTAAGTCCACGGTTGGCCCGATCTGTCGACGGACCGGGTACTCACCGTCTCGGGCTGTACGTCTCGGGTGATCCGCTCTCGCTGGGCGAGGTGCTGCCCGTATTGCAGAGCCTGGGCGTCGAAGTGGTCGACGAGCGTCCGTACGAGATCGCACCGGTGGGAACCGAACAGTCCAGGATCTACGAGTTCACGCTCGACTATCCGAGTGCTCCGGTCGAAGGCTTCGACAACTTTGCCGCGCGATTCGCGGCGACGTTTGCCGCGGTTCGAAACGGTGACGCCGAGCCGGACTCGTTCAACGAATTGGTCGCGATCGCGGGACTCGGCTGGAAACAGGTAGTGGTGCTGCGGGCATACGCGGAGTTCTTGCAGCAAGCGGGATTTCCTTACAGCACCGGTCGCGTCGCCGAGGTACTTGCCGATCATCCCGAGATCGCCGGCAGATTGTGCGAATTGTTCGAGAGCCGTTTCGATCCTGGCGTCGTCGACGGAGATCGAGGTGCACGTGCAGCAGCGGACGTGGAAACGGCCGTGGCGCAGGTGCAAGGACTCGACGCCGATCGGATCCTGCGCGCATTGTCCGAACTGGTCCGTAACACGTTGCGTACCAACTATTTCGTGTATCCCACTGAATCGCTCGGCGCGCTCTCGTTGAAGTTCGATTCGGAGAAGCTGTCCGTATTGCCTTTCCCTCGACCGAAGTTCGAGATATTCGTGTACTCACCCGATGTAGCAGGTGTGCACCTTCGTTTCGGTACGGTGGCTCGCGGCGGCTTGCGCTGGTCGGATCGGAAAGAGGACTTTCGCACCGAGGTACTGGGATTGGTGAAGGCGCAGGCAGTCAAGAACGCAGTCATCGTGCCTGTCGGAGCGAAGGGCGGATTTGTCGTCAAACGCCCACCGGTTCCAGGGCTGGGCGCAGACGCAGACCGAGAAGCTGCGTTGGCGGCCGGGATCGATTGCTACCGATCCTTCATTCGCGGACTACTCGATCTGACCGACAACGTCGACAAGCAGAGCGGGGCCGTTGTCGCGGCGCGGCGGGTCGTTCGCCACGACGGAGACGACACGTATCTTGTTGTCGCCGCGGACAAGGGAACTGCGAAGTTCTCCGACATCGCGAACGAGGTTGCCGCGGAGTACGGATTCTGGCTCGGCGACGCCTTCGCGTCCGGCGGGTCGGTCGGCTACGACCACAAAGCCATGGGTATCACGGCGAAGGGCGCCTGGGAAAGTGTCAAGCGGCACTTCCGTGAGCTCGGCGTCGATACCCAGCACGATGACTTCACCGCGGTGGGGATCGGAGACATGAGTGGCGATGTCTTCGGCAACGGTATGTTGTGCAGCAAGCACATTCGCCTGATCGCGGCGTTCGATCATCGGCACGTGTTCGTCGATCCGAACCCGTCGCCTGAGCGCTCGTACGGCGAGCGATCACGTCTCTTTGCGCTCCCACGATCCTCGTGGGCCGACTACGACCCGACCTTGATCAGTGCGGGCGGCGGAGTGTGGGAACGCTCGGCGAAGCGCGTTCCGATCAGTGACGAGATGCGAGAAACCCTGGGCCTCGAGGGCGACGTCACTGAACTGACTCCACCGCAACTGGTTCGGGCGATTCTGCGGTCCCCGGCAGATCTGTTGTGGAACGGCGGCATCGGAACGTACGTCAAGGCCTCCGGTGAGTCCGACCTCGAAGTCGGTGACAAGAGCAACGACGCCGTTCGGGTGAACGGCAACGAAGTGCGTGCCCGAGTGATCGGTGAAGGAGGCAATCTCGGCCTCACCCAGGCCGGACGGATCGAATACGCACGCGGCGGTGGACGGATCAACACAGACGCCCTCGACAATTCGGCCGGAGTCGATTGTTCCGACCACGAGGTGAACATCAAAATCCTTCTCGACTCCCTGATCAGCTCAGGCGTCGTCACGGACTCACGTCGTGACGCACTACTCGAATCGCTGACCGACCAGGTCGCAGAACTCGTTCTCGCAGACAACCGTTCGCAGAACGAACTGATAGGTACCACGCGGGCGGATGCGGGGGCGATGATCGGTGTGCACGGCAGAGTGATTTCCAACCTCGAATCGCGCGGGATCGTCGACCGTGTCATCGAAGGGTTTCCGACCAAGAAGCAGTTCGCCGCGGCTGAGAAGTCGGGAACGGGGCTGACGTCGCCGGAACTCGCCACACTGATGGCCCACGTCAAGCTCGATCTGAAATCCACGCTGTTGGCGGGAAGCTCGATCGACAACCAGATCTACCGCAAGGCGCTGGTGAACTACTTTCCGGAGGGCGTTCGAGTTGCAGGGGGCGACGCCCTCGACCGGCACCCACTGCGGCGCGAGATCGTCGCGACCGTGCTGACGAACAACGTCATCGATCGGGGCGGCATCACCTATGCATATCGGCTCGGTGAAGAGGTCGGCGCTGATCCGGAAGACGCGGTACGTGCCTTCACCGTGGTTTCCGAGGTGTTCGGACTGTGGAAGTTGTGGCACGACATCAGCGAAGCCTCGATCTCGACCGCCGTATCCGACGAGTTGATCCTGCTCACCAGGCGACTGCTCGACCGGGCGTCACGGTGGATGCTGACACGTCGTCCGCAACCGCTGGCCGTCGGGGCCGAGATCAGCAGATTCGGTGATCGCCTCGCGGAGGCGTCGGCAGAGCTCGATGGCTGGCTGGTAGGCGCAGATCAGCGGAACCTGGCTGCGCGAACGGTCCTCATCACGGACAAGGGCGCGCCGGAGAACCTGGTCAGGCGAGTGGAGATATTGCTCGATCAGTTCGGACTGCTCGACGTGGTGGAGATCGCGGACCTTGCCGATCGGACGATCTCGGAGACCGGCGAACTCTATTTCCGGCTCGGTGAGCATGTTGGGCTCGTCCCGATGCTCAATCGAGTGTCGGCATTGAGCAAGGACGGAAAATGGAACGCGTTGGCGAGGTTGTCGTTGCGGGACGAGTTGTACTCGACGGTGCGGGCCCTGACCCTCGACGTCTTGGCCGACGCGGAAGCGGGTGACACGACAGCGGAAAAACTCTCGAGGTGGGAAGAAAGGAATGCGTCGAGAATCGAGAGGTCCACTCTCGCGCTCGCAGAGATCGAAGCGTCCGGGCAACACGATCTTGCTGCGCTTTCGGTTGCGACGAGCCAATTGCGGCGCATGGTGGGTTAGGTCCGGCGCGGACGCTCGCGGATGGATCGGAAAGGTGCACGAGGCGGATAGACTTCGGAGGCCGAACGGGAGAACCGACTCGGTGGTTTTCGACGAACGGGTGGTGGCGATGGCGATTGCCGAAGTGGACGCAGAACTCGCCGTGCTGTTCAACGAGGCAGGCGGCGAGTCCGCCCCTGCCTACGAACGGGTCAAGAACCTCGTGGTCTCGCAGATCAACTCGGGTCGGTGGACCGAAGGCGATCAGCTGCCTTCGGAGAATCAACTGGTCAGTGCGCTGGGGTTGTCACGAATGACGATCAATCGAGCGCTTCGCGAACTCACCAGCGACGGTCTGATCGTGCGGATGATGGGGGTCGGTACTTTTGTCGCCGCCACGAAGACCGCGTCCCCGCTGTTCGAAGTCAAGAACATCGCCGACGAGATTCAGCGCCGCGGCCACCGTCATCGAACCGAGGTCGTCTTCGTTCGTGAGGAAGAAACCGACCACGGGCAGACGTTCCTTCGTGAATCGGTGGGCAAACGGGTGTTCCATTCGCTGATGGTGCACTTCGAGGACGAAACTCCGATTCAGGTGGAAGACCGATTCGTGAATCCGAACGAGGCGCCAGACTATCTGCGCCAGGACTTCACCGCGATCACCCCCAACAACTACTTGAGTGACGTTGCGCCTCTGGTTCGCGGCGAGCATGTCGTGGAAGCGGTGTTGGGTAGCCCGGACGAATGCGAGCTGTTACGCATCGATCGCGGGGAACCGTGCCTGCTGATTCGCCGCCGCACCTGGTCGGCTAACGGATTGGTCAGCGCGGCGCGCTTGATCCATCCGGGTTCACGCAATCGCTTGGAAGGAACCTTCGAGCGCTGATCGTTTCGAATGGCGAATCCTGAACACTCGCTCGTCCGATTGCACCATTTTCGGGGTCGACTTCGGTGCAATCGACCAGGACGTGACTGCGAGCACACTGAGATCATGGGTGGACGGTTATTGCTTCCGCAACCTCACTTCCCGACGAGTGAGACCTGAGCGGATCCCAGCAACGCCGTCTACGCCGCTCGCTTCCATGATCGAAGGAGTTCGACCTGTGACCGACTTGCCCAAGGACCTACTTGTCGCCCCGAAGTGGCAGGAACGCCTCGACGAACTGGCAGCCAAGCATTCGGTACCGGGCGCGCAGGTCGGTGTGATCGCGCTGGGCGAAGACGGCGCAGCGGACATCCGTGTCATCACCACCGGAGTGACGAGCCTGAACACGCGCGTCGACGTCGACGCAGACACCCTGTTCCAGTACGGATCCGCGAGCAAGATCTGGACGACGACGCTGATCATGCAGCTCGTCGACGAGGGCAAGCTGACGCTGGACACCCTGGTGGTGGAGGTGCTTCCGGAGTTCACGATCGCGGATCCTTCCAACACGAAGGAAATCACGATCCGCCAGTTGCTCACGCACACAAGCGGTATCGACGGAGACCTGTTCAACGACACCGGTGACGGTGACGACTGCGTCGAGAAGTACGTCGACGAACTCGCGACCGCGATCAGCGTCACCGAGCCCGGCGGGCATCTGAGTTACAGCAACGCGGGTTTTGCCGTTGCCGGCCGCATCGTCGAGGTCCTTCGTGAGATGACGTGGGACGAGGCGTTGGTCGAATATCTTTGGAAGCCAATCGGATTGACGCACATCATCACCAAGGCCAAGGACGCGCCGCTGTTCCGCACGGCCGTCGGCCACGTGGCCAACCCGGATCGGACGTCGCCGGACAAGGTGATTCCGACCAAGCAGTGGCTGCTTCCGCGCGGTATCGGTCCGGCCGGGATCATCACCGGATCGGTCAGCTCGCTCCTGACCTTCGGTGCTGCACACATGCGTGACGGACTCGCATTGACGGGTGAACGCATTCTGTCCGAAGAATCCGCGCGCCTGATGCGCACTCCGCAATTCGACCTGACCGCGGTCTCGAGCGTCGATCAGGCCTGGGGTCTCGGCTGGATCCTGTCCGACTGGGGCGGCGTGACGTCCGCGCAGCACGGTGGTGCGACAATCGGCCAGATCACTCGTTTTCACACCTTCCCCGAGCTCGGTCTCGCCATGGCCGTGGTGACCAACTCGCGTGGCGGCGGCGCCCTGGCCCACGACATCGAGAAGGAGATCGCCCAGGAGCTCGATCTCGTTCTGCCGGAACCGAAGTCCGAGCCAAATGCTGAAGACATCGACCTGTCGCAGATTCTCGGAACCTATGAATCGACAACCGTGCGAATCGAACTCACGCGCGGCGAGGACGGCGGATTCCAGGTGCAGAACTTCGCCAAGGTCGAGATCGACGGCGAGCCGCCGGCTCCGCCCACCAAGGTCGTACCTCTGTCCGCCTCCAGGTTCTTGATCAGTAACGAGAGCGCTTCGGGTGAGATGGCTCATCTCACGATCGATGGCGAGCAATATCTTTACATGACAAGGCTTTTCAAGAAGATTTCCGACTAGTCGCGGCGATTCTCTCCGCTGAATGAAATCTCGGGCAGGTCGAAGGCGATGAGGGCCCTCGACCTGCCCGCACTACTTTTCGAGGAAAACTCATGATGAAACCTCTCGCTCCTTTTCCGGACGTGAATCACCCCGCGGCACTCGATGCTTACGGCCTTGCGCCGGTCATCGACGGTCACAACGATCTGGCCTGGACGGCTCGCGAAACTGCCGCATACTCGGTGGAGAATCTCGAGAAGGATTCCATCTTCCAAACCGACATCGACAAACTCGGTCGCGGCGGCGTCGGTGCGCAGTTCTGGTCGGTTTACACCCCGTGTGACAGGACGGAGCCAGAGGCGGTTCAGTACACACTCGAACAGATCGACTACGTGTACCGGATGATCGAGCGATATCCGGATACTTTCGAATTCGCGCGTACAGGTGACGACGTGCGTCGCATCTGGAGCGAGGGCAAGGTCGCGTCCTTGTTGGGCGCGGAGGGCGGTCACAGCATCGGCAGCTCGCTCGGTGTCCTGAGAATGATGGCGCGCCTTGGTCTTCGGTACATGACGCTGACGCACAACGACAACACCGGGTGGGCGGACTCCGCGACGGACACTCGAGTACACGGCGGGCTGACCGACTTCGGTCGCGAGATCGTGCGCGAAATGAATCGGCTCGGCGTACTCGTCGACCTGTCGCACGTCTCGGTGGAAACGATGAGAGATGCCATCGAGACGTCGTCGGCGCCGGTGATTTTCAGCCATTCGTCGTGCTCTCAGCTATGCGGTCACCCCCGTAATGTTCCCGACGACGTCATGCGACTGCTCGCGGACAACGGCGGGGTCATCATGATCGCCTTTGTACCCATGTTCCTTTCTGCCGAGTACAACGAATGGTTCAAAGGCGGGCGAGTCGGCCCACGACCGGCGATGACAGTGGACCATCTCGCCGACCACGTCGAGCATGCCCGAGACGTCGCGGGCATCGACCACATCGGTTTGGGCAGTGACTACGATGGGTTCGACGACTTTCCGGACGGTATGCAGGACGTATCCGGTTTCGCGGTGTTGATAGACCGTCTGGCGGAACGCGGTTGGTCCGCGGAGGACTTGGCAAAGCTGATGGGCAACAACGTGTTGCGTGTGCTCGACGAGACCAGTGCGGCCTCGATGTCGAGCCTTTCCTAGCCGTATCGACGCCCGAGAAGATGAGGATGAGAATGAAGAAGATTCGTACCGTTGCACTGAAGCTGGTTGCTTCGGTGTCCGTAGTTCTGGTTGTGCTGGTATCGATAGCGCTCGTATTCAATGTCGGCTCCAGCAAAGCGAGCGTTCCGGCCGGGGAGACGGGCAACCAGTTCGTGTCCGTCGACGGAAAGAACATGAGCTACTCGATCCGCGGCAACGGCGATCAGACCATAGTGCTGTTACCCGGGTTCGGAACGTCCGCACCGATTCTCGACTTCACACCGCTTGTCAACGAGCTCGCACCCGACTACCGCGTCGTCACGATCGAGCCCTTCGGTTACGGCTACAGTGACGGAACGGACAAGGACCGCACGACTGCGAACATCGTCGAAGAGATTCATACGGCAGTACAGTCGCTGGGAATTGACGAATACATCCTCATGGGGCACTCGATCACTGGTCTCTATGCGCTGGACTACACCGCGAAGTACCGTGACGAGGTCACCGCATTCGTGGGTATCGACAGCAGTGTTCCAGGGCAGCCGAACATGGATACCAAATTCCCGATCGACGCACTCCGAGTTGGAAGGCAATTGGGCTTGGCGGAATTGCTGTCCAAGGTCGTCGGTGGTGAAGCCTCGGACGAGTACCTCGATCCCGCCGCGAAGGACGAGATGCGACAGTTGACTGCGAAGAACAACTTCAGCGATACCTATCTCAACGAGATGGATCATCTTTCCAGTAACTTCGCTGAAGCAATCGGCAAGACGTTCCCAGCCGATCTTCCGATTCTGTTGTTCGCCGTGAACAATTCAGAAGTTCAGGGCTGGGCAGAGCTGCACGAGGGGCAGGCAGCCTCCGTCGACCACGGAGAGGTGATCTTGCTGGACGGAGACCACTACCTGCACCACACCAGGTCGAAGGAAATCGCCGAGAACCTCGGAAGGTTCTTGGGTGAGCTGAACTGAATCCGGGAGGACGTTAAAGTTGGAGGCGGGGCCATCGAGTCGAGATGGTCCCGCTTCTTTCTTCTCCACTGATCGTTCGGAGGCATTGTGGCGCAGACCTGGTCACGCGAAGAACTGGTGAGCGAGCTGGACTCGGCGTATTCGAAACTCGAAGCGTTACTCGACGGCGTCGCCGAGGCCGATGCGTTCGACGCCGTTGCCGTCGACGCGTGGACGGTGCACGACGTACTCGCTGTGCGTGTCTGGTGGGCAGAGGCCGTCGCAGAGTGGATAGGTGCCGGGCTGCGAGACGAGGCTCCGCAGACGCCGGCGGCGGGTTACAAGTGGACGCAAACACCCGCACTGAACCAGTCGGTTGTCGACGCGAGCATCGACATTCCGGCTCAGGAGCTTCGTGACCGCTTGGGAGCTGCTGTTGCGATATTGCGCAACTACATCGAGACCCTTGACGACGATCAACTGCTGTCGGTCGGGGTTTTCTCGTGGACCCGGACGTGGCCGGTCTCGAGGTGGATCGCCGTCAACACGATCACCCAATACGCGTCGTTGTCGAAAATGATTCGGCGAGTGCTGAAGTCGAACAATCAGCCCTGAAGTCGATGCATCCGCCATACGTCCGGTCCGTCGGGGAGCGAGGTCTGGCCGACGATCGTGAAACCGAACCGTTGGTACAGCGGTAGATTTCGTTCGGTCGACGTATCGAGCCAGCAATTCTGTTCGGTTCGATCCAGTTCCGCCAAAGCATGTTTCAGTAGCGCAGAACCCAATCCGGTTCCGCGTGAGCGCGGCGTCGTACCGATCGTTGCCAACGACCACGCGTTGTCGGGGACGGGAAGCGCAGACAGTTGTTCGTCAGCCTGAAGAACGCGCTCGAACCGATCTCCGTGCAGTTCGACGATCTTCTCGACGGTCGCTTCATCAGGCTCTGGAGCGTCCGGCGGCAGGACTGCGATGACGCCGTTGCCGGAATCGTCTATGTAGGAACGCCCGAACGGTAGTGCCAGGTGTTCGAGGTAGATCCGTTGCAGAGTCGCGACGCGTTCCACGTGGGAGTCTTCGGCGACGCACCAGTTCGTCCAGGGGTAGTCGGCAAACGCCTCGCCGAGAACCTCGGCGGCACGGTCGAGGTCGTCGATGGACAGCGGTCGAACAGAATTCTGCATAGTGCCACTTCAGCACAGTGAGGTCTTCCGTCGCCACTCGATTTCGGCGGTGTAGCAGGTGCGCGGGCCGTGGTCACGTACTTGTGAGTTCATTCAAGAAAGTTGGACGAGGCTGTCGATCCTGCGTTGACTGGTAGTGATCGGGCAATCGCCGAGCTGTCAACTCCGGGCACGTGGGATCCGGGTACGGCGATTCTCCGCGAAAGGAACAGATATGAACAGGCTCGAAAGCAAGAGTGTAGTGATCACAGGCGCCGCCAGTGGAATCGGGCGTGCAGCAGCACAACTCATGGCGGCAGAGGGCGCCAAGGTGTTGGTCGCCGACCTCGATCCTGCGCGTGCAGAGGAAGCGGCGGTGGCGATTCGCGAGACCGGTGGCAATGCACTGGGTTTCGGCGTCGATGTCATGAGCGAGGACTCTCTGGCAGCGATGATCGAAAAGGCGGTCGCCGAATTCGGCGGCATCAACGTCCTGTGTAATCACGTGGGCGGTAGTAACCCGCGCAAGGATCTCGACCTGCTCCGGATGGACTTGGACGAGTGGGATCGCGTGATGTCGCTCAACGTCCGCAGCACTGTCGTCGCTTCACGACTTGCCATTCCGCACATGAACAGTGCCGGTGGAGGATCGATCGTCAACACGGCCTCGGTAGGTGGATTGATCGGGGATTCCCTGCAGTCTGCCTACGGATCCGCCAAAGCGGCAGTCATTCGTCTGACGCAGTACATCGCAGTCCAGTACGGAGCAAACGGTGTTCGGTGCAATGCCGTAGCGCCGGGCGCGATCATGACACCCGCTCTCGTGGACAACATCCCCGCTGATGTCATCGACGGTATGAAGCAGGCAAACGCCCTGCCTTACCTCGGCGAACCCGAAGACATCGCGCATGCCATGGTCTACCTGGCTTCGGACGAATCTCGCTACATGACGGGGCAGACCCTGGTGGTCGACGGCGGACTCACCAGCAAGAGTCCGCTCGCGACCGGCCGTTCGTCGATGTTGAGCTGAATCAGCTCCGCCAACCGCTGGGGCCGGCGCCCAGAACCTCGATGGATCCCTGACTGGCGTGTGAATGCTTGGTGCGGTGCGTCATTCGCCACTTTCCGTCGATCCGCGCCCATGAGTCGTGGTAGTCGCCGAGGGTGAAGAAGTTCAGGTGAGCCTTGCTCCCGGTGCCCACATGCATGTCGCTGACATAGGAGCAGCTGGTGGCGAGATCGCCGACCACCTCGACCAGCACGTTACCGATCAGATGTTGGGTGGGACCGCACTCGTCGAGGAACGAGCGGATGGACGCCACTACCTCGGCGGGTCCGCGCAGAGTTCCGGTGCCCAATTCTGCCGTAGCGTCCGGCGTCATGATCCGGTGGAGTTCATCCCACGCTCGCGCATCCATAGCTCGGGCGAACTCGAAGATGGAGCGGGTGATCTCGCGTTCGTCGAGAAGAGTGGTGATGTCGATGCTCATGCTGTGCGCCTTTCTTAACGTCGGGGGGTTAATAAAGGCGCACAGCAGATGTCAGCGGTTGAGCAGCTTGCGCATCGCTTCGGCAGCACCCTTGACCATCTTGTCTCGGGGGAAGCCACTGCGCTTCTTGGCGCCTTCGTAGTTTCCTGCAGCCACCCAGATCGGGCCGTCGGCAAGGTGTTCGAGACCTTCACGTGCAACATCTTCGGGCTCTGCGACGTTCATGCCCGGGATGTCGAAGTTCAGTCCCGCGCGAATCATAGCGGGTGTGCGAGTGACACCGAGAATGAACTCGACGACGTGAACGCCGTACGGCTGGAGTTCGAGCCACAGGCTTTCGGCGAAGATGCGCCCGAATGCCTTGGACGCCGCGTAGATGCTCTGGTGCTCGGAGCCCATGAATCCGGCCAGCGAACCGAGCAGCATGATGCCGCCGCGTCCGCGATCCTTCATCAATCCGCCGAAGTGGTGCGAGAGTTCGAGCTGCTTGTTGATGTTCAGCTCGATGACTCCGGCAAATCCCGTCAGATCTCCGGTGACGAACTCGTGGCCGTAGCTGTTGGCGCCGGCGTTGAAAATGAGGAGACCAACCTCGACGTCGTCGGTGACAGCCTTGATCTGATCGAGCGCGTCCGGAACGAGCAGATCCAATGCGAGAGTGCGTACTTCGACGCCGTTGGCGCGTGCCTTGGCCGCGGTCTCCTCGAGCGGGCCCGGCTTGCGGGCGATGAGAACGAGGTTGATGCCGATCTTGCTGAGCTCGTCGGCGAACCCTGCGCCGACACCTTCTGAACCGCCGGCGATGACTGCCCACGGGCCGTAGTACTGAGGATCGATCATTACTACCTTCTTCGAAAGATGTTGGCTTGACTAGTGAAACGGAGTCGGTACGGGTTCGCTGTCGTCGACGATCGGCTGAGGCACCGGCTCGTCGTTGAGGATCTCGAGTTCGCCCGCTGTTGCAGCGTTCACGATGGACGCGATCAAGGCGCCGCACTGCTTGCGAGGGGCACCGGGTCGTCCCTCTCGCTGCCCGAATTCACGGTCGTCGGCGATTTCGAGGCACTGGGCGCGGGCCTGGTCACTCCACTGAACGGTGGTGTGTTCCCAACTGTTCTTCTGGACCAGGACCTGAGCCTTGCACTCAGCGCACTGAAGAGGCTGCATCTTCGTCTGCCTTCTTTGCAGCGAGGTTGTCTTCGACTTCCTTCTGCCAGGCTGCGACGGGTCGCGCGGTGTCGAGTTCGAATTCGAAGCGCTCGGTCATCTCGGGAGCGATGTCCGCGACATCGACGTAGAACTGTTCGTACCAGCGACGGAGCTGGTAGACCGGGCCGTCTTCTTCGCACAGGAGCGGGTTCTCGATGCGAGTCTTGTTCTTCCAGATCTCGACGTCCTGCTCGAAGCCCTTGGCGATGAACGTACCGAAGTTCGCGGCCATCGCGTCGGCGGCCTCACCCTGGAAGCGATCGGACTTCTTGACGATGATGCCGTACTGGAGCACGAACTTGTCAGCGCTGACCGGGTAGTGGCAGTTGATGAGTACAGAGTCGACGTTGTAGTCCTCGTACTCGTAGGTCAGGTCGTCGACCATGAAGGAGGGGCCGAAGTATGTCGCAACCGAGTTGCTGCCGACCATCTTCGGGGTGCCTGCTGCGTGGGGACGCATATCGGAGCGAGCGACGCCGCGCATGTACTGCGTTGCGGCGTGGCCTTCGAAGACGTTCTTGAAGTACGTCGGGAAGGAGTAGTGCACGTAGAAGAAGTGCGCCATGTCGACGATGTTGTCGACGATTTCACGACAGTTGGTGTCGACGGTCGTGGTGTACCAGACCCAGTCGCTCCACTCGTCGCTGAGCGCGCCTTCGATGCGGGGGATAGCCACGTCGTCGGTCGGCGGGTTGCCCTCGGGGTCGTGCCAGACGAAGAGCATGCCGTCCTGGTCGAGGGTTTGCCAGGCGCGCGTCTTGGCCAGCGGGGGGACGCGGCGTGCGTACGGAATCTTCTGGCACTTGCCGTTGCCGCCCCAGCGCCAATCGTGGAACGGACAGGCAATGGCGTCGCCCTTGATGGTGCCCTGGCTCAAGTCGCCACCCATGTGACGGCAGTACGCGTCGAGGATCTTGACGTTGCCTTCACTGTCGGCGAAGACGACCAGTTTGGTGCCGAACGCCTCGATGGAGTGCGGCTGGCCGTCCTTGAAGGACTCCGTGAGTCCAATGCAGTGCCATCCACGCGCAAAGCGTGTAGGCGCGGTTCCAGCTTGGATCTCGCGAACCTCGTCGTTGTCGGACTGAGTGATCGTCACGATGAGTCCCGTCCTTTCCAGGGGCAGTGTCGACGCCCGACGCTAGGGGAGCGTGAATTGCCTCTGGGGTCTCGTCTCACTGGCCGGGACCAGCGGCGAGCGCGAGGATCCGGCGGCTGATCCCGGCCTCCGGGACTTCCGATCACCGGAACGCGTGACCGACATATCGTGACGGGGCAGCCGTTATGTCTATCTGCCGATCCGCTCCCTCACGGTTCGGTGCGAGGAGTGTCTCCCATGGTCAACAAGGTTCTGAGTTCAGTCCGTGATCTGCTTCCGAAGATCGCGGCCCGCGCTCAGAAGGTCGACGATTCGCGCAAGATCTCCGAACGGACCATCCGGGAGCTGTCCGAAGCCGGCGTCTTCTCCATGCTGGCGCCGAAAAGATACGGAGGTGCCGAGAGCGACCCGGTTCAGTTCTACGAAGTGGTCAGGGCCATCTCGGCTGCCTGCGGCTCGACCGGTTGGGTCGCGTCGGTGGTGGGGGTGCACCCGTGGCATCTTGCACTTTTCGACGACCGAGCGCAGGCCGACGTGTGGGGAGAGGATCAGACGACGCTCATTTCGTCCGCCTATGCGCCGGTCGGTCGACTGACGGCGGTGGACGGAGGCTACGAGCTATCGGGCCAGTGGGGTTTCTCCTCCGGTTGCGACCACGCGAGTTGGGCGTTGCTGGGAGCGATGGTGGTCGGCATGGATGGTCGTCCCGTCGATTTCATGACGGTGTTGGTGCCGCGCACCGATTACGAAATCCGTGACGTGTGGGATGTCGTGGGTATGCGGGGCACCGCGAGCAACGAGATCGTGGTCGAGAAGGCCTTCGTTCCCGAGCACCGATTGAAGCGCAACTACGAGACCGCACAACTGCGTGGGCCTGGCCAAGCGGTCAATCCTGGCCCGCTGTACAAACTTCCGTTCGGGAGCATCTTCACCTCGACGGTTGCCGCTCCGTGTGTGGGCATCGTCGCCGGTTGTTACGAGGGGTACCTGGACGTGATGCGTGAGCGCGTCCGTCTGAGTTTGGGTGGTGGACGGTTCAGCGAGGATCAGTTCGCTCAGGTCGCCGTCGCACGTGCGTCGTCGGAGATCGATGCTGCGATTCTGCAGATGGATCGCAATATCCGGGAGATGTACGAACTTGCTGTGGCCGGTCAGGAGCTCCCACTCTCGATGAGGCTGCGTGCGCGTCGTGATCAGGTTCGTGCGACGGAACGCTCGGTGGAAGCGATCGACATGCTTTTCAAGACGGCAGGAGGGAACTCCCTCTCTCGCGGAAACCCGATCGAGCGTGCGTGGCGTGACGTTCATGCGGGCAGCGTTCACGTTGCCAACGAACCCGAGCGCGCGTTGGCGCTCTACGGCCGGGCGGCGTTCGGACTGCCGGTGGAGGACAACCTGATCTGACGGGTTGGCGCGTCACCGGGTGGGGTATTTGCCTTTGGATGAGGGAAGTACCGGCTCTGACCATCGGCTCGATCGTCGACATGGCGGGTGTCGCGCGCGCGAAGGTGATGCCGGCCGGCCGAACCGGTGTCTTCGAGAAAGCCGGTGCGGGAGTCTCACCGAGCTGGAACGTCTTCTGTAGCGACGATCGGATTGCCTTCACCGATTCCTTTTCCGTCGTGGGTGATCTCCGGTTGCGTATCGACCGCTCCGACCTCCGTGATCTCGGCGGGGGCGTGTCGTGGGCGCCGGCGACGTTGCACGAGCAAGACGGTGCGACGGCTGCCGTGTGTACTCGGTCCGCACTCACTGCCGTCGTGGCGCGGCTTGCCGCCGACGGACTGGAAGCTCGGGTGGGTCACGAGATCGAGTTCACTCTTTTCGGTGATGCGTGCAACGGAGCGTGGTCGGCGTACGGGTTAGGTGCAGTCCTGCTCCGCGAGGACTTCCTCAAGGACCTTCTGCGCAATGCCGAACGCGCACAACTTCATATCGAGCAAGTGCATGCAGAGTACGGACCGGATCAATTCGAGATCTCCATCGCTCCGGCAACTCCTGTTCAGGCGGCCGACCTGGTGATACTGGCCCGGATCTTGATCAGCCGCACTGCCAGAGCCCACGGATTGGCGGCCTCGTTTTCACCGATACCTACGGTCGGAGGTGCAGGGAACGGTGCACACCAGCACTTTTCGTTGAACTCAGGTGGGCGGCCCGTCTTCTCCGGTGGCGGGCAGGAGTACGGGATGACCGACAAAGGATCGTCAGCTTTGGGTGGAATCCTCTCTCACCTCGCGGAATTCACGGCCATCTTTGCGTCCTCACCGCTCTCCGGGGTCAGGCTGCGACCGGACAATTGGTCGGGGGCCTACGTCTGTTGGGGGCTCGAGAACCGGGAAGCGGCACTGAGGTTCTGCGCAGAGTCACCGTCGAATCCACACGGCGCCAACGCCGAAGTGAAAATCGTCGATCCATCGGCCAACCCGTATCTGGCGACCGCTGCGATACTTGGCCTTTCGCATATCGGTATCGGCAATGCCTCGCCATTGCCGCCGGAAATTGTGGTGAACCCGTCGACTCTCACGGAGGCGGAACGTGATGAGCGCGGGGTGACCCGAGTCCCCACCGATCTGCGCGAGATAGTGCAGAAGTTCAACTCCTCCTCGGTGGCGAAGGAAATCTTCGGGGAGTCGATCATCGAAGCGATGGTGTCAGTGAAGGGAGTTGAGCGCGAGACTTTCTCCCAGATGGACGAGGCGACAACCGTCGAGCGGCTTCGATATACCTGGAGCTGAAAGGGTTGACGCGCAAGATGTCGAGTCCTATGTTTAAGCTATTCCTTAATTAAGGAGTTGCTTACATGGACGAGCGAAGTGGCCGACTCGATGCAGTGTTCAGCGCATTGGCCGACCCGACGAGGCGTGAAATGCTCTCTCGCCTCACTGATGGTTCGATGACCGTCGGTGAGTTGGCCGAGCCGTTCGAAATGAGTCGACCCGCCATCTCTCAGCATCTGAAGGTGCTCGAGCGAGCCGGTCTCATCGAACGAACCGCCACCGCGCAATGGCGCACGTGCACCCTTCGCGCAGAGGGTCTCGACGACGCCAGCGCCTGGGTCGACGAACACCGGCGAGGCTGGAACGAACGCTTCGACCTCCTCGACGAGCGTCTACGTGAGCTGAAGCAACCTCGACCGAAGAAGGAGAAGGACAATGAGTGACCAGAACGTCGATGCCACTGCAGAATTCACCATCACCCGGATCTTCGATGCGCCGCGCGACCTTGTCTGGCAGGCGTGGACCGACCCCGACGAGGCGGCGCGCTGGTGGCATCCGAAGGGTGTCAGCAGTCCTCGGGAGTACGTCACGATCGACCCCCGGGTTGGCGGAACGTACCGCTACCTGATGATCAACGACGAGAACGGAGCCGAGTACCCCACCGGCGGAACCTATCTCGAGGTCGACGAGCCGAAGAGGCTGGTCTTCACCTGGGGAAATCCGAGTGATCCAGTGGATGCCGCACCTCGGATAACGGTTACGCTCGCAGAACGGGGTGACAAGACCGAAATGACCTTCCACCTGGTAGGAATTCCGGGATTCAAGGGTGACGGGAATGCGTACGACGGATGGGAATCCGCATTCGACGTGTTGGACGAAGTTCGCGCCGGCGACTAGTCGGGAATCGGACACCGCGACAGCGGTGCCGGTGATTGAATGGGGCTGATAGTCCATTCGTCACCGACGCAGGAGAGCCTGATGGCACCAGAAGTTGCGGTAGTTCTCGAGGGATACACCTACTTCGAATGCCCGCGCTGGCACGAGAACCGGATCTGGGTATCGGACTTCTACACCTACCAGGTGATTTCGGCCTGCGAGGACGGGACAGACATACGCGTCGAGGCGGAGGTTCCAGGGCAGCCGTCCGGGCTGGGGTGGCTTCCGGACGGCAGATTACTGGTCGTCTCCATGCGGGACCAGAAGATTCTGCGGCGAGAATCCGATGGCGAGTTGGTGGTGCACGCAGACTTGTCCGGGTACGTCAGTGCCAACGTCAACGACATGCTGGTCGACGCACAGGGACGAGCGTACGTGGGCAACTTCGGGTTCGATCTGATGAACCTGGCCCCCGTCGAGACGGCAGATCTCCTCCGCGTCGACCCGGACGGATCGGTGCACGTCGTCGCGCGAGATCTCCACTTCCCCAACGGAATGGCTCTGACGTCGACCGGAGATCTGCTCGTGGACGAAACGCTGGGAAATCGAATCAGTGCGTTTGCCGTCCAGGCCGACGGCTCTCTGGGTGAACGCCGCGACTGGGCGTCGTTCGGGCCGGTGCCTGGTGGACCCGAGATGGAGACCACCCTCGCTCAGATCGTCGTTGCGGCGGACGGGTGTTGTATCGACGGAGACGATTCGATGTGGGTGGCCGATGCCCTCGGAAGCCGTGTTCTTCATGTGGGCGCCAGCGGGGAGATAGTCGACGAAATTGCCTTCGACAGCGGTGTCTTCGCTTGCGGACTCGGCGGTTCCGACGGTCGTACCCTGTTCGTTTGTGCCGCCCCGGATTTCAATGAACACGCTCGCAAGGTGGCTACCGAAGGAAAGCTGCTGTCGATTCGCCTGGAGCCTTTGATCTGATATGGAATTGGTGACCTCGCTACCTGCCGACACTCCGCTGCGGCAGGTAGCTCAGCACGTCCGACGCATCGAGAACCTTGGTTTCGACACGGTGCACATCTCCGAAACCATTCGTGATCCGTTTGCGGTGGCGGCCCTGGCCGTCGAGCACAGCAGTACTCTCACTGTCCGGACGTCGATGGTTGTCGCGTTTGCGCGCAGTCCCATGGTGACGGCTTTGGCTGCCTGGGATCTTGCGGGTTTCTCGGGTGGGCGATTTCAACTGGGGCTTGCGACGCAGGTGCGTGGGAACATCGTCGGGCGGTACTCGATGCCGTGGACGGATCCTGTTGCGCAACTGCGTGATTACGTCAGCGCTGTACGCGAGATCTTCCGAGTTTTTCAGGAGGGCGGTGAACTCGACCATGCCGGAACGCACTACACCTTCGACCGGCTGCAGCCCTACTTCAATCCGGGGCCGCTCGATGTTCCGGCTCCGGAGATCTGGACCGGGGGAGTGAACTTGCGCATGTGCTCACTGGCGGGAGCCGTCGCCGACGGTTTTGTTTCTCACCCCACCAGCTCCCATCCGAAGGTGCTCGCGGAGAGGATCATTCCATCGTTGACGGCAGGAGGAAGGAAGCCGCGACTGATTGCCGTTCCGAAGATGATCACCGGCAAAGATCCTGCCGCGATACTTGCTCAACGAGAAGCGGTGCGCAGTGAACTTGCCTTTCTCTACTCCACTCCGGCGTACCGAGTCGCGCTGGAGGTCCTCGGATTATCCGAGGTCGGGGAAGAACTGACAGTGATGGCGCGGGCAGGTGATTGGGCTCGACTACCTGCCGTCCTCACCGACGATGTTCTCGACAGGCTGGTCACGCAATGCACCTACGCCGAACTCCCCGAGGTGCTGAGTTCGAAATACGCGAGTCTCTGCGACGGCATTGCACTGGCGGTGCCGGCGAATCCCGCCGACGACCGCGTCTTCGCAGCGATGTGTGAGGAGATTCGAGCCGCCGCAGCGTCTGCCCCGTGACGTCCAGTCGGCGCGAACTACACTCTCGACATGGGGCGCGTCTACGAAGGCATCGATGAAAAGCTCACCACGTGGTTGCAGGCTCAACCGCTGTTCGTCGTTGCCACCGCACCGTTGTCTGCTGACGGGTTGGTCAATTGCTCACCCAAAGGGGGAGTCGGATCGTTTGTGGTGCTGACATCCACCCGGGTGGCGTACCTCGACCTCACCGGCAGCGGTGTGGAAACCATCGCGCACGTGCGCGAGAACTCCCGAATAACACTGATGTTCATGGCGTTTGACGGACCACCGAAGATCGTACGACTGCACGGTCACGGACACGTTCTGCTTGCAGGGTCGGAACCGTTCAACGAGCTTGTCGGTAGGTTCCCTGAGCACCCGGGGCTGCGGTCGATCGTCGTGGTCGATCTGACGCGCATTTCGGATTCGTGCGGATACGCAGTACCGCTGATGGACTACCAATCCGATCGTGACGTGCTCGACCGCGTAGCGGAGAAGAGGGGGCCGGAGCGGCTCATCGCCTATCGCGCCGAGAAGAACGCGAAGAGTGTGGACGGGTTGCCCGGTATCGACCTGGAGTGATACAAAATCGCGTCGCCGTGCGAAAGAGTGTGGGGCAGGTGATTCTGACATTGCCTGCCCCACGTCCTCGTTGTGCTGGTTACTTCGCCATGTCCTGGGCTGCTCGGTACGAGAAGACCATGGCCGTGCCGAGCGGAACGCCAGGACCGGGGTAGAAGCGGCCGCTCAGTGACGCGCTCGTATTGCCGGCGGCGTACAGGCCGTCGATGGCGCTGCCGTCGGCACGCAGGACTCGACCGTTGACGTCGGTGACCAATCCGCCCTTGGTGCCGAGGTCACTGAGGACGATGCGGGCCGCGTAGAACGGACCGTTCTCGATCGCCGTCAGTGCCGCATTCGCGCCGCCGTTGGGTGGGCAGAAGAATGCGTCGTACGGGTCTTCGCCGCGATGGAACTCTTCGTCGACTCCCAGCTTTGCGGCATCGTTGAACTTTTCGACAGTGCTGCGCAATGCGTCGGCCGGCAGTCCGGTCTTGGCGGCGAGTTCTTCGAGAGTGTCGGCGGCGACCCAGGTTCCGGCCTCGAGGTGCTTGGCGGGCGCCGTGTTCGGGATGCAGATGGCAGGTAGTCCGCCACCCTCGCGCGAGTCGAAGATCATGAACGACGGCACTGCAGAACCGTTGTCGTCGTGCGCATCCATGGCCCGGCCGAACTGGTCGTACGGGAGAGACTCGTTGAGGTAACGCTCGCCCGCGTTGTCGACGACGAGTCCGCCGCGAACGCCGACCATGAATGCGGCGCTGCCGTCCGGCTGCTCGACGCCGGGGCAGAACCACGCCTGATCGAGCAAAGCGGTTGCGCCACCGACAGCAATTCCGGCGGAGATCGCGTCACCGGTGTTGGCGCCGAAGGGACCCATACTCCAGATCGCTTTGCCGGGGGTGCCGGCCTGCTCACGCATCTCGGCGTTGCCTTCGATGCCGCCCGCTGCCATCAGCACACCGCGGTTCGCCTTGATTCGCTGGGTTTCGCCGCCGGATTCGACCTCGGCGCCGACAACCCGACCGTCTTCCACGATCAGGGAGGTGAGGATGGATTCGGTACGAAGTTCTGCGTTACCGGTGCTCTGGACTGCGGCCAGCAGTCGGCCGATCAGTGCGCGCCCACCGATCATCGGGCCGGGAGCATGATCCTGACCGGTGCGGTCTTGGTCGAGTTCCGGACGCACCTTGCCGGCGAGGTCACCGATGTCGGCGGGATCGAGATCGAGAGGGTTGATGGAGCGTCCCGTGTCCATCCGGCCTTCGGCCTTGTAGTAGTCGGGGAACGCACGGAACTCGAATTCGATGTGCGGGTTCTGCTCGAGTAGTGCGACGACATCGGGAGCGGTCTCGACATAGGCATCCTGGCGCTCGGACTCGGCGTCGCCGAGCAATGCGCGCAGATAGGTGCGTGCGTTCTCCGTTGAGTCGGGGAGTCCCGCACGTTCCTGTACTTGGGTTCCCGGCAGCCAGATGGATGCGCCCGAGTACGCGGAAGTTCCGCCGAAGCGATCGGTTTTCTCGAGGACGATCGTCGTCAATCCTCGAGCTGCCGCGGTGTATGCGCCGGTCAGCGCGCCGCCGCCGGAGCCGACTACCAACACGTCGCACTCGGTGGTCCAGTCCTGCATCATTGCGTCCTAACTCCAAGAGGGTGGGGTGTCCACGGAATACCGCACGGGGAGAGAAGGCCATGCCAGGTCCCACTGAGCGGGCAATATGCCGAGATGGGTGGTCGAGATGAGAGAATTGGCGAGGTCGTTCGCGACCGGGACACAGAATCGATGATGGGGGCGACGTTGCCGAGAATTGCCGAGGTCAGGGACGCTGCAGAGCCCAGTTCGGACGAGCAGCGGGCGCGCCATGTGCGGATGCTGGAAGCGGCGGCCGAATTGGGGACCGAGAAGGAACTCTCACGGGTACAGATGCACGAGGTCGCCAAGCGGGCGGGCGTGGCCATCGGCACTCTTTATCGCTATTTCCCCTCGAAGACGCACCTCTTCGTCGCTGTGATGGTCGAGCAGATCGACCAGATCGGTGCCAGCTTTGTCAGGCATCAGGTTCAGTCGGACAATCCGCAGGATGCGGTGTACGAGGTATTGGTTCGCGCGACTCGCGGGTTACTGCGTCGGCCGGCTCTCTCGACTGCGATGCTGCAGTCGTCCAGTACCGCCAACGTCGCGACGGTGCCGGACGTGGGAAAGATCGATCGCGGCTTCCGGCAGATCATTCTCGATGCGGCCGGGATCGAGAACCCCACCGAGGAAGACAACACCGGGTTGCGTCTGCTGATGCAGCTGTGGTTCGGGGTCATCCAATCGTGCCTCAACGGTCGAATCTCCATCCCCGATGCGGAGTACGACATCCGCAAGGGATGCGACCTGCTTCTGGTGAATCTCTCACGGCACTGACGTGACTTCGCCCCTCTCTGGGGAGGGTTCGTCATGTTCGCAAAATTGAAATCAATTCTATTTTTGAATCCGCATCAGTTGAGAGTTGATGTCAATCCGGACATTGCCCTGACATCATTAATAGAATAAATTACAGAAAATTAGACGGTGAGCCAGCTCACCGACCGAAAACTCCACGAAGGAGCGAACATCATGGGTCATGCAGTCATCGTCGAGGCCGCTCGGACACCGATCGGCCGTCGTCGCGGCGCCCTGGCGGGACTGCACCCCGCCGAGATTCTGGGAGCAGCGCAGCTCGGCGTTCTCGAACGGGCAGGCGTCGCACCGGAAGACATCGGACAGATCATCGGCGGCTGTGTCACCCAGGCAGGTGAGCAGTCCAACAACGTCACGCGGCAGGCGTGGCTGCACGCCGGATTGCCGTACAGCACCGCGGCAACCACTATCGACTGCGCCTGTGGATCCGCCCAGCAGGCAGTGCATTTGATTTCCGGCCTGATTTCGTCTGGTCAGATCTCGGCCGGTATCGGCTGCGGCGTCGAGGCTATGAGCCGTGTGTTCCTGGGTCAGGCAAACGCACCGGGAACGGGAAACCCGTACCCGGACGACTGGACCATCGACATGGGTGACCAGTTCACCTCCGCGCAGCGAATTGCCGAGAAGCGTGGGATCACGCGCGCCGACGTCGACGCGTTCGGTCTGGAATCGCAGCGCCGAGCAGCTCAGGCTTGGGCAGAAGGACGCTTCGACCGCGAGATCGTGCCCGTCAAGGCTCCCGTGGTGGACAAGGAAGGCGTGCCTACCGGTGAGATCGCCACTGTCACTCGCGACGGGGGACTGCGTGAGACGACGGCAGAAGCGCTGGCTGGGCTCAAGCCGGTCATCGAAGGCCATATCCACACCGCCGGCAACTCGTCGCAGATCAGTGATGGCGCGGCTGCGGTACTGCTGATGAGCGAAGAGCGCGCACAGGAACTGGGATTGAAGCCCCGCGCGCGGATCGTCGCGTCCGGCATGGTCGGATCCGATCCCTTCTATCACCTGGACGGGCCGATCGAGTCCACCCAGATGGTGCTCGACAAGGCCAAAATGACCTTGGACGACATCGATCTCGTCGAAATCAACGAAGCCTTTGCCTCGGTCGTGCTCTCCTGGGCGCAGGTTCACGGCGCAGACTTGTCCAAGGTCAACGTCAACGGTGGTGCGATCGCGCTCGGACATCCCGTCGGTTCCACGGGCGCTCGTCTGATCACCACTGCGCTGCACGAACTCGAGCGCTCGAACAAGTCGACGGCTCTGGTCACGATGTGCGCCGGTGGCGCTCTCTCGACCGCCACCATTATCGAACGCATCTGACCCGTACTGACACTGTCGAATTGACGAGGTAGACATGACTATTGGATTGAGTGAAGAAGATCGTGACCTCCGCGACTCCGTACGGGGCTGGGCGGCGCGTCACGCAACACCCACCGTCGTCCGTGAAGCCGTCGAGGCGAAGGTCGAAACTCGCCCCCAACTCTGGAACGGGCTTGCCGAGCAGGGGCTTCTCGGACTACACGTAGCCGAGGAATTCGGCGGCGCAGGATACGGATTGGTCGAACTCGCCATCGTCGTCGAGGAACTTGGACGCTCGATGGTTCCCGGACCATTCCTGCCGACGGTAGTGGTCAGCGCTGTTCTCAGTGATGCCGGAGAAACGGACAGACTGCCGACGCTCGTGGATGGCAGCACGCTCGGAGCTGTTGCACTGCAGCCGGGGTCGCTGAAGATCACCCGCGACGGCGACAACACCACCCTCAGCGGAACGTCCAGCCAGATTCTCGGCGGCCATGTCGCTGACCTGTTCCTCCTCGCGACGGACAGCGGATTCGTTCTGCTCGGACGTGACCGCCTCGAGGTCACGGACTTGGCCAGCTACGACGTCGTGCGTCGTAACTCCGAGGTCACCGTCGACGGTTTGGTGCTCACCGATTCCGAGATCCTCACCATCGATACCCAGCGTGTACTCGACATTGCCGCAACACTGTTCGCGGCCGAGGCATCAGGCTTGGCCGACTGGGCAGTCACGACGTCGGCCGACTACGCGAAGGTGCGTCAGCAGTTCGGTCGCCCGATCGGCCAGTTCCAGGGTGTCAAGCACAAGGCTGCACGTATGCTCGCGCTTGCCGAACAGGCACGCGTCTGCGCTTGGGACGCTGCGCGTGCGCTGACTCCCGCCAACGGCGTCGGTGCCGAAGAGGCTTCTCTCGCAGCAGCCGTCGCCGGAGCCACGGCCCTCGAGGCTGGCTTCTCCGTCACGCGTGACTGCATCCAGGTGCTCGGCGGAATCGGCTACACGTGGGAGCACGACGCGCACCTGTACCTGCGCCGCGCGCAGTCCCTGCGAATTCTGCTGGGTTCCACGGCATCCTGGCGTCGTCGCGTTGCCGAGCTGACCATTGCCGGCACCCGTCGCGTGCTCAGCATCGAGTTGCCGCCCGAGGCCGAGGCGGTCCGCGCCGACGTTCGCGCCGAGCTCGGTCCTGCGCTCGAACTCGAAGGTGCCGCGCAGAAGACGTACCTCGCGGAAAAGGGCTACACCGCACCGCACTTCACGGCTCCGTGGGGCAAGTCCGCCGACGCCGTCAGCCAGCTGGTCATCGCCGAAGAACTGCGCGCTGCGAAGATCAAGCCGCACGACATGATCATCGGCAACTGGGTCATCCCGACGCTCATCGCGCACGGCAACGAAGAGCAGCTCGCCAAGTTCGTCCCGCCGTCACTGCGCGGCGACATCGTCTGGTGTCAGCTCTTCTCCGAGCCCGGCGCAGGTTCCGACCTCGCCGCGCTGAGTACAAAGGCCACCAAGGTCGACGGTGGCTGGAAGTTGCAGGGCCAGAAGGTGTGGACGTCGATGGCACGCGACGCGCACTGGGGAATCTGCCTCGCGCGCACCGACGCCGACGCACCCAAGCACAAGGGCCTGTCCTACTTCCTCATCGACATCAAGAACAGTGGCCTCGACATTCGTCCGCTGCGCGAGATCACCGGTGAAGCACTGTTCAACGAAGTCTTCTTCGACGACGTCTTCGTTCCCGACGAGTGCCTGGTCGGCGAGCCAGGCGACGGCTGGAAGCTCGCTCGCACCACGCTGGCCAACGAGCGTGTCTCGCTGTCCAACGACTCGTCGCTCGGATCGGGTGGCGAGGCTCTTCTGAGCCTGGTCGACGGACTGCCCGGTGGCATCGACGACGAGCAGCTGACCGTGCTCGGAAAGGTGCTGTGCGACGCGCAATCCGGTGGTCTGCTCGGTCTGCGCACCACGCTGCGCTCGCTCACCGGCGCGCAGCCGGGTGCCGAATCCTCGGTGGCGAAGCTGATCGGTGTCGAGCACATCCAGCAGGTCTGGGACGTGGCAATGGAGTGGGCCGGACCGAGTTCACTTCTGGGCGAACAGCATCGGATGTCTGCAACCCAGATGTTCTTGAACTCGCAGTGCATGTCCATCGCGGGTGGTACAACCAATGTTCAGCTCAACATCATCGGTGAGCGAATCCTGGGTCTGCCTCGCGACCCTGAACCGGGAAAGTGACCTGCACATGAGCAATCGCACCTTCGTCATCGGCGTCGGCATGACCAAGTTCGAGAAGATCGAGACCCGCGACTGGGAATACCCGGACATGGTGACCGAAGCCGTCTCGAATGCCCTGACCGATGCCGGGATCGGCTACGGCCAGATTCAGCGTGCTGCGGTCGGTTACGTCTTCAACGCGTCGACAGCAGGACAGCGAGCTCTCTACGAGACCGGTCTGACCGGCATTCCGATCTTCAACGTCAACAACAACTGCGCGACCGGCTCGACGGCGCTGATGATGGCGCGCGAGTGGGTCCAGGCCGGACAAGCCGAGTGCGCCTTGGCCGTCGGCTTCGAGAAGATGACCAAAACGGCGTTGACCGGTAACGGTGAGATGCCCAAGGTCACGACCTTGGACTCTCAGCTGAAGATCATGGTCGAGGATTACGGGTTCGCCCGATCGCCGATGACAGCTCAGCTGTTCGGTAACGCTGCCGTCGAGCACATGAAGAAGTACGGCACCACGGTCGAGCAGATCGCAGCGGTGGCGGTCAAGAATCACAAGCATTCGGTGAACAATCCGTACGCACAGTTCCGTGACGAGTACACCCTCGAACAGGTACTCGGCGACAAGATGATTCACGAGCCGCTGACACGTTCGCAGTGCTCGCCGACCTCGGACGGCGCCGGAGCCGCGATCGTCGTGAGCGAGAAGTTCGTGCGTGAGCACGGCCTCGAAGACCGGGCGATCGAAATCGTCGCACAGGCGTTGACCACTGACACCGAGGCAGCGTTCGCCGAGAAGTCGATGATCGACGTGGTCGGCGCGCCGATGACGGCAGCTGCGGCAGAGCAGGTCTTTGCGCAGGCCGGGATCACCATCGATGACGTCGACGTCATCGAACTGCACGACTGCTTCGCGATCAACGAGATCATCACCTACGAGGGCCTGGGGATGTGCGCGGTCGGAGAAGGCGGAAAGCTCGTCGAATCCGGCGCGACCACGTACGGCGGCCAGTGGGTCGTCAACCCGTCGGGTGGTTTGATCTCGAAGGGACACCCGCTGGGCGCGACGGGCTTGGCGCAGTGCGCCGAACTCACGTGGCAGCTCCGCGGGACCGCGGATGCGCGGCAGGTCGAAGGCGCTCGTATTGGCTTGCAACACAACCTCGGACTGGGCGGCGCGTGCGTCGTGACGGTCTACCGAGCCGGAACTTTGGAGAACTGATGGCTATCGATCTCGAGGTGGCGTTGGCCGCCGAACCGACTGTGCGCGAGGCGTCGTGGACCGATCGCGACGTCATGCTCTACCAATTGGGACTCGGGGCAGGGGTGAATGCTCTCGATCCCGCTGAACTGACCTGGGTGTACGAAAAGGGGCTGAAGGTACTCCCGACGTTTGCAATGGTTGCAGGCCAGGGAGTTTCGGCGGGTGTACTGCCCGCACCGTCGATGAGTATGCCGGGAATCGACATCGATCTGCGAAAGATCCTGCACGGTGGGCAGTCGCTGGCACTTCACGCGCCCATCCCGTCGACGGGTGCTGCCCGTATTTCTTCTCGGGTCGCCGATGTCTGGGACAAGGGAAAGGCAGCTGTGATCGTTCTCGAGACGGCGGCCGAGGACCTGGACGGGAATCCGTTATGGACCACCGGAATGCAGATCTGGGCGCGCGGCGAAGGTGGATTCGGCGGCAACGCCGGACCCGAAGTTGTTGCCGGGGTGCCTGATCGAGCGCCCGACAAGGTACTGACGTCGAGCACGAGTCCCTCACAGGCGCTGGTGTACCGACTCAGTGGAGACATGAACCCGCTGCACGCTGATCCCTCCTTCGCGAAGATGGCGGGCTTCGATGCACCGATTCTGCACGGCCTCGCGTCGTACGGCATCGTCTGCAAGGCCGTGGTAGACGGGATTCTCGACGGAGATCCGACGCGGGTGAAGAACTACTCGGTGCGGTTTGCCGGTTCGCTCTTCCCCGGCGAATCCATCACCACCTCGGTATGGCAGGACGGCAACACACTGACGTTGGCGGCGACGTGCCCCGAACGCGAGAACTCCCCGGTTCTCACGCACGCAACAATGGAGATCAACTGATGGACCTCGGTTCGCACCCCACAGCAGCGACACATCCGGGCGGCACGATTCTGACGTCGCCGCCGCAGGACGCCCCGGTCGACCGGGCCACGGCAGCAGCGCGTCGCGTTGTCGACGCGATGCTGCGCACCGACCGCGGAAACGCCAATTTGGACCGGGTTGCGGAGGAGCTCAACAGCATTGCCGAGCATCTCGAACAGCACTCACCCGAGGTGGCCGAGCGGTTGATCGACATGTGGAACGGTGAGGGCGTGACTCGTCACGACCCCGTGACCGGCCCCGAGAACGCCATTGCGCCGCCGCTCGTTCTGGAAGGGCTCGCTGACGGGTCGGTGCAGGGAGTGGTCACGTTGACGCTGCCGTACCAGGGCCCTCCCGGCCATGTGCACGGCGGTGTTTCGGCGCTGCTGCTCGATCACGTTCTCGGCGTCGCGAACGCCTGGGGTGGAACTTCCGGCATGACAGCACAATTGAGCACTCGGTACCATCGCCCGACTCCGCTGTTCGAGCCACTCACGATCAGCGGCAAATTCCTGTCCAAGGACGGCCGCAAGATTCACACCGTCGGTGAGATCAAAACTGCGGACGGCGAATTGTGTGTGTCGGTAGAGGGACTGTTCATCGACAAGACCGTGCCGCGCCCCAGGTAGGGGCTTCGCCCCCGTGCGCCTTTTTGGTAGTGGGAACTACCAAAAAGGCGCACAGGGGTTCTGACGAAGGAGGGCCCAGTGGGCAAGCTCGACGGACGTGTAGCAGTGGTCACCGGTGCCGGTATGGGCATCGGGCGCGGAGTGGCGGGCGCGTTCGCGCGTGAAGGCGCGTCGGTGTTGGTTGCCGAGATCGACGAGGCAGCGGGCCTCGAAACCACCCAGTGGTTGCGGGACGAATGGGGCGCGGAGGCGGAATTCGTCCGGACCGACGTCACTGACAAAGCTCAGGTTGTTGCCATGGTCGACAAGTCCGTCGAGCGGTTCGGACGCCTCGACATCCTGGTCAACAATGCTTGGCGGACTTTCGGTTTCGCTCGGCTCGAGAAGATGACCGACGAGCAGTTGCGCGGCGGTTTCGACATGGCAGTGATGGCGGCATTCTGGGCGATGCAGGCTGCCCTGCCGGAACTGGAGCGTCACGGCACGGGCCGCGTGATCAACATGTGCAGCCTCAACGGCGTGAATGCTCACATGTACTCGGTGCAGTACAACGCGGCGAAGGAAGCATTGCGAACCCTGACTCGCACTGCCGCCCGCGAGTGGGCTCCCAAGCAGGTGAACTGCAACGTCATCTGTCCCGGTGCGCAGAGTGCGGCGTACAAGCGTGTCGCCGAAGCCAATCCGGAGAACGTGGCAGTGATGGCCGCACAGAACCCGATGGGGCGGATCGGCGATCCCCTCGACGACATCGGCCCCGTTGCGGCCTTCCTGGCAAGTGACGACAGCCGTTACGTCACCGGCAACACCCTCTTCGTCGACGGTGGTGGGCACATCAACGGCGTGCAGTGGGCGCCGACCGTCGACTGATCGACGGCGACGCAGCCGGTGTATCCGGCGTCTATTTGGCCGTGAACCCGGCGTCGACCGGCAACGCGATACCTGTGACGTATCGAGCCTGATCCGAAACCAGCCAGGCTATCGCGTTGCTGACGTCGGCAGCTTCGATCAACTCGACGTTCAAGAGGTTGCCCACGTCGGCTCCGCTCGATGTCGGGGAGTCCGCAAACAGCTTCGCGACCGCGTCGTTGACGACCATCGGTGTATTCGCGCCAGTCGGGTGCACGGAGTTGACACGAATATTGTGGGGAGCAAGCCAGTGCGACCACGTGCGCCCAAGCCCCACGATGGCGTGTTTACTCGCGCAGTAGCCGTCGGATCCGCCGGTGCCGTCACCTCCACGACCGACAAGTCCCAGAGTTGATCCGGTAAGGACTATTGCGCCACCTGTACCTTGTGCGATCATCGCGGGCGCTGCGGCCTGGACGGTATTCCAGACGCCGAATAGGTTGACCTCCATCTGGTCGCGGAAGGCGCGAGCATCGTCGATGTCCGGGGACATCATGCCGATACCGGCGTTGGCCAGGACGATGTCGACGCTGCCCAGCTCCGCAATTCCTTCGGATACCGCAGTTCGCAGTGCGGACAGATCGCGAACATCCACTTCTCGCGCGACGATACTTCGTCCCAGGTTCTCGACCGCTGCTGTTGTCTGCCGCAAATCGTCGGCGGTTCCCATCGGGTAGGCCACCGATTCGATCTGACGGCAGATGTCGAGCGCAACGATGTTCGCGCCCTCCTGCGCCAATCGCACGGCGTGGCTCCTGCCCTGACCTCGGGCGGCCCCGGTGATCAGTGCGGTTTTGCCTTCCAACTGTCCGGGCATGCGTGCTCCGTCCGTCGTGAATCACGATTACTCGGTCATGAGTACTGACCCGAGGGGACGGCGAAATTCGTCGCCGGCGACGTAGTCTGAGTTCAGTTACAGCGGGAACTCGCTTCGGAAGAGAAGAGGCTCGGGATGTCCGATTGGGTGAAGAAGGTCGAAGCTGAAGCCAAAGGGCTCCTCGCCGAGGCGGAAGAAGAGCTGACCGTCCTCGAAGGTGTCGACACCATAGATCCGCTTGCCGACGACGATCCGGCACCAGAAGACGGCACCAAGCCGACGTCAGACTGACCCTGCGACCCGTCGGCGCGCCTCGACACCGCTCGGTATCTCAGTACGGTGGCGGGTCGTCCCCGTAGTCGATGGGTTCTCGGCGGGCTCGCGGTGATTTCCGCCGCTTATATTGAACGTGCTCCTCTGCTCGTTTCTGTATCCGTCGGCGCTGGCGATTGCGTTCACTCTGGATACGGGCAGCTTTGTTCTCCGCCTGGGTCCGCCGATTTCGACCGCCCTGGGGCGGTGTCGGTTCGTGCGATCCAGCCATCAATCCTGCGGGTCGCGTTCGGTAACAATGCCCGGTCGGCGACGTCAGCGACATGGTCCGATCCTCGTTCGACGTGAACCGCCACCGGTCGGAATGCTTGAGGCGATGATGGTTGCGGCAGAACGCACTCATATTCGACGCGACCGTTTTACCGCCGCGTTCGGGGTCGCCGTGATGGAACGGTTCATTGTGGTCCAGATCGGAATTCCAGGCCGGGACATCACAATGCAGCCATTGGCAGCTGCCCGCGATGATCCGTAACCAGGTATCGAGAACGGCGCCCGGTCGGTAGACGCGCGCCGAAGCAGGCACCGGCTCTGCGACGTCATCAGCAGATGCTCGGACGTTTCGAATTACGGCGTCACGGGCGATATCGCGAGCATGCTCAGCGCTGATCACCCCGTACCCGTCGAGGTGGGCGGGCTCACCGCCACCGTGCAGAGTGGAATCAGTCATCACGACGTGAACCACGGGCCGACGAACGACAACACCACCGCTACGATCCTGCGGGCAATCATCTCGGCCACAGTTGCACGGCAAGAATTGTGATCCGTTGGTCAACTCGAAGAGCGCGTCGGCTCGTCGCTGCTCGTACGTTCGTGAGTCGTTTCGGCATACCGACACTGCCAACTCGCGTAGTCGGCCGTCGAATGCCCGAGCCTGCTCTGCCGGAACGCTTCCCAAGATCTTTGCCATCCCGTCCTCGGCAGCGCTGACCCCGACGAAGCGATCGGTGAGAGCACGGCGTCGGCGTTCTCGCATACCTTCCGGGTCCACCATCGCCACGATCCGATCGATCGCCGCTGTCAGTCGTCTTCCCGTCAAGCCCGTTCCGCCTGCTACTGGTGGGGCGAGAACCTGCTCGAGCAGTAGTCGTTCCACCTCGTCGATCAATTCGTCTTTCACGTTCGCGGTCGCGGAATCGATCAAGCCAACTCGGTACAGATCCAACTCGCCACGCGCCATCGCCGCTCGAGTGCGATGCAGACGAGTCTTTAACGAGAACCCCAACCCGATCAGCTTGCCGGCAGCCGCGCGACCCATCGTCAGTGACGCACCGACTTCCGACTCCGCCAACTCGTGTGCGGTCGACGACCACGCACCACTGGCGACATGCTCCGAGCTTCGCCGCGAAAAGAACTCGGCAATCACAGCGAGCTTGCGTTCGACCAGCATCGCCTCGCATGCATGCAGATCGGTCATGAGATCAACCAGCGCACAATCAGTTTCGGTACCGGTCAGCTGTGCTGAGATACCGAAGAGCTCTGTTGTGGGGTTGACCATGCATCGATCTTATTCGAATATGAGTTCGAATGGCGTCGAATTCTTAAATCAGTCGGAATAGTCGGTTTCCTGAATTTCAGTGCATCTCAAGCGTTAGTCGTAATGCTGTCAGCGGATCCGAGGCATCTCGACGCCCACGCGGACCAGGCCCTTCGGGGTTGACGAAGCGGCCCTCGTCCGAGCGAGTCCACTCGCGTACGGCCCATCTCTCCTTGATCGCCCAACGGCCGTCGCGTCGCTCCATGTGGTCGATGAACCGCGCACCACTGGTGAAGTTGATCATTCCGATGTCTTCGGGCCCGCCCCAGTGTGTGGACATCGAATATGCCTCGCTGATCGCGTGGTCGCCGTGCAGTTCGACCAGGTGGTTGCCGATGTGGTGCATCGTGCCGCCGATCGCGGAGAGTTTTGTTGTGGCCCAGGCGATGTACTCGTCGATGGTGCCGTCGAATCCGGTGTGATGGTCGATCGCGTCCGGGTGGTAGGCGCTGCGGACGAGATCGAAGTCGAGGCGATCGATGCCGCGGCAGTACGTCAGAACCACCTCACGAATTGCCTGCTTGTCGATGAGATCCTGCAGTGCCTGGTCCATGTCACGCCTCCTTGATGCTGGTCATCCAGTCGAGTAATTCCGGTAGTTCTTCGGCAGCGCAATCGAATACGGCAGGCCGAAGCGCCACGGCAGACGCGCCGCGGTCGGACCAGTCCAGGACCTTGTCAGCGGTTGCCGAGAGGTCGACGGACCGATTGTCGCGCCGAACCGGCGCCGCAGACACTTGCACACGTGCGGTATCCGGCTCGCGGTCGTGGGCTTCGAACGTGTTGCGCAGCAATGTGACACTGTCGGTGAACGTTCCCAGGTCGGTCGGGTTCACGGTCCAACCGTCGGCGACGCGTGCTATGCGGTCGAAGTTCCGCCGGCTTGGTCCGAAACCGAAGAGCACCGGTACGCGATTTTGGATCGGCAGCGGGAGGCTGTGGTAGTTCTCGAAGGCGAAGTCGCGTCCCTTGAAGGTGGCCGGAGCATTGGTCCACAGTTCGCGACACGCTGCGACAGCCTCCTCCATGCGCCCGAATCGCGCGTCGAAAGGCATGTTGGTAGCGGTGTATTCGGCTTCTTGCCAACCGACGCCGAAACCCATGACGGCTCGACCTTCGGACAATGAGTCGAGAGTTGCAACCTGTTTGGCAAGCAGGGCGGCTGGGCGAACAGTGGCGATCAGAACCGATACTCCGAGGCGAGCGCGTTCGGTCACTGTGGCGATCGAGGAAAGAAGTGAAATCGGTTCGTACCAAGGGTGATCCAACGGGAACAAGAAGTTGTGTTCGGCTACCCGCTGAGCGTGTGCTTCGGCATTGAACCCGAGATGATCGCCGGTGCAGATCAGATCGATCCCGGCACGGTCAGCACGCGCGGCGAAGTCCAGAACCGGGCGAATCTTGCCGTCGAACAGGGCCTCGAGGCCCAAGATGTTGACGCCGATTTCCACAGTCGTCGTTCCTCTACAGTGCCCGCTTGGCATGCGCGGACATCTCGCCCATGTTGTCCAGACAGAAGAGTCTCGAGCTGAACTGCCACGACCCGTCGACGCAGGTGAAGCGATCGAAGTAGCGCCCCGCCAGAATAGGTTGCAGGGCAAGATTTTCGGTACCTTGGATGACCGTGACGTACGAGAGTGCCGTCGCTGATTCACCGTCGACCGCGATTCGCGTGTTGGTCAGCAGATGTTTGGTTCGTGGAACCGGCGGATCACCGTACATTCGAATGAAGCCGCTGCAGGCTGCGAACACTGCGTCGGCGTCGGACGAAATGAGCGTGATGGCAACCCCGTCCGGCCCGCACTGCCCGTAGTCGGACGAGGCGAACAATGCAGCGACTTCACGCAATCGGCCCTGATCGATCAGATGCGTGTACTCGCAGAGCAGGTCACGGATCGCCGACTCGGCGACGATCCGTGACAGCTCCGTGGTCATACGGTGATCTCGCGCCGAACCATCTTGCCGGTTGCATTGCGAGGCAACAGATCGCTGGTGATGCGCCACTTCGACGGCACCTTGAAGTAGGACAGTCGCTCGGCGGCGTAATCACGCAGCTCCGCCTCCGTTGTGGCGGCTCCGGGACGCAGGACAACCACGGCGGACACTTCCTGGCCGAGGTCGGGGTGCGGCATGCCGATGACAGCGCACTCGATCACGTCGGGGTGTTCGTCGAGCGTCTGCTCGATCTCGGTGGGGTAGACGTTCTCGCCGCCACGCAGGATCAGGTCGGAACGACGACCGGTGAGACGGAGACGCCCGTTCTCGATTACGCCGAAATCGCCGGTGCGGAGCCAGCGTCCGGGGGCAATTGCCGACTCGGTCGCCTCGTCGTTCTCCCAGTATCCGAGCATGACGAAGGGGCTGCGTACGCACACTTCACCTTCGATGCCGTCCGGCAGCCATTCGCCGAAGGGATCGCGAATCTCCATCGAGACGGTGATGATCGGACGCCCGAGAGTGCCTGGGAATTCTTCGAGTTCGGCGCCGACGGCGACCGCAATGGCGGTGCTGCATTCGGTGAGGCCGTAGCTGTCGACCAGAGCATTGCGTGCGAACGGCACCTGCTCCTTGAGGCGTTCCTTGAACGCGGGCGACGACGGCGCGGATGCCAGCGAGAATGCAGTCAGCGAAGAGACGTCGTACTTGGCGATGTTGCCGTGCTCGAGTAGCCGCGATGCCATCGTGGGGACAGCACCCCAGTTGGTGACGCGCTCGCGTTCGACCAACCCGAGCACCTTGTCGACGTCGAAGCCGCCCTCGGTCAGGATGACGGCACTGCCCGTCGCGAGACGGGGAACCACCAGATTGTGCAGGCTGGCGATGTGGAAGAGCGGGGAGGTGAGTAGATAACGCAGTGGGCTCGGCTTGGAAGCGTCGTACTCACGGCCGGTGAATGCGGCGCCGATCGCGTCGCTGTACTTGTGGTAGTCGACGACGGCCATCACGTTGCGGTGCGAATGGAGTGCGCCCTTGGGGCGGCCGCTGGTACCACTGGTGAACAAGATGACGGCAGGGTCGTCCTCGTCGATGTCGGTGCTCGGCACGTCGGAGCCTGCATATTCCGCGATGAGCGCGGGCAGATCCTCTTCCATGGTGAGGACCGTGATGTCTGCCGGCAGTTCGGGGAGGGCGGCGCCGCGCTTGGCGTCCACGACCAGAACCTTCGGACGTGAGAGCTCGATCCCGTGGGTGACCTCGCGCGGAACCCACCAACCGTTGAGACCGACAGCGATCGCGCCGAGCGCCTGCGTCGCGAAGAACGTCATGACCCATTCGGGAGTGTTGGCAGCGAGGATGCCCACACGGTCGCCCTTGCGGACTCCGTACTTGTCCCGCAGAGCAGTTGCCAGCGCGGCAACGGAATCGGCATGCTCGGTGAACGAGATTCGACGATCGCTGGTGACGAGATAGTCGCCGTCGCCCCAGGCGCGAGATGCCGAGATCAGTTCACCGATGGCGTGACCGCGGTTCTTCATCACAGGCATGACGGTGCCGAGAACCTCTTCTTCGACGATCTCGAATGGCCCACCTGGACCGGTGAGGCGTGAGACCGCCTGGTCCAGAAGCAACTGCGGATCTGCGGGGGCAGTCATGGAATGGCCTTTCGTATTGTGGCGCTTTTCACGTCACAAAATCTCACGAGAAAATCATATCTGTGGCGGCGGTTACCACTGAGCGAGACTGGGACCGTTCCGGCTCTGAGGCGTCGATACGTTCGAGTCGTATCGCAGTTGGAGTAATCGACATTCCGATATCGACTAGGACACAGGACACGATGACGAACACCGCCACCGAAGCATCTTCGAATGCAGCTCTTGCAGCTCCTCAGCGCGAGGACGTCGCGCAGATGTTGATCGACCGTCTCGGTGATCAGCACCTGGGTCTGCGGACGCGGACGCAGGACTGGAGCTGGGACGAGGTGGTGCGCGAGAGCGCAGCGCGCGGCTCGCTGGCGAAGTCGCTTCGCGCGCCCGGACCGTTTCACATCGGAGTACTTCTCGAGAACGATCCGGAGTTCCTGTTCTGGCTCGGCGGCGCGGTCCTGACCGGGGCCACGATCGTCGGCATCAATCCGACCAGGCGTGGAGCTGAACTCGAGGCGGAGGTCCGGTACGTCGACTGCCAGCTGATCGTCACCGACAAAGCAGGCTACGAGAAGCTTGCCGGCCTGGACCTCGGGCTGACCGAAGATCGTTTCGTCCTCGTCGACGACGCGTCGTACCCGGACAAGATTGCAGCACATCACGTCGAGTCGCCTCAGATCGACCTCGGTGTCGACGCGTCGACGCTGTTCTTGCTTCTCTTCACCTCGGGCACCACCGGAATGTCCAAGGCAGTGCGGTGCAGCCAGGGGCGTCTGACGCGGTTGGCCTACGCGAACTGCGCCAAGTACGACATCGACCGCGACGACGTCTGCTACTGCTGCATGCCGCTCTTCCACGGCAACGCGTTGATGGCTCTGTGGGCGCCGGCCCTTTCGCAGGGAGCTACGGTCTGCCTCGTTCGTAAGTTCACGGCCTCGGGATTCATGCCGGACGTTCGGTTCTACGGCGCAACATATTTCACCTACGTCGGTAAGGCCTTGGGGTATCTCATGGCGACGCCGGAACTGCCCGACGACATCGAGAACACCCTCACCCACGGCTTCGGGACCGAGGCGTCGCCGGGGGACAAGGCAGAGTTCATCCGTCGTTTCGGTGCACAACTTTTCGAGGGATACGGTTCGAGTGAAGGTGCCGGTTCAGTAGTGCTCGATCCGAACCAACCTGCCGGAGCGCTGGGCCGTCCCGCGAGCGAGAACATCGTCATCGTCGATCCCGATACGCGCGAAGAGCGACCCCGCGCAATTCTCGACGAGCACGGTCACGTGCTGAACCCCGACGAATCCATCGGCGAGATGGTCGACAAGGCCGGATCGAAGAAGTTCGAGGGGTACTACAAGAACGAAGACGCGATCGCCGAGAAGATTCGCCACGGTTGGTACTGGACAGGCGATCTCGGCTACGTCGACGAGGCCGGCTTCATCTACTTCGCGGGACGCAAGGGCGACTGGATCCGGGTCGACGGTGAGAACACTTCGGCCCTGATGATCGAGCACATCCTGCGTCGGCACCCCAAGGTGATCGCCACGGGTGTCTTCGCGGTGCCGGATCCGCGTTCGGGTGATCAGGTCATGGCTGCGATCGAGGTCGCCGATCTCGCCGATTTCGATCCGGTCGAGTTCGCCGACTACCTTGCCGCGCAGGCGGATCTGGGTACCAAGGCAGCGCCACGATTTGTTCGCGTTTCGACCGATCTGCCCGTCACGGGCTCCAACAAGGTACTCAAACGTGAACTTCAAGCCGATAGCTGGCGGACCGACGAACCAGTGTTCCACTGGGTGGGCCGAGGCACTCCCGAATACACGTTGATGACCGAAGCTGACGTGGTGAACCTGGAGAAGGAGTTCGAGACTCACGGCCGCACGCGGTTCCTGTGAGTGGAGTTGCGCTGGTGACCGGCGCTTCCCGGGGGATCGGCCGAGAGTGCGCGCTGGCATTCGCGCGCGCCGGATTCGACGTTGCAATCACTGCTCGCACCGTTCGTGAAGGAGAGGGGCGGGCAGCCCCGCGAACGAGGCAAGGCGAGCAAGTGATTCCGGTGCCCGGCAGCCTGGAGACGACGGTTGCCGAGATCGAGTCCTTCGGTGTGCGCGCATTGGCCGTTCCGATGAACCTGCTCGATCTGGCATCCGTCCGCGGCGCCGGTGAACGGGTGCTGGCCGAGTGGGGACGTGTCGACGTGCTGGTGAACAACGCCTATGCGCAGACGGTCGGAAACATGGACCGGGTGCTCGACATCGAGATCGACGACGCTCAGGCGATGGCGATCGGGAATTATCTGCACCAACTCGCTCTGGTCCAGGTGATACTCCCGTCGATGATCAAGAGCGGCAACGGCGTAGTGGTCAATCTGGCATCGGGCTCGGCGACCATGGATCCGCCTGCGCCTCCCGGCGAGGGTGGTTGGGGTCTGTCGTACGCCGCGTCGAAGGCGTCGTTCGGACGTATTGCCGGAGCGATCAACTCCGAGTACCGAGACGCCGGAATCAAAGCGTTCAACCTGAGTCCGGGATTTGTCATCACGGAATCAGGGAAAGCCCGTGGTGGCGCGGACGCAATCGTGGACGCCGGATTTGCGGCCACACCGGCATCCGTACCCGCTGCAGCGGCGGTGTGGCTTGCAACAGATCCCGATGCGGACCGGTACCTCGGTCGCGTCGTGGATGGTCCGAAATTGATGGCGACACTGGAGGAAACGGTATGAAGCTCGGCGTGGTCGTTCCGGTCGAACTGGGTCGAAGCGGAGACCCTGATTGGATTCTGCAATTCGCCCGTGCGGCCGAGTCGCTGGGTTTCGACGAGATCTCGGCAGTGGAGCACTCGGTGGTCATCGCCGACACCGAGAGCGAGTACCCCTATTCTCCGACCGGAAAATCGCATCTTCCCGATGACTGCGACATCCCGGATCCGCTCGAACTGCTTTCGTTCGTGGCGGGTGCCACAACCACTTTGGGCTTGTCCACTGGAGTTCTGGTGCTGCCCAATCACAATCCGGTAGTGCTCGCCAAACGATTGGCGACGCTCGATCGCCTTTCCGGTGGGCGATTGCGCATCTGCCTCGGCCTGGGGTGGATGAAGGAAGAGATCGAGGCGTGCGGCGGTGACTTCGAGCGCCGCGGCAAGGTAGCCGATGAGGCCATCGCGGTGATGCGTTCACTCTGGGCGGGCAAGGAAGCAGTCGATTTCGACGGCGATTACTTCTCGTTCAAGGGTGCGTACAGCTGGCCGAAGCCGCACCGCGAATCCGGAGTTCCGCTCTACATCGGTGGACACAGTCTCGCTGCTGCTCGGCGAGCAGGCCGGTTGGGTGACGGTTTCCAGCCGCTGGGACTGGCCGGTGAAGATCTCGACAAGGCTGTAGCGGCGATGAAAGCGGCTGCGGTGAAGGCAGATCGAGATCCTGCCGACGTATCGCTGGTACTCGGTGCGACACTGCCCAGGCTCGACGAAGCGAAACTCGACTGGGCACGCGGGTTGGGAGCCGATCGAATCGTGTTGTCCGCGAGTCGTCGTGGCACGTCGCTGGAACTGATCATCGACGAGATGGCCGAATGCTCGAAGCGGCTGGGGCTCGTAGCGTAATTCGCCCCGTCTGATCAGGGATGGGCCAGCCCGTTCAGGAGCATCGCGCCGACGAAGGCTGCGTTGTCGGCCGGGCTGTCGGCTCGGCGGGTGAAGCACCGCAATAGGAGGGTGTTGGTGATTCCCGCGGCGATGTCCATCGGAGCACTGATGGTCGACAAGACTCCGTTGTCCTGGCCCCGCTGCACAATCGGCGCGATGATCGAGGGAATGTTGAGTTTCTCTTTGAGCGACAGCAGGCTCTCGGGCTCGCCGTAGGTGTCGTGGGCAACGGCAACCAGCAGTGCATCCATGAACTCTGTTTCGTCTGAGGCTAGTTGAGCGCAGCGGAGTAGGAAGTTCTCGATGATCGCGACGTCACCGAGACCGATCAGGATGTCGTCGGCAACGGTTTCTCGCAGCGAGTCCACTCGACTCTGAAGGGCTGCCACCAGGATGTGGGGCTTGGTGGGAAACAGTTTGTTCGCGGCGGTGCGGGGAACTGCTGCAGTGTCGGCGATGTCGTTGATCTGCGTCATGAAGTATCCGCGCTTGCCGAATTCGCTACGGGCAGCGGCGAGAAACGCCGCTCGCGGATCACGCGGCAGCGGACGTGGCTCAGCGGGCTGGTCGATGGGACCGACAACGTCATCGAGGTGTTGGTGAAGGCCAGACATATCGACGACGGCGCCCAACATGGCGAGCAGCGCGTCGGACATCATGTCGGGTGAGATGGAGCGGGAATCGATGCGGCTACGAATGCGGAAACCGTCGATCACCGCGTTGACGGTGACAGCGAAGGTCTTGGTGGTGAACGGCCTTCGGAGTGTTGCGTCGGTTTTCTCGAAAAGGGCCTCGTAGGCAGCGGACACGAGCTCGTCGCGTCGACGATATTCGATTTCCAGAGCGGTGGAGGTTCGCCGGTGTGAGCCCGCAAAAATGTGCGAGAGAAGGCTTCTTGCAGTCGACGCGTCGTTGACGATTGCGTCGAATGTCTCTTTGACGAGAGTGGTGACCGTCGGACGAAGCGCGTCGTCGTTTGCGGCCAGCTGTGCGCGCACGGTCTGCTTCACCGTGTCTGCGCTGTGCAAGGTCGATTCGGTGAGGCTGGTGATCACGGCCTCGATGAATTCGGATTTGGTGCGGAACTTGCGGAAGAACGTAGCCTGCGACGCTCCGGCTTGGTTGACGACCTGTTCGCTCCGAAGTCCGCGTTCGAGAATGTCCTGAGGGGCCTCGACGAGCGACGTCACGCCGGCGTCGATGAGCAGCACGGTGGTGGCGTCGCGATCAGTCATCGTCAGTCCTTCGGTCGATCGGCAGTCTCGCCCGCACATAACGGGCAAACAAGACTTTATCGAGGTCAAGGCCTGCGTGGGTGCTGTTCTGAGAGTGTTTGCTCTCGCGCGAGAGTTTCCCCAGTCAACAAATGGAGTGACCCGGCGACCTTGCTCCGTTTTCATGGAATTCGACCGCGCCAAACAAGGCCTGGAAGTAAAGGACACGAGCGATGAAGACTACTGAATCACCGAGCCTCAGTAGGCGTGAAGTACAGGTGCTGTTGACCTGGATTCGATGCGACTCGAAAGCTGAAGTCTCGCGTGAGTTGTACATCGCGGAGGGAACGGTGAATACGCACCTCGCTCGTATTCGAGGGAAGTACGACGGAGTGGGCCGGACAGCCCCGACAAAGATGGCACTGCTTGCGCGAGCGCTGCAGGACGGGTTGATCGCAATCGACGAACTCTGATCGAAGCGCGAGCGATCGGGTGCGTCGATCCGGGAGTCAGTCGAGGGCGGTGGCGTCGGTTGTCGGCGTCTTGGTGCCGGGAGTCGCTTCGATGTCGAGAACGACCTGGCTGTCTGTGGCTTCTTCGGGGAAGACGTACCGACGCATGGCCCACCAGCGGAAGGCCGTCGCCAGCAGGGTCCCGATGATCGATCCGCTGATGAAGTCCGCGAAGTTTTCCATCAACACCGACACCTCGGGTTGACGCAGATGGAACACGTACCGGGAGGTCCAGAGTGGTACCTGGTTGATGGCCAAACCGATACCCGCGACGATGAAGAACAGAGCGGCCTCGTGATGGCGCTGTCGACCACCGCGCTGCGCAAACGACCATTCGCGGTTGAGGACGTAGGACAGAACCGTCGCGATCAGGACCGCAAGGATGTTGGCCGTCACCGGGTGCTGAGGCAGAACCGTCCACTTGATGCCGAAGAACAGCACCGTGGTGACGATGAAGGCGATGCCGCCGACCACCAGGAACTTGAGCATTTCTGCGTGCGGCAGGACGCGCACGAGAACCCGCTCAGGAAGCCTATTGACCATCTTTTCGACAAACGCCATTGTTCGAGGCTAACCCTGAATACGACCGACGGCACAAATCGTCGATGCCCGTGTCGGCAAGATCATCAGAATCCGTACCCGAGAATTGCGGGCTTCTGCGCGTTGAAAGCGAAGTCGAAATTCAGGATCTCCTGCGGATCGGACGCGTGGAGTCGGTGCGCCGCCGCGAAGGTCTTGGCCTGGTGCTCGCCCAGGTACAAGCTGCTCAGGACATCAGAGGGCATCGTGATCGCAGGCACCGCGTCAGTGGCCGTACAGGTGGCCTTGCCGCCCTTGACCTGAAGTGCGAAGGTTCCGCCGGCCTTCAGGAACGGATCTTCGACCTTGACGACTGTGTCCAGGTCAGCAGCATATTCACGAGCCTCGAGAGCCGCGGGAACGTCCATGATGCGCAGCCACAGTCGATCGGAGCGCGTCGTCGTCCGGGCAAGACGGTAGTCCGTCAGCATCAGCCGGAGTGGATCGGCAGGATGCTGGCGTGTCTCGATCCGGGTGACGAGGTCGAGGCCGCAGATCGTGCGCCACAGCGCCGCGTGCGCATCTTCGGTGATCGTCACGAACTCGTCGATCCGGGCGATGCTGTCGCGGCCCTCGCTCGTGTGCCGGTAAGCGATGTATCCGTCCGCGTGTGTCAGAAAGAACAGTCCGGAGGCGCCGTCACGATCCTCGGACGGGTCGGCGAACATATGGTCCCAGAGCGGTTGCGGACGGACCTGAGCGCCGGGTGTCTGCAGCCGCCAGCGATCGTAGATCTCGGGAAGAAGCGTCGAGGCAGCTTTGATGTCGACGATGGACACGCCACCGTTGTCGGGCACCTCGGGGCGGAATCGTGCGAAGCGGCGATCGAGGGTGATGCCTTCGCTGAAGGTGGCCGGGCCGTATCCGAAGCGGTTGTAGATGCCGGCCTCGCTGGCCGTCAGGGCGGCAAGTGGTGCTCCGGTCGACTCGATGTGGGCGTGAAGTGCAGTGAACATCGAGCGTAGGACACCACGTCGACGGTGAGTCGGGGCGACGGATACCCAGGTGATTCCGCGCGTGGGGAGTTGGCGTCCGCCGGGCACGGTGAATTCCATGTCGATTTCGATGGCCACGCCGACGGGTAGGTCACCGTCGACGGCGAGGATGATGTCCTCGGGCTTGTAGAGCGCCTTCGTCAGTTCGCTGACCGCGGGAGACGGGTGAAAACCGAACCCCACCGAGTCGAGTAGTTGGAGAGCCGGCCAGTCGCTCTCGGTAGCGGTGCGGATGGTGATCTTGTTTTCGGGGCTCACGTATATCGACTTTGGCATAGATTGCGTGAAGACGCACATGAATATCGGGGCTGACGTTTCCGCACCGGCTCCCAGGGGTACCGCCCGACGGACCAGTCCTGCGGCACGGAGAAAACCGATACGGAGAAACACTGTGGCGATCACCGACATCAAGGAATATGCCCATCTGACCGAGGAAGACGTCGAGGCACTCGGGCGCGAGCTGGATGCCATTCGGCTCGACATCGAGGAGAAGCGCGGCGCGCACGACGCTCGATACATCCAGCGGACGATCGCGTTTCAGCGCTCTCTGATGGTGGCCGGCCGCATCGTCTTGTTCGCCAGCAAGAAGAAGCCTGCCTGGATTCTGGGGACTGCGCTGCTGGGGGTCGGCAAGATCATCGAGAACATGGAACTCGGCCACAACATCATCCACGGCCAGTGGGACTGGATGAACGATCCCGAGATTCACTCGAGCAACTGGGAGTGGGACAACACCTGCCCGTCCTCGGGATGGAAGCACTCGCACAACTTCACCCATCACAAGTTCACCAACATCGTCGGACTGGACAACGACGTGGGCTACGGAATCATGCGCGTCACGCGCGATCAAAAGTGGCACGCCGACTACCTCTTTCAACCGATCACGAATTTTGTGCTCGCGACCCTCTTCGAGTGGGGAGTGGCACTGCATCACCTCGAAACGGACAAACTCCGCAAGGGTGAGGTGAAGTGGTCCGAGAAATCGGAGATGGCCAAGGACGTCGGTAAGAAGATCGCGCGTCAGGTGGCGAAAGATTACATCCTGTTCCCCGCCCTGACCGGCCCCGCGTGGAAGACCACGTTGACGGCGAACGTCGTTGCGAACCTCATCCGAAACTACTGGAGTTACGCCGTCATCTTCTGCGGGCACTTTCCCGACGGTGCCGAGAAGTTCACGCTCGAGGAATTCGAGAACGAATCGCGCGCTCAGTGGTACCTACGACAGATGCTGGGCTCTGCCAACTTTCATGCCGGTCCCGTCATGGCCTTCATGAGCGGCAACCTCTGCTACCAGATCGAGCATCACTGCTTCCCGGATCTGCCGAGCAATCGGTACTCGGAAATCGCGGTGCCGCTGCGGGACTTGTGTGACAAGTACGACCTCCCGTACACGACCGGGCCGCTGTGGAAGCAGTACGGATTGACTCTGCGCACCATCTGGAAGTTGTCGCTGCCCAACAGGTTTCTCTCGGCTTCCCAGGACGACGCTCCGGAGACGCACTCGGAGTTGAAGTTCCGCATCCGAGGCGGAATCAAGGAAGTGTTCGGCGTCGATCCGCAGACGGGTAAGCGGCGCGGACTGCGAACAGCGATCGCGATGGTCTCGAGCTGATCAGTTACCGCTTGTGCGCCATTGAACGAACCACGAGATCGCCGGTCGACTGGATTGCCTGCACCAGCACGATCAAGATCACGACTGCGACGAACAGCACCGGTGTGTTGAATCGTTGGTAGCCGTACTTGATTGCGAAGTCGCCGAGTCCACCGGCGCCGATGGCACCTGCCATGGCCGAGAAGCCGATCAGCATCACCGCCGTCAGGGTTGCTCCTGCTACCAATCCCGGAACGGATTCGGGCAGTAGCACCTTGGTGATGATGTCTTTGTCGGTGGCGCCCATGGACCGCGCTGCCTCGACGCGTCCGGAATCGACTTCACGCAAGGCGTTCTCGACGACGCGCGCAAAGAAGGGCACCGAACCGATGGTCAGCGGGACGATCGCTGCCGTGGCGCCGAGCGCTGTTCCGACGATCGCCCTCGTTGCCGGGATGAGGAGCACCAACAAGATGACGAACGGCAGCGAACGGCCGACGTTCACCACGGTGCCCAGAACCGAATTGAGGACGCGGTTGGGACGGATTCCGTCGGGCGCGCTCGCGTGCAACAGAACACCGAGAGCGATACCGATGATCACGGTGAGCACGAACGAGACACCGACCATGTAGAGCGTGTCGAGTAGGGCTTCCCATGCTTCGCCCAGGGAATCCTGCCAGGACGTCTTGTTCATGAGAACGTCACCTTCACTCCGCGCTGCGAAAGATGTTCTTCGACAGACTTTCTTGTCTCTTCGTTGCTGACGAGTCCCGTGTGTGAGGCGAACTCCACGCGAAGGCGACCGACCTGATGGGATCCGATGTCCTCGATACCGCCGGAGATCACGGTGACGTCGACGTCGAGATCTCGTGAGAGTTGGGAAATCACGGGTGAGGTGGACAGTGAATCGACAAAGGTGAGGAGCGCCGGAATTCCGGTCGTGGACGTTCGTACCGTTCCGGTCGGCAGTAGCGCCTCTCCGAGGGGTGAGTCCGGGTCTGCGACCAGTTCGGTGAGCGTTCCCTCGTCGACGATGCGGCCCTGATCGATCAGCGCAGCGCGATGGCAGATCCGTCGAACCACGTTGAGCTCGTGGGTGATCAGAACAATGGTCACACCGAGTCGTCGATTGAGATCGGCGAGCAGGTCGAGGATCGAATCGGTTGTGTCCGAGTCGAGGGCGCTCGTGGCCTCGTCGCACAGGAGGACGTCGGGTGAAGCCGCCAAGGCTCTCGCGATGCCGACGCGTTGTTTCTGGCCGCCGGACAGTTGCGAGGGGAAGGCGTCACGTCGGTCTTCCAAGCCCACCAACTCGATCAGCTCGTCGACGCGGGCACGTCGATCTGCCCGCGAGTATCCCGCCACTTCGAGAGGGAAGGCGATGTTGGCGGCGACCGAACGGGAATGCAGCAGGTTGAAATGCTGGAACACGACACCGATCCGCTTGCGTGTGTCGCGCAGTTGCGCTGGGCTCAACGCGGTCAGATCGGTGTCGCCCAACAGAATCCGGCCACTGGTCGGGCGTTCGAGCAGGTTGAGGCAGCGCAGCAAAGTCGACTTGCCGGCGCCGCTCTTGCCGATGATGCCGAAGATTTCGCCGTCTTCGATTTTCAGGGATACGGAATCGAGTGCATGCAGAACTTGTGTGCCGCTGCGGTATTCCTTGGAGACCGATTCGATCGAGAAGACCATGACGGGTCTCGATCAGGTAGCGCTGGCCGGAATGACCGAGCCCTGATAGGTCTGCTCGATGAACGTCGCGACGTCGGCGGACGTCAATGCCTCGGCCAACTTCTGTACTCGCGCATCGTTTTCGAGCGAGGTGCGTACGGTCAGGACATTGGCGTACGGGTTGCCCTCGGCCTTCTCGAGCACCAGGGCGTCCTTGGCCGGGTTGAGGCCACCTTCGATTGCGTAGTTGCCGTTGATGATTGCGAGATCGACATTTCCGTCGTCGAGCGTGCGCGGCAGCTGCGGGGGATCGACCTGGGTGAACGTGAGTCCCTTGGGGTTGTCGATGATGTTCTTCTCGCTGATCTGCGTGATGTCGGTGCCGGGGGCGCCCAACTGCTGATCGAGCTTGATCAAACCGGCCTGCTGCAGCAGGTACAGCCCACGGGCGAAGTTCGTCACGTTGTTGGACAAAGCGACCGTTGCGCCCTGGCGCAGGTCGGCCACGTTGGTGACCTTCTTGGAATATGCACCGAGGGGCTCGACGTGGACCTTCGCCACGGCGACCAGGTCGTCGACACCCTTTTCCTTCGACCACGATTCCTGGTACGGCACGTGCTGGAAGAAGTTGGCGTCGGTGTCTCCGGCTTCGAGCACCTCGTTGGCGTCGAGATCGCCGGTGATCTCGCTGACCTCGATCTTGGTGTCACCGAGCAGGCCCTTTTCTTCGACGAACTTCAGGATCTCGGCGTGCGGAACCGAAGAAGCGACGATGCGAAGAGGTGCGTTCTCGTCGGAGGAGTTGTCGCTCGAGCACGCGGCTACGGTTCCGACTGCGACGGCGGCCACTGCGAAGGCAGCGAGGAATCTTCTGGTGCGCGAGCGTGACATGTGAATCTCCAAGACATAGCCGAACGCACGCCGAGATGGCGTGACAGTTGCTGAACGCTAGCCCGGTAAACCTCCCGTGAGGAGATACAGAATCACCGCGATTTTTTCATGTACCTATTGTCCGAGCAGGATGACCGGAACGTCCTCGGCAAAATCGACTACCAGTTCGCGACGCGAGAACAGCCAGGTGCCGTCGATCTTTTCGAAGCTGTCCTGGTAACGAATCTCGATCCGGTTGTCCCGGTGGCCCTCGCCCCGCGGATAGATGTGGTGAGCGGAGCAGTAAGCCTCACCGTGTGCGGTGGTGGGGCCGTCGAGGTCGAGGATCTGCTGCTCGACGATGTGCCGGGTCGAGTGCAGATGTGAGACGGCGTCGACCACCGAACTGCTGACGACGGAGTTCCCACGTATCTCCGTCGGCGCACCCGTTCCGTTCAGTGCCGGCGGCAAGACGAATGCCACGTCGTCAGTGAAGAGAGCCGCAAGTGCAGTGGTGTTTCGGCGGTCGACGGCCTGTGCGTACCTGGCGGCCAAGTCGGTGAGAGCGACGCGATCCGAGGAGTCCATGCGCATATCTCACCCTATGTGACGCCGCTCATGTTTCGGCTTCCCGCTCATCGAGACACTCACAGCGCCCACCTGGGCATCTGGTTAGCGTCCAGGCCAAGAGTTGCCAGCCATGAATGCCATAGGAGAAACAGCGATGGATCTGAGGGAATCGCCCGAGCAGCAGGAGCTCCGCAAGGAGTTGCGCGCGTACTTCGCGGCGCTGCTGCCGGAAGAGAAGCGTCGCGCGGCCGGCGAGCAAGGTGTGGGTGGCGAGTACTTCCGCGAGATCGTGAAGTTGCTGGGCAAGGACGGTTGGCTCGGTATCGGCTGGCCCAAGGAATTCGGTGGACAGGGACGCTCCATCGAAGAGCAGTTCGTGTTCTTCGACGAGGTTCAGCGCGCAGGTCTGCCGTTTCCCTTCGTGACGGTCAATACCGTCGGACCGACGTTGATGAAGTACGGCACCGAAGAACAGAAGGAACGTTTCCTGCCCGGCATCCTGGCCGGCGACATCGTCTTCGCAATCGGGTACACCGAGCCCGAGGCCGGCACCGACCTCGCGTCACTCAAGACTCGTGCGGTTCTCGACGGTGACGAGTGGATCGTCGACGGCAACAAGATCTTCACCAGTGGCGCCAACACTGCCGACTACGTGTGGCTGGCCTGCCGCACCGACGCGGATGCCCCCAAGCACAAGGGAATCTCGATCCTGATCGTCCCCACCGAGGATGCAGGCTTCGAGTGGTCACCGATCAACACCGTCGGCGGCTTGATGGTGACGTCCACGTACTACTCCGGCATTCGAGTTCCGTCGAAGGACGTTGTGGGCGAGGTCAACGGCGGCTGGCAGCTCATCACGGCTCAGCTCAACCACGAGCGAATCGGCCTGGCGGCCATCGGTGGTCGCACGTACGGTCTGTGGAACCTGGTCCTGGACTGGGCCAAGGAAAACGGCGCCATCGACATCCCGTGGGTGCAACAGGACTTCGCTCGCACACACGCCAAGCTCGAGGCCATGCGACTGCTGAACTGGAAGATGACGGCAGCCGTCGCACAGGACACGCTCTCCGGAGCCGACGCCGGTGCCACCAAGACGTACGGGACCGAGACTCACGTCGACGTCTACCGCACCCTGCTCGGAATTCTCGGCTCCGCCGGACGCATCCGTCCCGAGTCTCCGGGCGCTTTGCTTGCCGGTCAGATCGAGCAGATCTCGCGTCAGGGTGTCGTGAACACCTTCGGTGGCGGCGTCAACGAGGTTCTGCGTGACATGGTCGGCACCATCGGCTTGGGACTCGTTCGCGAAAAGAGGGTCAAGTGAGCGACATTTCGGCGCAACTCGACGCTTTTGTCGGCCAGACGCTTGTTCCCACCACCTGGGGACCCGACGAGGTCAACATCCCCATGATCCGGCATTGGGCCGAGACCATGGGCGATACCAACCTCGTCTACCTCGACGACGAAGCTGCCCGCGCCACCGGCCGTGACGGCGTCGTCGCTCCCGCTCAGATGCTTCAGGTCTGGATCATGCGGACCTTTACCGACAAGATGGCGGGCAACGACCCGTCGCAGGTGTGGACCGATCTGATCGCCACCCTCGACGCAGCCGGCTACAGCTCTGTCGTGGCCACCGATTCCGATCAGGAGTTCTTCGCCGAACTGCGCCCAGGCGATCGCGTTAACTACACCGAGGTCATCGAGTCGATTTCGCCGGAGAAGAAGACCGGCCTCGGTGTCGGACACTTCGTCACGACGCTCAAGACCTACCGCAACGGTGACGATCAGGTTGTCGGCACCCAGCGGTGGCGGACGCTGCGGTTCAAACCTCAGGAATCTGCTGCGCCCGAAGCTCCTCGTGCACTGCGTCCGCGTCCGGCTCTCAACGCGGACAACGCTTTCTGGTTCGAAGCAGCCAAGGAGCACCGTCTGGTGATCCAGCGCTGTACGTCCTGCAAGACGTTGCGTCATCCCACCGGCCCGATGTGCGGGGAGTGCCGGTCACTCGAGTGGGACACGATCGACGCGTCGGGTCGTGGCACGGTGTACAGCTTCGTGGTCAATCACCACCCCAAGATCGACGCGTTCGACTACCCGCTGATCGTTGCGGTAATCGAACTCGAAGAGGGAACCCGATTGATCGCCAACATGGCGGGTATCGCGCCCGAAGATGTCGTGGTCGACATGCCCGTGGAACTTGACTGGATCGACGCCGACCCGGATCTGACGCTTCCCGCGTTCCGGCCGGCCGTACGCGAGGAGCACTGATGGACTTCAATTTCAGCGAAGAGCAGGAAGCAATTCGCGCACTGGCCGACGAGGTCTTCACCAGCAAGGCAACGATCGAGCGCACCAAGGAGATCGAACTCTCCGCCGAGCGCGTCGACCGTGAACTGTGGCGCGAACTCGCGAGCACCGGCCTGCTCGGTATCGCCCTGCCGGAGGAGTTCGGCGGCGGTGGCCTCGGCTTGTCCGAGCTGTACGCACTGCTCGAACAGCAGGGACGTCACGTTGCGGCCGTGCCGATCTGGGAAACGACCCTTGCAGCATTGGCTGTCAACGAATTCGGCTCTGATTCCCTTCGCGCCGAACTCCTTCCGGGAGTTGCCGACGGCAGTCGATTCCTGACCGTCGGTCTCGAAGAGTTCGGTCCGTACACTGGCGGCGACCCACTGACCACGGCTGAGCAGGACGCCGACGGCAATTGGACTCTGACGGGTGAGAAGGCAGTAGTGCCGATGACTCACGTCGCGAACCTTGCTCTCGTTTCGGCAACCGCTTCCACTGGTACGGCACTGCTGCTGGTCGACCTGAGTGCCGAGGGAGTGACGCTCGAACAGACGCAGTCCACCAGTTGGGAGATCTGTGCCAACGTCACCTTTGCCGGTGCCCCCGCGCAGCTGATCGGTGCGGCTGACGGCACCACGGTTCCGTGGCTGATCGACCGCGTTCAGCTGGCATTGGCCGCAATCCAATGGGGCGTCGGGTCGGGTGCAGTCGCGCAGGCCGTCACGTACCTGAACGGCCGCAAGCAGTTCGGCCGTCCGCTGGCGACCTTCCAGGCCGTCAATCATCAACTCGCTGACTGCTACATCGATCTCGAAGCGATGCGCGTGACACTGTGGCAGGCCGCCTGGCGCATCTCCGAGGGACTGGATCTCGGCACCTCGGTACTGGTCGCCAAGTGGTGGGCTACCGACGGCGGACAGCGCGTCGTGCATCGCACCACGCATGTTCACGGCGGCATGGGCGTCGACACCGACTACCCGGTTCACCGTCACCTGTTGTGGGGCAAGCAGATTGCTGCCACCCTCGGTGGTTCCAGCTCCGATCTGGCGCGTCTGGGTGCGCAGCTCGCATCCGGTGTGGAGGTGCTCGCATGACCGTACTTGCCGGTCGCAGTTACGCAGACGTCGTTGTCGGAGAGGCATTGCCCGAGTTGGCGATCCCGCTGACCCGCACGTTGATCGTCGCCACGGCAATCGCCACTCGCGATTTTCAGGACGTGCACCACGATCCGAGCCTGGCCCAGGAGCGTGGCTCGAAGGATGTCTTCATGAACATCCTCACGAGCAACGGTCTTGTCGGTCGATACGTCACGGACTGGGCCGGATCTGCATCGACCCTGCGCCGCATCGCCATTCGTCTCGGGGCGCCCAACTACCCGGGTGACACCATGACGATGACCGGTGAGGTCGTGTCCAAGGAAGACGGAGTGGTCGTGGTCAAGGTGCAGGGTGCAAACAGCCTCGGCAACCATGCATCCGGCACCGTCGCAGTCGCTTTCAAGGAAGAGGAGAGGCCCTGATGGCGATCAGCCCACTCTCGGGAGCCGCCGCCATCGTCGGCATCGGATCCACCGAGTTCTCCAAGAACTCCGGCCGCACCGAACTGCAGTTGGCGTGTGAGGCCATCGTCGCGGCACTCGCTGACGCCGGTATCGATCCGTCCGAGGTCGACGGTCTGTCCACCTACACGTCGGAGACGAACGGCGAAGCGATCGTGGCTCGCAACTGTGGTCTCGGCGAGCTGAAGTTCTTCTCGCGCATTCACTACGGTGGCGGCGCTGCGTGTGCCACCGTGCAGCAGGCGGCCATGGCAGTTGCGACGGGTGTTGCCGACGTCGTGGTTTGTTACCGCGCCTTCAACGAGCGCTCCGGTGTGCGCTACGGCCTAGGGCAGCACGATCGCCCCATGGACAGCACCGCGGATCGCGCGGCATATGCGTGGATGACTCCGCAGGGATTGTCGACTCCCGCTCAGTGGGTCGCCATGTTCGCCCGCCGCTACATGCACCAGTACGGTGCGACGAGTGAGGACTTCGGACGAGTTGCAGTGGTGGCGCGCAAGCATGCCGCCAACAACCCGGCTGCTTGGTTCTACGAGCGTCCGATCACGCTCGAGGACCATCAGAACTCGCGCTGGATCGCCGAGCCGCTGCACCTGCTCGACTGCTGCCAGGAAACCGACGGTGGCCAGGCATTGGTCATCGTCTCTGCCGAGCGCGCAAAGGATCTGGCCAACAAGCCCGTCGTCATCAAGGGCGCCGCTCAGGGCAGTAGCAAGGATCAGCACATGATGACCAGCTACTACCGGCCCGACATCTCCGGTATCCCGGAGATGGGCCTGGTTGCTCGTCAGTTGTACGGCCAGAGCGGCCTGACCCCTGATGACATCAACGCCGCGATTCTGTACGACCACTTCACTCCGTTGGTGCTTCCCCAGCTCGAAGAACTGGGCTTCTGCAAGCCAGGCGAAGCAAAGGACTTCATCCGCGAAGGCAACCTCGAGATCGGTGGACGCCTGCCGTCCAACACTCACGGTGGTCAGGTCGGCGAGGCGTACCTGCACGGTGTCAACGGAATTGCCGAAGGTGTGCGACTGGTGCGAGGCACGTCGACCAACCAGCCCGAGGGCGTCGAAAACGTATTGGTCACAGCCGGAACAGCAGTACCCACCAGCGGTCTCGTTCTCGGCGCTGTTTGAGAGGGGAAAAGACAGTGACAACTTCGAAAGCTGCGAAGACCGCCGGCGATTGGCGTGGAGCCGATCTCGGGACCCGCACCGTGTCGTACACCGAGCGCGACGCGATCCTGTACGCACTTGCCGTGGGCGCCAAGGCGACCGAGCTGGACCTCGTCTTCGAGGATCAGCTTCGGGTACTGCCGACCTTTGCTCTGACGCTGGCGCAGTGGGCTCCCGACGCTCTGGGTTCGGCGGGCGCCTTCGACACCTCGACGGCACTGCACGGCTCGCAAGAGCTGAAAGTGCTTGCTCCGCTTCCGCGTAGCGGTGACGTGACCTTGAAGGCTTCGGTCGGCGAGGTGTGGGACAAGGGCGCAGCGGCCGTGTTCGAAGTGAAGGTGGAGTGCGAATACTTCGTCGCGACCTGGTCACTTTTTGCCCCCGGTGCCGGTGGATTCGGCGGAGAACGTGGACCCTCACGTCCGGCGGAGCCGACCGGCGAGCCTTCGTTGACCGGTGTGTTGACCACAGCGGAGAACCAGACGGCGATGTACCGGCTCCTGGGCGACAAGCACCACATCCACATCGATCCCGAGGCTGCGGCGCGGATCAACCAGCCGCGTCCGATCATGCACGGCCTGTGCACGTTGGCCGCGAGCACGCTCGAGCTTGCCCGGGTCGCCGGAGTGCATCCGGCGGACCTCGTGAGCCTCGAGGGTCGATTCGCTGCGGCAATCCATCCGGGTGAAGCGCCGTCCATCGTTGCGTGGGGAACTCCCGACGACCTGGCCTTCCAGGTCACCAAGGGTGATCAGGTAGCGATTTCCGGTGCACGAGTGAGCTTCTCCGCTCGCTAGTCCCTCCAGACTCAACTGCGGGGTGCTTGACCCCTCGTCGCGCCCCGCAGTTGTTCACACGAAGAAGCAGCCCCCGAGCGAATCCGCTCAGGGGCTGCTTCGTATTTGTTTCAATCCTGGTGGGTCGCCATGTAGCGAGCCGGGTACTCACCGCCGCCGTGAACGGCGATGTCGGCGCCGTTCACGTACGAGGAGAGCGGGCTCGCCAGGAACAGGCAGGAGTTGGCGATATCGGCCGGCACGGCCATGCGCTCCATCGGAATGGTCCTGGTGACCGCAGCGCCGCCGTCGGCGCCGTAGACCTCGGCGGCAGCCTCGGTACGGATCAGGCCGGTGGTGATGTGGTTGATCCGGACCTTCGGCGCCCATTCGAGGGCCAATGCCTTGGTCAGAACGAGGAGGCCTGCCTTGGCTGCGCTGTACGCCGCGGTTCCGGGCTGCGGGTCGATCGCCGAGACACTGCCGATGTTGATGATGGCACCGCCGTCGTCCTGAGTCTGCATCACTGCATTTGCGGCCTGGGCAACGTTGAAGGGTGCCAACAGGTTCAGGGCCACGATCTTCTCGACGAAGCGGGGTGACACCGTCGCAGCATCGGCATCGGGGGAGCCGCCGGCGTTGTTGACCAGGACGTCCAGACGGCCGAAGCGCTCGACGGCATCCTGGACGAGGGCTGCGGCGTCGGCGGGATCGCGGACGTCCGTGGCGCGAAAGGCTGCGCTACGACCGTCGGCGGTGGGTAGGTTTTCGGGCTCGTTACGGCCACAGACCAGCACGTTCGCACCCGCGGCGAGGAAGGTTTCGGCGATGACGTAGCCGATGCCTTTGGTGCCGCCGGTGACGATCACCGAGCGTCCGCTGAAATCGACGGGGTTGGGCAGTGTCACGGTGGAGCCTTCCTGGTGCGGTGCCGAGCTGAATTGCCGCCCAATGTGATTGACGCGACGTGGTCGCACACCTTAGGGTCAAGCAAGTGCTTGGTTGTTTTGTAGGTCGAGTGTAGACGACAAACAGCGGCAGTCACCAGAATCGACCGGTCCCTCCCGCAAAAGGGACCTCTGCGTCGACGGACATTGGAGTAGTCACATGGGCAAGCTCGAAGGCAAAGTCGCACTCATCACCGGTGCGGGTCAGGGAATCGGGCAGGGGATTGCCCTGGCCTTGGCCAAAGAGGGCGCCGTGATCGCCGTTGCCGGCCGCACCGAATCCAAGTTGCACACCACGTGCGGACTACTGGCTGACATCGGTGCGCGCGGTGAGGCGGTGGTCTGCGACGTCAGCAAGAAGGACGACATCACCGACGCCGTGGACCGTACCGTCGAACTGTTCGGCGGAATCGACATCCTGGTCAACAACGCCAACGACTGCAAGCCCGGCCCACTCTTGAGCGTGCTCGACGAAGACTTCGAGCGTTCCTTCGCGACGGGGCCGCTCGCCACCCTGCGCATGATGCAGGCGTCGTACCCCCACATGAACAGTCGTGGCGGTGGCGTCATCATCAACATGGTCACCTCGGCGGCGGTGCGCTGGGATGCCAGTAACTACGGCGCTTACGGTTCCATCAAAGAAGGCATGCGCTCGTTGACCCGCGCTGCGGCCTGTGAATGGGGCAAGGACAACATTCGCGTTCTCAATGTTGCCCCGCACGCCAAGACTCCCGCGTTGCAGTGGTGGATGGACAAGAATCCCGAAGAGGCAGCGGCATTTGTCGCAGGTATTCCGCTGGGACGCGTCGGAGACCCCGAGACCGACATCGGTCGTGCCGTCGTCTTCCTCGTCAGCGAAGACGCCGGGTATCTCACGGGTGCCACGATCCCGCTCGACGGCGGCCAGTCGCGCTGGGGCTGACCGCCATCGACCCGATCAGGTCATCACGGCGCCGCCGTCGACGGCAATCGTCTGGCCGGTGACGTTGCGAGCCTTGTCACTGAACAAGAAGGCGACCATCTCGGCGATGTCTCCGGGCGTCTGAGCTCGACCCATCGGAACCATCTGTGCGACAAAAGAATCGAAGACGTCAGCATCGGAAACATCTGTGAGCGAGGGATCGCGTCGACGCAGTTCCTTGATGGTTCGAAGCCACATGTCGGTGAGGATCAGGCCGGGCATGACCGTATTCGAGCGAAGTCCTCGAGTCGCACCGATCCGGGCGACGCTGTGACTCATCTCGATCACGGCGGCCTTCGACGGTCCGTAGTGCGCGAGCATGTCACCGCCCAAGCGGGCACCGATCGACGCGATGTTGACGATCGCTGCCGGACCCTCGGTTCTGCTCACGAATTCGCGGCACATCAGGAAGCTGCCCTTGGTGTTCACCGCAAAGGTGTTGTCCCACTGGTCTTCGGTGATCTCGAGGAACGGAGTGAAGACGCCGATTCCGGCGCCGTTGACGAGTGCAGTCGGGCTTCCGGCCGATGCAGCCACGTCGAAGGCGTTCTTGACGTCACCTTCACGTCGAACATCGCATCGTGCCGTGTGGACTGCTACGCCAAGGCTTTCCAGGCGTGCTGCGGTGTCGGCGAGTGCGGCCTCTTCGATGTCGAGGAGAAGCAGGGTGCCGAAGTCCTCCGCAAGGCGCTCGGCAATAGCGGCGCCCAACCCGGCAGCTGCGCCGGTGACAATGGCTACGGGCGCGCTCACGGCAGGTGCGTTTCGAGCAGTGGGGCAAGCAGTTCGGCTGCGCGCGCCGCCGTGATGACTTCGCTCGGGTCCACCTTGGTCACGACTTTCGAAGCAGAATCTTCGTAGACATGCTCACCGATGAGTCGCCCCTGCTCGTCGTACGGCCAGACAAATGCCAAGGTCCGACGCACGAGATACCAACCGTCGGGGTCGATGTCCGACGACTGTTCGGGGGCTGCGGGGGTGGATCCACCCGATTCGTGCACCGCGCCGAACACCCCGTCTCCCAGAATCGATCCTGGGACGAATTGACTGAAGAGAGTCTCACCCGAGAATCCGCTGTCGGAGACCGCGAAGTCGGACTGTCCGGTCCACATGACAAGGGTGTCCGTCTCGGCGAGTGACTGGTAGAAGTTGGTGACGGCGTCCATGCCGTCGAGGACAATCGACTGCCCGTCTTCGAACAACCGGTAGACGGGTTCTTCGACGGTCATGTCGGGCGAGAGGATTTCCTTGTAACGACCGGAGACCTCGAGCAATGCGTGGCGCCGGTAGTTTCGGAGGATCTTCTGGTGCCGCGGATTGTCGATGGTTTCCAATTGCTTTTCGACGCCATCCATCATGTGGACGAATTCGTGCTCGTACTTGCTCATCACATCTCCTGGTTTCGCGGATTCGGCGGGCTGTCCGGATCTGCGACAACTGTGACCTGACGTGGCATTCGCTGTACATGTAGAACTTCGTTCGACAATTGCCGGTTTGCTTAACTCCGCTGTTCAGATACCGTGATGGTCATCACTTTGCTGGCGAACAGCGGCCTAAGACAACCGAATGGACGGTAATGAAAAAGGCGAGAAGAGGTGAAGATCTGAATCTGCGGTTGGTGTCCTCGTTGCTCGTCGTCGTGGCGGAAGGGCACTTCGGCCGAGCGGCAGACCGGTTGTTCGTCACGGCGCCTGCTCTCAGTCAGCAGATTCGTCGACTCGAGGAACAGGTGGGTGTCGAGTTGGTTGATCGCAGTTCGCACCCGGTGGTGCTCACCGCCGCGGGTGAGGTGTTCGTCGCGGATGCGCGGCCCGCTCTCGAGTTCGCCGTTCGCGCGATGAACGGGCTCGACGCACTCGAGCGTCGGCGGGCCAGGCGGTTGCGGATCGGATTCATCAACGGGGCGGCCGGAAGTTTGGGACGTGCGGTGATCGATTCGTTGCATGCGGAGGTGGAGCTGGTCCAATTGGACTGGTCCCAACAGGTTTCCGCGGTGGCGAGCGCGACCGTCGATGCCGCCTTCGTGCGCCCTCCACTGCCGGTGCTCGACGGTGTGGTGCTCGAACGGATCGGCGTCGAACCGCGGGTGGTGGCCCTGCCTCGAGGACACCGACTGGCGGGCCGTACGAGTATCGAGATTTCTGAAATAGATGGGACTGTGCAGGTTTCGAGTGACGGTGCGCCACCCGAATGGGTGAAATGGTGGTCGGTGGACCCGCGCCCGAGTGGTGTACCCGTCCGGTACGGTCCCTCTGTCCGCACGATGGACGAAGCGCTCGAGGTTGTCGCCAACGGTCGGGCGGTGGTGATAACGGCAGCAACCATTGCCGAGTACTACACCCGCTCGGATATCAGTTTCGTGCGCATTTCCGACATCGAGCAGTGTTCGATCGATCTGTGTACCCGCGAGGGCGACAGCAGTCTGGCAGTGATCGAGCTACGCAAAGCTGTTTCAGCCCTCGGTACCGCCAGGTGATTGCCGTGTCCTGATGTGATGCGCATGTACTCGGATGAAATACGCATTCTTGCCGTCTTCGTTTTAGTCAGATAGACTAAAACTATGAAAACGATCAGCACGGCACTTGAAATCGTCGAGGCAGCACGAGTTTCGGCCGATGTGTTCGGGGGAGACTCCAGCGATCTCGACACCCGTCGCGCTGCAAAGCGTCGTTTTCATCGGCTCGCCTCCGCCATTCATCCGGACCGGGCGAAGCCCGAAGATCGGGTGCGATACTCGGCCGCGACATCTCGGTTGAACGAGCTATACCGCAGTTGGACAGCGGAGTTCGAGCCGGCAGATTCTCGGCCCGTTTATGTCGGCGAGCGGGGCGAGTACACGTTGGGTGGACTGGTAGCGCGCGGCTCGGTCGCTAACCTGTACCGGTCCGATGCCGGTGTCGTACTGAAGATTCCGCGAGACCCTCGGGCGAACTCGATGATCGAGGCCGAACGGAATGTGTTGACGGACATCGAGAATTCGTGCGAAGCCGGTTGGGCAGTCTCGTACTTCCCGCGATTGATCGATCAAATCACCCATGTGGGCAGCGGCACGAGACGTCAGATCGATGTGTTGGACGATCTGACCGAAGGTTTTGTGAGTCTCGCCGACGTCCGTGAGGCGTATCCAGGTGGCCTCGATCCACGGGACTGGGCGTGGATGCACCGACGGCTACTTCGGGCTCTGGCAGCAGCGCATGCGACTGGTTGGGTGCACACGGCGATTACCGCGGAGAACGTGCTGATCGAGCCTGATCGGCACGGGGTGGTGCTGGTCGGCTGGTCCTTTGCCACCCGTACGGGCAGCCGCCCGGTGGCGACGATCGGTTCCGATCGTGATTCGTACCCACCGGAACTCGGCGAAGGAGCGTCTCCGGCCTGGGACGTCTACATGGCTCATCATTTGATGCTCCGAATGCTGGGCGAGCAGACCCACGAACGGATGAAGGCGTTTGCCGACGGCAGCATGCAGGACAACCCGAGATTGCGTCCCGACGCGGTCGACCTACTGGGTGAGTTCGACGAACTCCTCGATCTTCTCTATGGCCAGCGGACATTTCGTCCGTTCGCAGTTCCATCCACGAAAGGACAGTGATTGTCATGGGCTACGGATACTGGGACGACAACACCTATTTGGCGGGCAAGACTTTTCGTGCCGCACGCGGTGTCGACGATTTCGGTTACACCGATTCGCTTCGGTCGCGTCCGCGAAGCAGTTGGAAAGCGGACCCGACCCTCGACCCCTTCGGCGTCGACAAGCGTGAATGCCGAGACTCGGCCGGGCACCCCGATTCTCTCCCGATAGCAGTGCTTTTCGATGTCACCGGCTCGATGGGCGCTGTTCCGCGAATCATGCAGGACAAGCTCGGAAAGCTGCACGGGCTGCTGCAACGCAAGGGATACGCGGATGATCCGCAGATTCTGTTCGGTGGTATCGGCGACGCCGATTCCGATCAGGTGCCACTACAAGTCGGTCAGTTCGAGTCGGGTAACGCGATGGACGAGCAGCTTCGGACGATCTTCCTCGAGGGCAACGGTGGCGGACAGAAGTCGGAAAGCTATGAATTGGCAGCATATTTCATGGCGCGCCACACCAGTACGGATGCCTGGGAGAAGCGCGGAAGGAAAGGCTACCTCTTCATCATCGGCGACGAGCTGAACAAGCCGCGGCTCTCGGCTCGTCACATCCGTTCGGTGATCGGGGACAAGGTACGTCAGGACGTATCGGTCTCGTCGATCTACCGTGAACTCGAAGAAAGATGGAATGTCTACTTCGTTCTGCCAGATCAGTCGTCGTACTTCAACGATCCGGAAATCGCGGATCACTGGAAGAAGTTGCTCGGTGAACGCTTCGTCAAACTCGACGACCCCGCTGCGGTGTGCGAACTGATCGCGCTGACGGTCGGAATCGGCGAGGACCGCATCGACCTGCGTGACGGACTGGCGGATCTCCGCGACATCGGTTCAAGAGCTGAAGCCGAGACCGTCGGCAAGGCTCTCGCTCTAATTCCAGGGCGCAGCACCGCGACGGTGGCCGGGTTGCCCCACGATCTCGGAACCGATACGGACGATGTCGATTTCGCATAGAAGGAGAGCATGATGGAGCCGTTTGAAGACCGCGATATCGTCGTCGTAGACCTCGGGTTCGGAGATGCGGGGAAGGGAGCAACCGTCGATTGGCTTTGCTCCGACCAAGCCGATTTGGGTGTGGCCGCAGTGGTCCGGTTCAACGGTGGGGCACAGGCAGCGCACAACGTGACGGTCGGCGAGCGCCACCACACGTTTTCGCAGTTCGGTTCGGGAACGCTGTCCGGCGTCCCGACGTTTCTCTCGAGATTCGTGTTGGTCGAGCCCATCGCGCTCGCCCGGGAGGCGCGTGCTCTGGAAGCGCTCGGAGTTCGAAATCCGTTCGATTTGATACGGATCGACGCGCGCGCATTGTTGACGACGCCGATTCACGTGGCCGCCAACAGGGCTCGTGAGGATGCTCGCGGCGGTAACCGACACGGCTCGTGCGGCAAGGGGATCGGTGAGACCGCGGCGTATGCGCTCGAAGTTGCGAATGCGCCTACGGTGGGAGACTGCCGGCGACCTGACTCCTTGCGTCGTAAGTTGTCGACGATGGCCACATTTTACGGACCGTTGATCGCGGAGAGTCGCCACGGTTTTCCGCCGATCGACGACATGGTCGACATGTACGCGGAATTCGGTGCCGTCGTGGACATCGCCGACCCGGATGCGCTGGGCGCGTTGGGTGCCCGTGGTCGTCTGGTATTCGAGGGGGCACAAGGTGTCCTTCTCGACGAGTGGCGGGGGTTTCACCCACACACCACGTGGTCGACGGTCGAACCGTCCAACGCGCGAGCGATGATCGACGAGTTGGGCCGGGACAGTTACGTACTCGGCGTCACCCGCACGTACATGACACGACACGGAGCTGGGCCCTTCCCGACGGAGGATCCGGAGCTGGCGAAGGTGTTGCCCGAGCTGCACAACGGGACGGGTGAGTATCAAGGCGGATTCCGGATGGGCCACCTCGACGAGTTGTTGTTGCACTACGCAATCGAGGTGAGCGGTGGCGTCGACGGTTTGGCGCTTACTCATCTCGACGCGATGGATCGCGCGCGGGCTGCAGGCGTCCCGATCCACGGGGTGCACGCGTACGAAGGATTGCCGTTCGTTCCGGTCGGAGAGTGGAAGGATCTCGATCACCAGCAGGCGCTGACAGATTCCCTGAAAGCCGTAGGGGTCGTGCCGAAGGAACTTCCGGCCGACCCGGAGGATTTCGCCCGGTATCTGAGCGAGGAAATGGGTGCGCCGGTAGTGCTGACCGCGAACGGTGCCGACCGGGTCGATCGTCAGATGCGATGCCCAGTGCCTGCATGATGGACGGTGTGGACCAGTCACTTGTCTCGATCGATGTCATCGCGCTCCGGTTCGGCAATCCGGAACCCGGGATGTTGCGATTTGCCGTCACTCCGCGGCAAGCGGAGCCGTACACCGGGCAGTTGGCGCTGCCCGGTGTACTGCTGGGCGCCGGTGAGCGGTTGCAGGACGCCGCCAGGCGAGCCGTGACCACCAAGCTCGGAATTCCCGACGAGAAGATCCTCGTCAGCGGTCAATTGACCGTGTTCGACGAACCCAATCGCGACCCCCGCGGTCCGACGCTCTCGGTGACCATGTGGGCAGTGATCTCGTCGGACGAGGTGCCGGGTTCGGCCGAATGGGTGAGCTGGGACAACCCGGGGGACCTTGCGTTCGACCACAATCGGATAGTCGCCGATACCCGCCCGATCCTTGCTGACACCCTGTTGTGGCGAGATCAGGCATTCACGCGGGCACTACTGGGTCCGTCGTTTCCGGCGTCGTACGCGCTGGCCGTGGCGGAGGAGCTTTCCGGTGTGCGTCCGGACCCGGGCAATTTGAACCGGACGCTCAAAGCGTTGCCAGGGCTGGAACGTACGGACGAACGAGTCCGGGTCAGTGCCACCGGGCGACCCGCGGTGGTCTGGGCGTGGACCGAAAACAGCTGACCTACTTCAGAAGTTGCCCCGCGCGGCCTGCTCACGCTCGATCGCTTCGAACAGGGCTTTGAAGTTTCCCAGTCCGAATCCCAGTGAGCCGTGGCGTTCGATGATCTCGAAGAACACGGTGGGACGATCTCCGATCGGCTTGGTGAAGATCTGAAGAAGATAGCCGTCCTCGTCGCGGTCGACGAGGATGCCTCGCTTCTGCAATTCCTCGATCGGAACTCGAACCTCTCCGATACGCGCGCGCAATTCGGGATCCTCGTAATACGAAGCCGGAGTAGAGAGAAACTCGATTCCTTCGTCGACCAGAGCATCGACTGCTCCGAGGATGTCGTTGGTCGCAAGCGCGAGATGCTGAGCGCCGGGACCTTGATAGAACTCGAGGTACTCGTCGATCTGTGACCGCTTCTTCGCGATGGCAGGTTCGTTAAGTGGGAACTTGACTCGGTGATTGCCGCTCGAGACGACCTTGCTCATCAGCGCGGAGTAGTCGGTGGCTATGTCGCCGCCCACGAACTCGGCCATGTTGGTGAATCCCATGACCCGGTTGTAGAAGTCGACCCACTGGTCCATCTTGCCGAGTTCGACGTTGCCGACGACGTGGTCGAGGGCCTGGAAGATGCGCTCGGGCGCGCCGTCACGCTTGCGGTACGACGACGTCCGTTCGACGTATCCGGGAAGGTAAGGGCCGGTGTAGCGGGAACGGTCGACGAGGGTGTGCCGAGTCTCGCCGTACGTCGCGATGCTGGCCAGGCGAACGGTGCCGTGCTCGTCGGTGACGTCGTGCGGTTCGCTCAACACCGTCGCGCCTTGGGTGATGGCGTGTGCGATGCACTTGTCCACGTCAGGGACGCTGAGCGCGATGTCGCGGATACCGTCGCCGTGACGGCTGTGATGTTCGATCAGCGGACTTGCCGGATCCACAGCACCTTTGACGACAAACCGCACGGCCCCGCTTTTGAGTACAAACGCGTGGTGGTCGCGGTTTCCCGTCGACGGGCCTGAATAGGCCACCAATTCCATGCCGAACGCAGACTGGAAGAAATGTGAAGTCTGCGTGGCATTTCCGACGATCCATTCGAGGCCGTCCCAACCGCTCACGGGGAAGGGATCGTGATCGCTGTCGTACTCGACCAGTCCGACCAGCTGGCGTAATTGCTCCAGATCCAGGCCGGCCAACTGTTCGTCGTCGGTGAGAGTCTGTTCGACGGTCATGGTGAGTCCCCTCTGAGTGCGATGTACACAGCGCGGTGCTCGAGTTATGTTCGGCACTGCCAGTACAAACAGATAAGTCCTTCAGAGGTTGGGTAGTCAACGGAGGTAGTTGAAAGTAGACACAGCGCCGGAATGCGAAGATGGTGGCACTGTTTTGTAGGCAATTTGCATAGTTGAACGACGAGTGGAGCAGACGTGAATCTCGACGCAGTGGATCTGGCTCTGTTGGACGCGATGAACAAGCACCCGAGAGCCGGTGCGTTGGAGCTTTCGCGTCAGGTCAAGGTTGCGCGGGCGACAGTGCAGGCGAGATTGAAAAGGATGGAAGATGCGGGCGTCATCGCCGGATACGCGCCGCACATCAATTTGGCTGCAGCGGGTTTCGGAGTACAGGCATTCGTGACTTTGCAGATCGCCCAGGGGGCGCTCGACACCGTCACAGCGGAACTCGAGGCAATCCCCGGTGTGCTCGAAGCCTTTGCCACCACCGGCTCCGGCGACGTGCTGTGCCGGATTGCCGCTGCGTCGCACGAGGATTTGCAAGCGACGCTGCTCGAACTGAATCGGTCGGGGATAGCCACCCGGTCGACCAGCGTCATGGTTCTCTCGGTTGTGGTGCCACTCCGGTCGATGCCCCTCCTGCAGACTCTGCAGTCGGAGCAGACGACCAAGGCCCCGGCGTACCGACGAGGCGGTCAGTCTCGCTGACGACCCGGAGCCCAGAATCCCAGAACGATCGCGGATACCCACATGATCGAAGCGAGCGTGAGTGCTCCTTGATCCATGCCTTTGATGAAGGCTTCACGGGCGAATTCGGCCAACTGGGCACCCTGCGGCCCGGCTGCTTCGGCGACGTGGAGAGCGGCGGCCAGAGAACCGGATACCGGCTCCTTGGCCGGTTCGGGTAGCAAGTCGACCGCGGGCTGGACGTGATTTCCGTAGCCGGCGGCGAGGATACTTCCCGCCAGTGCAACGCCGATGGCGGAGCCGATCTCACGGGTTGCGTCGTTGACTGCTGAGGCAACCCCCTGTTTGGAGTCCGGTGCGTTGGAGACGATGGCAGCAGTGGCGGGGGTTGTCGACAAACCCAATCCAATGGCGGCCACTACCAAGGGAACACAGACTTCGGCATAGGTCGAACTGGCATCCAAGCGCGTCAGGAGTGCAATTCCGGTTCCGAGGAAGGCAACCCCGGTGGCGGTGAGAGCGCGAAGGCCGATACGCGGAATCAGTAGGGGAGCAACCACGGACAGCGCCATCACCGGCACAGCGATCGGCATCAGGGCGAGCGCCGATTGCAGGGGGGAGTAGTCGAGCACCAGTTGGAGATACTGCACGATCAGGAAGAACAAGCCGAAAGTCGCCAGGAATTGCAGGGTCAGTGACGCTGCGCCGCTGCCGAATGCGCGATTGGCGAACAGTCTCACGTCCAGAAGTGGATGGCGAGTACGTAATTCGACCCAGCTGAATACCGCGGCCATGGCAATTCCGCCGACCAGCAACGCGAGAACTACCGGATCGAGCCAACCACGGGCCGGCGCCTCGATCATCCCGAGGACGAACAGCCCGATCGAGCCGGCGATCAGCGCTGTACCAGGTAGATCGAGTGGAGTTGCCTCCGTGTCCTTCGACGTCACGATCGTGAACGACACCACGAGGATGAGAACTGAGACGACGGCCAGGCTGACGAATATCGAATGCCACGACCATTTTTCGAGGAGCAACCCGGAGACGACAAGTCCGGCGATTGCACCGGACCCTGCGACGCCGGATCAGACTCCGACGGCGCGGGCACGCTGCGCCGGCGGGAAACCTGCAGTGAGTAGAGACAGCGTCGCCGGCATGACAAA